>JADJUP010000056.1 GCA_016716965.1 Sulfuritalea sp. | reverse complement strand
GAGCTGGCCGTCCTTCCAGATGATCAGCTCATGGAAGTCATTCTCGCATTCTTCTTGCAGCCCTCGAAGATGGCCTTGGCGGTTTGCAGCGACTGGCGTTCGCGGGCGATGGTTGCCTGCTCGACGACATGCTTGTGATAGCCGCGCAGCGCCTCGGCAATCTCGGCCAGGTAGCACGCGGTCCGCCGGCACGATGGCGCGGCCGGCCGAGGAGGCCTTGACCGCGACCACCGGCAGGCGGCTCGCGGCAAACTTGAGGCCGCGCTCGGCGAGCCTCGGTGTCAGCGCCTGGTAGAGCGCGGTGACGCCACGAAACGTCGACCAGCGGCACGATGGCGGCGTCGCCCTGGCCGATGCCGGAGGTCTCGACCACGATCAGGTCGAAGCCGGCCACCTTGCAGGCGGCGATGACGTCGGGCAATGCCTTGGAAATCTCGCTGCCGGTATCGCGGGTGGCGAGGGAACGCATATAGATATTGGGATGCTGGATCGCATTCATGCGGATGCGGTCGCCCAGCAGCGCGCCACCAGTGCGCTTGCGCGAGGGGTCGATGGAGATCACCGCGATCTTCTGGCTGTCGTTCTGGTCGAGGCGGAAACGGCGGATCAGTTCGTCGGTCAGCGAGGACTTGCCGGCGCCGCCGGTGCCGGTAATTCCAAGAGTCGGCGCTGACGACACGGCGGCCTTCTCGATCAGCGCCTTCTTCGCCTTCTCCGGCCAGGCGCCGTTCTCCAGCGCGGTGATGATCTGCGCCAGTTCCTCAGGGCGCTCGGCGCGATCCGCAGACTTCCAGCGCCTTCAGCTCCTGCGGCGCACGTTTGCTGAGATCGTGGTCGCAACGCGCCACCATGTCGTTGATCATGCCCTGCAGGCCCATCTTCTGGCCGTCCTCGACCGAATACAGGTGGGCCACGCCGTAGTCGTGCAGCTCCTTCATCTCGGCCGGCACGATGACGCCTCCGCCGCCGCCGAAGACCTTGATGTTCTCGCCGCCGCGTTGCTGAGCAGGTCGATCATGCCCAGAAGAACTCGACATGGCCGCCCTGGTAGGAGGACACGGCGATGCCCTGGGCGTCTTCCTGCAGCGCCGCGTTGACGATCTCGTCCACCGAGCGGTTGTGGCCGAGGTGGATCACCTCGGCGCCGGTCGCCTGCAGGATGCGCCGCATGATGTTGATCGAGGCGTCGTGACCGTCGAACAGCGAAGTGGCGGTGACGAAGCGAACCTTGTGCTTGGGCTTGTAGGGCACCAGCTTGGCGGCGATGCTGAGGTCGGTCATGGCATGGCTCCGGGTATGGGCGGCAGACCTCGCATGATAGGCAAAGCCCGGCGGCGATGCCATGACACAAAACGACGATAACTATGCATAATTTGCCATCATCGGCCACCCCAAGCCCCCGCCCCGCAGGACCACCGGCAGCGCACCGACGGTCGCGATCGGCTTTGTTACCGGCATTCTTGCCGGAATCGGCCGCAACGGGCTGAGCCAGGGGATCTGCTCGAACATGCAGGAATTGCCAGCGATCTGATCCACCAGCGCAATGCCCGCGTCCCGGTGGCACGTTATGCGGCGCTCTATCGCCTGATCAACGAACAGCTCGACGACGAAGGCTTCGCCCTCTTCTCGCGCCCACTGCGCCGCGGCAGCTTCGAACTGCTGTGTCGCGCCGTGCTCTCAGCGCCGACTCTCGAGGCCGCGCTGGAACGCATTGCCCGCAGCCTGCGGGTGCTGCTCGACGACGTTTCGGTCGACCTCGAAAGCGGCGGCCGCGCGGCGGTGCTGGTCATCGCCGAAGAGCAGCCGCTGCCGGTCGGACGCGCCGGGCGGGTATTCGCCTTCGAGTGGTTGCTGCGCCTGATCCACGGCCTGGCCGCCTGGCTGGTGGCGCATCCGCTGCCGCTGGACGAGGTCAGCTTCCCCTACCCGCCGCCGCTGCACGTGGCGGATTACGAACTGGTCTTCGCCCCGCGCCACACCTTCGACGCACCGCGCCTGGAAGCGCGCTTTCCGGTCGAATGGCTGGCCTTGCCGGTGCGCCGCGACGAGGCCGCACTGACACTCTTCCTCGCCGACGCGCCGGCCAGCATCACCACGCTCTACCGCCGCGATCGCGCGCTGGCCCTGCGCGTGCGCGAACACCTGCGCGCCGCCCTGCCCGAGCACCTCGCGCTGCCGGCGCTGGCCAAGCGCCTGTTCCTTTCGCCGCGCACCTTGCACCGGCGACTGGAGGACGAAGGCACCAGCTTTCGCGCCATCAAGGATGGCCTGCGCCGCGAACTGGCCATTGAATGGTTGACGAAGACGTCGCGGCCGCTCAACCGCATCGGTACCGATCTCGGCTTTGCCGACGCCGCCGCCTTCTATCGCGCCTTCGCCGCCTGGACCGGCAGCGGACCGCGTGAATACCGGCGGCGCTTTGCCGGGAGTTGACCGGGTTGTCGTCGAAGCAGGGTGTTAGGATTCAGATTCCCGCTACGCCACCGGCCCCGTGAATACGTCCCCCGCCAATACCCTGCCAGCAAATTTCGAGATCGGCATCGCCGAACTCGACGCCCAGCACAAGCGCCTGCACGCCCTGCTCGAACGGCTGCGCGACGCCGTCGGGAAACACTACGGCTATGCAACCAATGCCATCCTCGACGAACTGGCGATCGAGACCCGGATCCATTTCGCGGTCGAGGAAAGCCTGATGCGCATGCTTTCCTTCCCGGCAGTCGAGACCCACGTCGCCGAACACCTGGACCTGTCCCGGCAACTGGAGAAATTCGCAAACGCGCCCAGGACTTCGAGGTCGCCGACGAATTGGCCGCCTTCATCCAGCAATGGCTGAACGATCACGTAGATCGCTTCGACCGCGAATTCGTCGACCACTTCCTGCGGGCCGGGGTCAACCCCACTGCCGCCTCCGGTCAGTCCTGAACGCCTGGACGCAATGGCAATGACGAGAGCCGGCAAATCCCATCGCATCGCCGTGATCCCCGGCGACGGCATCGGCCGCGAGGTGGTGCCGGAAGGCCTGCGCGTGCTGCAGGCGGCCGCCGCCCGCTTCGACATCGCCCTGCATTTCGACGAGTTCGACTGGAGCTGCGACTACTACATCAAGCACGGGCAGATGATGCCCGACGACTGGAAGCGGCAGATCGGCAGCCACGACGCCATCTTCTTCGGCGCCGCCGGCTGGCCGGAAAGGTGCCGGACCACATCTCGCTGTGGGGCTCGCTGCTCAAGTTTCGCCGCGAATTCGACCAGTACGTGAACCTGCGCCCGGTACGCCTGATGCCCGGCGTGCCCTGCCCGCTGGCCAACCGCAAGGTCGGCGAGATCGACTTCTACGTGGTGCGCGAAAACACCGAGGGCGAGTATTCCAGCGTCGGCGGCAAGATGTTCGAAGGCACGCCGCAGGAAACCGTGATCCAGGAAAGCATCTTCACCCGGCGCGGCACGGACCGCATCATGAAGTTCGCTTTCGAACTGGCGCTGACGCGGCCGAAGCAGCACGTCACCTCGGCCACCAAGTCCAATGGCATCTCGATCTCGATGCCATGGTGGGACGAACGCTTTGCCGCAATGGCGGCGAGCTATCCGTCGATCCGCGCCGACAAATACCACATCGACATCCTGACCGCGCATTTCGTGCGCAACCCGGACTGGTTCGACGTGGTGGTGGCGTCCAACCTGTTCGGCGACATCCTGTCCGACCTCGGCCCGGCCTGTACCGGCACCATCGGCATCGCACCCTCGGCCAACCTGAATCCGGAGCGTTTGTTTCCGTCCCTGTTCGAGCCGGTGCATGGTTCGGCGCCGGACATCTACGGCAAGGGGATCGCCAACCCGATCGGCCAGATCTGGTGCGGGGCGATGATGCTGGAACACCTCGGCCACGCGGAAGCCGCCGCGACGATCATGCGCGCCATCGAAGCGGTAACCGCGGAAGGCCCGCGCACGCCCGACATGGGCGGCAGGGCGACGACCACAGACGTCGGCAAGGCGATCGAGGCCATCGTCGCCGGCGACGGCCGCTGACGCGAGGCACTGCGCCAGGCGAGCCACATGTCGAACCCGGCCCGCCAATGCGGGCTGTCTCCCGAAAAACCATGGTCGCGCCTGTAAGCAATTCGCGCCAGGCGCGACCAAGTGGCATGTCCACCTTGATCTCGCCGCTGTCCGCCGGTTTCCCCATCGCACGCCTTGCGCGCTGGCTGCGGCGCATGCTCGGTGGCCTGGTGCTGGTCGTCGCCGCCTACTCCGCAGCCCCAGCGGCGCAGGAGATGAACGGCTTCGACCTGAAGGACTCGCTGATCCCATGGCTGCAGATCAATTTCGCCGGACCGGAGAAGGACGGGATTCCCTCCATCGACAAGCCGGATTTCGTCATGGCCGGCTTCGCCGCCTTCCTCCGCAACGACGACCAGGTGCTGGGGCTGGTCAGGGGCAAAACGGCGCGCGCCTACCCGGTGCCCATCCTCAACTGGCACGAAGTGGTGAACGACCGCATCGGCAAGGATCCGGTAACGATCACCTTCTGTCCGCTGTGCGGCACCGGCGTCGCCTTCGATGCACGCGTCGACGGCCGCGAGCTGAGCTTTGGTGTTTCCGGCCTGCTCTACAACAGCGACGTGCTGCTCTACGACCGCCAGACCAATTCCCTGTGGTCGCAACTGCTCGGCCAGGCCATCAGCGGCCCTCTCAAGGGCAAGCGCCTGACCATGCTGCCGCTGACCCACACGTCCTGGGCCGACTGGCGCAAGGCGCAACCAGCGACGCAGGTGCTATCGACCAACACCGGCACCGTACGTCCCTACCGGCGCAACCCCTACGACGGCTATGAAAGAACCGAGGAACTGCTGTTCCCGGTACAGTTTCGCGCCGCCGGCTTCCATCCCAAGGAACGCGTGCTGGGCATCCGCATCGACGGCCGGACCAAGGCCTATCCCTTCGCAGAGCTGGTCAAGACCGCGGGCGAAATCACCGACCGCATCGGCGATACTGTCGTGACCATCCGCTACGACCACAAGGCCCGGCGCGCAACCGCCCACGGCGCCGACGGAACGCAACTGGCGACGGTGGTCGGCTACTGGTTCGCCTGGTATGCCTTCCATCCCGCCACCGAGATATTCCGCGCCGGGACGGCGCCCCGGCAGCAAGGCTGAACGCGCGGCCCGCGCTCAAGGCAATCGAATCGACCAGGAGAAACCATGCACGAACTCGTCAAGGACTACTACGGCAAGCAGCTTGCCGGCACCGCCGACCTCAAGACCAGCGCCTGCTGCGACGCCTCCAGCGTGCCGGGCTGGCTCAAGCCGCTGCTGGCGCGCATCCACCCCGAGGTGCTGGAGCGCTACTACGGCTGCGGCCTGGTGGCGCCGCCGCTGCTGGCAGGCTGCCGCGTGCTCGACCTCGGCAGCGGTTCCGGGCGCGACGTGTATGCGCTGGCCCAGCTGGCCGGCGCGCAGGGCGAGGTAGTGGGCGTGGACATGACCGACGAGCAGCTCGCCGTCGCCACCCGCCACCAGGGCTGGCACAGCGAGCGCTTCGGCTATGCCAATGTGCGCTTCCTGCACGGCTACATCGAACGCCTCGACGAACTGGATCTCGCGCCGGGCAGCTTCGATGTCATCGTCTCGAACTGCGTGGTGAACCTCTCGCCCGACAAGGAGGCCGTGCTGCGCGGCGTGCACCGCCTGCTCAAGCCCGGCGGCGAGTTCTACTTCTCCGACGTGTATGCCGACCGCCGCGTGCCGGAGGCGGTGAAGAACGACCCGGTGCTGTATGGCGAGTGCCTGGGCGGCGCGCTGTACTGGAACGATTTCCTCGGCCTGGCGCGGCGGGCCGGCTTTGCCGACCCGCGCCTGGTGGAAGACCGGCCGCTGGCGGTCACCGATCCGGAACTGGCGCCGCGCACCGCCGGCGTGAACTTCCATTCCGCCACCTACCGCCTGTTCAAGCTCGACGGGCTCGAATCCGACTGCGAGGACTACGGCCAGGCGGTGGTCTACCGCGGCAGCATCGCGCAGCATCCACAGGCCTTCGTCCTCGACAAGCACCATCGCATTGAAGCCGGCCGCGTCTTTCCGGTTTGCGGCAACACCTTCCGCATGCTCGGTGAAAGCCGGCTGGCGCCGCACTTCGATTTCATCGGCGACTTCTCGCGCCACTACGGCCTGTTCGAAGGTTGCGGCAAGGCGCTGCCATTCGGCGCGAATGTGGTCGCCGATGCGGGGACGAACACTGCCGGCAGCGCGAGCAGTGCTGGCAGCGACGAAAGCTGCGGCTGCTGCTAGGTGAGCGTGGTGGCCAGGACTTAGCGCAGCATCGACGCCAGCGCGTCGTCCGAAAGGCTGCCGAGCTTCACGGTTTCGATCTTCCCGGCCGTGACCAGCACCGTGGTCGGGGTGGCCATCACCCCGAGCTGCCGCGCCAGCGCGGTGGACTGGCTGACATCGAACTTGAATACATTGTCGTGCTGCCGGGCCGCCGCATCGATGCGCGGCGTCATGAGGCGACACGGGCCGCAACTTGGGCTGAAAAAGTACAGCAGCACCTTTCCGCGCTCAAGAAGCCTGGCATCCACCACCGGGTCCATGGGCGCAACTGCCTGGCCGACTTGCCGCTGGGCATTGCGTGTCATACGCCACTGGTAAAAAAGCAGCGCCGCGAAAAATGCCACCACGGCGATGCCGATGATCATGTTCATCGCAATGCTCCAGGACGTCGTTCAGTTTTCATGGATTGCCGTCCGCAACGGAAAGTCGGCTCCCCACAGGGACTTCCTTCGGTCGCTGGCGACACGGCGCCTACCTGGCCAATGCCGCCAGCGTGGAATCGTCAGCGGACGCAAGCCGGGCTCAGACCGGGCGGCCGCCCGGCGGTTGCGCCAGCGCATCCTCGCGATCCAGGGTAGCCAACTCGTCGACCTCGCCGGCTTCACCAAACCGGGCCTCTTCCTGATGGCATCCCCCTTCGGCGCCAGCGACCTTGCGCACGCCGCAGGTTCCGCTCTTGCAACTGCCGGGGGCGGCGATTTCCACGCCATCCTGCCCCATGCTTTTCAGAATGAAATAGATGGCGCCGACCGAGGCAATCAGCAGGGCGATGGCTACCAGCGCAATAAACATGATTCCGGCTCGCAAACGTTGGGAGCGGCAACTATATCCCAGTCCCGGGCAGGCATCGTCACGTGCCGCTTGCCGGCGATAAGGCGGCTTGCTGCTCGGGAAACTGCGGGTAGCGATTGGATGGGGTTGTTTGGAAATCGGCCGGAACGCCCGATCGCCAACTCATAGTCGCACTTCTGCAACAGACTGGTAGCAGACGTACTAACCGAAGGACCACATTCTGGCATCTTCGATATTGTCAAAGAGCCTGTTTGTCCTCCGGGGCACCCCGCGGATGTCATCCACATTGTCTCAGTGCTAGCTTTTGGCGCTTGGCAAACCACCCGCGCGGGAGCCTGGGTTGGGCGATGCCCCACTCCCTCGCGCCGCTTTATCAACAAGTGCCGGTGTTTGTCGGCAGGCAGCCAAATCTAGCGAAACGATCACGCCACGCTCCCGCATGGATCACCCCGAAAAAGCGTACCGGACCCAGAAGTCCCCCCGGAAGCGCCCGTATACCGAAACTCATTAGTGCGACACTACCCACGGGAATCACTGCGGCGACAATGCGAACGGCAAGCGCCGAGGACGCCCAAGCGCCGATGGGCTACGGACATGTGTCGCGGACACCATTGCATAGGCATAGCAGAGGCCGGTGACCAGCAACAAGTTCAAGTATCTGGGCGGATATCCTACGCAGGAAGCGTTTGATTGTTCTGTGGGTGACCGCTATCGTTTCATAGCCGAAGTTCAGCATGCCCCGTTGCCGACATTCGAACTTGTTCGTCGGTTCCAGAAAGGGGAATAAGTGCTACAGACTTTCAACAGCCATTCGGTTTTTCTTGGAAGCAGTCATCCAAGAATGCAAAACGGGAGCCGCAGCCCCCGTCCCTGTTTCAGCGTTACCGTGAATCAGGCGTTGGGTTTTGCTGTCTGCGCCGTGTCATCACTCCGATCAAGCCAAGGCCAGCCAGCAGCAGGCAGAGCAACGAGCTAACGCAGACCCGGATCCCGAAACCGATGGAGCGCCTATTTCGAGACAGTCCAGCCCTTGTCGGTCTTGACGAGGCGCAGCTTGTCCGTACTGTCCTTGCTTTCCACCTTGCCGTTCAGCGGATTGGTCGTCTCCACGGTCATCTGAATGTCACAGACAAAAGCAGCTCCTTCCTTGTCCTTGCTGCAGCCGATCTGCTTCACTGCCGTCAGCTTGGCGCTCATCGCCTTGTCGAGTAGTCGTAACGGCGAAAGGCTTTCCGACAGACTTTTCTCCATGGCGGCCTTGATCTCCGCGTCACTGGGGCCGGCGGCGCAGCCGGCAAGCAGGAGGGAGATGGCCAGCGTTGCAAGGGATGACGACTTGTCGTGCATGATGTCCTCGACGAGGGTTGTGAACAAATTGAAGGATAGCAGCGGAATCTTGAAAAGTAGGCGCAGGCGTGACGGCATATGGAGGATCTCTATCCCGTCGACCCGATGTCAATGGAAGTGCGAATAGCGGGGTTGTGGAACTTTTCGTTTTGCTCAAGGCGGCGATTTTTGGAGGCGAAGGTAATCGACCGTTCCCGCTTCATTGCTGTCGGTCATGTGCTGAGCCGCGAGCGTCCGTTGTGATCGACTACCGAAAGCACGCAATCCTCTCGCTAACACCGTCAATAGTCGGCGTCCCACTGGAACTTCCTTCGGTCAGCGGCGGCACGGCAGTGACAGTTGTCGCGCCGCGACGGATTCAGGCGCGCACCCAGGTACCGAGGCGTATGGCGCCAGCGATCATCACGGCGTAGATCACGAATCCGGCGGCGATCACGACGAAGAACCCGCTGGCCGGCACCTGCCACACGTGCACCGCCAGCCAGCCGCCGAGCGTCACCACGACCAGGCGGGCGACGCTGCCGGCCAGTGGCCAGAACATGCGGCCCGCGCCCTGCGAAGCGAAGAACAGGGCGAGGCCGAGGCCGAACAGGCTGTAGCAGCCGCCGACCACCCGCAGGTAGCTGGAGCCGATGGCGAGCACCTCCGGATCGCTGCTGAACAGGTCCATCCACAGGCCGGGCGCGATCGCCGCAACGATGCCGATGATGCCGGTGAGGATGGCCACCACCGCGCCGCCGGTCCAGGTGGCGCGCAAGGCCCGCTCGTGCTGGCCGGCGCCCATGTTGGTGGCGACCAGCGTGGTCAGCGCCGTGCCGAAGCCGAAGGCGATCGGGATCATGATGTATTCGAGGCGCGCGGCAACGCCGTAGCCGGCCAGCGCCGCCGTGCCGTAGCTGCCGATCAGCGCCGTGGCGGCGGCGATCGAACCATTGCTGAGGATAGGGCTGAGCGAGGCCGGCGCGCCGACGCGCAGGATCGCGCGCAGGAATTCCCGGCGCAACTCCCAGCGCACGCGCAGCAACTGCACCGCCGCCCTGCCGTTCGACAGATAGGCAAGCAGCACCGCCGCCGCGACCAGGTTGGTGCCTAGCGTGCTGAGCGCCGCGCCGGCCAGTCCCAGCCCGGCGACCGGCCCCCAGCCGAACACCAGCAGCGGGCAGAGGAACAGATGAAGAATGGCCGTTCCCGCCAGCATCGCCGAGGGCAGCACCATGTTGCCGGCGCCGCGCACGATGGCAGCGAGTATGTTGGCCAGGCAGATCAGGAGCGACCCGCCGAAGAGCACGGTGGAGTAGCTCAGCGCAGCATCCAGCGCGGCGTCGCGGCCGCCCATGGCGCGATAGATGCCGCCGCCGAAACCGAGCATGACCAGCATGAAGATCGCGGCCAGCACCGTGGCGATCAGCAGCGCGTGCTGCGCGATCCGGTCGGCATCCTCCGCGCGCCCGCCGCCCAGCGCCCGCGCCACGCCGGCCGTGACCGCCCCGCCGATGCCGCCCGCCGAGATCTGCAACATCAGCATCGACAGCGGGAACACCAGCGCCACCCCGGCCAGGGCATCCGCACCCAGCCGGCCCAGGATGTAGCCGTCATAGCCGATGACGATGGTGGTGGCGAACAGGCCGATCACGTTCGGCGTCGCCAGCCGGAACAGCGTCGGCAGCAGCGGCGCCTGCAGCAGGTCACGGGTGCGGCTGGCCGCCGCGGCCATCGCCGTCATCTCGGTTCAGCCCGGTTTCGTTCTGATTAGGCCGGCCAGGCGACCTTGCGTTGCACCGTCACGCCATCCTCGGTGCCGGGCGACTTGAGTCCGCCCTGCGGCGCCTGGATCACCAGGTAGTAGAGGTCTTCCTGCGAATTGTTGCGCCAGGTGCGCTCGCCGGCCGGCGACACGCGCAGCATCGTGCCTTCGCGGATTTCGATGACCTCGCCATCGACCTGGAACTGGCCGCGACCGCGCAGGAAAACGTAGAGCTCTTCGTGCTCGCGATGCGTATGGTAGAAGGGCACTTTCATGCCCGCCGGCAGGCAGTTCACCGATACCTCCATGCCGGTCAGGCCCAGCAGCGGATGCAGGAAGAACTTGCCGGGAATCGTGACGCCGGGCAACGCGGCCACTTCGGCGGTATAGCCCTTCCAGGCGTCGGCGGCGCCGAGGTCGGCGGTGGTGTAGTTCGCGCCTTGACGCGTAACGGTCGGGTTCATGGCTTTTCCTCCGGATGGATTCAGGCGGGCTCGACGCTTTCGGCCTGCAAGGCGGCGGTGCAATCGTCAAGCAACAGGTGCAAGGCGGCGACGCGCTCGGCCCCGAGCAGGGCATTCACCTGCTGCTGCGCCGCCTTCCAGCGCCGCTGGGCCTCGGCCTGCTTGTCGCGTCCGGCGGCGGTGAGGCTGATCGAGCGGCTGCGCGCATCGGCGCCGGCCTCCTGTACCAGCCATCCCGCCGCCAGCAAGGGCTGCAGATTGCGCGTCAGCGTCGAGGCATCGAGTCCCATGTGCCGCGCCAACTCGCCCGGTGCCAGCGGCCCCAGGCGCAACACGTGGGTCAGCAGCGAATACTGCGTGGTCTTGAGGCCGACCGTGGCCAGTTCGGCGTCGTAGTGGCGCGACAGCAGCCGAGACAACTGGCGCGTCTTGAAGTTGGTGCAGCCTTTGGGAGCGGCGATCGCGGGACTCATGCGATCATTGTACCTGCATCTATTGCATATACAAGTATTATTTCATGCCGGATGGGGCTGCGCCGGCAATGGACGATGCGAACTCACGCCATGCGCAACTCGAAACACACACCCGCCGTATCCGACCTGGCGAGAATCTCCCCGCCGTGGGCGCGAATTATCGAACGCGTGATGGCCAGGCCCAGCCCTGCGCCTTCCCCACCGTCGTGGCGCGACGGATCGCCGCGATAGAAGCGATCGAAGATCCTCGACAGTTGATCCGGCGGAATCGGGTCACCGGAATTCTCCACGGTCAGCCGGGTTCCTTCGCTGCAAGCCTCGATGCCGACACGGATGCTGCCGCCCCGCGGTGCGTGGCGGATCGCATTGGACAACAGGTTCGCCAGTGCCCGACGCAGCATCAGCTTGTCGCCGGAAACCTGGCCGCTGCCCGCCAACGTGAGCTGCAGGCTCTTTTCCTCGGCCAGCGCATCGAAAAAATCGAACAGCTCGCGCACCTGCAGCGCCAGATCGACCGGCTCGCGGTTCGGCACCACCAGCCCGTGGTCGGCCTGGGCAAGGAACAGCATGTCGCCGATCATGCGCGCCAGGCGTTCGTATTCCTCCGCGTTCGAGGCCAGCACTTCGCGATACTCGTCCGCACTGCGTGCCCGCGTCAGCGCCACCTGGGTCTGCGTCATCAGGTTGCTGATCGGCGTGCGCAGTTCGTGGGCCAGGTCCGACGAAAAATCCTTCAGCCGCCGGAAGGAATCTTCCAGCCGGGCCAGCATCTCGTTCAGGGTCTCGGCCAGTTCGGCAAGCTCGGCCGGCACCGCGTCCAGGCTCAGGCGGGTATCGAGGCGGCTGGCAGTCACCCGCGCCGCGCCAGCGCGCATGACCTGCAGCGGTGCGAGCCCGCGGCGGACCGCAACCCAGCCGAGGAAGCCGACCAGCACCGCGGCCATGACGACAAACAGCCAGAGCGTCTGGCGAAACGACGCCATGAAATGCTCATGATGGGAAATGTCGACCGCGACGGCGACCAGCATGGTCGGCTGCTCGCTGCTGCCGGTCGGCAACCGGGTGGCAATGCCGCGCCAGGGTTGTCCGTCCTGCCTCCAGGACCGGGGTTCGGTGCCGTCGCCCGCCGGCTTCAGCAAGGCGTCCGGAAACGCCGCATTCGGCGTCGCGAACACCCGCGTCCCGGCGCCATCGAGGATCGCCACGGCAAGTCCGTGATGGCCGACCAGGGAATCGTCGAGCTGTCGCAGCAGGACGCCCGAATCACCCGGCAGGCGAACCTGCGCCAGCAAGTTCGCGGCCAACTGCGTCTTGCCGTTCAGCACTTCCATGTCCTGCTCGACGAAATGTCGCTCGACGGCATTGCCGATCAGCATCCCCAGAGCCAGCAAAACGGCGGTCGACACGGCGGCGAACAGCAGCGTCAGGCGCGCGGTGATCGACGTGCCGCGCCTCATGTCGCATCCACCTCGAGCACATAGCCCATGCCGCGCACGGTGCGGATCAGCTTGGGCTCGAAGCCGTCGTCGATCTTGGCGCGCAGCCGGCGCATCGCCACCTCGATGACGTTGGTGTCGCTGTCGAAATTCATGTCCCACACCTGCGAGGCGATCAGGGACCGCGGCAGGACTTCACCCTGGCGGCGCAGCAGGAGTTCCAGCAGCGCGAATTCCTTGGCGGTGAGGTCGATGTGGCGTCCGCCGCGCGAAGCGCGCCGCCGCATCAGATCCAGATCGAGGTCCGCCGCGCGCAATTGTTGCGGCTCCTGGTTGCGGCTGCCGCGCCGCAGCAGGGTGCGCACGCGGGCCAGCAGTTCGGCGAAGGCGAAGGGCTTGACCAGGTAATCGTCGGCGCCGAGTTCCAGTCCCTTGACGCGGTCCTCGACCTGGTCGCGGGCGGTGAGAAACAGCACCGGCATCCCGCGCCCGGCGCGCCGCAGGCCGGCCAGCACTTGCCAGCCATCCAGCTTCGGCAGCATCACGTCGAGGATCGCCAGGTCGTAGTCGCCGGTTTCGCCCAGGTGCAGGCCATCGATACCGTCGCGCGCCAGGTCGACGACGAAGCCGGCCTCGACCAACCCCTGCCTGAGGTAGTCGCCGGTTTTCGGCTCGTCTTCCACCACCAGAAGCTTCATTGCCCGTTCCCGCCCGTTGCGATGCCGCGATTCTGCGCCTGCAGCATCGGCACCCGGCCGAGATTACAGAAATGTAATCCGCGCGTCAGCTTCCCGTGGGGGTCAGCTTTCCAGAATGCGTGACACTCAATGGATGGGTAGCCTGGGCATGGCAAAGGGAATTCGCGGGCAAAGTGGCAGGGCACTGGTTTGTGCCGCGGTGCTGGCGCTCGTCCAGGCGGCACTGGCGGCGGATGCCGGCAGGCCGGCGAGCGCGCTGGCATCTGCGCTGGAACAGGCCTGGCGGCAGCACCCCCAGGCTGCCGCGCTGGACGCCCGCGACGCCGAGGCACAGGCAACGCGGGACATTGCCGGCGGGCTGACGCCGGAACCGGGCGCGATTGCCATCGCCAGCCGCAACGACCGCTGGAACCGCGATCGGGGGCAACAGGAATACGAAGTCGAGCTGGCGACGCCCTTGTGGCTGCCCGGACAGAAGGCGGCCCGCGAGGACGCGGCGGCGAGCCAGGTCGATGAAGTGGCGGCGAGGCGCATCGCCTTGCGCTGGGCACTGGCCGGTGAGCTGCGTGAGGCATGGTGGGCACTGGCGGCGGCGCGCAATACCAGGACGCTGGCGGCACGCCGCCTGGAAACCGCGCGTGCGCTGGAGACCGCGGTACGGCGTCGCTACGAGACCGGCGACCTGTCCCGCATCGACCGCAACCTGGCGCAGTCGGAAGTACTCGCCGCCGAGGCAGAGCTGATCGAGGCCGATGCAAACCGGCAGCAGGCGGAACAGTTCCTGCGCACGCTGACCGGCGCCGGTGCACCGGTCGAAACCGACCAGGAAGCGCCGGCGCAGATAGCGGAGCGCGGCGCGGAAGCCGTCGCGTCGCATCCGCTGCTGGTGGCTGCAGCCGCTGCTTCGCGCAGTGCCCGGGCACGCACCACGGTTGCCGCCGAGTCCCGGCGCGCGGCACCGGAACTGGCATTGCGCGTGGTACGCGAGCGCGGTGAATTCGCCGAGCCATTCAGCAGCAGCGTCGGCGTACGTCTCAGGATTCCATTTTCGTCGGACGCACTGAACCGCCGCGACGCCGCTGCGGCGACTGCCGAAGCCAGCCAGGCCGACGCCGAAATGCTGCTGGCGCGAACCCGCGTCGAACTCGAGATGGAGCGTGCCCAACGCACGCTGGCGGCGGCCGGGCGACAGCTCGCCATGGCCGAGGAGCGCCGTGCGCTGGCCGCCGACAATCTGCGTCTGGCAGAGAAGGCTTTCATGCTGGGCGAATCCGACCTGTCGACCCTGCTGCGCATCCGCGCCACGGCGTTCGACGCCGATTCCTTCTACGACCGCCAGCGCGTGGCCCGCGCCGCGGCGATATCGCGCCTGAACCAGGCGCTGGGAGCATTGCCATGATGCAAGCACGAGCACTTTTCCTGGCGGCCGCCATCGCCGTTCCCGCATGGGCCGGCGGCGACGCCAGCGACGGGCATACGCACGCGGGATCGGCACCGGCTCCGGTCCCGGTCACCGCCAGCGCGCCGCGGGCGGTAGCCGCCACCGAGGATTTCGAGTTGGTGGCCATCCTCGAAGGCAAGCATCTGGTGGTCTATGTCGATCGCTTTGCCAGCAACGAACCTGTCGCGAAAGCCAAAGTGGAAATCGAGGGCGCGGGACTGAAAGGCCTTGCCGGCGAGGCCGCGCCCGGCACCTACGTGATGGATCTTGCGTCGACCCTGCCGCCGGCCAAACATGCACTGACCATCAGCATCGAAGCCGGCGATACCGCCGACCTGCTCAGCGCAACCCTGGACACTTCGCAGCCGGTAGTGACGGACGCGGTTGCGCATGACTGGCGCCGGCGCGCGACCTGGATTGTCGCCGCACTGCTGCTGTTGGCGGCAGGCGCCCTGCTGGTGATTCGACGCCGCAAGGCAGGGGGATTCTGAGATGACGGGAACGAACTTGCGCGGCCTGCTCTTCACGGCAACGCTGGCATTTATGGTGAACGGCGCGCTGGCCCATGGCGACGAGGATCACAGCCAGGACGCCGGGAAAGCCGCATCGACGACCCCGGCGCGCGGCACCGCCGGCGCACCGGCCGCGCTGCAGCGCCTGGCAGATGGCAGCCTGTTCGTGCCCAAGCCGGTGCAGCGCCAGCTTGGCATTCGCACCCAGCCGGCACGCATCGGCGATCTCGCCGCGACGATCGAACTCAATGGCAAGATCATTGCCGACCCGAACACCGGCGGCCGCGTCCAGGCTCCGTTTGCCGGTAGCGTGATGCCCGGCCCCAAGGGCATGCCGACGCCGGGCCGCAAGGTGGCCAAGGGTGAAGTGCTGGCCTGGCTGCGCCCGGCGGTCGGCGCCATCGAACGCGGCAACCAGAAGGCGCAGCTGGCCGAACTGGAAGCCCAACTGGCGATTGCCGACGGACGCGTGAAGCGCTTCGAGCAACTCGAAGGCGCCGTGCCGCAAAAGGAAATCGAGGCGGCGCGTATCGAGCAGGGGGCGCTGCAAAAGCGCCGCGCCTACGTCAGCGCCAGCATCGATGGCGCCGAACCATTGCTGGCGCCGGGGGCGGGGGTGATCAGCGCCTCGCACCACCTGGTGGCCGGCCAGATCGTCGACGCCAGGGAAGTCCTGTTCGAGATCGTCGATCCCGAGCACCTTGCCGTCGAGGCGCTGGCCTACGATCCGGGCATCGGCGCGAGCCTGATTTCGGCCAGCGCGCTGGCGGGGCAAACCGCGCTGCAACTCAACTACGTCGGCGGCGGCCGCCAGTTGCGGGAACAGGCGCTGCCGCTCCTGTTCCGCATCATTTCGGCCAGCTCGATGGTGGCCGTCGGCCAGCCGGTCAAGGTGATGGTGCGCACGGCGCACGAGCTCAAGGGCGCGGCGGTGCCGCGCGCGGCGCTGACAAGAGTCGGCGCTGGCGAGACGGCGGTATGGGTGCATACGGACGCCGAGCGCTTCGTTGCGCGCAAGGTGCGAGTCCAGGCCCTCGATGCGGCCAACATGGCCATTACCGAGGGCCTCCACGAGGGCGATCGCGTGGTCATCGAGGGCGCGGGCCTGCTGTCCCAAGTCCGTTAAGCCATGTTCGACTTCATCATCCACACCGCGCTCAGGCAGCGCCTGATCGTCCTCGGCGTGTCGCTGCTGCTGATCATCTACGGTGCGATCACGCTGCGCCAGATGCCGGTCGACGTTTTTCCCGACCTCAACAAGCCGACGGTGACGCTGATGACCGAGGCCGGCGGCATGGCGCCGGAGGAGGTCGAGCAACTGGTGACGTTTCCGGTCGAATCGAGCATGAACGGCATGCCCGGCGTGACGCGCGTGCGCTCGGTGTCGGGCATCGGCCTGTCGATCATCTATGTCGAATTCGAGTGGGGCTCCGACATCTATCGCAACCGGCAACAGGTCGCCGAGCGCCTGAACCTGGTGCGCGAACAACTGCCGCCGGGCATCGTGCCGCAGTTGGGGCCCATTTCGTCGATCATGGGCGAGATCCTGCTCATCGCCATCCCGGCGGATCCGGCCAGGGTCAGTCCGATGGCCGTCCGCGAGTATGCCGACTGGGTCATGCGGCCGCGCCTGCTGACCATTCCCGGCGTCGCCCAGGTGATACCCATCGGCGGCGAAGTCCGGCAGTATCGCGTCGAACTGAAGCCCGCGCAGTTGCAGGCGCTGGGCATCGAGCGGGAGAAACTCGAAGCCGCGCTGCGCGACTTCGGCGCCAATACCAGCGGCGGCTTCCTCGAAGCCCAGGGCCGCGAATGGCTGATCCGACAGATCGGCCGCAGTTCCCGCATCGAGGATCTGCAGAACCTGGTGGTGGCGGTCAAGAACGGCCAGACTATCCTGCTCAGGCAGCTCGCCGACGTGAAACTGGCGCCGGCCATCAAGCGCGGCGACGGCAGCTACATGGGCAAGCCGGCGGTGATCCTGTCGGTGCAGAAGCAGCCGGCCGCCGACAGCGTGACCCTGACCCGCGAAGTGGAAAAGGCGATCGCCGAACTCGGCAGGAGCCTGCCGCAGGGCATTGCCGCGCCGTCCTTCCTGTTCAAGCAGGCCGACTTCATCGAGCATTCGGTGGGCAATGTCGAAGAGGCCCTGCGCGACGGCGCGATGCTGGTCGCCGTGATCCTGTTCCTGTTCCTGCTCAACGTACGCACCACGATCATTTCGCTGATGGCAATTCCGGTGTCGCTGTTGGCCACCGCGCTGGTCTTCCATTACTTCGGCCTGTCAATCAACACCATGACGCTGGGCGGCCTGGCGATCGCCATCGGCGAACTGGTGGATGATGCCGTGGTCGGCGTCGAGAACGTGCTGCGCCGGCTCAAGCTGAACCGCACGGCGGCGACGCCGCGCCCGGTAGCCGAGGTGATAGCCGCGGCGACCCTGGAAGTGCGCTCGGCCATCGTCTATGCCACGGTGATCATCGTGCTGGTGTTCGTGCCGCTGTTCGTGCTGCCGGGCATCGAGGGCCGGTTGTTCACTCCCTTGGGTGTGGCCTACATCGTGTCCATTCTCGCCAGCATGGTCGTCTCGGTGACGCTGACGCCGGTGATGGCCTACTACCTGCTGCCGCGCATGAAGCAGCTGCACGCCGGGGACAGCCCGCTGGTGACCTGGCTCAAGCGCCAGGACGCGAAGCTGCTGCGGTGGTCCTTCGGCCATGCGCGCGGCCTGCTGGCCGGCGCGCTGGCGCTGGTGGTGATCGTCGCGGCGAGCGTGCCCTTCTTTCCGCGCTCCTTCCTGCCGCCGTTCAACGAAGGCACGCTGACCGTAAATGTGCTGCTAAATCCCGGCACCTCGCTGGCCGAATCCAACCGCATCGGCACGCTGGCCGAACAACTCGTTGCCGAGGTGCCCGAGGTGACCAAGCTCGGCCGCCGTACCGGCCGCGCCGAACTTGACGAACATGCCGAGGGCGTGCATTACACCGAGATGGACGTGGACCTCAAGGCCTCGGACCGCAGCCGCGAACAGATCATCGCCGACATCCGGCTACGCCTGGCCAGCTTGCCGGCGGCCTCCAACGTCGGCCAGCCGATCTCGCACCGCCTCGACCACCTGCTGTCCGGGGTGCGCGCGCAGATCGCGCTGAAAATCTACGGCGACGACCTCGACACCCTGCGCGGCCTGGCCGCGGACATGCGCGAGCGGCTGGCGAAGATCGCCGGCGTCACCGATTTGCAGATCGAGAAGCAGGTGCTGATCCCGCAGGTCAAGATCCGCCTCGACTACGAACAGGCGGCGCGCTACGGCGTCGCCCCCGGCAACCTGCTGCGCAGCCTGGAGCAGATGATCGAGGGCGAACAGATCACCCAGGTCATCGAGGGCAACCGGCGCTTCGACCTCCTGGTGCGGCTGCCGGAAAGCGCGCGCAGCCCGCAGGCGCTGGCCGACCTGCTGATCGAAACGCCGGGCGGCCATGTTCCCTTGTCACGCATCGCCAGCGTGGAGGAAAGCGACGGCCCGAACCAGGTCAGCCGCGAGAACTCGCGCCGCCGCATCGTGCTCTCCGCCAACACCAATGGCCGCGACATGTCGCAGGTGATCGCGGAGATCCGTGCCGAACTCGCCGCCAGGCCTTTGCCGGATGGCTATTTCACCGCCCTCGAAGGCCAGTTCCAGGCGCAGGAACAGGCGGCGCGGCTGATCGCGCTGCTCGCCGCCGTGTCGCTGGCCATGATCTTCATGGTGCTCTACAGTCGCTACCGTTCGACGGCCCTGACCCTGATCATCATGGGCAACATCCCGCTGGCATTGATCGGCAGCGTGATCGCACTGTGGATCTCCGGGCAGCCGCTGTCGGTCGCGGCGCTGGTCGGCTTCATTACGCTGACCGGCATTGCCACGCGCAACGGCATCCTCAAGATCAGCCACTACATCAACCTGTGCGCCTTCGAAGGCGAAACGTTCGGCCAGCCCATGATCGTGCGCGGCTCGCTGGAACGCCTGACCCCGGTCCTGATGACCGCGCTGGTCGCCGCCTTCGCCCTGATGCCGCTGTTGCTATCGGCCGATGCCCCGGGCAAGGAAGTGCTGCACCCGGTGGCGGTGGTGATCTTCGGCGGCCTGATCAGTTCGACGCTGCTCGATTCCCTGCTGACGCCGCTGATGTTCTGGCTGTGGGGAAAACCCGCACTCGATCGCCTGCTGGCCGACCAGTCGAAGGAAAGTTTCTAATCCCGCTTACCCAAGGAGACACCCGATGAAAGCCCTGAACGCCCTGATCCTGACCGCTGCAACGCTCATCACCGCCATGACCGCCCCGGCCGTGCTGGCCCACAGCGACGAAGTGCTCGACACGCAAAAGGCGCCCAACGGCGGCCAGTTGCGCATGGCCGGTGTCTATCACTTCGAACTCGTCGTTGCCGGGGATAGCAAGGACGTCAAGGAGAATCCGGTCGTCGTGTTTGTCACAGACCATGCCGGAGCGAAAATCTCGACAGTCGGCGCCGGCGGAACGGCAACCATCCTTTCCGGCAAGCTGAAAGCCAGCGTCACGCTGGTCCCGGACGGCGACAACCGACTCAAGGGCGTCGGCAAATACGCATCGACCCCCGACATGAAGGCCGTGGTCTCGGTCACCATGGCCGGCAAACCGGCCGAACAGGCGCGTTTCACTCCGCTGGCGCCGATGGCTCCCGCGGCAGCGGCCAAGGACGGGCATATGGACCACAAGCATTGACGGTGCCGCGGATGACAGAAATGTCATCCCGGCGTCAGCATGTTGTCGGAATCGGAGGCGGATACTGGCCTTGTCTACATCAAGGAGCCGCAAATGAAATCATTAGCCCGCGTCGCCGTTTTCCTTTCGCTGCTGGCCCCCATGGCCTGGGCGGCGGCGCCCTTGCCGACGGTGACGGTGTACAAGAGCCCGAGCTGCGGTTGCTGCGGAAAATGGGTCGAGCACATGAAGTCCAGCGGTTTCCCGGTGGTCACCATCGAGACCGAAAATGTTGCCGCCCACAAGACCCGCCTCGGCGTACCTGAAACCCTCGGGTCCTGCCATACCGCCGAGGTCAATGGCTACCTGGTCGAAGGCCACGTGCCGGCCGCCGATGTGAAGCGCCTGCTGGCCGAAAAGCCGCGCGCCAGGGGCCTCGTCTCGCCGGGAATGCCGGCGAGCGCGCCCGGCATGGATGACGCACGCAAGATCCCCTATGAAATCCTGCTGGTCGGCAAGGATGGCCGCACCAGCACCTACGCACGCCACTGAGCGAACGCCAAGTCATCCTCCATTTGACAAAGGAAGCCATCATGAAATCTTTTTCGCACAAAACCCTGGTCCTTCTCGTTGCCGCCAGTCTGGCGGCTCCGCTGGCCCTGTCCGCCGCCGACAAGACGACCGATGACAGTGCGCAACGCCAGGCGCAGGACAGGA
This sequence comes from Sulfuritalea sp., assembly GCA_016716965.1. Classification (GTDB taxonomy): domain Bacteria; phylum Pseudomonadota; class Gammaproteobacteria; order Burkholderiales; family Rhodocyclaceae; genus Sulfuritalea. The sequence goes on along the minus strand of JADJUP010000056.1, from coordinate 277,838 downwards.
TGCAGGCCATGCAGGCCCGCATGGCCGCGATGCGGACCACCGCCGATCCCCAGGCACGCATTGCGCTCATGAACGCGCAGATGCAGGACATGCAGACGATGATGACCGACAACAATGCCGGCTGTCCCATGGGCGGCGGCATGATGGGCGGTCCCGGCATGATGGGCGGTCCGGGAATGACGGGCGGTCCCGGCATGATGGGCAATCAAGGAACGGCGGGTTACGCGGACATGATCGCCAGGCGCATGGACTCGATGGAAAAACGCATGGACATGATGCAAATGATGATGCATGGCCGTCCGGGAATCGCGGCGGGCGGCCCCGCCAAGCCCGCGCAATGATGACGCGACACCGGAATCGCACCCCGGCGCAATGATCATGCGGGCACGCGCTCCGACCCCGTCGGCATGACCGTAGTCCGGGTGGTCCGGATCACCCCGGTCGCCTGACCCGTTGCGCAGGTGCGATCGCGCGGAAAATCGATGCAAGGCGCCGTCGCGCTGGCGCCAACCCTGCGCGGGACTACTCTTCCTCCTCCTTCGGCCGGAAGGCCGCCGCGAGCTTCTGCTGGATCTGCGGCGGGACCTGGGCATGGCGGGCGAATTCGATGCTGTAGGCGCCCTGGCCGCCGGTCAGCGATTTCAGGCGCGAGGCATAGTCGGTGATCTCCGCCAGCGGCACCTCGCCGGTGATCGCCGCCGTGTTGCCCGGACGCGGGTTGGTGCCGGTGATGTGGCCGCGCCGGCTGGAGAGGTCGCCGGTGAGGTCGCCGATCGCCGCCTCGGGGGCGACGATCTCGATGGTGACGATGGGCTCCAGCACGATCGGATTGGCGGCGCGGATGGCCTCGATGGTGGCCTTGCGGCCGGCGGTGACGAAGGCGACGTCCTTGCCGTCCACCGCATGGGTCTTGCCGTCATAGACGATGACGCGGATGTCCTGCGCCGGGAACCCGGCGATGACGCCGTCGGCCAGTGCCTGGCGCACGCCCTTTTCGACCGAGCTCATGAAGACCCCGGGAATCGCGCCGCCCTTGACGTGGTCGACGAACTCGAAACCGGTGCCGCGTTCCAGCGGCTCGATCTTCAGGTACACCTCGCCGAACTGGCCGGCGCCGCCAGACTGCTTCTTGTGCCGGCAATGTCCCTCGGCGTTGCCGGTGATGGTTTCGCGGTAGGGGATCAGCGGCGGCCTGGTATCGAGCTCCAGCTTGAACTGTGTCGCCATTTTTTCCAGCTTGTAGCGCAAATGCATTTCGCCGAGGCCGCGGATCACGGTCTCGTGGGTTGTGGGATGGCGCTCGACGGCGAAACAGGGGTCTTCCAGTTCCAGCTTGTGCAGGATGTCGAACAGGCGCTGTTCGTCGCCCTTGCGCCGGGTTTCGACGGCGAGGCCCTGCATCGGCCTGGGGAATTCCAGGGGCTTGAGGTGGATGTGGTCCTCGTCGTGGGTATCGTGCAGCACGGCGTCGAAATCGATTTCCTCGACCTTGGCCACGGCGCCGATGTCGCCCGGCAGCAGTTCGTCGACTTCGATGTAGTCCTTGCCCTGCAACTGGTAAAGGTGCGCCACCTTGAACGGCTTCTTGCCGTCGCCGACGAAAAGCTGGGCGTCCTTCTTCACCGTGCCCTGATGCACGCGGAACACGCCGACCTTGCCCATGTAGGGATCGACGTTAACCTTGAACACATGCGCCAACACGTGCTTCGTCGCGTCGGGCGCGGCGGCGAATGGTTCGGTGGAATCCCCTGGCTCACCCTTGTAGAAGGGCGGCGGATTGCCCTCGGTCGGGTTGGGCGCGAGGGAAGCGAGCACGTGCAGCAGTTCGCCGATGCCGGCGCCGCTGCGTGCCGAGGTGAACAGGATGGGAATCAGGTGGCCGGAGCGCAGCGCCTTCTCGAAGGGCGCATGCAGGTCGGCGGCGCTCGGGTCCTTGCCTTCCTCCAGGTAGCGGGCCAGCAGCGATTCGTCTTCCTCGACCAACTGGTCGATCAGCTCGCGATGGGCGTGGGCGACCGAATCGAAATCCGCGTCGCCGGCGTCATGTTCCAGCACCTCGACCACGTCCTTGCTGCCGTGCGCCGGCAGGTCGAGCAGCAGGCACTGCTTGCCGAAACGCTCGCGGATGTCATTGACCAGCGCCGGCAGGTCGACATTGTCGGCATCGATCTTGTTGATCACGATCATGCGCGCCAGGCCGCGGGCTGCGGCGGCACGCATCATGCGTTCGGTCGACAGTTCGATGCCGGTCTGGGCATTGACGACCACGATGGCGGTTTCGACGCCGGCCAGCGCGGCGATCGCCTGCCCGGCAAAATCCGGGTAGCCCGGCGTATCGATCAGGTGCACATGCACGCCCTCGGCGGCGAAATTCACCAGCGCGGAATTCAGCGAATGCCCGGCAGACTTTTCCTGCGCGTCGAAATCGCAGACGGTGCTGCCCTTTTCCACGATCCCCTTGGCCGGGATGGCGCCGGCCTTGAACAGCAGGGCCTCGGCAAGCGAGGTCTTGCCGGCGCCGCCGTGGCCCACGAGGGCAACGGCGCGGATGGATTCGGTGGTGTATTTGGCCATGATGCGGACTCCCTTGACTTATTGTATTGGCGCAAATTTTACCCCTGCCGGCGCGGCCGGTCGCGCGAGGGAATGCGCCATAACCAGATCGCCGTCGACACGCCGATCACGGCCAGCAGCGCCTGCAGCCACGGCTTGCCGGAAAAGCTCCAGATCGAGACGCAGATGGTCAGGCTCATCAGCGTGATGGCGAGCCACTTGATGCGGTGGGGAATGCTTCGATGACGGCGCCATTCGGCGATCAGCGGACCGAAAGTCGGGTTGCGCAACAGCCAGTGGTAGAAGCGTTCAGAAGCGCGCGCATAGCAGGCGGCCGCAACCAGGATGAAGGGCGTGGTCGGCAGCCCGGGCACGACGATGCCGATGATCCCGAGCACCAGCGCGATGCTGCCCAGCGCCAACAGCACCATGCGCACCAGCAGCGAGGGATGCAAGTCGGCATCCGGGATATGCCAGGGGTTCCGGCTCGGCCTCGTCATCCGCGCAACGCCCGCTCGACGAAGTGGCGCGACACCGTGGTCTTCGGTACGCGGCCGGTGAACCAGCCGCGTACGTCCTGGTCCAGGCCCAGCCCGTGCATGTAGTTGTAGAGCGCCTTGTTCAGCGCCTGGCCCAGCACATCGTGGTCGACGCCGGTGGGGTCGATGAAGCCGACGTCGTTCTTCGCGAAGCCGCCCGGCGGCAGCGGCTTCAGCGTCACGCCGTAGCGCTGCGGATGCAGGCCCACCGGCGCATGTACGCTGCAGGCGAAGCGATGGAAGAAGCCGGACTGGATGCAGCCGGCAGCGAACAACTGGCGCACGTATTCCAGCGCGTCCACCGTGTCCTGCACCGTCTGCGTCGGAAAGCCGTACATCAGGTAGGCATGGACCAGCACGCCGGCCTCGGCAAACCCGTGGGTGACACGTGCCACCTGCTCGACCGAAACGCCCTTCTGCATCAGCTTCAACAGGCGGTCGGACGCGACCTCCAGCCCGCCCGACACGGCGATGCAACCCGCATTGGCCAGATCGGCGCACAGATCCGGCGTGAAGGACTTCTCGAAGCGGATGTTGGTCCACCACGAGATCGCCCGATTGCGCCGCCGCAGTTCGTCGGCCAGCGCCTTGAGCGCCTTGGGCGGCGCCGCCTCGTCGACGAAATGGAAGCCCGTCTGCCCGGTCTCGGCGACGATAGACTCGATGCGATCGACCAGGGTCGATGCGGCAAGGGCTTCGTAGCGCGAGATGTAATCGAGCGAGACATCGCAGAAGCTGCACTTCTTCCAGTAGCAGCCGTGGGCCACGGTGAGTTTGTTCCAGCGCGCATCGGACCAGAGGCGATGCATGGGATTGAGCATGTCCAGCAGCGACAGGTAGCGGTCCAGCGGCAGGCCGTCCCAGGTCGGCGTGCCGGCCTCGGCGAACGGGATGTCGCCATCGTCGGGATGGCCGGCGTCGACGTAGCGCACCACGCCATCGACACGCAGGAAGGTCCGCACCAGGCGCTCGCGCGGACGCTCGCCGCGCAGGTGTTCGAGCAGGGCCAGCAGCGGACGCTCGCCGTCGTCGATCGTCACGTAGTCGAAATGGTCGAACACGCGCGGCTCGGACAACTCCCTCAGCTCGGTGTTGGCGAAGCCGCCGCCGAGCACCGTGACGATGGTCGGGTCGCGTGCCTTGATCGCCTGCGCGATGCGGAAGGCGCCATAGACGTTGCCGGGGAACGGCGCGGAGAGCAGCACGACCCGCGGCGCATGCCGCGCCAGCGCATCCTCGGTCAGTTCGCGCAGCGTGCGGTCGACCAGGGTCTCCGGAGCCGCCAGCGCCTGCGCCAGCGGGTCGAAGCTGGCCTGGCTGCGCGCCAGCGATTCGGCATAGCGGACGAATTCGAAACGCGCATCGACCGCCTCGCGCAGCACGTCGGCGATGTCATCCAGATACAGGGTGGCGAAGTGCCGCGCGCGATCGGTCACGCCGAGCGCGCCGAAGGCCCAGGCCAGCGGGTCGCCGCCCGCTTCGTCATGCGGATCGACATAGGCGTCGAGTGCTGCGAAGCGCGAGCCCTCGGGCAGGAAGTTGCGCCCGGCGATGCGATGCCCGATCGACGGATCGCGCCCCTGGAGGAAGGCCACGGCCGGCCCCACCGTCGCCAGGTAACGCGCGAACTGCCTGTCGAAGGCCTGTACTCGCGGCGAGCGCCGCTTCGCGGGAAGCGCCTCGATGCACTGGCCTACCTCGCGCAGCCCGACGACCGAAAACAGGCGCAGCACGAGCGCCAGCGCCAGATCCTCCTGCACCGCGGCAACCCCGCGCGAGCGCAGGAAGCCGGTCAGGTAGGCCGTCGAGGGATAGGGTGTATTGAGCTGCGTCATCGGTGGTATCACCGAGAGCACGCGCATCGCGGGAAGGGAGTGCATGGCGGCGGATAGCTTAACGGAGTTCCTGCCGCGCCGGGCCGTAGCGCCGCTTTCGCCGGGGTCGGCCGCTTCACAACGGCGCGATCAGGTCCTCGCCTTCATTGCGCGCATTGCCTACGCGCGTGCTCACGAGCCGGGCGCTCATCCCCTCTGCTGGCGCCGGCTCCAGCCAGGGTCGCAGGGAATCGACGTCGTGCCAGGCGGGATCCAGCCAGGCATCGAACCGATCAGCCGCCAGTAGCACCGGCATGCGGTCATGGATCGGCGCCATCAGTTCGTTCGCCGCCGTGGTGATCACGCAGGTGCTGACGATGTTTTCGCCTTCGGGTGAGGTCCAGGCGGCAAGCAGGCCGGCCATCGCGAAGAACTCGCCATCGCGCGCCGGATGGATGTACCACGGCTGCTTGCGTGGCTTGCCGTCGGTAGCCACCGCTTGCCATTCGTAGAAGCCGTTGGCCGGAATCAAACAGCGGTGGCGCGCGAAGGCACTGCGGAAAGAGGGCTTCTCGGCCACCGTCTCCGCGCGCGCGTTGTTCAGCCTTAGGCCGATCGACGCGTCCATCGCCCAGTGCGGAATCAGGCCCCAGCGCACCATCTGGCCAACCCGGCCGATTTCCGGGCGCTGGCGTATCACCAGCACATCGCTTTGCGGCGCGATGTTGTAGCGCGCCGTCCAGTCGGCGCAGGCCCGGAGGTCGAAATACTCCGTGAGTCGGGACTGTGGCCCGTGGAGAACGTAACGACCGCACATGGTGGGTGGTAGGTGGCGGGTATCGGTTACCTCGCGTGTTCGCGCTGTGTCCCGACCTTGAAGAACTCCATCAGATCCTGTAGCTGTAACGCCTGACCACCCATCTCTTCGGCCGTGGCGGCCAGTTCCTCGGAGGCGGAGGCGTTCTGCTGCGTGGCCTTGTTCAACTGACCCATGGCGCCGTTGATCTGGCCCACGCCGGCACTCTGTTCCTGGCTGGCGGCGGCGATCTCCTGCACGAGGTCGGAGGTCTTCTTGATGCTGGGCACCATTTCGTCCAGCAGCTTGCCGGCCTGTTCGGCCATCTTCACGGAGGACCCGGCCAGTTGCCCGATCTCCTGCGCGGCGACCTGGCTGCGCTCGGCCAGCTTGCGAACTTCGGCGGCCACGACCGCGAAGCCCTTGCCGTGCTCGCCGGCGCGCGCGGCTTCGATCGCGGCGTTCAGGGCCAGCAGGTTGGTCTGGTAGGCGATGTCGTCGATGATGCCGATCTTGCCGGCGATGGACTTCATGGCTTCGACCGTGTCCTTCACCGCCTTGCCGCCCTGTTCGGCCTGGGCCGAGGACTGGGTGGCCATGTTGTCGGTGACACGTGCGTTCTCGGTGTTCTGCGTGATGCTGGCCGTCATCTGTTCGATGGACGCCGTGGTTTCCTCGACCGAAGCGGCCTGCTCGCTGGAAGACTGCGACAGCGACTGGGCGGTGGCCGAGACCTGGCCGGAGGCGTTGGAGAGGTTGTCGGCGGCGCCCTTCACCTCACCGATGATCTGGTTCAGCTTGGCGATCAGTCCTTGCTGCGCGGCAAGTATCTGGCCGATCTCGTCCTTGCTGGCGTCCTTGATCTCCACCGTCAGGTCACCGTCGGCAATCCGTTGTGTGACGTCCCGGACTTCGAGCAGGGGCTTCATGATCGAACGAATAAGCAGGAAGGCCAGGACCAGCAGCAGTGCCGACATGATCGAGCTGATTGCGACCGTACCCAGCAAACTCGAGCTACGCACCTTGTCGAACTCCCGATCAGCCAAACCGGCTTCCCTGGCCATGCTGGTCGCAACCTTGGACAGCTGTTCGCCGACCTTGACGACCTCTGCATCGATCTCGCCGTCAAGCGCGCTGATTTCCTCGGCCACCTTGTTGGCGGAATTAAGCATCGGCAGCAGGCGCTTGTCGTACATTTCGAACAACTTGTCCAGCGCCTTGCGCGCTTCGGCGACGGCTGCCTTCTCTTCCACGGTATCCGCCTGTTCGGCCAGGCGCACCAAGTCCTTGCCCGCTTCCGTGCGCAGATTTTCAAACTGCTTGCGGTTCTCCGCCAGATTGCGGTTGATGATCGCATCGGCGTATATCTGGTAAAGCTGGGCGCCCAGCCATTGCCCCTCGGCGGCGGCGGCCTGGGTCTGCGTCTTGCCGAATCCTTCGTCCTGCAGCGACGCGAGGCGGCTCAGCGAAACATAGGAGATGAGGCTGATGATCACCAGCGCACCGACGGCAAGTGCGGCGATGGCGAAAAGGCGGAGCTTTACGGTCATTCGAGCTTCCTTTCAGTTTGAAATGCACTTTCGTGAAGTCGGGATTGCGCTGAAGCGCCTGGCGTTGGGCACGAACGAAGACGGCCAGTGATGCCGCTTCCGGTTGCAAAAGAAAAAGTCGGCGCCGGCGTTACGGCACCGAATGCCGGGTTGCAATCCCGACTTCCCGGCCAGACGATCGCCGCCAAGGGACGACGCGCCCGATGTAGCGAATTCATCGAACCGGGCACAAGCCCCCTCCCGGTATCGACCATGCTTGCGAAGAAACCATGTAGCCAGCAAGGCCGGGCACGGCAGGACGTCGGGATGGCGCCAGAATTCTCATCGCATGGTTAGTTTAGGGCTAAACGATACAATCTGGCGGACAGCTGCGGAAATTACGTAGTGGAGTGCCTGCAAATGAAACGGGGCAGGCAGTCGGCGCCACTGACTCCATTAACCTGACAGGAGCGAGCGTGCGGCCAGTCTGGTTTCGTCAGGTGGCCACGGAGCAATCAAGGACAAGCGGGCTCGCGGGTCAGTTCCGTGAGCGGCCCCGCCAGCGTGCAGATGTTGATTTCATCGTTGTACTGCACGCCGTGATCCACGCCGCCATTGGCATACATGCCCCAGTGCGCGGTGCGCAACCTGGTTCCCGGATTGCCGATGAGCGCCGAGACGTCGGCACGCAGCATGGGCACGCCGTCCTGCCAGACCTGGACCTGGCCTGAAGTCCCTGCGTAATGGATATAGGCCGTCAACCGCACCCAGCGCCGCAGCGGAAACTCGGGCTGCGGCCGGGGGCCGATATATTCCCCGTGGAACGGCGCGGTGTGCGCGAATTCGAGTCTGCGGTCGCGCACCGCCAGCGTATGCAAAGCCCAGCGTCCGGACGCGGCGACCGCATCATGGTTGCCCCAGGTGCCGAAATGGATCCAGTCTTCGGCACGCATGCGGCCGTAATCGGCATCGAGGTAAACCATGAAACTATTGACCAGCGGGGTCGGAATATCGACATGGATCCCGGGATAGGCGCGATGGTTGTCGGCCGCCGCGCGCACGATCCAGCCCTTGTAGGCGTGGCGACCGGAAAATACCGGTTCGCCGGCCTCGCGATCAACGATGGTCCAGCCCGAGGCGCGGCCGGCCGGCATATCGCCGTCAGCCGAGTAGGCGCCCTTGTCGTAGTTCAGCCACTCGCTGCCGGGAAAGCCGTTTTCGAAACCGCTGTGCCAGGTTGGCTGACCGGCGCAGCCTGCCAATGCCAGAACCGCGATTGCCGGAAGTAGCCGCCAGGTCGCAAGCGTTGGCAAGCGTGCTGCCCTACTCGACCGTGACGCTCTTCGCCAGGTTGCGCGGCTTGTCGACATCGGTGCCCTTGACCAGCGCGGCGTGATACGACAGTAGCTGTAGCGGCACGACATGCAGCACGGGCGAGAGCAGGCCGTAATGTTCCGGCAGGCGCAGCACGTGCACACCGTCCTCGGCGTCGACCGCCGAGTCGGCGTCGGCAAAGACGTAAAGTTCGCCGCCGCGTGCGGCAACTTCCTTGAGGTTGGATTTGAGCTTTTCCAGCAGGGCATCGTTGGGAGCGATGCTGATCACCGGCATGTTCCTATCCACCAGCGCCAGCGGGCCGTGCTTGAGCTCGCCGGCGGGATAGCCTTCGGCGTGGATGTAGGAGATTTCCTTGAGCTTCAGGGCGCCTTCCAGCGCGATCGGGTAGTGGTGGCCGCGGCCGAGGAAGAGCGCATGCTGCTTGTCGGCGAAGCGCGTGGCCCAGACCTTGATCTCCGGTTCCAGCGCCAGCACCTTGCCCACGGCAACCGGCAGATGGCGCAGTGCCTTGAGATGGATGCCCTCCTGTTCCGGCGTCAGGCGTCCGGCCTGTTTGGCCAACGTGGCCGCCAGCAGGAACAGCGCGGCAAGCTGGGTGGTGAAGGCCTTGGTCGAGGCGACGCCGATCTCGGGGCCGGCGCGGGTCAGGAAGCGCAATGCGCATTCGCGCACGATGGCCGACTCGGCGACGTTGCAGATCGCCAGCGTGCGGCCCATGCCCAGCGCCTTCGCATGCTTGACCGAGGCCAGCGTGTCGGCGGTTTCGCCGGACTGGGAGATCGCGACGACCAGTTGCTCGGGGTTGGGCACGGAAATCCGATAGCGGTACTCGCTGGCGATTTCCACGCTGCATGGAATCCCGGCAAGTTGCTCGATCCAGTAGCGGGCGACGAGGCCGGAGTGGTAACTGGTGCCGCAGGCGAGGATCAGCACCGATTTCACGCCCTGCAGCATCTCGGGCGCGGCGACGCCAAACAGGTTGGGGCTCAGGGTCTGCGCGCCGCCGATCATCTCCAGCGTCGCCGCCAGGGCCTGCGGCTGCTCGAAGATTTCCTTCTGCATGTAGTGCCGGTACTCGCCCAGTTCGACGTCGTCGGCAGACAGGGTGCTTTCGTGCACCGGGCGGTCCGCCGGCACATTGGCTGCCGTACCGTCAGCGCCGACTATTCGCACGCCATCGCGGCGCAGTTCGGCGACGTCGCCGTCTTCGAGGTAGATCATGCGCCGCGTCACCTGCAGCAGCGCCGACGCGTCGGACGCGGCATAGTTGCCGTCGTCACCGAGGCCGAGCAGCAGGGGCGCGCCATGGCGGGCGACGACGATGCGATCGTCCCACTCCTGCAATACGGCGATCGCGTAGGCGCCGATCAGGCGCGTTTTGGCCAGGCGCACCGCCTCGAACAGGTCGGGCGCCGACTTGAGCGTGTGCCGGATCAGGTGGGCGATCACTTCGGTGTCGGTGTCGGAGGCGAAGACGTAGCCTTGTGCCGCGAGTTCGTGCTTGAGCTCGGCGTAGTTCTCGATGATGCCGTTATGCACCACGGCCAGGCCGGTGGACACATGCGGATGGGCATTGCGCTCGGAAGGCACGCCGTGCGTGGCCCAGCGCGTGTGGGCGATGCCATGGTGGGCCACCTGGCCTGCCGCCTGGGCAGCGAGTTCGGCGACGCGGCCGACACTGCGCAAACGCGTCAGCGTCGGATTGAGCAGGGCGAGGCCGGCGGAATCGTAGCCGCGGTATTCCAGCTTCATCAGGCCTTCGATCAACACCGGAACGATGTTGCGTTCGGCGACCGCAGCGACGATACCGCACATGGCTCAGTCCTTTTTCTTCGCGTTTGGATTCTTTGTCGGCCGCTTCCAGCCGGGAATCGACACCTGCTTTGCTCGGGAAATAGTCAACTGGTCGGGCGGCGCATCGCGCGTCAGCGTGGTTCCCGCACCCAGCGTGGCGCCGCGGCCGACGGTCACCGGGGCGACCAGTTGAGTGTCCGACCCGATGAAGGCATCGTCCTCGATTACGGTGCGGAACTTGTTGGCGCCGTCGTAATTGCAGGTGATGGTTCCGGCGCCGACATTGACGCGGCTGCCGATGGTGGCGTCGCCGATGTAGGCGAGGTGGTTGGCCTTGGAGTGATCGGCGATGGTGGAGTTCTTGACCTCGACGAAGTTGCCGACATGCACGTCGCGGCCGAGTTCGGCGCCGGGACGCAGGCGCGCGTAGGGACCGATCGCGCACTCCGGACCAACCGTCGCGTCATCAAGATGGCAGAAAGCTGCGAGGCGCGCTCCGCTGCCGACGCGGCAGTTCCTCAAGACGCAATTGGCGCCGATCGAAACCCCATCGGCCAGCTCGACGCGTCCCTCGAAGACGCAATTGACGTCGATGCTCACGTCACGGCCGCAGACCAGTTCTCCGCGCACGTCGATGCGCCCCGGGTCGGCCAGCATCACGCCGTCCTCCATCAGCCGGTCGGCGACGTTGCGCTGGTGCACGCGTTCCAGCGCGGCAAGTTGCAGCTTGCTGTTCACGCCCTCAGTTTCCCATGCCGCATCGGGGTGCGCGGTCGCCACGGGCATGCCTTCCGCCACCGCCATGGCGACGATGTCGGTCAGGTAATACTCGCCCTGGGCATTGCGGTTGCCCAGCGTCGGCAGCCAGCGCGCCAGTGCAGCGGTGGGTGCGACGAGGATGCCGGTGTTGATTTCATTGATCGCACGTTCGGCGTCGTCGGCATCCTTTTCCTCGACGATGCGCTTGACTTCGCCATCGACGCGCACGATGCGGCCGTAGCCGCGCGGCTGGTCGAGGTAGGCAGTCAGCAGCGCCAGCGATCCGGTGGCGGCAGCGTCTATCAGGCGCCGCAGGGTGGAGGCACGGATCAGCGGCACGTCGCCGTACAAGACAAGAGTCGGCGCTGACGCCACGGCACCGGGCATCGCCTGCAGTACCGCGTGACCGGTACCGAGCTGTGGCTCCTGCCGGGCCCAGGCCAGGTCTGGCGTGTCAAGCGCCTCGCGCACCCGTTCGCCGCCGTGTCCATAGACGACGCAGATGCGTCCGGCGCCAAGCTCGCGCGCGGTATCGATCACGTGCGCCAGCAAGGCCTTCCCCGCCAACGGGTGGAGGACCTTGGGCAGGTCGGAGCGCATCCGCTTGCCCTGCCCCGCGGCGAGGATGACGACGTTCAAGGCGAACTCAGCGCGGCAGAATGGTGCTGCCCATCAGGAACTCGTCGACGCTGCGCGCGCACTGGCGACCCTCGCGGATGGCCCAGACCACCAGCGACTGGCCGCGGCGCATATCACCGGCGGCGAACACGCCGCTTACGCTAGTGACATAGGACTTGCCGCCCTCGGTATCGGCGCGGGCATTGCCGCGATTGTCCTTCTCGATGCCGAAGGCATCGAGCACGCCCCCGACCGGGCTGACAAAACCCATGGCAAGAAAAACGTAGTCGGCGGGAATTTCAAACTCGGAACCGGCGACTTCGCTCATCCTGCCGTCCTTCCATTCCAGGCGCACGGCCTTTACGGCCCTGAGCACGCCATTCTCGCCGATGAACTCCTTGGTGCCGATGGCCCAGTCGCGCGAACAACCTTCGTCGTGCGAGGACGAGGTGCGCATCTTGAGCGGCCAGTAGGGCCAGGTCAGTTCGCCGTTCTCCTGCTCGGGAGGACGCGGCAGCAGTTCGATCTGGGTGATGCTGGCGGCACCATGGCGATTCGAGGTGCCGACGCAGTCGGAACCGGTATCGCCGCCGCCGATGACGAGAACATGCTTGCCTTCGACATTGATCGGGTTCGGCCGGTCGCCGGCAACCTGCTTGTTCTGCGGGATGAGGAATTCGAGTGCGAAATGCACGCCCTTCAACTCGCGCCCGGGCACCGGCAGGTCGCGCGGATTCTCCGAACCGCCGGCCAGCACCACCGCATCGAATTCCTTCTGCAATTGCTCCGCGCTGACGGTCTTTTTCGCGTCATTGACGATGCCCTTGGGCAGCGCGGCGCCGGTGACCATTGTGCCGGTGACGAACTTGACGCCTTCGACTTTCATCTGCGCCATGCGCCAGTCGATCAGGCGCTTGTCCAGCTTGAAGTCGGGAATGCCATAACGCAGCAGGCCGCCGACGCGGTCGTTCTTCTCGAACACCGTCACCGCATGGCCGACGCGCGCCAGTTGCTGGGCGGCGGCCAGGCCGGCGGGGCCGGAGCCGACGACGGCGACCTTCTTGCCGGTCTTCTTCGCTGCGGGTTGCGGAACGACCCAGCCATTTTCCCCGGCCTTGTCGATGATGGCGCGCTCGATGGACTTGATGCCCACCGGCGTCTGCGGAATGTTCAGGGTGCAGGCCGCCTCGCAGGGCGCGGGGCAGATGCGGCTGGTGAACTCGGGGAAGTTGTTGGTCGAGTGCAGCGTGGTGATGGCTTCCTGCCACTTGCCCTTGTAGACCAGATCGTTCCAGTCCGGGATCAGGTTGTTGACCGGGCAGCCGTTGTTGCAGAAGGGAATGCCGCAATCCATGCAGCGCGCGCCCTGGGTGCGCGCCTGCTCGTCGCTCAGGTGCGGGATGAATTCGCGGTAGTGTTTGACCCGCGTTTCGGCCTTTTCGTAGCTCTCCGAAATACGCTGGAATTCGAGGAATCCGGTTGGCTTGCCCATTACGCTGCTTCCTTCAATTGCGCCGCCGCAATTTCCTTGAGCGCGCGGCGATACTCGTTCGGGAACACCTTGACGAACTTGCTGCGGGCATTGGCCCAGTCGGCAAGGATTTCCTCAGCCCGCTCGCTGCCGGCAAGCCGGGCGTGGTCTTCGATCATCTGTTTGAGTTGCGCCTCATCGCTGCGGCCGCGATGGCGGGTGCCGTCGTCAGCCTGCTCGGCTTCCGGCAGCACCTTCTCCAGCGCCACCATGGCCATGTTGCAGCGCTTGGCAAAAATTCCATCGACGTCATAGACGTAGGCGATGCCACCCGACATGCCGGCGGCGAAGTTGCGTCCGGTCAGACCGAGCACGGCGACGGTGCCGCCGGTCATGTATTCGCAACCATGGTCGCCGGTACCTTCCACCACCGCCTGCGCGCCGGAGTTGCGCACGCCGAAGCGTTCGCCAGCAACGCCACGGAAGAAGACTTCGCCTTCGGTGGCGCCGTAGAGCACGGTATTGCCGACGATGATGTTCTCGCTCGGCGTGCCGCGGAAGGCCTGTGGCGGGCGCACGACGATGCGGCCGCCGGAAAGGCCCTTGCCGACATAGTCGTTGGCCTCGCCGGTGAGGTCGAGCGTGATGCCGTGGGCGAGGAAGGCGCCGAAGCTCTGGCCCGCGGTGCCGGTCAGCTTGACGGTGATGCTGCCGTCGGGCAGCCCGTCGGCGCCCTTGCGGCTGGCCACGGCGTGCGACAGCAGGGTGCCGACCGTGCGGTTCTGGTTGCGGATCGTGGTCTCGATGACGACCTTCTCGCCCCGTTCCAGCGCACCTGCGGCCTTGGCGATCAGCTTGTGATCGAGGGCTTTGGCCAGACCGTGGTCCTGGGATTCGCAGTGGCGACGGGCGACGCCGTCGATCTCCGGCTGGCGATAGAAAATGCGCGAGAAGTCGAGGCCGCGCGCCTTCCAGTGTTCGACGCCCTTCTTCATGTCGAGCAGGTCGGAGCGGCCGATCAGGTCATCGAACTTGCGGATGCCCAGCTGGGCCATGTACTCGCGCACTTCCTCGGCGACGAAGAAGAAGTAGTTGACGACGTGCTCGGGCTGGCCGGAAAAGCGCGCGCGCAGCACCGGGTCCTGGGTGGCGACCCCGACCGGGCAGGTATTGAGGTGGCACTTGCGCATCATGATGCAGCCTTCGACCACCAGCGGCGCCGTGGCGAAGCCGAACTCGTCGGCACCGAGCAGGGCGCCGATGACGACGTCACGACCTGTCTTCATCTGGCCGTCGGCCTGGACCCGGATCCGGCCGCGCAGGCGGTTCAGCACCAGGGTCTGCTGCGTCTCGGCCAGTCCCAGTTCCCAGGGCGTGCCGGCATGCTTGATCGAGGAGATCGGCGACGCGCCGGTGCCGCCGTCATGGCCGGCGATCACCACGTGGTCGGCCTTGGCCTTGGTCACGCCGGCGGCCACCGTGCCGACGCCGATCTCGGAAACCAGCTTGACCGAAACGCTGCCCTGCGGATTCGAGTTTTTCAGGTCGTGGATCAGCTGCGCGAGATCTTCGATCGAATAGATATCGTGGTGCGGCGGCGGCGAAATCAGGCCGACGCCCGGCACCGAATGGCGCAGGAAGCCGATGTACTCGGAGACCTTGTGGCCGGGCAGTTGGCCGCCCTCGCCGGGCTTGGCGCCCTGCGCCATCTTGATCTGCAGCTGGTCGGCATTGGCCAGGTATTCGGCGGTGACACCGAAGCGGCCGGAAGCCACTTGCTTGATCGCCGAGCGCAGGCTGTCGCCGGCCTTGAGCCGGATATCGCGCGAAATGCGGCCCTTGCCGATGACATCGGCCAGCGTCGTATCGTGCTTCAGCGGCGCGAAGCGCTTGCGGTCCTCGCCGCCTTCGCCGGTGTTGGACTTGCCGCCGATGCGGTTCATCGCCACGGCCAGCGTGCTGTGCGCCTCGGTGGAAATCGAGCCCAGCGACATGGCGCCGGTGGCGAACCGCTTGACGATCTCCCTGGCCGGTTCGACCTCGTCGATCGAGACGGCGGGGGCCGCGGGGCGGATCTCGAACAGGCCACGCAGCGTCATGTGACGGCTGGTCTGGTCGTTGATCAGCTTGGCGTATTCCTTGTAGGTATCGTACTTGCCGGAGCGCGTCGAATGCTGCAGCTTGGCGATTACATCCGGCGTCCACATGTGCTCTTCGCCACGCACGCGGAAGGCGTACTCGCCGCCGCAGTCGAGCATGTCGGCCAGCACGGGGTTGGCACTCCAGGCATCGGCGTGGGTCTTCAGCGCCTCTTCGGCGACCTCCTTGAGGCCGATGCCTTCGACCTTGGTCGGTGTGCCGGTGAAGTACTTGCGCACCAGGTCCGAGGAAAGGCCGACGGCCTCGAAGATCTGCGCACCGCAATAAGACTGGTAGGTGGAGATGCCCATCTTGGACATCACCTTCATCAGGCCCTTGTTGATCGCCTTGACGTAGTTCTTCTGCGCGTCATATACGCTGGGCTTGTTCGGCAATTGCCCGGCGATTGCGGCAATGCTCTCGAATGCCAGCCAGGGATGGATGGCCTGGGCGCCGTAGCCCGCGAGCGTGGCAAAGTGATGCACCTCGCGCGCGGCGCCGGTTTCGACCACCAGGCCGCAAGAGGTGCGCAGGCCGATGCCGACCAGATGCTGGTGCACCGCCGAGCAGGCCAGCAGCGCCGGGATCGGTGCATTGTCACGATCGGCGCCACGATCGGAAAGGATGATGACGTTGTTACCCTCGTTTACCGAGGCTTCCACGCGGGTACATACCTGGTACAACGACCGCGAAAGGCCGGCCGACCCCTGTATGGCAGGCGTGGTGATGCCGATGGTGATCGAACGGAAAGTGCCGTTGGTCAGCTTGTCGATCTTCTTCAGCTTGGCCATGTTCGACGGAGTCAGCACCGGCTGGTGCACCTCCAGCCGTGGCGTCGGCACTTTTTCGTCGACGCCGAGCAGGTTCGGGTTGGGGCTCACCAGCGAGATCAGCGACATGACGATCTCCTCGCGGATCGGATCGATCGGCGGGTTCGTCACCTGGGCAAACAACTGCTTGAAGTAGTTGAACAACGGCTTGGCGCGGTCGGACAGGACGGGCAGGGGGCTGTCGTTGCCCATTGCACCGGTGGCCTCTTCGCCCTGGGTCGCCATCGGCTCGAGGATGAACTTGAAGTCTTCCTGCGAGTAGCCGAAGGCCTGCTGGATTTTCAGCAGCGGACCGTTGAGCATTTCGACGCCCTTGGCGTCCGGCAGGTCATCGACGAAATAGCGAGACTGCTGGATCCACTTGCGGTAGGGCTTGGCCGTGGACATCGTGCGCTTGAGTTCAGTGTCGTCGATGATGCGTCCCTGCTCCAGGTCGATGAGGAACATCTTGCCCGGTTGCAGGCGCCATTTCTTGACGATGCGCTCCTCGGCGATCGGCAGCACGCCGATTTCGGAAGACATCACGACGAGGTCGTCGTCGGTAATCAGGTAGCGGGCCGGGCGCAGGCCGTTTCGGTCCAGCGTGGCGCCGATCTGGCGGCCGTCGGTAAAGGCCACCGCGGCGGGGCCGTCCCAGGGCTCCATAAGGGCCATGTGGTATTCGTAGAAAGCGCGCCGCTCCTCGTCCATCAGCGGATTGCCGGCCCAGGCCTCGGGGATCAGCATCATCATGGCGTGGGCGAGACTGTAGCCGCCCATGACCAGGAGTTCCAGTGCGTTGTCGAAAGAGGCCGAGTCCGATTGGCCGTCATAGATCAGGGGCCAGACCTTTTCCAGGTCCTCCCCCAGCACCGGCGAGGAAATGCCGTGCTCGCGAGCCCGCATCCAGTTGACGTTGCCACGCAGGGCGTTGATCTCGCCATTGTGCGCGATCATGCGGAAGGGGTGGGCCAAATCCCAGGTCGGGAAGGTGTTCGTCGAGAAGCGCTGATGCGCCAGCGCCATGGCCGACACCGCGCGCGGATCCTGCAAATCAAGGTAATAAGTACCCACCTGATTGGCCAGCAGCATGCCCTTGTACACCACCGTGCGGGCGGACATCGAGGACACGTAGAACATCTTGCCGTCGGGCAGCTTTTGCGCCTGGATGCTGTGGCCGATGGCCTTGCGCAGGATGTAGAGCTTGCGTTCCAGGGCATCAGTATCGGTGATGCCCGGACCGGGAGCGATGAAAACCTGGCGGATCACAGGCTCGATGTCTTTGGCCGCCTTGGCCAGGCCGCTGTTGTCCACCGGCACGTCGCGCCAGCCGAGCAGCACCTGCCCTTCGTAGCGAATGGCGCGCTCGATCACGGCTTCGCAGGAACGCCGGCTGGCATCGCCACGCGGCAGGAAGACCATGCCCACACCGTACATGCCGACGGGCGGCAACACCACGTCCTGGCGCGCCATCTCTTCGCGCAGGAACCGGTCGGGGAATCTGGATCAGGATGCCTGCGCCATCGCCGAGCAGCGGGTCGTAACCAGTGGCACCGCGATGTTCGAGGTTCTCCAGAATCTTCAGGCCCTGCTCGATGATGGCATGGCTCTTCTGGTTTTTGATATGGGCGACAAATCCTACGCCGCAGGCGTCATGTTCGTTTGCCGGGTCGTACAGACCTTGGCGCTGGGGGAGGGCCATCGTTATCTTCCTCGGTAATGCGACCGGCACACGCCGGAGGCGGCCGGCAAAAAAGCCGGGGTGATGCCTCTCCCCGGCCTTGGATGGTCCGCACGGACAACGGACACGCGTGTAAATATACCGCCATTGGCGGTTGAATTCAATACGCTGCAACGCAACATCACATCCGGCCAACGCTGCCAAACCACGTCCAGCGATTTCGGATTTCCACCAGCACCGGTTCCGGGGCGCGGCCGGATATGACGCACTTCTGTGCAGGGCCTAGTATTCGCCCACTGAAAACAGTCGTCGATGCTCCTTCATCGAATAGCGGTCGGTCATTCCGGCAATGTAGTCCGCCGTCGCGCGGGCAATTCCCTCGTGTGCTGCAAGATCACGGTATTGGGGCGGCAGGAGGCGGGGATTATCGACGAAGGCGTTGAACAATTCCTGAATCACGCGCCGCGCCTTGGTGGTCATGCGCAACACCTGATAGTGGTGGTAAAGATTCTCACGCAGAAAACTCTTCAGCGCCCGATTCTCGTCTTTCATTGCCGGCGTGAAATCGATCATTTCGGGCGCGCGATGCACGTCTTCCAGGCTATTGGGTGCTGCTTTCGAGATGCATCGCGCGGATTCGGCGAGAAGGTCGGTCACCTGCGCGTCGATCATGCGTCGTATGGTTTCATGCACCCGGCGGCGCCCGGCAATCTCCGGAAATTCCGCATCCACCTCGGCAGCGTGGCGGGCGAACAGGGAAATCTCCTGCAACTGCTCCAGGGTCAGCACGCCTGAACGCAGGCCATCGTCGACGTCGTGGTTGTTGTAGGCGATCTCGTCGGCAAGATTGCATATCTGCGCCTCGAGCGATGGGCTGCTCCCCTCGATAAACCGCCGGCCTAGGTCGCCGAGTTGGCGGGCACGTGCCGGCGAGCAATGCTTGAGGATGCCCTCGCGCGTTTCGAACATCAGGTTGAGCCCATCGAAAGCGCCATAGCGCTCTTCCAGGCGATCGACGATGCGCAGACTTTGCAGGTTGTGCTCGAAACCACCATGTTCCCGCATGCATTCGTTGAGTGCGTCCTGTCCGGCGTGGCCAAAAGGCGTGTGGCCGAGATCATGTGCCAGGGCGATGGCCTCTGCCAGATCGTCGTTCAGGCGCAGCGCTCGCGCTATCGAACGCGCAATCTGGGCGACTTCTATGCTGTGCGTCAGCCGGGTACGAAACAGGTCGCCTTCGTGGTTGACGAAAACCTGGGTCTTGTATTCGAGGCGGCGGAAGGCCGTCGAGTGCACGATGCGGTCGCGGTCGCGCTGGAATTCGCTGCGCGCCTTCGGGCGAGGTTCCGCGAACGCACGACCGTGACTGTTGCCGTCACCGACCGCATAGGGTGCAAGATCAGGCATGACTGCAGGCTTCGATCGCGGCGACGATCTCCTTGCGGGGCGCATCGGCGCTCGTCACCGCGTCGCCCAATCGCCTGAGCAGGACCAGGCGCAAGTTGCCAGCTATCACTTTTTTATCGTGCGACATCAATTCAAGGTACCGGTCGGCACCCAGGTCGGGGCCGCGCACAGGCAGTTCTGCCCGCTTCAACAGCACGACGATGCGCTCGACGTCGGCCTGCCCGATCCAACCCAGGCGCCGGGAAAGCTCTGCGGCCATCACGGTGCCGGCGGCGACCGCCTCGCCGTGCAGCCACTCGCCGTAGCCCATGCCGGTTTCGATGGCATGACCGAATGTATGGCCGAGGTTGAGCAAGGCACGGCCGCCATCCTTTGCCGTCTCGAATTCGTCAGCGGCAACGACCTCGGCCTTGTTGGCGCAGGAACGCTCCACGGCCTCCGCCAACAGATCCCCGTCGCGCGCCATGAGTCCGTCCATGTGCGTCTCCAACCAGTCGAGGAACGGCAGGTCACGGATCAGGCCATACTTGATGACCTCTGCCAATCCTGCCGATAGCTCGCGCGGTGGCAAGGTTTGCAGGGTGTCGGTATCGGCAAGCACCAACTGCGGTTGCCAGAAGGCCCCGACCATGTTTTTGCCACGCTCGTGATTGATGCCTGTCTTTCCACCCACGGACGAATCGACCTGAGACAGGAGCGTTGTCGGAATCTGGATGAACGGAACGCCGCGTTGGTAGGTCGCGGCGGCGAATCCTGCCAGGTCGCCAATTACGCCGCCGCCGATGGCGACAATGGTGGTTGCCCGGTCGCAACGAGCAGCAAGTAGCGAATCGTGAATGCGGTTCAGGGATTCCCAGTTCTTGTACACCTCACCATCCGGCAATATGATCGCCGTGACGCCAACGCCGACTCTTTCCAGCGCCTTGATGAACGCGTTGCCATAAATGGGCGCGACGGTGACATTGCTGACCAGCGCGACACGAGGTGAGCGCAGGTGATCGAGCAATAGCTCGGCGCGGCCCAACAGGCCGCGTCCGATCAGAATCGGATAGCTGCGGGCTGCGAGTTCTACGTTCAGGCGGCGCATCGCTTCTGCAATTCACGTTCAAGCTGTTTAACGAGATGGCTGATGCTGCCACCAAGGCTGCTTACGACAATGTCAGCGACTTCACGATAGAGCGGATCGCGCTGGGCAAAGAGTTCCTCGATTTTTTGCATCGGATTCTCAACCTGCAGCAAGGGGCGGTTGGGGTCGAGGCGGGTTCGCTCGAACAACAACCTGGGTGCGGCCTGCAAATAGACGACTGTACCGCTCTTGTTCAGCGCGGCCCTGTTTTCAGGCCTCAGTACCGCGCCCCCTCCGGTGGCGACGATCAGATTTGTAGCGCCGGCGAGATCGGCAATCACCTTCGCCTCGCGGTCGCGAAATCCCTGCTCACCCTCGATATCGAAAATCAGCGGGATCCTGACTCCGGTTCGGGTTTCGATCTCATGGTCGGCATCGACAAATGTACGTTGCAACCGACGCGCAAGCTGACGGCCAATCGTGGTTTTTCCCGCCCCCGGCATGCCGACGAGGTAGATGTTATTCGTAGTGCTCACGGCTTGATTGTAGCCTTCAGAATCAGGAGGACGATAGAACGCGGCATCGCCGGTGGAGCGCGTCAAATACTGTAGGAGGCATTTCCTGATAACTGTGCCGGCCGGCACGATGCCCGGGGGCCTTGCCCCCGGGGATTTTTCGGCTTACCGCTGCGCCAGACTTTCGCTGATGATGCGCGGCGTAATGAATACCAGCAATTCGCTGCGTGACTGGTTTTTGCTCGTGGTCTTGAACAGGAAACCAACATAAGGCAGGTCACCGAGAAATGGAACGCGGTCCTGGGTCTGGATCTCGGCCTCTCTGGCGAAGCCACCTATGACCACCGTCCCACCATTTTCCACGATCACATTTGTGGTAACCGTGTTGGTGTCGAGACTACCTGTGTTCGCGTTGGTAATCGTACTCTTGGCAATATTGAGTTCCAGGCTGATTCTATTGTCCGGATTGACCGACGGTGTTACGCCCAAGGTAAGCGGTGCCGAGAACGTTTGGTAGATCGGCAGGCCGGTTGTGGCATTCACGCCCGTCAGGATCGTCACCTGCTGGGTGTTGTTGATTGTCGCCGCCTTGCGGTTTAGGGTAACGATGCGCGGCGAAGATATGGTCTTGTTGCGCGTATCCTGCTCGGCCGCCTGCAACTCGAGCGCCAGTAATTTCGTTCCGGCATTGTTGAACAGCATCAGGCCGATATTGGCAGCCGCTGCCAACGCATAGCTCGGCTGGAAGATATTCGTTGATGACCTTGCCAAGGCGGGCACGGCGGCGGCACCAAAGGTATCCACGTTGGTGAATCCGGCCGTCGTACCTAACACCGCTCGCGTAGTTTGCGTGCCCGGCACCTGATAGCCACCGTTGCTCAAGACCGACGCGTCGGCTACGCGCAGTCGCATACCGAGTGAATTGGTAAATCCTGTCGACGCCTCAACGATGCGTGCTTCAATCAGAACTTGCTTGGGCGGAATATCTACCGTGCGGATGATTTCCCGTATCGCTTCGATTACGGCCGCCGTATCGCGCACGAACACCTGATTGGTCGCGTCGTGGATCGAAATTCCCCCACGCGCGGTAAGCATCCCCTTGTTGGCTCCGCCTGGAGCGGCGCCCGCGGCAGGCGCTCCTGCCGCCGGTGCCGCGCCAGCAGCGGGTGCCGCTGCGGCACCCGCTGCATTCGGGGCAAAGCTCGTGTTTACCAGTGAAACAATATCTGCCGCCTTGACATAACTCAGCTTGAAGGTTTCGGCCACCAGCGGCGCAATGTCGCTGGCGCGCGCAAGTTCGTCAGCCGTGTCCTGGTCGCGTCGCTGCAGAACCGCCCGGTCACCAAACAAAACCACATCGTTACGCACCCGCATGCCCGCATTCACCTGGGCCATGATGATTTCCAGCGCCTGGTCATAGGGAATATTGTCGAGGTTCGCGGTAACCGCGCGTCCGTTCAGCGAGGGATCAATCAGGACATTCTTCCCGGAAATGTCGGCAAGGGTCCGCAGCACCATCGTCGCGTCGGCGTTGAAAAAGTTGATCGAAACCTTCTGGCCCTGCTGCCCTGTCTGAACCAGCTTGTTTGCCTCGTCAGCGGGAATGGGTTTGACTTCGATGTTGAGCTGGTTGTTCGTCAAATGGGCTTGGTGGAACCAACGACCCCGCGCAGCAATTTCCATGCGGGTCGTGGTTCCGTCCGCACGCGAGGTAATCGTGGTCACCGGCGTCGCGAAGTCGTTTACGTCACGGCGGTTCTGCAGGCGTTCCGGGATTTCAACGTCGCGCAATTCCACGGTGATACCCGTCGCCGAGCGACGAATGTCGATCGGTGCGGTGCCATCCGTCAGATCCACCGTGATGGATGCCTGGCCATCTTCGCCGCGCCGAAAAAGGATGTCGCGCACGGCCGCGGTATCCGCCGCCTGGGGTGATTTCGCCGCCGCATTGCTTGCCACAGGGGCTGGCTGATAGACGCTGGGAGCAGGCTCCTGATTGGCCTGCACGCCCTGCGCCTGAAGTTTGATGAACAGCGCGTCGCCGACAATTTCGGTCGAAAACTTGGTCGGACGATAGAGATTCAACACCAACCGGGTCAGTTTGTCGGTCTGAACCAGGTTCAGGCTGCGGAGGTCTCCCTCGGAAACCTGTTGGACGGTCTTGCCGGATTGATTATCCGTCTCCGGGAAATCGATCACGACGCGCGGTGGTTCCACCACGCTCCAGTTGCCAGGCAACGCCTTCAGCGGAGCAGCCATCTGGACCTTGAGCAACACCTGATCGCCGTCGCGCCTGACCTGAACCTGCTTGATGGAGTTTTCGGCCGCGAACGAGTGGGCCGAAACACCAAGGCAGAAGCCCAGCATGGCCAGCGCGGCAAATTTAAGTTTGTTCATTTACGTCCTCCTTCGTTCGGCACCATGAGCACCTTCTCCTGCGCGACCCATGCGCCGTTCGCGTCCTTGACGGTTTCAAGCACCGTAACGCTATCCCTGGAAATCTGAGTGATTCTGCCGAAGCTGCGGCCCATGTACTCCCCGACTCTCACGTGTTTGGGCTTATTGGGCGGTGGCGTCTGGATCAGTGCGTAGGGCACCGGACCCGCCATGATGATGCCCATGACCTTGAGATCTTCGATCGGGAAAAGCTCCAGGGGTTGTTGCGGCCTCGACCTATCCGGTGCGGTCTTGTCCGCCACTGCCTCAAGGGTCACGATCTTGCCGGATGCGAAGGGTGGCGTGAGCGTTTCGGTTTCATAGGCGACGACCGGAAAGGCCGCGATTTCCGGCAAGGGGGCGACTTTGCCCCTCATCGTCTTTGCTTCCTCGCGCATCCATTCCCGGAGATCCTGGTGTTGCTCGGCCGCACATCCCGCCAGGATCAACAGCATCATCATCAGGAGGGCATTAGGCTTCATTTCCTGCCTCCCTTGACAGCCTTCTTCTTCTGGTTGGCGATCTCGCCCTCGTCAAGATAGCGGAATGTCTTGGCCGTCGCCCGCATGGCCAGTGTTCCGTTTGGATTCGCAGTCATGCCGATATCGTTGAGCGTGACGATGCGGGGCAGTTTCGCGATATCCCCGGTGAAGCCGCCGATATCGTGATACGTGCCGGTCAGGTTGAGCGCAATCGGCACTTCCGCATAAAACTCCTTGGGCGCCTCGCCACCCGGCTTGAAGAGCTCTACCAGCAAGCCCCTGCCTTGTGCTGCCTTGTTGATGTCGACCAGCATGTCACCCATCTCTGCCTTGTTCGGCAACTGCTTCAGCAACGCACCGAAGGACCGATCGATTTCGGCCAGCTGGCGCCGATATTCGTCCAGGTTCACCGCCTGCCGCTTCTTGTTCAGCCATTCTTCCTTGTGTTTGACCTCTTCGGCACGCTTCGCTTCCAGATCTTCCAGTTGCACGCTCCAGCCAAGTGCGCCAAATCCCCAGGCAGTGGCCATCAGCGCAATGAACAAGCCCAGAAGAATGACAATTCTCGGCGCCAGTGGCCACAAGCCCGGATCCTTGGGGTCCAGGGTCTTGAAGTCCATCGCCAGTTGCTGGAAGTCAATCAGCGGTGCCTTTGGCGCGGCCGGCTCCACCTTGGCCGAATGCTTTTCCGCCAGCTTCTCGGCGGCCGATTTGCGTTTGAACAGGTCTTTAAGGGAGGGCAGCTTCATCATTTCTTCCCCGGGGCCTGCGCGGTCTGGCGCGTGATCATCGTCGTGATGCTGAAGGCATTGAGCCGGCGACCGACCACGGTCTCCGCCTTGGTTTCAACCAGCGTCGACGCCTCAAGAAGCGGCGATTCGTCGAGATTGTTCATCAAGGTAGTTATTCGTGCATTCGATTGTGCGTATCCCGAAAGCACGATCTTCGGCCCCGTCTGCACCAGGGTGCGCAGGTAAATGCCTTCCGGAACCTGCTTGGCCAGTTCGTTGAACAGGTGAACAGTCTCGGTACGGTTGGCTTGCAGGGCCTCAATCACTCGCTTGCGCGACAGCAACGCGTTGGTCTGCTCCTGAATCTTCTTGATTTCGCTGATTTCCTTGTTGAGACTGGCGATTTCCTTCTTGAGGAACTCGTTCTTTTCATTCTGCAGAGCCGCCTCGCGGCTGATCAGCGAATACCCAAGGAACCAGATCACGGCGGCCAGCACGGAGACCAGCCCCATCAGAACATAGAACTGCTGACGCCTCGCTTTGCGTTTCTCTTCGCGGTGGGGAAGGAGATTGATCCGGATCATTGATCGAACTTCCTTAAAGCGAGCCCGCAGGCCACCATGAGCGAAGGCGCATCAGCGGCCAGTTGCTTGGCCCGGATGCGTGGCGAAATGGTCATTCCGGCAAAGGGGTCGGCAAGGATGGTATTCACATTGGCGCGCTGGCCCACAATTTCCGCAACACCCGGAATCAGTGCCGAACCACCGGCAAGGATGATGTGATGCACTTCATTGTGCGGTGTCGAGGTGAAGAAAAACTGCAAGGCACGTGCAACTTCCTGCGCCATATTTTCGATGAAGGGGTGCAGGATCTCGGCTTCGTAGTTGTCCGGTGGAGTGCCGGAACGCTTGAGGTTTTCGGCTTCTTCCGCACCCATCCCGTAGGCACGCATGATCTCGTCGGTCAATTGCGACCCGCCGAACGCCTGTTCGCGTGCGTATAGCTGCTGGTTATCCTTGGTAATGGTGACTTTCATGGCGGACGCGCCGACGTCAACCAGGGCTATGATTTGCCCCGCACCCGCTTGTGGTAGCTGCATCGTGACCAACTCATAGGCGGCCTGGGTCGCGTAGGCCTCGACGTCCATCACCACCGGCTTGAGTTCGGCCACCTCGGCTGCCGCCACGCGGTCCTCGACCTTCTCCTTGCGCGAAGCCGCCAGCAGCACCTCAACATCGTCGGGGCTCGATGGAGCCGGTCCGATGACCTGGAAGTCGAGATTGACCTCTTCCAGCGCGAAGGGAATGTACTGGTTGGCCTCGGACTCTACCTGCACTTCCATTTCCTGCTCGCGCAGGCTGGCCGGTAGCGTAATCTTCTTGGTAATTACCGCCGCGGTAGGCAGAGCCAGGGCGACATATCGGGTAGACGTGCCAAGGCGCTTCCAGCACCGCAAGAGGGTTTCGGAAACGGCATCGACCGACGCGAGATTGCCGTCAACCACGGCATCCTTGGGCAGGGGTTCAATGGCGTACCGCTCCACGCGCGGCTGCCCTTTGCCGCCATCCACCAACTCGACCATCTTTACCGCGGTCGAACTGATGTCGACCCCGATCAGCGGACGAAGCTTCGGGTTAAAGATCGACTTCAGGGCCGAGACATCGATCTGCAAAGAATTTTCCTTTAAAAATATTGCGTTACAAGCTATACGAATAATTTACTTCAGATGCTAGCAGCAACTATATCGAGTGTAAAGCAAAATTGTAAAGAATCCACGTTGGCGGCGTCTCTTCAACGCCACAGCTATAATTCTCCGCGCCGCCTTCCGCCCTCCAATTCGTGCCCATTTCCTCGCTTAACGCTCCTGTCCGCTGGTTGCTGTACTTTCTGCTCGTACTCGGTGGCAGCGTGCTTGCCGTTGTTGCGCTAGCTGGAATCGTACTGATTCTTGCTTACCCACAGTTGCCTTCGGTTGAGGTCCTGACCGATTACCAGCCGAAGATACCCATGCGAATCTATTCCGGCGATGGGCACCTCATTGGTGAGTTCGGCGAGGAGCGCCGCAATTTTGCGCGCATCAAGGACGTTCCCGCCATCATGACCCAGGCGATTCTCGCAGCCGAGGACGAACGCTTCTACACGCATCCCGGCATTGATACGCAGGGCCTGTTACGCGCAGCGTATTCCAATTTTGTGGGCGGCGGCAGGCGGCAAGGGGCGTCGACCATCACCATGCAGGTGGCGCGC
This sequence comes from Sulfuritalea sp., assembly GCA_016716965.1. Lineage (GTDB taxonomy): Bacteria > Pseudomonadota > Gammaproteobacteria > Burkholderiales > Rhodocyclaceae > Sulfuritalea. Next base: position 251,114 of record JADJUP010000056.1, on the reverse strand, counting down.
AACTTTTTCCTTTCCACTGAAAAGACCCTGACCCGAAAACTGTACGAGATGTTACTGGCTTTCAAAATCGAGAACAATCTCGAAAAGGACCAGATTCTTGAGATCTACCTGAACCAGATCTACCTCGGGCAACGGGCCTACGGATTTTCCGCAGCGGCCCAGTTCTATTTCGGCAAGGCGTTGAAGGATGTCACCATCGCCGAAGCTGCGATGCTGGCCGGACTGCCGAAGGCTCCCTCCGCCTTCAATCCGGTCGCCAATCCGAAGCGTGCCCAATTGCGCCAGCGCTACGTGTTGCGCCGCATGCACGAGCTGAACTTCATCGACGATGCCCAACTCAAGACGGCACAAGCCGAGACGCTGCGCGTCAAGCGTGACGTCAACGACTTCGGGGTGCATGCCGAGCACGTCGCAGAAATGGCGCGCCAGATCACCGTCGAACGCTTCCCGGATGATTCCTACAGCCGCGGCCTGAACGTAATCACCACCATCGATCGCTCAGAACAGCAGGCAGCCTACCTCGCGCTGCGGCGCGGCGTGATGGATTACGACCGGCGCCACGGGTATCGCGGCGCCGAAGCCTATGCCGACATGAAGAACATCACTTCAGACCAGGACGAGGAGCTGGAAGAGCTGCTGAGCGACTTCCATGACAGCGACGACCTGTTGCCGGCCATAGTCCTCGAAGCGGGGCCGAAGCAGGTGCGCGCCTACCTGCGCGGCGGGGAACTGCTCAAGATCGGCGAGGATGGCCTCAAGTTCGCCGCCCGCATGCTGGACGACAAGGCAGCGCCGAACAAGCGCCTGCGGCGCGGCGCGGTGATCCGTGTGCAAAAGACCGATAAGGGCTGGCAGGTTCTCCAACTGCCGGAGGTCGAGGCCGCCTTCGTTGCCGCGAGTCCGGTCGATGGTGCGATCCGCGCGCTGGTCGGCGGCTTCGATTTCAATCGCAACAAGTTCAATCACGTCACGCAGGCCTGGCGTCAGCCCGGATCGAGCTTCAAACCCTTCATCTACTCGGCGGGACTGGAGAAGGGCTACACGCCGGCCTCGGTGATCGCCGATGAACCGGTCTCGATTTCCGCCGAGGAAACCGGTTCGCAAGCCTGGGAGCCAAAGAACTATGACGGCAAATACGAGGGTCCGATGAGCCTGCGCACGGCGCTCGCCAAGTCGAAGAACATGGTCTCGATCCGGCTTTTGCGCTCGATCGGAACCCATTACGCCCAGGACTACGTGACACGCTTCGGCTTCGATGCCGACAAGCATCCGCCCTACCTGACGCTGGCACTTGGCGCCGGCGCCGTAACGCCCTGGCAGCAGCTCGCCGCCTATTCGATCTTTGCCAACGGCGGCTACCGCGTGGAGCCCTACATCGTGCGCGAGATCCGCGACGACAAGGGCACTGTGCTGGCCGCCATACAACCGGCGCTGGCCGGCGACGAATCCTTGCGCGCGATAGATGCCCGCAATGCGTGGCTGATGGACAGCATGATGCACGACGTGGTGCGCCGCGGCACCGCGACCCGGGCCGCCACGGTGCTCAAACGCGGCGACCTGGCCGGCAAGACCGGCACCACCAACGACTATATCGACGCGTGGTTCTGCGGTTACCAGCCGACGGTGGTTGGTATCGCCTGGATCGGCTTCGACCAACCCAAGCGCATGGGTAACGGCGAGACAGGCGGATCGGCGGCATTGCCGATCTGGATCGGCTACATGGAACATACCCTGAAAAACGTCCCCGAAAGCTGGCCCGAGGTTCCAGAGGGACTGGTGTCCATCGTTGCCAGCGATCCTGCCGGCAAGTCCGGCAAGGAACTGGTTTACAAGGAACACCTGCCACCGCCCGCCGAGGAAGATGCGGAAGCGTCCGTGCAGGAGCCCGCGCCGGTGCAGGACGCGAAGCCAAAACTGATTGAAAAGCCGGCGGTCGAAAAGCCTCTCGCGGAAAAAGCCGCTGGCGAGAAAGCCGCAGCCGACAAGCCGGTCCCGCCCAAGCCGGTTGAAAAGAAGCCCTAAAGGCTGACGCTGGTCCCGGCCTGCTGTGACACGGCGCGGGAGAGCGCCACCATCAGTTCCTCTCCGTCGCGCGTGCCTAGCCAGCGCCCGCCCTCGGGTCGAAAGTGGAAACCACCGGATTTCGCCGCCAGCCAGATCTCGCGCGCGGCGGCATGGCGATTGATGATGATCTTCGAACCATTCTCGAATTCGATCTCGATGATGCCTCCAGGCTTGAGTTCGAAGTCGAAGTCGGCGGCACCGCTGTCGCTCGCGGCCTCTAACGCGGCTTCGATGCGCGCCAGTTCGGCATCGGCCGCCGCCATGAATTCCTGTTCGTCCATCGCATGTTCCTTTCAGGGGACGACAAGTCCGGGAATAGAGCAGCATGTCGCCGGTACTGTCCGCCGCATATACTACCGTCCCCAGCCCTCTTTCCCGAATCCGATGCGTCCGATAACTCCATTGCTCGCCGCACTGTCCTGCATTGCGGCGCTCGCCGGTTGCGGCACCAAAACGCCCCTGACGCTACCGCCACAGCCACAGCCGCCGGCAAAGGCCGCTGCCTTGCCGGCGCCGTTACCGATGGAATCGCCGCAAGCGCTGGCGCTGGCAAGCACCGAGCCGCGCCAATGAGCCTGACCAACCTGGGCGGGGACGGCCTGCAGGTTGAGGCTGTCGCGCTGAACGACATCGCCGCGCGCTTCGGCACGCCCTGCTACGTCTACTCGCGCCTCGCGCTGACCGCCGCCTACGTCGGCTATCGCAACGCGTTGCATGCACATGGCCTGAGCGACCGCGCGCTGATCTGTTACGCGGTCAAGGCCAATTCCAACCTCGCCATCCTCAACCTGTTCGCGCGGCTGGGCGCCGGCTTCGACATCGTCTCCGGCGGTGAGCTGGCGCGCGTGGTGGCCGCCGGCGGCAGCGCCGACAAGATCGTTTTCTCCGGCGTCGGCAAGTCGCGCGAGGAAATGCGCCAGGCGCTGGAAGCCGGCATCCACTGCTTCAACGTCGAATCGACCAGCGAACTGGAACAACTCAACGAGGTCGCCGGAGGCCTGAATCGCCGTGCGCCGGTATCGCTGCGGGTGAATCCCGACGTCGACGCCAGGACCCATCCCTACATCTCCACGGGGCTGAAGACTGCCAAGTTCGGCGTCGCCTTCGACCAGGCCTTCGACACCTATCGCCGCGCCGCTTCCTTGCCCCATCTTGCGGTAAAGGGCATCGATTGCCACATCGGTTCGCAACTGCTCGACCCCGCGCCCGCCGCGGAAGCCGCCGACAAGGTGCTGGCGCTGGTCGACCGCCTCGCGGCCGCCGGCATCGTGCTGGAACACATCGACCTGGGCGGCGGCATGGGCATCCAGTACCGCCGCGAAGAACCGGCGCCGGCGACCGCTGACTACCTTGGGCCGATGCTGGCGAAGTTCGTCGGCCGGCGCGAAAAGCTGATCTTCGAACCGGGCCGCTCGCTGGTGGGCAACGCCGGGCTGTTGCTGACGCGAGTGCAAGTACTCAAGCCCGGCGAGGAAAAGCATTTCGCCGTGGTCGACGCGGCGATGAACGACCTGATGCGCCCGGCCCTGTATGACGCCTGGCACGACATCGTCCCGGTGGCAAAAGTCGGCGCCGGCGACACGGCGCCAGGCACGCCAATGAGGTATGAAATCGTCGGCCCGGTCTGCGAATCGGGCGATTTCCTCGGCCACGACCGCGAACTGGCGCTGAAGGAAGGCGACCTGCTCGCCGTCCTTTCGGCCGGCGCCTACGGCATGGCCATGGCCTCGAACTACAACAGCCGTCCGCGGGCCGCCGAAGTCATGGTCGATGGCACCCACGCGCACCTGATCCGCCGCCGCGAAAGTGTCGCGGAACTCTTTGCACCGGAGTCGGTCCTGCCGTGATGCAAAGGACATTCGCCGCCGCCCTCGCGCTCCTGCTGCTCGCCGCCTGCGGCCAGAAGGCCGAGGAAAAGAAGGCCGGGCCGCCGCCGGCGCTGATCACCGTGACCCAGGTCGGCAGCGGCGAATTCGAAGTGGTCGAGGAAACCCTGGGCACCCTGGAAGTGCTGGCCGATCCGAAGGTCGGCGCCGAAGTGCCGGGGCGCGTCGTGCAGGTGCTGGCTCGCACCGGGCAGCGCGTGAAGAAGGGGCAATTGCTGGCCGTGATCGACGCCGGCGACACGACGCTCGCCAATCGCGCCGACGAAGCCGATGCGCGCCGGCTCGAAGCCCTGGCGACGCAACAGGATCGCCTGCTGGAACGCCAGCAGGCGCTGGTGGCAAAGGGCTTCCTGTCGAAGAACGCCGGCGAGGACATCGCCGCGCAGCGCACCGCCGTCAATGAGCAGTTGGCCGCTGCCCGCGCCCGCGCCGAGAACAGCCGGCGGGCGATGGGAAAGACGCGCGTCACCTCCCCGCTCGACGGCGTCGTCGAAGTCCAGATCGTCGCTCCCGGCGATTACGTCAAGGTTGGCGACCCGATGTTCCAGCTGGTCGCGCCGCACAAGCTGCGCGCCCACCTGCCCTTCCCCGAAGTCGCGGCCACCCGCCTCGCCCCCGGCCAGGCGGTGAGCATGACCTCGCCGCTGGCGCCGGGAAAAATGTTCGAAAGCCGCATCCACGAGATCCGCCCCGGCATCGTCGAAGGCAGCCGCACGCTCGACGTGCTGGCCGACATCGACAACCGCGAGGGCCTGCTGCGCGGCGGCGGCACGGTAAATGCCACGGTACGCATCGCCGCCAAGGCCACCGCCCTGACGGTGCCCGAGCAAAGCGTGGTGCTGCGCCCGGCGGGCAAGGTGGTGTATGTCATCGCCGAGGTCGACGGCCAGAAACGCGCGCAGCAGAAAGTGGTCAAGGCCGGCGCCAAGCGCGGCGGCCGCGTCGAGATCCTCGAAGGCCTTTCCGGCGGCGAAACCATCGCGCTCGACGGCGCCGGCTTCCTCACCAACAACGCCGTAGTGGGGATCAAGGAGCCGGCCAAGCCGGGCGGCAAGGGCGGAGCAGCCAAGGACGCCGCAGCAAAAGTTCCCAACGGGACGCAAAGCGCTGGCGCTGACGCCACGGCGAAAAAGCCCGAAGCGAAATGACCCTGCCCGAGCTATCGGTCAAGCGCCACGTCCTGGCGTGGATGCTGAATGCCGTGCTGGTACTGTTCGGCGTCATCTCGTTCAGCCGCATTGGCATGGACCGGCTGCCCTACATCGAATTTCCGGTGGTCTCGGTCACCACCGCGCTGAAGGGCGCCAATCCGGACATTGTCGATGCCAGCGTCACCAACCTGATCGAGGGTTCGGTGAATTCCGTGCCCGGCATCGAGCATATCCAGTCCACGTCATCTCCCGGCGTCTCCGTGATCAACATCACCTTCGGCCTGGAAAAAAACGTCGACGTCGCCTACAACGAGGTGCAGTCCAAGGTTAACCAGGTGCTGCGCCGCCTGCCCAAGGACGTCGATCCGCCGATCGTGGCCAAGGTCGAGACCAACGCCTCGCCAATGTTCTGGATGGCACTGCAGGGCGACCGCACCCAGCAGCAGCTCAACCAGTACGCGCTCAACGTGGTCAAGAAGAAGCTGGAGACCATCGACGGCGTCGGCGAAGTCCGCCTCGGCGGCCGCCGCGATCGCACGATCCGGGTGAACCTGATCCCCGAACGCATGACTGCACTGGCGATTTCGGCGCAGGATGTCGCCAGCGCCTTCGGATCCGAGCACGTGCAACTGGCCGGCGGCTTCGTCGTCGGCCAGGCCACCGAACACCTGGTCAAGCTCGACCTCGAATTCCACTCACTCGATGCCCTGGCCGGCCTCGTCGTCGCCCAGCGCAACGGCGTCGCCGTGCACCTCTCCGAGATCGCCGAACTGGAAGACGGACTTACCGACAACCGCCAGCTGGCACGCTTCAACGGCGAGATGACCGTGGGCCTCGGCGTGGTCAAGGTCGCCAACGCCAACACCGTGGCCATCGCCGAGCGCATCAAGGCCAAGCTGGCCAACGAGATCGAGCCGCAATTGCCGCCGGGCATGAAGATCAGCATCGTCTCCAACGACGCCGTATTCATCCTCGAAATCGTCAATTCGCTGAAGGAACACATCATCGAGGGCACCCTGCTGGCGGCGCTGGTGGTGTGGTTCTTCCTGCGTTCGCTGCGCTCGACCCTGATCGTCGCGGTGGCGATTCCGGTCTCGCTGATGGGCGCCATCGCGGTGATCTATTTCTTCGGCTACACGCTGAACTCGCTGACCATGCTGGCCTTGCTGCTGCTCATCGGCGTGGTGGTCGACGATGCCATCGTGGTGTTGGAGAATATCTTCCGCCACCGCGAGGACCTCGATCCCGATCCGGTCTCGGCCGCCGTCAATGGCAGCCGCGAAGTGGTGTTCGCGGTGATCGCCGCGACGCTCTCGCTGGTTTCGATCTTTGCCCCGGTGATCTTCCTGCAGGGCGTGCTCGGCCAGTTCTTCCGCTCCTTCGCCGTGGTGGTCACCTTTGGCGTGCTGGTTTCGCTGTTCGTCTCGCTGACGCTGACGCCCATGCTCTGCTCGCGCTACCTCAAGGTCGAGAAGCAGCACGGCCGCATCTACCACCTGCTCGACGGCATCCTCGGCGGCCTCGACCGCATCTACATCCGCCTGCTCGAATCCGCCCTGACCCATCGCTGGTGGGTGGTGGCGCTGACCACGCTGATCGTCGCCGCAAGCAGCTTCTTCTTCATCAACATCGGCAAGACCTTCACGCCGGATGAGGACGAGGGCCGCTTCCGCGTCTCGCTGCGCACACCGCTCGGCTCCAGCATCGACTACACCGACGCCAAGCTGCGCGAAGTCGAGGCGGTGCTCAATAGTTACCCCGAGGTGCGCACCGAGTTCGCCCTGATCGGGCTGGGCAGTGCCGGCCAGGTCAACCAGGGCACGGTAGTGGTGCGCATGGCGCCACGCGAGGAGCGCAAGCGCAGCCAGCAGCAGGTAATCGCCGACGTGCGGCGTGACCTCGCCGCCATTCCCGGTGCACGCGCCTTCGCCGCGCCCTTCTCCATCGTCGGCGGTGGCCAGCGCGGCGAGCCGCTGCAATTCGTCCTCGCCGGGGAGAACATCGACGAGGTCGGCCGCCTGACGCGCGAACTGCAACAGAAGCTGGCCGCCCTGCCCGGCATCGGCCGCGTCGATACCGACCTCCAGCTCGACCTGCCGCAACTCGTGTTCCGCCCCGATCGTCTGCGCATCGCCAACGCCAACCTGGCGACGGCCGACGTCGCCCTTGCCGTCAACATGCTGACCGGCGGTGTGGACATCGCCAAGTTCAACGACGAGCCGGGCGACGGCCAGCGCTATGACATCCGCCTCAAGGCGAGGGAAGGCGCCTTCACCCAGCCCGCCGACCTGTCGAAAATCTTCCTGCGCAACCGCGACGGCAAGCTGGTGCGCCTCGATTCCGTGGCGCGCTTCGAGGAAAAGCTCGGCCCCGCCGTGATCGGCCGCTTCGACCTGCAATACGCGGCGACCTTCTACGCCACGCCCTCAATCCCGCTCGGCGACGCGGTGACCCAGGTACGCGCCGCAGCGGCCGAGATCCTGCCCGCGGGCTACCAGGTCAAGATGATCGGCCAGGCCGAGGAGTTCGGCAAAACCCAGAAATACATGAGCTTCGCCTTCGGCCTGGCTTTGGTGCTGCTCTACATGGTGCTGGCGAGCCAGTTCAACAGCTTCCTGCAACCCGCCATCGTCATGCTGGCACAGCCGCTGGCCGTGGTCGGCGGCATCGCCGCGCTATGGCTGTTCGGCCACACGCTGAACATCTACTCGATGATCGGCCTCACGCTGCTGATCGGCCTCGTCGCCAAGAACTCGATCCTGCTGGTGGACCTCACCAACCAGCGCCGCGAGCAGGGCATGGCGGTGGACGCCGCGCTGCGCAATGCCTGCCCGATCCGCATGCGCCCGGTGATGATGACCTCGGCCACCGTGATCCTCGCCCTCTTCCCTGCCGCGCTGGGGCTGGGCGCCGGCGCCGAGACCAACCAGCCGCTGTCGATCGCGGTGATCGGCGGCATGATCTCCTCGACCCTGCTGACGCTGGTGGTGGTGCCGGCGGTGTATTCGCTGATCGAGGGGCGGCGCGGCGCAAGGTAAGAGTCGGCGCTGACGGGACGGCGGCTAGGTGCCCATAGCCGACTGTCGCGGGAATTGGGAGCGGCCATTTGCGACGAAAGCCAAGAGATGGAAAGCAGCCACTCGCTATGCGAATATAATATTGCGGCCTCGACGGTGGTTGCGTAGCGATTCCAGCCATTCGCCGGAACCCGTTCTACTTCAGCATCCGCGGCCGTCGTCAAGTAATTTCACTTTTCTGCCGCGTCCCGGCACCTGATTGAGTTTAGCTTCCCGCTTGAACACTTCGGGTGCGGCGAGCACGTAGGCGCGCACGCGGTCACTTACGACCGTCTCCAAATCTGCCGGAAAGTTTTGTCCGTATACCCAGTGGCGAATGCCAATGTAGAAAATGCCGCCGTGCAGGCCCCATGCTAGTTCGCGCTCTGCCTCCGTTGATGCGGGTTCCAACGGCAGTTGCAGATCGGCACGTGTTTCACGAACGATCCGGGGAAAAAGCCGCTCGGACAGCAACTTCATGTAGTTGTCGGTAATGTAGCCGTCGGCAAGCCCCGAGAATACGAGAATCCTCACCCACTCCTTGGTCAGAACGGTTTTGGCGTAATCGAGGTAGAAACGCGTAAGGCGATCCTGGATCGGTTTGGTTCGATCATCGATCATTTCTTCCCAGTCCACCTTCCAGCGGCCAAGGTACACCTCCTGATACACGCGATCAATCAGTGCTTGCTTGTTGGGGAAGTAGCGATAGAGCAGCGGATGCGTGATGCCGATCTGCCCGGCCAGTTCCCGCGCCTGGCCCTTCAGCCCAAATTCGGAGAAAAACCCGATCGCTTTTTCCACGATTTGCCGCTCGCGGTGCTCGGGTGATAGCCGCTGGCGTTTGGGCGGCGTGGCCCCTTCGGCAGCGACGGATTCGGTGGCGGACTTTGTAACCCGACGGTTTTTGGCTGGTGGCACGGTGTATGAATCGAGCGTAAGAAGCGATTCGACAAGTCTAGCACCCGAAAGCTTGTTGACTTTAGTTGACCATGTGGTAAATTGCGTACTCGTCCCGGCTGGACAAGCGCTCCCGGCAATCATTACAACCCCCGATGCCATGCCAGCCAACAACTAAATACGAACGCGCAGGACTTACGGCGCTAGGAGGCATCCATGGAACTGCACGGCGAACAACTGATACGCGCTCCCCGCCAACGGGTTTGGGACGCACTCAATGACGCGCAAATCCTAGCGAAATGCATTCCAGGATGCGAGGAAATGAACAAGCTCAGTGACACCGAAACCGAGGTGCGCCTGCTAGCGAAGATCGGTCCGGTTCGAGCGCGCTTCTCCGGCCGGATGCTGATGTCCGATATCACAGTCCCCTCCGGCTGCACGCTGGCCTTTGAGGGCAGCGGCGGTGCTGCCGGAACTGCCAAGGGTCAATCGAAGGTGGCCTTGGAAAGCGAGGGCGATGCCACGCGCCTGCAATACACGGTAGATGCAGCGGTGGGAGGAAAGCTGGGCCAAATTGGCGGACGCCTGATCGATGCGTCGGCGAAGAAACTGGCCGACGACTTTTTCCGTGCCTTCAACGAACAACTGGCACCGCAGCCCGAAGCTATTGCTGAAGCACCCGGTGCACAGGGCATTGGTGTCGTGCCTGGAGCAACGAAACAGGCTATTTCGACCGGCGCCGCTTCCGGTTTCAGTACGGGTTGGAGCGGAGAGTTACAGCGCCTGTTCTGGTTGGCTCTCGGTGGCGGTATCGGCGTCTTGCTTGGCCGCTTCGTCAATTTCTAATTCAATTCAAAGGACTCACCATGGCGCATCTCGTAAGCATCCAGCACTGGATCGAAGGCGGCGAATACCAAGCGACGAATGGACGACGCGGCAAGGTATTCAATCCCGCTACTGGCCAGGTCGTGCGTGAAGTGGCGTTTGCCTCCGAGGCCGACGTCGATCGCTCCGTGCGAGCAGCGAAACGTGCCCTGCCGGCCTGGCGTGCCACAACACCCCTGCGCCGTGCCCGCGTGATGCAGAGCTATCTGGCCCTGCTCAAGCTCCATGAGTTGAAACTTGCCGAACTGGCCTCCGAAGAACACGGAAAGACCCGCGAGGATGCCTTGGGTTCGGTCCGTCGCGGCATCGAAGTCGTGGAATTCGCCTGCGGCATTCCGCAGTTGCTCAAGGGCGAACATGCGGCCAATGTCGGCACCGGCGTCGATGCCTATTCACTGCGCCAGCCAGTGGGCGTCTGCGTCGGCATCACGCCGTTCAACTTTCCAGCCATGGTCCCGATGTGGATGTATCCGGTGGCTATCGCCTGTGGCAATACCTTTGTGCTCAAACCTTCCGAGAAAGTCCCCTCGTGCAGCATGATGCTGGCGCGCCTTTTCAAGGAAGCAGGATTGCCCGACGGGGTATTTAATGTCATACACGGCGACAAGGTTGCGGTTGACAGCCTGCTGAATCACCCGGACGTCTCAGCGCTGTCGTTTGTTGGGTCGACACCGATCGCCAAGTACATCTACGAGACCGGTGCGCGTAACGGCAAGCGCGTGCAGGCTTTGGGCGGCGCGAAGAATCATGCGGTCGTCATGCCGGATGCTGATCTCGACTTCACTGCCGAGGCCCTGATCGGAGCGGGCTATGGCTCGGCCGGCGAGCGCTGTATGGCGATTTCTGTGGTCGTAGCGGTCGGTGATGTCGGCGACGCGCTGGTGGACCGCATCGCGCGCCGCGCACGCACGCTTAAGACCGGGCCGGGTTCCGAACCCGGAATGGACATGGGTCCGCTGGTGACGCGCGAACATTGCGACAAGGTGCGCGGCTATGTCGACGTCGGAGTCACCGAGGGCGCAAGCCTGGTGGTGGATGGCCGTTCGCTGCAGGTGCCTGGCCATGAGGACGGATTCTTCCTCGGTCCGACGCTGTTCGACAAGGTCACGCCAACTATGAGCATTTACCGGGACGAGATATTCGGCCCTGTGCTCTGCGTGCTGCGCGCGCCGACACTGGAGGCCGCCATCGAATTGATCAACGCCAGTCGGTTCGCCAACGGCACCGCAATATTCACGGCCTCGGGTTCCAGCGCCCGAATTTTCGAAGAGAGCATTGAGGTCGGCATGGTCGGCATAAACGTGCCCATCCCTGTACCGATGGCCTTCTTCTCGTTTGGTGGCTGGAAGAACTCCCTGTTCGGCGACTTGCACATGCACGGCGCGGAAGGCATTAAGTTCTACACCCGCACCAAGGCGGTGACATCGCGCTGGCCCGCCGGCCAGACAGTGTCGTCCAGCCTAGTCATGCCGACGCACGCCTAGGCCGCACACGGGAGGCGGTCATGAAGGCACCACGCTTCGCTTATACGCGGGTCACCACCGTCGCCGATGCTGTCTCGCTATTGCGCCAGCACGGAGACGATGCCCGCCTGCTCGCCGGCGGCCAGACCCTGCTGGCGACACTCAACATGCGTCTGTCGGAACCGGTCGTGCTGGTCGATATCACCGGTATTGAAGCACTGCACGGTGTCGCGGTGCAGGACGGCTTTCTGCGCATCGGCGCGCTGACGCGCCATGTGGACATTGAACGCTCGGAACTGGTGGCGCAGCGCCTACCACTGTTGACGCAGGCCGTTCCGTTCCTCGCTCACGCCGCGATACGCAATCGCGGCACCTTTGGCGGCTCGGTGGCCTTTGCCGACCCTGCGGCCGAATGGCCGGCCTGCGCGCTTGCAGCAGATGGCGAACTGATCCTGAGCAACGGAACCAATGAACGACGGGTGATGGCCGGCGATTTCTTCATCGACCTGTACCAGACCGATCTGCACCCCGACGAGTTGATCATCGCTGTCGAGTTTCCTTTGCCCGGCCGGCAGCGGCGCTTTGCCTTTACCGAACTGGCACGCCGCCACGGCGACTATGCAATTGTTGGTATCGCCGTCGCCGGCGATATTTCTGGCGGCGTGATGGGCGACCTGCGCATCGTATTTCTCGGGGTTGGCAATACGCCGATGCGTGCGCTCGGCGCCGAAACGGCCCTCAACGGCAAACGCGGCGATCCCGCGGTGCTGGCCGCGGCGATTGCCAGCCTCAGTGAGGACATCGCTCCCAGCGACGACCTCTATACCTCAGCCGCGGCCAAGTCGCACCTTGCCGGTGTGCTGCTGCAGCGCGCCGTGAAATCACTCTTGCACGAGGGAGAAACACCATGACTGACAAGGTACTAACCCGAATCACCGTCAATGGCGTGCTCCATGAGCGCTGGGTAGAACCGCGCCAGCATCTCGTTGACTACCTGCGCGACGAGCTCGGCCTCAAGGGCACGCGATCCGGATGCGAACACGGCGTCTGTGGTGCCTGCACGGTGCGCATCGACGGCGATATCGTGCGCGGCTGCCTGACACTGGCGGTACAGGCCGACGGCGCCCGGGTCGAAACCATCGAAGGTGTTTCCGATTCCGGCGAAATCGCCGACCTGCAGCACGCTTTCCTTGAAAGCAACGCGCTGCAATGCGGTTTTTGCACGCCGGGAATGCTGCTCACCGCCGACGCCCTGCTGAAGTCCGAGCCCGCCGCCAGTCGCGAACAGATCCGCGAACACATGTCGGGCAACTACTGCCGCTGCACCGGCTATCACGCCATCGTCGATGCCGTCGAATCCACGCGCGAGACCCGCCGTTTGGCCGGTTGCGGCGGAGATCGCCATGAATGACCTTGTCGCACCTCCCGTCGTTGCCGAAGCGGCTGCGCCGCCCCACATCGGCCGTCGCGTGGTGCGGCCGAATGCCCGGCGCTTGACCGAAGGTCGCGGCACGTATGTCGATGACGTCGAACTGCCGCGCATGGCACACGTGGTCTACCTGCGCAGTCCGCACGCCCATGCCCGCGTCGTCAGTGTCGATGTCACTGCGGCGCATGCTATGCCGGGAGTCATCGCCATCGTCGATGGCGCGCGCCTGGCGCAGGTGTGCGCTCCCTTTGTCGGCACGCTGTCGCACATGGTCGGCATGCGCTCGGCCCCCCAGTACGCGATCGCGATCGACCGCGCCTGCTGGCAGGGAGAGGCGGTGCTGGCGATCGTCGCCGATACGCGAGCCCTGGCCGAAGATGCGGTGGAGACTATCGTCGTCGAGTGGGAACCACTGCCCGCCGTGGCTGATATGGAAACGGCACTGGCACCCCAGACGCCGGTGATCCATGCCGAACTTGGCAGCAACCTCTGCTACCACCGCGAACTGGACACGGGTGGCGTCGACGCCGCCTTTGCCGGTGCCGACGTGGTCGTCGAGGAAACCTATGTCTTCGGCCGCCATACCGGAGTGACCATGGAGCCGCGCTCGGTGCTGGCCGACTTCAATCCGGCCGAGCGGCGTTTGACCGTCCATCACTCGCACCAGGCGCCGCACATGATGGCCGATCTTTACGCGCGCCAACTCGGCCTGCCGGAAGCCGACGTGCGCGTGATCTGCCGCGACGTCGGCGGCTCCTTCGGCATCAAGGTCCACGCCTACGCCGACGACTTCGCCACTGTGGCGCTGGCCGTATTGCTCAAGCGCCCGGTCAAATTCGTCGCCGATCGCCTGGAATCCTTCGTCACCGACATCCATGCCCGCGAGCATCGCGTCAAGGCGCGCTTGGCGCTGACTCGCGAAGGCCGAATGCTGGCCTTCGACATCGACGACCTTACCGGCATCGGCCCCTACTCGATGTTCCCGCGCACCAGTGTGGTGGAAGGCAACCAGGTGGTGAATATCACCGGCGGCCCCTACAACCACCCGGAATACCGGGCGAAGCTCGACGTGGTGTTCCAGAACAAGGTACAGACAAGTCAGTACCGCGGCGTAGGCCACCCGGTAGCCTGTGCCGTCACTGAAGGCATTGTCGATCTGGCAGCGGTCCGGATGGGCATCGATCCGTTGGAGTTGCGCCGACGCAACGTGATGGAGGACGACAGTTATCCGCGCAAGGGTGCATCCGGCATCGTGCTGGAGAAGCTGTCGCACCAGCAGTGCCTCGCCAAGCTGGAGACGATGATCGACTATCCGGCGCTGCGGCAGGAACAGGCCGAGCTGCGCAAGAAGGGCATCTATCGAGGCATCGGAATTGCCGTACTGATCGAACTGACCAATCCGGGTGCCGCCTTTTATGGTGTCGGTGGCGCGCGAATCGCGGCACAGGAAGGCGCTACCGTGCGCCTCGATCCGACCGGGGTGGTGCACTGTGCCGTAGGTGTCGGTGAACAGGGCCAAGGCACGGAAACCATTTTCGCGCAGATCGCCGCCGATGAAGTCGGCCTCCCGCTCGCTGCGGTGCGGATCATCACCGGGGACACGGCCGTAACGCCCTACGGCGGGGGCACCTGGGCGTCGCGCGGCGCCGGCATTGGCGGCGAAGCTGTTTTGCAGGCCAGTCGCCAGTTACGTACAAACATCCTGGCGCTGGCCGCGGCCCATCTCAAGCGTGACGCCGGCGAACTGGATGTTGCCGACGGCAAGGTGCGGGATCGCGCGACCCAGGCGACACTGGTTGATTTCGCTGAACTTGGTCGCATCGCCTACTTCCGCCCCGATCTCTTGCCGCAAGGCTTCCAGTCAGAACTTGTGGTGACACGCCACTATTCGCAGCGCACCTATCCCTTTGTATTCACCAACGGCGTTCAGGCGTCCTACGTCGAGGTCGATATCGAAACTGGCTTCGTCAAGTTGCTCAAGCACTGGGCGGTGGAGGATTGCGGACGGGTCATCAACCCGCTGTTGCTAGACGAGCAGATCAGGGGCGCTATTGTCCAGGGCATAGGCGGTGCGTTGTTCGAGGAATGTCTCTATGACGGCAGCGGCCTGCTCCGGAACGGCAGCATGGCCGACTATCTGGTGCCGATGGCAAGCGAGATGCCGGACATTGAAGTCGCCCATGTCGAGACCCCGACGCGTACCTCTGAACTAGGCGCCAAGGGTGCCGGCGAAGCTGGTACAGCAGGGGCACCGGCGGCCGTGATGAACGCCATCAATGACGCACTGGCGCCCTTCGACGTTCGTGTTACCGCGCAACCTTTCACGCCGGAAAAGATCCTCCGAGCGCTAAACAAGATTTGACCAACTGGAGAGCTCTCATCATGAGCGAAAGAACCGAGCAGGGGGCACGCATTCGCCGCGAGGTGCTGGGCCCGCAATTTGTAGATAGCACGAAGACCGACGCCACGCCCTTCTATCAGCACTTCATCGACTTCACCCAGGAAAACTGCTGGGGTTATCTGTGGACACGTGATGGTCTGGAACGCAAGACTCGCAGCCTGATCAATCTCGGCATGCTCTCCGCCATGGGTCGCTGGGGCGAGTTCGCTCTACACGTGCGCGGCGCGTTGAACAATGGTGTGACCGAACAGGAAATTGCCGAAGTTCTGCTGCAGGCAGGCGTCTATGCGGGTGTACCGGTCGCTGCCGAGGGTTTCAAGACCGCTGATCGCGTCATCAGGGAATACCGCTCCGAGGAACGTCAGGACGTCTGAACGCAATTGATAGACGACCGGATTGACCGGGTCGTCTTAGCGCCAAGTGCACTTGCGACGTGTGATCGAGTAGACATGCGCCCCGGCTATGTCGCGCAAACTGAAATGTTCAACATTTCCCGGACAATCGCTCTAAGGATCGCCCCGTCCCGAGGGCCCGCTCGCCGGCTACATAGCTTGCTTGAGCCTGCTCGCGGGACTGCTCTGTCCGCAGTCGCTACACCGAACAGTAGCGCTCCTGTATCGCTTGGTCTTTGAGAAGCTCGGCGGCTGGAGCATGGTGGACCATGCTGCCCTGATCCATGATGTAAGCGCGGTCGGCAATCGACAGTGCGAGTTCGACATTCTGTTCGACCAGCAGCAATGTCTTCCCCGCCTTTTTTAGCTTGGTGAAGAGTTCGAACATTTCGTCGACCAGCACCGGCATGATGCCTTCGCTTGGTTCGTCAAGCATGATCAGCTTTGGATCGGCTGCCATGGCGCGTGCGATCGCAAGCATCTGCTGTTCGCCGCCGGACATGGTGGCGGCCATTTGCGACAGGCGTTCCTGCAGGCGCGGGAAAGTCTCGGCGATTTCGTCGATGATGTGCCGCTCGCGTTCGCGATGACGGGACGCGATGATACCCAGGCGGATGTTCTCCAACACGGTAAGTCCTGGCACGATGCGGCGTTCTTCGAATACGTATGCGAGTCCGAGGTGGTAGCGCCGGTGCGGCGCCATTTCGAGCAGCGAGTGGCCGTCGAAATGCACGCTGCCGCGCGCCTTGTCCATCAGGCCCATGATGCTGCGCATGGTGGTGGTCTTGCCGGCGCCGTTGCGGCCGATGATGCAGACGATTTCCCCGGCATGAATCTCCAGATCGATGCCCTGCAGGATGTGGCTGCGGCCATACCAGGCTTCCAGCTTGCGAACGGTCAGCAGCGCTTGCGATTTCATCTCAATGAGCTCCCTTGCCAAGATATACGCGCTTGACCTCGTCGTTGCCGCGAATGTCGTCGGGCGATCCCTGCGCCAGCAGCATTCCCTGGTGCAGGACGATAATCTGGTCGCTGACGCCCATGACCAGCTTCATCTTGTGTTCGACCAAGGCCACCGTGCGTTCCTGGACCAGTTCGAGGATCAGATCCATCATGCTGCGGGTCTCCTCGGGACTCATGCCGGCCGTTGGCTCATCAAGCAATAGAAGCTTGGGGTCGCTGGCCAGCGCCACGGCCATTTCCAGACTCCGCTGCTCTCCGTGCGAGAGCCGGTCGGTGCGAAGGCGACGCTTGCCTGAGAGACCGACACGTTTGAGCAACGCCTCGGCCTTTTCGGTCCAGTCGGTGCGCGTCGCGCGGGGTGTCCATAGGTTGAAACCGGACTCGATTGCCTGCACCGCGACGCGGACGTTCTCCAAAACCGTAAGGCTTGGAAACAGGTTGGTAACCTGGAAGGACTTGGCAATTCCGAGATGGGCAAAGCGGTGCTGTGCCAGTCCCGTGACGTTTTCACCGTCGAAGATGATCTCACCTCCACTTGGCGCGAAGCTGCCCGACACCATGTTGAAGAAGGTGGATTTCCCGGCACCGTTGGGACCAATGATGGCAGTGAGCTTGCCGCGCGGAAAACTGACGCTGATGTCCGAGTTGGCGGTGAAGCCGCCGAAGCGCTTGGTGATACCGTGGGTTTCGAGAATCGAGACGTGGTTCATTTCTTCACCCATTCCAGAATGGTGCCCCAGATGCCCTTGGGGAAGAACAATACGAGCCCCATGAACATGAGGCCGACGATAAGCTGCCAGCGCTCCGTAAATGCGGTCACGACATGCTCCATTGCCAGAAAGGTGCCGGCCCCTACAAAAGGCCCGAAGAAAGTCCCCATGCCGCCGAGCAGTGTGACCATCATGACCTGGCCCGAGGTGTGGTACGAAATGATGTCTATACCCACCGTAGACAGGTTGATCGCCGTCAGCGCTCCCGCCAGGCCACAGAACAGGCCGGAGAGAACGAAGGAAAGCAGCTTGGCGCGCTCGATGTTGAAGCCGGAAGCGCGCGCGCGTTGCTCGTTCTCGCGGATGGCTTCGAGAACCGCGCCGAACGGGGAGTTGAGAATACGCGACAGCAGCCACACCGCAAATGCGACGAAGGTCAGCATGAAGTAGTAGCGGGTGAAGGGCTGCAGCAGATCGATGCTGATCGGACCGATACTGATGGCAGGCACATTCACCCCGCGCAGACCGTTGTCCCCGCCGGTGAGCGAGGTGGCATGGAAACCAATGAAGTACACGCACTGTGCCAGAGCCAGCGTCACCATGGCAAAGTAGATGCCGCGCGTCCGTATCGCCAGCAGCCCCATGACAAACGCGGTCAGGCCGCCCAACGTCACTCCGGCTGCAATGGCGAGGCTCCAATGTACACCGTACTGCGAAATTAAAATGCCACAGGCATATGCCCCTGTACCGTAAAACGCGGCATGCCCGAAAGAAAGTTTTCCCGTGTAGCCGAAGGTCAGGTTGTAACCGGCAGCGAACAGTCCGAATAGCAGAATGTTGGTAGCCAGCGCATGGAAAGGCATCAGCAGCGGGAATACCGCCAGCGCCAGAATGGTGGCGAGGACGCGATGGCGCTCGACGCTCTCGAATTTCAAGGTCGGCGCGTGCTCGTCGGTAGCGATCGTAGACATGGGATGATTACCTCGGACGTCAGGACATCAGGCCTTCGCGGCCGAACAGGCCGTTGGGGCGGACAATCAGTACCAGCGCCATCAGCGCGAAGATAGACAGCTCGGCTAGTTCGGGCTGGAACAAGGTGGTCATTGCGACGACAACGCCTACCAGCAGGCCGGCGACAATCGCCCCAACCAAGGAACCCATGCCTCCGATGACCGTGATGACAAAGGCTTCAATGAGTACCGGACCGCCCATCTCCGGATTGACACCACGCAGCGGGGCCGCCAGCAGGCCCGCAAGGCCGGCCAGGGCCGTACCAATGCCGAATATCAGGAGCCAAACGCGGTCGACATCGATGCCCAGCACCTTGAGTACAAGCGGATCACGCGAGCCGGCACGGACGATCAAGCCGAGGCGGGTTTTTTCGATAAACAGCCAAAGTGCCAGCAGCAGCGTGGCGCATAGCCCGACCAGGAAGATGCGGTAGATCGGGAAAGGGCCGAAACCCATATCGACGGTTCCTTGCAGCAGTTCGGGAGTGCTGAAATGTTCGCCCTGCACACCGAAGATCATGCGCACGCTGTCGACCAGGACATAGGCCAGGCCGAAAGTCAGCAGCAGGGGATAGTCGAGGCCACGGCCATACAGGGGTCGCACGAGCCAGCGCTCGGTCGCCAGACCCAGCGCACCGACGGCGAGGGGGACCAGCACTAGGCATGCCCAGAAATTTCCTGTCTTCTCGAAAATATAGACCGCGACGTAGGCTCCAACCATGTAGAACGCGCCGTGGGCGAAGTTCACAACTGTCAGCAAGCCGAAGATCAACGACAGGCCGACACCAATCAGAACGTAGATTGAGCCGAGGGCGAGACCAATGAAGAGTTGCTGGACGAGCAGAGAGAACGAGAGTTCCATGAGTACGACCTCGATGCAGGTAAGGCAGGCAGAGCGAACGCGAAACACGGCTGGCACCCGGGCACCAGCCGCACCTCACGGTTATCAGGCGTGGCCGAGTTCCTTGCAGCTGCGCAGTTTTGACTCATCGAAGTTCTCGATGGCCAGGATATTGAAGATGTCCTCCTTGTTCTTTGCCTGTGCAGCGGGCTTCGATTCGACGATCAGCATCGACTGGACCGACTGGTGGTCGCATGCGCGATAGTAGGTTGGCCCCTTGTAGAAATCGCCCTTGATCGCTCGTAGCGCATCGGACACCTTGTCGCTGTCGGTACTGTTGGCGGCTTTGGCAGCCGCTAGGACTCCGCGTACGCCAACATAGCCGAGACCGGCATAGTCGGTCGGATAGGTTCCTCCGTTAGCGGCACGGAACGCATCGTTAAAGCGCTTTGCCGATGGAACTGTATCTTCCAGGCCCCAGTAATAGCCTGTGCCGCCGATGATATCGGCGTATACGTCATGCCCATCAACCATGCGCCCGGAATGGATCAGCAAGGGCGCAATGATCTTCATCTGTTTCTTCAAACCAAAATCGGCCGCCTGCCGAAAGCTGATTGCTTGGTCACGACCGAAGTTGCAGACAACTAGAACATCCGGCTTGAGGGCCAGGATTTTTGGGAAGTAGCTGGAGAAGTCCGTCTGGCCCAGCGGGTGGCGGATATCGGCGAGCACTTCAATGCCCATCGCCTTGCCCACGGTCTGGAAGCCCCGCACCATTTCGTGGCCGTACGCGTAGTCAGCCGTCAGGAAGACCACTCGCTTGCCGAACTTCGGGAATGCGTAGCGCGCGACAGCGCCGGCGGTCATGTGCGGATTGAGGCATTCGTGGAACGTGTACTTGCTCCAATCCTTGGCCTCGTTGATGGTGTCGGACTGGCTTACCGAGTTGTAGATCACTTTGCGTTGCTTGGTCGCATTATTCACCGACAGCTGTACCGCCGATGAGACTGAGCCAACGATGAAGTGGGCACGATCCTTCTCGATCAACTCGATGGTGCGCGTCACCGCCTCTTGCGGATTGAGTTTGTCGTCGCGCACCAGCAGTTCGGCCATGCGGCCGGCCATGCCGCCGGCGGCGTTGAATTCCTTGACGGCGAGTTCAGCACCGCGCTGAACGGCTCGGGCCTCATTCACGAAGGGGCCAGTCAGCGGGATCGGCAGGCCGACACGGATGTTGTCTGCCTGCGCGCGCAGGATGCCGGGGAACACACCCCCACCGGCCAATACCACGCCACCAGTTGCCATTGCTTTGATAATTGAGCGCCGTTGAAACGACGCGGGATGATCCTTGTCTGCGGCCATGTGTGTCTCCTCTTTTATGTTGTAGTGATCAACGACACTACCCTTAGCGAAATTGACCATGTGGTAAATTATAGAAACACAAAGTGTCGATTGTCAATAAGTTTGGTGAGGACTCAAGGTGGAATGTCGAACAATTCGTTGTTGCGGTCGATTGGCGATCGTGGCCGGATCGAAAATCCGGATCGTCAATTCGCCGAGGCCGAGCTTTACTCTGACCCCTACCAACTTTTTAACAATGCGCATCCCAAACTATTCAGGAACGCCGGCGTAAGACGGGCTCCACACAAACCGATCGGAACCAAATGTTCAGCCATGCACTAACTCTGCCGCCGACGTTTTGGCTTATTGCCGTTGCAGCTATCATCCTGGTCGGAATGTCCAAGGCAGGATTTGGCGGAACTGCAACGAATCTAGGTGTGCCACTGATGGCCATCGTTGTCGCGCCCCCCTTCGCGGCAGCAGTAATGCTGCCGATCCTCTTAGTGCTCGACGCCATCGGATTGTTCGTTTTCCGCGGCAAGGCGGATGGACCCAACCTTCGCATCATCTTGCCCGGCGCAATTATTGGAATAGCGCTTGGCTGGCTCACCTTCGACTACATCGATCCGAGATGGATCCGGGTTTTGATCGGAATCGAGGCCGTGGTTTTCGCCATCGACCGCATGCTGGAGCTTCGGGGTGGCATGGCGCCTGTCGCGGCGACGTCACCAACGGTTCGCCGCGGAATCTTCTGGGGTGCATTATCCGGCTTCACCAGCTTCGTTTCCCATGCCGGCGGGCCGCCGATCATGCACTACCTGATGCCGCAAAACATGGACAAGGTCCGTCTTGTCGGCACCACCGCGCTGTTCTTTGCAGTGGTGAATTTCCTCAAGTTGTTTCCGTACGCCCACCTGGGCCTTCTCGACCTGTCTAACCTGGAAGTGTCGGTCCTGCTGCTTCCCGCAGTACCGGTCGGATACTTCATCGGCTATAGACTGATGCACGCAATAGACATGCGGCAGTTCAATCTGATCACCGCAGGCATGTTGCTTCTCGCCGGATTCAAATTGATATGGGACGGAGTAGCCAAATAATGGCCAAGCTGAAAATATTGGCACCCTCAAGCCAATGGCCGCTTTGGAGAACGGTTCAGGTCGAACGGTCGCAATGGAGAAAAATTCTGAGTGACGGCTGATGGCCGGATGCAGTCCAAATAGCCTACCAGAACTCCTGGCAACCATTGCCTGAATTGCGCCACGATCGCCGATGGGCATCCATGGCGGCAACGATTGCCTGGATGCGCCGTCTCGCCAAACCCAAACCTTGCGGCCTCACTGATCGCGCCCTGTAGCACTCATGTGCTACAGTGGCTTGCCATACCTTGTTTGGAGTTCGACATGTCCACGACAACCATTCGCCTGCCGGATGACCTGAAAGCCCGCATCGCGGCGGCGGCGAAACGCGCCGGAACGACAACGCATGGCTTCATACTCGAAGCGATTGCCGAGAAAGCCGAGCAGGCAGACCACCGCGCTGATTTCGATGCGGTGGCCGAAGCCCGCTACGCCGCCATCGTGGCCACCGGCAAAACCATCCCGTGGCAGGAAATGCGCGGCTATCTGGAAGCGCGCATCGCCGGCAAGGCGATAAAGCGCCCGGTGGCGCGCAAGCTGGCGCGCTGAAGGTGTCCCGCATCGAGCTGGCACCCGAGCTCGCGGAGGATTTCGAGCGCATCCTCGATCATCTGGCCAGCCATGAAGTGGCGAACTTCGATCAGCGCATTGGCGAAATCATTGCTGCCCTGGATATTCTGGTGCAGCACCCGTTGATCGGCCGTCCGGTGGCGAATGCCAAGCGCGAACTGGTAATTGGTCGTCGTTCGCATGGGTATGTGGCCTTGTATCGTTATGTGCCCGAGATCGATACGGTCTTCGTGCTGGCGATACGCAGCCAGCGCGAAGCCGGCTACTCCGAGCGATATTCCGCCGGCTAACGCTTTTGTCTGCCGCCCTGCAGAAGTCGGCGCTGGCGACACGGCGATCCATGGTCTGAGCATCCGTTCCGGCATCGCCAGGCCTCCCCCGTATCGCATCCCGCCCAGCGCGCTTGCGCTGACGAATTCCATTTCCATCTTCGCCGCGACCGCGCCTGTTGATTGACCGGGCGGGCGACTTGCGAGGATACTCGGCGGCTGCCCGGCAACACATCCCGCCGCTCCGCCCGCCGCCACCGCCCGATGACCCCGCCCCCGCCCGACACGCCGCCGCACGGATTGCTGATCGCCAACCTGTTGGCGCAGATCGCCTTCGGCCTGCTGGCAATGACCATCTGCCTGCCGTCGATGCAGGAATGGGGCGCGATCTTCGGCGCCGGGCAGGCCTCCGTACAGCTGACGCTGAGTGGCTACCTGGTGGCCTACGGTGCGCTGCAACTGCTGTTCGGCCCGCTGTCGGATCGCCATGGCCGCAAGCGCATCCTGATGGCCGGGCTGGCGCTGGCCGGGGTCGGTTCCTTGCTGGCGGCGCTGGCGCCGGACCTGCCGGCACTGATAGCGGCGCGCACGCTGCAGGGCGCCGGCAGCGCCGCCGGCATGGTGGTCGGGCGCGCCATGGTGCAGGACCTGTTCCGCGGGCCCGAGCGCACCCGCGTCATGGCCTGGGTCGGCATGACGCTGGGCTTCTGCCCGCCTGTCGCGACCGTCATTGGCGGGCAGTTGCATGTGCGCCTGGGCTGGCAGTCGAACTTCCTGCTGATCGCCGCGCTGGCCGCGGTGCTGCTGGTTGCCGCCTGGCGCGGCCTGCCGGCGCACGAAACAAAGGTGGCGCCCGACACGCACTGGCTGCACGACATGGGCATCGCCTACGCGCGGCTGGCGCGCGAGCCGGCCTTCCTGCTCCATGTCTGCATCCTGGCGCTGACCACGGCGGCCTTCTATGTCTTCCTTGGCGGCGCGCCGATCGTGCTCGGCAGCTACGGCGTCGGCCCGGCCGACATCGGCTGGTACATCATGTGCGTGCCCTTCGCCTACGTTGCCGGCAACTTCCTCACCAGCCGCCTGATCCGCCGCCTGGGCGAACGCCGCATGATGGCGATGGGCCAGCTCACCACGGTCGCCGGCATCGGCCTGCTGCT
This sequence comes from Sulfuritalea sp., assembly GCA_016716965.1. Lineage (GTDB taxonomy): Bacteria > Pseudomonadota > Gammaproteobacteria > Burkholderiales > Rhodocyclaceae > Sulfuritalea. Next base: position 227,490 of record JADJUP010000056.1, on the reverse strand, counting down.
GGCCCTGGCCGGCCTGAAGACGCCGTTGGCATTCGCGCTGCCCTTGATGCTGCTGGGCATCGGCCATGGATTCCTGATGCCGTCCACCCTGGCCGGCACCGTCGGCGCGGTGCCGGCGCTGGCCGGTGCCGCCGCCGCCGTGGCCGGCCTGATGCAGCAACTGATGGGCGCGCTGGGTGGCTATTCGGTGGGACTGGTGAGCCACGACGACACGGTGAACCTGGGCTTGCTGTTGCTGGCCTTCACCCTCGGCGCGATGGCGGCGCAGTTTCTGCTGCATCGGCGCTGAGGCGCCCGCCTCGCGCTACGTGGCTGCGGCGCGCACCAGGCATTTGCGCTGGCGTTCATCGACGCGATTGGCGAACCATTCGGTGGTGAGCTTGCGGGTGATCTTCGGGCTTTTCAGCACGATGCGCGGCAGCACGGCACGCGGCACCGGCTGGCGCTCGGCCCGGTCGGCCAGTTCGAACACGCGACGGTAGAGTTCGCTGCGCTCGAAGGCCAGCCCGTCGCCCTGCTCCAGCGCCTCGCGGATCGCGCCGTTGCCCATCTCCAGCCGCCGCGCCAGCGAGCGCACCGCCAGCTCCGTGGCGCCCGGCTTGCCATCGTCATCGCCGTGGCGCACCAGGTCGCCATCGAGGTCGAGCGGAATGCCCGAGGCGATGCTCACCGCATTCTGGAAGGCCGCATTGCGGCTGGCATAATGGCCGGCATTGAAGTCGGCGTAGCGATAGACCAGCTTGTCGTAGTTCGCCGGATAGCCCAGCAGGTGGGCAATGCCGAAGTACAGCCCCCCACGCCTGGTGAACACCTCGTGGCGGATCGACTCCGACACCGGGTAGGGGTAGCTGCGCTCCTGCGCATGGCGTTCGGCGAAGGCGATGCCGACCTGCATCGGCCCGCCCGTGCGCACGGGATTCCAGCTGGCGAACAGGCGCTTGCCCAGCGGGACGCGGTCGATCAGGTCCTCGAAGACCAGGCTCAGTTCCTTTTCCGTTTTTACCGCGTCGATGCGTTCGGCGTAGCTCTTGCCGTTCGACGACGGCAGCTTCAGTGCCAAATGCACGGCCGCCGCCGGCACGCCCAGGCGCTCGGCACGGCGATCGATTTCACCCCAGGCAATCTGCCCCAGCTTCGGCACCTCGGGATCGGCGCGGTAGGTGGATTCCTGCTCGATCACGGCCAGCACCGCGCAGATGTTCGCCGGCGTCGGGGAAACTTCCAGCGCGCTCAGCGCCGCATAGATGTCGGTCGCCCAACCGGTACGATCCGCGGTGCCCGCCGGCATCAGGCCGACGATCTGGGCGCGCACGTCGGCCGGTCGCAGCGGCGACGGGGCATCGCGCAGCGGCGCGTCGCCCGCGCAGCCGGCAAGCAATGCCGCGCCCAGCACGAACGCGGCCAGGCCAATACGAAAAGTCATGCCTCGGACGGAGACGGCGGCCTTATCCCTTTGGGACGGCGCCGCAACAGGACGCGTTCGGCGGCTCACGCTGCCGGCAAGGGCATCAGCGGCACGGGCTTGCGCTGCATCCGGGAGAAGTCGTTGCGCTCGATCATGTCGCGCAGGAAATCGAGGTTGCGCTGGATTCCCCTGACATAGGGATCATCGCCTTCGAAATGTGCCGCGATATAGCGGTAGGCGTGGTCGAACTCGCCCTCGAGGCGCGGCTTGACCAGATGGTCGTAGAAGCCGGGGGTCTTGCGCAGCAGGTCCGCCGGCGTGGGATACAGGATCAGGGTGTTGCCCCGGTCATCGACCATGCGATCCGCACCGGCGGCGACGAACTCCTGGAACAGGAAATGATGACAGCGTTCCAGGTAGAAGCGTCCGGATATCTGGCTGATGAGGTCAGAGGTGCCGAGCATCTGCCCCAGCGCGACGATTTCAGGCGACAAGCCGCCCAGGGTCGCGTCGGCGCTGCGGGAGAAATTGGTGGTGTGGATCAGTTCGGCCAGTTCAGCGTAGCGCGCGTAGGGTCCGGCGGCGAGATAGCCGCGCATGAAGTCGACGCTGCGCTGCTCGTGCTCGTGGATCAGGCAGGCACCGGCGATGCCGGCCTCTGACAGGCGCCTAATGAAGCCGACATCGTGGAACAGTGCCAGCAGCACTCCCAGGGTGGCCAGGTCGGTGCCCAGCGCGCTGCCGTCGCTGCCATGAAGCGCGCGATGACCATCGAGCATGCGCGCCATGGCCAGCGCCGTGCTCATCGAATGGCGCAGGTCGTGGTAGGGCGTGTCGCAGGGCAGCAGGCCGGGATAGCGGCCCCAGAAGATGTCCTCGATGTCGATAAAGCCGGCACGCAGGATGACTTCGTCGAATTCCGCGTGGCGCCTGACCAGGATGCCGCAGATGGCATCTGCCACCGCGCCGGGGCTGGCCATGTTGACTGTGCCTGTCACGTCGCTCTGGTTGGCGTCGTACAGCATCGAATTCAGGCTTGGAATGCCGCCGCGCGGCTGAAACGGAGAGTCCAGGATGCGTTCCCTCAACAGGTCGGTTCAGTAATCAGGCTTGGTCGGACAAGTATCCCGAGTCTGACCGCGTCCGTCAATCCGGGTTTGCCGCGTAAACCCGCCGAACGGGGATGCCGGATCAATCCAGCACCCATGCCAGGGTCAGGGGGATGATCGCCAGCGATGCCGAATTGCCGATCAGCACGATCGAAGCGACGCGCTCCGGCTCCTGCCGGTAGCGCTCGGCAAAGATGTAGTTGAGCACCGCCGGCGGCAGCGCGCCGAACAGCACCAGCATCGCCGCGTCGCGCCCGGTCAGCCCGAGCAGGTGGTTGGCCAGCAGCGCCACCGCCACGCCGGCCAGCGGCGTGGTGAGCGCCCCGGCGATGCTGATCTTCCAGTCGGCGTGGCGGCTGTCGGTCAGGCGCACGCCGAGCGAGAACAGCAGCAGCGGGATCGATACGTCGCCCAGCATCTTGACCCCCAGCCACAAAGGCTGCCACAGCGGAAACTGCAGCAGGCTGACCCCCAGCCCCGCCAGCGCCGCACCGATCACCGGCACCCGCCACAGGTTCCACAGCCTGGCGTGATGGTCGAGCATCCAGGTGCCGAGCGAGTAGTGCAGGAAGTTCTCGACGAAGAACAGCACCACGGCGGCCGGCAGCGCGGCTTCGCCGAAGGCCAGCACCGCCAGCGGCAGGCCCATGTTGCCGGAGTTCTTGAACATCATCGGCGGCACGAAGGTGTTGGTGGCGACGCCCAGCAGGCGCGCCACCGGCCACGCCAGCAGGCCGGTGCCGAATACCACGAGGGTGGCGCCGAGCAGCAGCGGCAGGTTCTGCGCGATGTCGAATGACTTGGAGGCGAGTGCCGCGAACACCAGCGCCGGGACGAAGATGTCCATGTTGAGCTGGTTGGCGAAGGCCATGTCGGGCTTCTTCCAGCGTCCGTAGGCATAGCCCACGGCGACCACGGCATAGATCGGGAAGACGATGCCGGCGATGCGCTCCAGCATTTCCGTCAGAGCACGTAACGCGAAAGGTCTTCGTTCTTCGCCAGTTCGCCAAGCTTCGCATCGACGTAGGCGCCGTCGATGGCGAGGGTTTCGCCGCCGCGCTTGCCGGCGTCGAAGGAGATCTCCTCGAGCAGCTTTTCCATCACCGTGTGCAGCCGCCGCGCGCCGATGTTCTCGGTCTTTTCGTTGACCTGGTAGGCGATTTCCGCCAGACGCTTGATGCCGTCCGCGCCGAATTCCAGCGTCACCTCCTCGGTCGCCAGCAAGGCCTGGTACTGGCGCGTGAGGCAGGCATCGGTCTGGGTCAGGATGCGCTCGAAATCATCGACGGACAGCGAATCGAGTTCGACCCGGATCGGAAAGCGGCCCTGCAGTTCCGGAATCAGGTCGGAGGGCTTGGCGATGTGGAAGGCGCCGCTGGCGATGAACAGGATGTGGTCGGTCTTGATCATGCCGTACTTGGTCGACACGGTGGTGCCTTCCACCAGCGGCAGCAGGTCGCGCTGCACGCCCTGGCGCGAAACTTCGGCGCCGTGCGCTTCCGAGCGCGAGGCGATCTTGTCGATTTCGTCGAGGAAGACGATGCCGTTCTGCTCGACGTTCTGCAGCGCCTCGGTCTTGACTTCCTCGTCGTTGATCAGGCGCGCGGCTTCCTCATCGGCCAGCGATTTCATCGCATCGCGGATCTTCATCTTGCGCACCCGCTTCTTGCCGCCGCCCATGTTCTGGAACATGCCCTGGATCTGCTGCGTCAGGTCTTCCATGCCGGGCGGGGCGAAGATCTCCATGCTGGCCTGGGGCGCAGCGACTTCGACCTCGATTTCCTTGTCGTCCAGTTCGCCTTCGCGCAGCTTCTTGCGGAATTTCTGGCGCGTGCCGCTGTCTTCCACCGTGTCGCCGGCGCCGACTCTTGCAGGTGGCAGCAGCACGTCCAGCACGCGGTCCTCGGCGGCGTCCGTGGCGCGGTCGCGGACGATGCGCATGGCCTGCTCGCGGCCGTTCTTGATCGCCGTTTCGGCGAGGTCGCGGATGATGGTGTCCACGTCGCGGCCGACGTAGCCGACCTCGGTGAATTTGGTCGCCTCGATCTTGATGAAGGGCGCGTTGGCCAGCCGCGCCAGGCGCCGCGCGATCTCGGTCTTGCCGACGCCGGTGGGGCCGATCATCAGGATGTTCTTCGGCGTGATCTCGGTGCGCAGGGGTTCGGCCACCTGCATGCGGCGCCAGCGGTTGCGCAGCGCGATCGCCACCGCACGCTTGGCGCGCGACTGGCCGACGATGTGCTTGTCGAGTTCGGAAACGATTTCCGCGGGCGTCATCTGACCCCCCCCACCCCCCCCCCCCCCCCCCCCCCCCAACCCCCCCGCCAAACCACCCCCCCCCCCCCCGGGGGGGGGGGGGGGGGCGGCCCCCCTGCCCGAACTGAAGTTCTCGATCATTCCAGAACCTCGATCAGGTGGTTCTGGTTGGTGTATATGCACAGGTCGCCGGCGATCTCCAGCGACTTCTTGACGATTTCCGCCGGTGTCAGTGTCGTATTCTCCAGCAGCGCGCGCGCGGCGGACTGGGCGTAAGCACCGCCACTGCCGATGGCGACGATGCCGTATTCCGGTTCCAGCACATCGCCGTTGCCGGTGATGACCAGCGAATGGTCGCGGTCGGCCACCGAAAGCATCGCTTCGAGGCGGCGCAGCATGCGGTCGGTGCGCCAGTCCTTGGCCAGTTCAACGGCGGCGCGCATGAGCTTGCCCTGGTGCTGCTCCAGCTTGGCCTCGAAGCGCTCGAAGAGGGTGAAGGCGTCGGCGGTGCCGCCGGCGAAGCCGGCCAGGATGCGCTCGTTGTAGAGCCGCCGAACCTTGCGAGCGGTGGCCTTGATGACGATGTTGCCCAGCGTCACCTGGCCATCGCCGCCCAGCGCGACGCAATTGCCGCGGCGCACGGAAAGGATGGTGGTGCCGTGATATTGCTCCATGGAATTCCTTGCAAATCGATTCAGATGGCCTTGGCGCGCAGTTCCGCGACGTCGGCAAAGCCCTGCAGTTCGAGGAAGGCGGCGATCAGCGTGCTGAGGCCGACGATGCGCAGCTTCTTGCCCGCCGCCTGGAGCCGCTTCAGCACCTCGAGCAGGCTTTTCGCACTGGGCGGGTCGATGCGCACCAGCTTGCGCGCGTCGATGTCGAATTCCTCGCGTCCGGCAAGCACGGCTTCGAGCGGAGCGAAGTCGGCCACGGCGGCACCCAGCAACTGGTCGTGCAGGCTGAAGCCCCCGGCCTTCGGCGGCGGTTGGGACGACAGTTCCGGTGCCTCGTCGCGCCGCTCGGGCAAGGCTTCCCAGGACGGCGGCGAGACCTCGAAGGTGATCGCGTAGTTTACCGCCGCCTCTTCGAAGGCCTCCTGGCGATAGGCCTGCTGGTAGAGCTCGAGCAGCAGCAGCCACATCGCCTCGTTGCTGCGCTCGCCCACCACCAGCTTGGCCGAGAGTATCTGCGCCAGGTGGTCGGGGCTGCCGAAGACGAACTCCTTGCGCGCCTTCTTCAGTGCGGCAAGGGCGCGCATCATCAGCGTCGCGCCGTCATTGTCGGCGTCCTCGAGCTTGGCCAGGTCCATGCGCACCATGGTGCTGGTCGCCGCCAGTTTCATGGTCTGCTTGAGGACTTCGCCGACACGGGCATTGAGCGCGCCGGTGAGCGAGACGTGGGCGCGGCCGCCGGTGGTCTCGGTGGCGCTGTGCTCGCCTTCGGCCGCCGCGGTCCATGCCGGCGGCGATTTCTCGAAGCGCCGGGCGAAGGTCAACGCCAGCGCATCAAAGGCGGGCCGGCGGCCCAGCACCTGAAGCAGGTCGAACAGTCCGCCCCAGGCGCGCAGCGCGGCATCGCCCAGGTCCTCGCCGCTTTTGATCGCGGACTCCAGCCGGCGCATGGCATCCAGTTCCTGACCGGCGGCATAAAGGGTGGCGGCCTCGGCCAGCGCTGGCGGCAGTGGCGCGCGCACCGGTGGCTCGGGTGGTGGCGGTGGCGATGGCTCGTTCAGGGGTACCAGCGCGAGTTCGGACGCGGCCGGCTGCGCCGGCGGCGTATCGAACGCACCGGGCACCGTGAAATCGAGGGACATCAGATCGTCTTCGTCTGCCACTGATCTGCCGCAGCTTCCGTCGCGCTGCCTGTGTTGGAGACCGGTCAGTATAACCTGCGCCCATGTGGCCTGGACAGGCAAAGCCCGGCCATTGCGATCAGGCACATGCAGCAGGTGACGGCTGCTCCGGCAGGCAGGTCCGCGTATAACGAAAGCCCAAGGCCGGCGGCATAGGCCAGCGCCCCCGCCAGCCAGGCCGCCGCAATCCGGCGCCGGCCGCCGGCGCCATGCGTCGCCACCGCCGGCGCGATCAGGCTGGCAAACACCAGCAATACGCCCACCAGTTGCACCGATGCGGTCACCGTCAGCGCGAACAGGCAATGGAAGGCCAGGCGATTGTGGCTGCCGAATCGCGACCGCAGCGCCCATGCGACGAGGACAATGGCGTAGAGCGCTGCCACGGCCGCCAGCCCGCGCCAGCCGACCCAGAGTATCTGGCCGGCCAGCAGGTCGCGCAGGTGCTCGCCGCCGTGCGGATTGCCGGCCAGCAGCAGGATTCCCGCGGCAGCCGCGAGGACGAACAGCAGCCCGATCAGCGCCTCCTGGATCTGCGGCCAGCGGCGCTCGGTCCAGGTCAGCGCGGCGGCGCCGAGCAATGCCGCACCGCCGGCGGCGAGCTGCGCGCCGACGCCGCCCCAGAGCTCGTCGAGATGAAACAGGCCGGCCGCGATCACGCCGAGGGCCGCGACCTGGGCGATGGCGAGATCGATGAAGATGATGCCGCGACGCAGCACCTCGATCCCGAGTGGTACGTGGGTGGCGAGTACCAGAAGGCCCGCCGCCATCGGTGCGGCGAGCAGGCCAGGATCCAGTTGGGATAACTCCGTGCTCATTTGAGCGGCTGCAGGAGTCGCGCAACCGTATCGTCGAACAAGGTCGCCAGATCCGTCGCCTGCGGGGTACCGCCGACAGTAAAGGGCAGCACGACAACGGGCAGCCTGGCTTCGGCCGACAGCCACTCGGCGGGACGTGCCGAGTTGTAGGCGGCGCGGATCACCATGCGAGGCTTGCTGCTCGCCACCTGGTCACGCACCCGCGCGAGTTGGGCCACCGAGGGTTCGACGCCGGGCTTGGGCTCGAGGGTCGCGATCTCGCGCATCCCCAGCCAGTCGTAGAGGTAGGCCCAGGCCTTGTGCTGCGAGACCACGGCGACGCCTTTCAGCGCTGCGGCCTGCGCCTCCCACTGCCGGATGCGCGCCCGCCAGCGTTCGGCGAAGGCAGCATAGCCGCTTCGGTAAGCGGCGGCATTGGCGGGATCGAGGAGCGCCAGCCGCGCCGCCAGCGCCTCGCCGATGGCGAGGAAGTGGCGCGGATCGGTCTGGATGTGCGGGTTGCCATCGGCATGCACGTCGCCCTCGGCACGATCCAGCTTGCCTGGAACTTCCAGCATGCGAACGAAGGCCGCAGCCTCGAAGTACCCGGGCTGCCCGACCTGGATGCGCGGGTTGCCCGATTCCCGCAACACGACCGGAAGCCAGCCGATTTCCAGTTCGGCGCCGGTGGCCAGCAACAGATCGGCATTGCGTGCGCGAGCGATCAGCGAGGGCCGCGCATCGACGTGATGCGGATCCTGCAGGGCGGTCGTGACCGAAGCGACCCGGACCTTTTCGCCGCCGATCTCCTGCGCCAGCGCCGCCCATTCGGGCACGGTGCTGAACACATTGAGCGCCGCCTGCGCCGGCAGCGCCAGCGCGACAAGGAGCATGATCAGGATGCGCATCGCCGCCCCCTCAGAATTTATGTGCGCCATGGGCGCCCAGGCTCATGATGTACTGCAGCGTGACCTGGTTGTCGGTCACTCCCATCATCGCCCGGTCACGCGCGTACTGCAGGCGCAGGCGCGAGAACTCCGAGTTGCTCCAGTCCAGCATCACGCTGTCCTTGCGCGGCTTGAAGTCGGCGAAGTAGTGATTGCCGGCATCGAGCAGGCCGAACACCGTGGCATCGTCGAAGGACTTGCTGCCCCTGGCCAGCCAGTCGTGGCGATAACCCACCCGCCACTTAGGCATGAACTGGAAGACGGCCGAGGCATAGCCACCGCTCTGGCGGGTCGACAGATCGCCCAGTGCCGCGCCGCCGGTACAGGTGGTGGGACTGGCCGCGTCGGCGTCATCGCAACGCCAGGTACCTCTTTCGGTGCGGCGGAAAACCTCGCCCTGCAGTTTCAGGCTGCGCTCCGAGGCATTGCCGTTCGGCGCCCATTTCCAGACAAAGTCAGCGATGGCGGTACGGCTCTCGCCGCTGAAGAAGCTCTCCGCCTCTACCCCGCCGGTGTCCTCGAAATGCGCAGCTCGGTCGGCCGCCCTGGTGTTCAGCAGGGACAGCCCGGCCTGCCACGCATTCGACACGCCGACGTCACCTCCGGCCTTGACGTATACGGCGCCAGCGCCACTGCCGTTCTTGTTGCGATCGGTGCCGGGGAAGTTCGCGCCGCGACCAACTTCGGCGCCGAATTGCAGCATGAAAGGCGTCGGGGCCAGCCATTTCATCTGCAGGCCGTCCTGCCGGTAGCCCTCGTTGCCGAACAGCACTTTCTGCATCAGGGTGGCGTCGGCGAAGTCCCACTCGTGCGGGTGGCGGGCATTCTGGTAACCGATGTCGGAGGCGAAGCGCCCGGCGCGCAGGGTGAAGCCGTTGCCCAGGCCCAGCGTGGAGACGCTGGCTTCCTCGACTTCCACTTCGCCGGCGCCGGTGACGGCGAAGCGGGCGACGCCGCGGAAGTTCGGGTCGATGTTGGCCGAGAACATCAGCTCCGAGTGTTCGAGCGACAGGCCGCGCTCGTCGCCGTGCGCGTGTCCCGCCGGCCAATAGCCGGAAACGGCGCGCTCGGGCACGTCCTTCATCCGCTTGGCCTGGCCTTGCAGGACCAGGCCGATCTCGGGATTGAAGGCGCTGGCCTTGCCCTCGCCGGCACGCGCCGTTTGCGTCGTCGCCTTGTCGGCGGCGGCCTTGGCCTGGGTCGAGGTGGATTCGGCCTGCACCAGGCGCTTTTCGAGCGCATCGATGCGTTGTTCGTAGGACTTTTTCATCTGCGCGATTTCGTCGCGCAGGGCTTTCAGGTCGGCGTCCGCGGCGGCCGCGGGAAATGCCGATAGCGCGCCGGCGGCAGCCAGCGCGAACAATGACACGTGGTTCATGACGTACTCCAGGCAGACAGGGACGGGCCCGACGCATGGCGTCAGGCGGAAGAATCCGGATCAGGCCTGGAACGTGGGAGGTGCGCGACTGCGAAAGGCGGCGCGCGAGCCGAAAGTCGGCGCCGGCGCCACGGCACAGGAGAGTCCCTGATCGCCACAGCGCGGGTCAAAACGGACATGCTGCCCGCCAGCGGGCAGCATGTCGGCGCCCAGGCCACTGGCGCAGGCGGAGCAGACGTGGGTCAGCGCTTCGGCACCGCCATGCTCGCTGTCTTCGTCGCTGGCACCGGCGTCGGCGCCGGCGACGGCATGGGCAAGGGCGTCGCCGACATGGCCGACCATATGCGCCAGCGCCAGTTGCTGGCCGAACAGCAACTGCACCACCAGCCAGCAGGCCAGCAGGATGTGGCGGCGCGAGCGCCTCATGCGGAACTCATGACGCCAGTGCACCGCAGCCGGCACACAAACCGCGCAAGTCGAACTCGACCTGCTGCAGGCGGAAGCCGCGCGGCAACCGGGGCGGCGGCGGCGGCTCGGCCTTGAGGCAGAACACCCCGCCGCAACCGGTGCAGCGGAAATGGACGTGCTTGGCATGCTGGCGCTGCGCCCCGGCGGCGGAGAAGCGGAACACGCCGCGCGTATCCACCGCCTTCAGCGCCAGCCCGCAGGCCACCAGCGAATCGAGCACGCGGTAGAGCGTGACGCGGTCGATCGCGGCATCGCCGGCGCCGGCCGGCAGCGCTTCCATTTCCGCATGCGACAGCGGCTGGCGCGCCGCGCGCAGCGCGTCGAGCACGCGCACCCGGCCGCGCGTCACCTTGACGCCGGCGGCGCGGATCAGTTCGGACGACAGGGTGTCTTCGGCGGTAGCGGATGCACGGGCCATGTGCGCATGAAACCATAGCCCGCCGGCAAATGCAACACTGTTGCATTAGTGGCCTTGCTGTGATTGAATGGCGCCTCCCGTTCCACGGCGCCCGCACCAACCAGCCCCGATGTCCGCACCCCTGCTCACCCAGATCGTCCTCGCCTGCCTGCTCGGCGGCCTGCTCAGCGTGGCCGCCGCCGCGCTGGTGATGTTCGGCCTGCCGCGCAAGTGGCTCGGCTTCACGGTGAGCTTTTCCACCGGCCTGCTGCTGGCGACGGCGACGCTGCACCTGCTGCCCGAGGCGCTGGAAAGCGGCCTCACGCCGCGCGAGGTGTTCCCGCTGCTGCTGGGCGGCATCCTTGCCTTCTTCATGCTGGAAAAATACGCGCTGTGGCGCCACGCCCACGCCGGCACGGATCCCGACGCACATCAGGGCGACGTGCAGTGCGACGACCACACCCATGGCCACCACCATCACGGTGCCGCCGGCAGCCAGGGCGAAACCCTGTCGATCCTGGTCGGCGACGGCTTCCACAACTTCACCGACGGCCTCCTGATCGCGGCGGCCTTCCTCGCCGATCCCGCTCTGGGCTGGGGTACCACGCTGGCCATCATCGCCCACGAGGTGCCGCAGGAAGCCGGCGACTTCGCCATCCTGCTCGCCGCCGGCTGGAAGCGCGGCCGCGCGCTGCTGTGGAACGGCGTGTCCAGCCTGACGGCGGTGGCCGGCGGCATCATCGGCTATTTCGCCTTCGAGAGCGCCCGCGACTGGGTCCCCTACATCCTCACCATCACCGCCGCGAGCTTCCTCTACATAGCCATCGCCGACCTGATGCCGCGCCTCAAGCGCGAAACGAAGTCGGTCGGCTGGCACGGCCTGCTGCTCGCCGCCGGCATCGCGGTGGTGGTGTTCGGCAGCGCCGGGCATACGCATTGAACGCCATCCGGAGACATCCCATGCGCCATCTTCTTCTGCTCGCCAGCCTTGTCGCGCTGGCCGTGCCGACCTTGCCCGCCCATGCCCAGCACGCCCACGGCGAGGGCAAGCTCGACGTGGTGATCGACAAGGACAGCATCGCCATCAACCTGGAGTTGCCGCTCGATGCCGCCGTCGGCTTCGAGCGCGCGCCGAAGAACGAGCGCGAGAAGGCTGCGCTCGCCGCGGCGGAAAAGATCCTCGGCGATGCCGCGCTGTTCGTGCCGACGCCGGCCGCCAACTGCAAGCCGCAGCCGCCCAAGGTCGTCATGCCGGCATACGGCGCCAAGGCCGGAGCCGATGACCATGGCGACATCGATGCGAGCTACGCCTTCCGCTGCGCCAACCCGGCAGCGCTGAAATCCATCGAGACCGGCATCTTCAAGAACTTCAAGCGTCTCTACCGGCTGGAGGCGCAGCGCGTCGGACCCTCCGGGCAGGGCAAGCAGCGGCTGACGCCGAAGAATCCCGCAATCACCTGGTAGCGACCGAAGCATGACGGCGCTGCGAATCACCGATCTGGTATTTCGCTGGCCGCGGCAGGCGGCCCTGCCTCGACATTCCGCGCTTCGAACTCGCCGCCGGCGAACGCGTCTTCCTCCATGGCGCCAGCGGCAGCGGCAAGAGCACCCTGCTCGGCCTGCTCGGCGGCGTCGCCCTGCCGCAGCAGGGCCGCATCGAACTGCTCGGCACCGACATCACGCGCCTCTCCAGCCGCGCCCGCGACCGCTTCCGCGCCGACCACATCGGCTTCCTGTTCCAGCAGTTCAACCTGCTGCCCTGGCTGCCGGCGATCGACAACGTGCTGCTGCCCTGCACCTTTTCCGCGCGCCGCCGCGAGCGCGCCGGCGCCGACCCGCGCGCCGAGGCCGGGCGCATGCTGCGCCACCTCGACCTCGACCCGGCAAGCTGGCGCAAGCCGGCCGGCGAGCTTTCCGTGGGCCAGCAGCAGCGCGTCGCCGCGGCGCGCGCGCTGATCGGCCGCCCGGAAATCCTGATCGCCGACGAGCCGACCTCGGCGCTCGACGCCGAACGCCAGCAGGTCTTCATCGACCTGCTGCTGCAGGAGTCCGCCGCGGTCGGTGCCGCGCTGGTCTTCGTCAGCCATGACCAGCGCCTGGCCGGGCATTTCGATCGCAGCGTCGCCTTGCACGAGATCAACACGGCGGCATGCGAGGTGACGGCATGAAGGCGGTATTGCGTCTCGCCGCCCTTTCCGCCTGGAGCCGGCGCCTGACGCTGGGCCTGACGCTCGTCGCCATTGCGCTGGCGGTGACGCTGCTGCTCGCGGTCGAACGCCTGCGGGTCGACGCGCGGCAGAGTTTTACGCAGTCTGTGTCCGGCGTCGATCTCGTGGTCGGCGCACGCACGGGCAGCGTGCAATTGATGCTCTACGCGGTATTCCATGCCGGCGCCGCAAGCAACGGCATCGGCTGGGACAGCTACCGCGCCATCGCCAGCCACCCGGCGGTGGACTGGGCACTGCCGCTGTCGCTGGGCGATTCGCACCGCGGCTTCCCGGTGTTGGGTACCAGCGCCGACTATTTCCGGCTGTTCCGCCACGGCGACCGCGAAGAACTGCGCTTTCGCGAAGGAACATCCTTTGCCGGGGTCTTCGAGGCCGTGCTCGGCAGCGAGGTGGCGCAGCGCCTCGGCTACCGGCAAGGGCGACACCATCACGCTCAACCACGGTCTCGCCGAGCTCGGTCCGGCGCACGGCGACAAGCCCTTTCGCGTCGCCGGCATCCTCGCGCCGACCGGCACGCCGGTGGACCGCACGGTGCACGTAAGTCTGGAATCCATCAGCGCGCTGCATCTGGACTGGATCGGCGGCGCCCCGGTGCCGGGCCTGGCCATACCCGCCGAGCATGTCGCCAAGTTCGACCTGCAGCCGAAGCAGATCACCGCGGCGCTGGTCGGCCTCAAGCAGCGCGGCGACGTGTTCCGCATGCAGCGCTTCGTCAACCAGTATCGCGGCGAGCCGCTGCTGGCGGTACTGCCCGGCGTCGCACTGGACGAGCTGTGGCAGAGCATCGCGATGATGGAGCGCACCCTGCTCGCCGTCTCCGCGCTGGTGGTGCTGGTCGGCCTGGCCGGGCTGGCGGCGACGCTGCTGGCCGGGCTCAACGAACGCCGCCGCGAACTCGCGATCCTGCGCGCGCTGGGGGCCGGGCCGGGCGACATGTTCCTGATGCTGACCGCCGAAGGCGTGCTGGTCACCACGGCCGGCGCGCTGCTCGGCCTCGTGCTGCTGACCATCGGCAGCAGCCTCGCCGCGCCCTGGCTGCTGGACCGCCTCGGCGTGGTGCTCGGCACGCGCTGGCCCGGCGCTGAGGAACTCGCCCTGATCGGCGCGGTCATTGCCACCGGACTCGTCGCCAGCCTGATCCCGGGCTGGCGCGCGTGGCGCATGTCGCTGGCCGACGGACTGACGCCAAAACTCTGAGGAACCCCATGCGAAAACTTCTGCTCCTGCTCGCCCTATGTTTCGCCCTGCCGCTGCACGCGGCCGACGACTACAAGGAAATCAAATGGGAAGCCTTGGTGCCCAAGGGTTGGGATCCGGCGAAGGACCTCAAGGCGCTCGACCTCGGCAAGTTGCAGGACTCCGACCCACGCGCAATGGAAGCGCTGGAGAAGATGCGCGCGCTATGGGATGCGGCGCCCACCGAGCCGACAATGGCCGGGGCCAGGGTCAAACTGCCGGGCTTCGCCATCCCCCTCGAGAACAAGGGCGGCAAGGTTTCGGAATTCCTGCTGGTGCCCTACTTCGGCGCCTGCATCCACAGCCCGCCGCCGCCGGCCAACCAGATCATCCACGTCGTGACGAAAAAACCCGTCACCAACCTGCACAGCATGGACACGGTGATGGTCAGCGGCACCATGAGCCTGAAGTACGCCAACACGCCCTGGGGCTCGGCCGGCTACCGGCTGACATTGGACCGCATGGAGAACTTCAACCCGGCGCCGCCGCCGGAGGGGAAGCGCAAGCGCTGAATGCCGTAGCGCCAGCGACCGAAGGAAGTCGCCGACTTCTAATCGACCTGCAGCAACAATCCCTTGAGGTACTCACCCTCGGGGAAAGCCAGATCGACCGGATGGTCGGCAGCACCGTGCAGGTGCTGCACCACGCGTGCGGTGCGCCCGGCGTCGAGCGCGGCACCGGCGACGATCTTGCGGAACAGTTCGGCGTCGACACCGCCGGAACAGGAGTACGTCATCAGCAATCCACCCGGCGCCAGCAGTTGCATGGCATGCAGGTTGATGTCCTTGTAAGCGCGCGCGGCACGGTCGGCGTGGGCGGCGGTGTTGGCGAACTTGGGCGGGTCGAGGATGACAAGATCGTAGCGTTCGCCAGCCGCGCGCAGGTTGCGCAGTTCGGCGAAGACATCCGCTTCGCGCCACAAGGCACGCGCCGCTTCGAGCTGCGGATTGAGCGCCAGGTTGCGTTGCGCGGTGGCCAGCGCCGGGCCGGAACTGTCCATCGACACCACTTCGCGCGCGCCGCCGGCCAAAGCCTGCAACGAGAAGCCGGCGGTGTAGCAGAAGCAGTTGAGCACGCGCCGGTCACGCGCGAGTTGCGCGACGCGGCGGCGGTTCTCGCGCTGGTCGAGGTAGAAGCCGGTCTTGTGGCCGCCGACGATATCGACCGCCATGCGCACGCCGCTTTCGTCGATCACGATATCGCCTTCGGGCGCGGCGCCATGCAGCCAGCCGGTGACGGATTCGAGGCCTTCAAGACTGCGCACCTCGACGTCGGAACGTTCGTAGATGCGCGCGCAACCGGTGGCCTTCTGCAAGGAGTCGGCGATGGCGGCACGCCACTTGTCGGCGCCGGCCGTGGTCAGTTGCACCACCACGGTGTCACCGTAGCGATCGGCGATGACGCCGGGCAGGCCGTCGGATTCGGCATGGATCAGGCGTAGCCCCTGCTGCCCCGCGAGTTCCGGCAACGCCGCGCGGCGCGCCACCGAGGCTGCCACGCGGCGCTTGAAGAAAGCGTGGTCGATCGTCTCGTCGGCGGCGAAGCTCCACATCCTGGCGCGGATCTGCGAAGCGGGGCTCCAGGCGGCACGGCCCAATGGGCGGCCTTCGTGGGAAACGACATCGACCGTGTCGCCCGGCCGCGCGCGGCCGTCGAGCCGCGCGACGGCGCCGGAGAACAGCCAGGGATGGCGGCGCAGGACGGATTTTTCCTTGCCGGGATGGAGGATCAGGGTTGCCATGGCGTCATTGTGCGGGGGAATCGCGGCCCGTGCTCAGCGCGGCCGCCGCCAGGGCGCGCCGCCGAATTCCTCGACCAGGAAATCGACCATCGCACGCACCTTGGGCGACAGGTTGCGCCCGCTCGGGTAGGTGGCGAACAGCGGTACCGGCTCGACGTGGTGCCAGTCGGTGAGGATGGGCACCAGGCTGCCGGCGCGGATCGCGTCGGCCACCACCACGTCCGACAGGCGCGTGACGCCGACGCCGGCCATGGCCAGTTGCAGCACGGTCTCGGCATTGTTGGTGACGACGTTGCCATCGACATGGACGACGCGGATGCCGTCGTCGGTATCGAAGGGCCAGCGGCGCAGGGCGGGCAGGCTGGTCATCCACAGGCAGTTGTGGCGCTGCAGTTCGTCGGGCGTGCGCGGTGTGCCGTGGTGCGCAAGGTAGTCGGGCGAAGCGCAGATCACGCGCTCGAGGTTGCAGATGCGGCGCGCCACCAGCGAGGATTCCTCCAGCGGGCCGATGCGGATCGCCAGGTCCACGCCCTCCTGCATCATGTCCAGCCGCTCGTCGCTGATCGTGATGTCGATACCGACCGCCGGATGGCGCGCCTGGAAGCGCGGAATCGCTGGCGCCAGTTGATGCATGCCGAAGGTGGAGCCGCAATGCAGGCGCAACTGGCCGCGCGGGCTGGCACCTGCTTCCGCCACTTCCGCCTCGGCCTCGTCCATCGCCGCCAGGATGTCCCGCGCCCGACTATAGAAAGCCTCGCCCTCGGCCGTCAGTTGCAGGCGGCGCGTGGTCCGCTGCAGGAGGCGGGCGCCGAGCCGGTCTTCCAGCCGGGTCACCAGCTTCGACAGTGCGGAGGGGGTCAAGCCCATGCCTCGTGCAGCAGCAGAAAACCCCCCGGTTTCCACGGCACGAACAAAGGCAGTCATCTCACCAGCGCGATCCATGACGCCATTATTGAATATATTTCATCAATGTTGTGACTTATGTACTTATTGTTGTTTCCAACAAAAGTAATTACATTGCAGTCACGCGATATTGCATCGCAGCAGAAAGGAAGCCAACATGGAAACCTACGACACCAACGAAATCCTCAGACAAGCCCGGGCAATGCGCGCCAAGGAACTGCGCCGACTTCAGGGACTGATGGCCGCTCGCCTCGTAGCCTATGTTCGACGGCTGGGCGACGCCGTTCGTACCCGGTTTTCCCGGAAGTCGCAGAACGCAAAGCCCGCTCACGGCGCCACCCTGTCGCTGCGCAACCTCTTCGGCTGGAACCCGCAGGCGCACTGACCTGACCGTTCCACCCCCGTCTCCTCCTCGGCCTGCACATTCAGGCCGCTCGCCCCGCCTGATTCTGGTGGGGCTTTTTTTTGGGCTGAGCAGACAGCGGTGGCCCCGGCGCCAGACTGTCTTTCGTATCAGCTTGCCGGATGCCTGTAAGCTATTGGCAGCAGCTGATTATTCTGGCAATGAGCTGCAACTGCCTGATTCTCGCCGTATCGCCAGCGACCAAGGGAAGTCCCTGTGGGGCGCCAACTTTTGAATGCACCAATGCGAGCCCAGTGCCAATGAAAACCACCCTCTACATTCTCCTGGCCTTGCTCGTGGTCGCCGTCATCGCGATCCAGTTCGGAGCGCTCAGCGGAAGCCGCCCGGCGGACATCGGCGTCAGCCAGTCGCGCCTCAAGCCGCCGTCATCGACGCCCAACAGCGTCTCCAGCCAGGCCGCGCTCTATCCCGGCCATCCGCAGCGTGACTACGCGGACATCAAGCCGCTGCCGCTGAAAGCGGGCGGCGCGGCCCCGTCATTGCGGGTATTGGAAGGCGTGCTGCGGGGCATGCCGGGCATCGAAATCATCGAGCAGCGCCCCGACTACCTTTACGCCCAGGCGCAGACGCGCTGGCTAAAGTTTGTGGACGACCTGGAGTTCTGGGTCAATCCGGCGTCCGGCGTGATCGAGCTGCGTAGCGCGAGCAGGATCGGACGCAAGGATTTCGGGGTGAACCGGCAGCGCGTCGAGGCGATCCGCGCGGCCTACCTGGCGCAGCCCTAGAGCCGCTCAGGCCAGTTCGCGATAGCGCCCGCCGTGGAAGACCAGCGGCGCCTTCGGCTCGCGCCGGAAGTTCTCGACGAAGCCAACCAGGATGAGGTGGTCGCCGCCGGGATAGCGGATCTCGTTGCGGCATTCGAACCAGGCGCTGCAGCCGGGCAGCAGCGGAGTGCCGCCGGCGCCCGCCGTCGTCGCGATGCCGGCGAAGCGGTCTTCCTGGGCCTGCGAGAAGCGTTGCGAGAACTCGACCTGGTCGGCGGCGAGGATGTTCACCGCGTAATGGCTGCAGGATTCGAAGGCGGCCAGCGAGGGCGACGCGAGGCCGAGGCTCCACAGCACCAGCGGCGGCTCCAGCGAAACCGAGGCAAAGGAATTGATGGTGACGCCGACCGGCTGGCCGTCGGCACCGCGCGCGGTGACCACGGCGACGCCGGTGGCGAACTCGCCCAGCGCGTCGCGCAGGGAACGGCTGTCGAACTGGATGGGGAACGGCTGGTTCATTGGGGTTGACCGTCAAAGGCTCTAAAATCGGCGACCTGTAATTTTTCTGGAGCACCTGATGGGCATCGCCAAACGTATCGGCACTCCGCTTTCCCCTTCCGCCACGCGGGTCATGCTGCTCGGCTGCGGCGAACTGGGCAAGGAAGTCATTATCGCATTGCAGCGCCTGGGCTGCGAAGTCATAGGCGTCGACCGCTATCCCGATGCCCCCGGCATGCAGGTGGCGCATCGCAGCCACGTGGTGAACATGACCGACGGCGCCGCGCTGCGCGCGCTGATCGAAAAGGAACAGCCGGCGCTGGTGGTGCCCGAGATCGAGGCCATTGCCACCGCAGCACTGGTCGAGATGGAGCGCGACGGCGTAGCCGGGCATTTCCCCGAGTTCATTCCCACCGCGCGCGCGGCACAACTCACCATGAACCGCGAAGGCATCCGGCGCCTGGCCGCCGAGGAACTGGGTCTGGCGACATCGCCCTACAAGTTCGCCGACTCGCTGGCCGAACTGCAGGCCGCCATCGACGGGTCTGACAAACCGGGCATTGGTTATCCCTGCGTGATCAAGCCGGTGATGTCCTCCTCCGGCAAGGGCCAGTCGCTGGTGAAGTCCGCCGCAGACGTGCAACAGGCGTGGGACTACTCGCAGGCCGCAGGCCGCGTCGGCGCGGGCCGCATCATCGTCGAGGGCTTCATCGATTTCGACTACGAAATCACGCAGCTCACGGTGCGCGCCGTTGGTGGTTCGGGCGAGGTGGAAACCTTCTTCTGCGAACCGATCGGCCACGTGCAGGTGAATGGCGACTACGTCGAGAGCTGGCAGCCGATGGCGATGACGCCGGTTGCGCTGCAGAAGTCGCGCGACATGGCCCGCGCCGTAACCTCCAACCTGGGCGGACGTGGCATCTTCGGCGTCGAGCTGTTCGTCAAGGGCGACAACGTATGGTTCTCCGAAGTCAGCCCGCGCCCGCACGACACGGGCCTGGTGACGCTGGCGACGCAGCGGCTCTCGGAATTCGAATTGCATGCGAGGGCGATCCTCGGCCTGCCGGTCGACACCAGCCTGCGCCGGCCCGGCGCCTCGGCGGTGATCTACGGTGGCATGGAGGAAAAGGGCATCGCCTTCGAAGGCGCGGCCGAAGCCCTGCAGGTGCCGGAATCCGACCTGCGCCTGTTCGGCAAGCCGGAGAGTTTCGTCAAGCGGCGCATGGGCGTGGCCGTAGCGAACGCCGACACCACGGACGAAGCGCGGCAGCGTGCCAAGCTCGCCGCCAGCCGGGTGAAGCCGGTCAAGGGGTGAGCATCCCCGCCGGGCCGCCCCAAGGGGATGCCGTCAAGACCATGGAGCCGCGCCAGCGGCGAACCGTAGTCACCCCCTCCCACGGGGAGGGGGCCGGGGGGGAGGCCGATTCAGTGCCTCAGACGCGCAGCTTTGCCGCGCGCCTGATCCGCTGGCACAAGCGTCACGGCCGCCATGACATGCCGTGGCAGAACACCACCGACCCCTACCGCGTCTGGCTGTCGGAAATCATGCTGCAGCAGACCCAGGTGGCGACCGCGACACCCTATTACGAGCGCTTCCTGCGGCACTTTCCGCGGCTCGCGGACCTTGCCGCCGCGCCGGTCGAGGAGGTCATGGCGCTGTGGAGCGGGCTGGGTTACTACGCCCGCGCGCGCAACCTGCATGCCTGCGCGCTGGCGGTGATGCGCGAGCATGGCGGCGAGTTTCCCCGCCACCCCGATGTGATCGCCGGACTGCCGGGCATCGGCCGCTCCACGGCCAACTCCATCGCGACCTTCTGTTTCGGCGCGCAGGCGCCCATCCTCGACGGCAACGTCAAGCGCGTACTGTGCCGCGCCTTCGGCGTCGAGGGCTTTCCTGGCAACTCGGTGGTGGAAAAGCGCCTGTGGCGACTGGCCGGGCGAGTTGATGCCGAAGCGCGATGGCGGCACCTACAACCAGGCGCAGATGGACCTCGGCGCCACCGTCTGCACGCGCGGCAAGCCGCGCTGCGACGCCTGCCCGCTCGATGACATCTGCGTCGCGCGCGCCACGGGCCGCACCGCCGAGCTGCCCGAACCGAAACCGCGCAAGGCGATCCCGCAACGCGAGGCTACGCTGCTGGTGCTCTGCCACGAGGGCCGCATCCTGCTCGAAACCCGCCCGCCGGCAGGCATCTGGGGCGGCCTGCTGTCCCTGCCGGAACTGCCCGAAGCAGCAGACGCCCGCCAGTGGGCCGCGCAACGCTTCGCCTGCCGTGTCATCGCCGTGTCGCCAGCGCCGACTCTTGACCACGCCTTCAGCCATTTCCGCCTGCGCATCACGCCGCTGCTGCTGGACGTCGAGCCGACATCGGCGGCGATGGAACCCGGCCTGCGCTGGATCGCCGGTGACGATCTCGCCGCGGCTGCGCTGCCGGCGCCGGTGCGGCGCATCCTGGAAAGCCTTCAAGCTGTTTTCCGCAGATGACGCAGATTTTCGCGGATTAGAGCTCGGCTATTCATTGTGTTGGAGGTAATCATCGGGAAATCGATGGATGCTGTACAGGGCGCGGAAAGAGTGTTGATTCATCCTGAAAACCTCAGTTCGTCCGCAGATTTCCGCAGATTTCGCAGATTGCACAGCCAGCTATTGGCGGCACACACCACACCCACTGGGTGAGATGCCCAGCGTCGCCAGGACCATGAAGAATCTGCGTCAATCTGCGAAATCTGCGGATCTACCGCTCTTTCCAGGTTCACGCTTCCGGCAGCAGGCCCTTGCTATCAAGAAACCGGTAGATGATTTCCAGGCGGTCGATGCTGTCCTCGAGTTCCAGCAGCTTCTGCCGGGCGACGAGCGGGATCGGCAGCAGTTCGGCATAGCGCATGCCCAGCCAACCGGCGTCGAAGAAGCGGTGCGGCATGGCCGGCGCGCTGGCGGCATTTGCGCCCAGGTCATCAATGATGGCGCGCAGCAGCGGCACCAGCCGCGCATAGGAGCCGGGCACCGGCAGTACCGGCGGCGACTCGATCAGGTCGACCTCGCCGCGCAGCAGGCCGGAAGGCTCGACCCAGTGGCGGCGCAGGCGAAAACGATCGCCGCCCTGGGCGACGATGTCGAGCACGCCGAGTTGCTGCATGTCCCAGTCGGCGATGTGGGCCAGTGTGCCGACGGCATGCGGCTCGGCCGGCTTTTCGCCGGGACGGGCGACTTCCTCGCCGGCGGCGATCAGGCAGATGCCGAAGGATCCGGACTCCTTGAAGCAGGCCTTCGCCATGTCCATGTAGCGCTGCTCGAAAATGCGCAGCGGCAGCCGTCCGCCGGGGAACAGCACCGAACCGAGGGGAAACAGTGGAAGGATCATGGCGCGGGCGGCTCCGTGGATGGTTTGGCCAGCAGGCGTGCGGCGACCAGGCCGTTGATGGTGCCGAACAGCAATGCCGCGGTGGCGAACAGCGGCAGCAGGTAGAACACGCCGTCATGCGGCACCAGCCAGGCGCGCGCCAGCAGCAACTGGCCGCCGATATGGGCGAAGGCCGCCAGCACGCTGGCCGAGACCGGCCCGAAGAAACGCGGCGGCAGGTGTTGCGCTGCCGCCAGCACCGCCAGGCTGCACAGGGCGCCGGCCAGCGCGAGGAAGAATCCCGGCGCGAGGAACTGGCCGATCACCAGGCTGCCGGCCACCACGCGCAGCAGGCTGACCCAGGCCGCGTCGCGCCAGCCGTAGCGCGCCAGCACCACCAGCACGATGATGTTGGCCAGCCCCGGCTTGATGCCCGGCAACGGGCTGGGCAGCGCGGTTTCCGCCACCGACAGCGCGATCGCCGCCGCCGCGTAGCGCGCGATGCGGTAGTCGTCGGCCGTGACCGGCAGCTCAATAGTTGATGGTGTCATAGCCGGCATGCGCCCCGCCGCGACCGGCGAGCTGCAGCGTGACGTGGTTCGGCGCGCAGATCGCCACCGCGTTGGCGCGCGTCAGCCAGCCCTGCTGCACGCAGTACTGGCGCGGGCCGGGGTCGGAGAGGACGCGGGCGCGGCCAGGCTGCACCTCGATCACCGTGGTGCCGATGGCGCCGGTGACCTCGTACTTGCGCGCCACGTTGAGCGCCAGTTCGGTGACCAGTTGCCCGTCGCGCTTGACGATCGCCCGGTCCGCCACTCCGCCGCGCCACAGCAGAGGGAAGGACGTCGCGACCAGCGCGGCACAGCACAGCAGCAACAGCCAGTCACCCGGCCTGAGCAGCGTGCGCCAGGGAGCCTGACCCGCGCCCGCCGCCTGCTCCAGCAACTCTCGCAGGCCGTCGGGAATGTTGTCCTTCATTCGATCAGGCTGCGATGCCGCACCAGCACGCGCGCCGATTCGCCGAAATGCGCGGCCAGCCTTTCGGCCAGGTACACGGAGCGGTGCTGGCCGCCGGTGCAGCCTATGCCGACGGTCAGGTAGGAACGGTTATCGCGCACGTAGGCCGGCAGCCAGTCGCCGATGAAGCGGCGCAGGTCGGCCTCCATGCGCGCAACTTCCGGCTGCGCTTCGAGGAAGCGAATCACCTCGGCGTCGCGCCCGGTAAGCGGGCGCAGCGCCGGATCGTAATGCGGGTTGGGCAGGCAGCGCACGTCGAACACCAGGTCGGCATCGAGCGGGATGCCGTGCTTGAAGCCGAAGGATTCGAACAGCAGCGTCAACCCGCGCCGTTCGTCGAGCGCGGCGAATTCCTTGATGCTGGCGCGCAGGGCGTTGGGCCGCAGGTTGCTGGTATCGATGTGGTGGCCGAGCGAGGCCAGCGTTTCCAGCGCCTCGCGCTCGCCGGCGATGGCTTCCGCCAGGGTCACGTCGTCGCCGGCCAGCGGATGGCGCCGGCGCGTCTCCGAGAACCGCTGTATCAGCACGTCGTCGCGCGCGTCGAGGAACAGGAAACGCAGCGTGATGCCCTCGGATTCAAGCTTGCGCAACTGCGGCGGCAGCGCTGCGATGCTCGACCCGCCGCGCATGTCCACGGCCACCGCAACCAGCATGTGGCCTTCCAGCCGCAAGTGGGAAACCAGGTCGGACAGCAGCGGCGCGGGGAGGTTGTCGACGCAGTAGTAGCCGGCGTCCTCCAGCACGTTGAGCGCGATGGACTTGCCGGACCCGGAAAGGCCGCTGATGAGCACGACTTGCATGCCCGAAAGGATAGCGGATAACGCGCGGCGCGGGCAGCGCGCCGTGCCGCCGGCGCCGACTTTTCGTGACGGCCGGCGGTGTCAGTTCAGGCGATTGACCACGTCTTCCAGAGAAGCCACCGTGCGTTCGACATTGCCCAGCTTGTCGAGGCCGAACAGGCCGACGCGGAAGCTCCTGAATTCGGCCCCTTCGTCGCACTGCAGCGGCACCCCGGCGGCGGCCTGCAGCCCCAGCGCGACGAACTTCTGCGCCGACTGTATGCCCGGGTCGGTGGTGTAGCTGACCACCACGCCGGGTGCTTCGAACCCGGCCGCGGCAACGCTGGAATAGCCGCGGCCGACGAGCATGGCGCGCACGCGGGCGCCCAGTTCCAGTTGTCGGGTGCGCGCCAGTTCCAGGCCGAAGCTTTCGGTGGC
The DNA here is from genome assembly GCA_016716965.1 of Sulfuritalea sp. GTDB lineage: Bacteria > Pseudomonadota > Gammaproteobacteria > Burkholderiales > Rhodocyclaceae > Sulfuritalea. Next base: position 203,575 of record JADJUP010000056.1, on the reverse strand, counting down.
GCGCATCGCGTCGCGCACGCGGCGCAGGGCATCGGTGGGCATGGTGGCGTGGTAGGCGTGGCCGCCGGTCTCGTAGGTTTCCATGATCTGGCGCCACTTCTTCAGGTCGCAGGCGAAACTGCTGCTGGTCGTTTCAGCCATGCGCGCGATGGCGCGTTCGCCGAGGCCGACCAGCCCGGCACAGGAAGGACCGCTCCAGCCCTTCTGCGGCGCGCTGATGAGCACATCGACGCCGATCGCGCGCATGTCCACCCAGAGCGCGCCGGAAGCGATGCAGTCGAGCACGAAGAGGCCGCCGACCTCGCGCACTGCGGCGGCGACGGCGCTCAGGTAATCGTCCGGCAGCAGCATGCCGGAAGCGGTTTCCACGTGCGGCGCGAACACCACGGCCGGACGCTGGGCGCGGATCGTCGCCACCACCTCGGCGACCGGCGCGGGCGCGAACGGCGCCTGCGCCCCCTCGCCCTGCCGTTGCGCCTTGAGCACCGTCGTCGCCGCGGCGAATCCGCCCATGTCGAGGATCTGCGACCAGCGGAAGCTGAACCAGCCGTTGCGCAGCACCAGGCAGTTGGCGCCGCCGGCGAACTGGCGCGCCACGGCTTCCATGGCATAGGTGCCGCCGCCGGGCACCACCGCCACGGCGTCCGCGCCATAGGCCCGTTTGAGGGTGGCGGAGACATCCCGCATCACGCCCTGGAAGGCCTTCGACATGTGGTTCAGGGCGCGGTCGGTGTAGACCACGGAATATTCGAGGAGCCCGTCGGGATCCACGTCGGGCAGCAGGGCAGGCATTTTCAACTCCAGTAAAACAGGAAAGGGGAAGGCAGTGGTCAGTGGGTGATCAGAATGTGCCGGGATAGGCGCCGCCGTCGAGCAGCCAGTTCTGCCCGGTGATGAAGCCGGCCTGCGTGGAACACAGCCAGGCGCAGGCCGCGCCGAATTCCTCGGGATTGCCGATGCGGCCGGCCGGAATCGTCGCCACGCGCTCGGCCAGCACCTGTTCGTACGGCACGCCGCGCGCCTTGGCCTGGCCGCCGATCACCGTGGCGATGCGGTCGGTGTCGAAAAAACCGGGCAACAGGTTGTTGATCGTCACGTTGTGCGCCACGGTCTTGCGCGACAGTCCGGCGATGAATCCGGTGAGCCCCGAGCGGGCGCCGTTGGACAACCCCAGCACGTCGATCGGCATCTTCACGGCGCCGGAGGTGATGTTCACGATGCGGCCGAATTTCCTGGCGATCATGTGATCCACCGTGGCCTTGATCATTTCGATCGGGGCCAGCATGTTGGCATCGAGCGCGGCGAGCCAGTCGTCGCGCGACCAGTTGCGGAAGTCGCCGGGCGGCGGGCCGCCGGCATTGTTGACCAGGATGTCCGGTTGCGGGCAGGCGGCCAGTGCAGCGGCGCGGCCGGCGGCGCTGACGATGTCGGCGGCCACCGTGGTGACGGTGACGCCGGTGGCGGCGCGGATTTCCGCCGCGGTCTTTTCCAGTGCTTCGGCGCCGCGTGCCACCAGCGTGACGTTGGCGCCTTCGCGCGCCAGGGCGAAGGCGCAGCCGCGGCCGAGGCCCTTGCTCGATGCGCAGACCAGCGCGGACTTGCCCCTGATTCCGAGATCCATGTTCAGCCTTTCAGAAATGACGCAACCAAGCGGTTGAAGGATTCCGGCTGCTCTATGCACGAAAGGTGCGATGCGGACGGAATGATTTCGAGCCTCGCGCCGGGGATCGTCGAGGCGATGACTTCCGACATCGCCGGCGGCGTGCCGGGATCGTCGGCGCCGGCGATGACCAGGGTCGGCGCGCGGATCGCGCCTATCCTGGCCGTGATGTCGAGCGCGCGAATTGCGCCGGCGCAGCCGATGTAACCGGCCGCCGGCGTATCGGCGATGAGTTTGGCAATGCGTGCCGCCTCGAGCGGCTGCGCGCTGCGAAAGCCGGGAGTAAACCAGCGCCCCAGCGTGCCCTCGACCACGCCGGCGCAGCCCTGGGCGCGCACGATGGCGATGCGCTCGTCCCACAGCGGGCCGGCCTCGGGCGGGATGCGGCTGGTGGAGTTGGCGATCACCAGCCGCTCCAGGCGCTGTGGCGCCGCGAGCGCGAAGAGCTGGCCGATCATGCCGCCCATCGAGAGGCCGACGAAATGCGTGCGCGCTATCTCCAGCGTATCGAGCAATCCGGTGAGGTCGGCCGTGAGCTGGTCGAAGCTGTAGGCGCCTTCCGGGGCGCTGGTTCCGCCGTGGCCGCGCGTGTCGTAGCGCAGCACCGTGAAAGTCGGCGCCAGCGCCACGGCGAGCGCGTCCCACATGGTCAGGTCGCAGGTCAGCGAATGCGAGAGCGTGACCCAGGGACCGCTGCCTTCGATTTTGTAATTGATGGTGATGCCGTTGGCTTCAATGGATTTCATGCTGCCTCCAGTTTGGCAATCGACAGGGCCAGCCACTTCATGCCGGCGTTGCCGAAGTTAACCTGCACGCGGGCATCGCTGCCGCTGCCTTCGGCGTTGATGATGACGCCGAGGCCGAATTTTGCATGCATCACGCTCTGGCCGATGCGGAAGCCGCTGCCGCCGGAGGATTCGCTGCGGCGCGGAGTGGCTCCGTAGGATGACGCGCCCGCTGATCCATACGAACCGCTGGCCGAATCCTGCATGGCGAAGCCGCCCTTGCCGGCGCGCGGCGTCAACCATTTCACCAGTTCTTCCGGCACTTCATCGAGGAAACGCGAGGGCAGGTTGTAGCGGGTCTGGCCGTGCAGCATGCGGGTCTGGGCGAAGCTCAGGTAAAGCCGCTGGCGCGCGCGGGTGACGGCGACGTACATGAGGCGCCTTTCCTCCTCCAGGCCTTTGTCTTCATTCATGGAGTTCTCATGCGGAAACAGGCCGTCCTCCAGGCCGCCGATGAACACCACGTTGAACTCCAGGCCCTTGGCCGAATGCACGGTCATCAGTTGCAGCGCGTCGTCGCCCTCGCCGGCCTGGTGTTCGCCGGCTTCGAGCGAGGCATGGGCGAGGAACGACGACAGGTCGTTGCCGTACTGGCCGGTGATCTCGCCATCCGGGTCGGGCGTGCCTTCCTCGGCGACGAAGCTCGCGGCGGCGTTGATCAGTTCGTCGAGGTTGTCCAGCCGCTCCTGGCCTTCCTTCTCGTTCCGGTAATGGGCGCGCAGGCCGGACAGTTCGAGCACGTGGTCGACCAGTTCCGGCAGCGGCAGGTGGGCGGCATCGCGCAGCGTGACGATCAGTTGCGCGAAGGCGGCGAGCTTGGCACCGCCGGCGCCACCGACCTGCGGAATCGCCGCGTGCAGGCTGCTGTTGGCCGCCTTGGCCGCATCCTGCAGGGTTTCCAGGCTGCGCGCGCCGATGCCGCGCGTGGGGAAATTGACGACGCGGGCGAAGGCCGTGTCGTCGTCGGTGTTGGCGATCAGGCGCAGGTAGGCCAGCGCATGCTTGATCTCGGCGCGCTCGAAAAAGCGCAGGCCGCCATACACGCGGTAGGGCAGGCCCGCGTTGAACAGCGCATGTTCCAGCGCCCGCGACTGCGCGTTGCTGCGATAGAGCAGCGCGATCTCGGCGCGGGTGTGGCCGTCGCGCTGCAGGGCCTTGACCTCCTCGACGATCCAGCGCGCCTCGTCGCCCTCGCCATAGGCTTCATGGACGCGGATCGGCTCGCCGCTGCCGGCCTCGGTCCACAGGTTCTTGCCTAAGCGCGAGGGATTGTTCTTGATGATGGCGTTGGCCGCGTCGAGGATGTTGCCGTGCGAGCGGTAGTTCTGTTCGAGCCGGATCAGGTTCGTCACCTTGAACTCGCGCTCGAAGTCGGCCATGTTGCCGACATCGGCGCCACGGAAGGCGTAGATCGACTGGTCGTCGTCGCCCACGCAGAAAAGATTGGCGCCGCCACCGGCGAGCAGCTTCAACCACTTGTATTGCAGCTTGTTGGTGTCCTGAAATTCGTCCACAAGAATGTGGCGGAAGCGCTCCTGGTAATGCCGGCACAGCGGCTCGTTGCGCTCCAGCAGTTCGTAGGAGCGCAGCAGCAGCTCGGCGAAATCCACCACGCCCTCCCGCTGGCACTGCGCCTCGTAGGCCTCGTAGAGCCCGACGCGCTTTCGCGCCCAGTCATCCCAGGCTTCCACTGCGGCGGGACGCAGGCCCTGCTCCTTCTGCGCGTTGATGAAGTGGCACAGTTCGCGTGGCGGAAACTTCTCGTCATCGACATTGAGCGACTTCAGCAGGCGCTTGACGGCGGACTGCTGGTCGGCGGAATCGAGGATCTGGAACAGCTGCGGCAGGCCGGCGTCACGATGGTGGGCGCGCAGCAGGCGGTTGCACAGGCCGTGGAAGGTGCCTATCCACATGCCGCGGACGTTGATCGGCAGCATGCCCGCCAGCCGCGTCTGCATTTCCTTGGCCGCCTTGTTGGTGAAGGTCACGGCGAGGATGCCGGGCGGCGACACCTGGCCGGTCGAAATCAGCCAGGCGATGCGCGTGGTCAGCACCCGCGTCTTGCCCGATCCGGCGCCGGCGAGGATCAGGGCATGGACCGGCGGCAGGGTGACGGCCGCCAGCTGCGGCGCGTTGAGGTGTGCAAGCAGGGGATTCATGGGCTGGGCCGACGGGTGGAAGCGCGATTATATCGACCGGACTGCTCGCACGATCTTCCGGAGTAAGCACTAACAATGTGCCCCGGGACCGGAACAAGGAGCAAACAATGTTCATTTTGCATTGCACAATCTTTTGTTGCTTTAGAGCAGTTCGCCCATATGTTCACTGTAGAATCCGTCATGCTGCAATGCACCACATTGCGTGCTTGAAGGCCTTCCTGGCTCACAAGGCCGGGGTGGCCCGAACAACAGGAGAACCACCATGAGAACCGCCCCCAAGACACCCAAACTGCTGCCCTGGCTGGCCAAGAAGGCCGGCATCAGCGACACGCGTGCTGCTGCCCTGTGGCACGACGCCGAGCGCTGGGCCGCACGTCAGGCAGCGCCCGGTTCCTCGACCTACTTCAAGCTGGCGGTGGATCGCCTGATGGAACTGGTCGCCGCGGAATCCCTGCGGCAAGACGCCGCCTCGTTCGGCTGGCGGCCATGGGCGCGCGCCCAATCCCGCCTCTGGGCTGTCTCGATGCAAGTGATGCATGAAGGGTCGGCGCTGACCGCACGGGGCTGGCGCCTGCTCGGCTCCGCAAGGAACCAGCGGCAGCAACTTCCCGGCTAGTTCGCCACGCGCGGCGTGAGTTCCGTCGCCGCCTTCAATCGGGCGGCGGCGACCTCGGCTTCCGTAGCGCTGGCATAGCCGCCCAGCACCACATCGTAGGTCCAACCACCGCCGTCCACCGCCTGCGGACGTATGCGCGCTGCAAAGCCCGCCTCGCGCGCCTGGTCGTAGATCGCCAGCGCACCCGCCTCGCTGTCGGCACTGCCGGCAAGGATGCGCCACTTCCCGCGCACGCCGGCAGCTCCGTCACCGGCGAGAATTTCGGTCTGCCGCGCCAGCTTCTTGAACACCTCGGGATCGAGCGGCTTGACCGCTGCTTGCTGTCCGGTGGGAGCGTCGAAATAGGTCAGCGGCTCGGTCATCCCGGTCGCTTGGCCGGCGCGGGTAATTTCGATACTCCCTTCGAGCAGGGCCACCAGGTCACCGTCCTTGTCGGTCTTGCCCCAGACGTCGGTGCCGCGAATGCCGATCGTGGCAGTACCAACGCGGATCGCCACGTCGCGCGCCAAGGCCTTCTTCAGCTTCCCCGTGGTGAAACGGAACGCCCCGGCGAGGACGTCGAGCGCGCCGCGAAAGGATTTTTCCGGTTGCAGGCTGCGCGTGTGCAGGCTGAAGCGCGCCGACTCGCCGAGCTTGACCCGGCTGCCTTCGGCCAGCATCAGGTAGGCGCGCGCGCCGGGCCCGGTGCGCACCACGTCGCCGCTTTTCAGTTCCATGCCGGCCGCCAGCGGTTGCGTCAATCCGCCGCGATCCAGCCAGGCAGGCGCCTGCACGACTTCGACGATGGCGGGGGCTGCGGCCTGAGCCGCCATGGACAGGAAGGCGAGAAGGGCGAAAACCCCGGTGAACAGCCGGTTCGAGCGACGCATGCAAATCCTTTCAAACAGACTCGGCGGGTATAATTCCGCGCTTTGCCAGCACTCACAGCAGAAGCCCCGGCCATGCAGGAAAAATACCTTCCGACGGAAATCGAGCAGGCCGCACAGGCCTGGTGGAACACAACGCAGGCCTTCCGCGCCGTCGCGGATGTGCCAAACGCGCGGCCGAAGTACTACTGCCTGTCGATGTTCCCCTACCCGTCGGGCAAGCTGCACATGGGACACGTGCGGAACTATACCATCGGCGATGTGCTCTCCCGCTACCACCGCATGAAGGGCTACAACGTCCTGCAGCCCATGGGCTGGGACGCTTTCGGCCTGCCCGCCGAGAACGCCGCGATGCAGAACAAGGTGCCGCCGGCGAAGTGGACCTGGGACAACATCGCCTACATGAAGAAGCAGCTCCAGTCGCTGGGCTTCGCCCTCGACTGGGAACGCGAACTGGCGACCTGCGCACCCGAGTATTACAAGTGGAACCAGTGGCTGTTCCTGCGCATGCTGGAAAAGGGCGTCGCCTACAAGAAGACCCAGGTCGTGAACTGGGACCCGGTGGACCAGACCGTGCTCGCCAACGAACAGGTGATCGAAGGCCGCGGCTGGCGCACCGGCGCGGTGGTCGAGAGGCGCGAGATTCCCGGCTACTACCTCGCGATCACCAAATACGCCGATGAGTTGCTCTCGGCGCTCGACACGCTGCCGGGCTGGCCGGAGCGGGTCAAGACCATGCAGGCCAACTGGATCGGCAAGAGCACCGGCGTGCGCTTCGCCTTCCCCTACGAGCTGGATGGCAAGCAGGAAAAGCTGTGGGTGTTCACCACCCGCGCCGACACCATCATGGGCGTCACCTTCTGCGCCGTCGCCGCCGAGCATCCGCTGGCGACCCATGCCGCGAAGAGCAATCCTGCGCTGGCCGCCTTCATCGACGAATGCAAGCACGGCTCGGTCATGGAAGCCGACATGGCGACCATGGAAAAGAAGGGCATGCCGACCGGCATCTTCGTCGACCATCCGCTGACCGGCGAGAAGGTCGAGGTCTGGGTCGGCAACTACGTGCTGATGAGCTACGGCGAAGGCGCCGTGATGGCGGTGCCGGCGCATGACGAACGCGATTTCGAATTCGCCAAGAAATATGGCCTGGCGATCAAACAGGTGATCGCCGTCGAAGGCGAGACCTTCTCGCTCGACGGCTGGCAGGAATGGTATGCCGACAAGCAGCGTGGCAAGTGCGTCAATTCCGGCAAGTACGACGGCCTCGGCCTCGAAGCCGCCGTCGCCGCGATCGCCGCCGACCTCAAGGCCAGGGACCTCGGCGATATCCAGGTGCAATACCGCCTGCGCGATTGGGGCGTCTCACGCCAGCGCTACTGGGGCTGCCCGATCCCGCTGATCCATTGCGAGGCCTGCGGCACCGTGCCGGTGCCCGACGACCAGTTGCCAGTAAAGCTGCCCGAGGACTGCGTACCCGATGGCTCCGGCAATCCGCTGGCGAAGCGTGCCGATTTCGTCGATTGCGCCTGCCCCAAGTGCGGCAAGCCGGCCAAGCGCGAAACCGACACCATGGATACCTTCGTCGACTCGTCCTGGTACTACGCGCGCTACTGCGTCGATCCGACCACACGCGCGGCGAACACCGCGATGGTCGATGCCGGCAGCAACCACTGGATGCCTGCCGACCAGTACATCGGCGGCATCGAGCACGCGATCCTGCACCTGCTCTACTCGCGCTTCTGGACCAAGGTGATGCGCGACCTCGGCCTGGTCAGCTACGACGAGCCCTTCGCCAACCTGCTGACGCAGGGCATGGTGTTGAACCACATCTTCAGCCGGCGCACCGACAAGGGCGGCATCGAATATTTCGCTCCGGAGGAAGTCGAGCTCAGGCGCGACGAGGGCGGCCATGTCACCGGCGCTACCAGCAAGGCCGACGGCCAGCCGGTGGATTACGGCGGCGTCGGCACCATGTCGAAATCCAAGCGCAACGGCGTCGATCCGCAATCGCTGATCGACGAGTTACGGCGCCGACACCGCGCGCTTCTTCATGATGTTCGCCTCGCCGCCGGAGCAGACCCTGGAATGGTCGGATTCAGGCGTCGAAGGTGCCTACCGCTTCCTCAAACGAGTTTGGGCCTTCGGCCACGCCAGTCAGGCGATCGCGGGCCGCGCCTTGCCGGTCACGCTCGCCGCCGGCCCCGCCGCCCTGCGCCGGGAAATCCACCTGCTGCTCAAGCAGGCGAATTACGACCTCGGCAAACTGCAGTTCAACACCGTCGCCTCGGCGGCGATGAAAATGCTCAATGCGCTGGAGAAGGCGCACAAAGAGTCAAGTGCGGACGACGCCCATGCGCCGGTGCTGGCGGAAGGCTTCGGCATCCTGCTGCGAATCCTGTCTCCGATCGCGCCGCATATCTGCCACGCGCTCTGGATCGAACTCGGCTACGGCACCGACATCCTCGCCGCGCCCTGGCCCGAGCCGGTCGAAGCGGCGCTGGTGCAGGACGAGGAAGAACTCGTACTGCAGGTCAATGGCAAGCATCGCGGCAGCATCCGCGTGAAAGTCGGCGCTGACCGCACGGCGATCGAGGCCATCGCACTGGCCGCGGAGGCTGCACAGAAGTTCATGGAGGGCAAGCCGGCGAAGAAAGTCGTCGTCGTGCCCGGCCGTCTGGTTAACATAGTTGTCTAGCCGTCCGGGGAGCTGAAATGCGCGCCGCCAAACTCGTCCTGATCCTGATGCTTGCGGGCCTGCTTGCCGCCTGCGGCTTCAAGCTGCGCGGCAGCGCGGAGCTGCCCGGCTACAAGCTGCCGTTTGCCTCCATCGCCCTGTCGCTGGCGCAAACCTCCGAGTTCTACGCCCAGCTCAAGCGCACCATCGAAGCATCTTCCCCGGGCACGCGCGTCGTGTCCGACCCACGCGAGGCGGAAGCGGTGCTTGCCGTGCTCGGCGACAGCAGCGAAAAAGTCATCCTTTCGCTCACTGCCGCCGGACGCGCCCGTGAATACCAACTGGTGCGCCACTTCAGCTTCAAGGTGCACGGCAATGTCACGACCCCGGCGGCACCGCCGGTCAAGTACAGCGATGCGCCGGTGGCCGGCCCGACCGAATACCTGCCCGCCAGCACCATCACGCTGCGCCGCGAAATCACCTTCAGCGACGACCTGGTGCTGTCCAAGGAGTCTGAAGAAGCCCTGCTCCTGCGCGACATGCAGAACGACCTGGTGCAGCAGCTGATGCGGCGGCTGGCCGCAGCGAAACTGCAGCCGGTAAAACAGGACTAGACGGCCATGCTGCTGCGGCCCGAACAGCTCGCGGCGCATCTCGACAAGCCGCTGGCGCCCTTGTATCTCCTGCACGGTGACGAGCCGCTGCTGGTGATCGAGGCCGGCGACGCGATCCGCGCCGCCGCGCGCAAACAGGGCTTCGAGGAACGCGAAGTGATCGTCGTCGGCACCGGCTTCAAGTGGGACGACCTGTTCCTCGCCGCAGGCAACATGTCGCTGTTCGGCGGCTCCAAGCTGGTCGACCTGCGCATTCCCTCCGGCAAGCCCGGGCGCGAGGGCAGCGAGGCGCTGCAGCGCTACATCGGCACCCTCGGCCCCGGCATCGTCACCCTGATCACCCTGCCCGAACTCGACAAGCAGGCGAGGAAGTCGGCCTGGGTCACTACCTTGATGGATGCGGGGATCGGTATCGAATGTAACGCCCCGCCCTTGGCTCGCCTGCCGCAGTGGATCGCCGAGCGCATGGCGCGTGAGAAACAGAGCGCGCCGCGCGCCGCGCTCGAGTTCATTGCGCTGCACGTCGAGGGCAACCTGCTCGCCGCTTACCAGGAAATCCAGAAGCTCGGCCTGATCTACCCTCCTGGCGAGATTTCATTGAAGCAAATCGAGGCTGCGGTAATGAACGTCGCCCGCTATGACGTGTTCGACCTGCTCGACGCGGTGAAATCTCGTGACACTATCCGCGCGGCGCGCACGCTGGAAGGATTGAAAGGCGAAGATGCTCCCAAACTGCTGGTGCTTTGGGCTCTGGCCGCTGAAGCGCGAGCGCGGGGGGCGCATGCGTTACTCTTGCGTGCGGCGAAGATAGACCGCATGATTAAGGGGCTTGGCAACGGCGATATCTGGGATGAATTTCTTCAACTGGCGCTGCGCCTGACCCAAGGAGAATCATCCCGCAGCAGCGGCCGCTTTTCCACCCGATAGACTTTGCTTGAACGATTAGGCGACTTCATGCCCCCGCGCAAAAAGAAAACCAGCAGCCAGGCAAGCACCGCTTCGTACCAGCACCCGGAAGCCAAGGCGCTGATCCGTCCCGAGGCCGGCGCGCAGACTCGCTTCAAGAAGAAGAAGCCGACGGCGACGTGGCGCTATGACTCGTCGCTTGCTCCGGAGCTGCAATGGGATGCCGGCAACCCCTCACGGGAACAGGGCGAGGCCCGCATCGCCGAGATCGAGGCGGCGCTCGCTGCCATGCAATCCGCGCTGGCGGAAATCCGCCAACAACTGGATGGCGCCAAGCCCGGCAAGAAGTCCGACGAGCTGGCCACCTTGCTACAAGAAGCCACCGGCAAGCTGGCGCAGTTGCAGACCGAACCCCTGCGCGCCGGGCGCGAGGGTCTTGCGGCGCTCAAGGCGCTGTCGCGGCCCTTCCTCAACTGGGCCGGCAAGGCCGAGCGACTGTCCTTCGACGTGCCGACCCTGCCCCTGTTCATCCACGAGCGGCTATCCACCCAGGCCATCCTCGATTCCGTCTCGCAGCACAAACTCTCGCGGCAGAACGACTGGATCAGCGACTTCTACGGCCACCCGGAACGCTCGCTGCCCGAGCAGTTGCTGAAAGCCTACGAGCACCCCAACGGCTGGCAGAACCGCATGATCCTCGGCGACAGCCTGGTGGTGATGAACTCGCTGCTGCATTACGAGAACATGGGCGGACAGGTACAGACGATCTACATCGACCCGCCCTACGGAGTGAAATTCGGCTCCAACTTCCAGCCCTTCGTCAGGAAGCGCGACGTGAGTCCGAACGCCGACGAGGACATGAGCCGCGAACCTGAAATGGTCAAGGCCTACCGCGACACCTGGGAACTGGGCCTGCATTCCTACCTCACCTATCTGCGCGACCGCCTGCTGCTGGCGCGAGAACTGCTGACCGATTCCGGCTCCGTGTTCGTGCAGATTTCGGACGAGAACCTGCACCATGTGCGGGAGGTGATGGATGAGGTGTTTGGGGCAGAGAACTGCGTCTGTGTTATTACTGTGCAGAAGGCTCCGTATGCAACCAGCAACCTTCTCCCTGTCGTTGCGGACTACATATGTTGGTACGCGAAGGACAAAGAAAAGGTTAAGTTCAACGCCTTATACAAGGACAAGCAGGAGCTTGACTCGCTTGGGCTGTACCGCTTAGCACTGTCGCCTGATGGAACGACCTATCGGCCTCTAACAAGAGACGAAACGGAAGGCTCGCCTCTACCTGATGGGTGGAGAAGGTACCGATTGGTGTCTCTTGTTTCCCCAGGGGCTTCGTCCAAGCCAACTCCCTTCGTGTTCCAAGGAAAGACCTACTTCCCTCCGGCAAACGCACACTGGAAGACATCTGTAGAAGGATTGGAGGAGGCTGCTCGTCAGCATCGAGTTCAAGCTACTACCAACTCAGTTCAGTTCCGAAGCTTTGTCGATGACTTACCAATCACGGTAACTCATAACTTATGGACGGACACGATTACGGGGAGCTTTAACGAAGATCGTTTGTACGTCGTCCAGACCAATCCAAAAGTCATCGAGCGCTGCCTGCTCATGACCACCGACCCCGGCGACCTCGTGCTCGACCCGACCTGCGGTTCCGGCACCACCGCTGTCGTCGCCGAACAATGGGGCCGGCGCTGGATCACCATCGACACTTCGCGCGTGCCCCTGGCGCTGGCGCGGCAGCGGCTGCTGACCGCCACCTTCGCCTACCACGAACTGCGCGAACCGTCGCGCGGCCCGGCCGGCGGCTTCGTCTATAAGGAGAAGAAGAACCGCAAGGGCGAGCATGTCGGCGGCATCGTGCCGCACATCACCTTGGGTTCCATCGCCAACAACGAGCCGCCGAAATACGAAGTGCTGGTGGACCGGCCCGAAGCCATCGCCGGCATCACCCGTGTCTGCGGCCCTTTCGTGGTCGAGGCGACGATCCCGACGGCGAGCAACTTCGACGGCAACGCCGCGGACGGCGCGGATCGCCGTCCCGCCAGCGCCGACTTTTCGGACCGCGCGGCCGACGGCAACGATTTTCTCGACCGCATGATCGAGGTGCTGCGCGCTTCGCCGGTGCTGCATCTGGCCGGCGGCAAGAGCGTGCAGCTTTCCGGCATCCGCCGCCCGGCCAAGACCCTGTGGCTCTCGGCGGAAGCCATGGTGCGGCCGGGCGGCATCGCCGCCGTGCTGGAAGACGCGGACGCGGCCAACGGCGGTCTGCCGCTGCAACAGGGCGAGCCGGTCGCGCTGCTGTTCGGCCCCGAGCACGGCCCCATCGGCGAGGTGGCGGTGCTCGAAGCCTGGCAGGAAGCCACGGCGAAGCAGTTCGCCCACCTCTACGTGATCGGTTTCGCCATCGAACCCAAGGCGCGCCAGTTCGTCGAGGATGCCGGCAAGATCGGCCTGCCCGCCACCTATGTGCAGGCGACGCCGGACATCCTGATGGGCGACCTGCTGAAGAACATGCGCTCGTCGCAGATCTTCTCCGTCTGCGGCCAGCCCGATGTGCGGGTAGGCGAAGTGCCCCTCCCCGAGGGCGGTATTCCCGGCCAACCCTATTACGAGGTGAAACTGAATGGCCTCGACGTGTTCGATCCGGTCACCATGGAGATCGACACCCGCGCCGGCCTCGACGTACCGGCCTGGTTCCTCGATACCGACTACAACGGTATGGTGTTCCGCGTCTGCCAGGCCTTCTTCCCCCGCACACAGGCCTGGGACAACCTGAAGCGGGCGCTGAAGGCCGACTTCGACGAGTCGGTCTGGGCGCACCTGGCCGGCGACACCTCGACGCCGTTCGCCGCCGGGCACCACAAGCAGATCGCCGTCAAGGTCATCGACGACCGGGGCAACGAGTTGATGGTGGTGAAGAAGCTGGAGGAGGGGAAATGATTCGGCTGGTCACGCTAAAGGGGTTCAAACGCTTCACCGATACGACGTTTCCGATTCCCGGCCATGTCGTGCTGGCGGGACCTAACAACACAGGCAAGACGACATTGCTGCAGGCTATTGCGGCGTGGGAACTTGGATTTCGCAAATGGCGGGAAATTGGCGACTTCAACCCCCGCCGCAACGGCTATCAATGGGCAGACCTTGAGCGCCTGGCGTTTTCGGCCGTTGCCGTTCGATCGTTCGAGATGCTCTGGCAGAACCGCCAGCGAAACGCTCCCTTCGAGGTCGGCGTCCAGGTCGACGGATTGCCGCCAGTTACCCTGGAATTCCGCTTCCAGGCGGACGGCCTGATGCAAGTCAGACCGAGAAACGACGCAGCGCTCAATGCGCTTGTGCTTCAGGATCCCAAACTTCGATTCCACACGACATTCATTCCCGCAATGTCAGGTCTATCGCGCGAAGAGCGACGGCTGGCGGATGCCGAAGCGATTGACGATCTTCTGGCGCAGGGTCGCCCTGGGGAAGTCCTGCGCAACCTGCTGGTAATCGCGCACAAGGATGACCAAGCATGGCGCGCGCTCAACGAAACCATTGGACGCCTGTTCGACTACGAATTACTGCCGCCACAGTCAGGTGCTGTGCTGATTTGCGAGTACTGTCATCGCGGGGTTGCCAATGCTCCGAGGTTTGACATCGCAAGCGCAGGCAGCGGCTTTCTTCAAGTGCTTCTGCTACTGACACTGCTGCTGACTCAGCACCGTGATGCTGCGGCGGAAGCATGGCGCTTCTAATCGACGAACCTGATGCCCACTTGCATCTGATCCTGCAACGCACGATTTACGGGGAACTACGTTCGGTGGCAGCCAACCGCCAAGCGCAATTGTTTGTCGCCACCCACTCTGAAATGATCGTCAACAACGTCGAGGCTCGCGAGTTGTACCTCATGTACGGAACCCCGCGCCTGGTCTCGAGCGAACTTGAGAAGGCGCAGCTGGCGATTTCCTTCGGCGCCTTGACTCACGCCGACATCCTGGAAGCCGATGGCGCGCGAGGCGTCCTTTACACGGAAGATTTCACCGACATCGATATTCTTGAGGCATTTGCTCGTGTGTTGGACGATGAGGCCGCGCTAAAGCTGCTTTCGCGAGATGTATTGACCAAATCGTCCAAGGCACCACTACCGGAAGGTTTGGGTGAGTTTTCCCCACAGAAGCATTGGGAGATGCTGAAGCTCATTCGCGCCGACCTTGCCGCGTTGGAACTGTTGGACGGAGACGCCAAGAACAAGGCAGACGACTCGATCACCGGCACGGCGGAGAAGATGCAGCGGATACGCTGGCGGCGCTACGAGATCGAAAGTTATTTGATCCATCCGGCACCTCTGCAGCGCTTCGTCGCCAAGCGTTTGGGAGGCGACTTGCTGGCGAACCAAATGCTCGGTGATCTGGGAATCAGTGGCGAACTCGAAAAGACCCTGCAGAAGGAGTTTCTGGAGAATCCCATGACTCCGGTTCCCTTGGTGGAGGCATATTTCCGCAACGAGCCAGTCAGCAAAACACTCATCCCGGCGCTCTTGCAAGCGGCAGGCTTGAACGTTCCAAAACGTGAGTTCAATGAGATTGCCGCCGAGTTCCACGCCGACGAAGTTCATCCCGAAATCGTCGAGCGGCTCAACCAGATCAAGCAGGCTTTCGGAGCCTGACCGTGTTCGATTTCCAGGTCGAAAACCCGATCCTCAACTCGCCCTTCCTCGAACCACTGAATTACTGGCATATCGAGGAAGGCACTCCCCCGCGCATCGTCGAGGGGAGACGCAAGCCCGTCTATTTCTACCGGCCGCCCAGCTACGAAGTTTCACGCGAAGGCATGGAGGAGGAGGTCGGCTACGAGATCGAGTTATTGCTGGTCTCGCGCATCCGTGGCCGGCTCAAGGAGTGGCGCTCGGCGGGCTGCCCCGGCGCTTCGAAAATCACCCTGGAACTGCTGGCTTACTGGGAACGTGAAGGCCGAGAGAAACGCTTGTTCTTCGCCCAGATCGAAGCGGCGGCAACGGTGATATTTCTCACCGAGGCACGGACCGATTTCCTGCAGGAATCACAGTCCCGCTCGATGAGCTTTCGGAAAAACAAAACAGCGAGGGCTTGCGCGCCTTTCAACGCATGGCCTGCAAGATGGCCACCGGCAGCGGCAAGACCACGGTAATGGGAATGCTGGCGGCGTGGAGCATCCTCAACAAGCAAAACACGCGCGGGGACCGCCGCTACTCGGACACCGTGATCGTGGTCTGCCCCAATGTGACCATCCGCAATCGACTAGCCGAACTGGACCCGGCGCGGGGCGAGGCCAGCCTGTACCGCAGCCGCGACCTGGTGCCGCCGCACCTAATGGGGCCGCTGTCGCAGGGACGGCTGCTGGTCATGAACTGGCATGTATTCGGACTTCAGGATGCAAACCGTGTCGGCAAGACGGCCGCCCGCGTGGTACGTACCGGCCGGGAAGTGAATGTGCTGGAAACCATCCGTATCGGTGAGAAGAGCACGACGGCGCGAGGCACACGTTACCTCTCGCTGGCCGACTACCAACGACAGGTGGCTGCGGGACTGCTGGAAGTGATCAAGGAGGAAATAGACGACAGCGGTGGCCTGGTGAAGGCTCAGGTGGGCAGCACCCGGTACGTCGAATCCGACGCCGCATGGCTCGACCGCGTGCTGGGTTTCAAGGCCGGTCGAAAGCAGAACGTGCTGGTGATGAACGACGAAGCGCACCATGCCTATCGTATTCGCTCGGAGGAGCCGGACGAATACGAGGAGGCCGACGATGAAGGCCTGGACGAGTACTACGCCGAGGCAACCGTCTGGATCGACGGGCTTGATCGCATCCACAAACAGGTGGGGATCAACGCCTGCGTCGACTTTTCGGCGACGCCCTACTTTCTCGGCCGGGTCGGGCAGCAAGCCAATCGGCCATTCCCGTGGGTGGTGTCGAGCTTCGATCTGATCGAGGCCATCGAGTCGGGTCTGACCAAGATTCCCCAGTTCGCGGTGCGCGACATGTCGGGACAGTCCATCCCCGGCTACTTCAACATTTGGCGCTGGATACTGCCGCAATTGAAATCCTCCGAGCGCGGCGGCAAGAAGAGCGCCGCCAAGCCGGAAGCGATTCTGCGCTACGCATTCACGCCAATCGCCATGCTGGGCGGCTTGTGGCAACAGGTAGCGAAGGAATGGCGCGAAAACGGCACAGACCCGCGACCGCCGGTATTCATCGTCGTCTGCAAGAACACCCGGCTGGCAAAGCTGGTCTACGAATGGTTGGCCGAGGATAGTCCGCCGCCCGGCATACCCTCTGCCGGGCTCCCGGATTTCCGCAATCGCGACGACACGATCAATACCATCCGGGTAGATTCGACGGTTGTTGCCGAAACGGATTCCGGCGAGGCAAAATCTGACCTAAGTGGCTGGATGCGTCTGACGCTGGACACCGTTGGCCGGCTGGATTGGGCGCAGGATCGTCAGGGCAACCCGATCTACCCAGAAGGCTTTACGGCCCTCGCGGAAAAGCTCGGCAAGCCCTTGCATCCGCCAGGAAGGAATGTGCGCGCCATCGTCAGCGTAGGCATGCTCACGGAAGGCTGGGACTGCAACACCGTGACCCATATCGTCGGCCTGCGACCATTCATGTCCCAATTACTTTGCGAACAGGTGGTGGGCCGAGGGCTGCGACGTGCGAGTTACGAAACTGAAGGTGCCGGAGCCGAAGAGCGTCTGGGCGAAGAAGTCGCTCAGATATTCGGCGTACCTTTCCAGGTAGTGCCTTTCAAGACCAACAAAGGCGGCGTCCCGCGTCCCCCAGCCAAGACGTGGCGCGTTCGCGCGTTGCCCGAACGGGCGAATCTTGAAATCAGCTTTCCGCGCGTCGAAGGCTACATTCGAACCCAGTTCGCTACTGAGCCTCGATTGGGATCGGATTCCCGAACTGGTTGTCGATCCGACGCAGATTCCACCCGAAGTCCAGATGAAGGCTGGACTACCCACCAACCAGGGACGGCCCACGATATATGGCCCGGGGAAACTGAGCACGGCATCGCTTGCGGCCTATCGGGCGGAGCATCGCCTTCAGACTCGCATTGCAGAAACTGCCCGGGAACTGGTGAAAACCTATGCGGCTCAAACTGAAATCACATCGGTTCAAACGCACCTTCGGTGTTGTACCCGCAGTTCGTCACGGCGGTGAAGCGATTCGTGGCGGAAAAGGTCCGCGCCTATCATCCGGCCACGGAAGCAGATGTATTTCTTGCTCCCTACTACGGTCTGATGGTGGAACGTCTGTTCGGAAACATACAGCCCGCCGAGGGCAGTCGCGAGGGAATTCGAGTCGAACGTCATCGTGGCCCTGGCTCGACTTCGGAAGTCGAGTACATCACACGCAAAGAGCCGTTCTCGGTTACCAAGAGCCATATCAATTATGTGGTGCCGGATTCGCAGTGGGAACGAATTGCCGCCTATGCAATTGATAGTCACCCTTCCGTCCACAGTTTCGTGAAGAACACCGGCTTTTGTTTTGCGATCCCTACCTCCACGCCGGTCAGGGACATGATTACCTGCCGGATTTCATCGTTCGACTGCAACAGGACAAGCCAAGTTTTGTTATTGTCGAAACCAAGGGGCACGATGACCGCGTACAGGAGAAGCAAAACGCTGCCGAACGGTGGATCTCGGCGGTCAATCAGGATGGACGGTTCGGCCACTGGCGCTATCTTCTGTTGCGGAATCGCGCTGCAATAGCCGAGGAAATACGGACGGAACTGCGCAAATGAACATCAAGGACTACATGCAGCAAGTTGGCAAGGAAGCCCGCGAAGCGTCGCGCGCCACGGCACGCGCCTCGACGGCCGCCAAGAACACCGCCCTGCTGACGATGGCGGCGGCGATCCGCGCCGGCACGGCCGAACTGCTCGCGGCCAATGCCGCCGACGTCGCCGAAGCGAAAGCCAATGGCCTCGATGCGGCGATGCTCGACCGCCTGACCTTGTCCACCAAGGGCGTCGAATCCATGGCGCTGGGCCTCGAACAAGTCGCCGCCCTGCCCGATCCGATCGGCGAGATCAGCGACATGAAGCGCCGCCCCTCCGGCATCCAGATCGGCAGGATGCGCGTGCCGCTGGGCGTCGTTGGCATCATTTACGAAGCGCGACCCAACGTCACGGCCGACGCCGCGGCACTGTGCCTCAAGTCCGGCAATGCAGCGATCCTGCGCGGCGGCAAGGAAGCCATCCGCTGCAACCAGGCGATCGCCGCCTGCGTGCGCGACGGACTCGCCGCCGCCGGCCTGCCGGCGACGGCGGTGCAGGTGATCGAAACCACCGACCGCGAGGCGGTGAGCCATCTCGTCGCCATGCCCGAGTACGTGGATGTCATTGTGCCGCGCGGCGGCAAGGGGCTGATCGAGCGCGTGTCGAAGGAGGCGCGGGTGCCGGTGATCAAGCACCTCGACGGCAACTGCCACGTCTATGTCGATGACGCGGCCGACGCAGCCAAGGCGCTGGCCATCCTGGAGAATTCCAAGACCCAGCGCCTGGGCACCTGCAACACCGCCGAATCGCTGCTGATCGCGCGTGGCGCCGCCGTGTCGCTGGCGCCGACTCTTTGCGCCATGCTCTCCGCAAAGGGCATCGAGATCCGCGGCTGCGAGGAAACCCGCAAACTGGTGCCGCAGGCTATCGCCGCAACGGAGGAGGACTGGTACGCCGAATACCTCGCCGCGATAATCTCGGTGAAGATCGTCGGCGGCATCGACGAAGCGATCGCGCACATCAACAGGTATTCGTCGGCCCACACCGAAGCCATCGTCACCGAAAATTACACCAACGCCATGCGCTTCCTGCGCGAAGTGGATTCGGCCTCGGTGATGGTCAATGCCTCGACGCGCTTCGCCGACGGCTTCGAGTTCGGCCTCGGCGCCGAGATCGGGATTTCCACCGACAAGTTCCACGCCCGCGGTCCGGTCGGCCTCGAAGGCCTCACCTCGCTGAAGTGGATCGTGCTCGGCAATGGCGAGGTACGCGCCTGAGGCTGGTCGCAAGTCCGGCGAATTAGACGGGTCCCCAGCCGTGCCCTACCGACCGTGATCGCCAGCGCTGCCACCACCAGAGGCAGACCGGACCAGCCCTTCGATGTCTGCGTCGTCGGTTCCGGCCCGGCGGGCATCACCGTCGCGCGCAGCCTGCCGAAATCGCTCAGCATCGCCCTGGTCGAGGCCGGCGGCTTCGACTACGAGGCGGACTCGCAGAAAAGCTACGAAGGCGACACCGTCGGCCTGCCGCCGGACTACCTGTCCACCACCCGCTCGCGGCTGTTCGGCGGCAGCAGCTTTTGCTGGGGCGGCGTCTGCCGCCCGCTCGATGCCTATGACCTGGAACGCAAGGACTGGCTGCCGGCCAGCGTCGCCTGGCCCTTCGGGCGCGAGGAACTGCTGCCCTATTACGACCGGGCATCGACGCTGTTGGGACTGCAATCCTTTTTTTCCGACGGCCGCGACCGCAGGGCGCTCACCCGCGATGGCGCCCACTCGGAGGGGCTGGTGCTGGTCCCGTTTCAGCACAGCGATCCCACCATGCGCTTCGGCACCGAGTTTCGCGACGAACTGGTGCGCGCGGAAAACATCACGCTGTTCCTCCATGCCAATGCCATCGCCTTCGACAGCGAACCGGGCGGCAACGTCCGGGCGCTCGCGGTGATCGAGAAGGCAAGGCAGCGTTCCACCATCAGTGCCCGATTCTTCGTGCTGGCCACCGGCGGCATCGAAAACGCCAGGATCCTGCTCAATTCGACCAGCGCGCACCCTGCCGGGCTGGGCAACCGGCACGACCAGTTGGGCCGCTACTTCATGTCGCATACGCCGATCTGGGGTGCGGGCCAGATCGTCTTCGCCGACAGCCCAGCCCGCGACATAGAAGGCCGGCTCCGCGCCACGAAGGGAAGGATCTGCCTTTCGCTCGACGACGACATCAAGCGGCGGGAGCGCCTGCTGAACCTGGGCCTCGCGCTGCAGTACGGTCGACGTCAGCGCCTGTATCGTGGCGAACGCCAGGTCGCCAGGCTGCGCGAGCAATTGCTGAAGCTCGGCATCGGGCTGAACCTCGGCTCGGGCGACGGCGGCAACAACAATTTCGTAGAACGCGCCGTCGCGGGCTTCGCGAAAAACACGGGGCAGGGCGAGGCAGCGCTGTTTTCCTTTTTCGCGCTGCCCGAAGCGGTGCCGGACCTGGACAACCGGGTCACGCTTTCGAGCCGCAACGACGACTACGGCATACGCCGGGTCAGCGTGCGGTTCCGGACGACCGAACTGGAGGCGCAGAACCTGGAACGTTCCCTCGCCCTCATCGCGAACCGGCTCGGCGGCCAGGCGCTGGGCCGGGTCCGCATCGAATTCAATGCGCATGACCCGGCCACGCGGATAGCTGACCAGCACCACATGGGGACGACGCGCATGCATGATGACCCCAGGCGCGGCGTGGTCGACCGCGACTGCATCGTGCATGGCACGCGCAACCTGTATGTCGCCGGCAGTTCGGTGTTTCCGTCCGCCGGCTTCGTCAATCCGACATTTACCATCATCGCGCTGGCCCATCGCATCGCCGACCACCTTGCGCGCAGTGCGCGACAACGCAGCGGGGCACTGCATGGATAAGTGGCCCAGGCTCGATCGTCGCAAGTTCCTCGTCCTGATTTCGGCGCTCGGTGTCACACTCGGTGCCGGCGGCGTTGCCACCGGAGTGCTGGTCTTCTCCGGCGGCAACCCGCTGCTGCAGGGATTTCGCCTCGACCCGGACGCGCTGCGGCACATCGCCGAGAAATACTTTGCCAGCCACCCGGCAGAGAAGAGCGCCGATTTCCTCGAAAGGGAATTGCTCGCGGCAGTCGCGGCGAGCGGTGCCGGCAAGAGCCTGGTCGACGCCATCGCCGCCGCCGTCCGGCGAGACTTCACGGCCGGAAACACGGTGGTGCTGGACGGCTGGATACTGTCCCGCACCGAACTACGCCTGTGGGTGCTTCAAACCCTGAAATAAGCGCAGTACGACACTTGCCTACATCGGCGCGGCCAGGCTGAGCGCCGAATCGAGGAAGCGGAACAGCACCGTGGGCGGGCGCCAGCCTTCCGCCGTGCGGAGCACCTTTTTCACCGAGTCGTTGAGCTGCAGCTCGATCCGGTAGTTTGCGGAGAACGTTCGGTCCCAGCGCGGCAGCGCCTGCTTCAGGTAGTCCAGTTCGTGCTCCTCGCGAACGATCACGCCCATCGTCTCCAGCAGCGACAGCTTCGGCCAGTGCTCGCCGCCGGGCCGGCCGTAGGTGACGACGCCCATGAAGCGCTGGAAATCGGCATAAAAGGGATCGCCGGGATCGACGAGTTTGCCGTTGGAATAAATCGCGTCCATGAAGTAGGTGATCTGCCGGTTGCGCGGCGGCTGCTTCGACCACTGGTAGATAAGGTCGTGCAGCGTCGCCGACATGCACATTTCGAGATGCCCGCCGACGATATAGACGTGGGATGCGGTCACCTCGAAATTCAGCTCGCCGCCCTGCGAAAAGACCCAGTAGTCGGGGTTGCAATCGGCCATGAAGTAATACTCCAGGGGCGAGTCGTCCCGCAGGTAGATCACCGGAATCCGGCGCCCCTTGGCGTAGCGAACTGCCTCGTCGACACCGCGCTTGGTCGAGAACCGGGCATCGTGAAAGGACGTGGCGTGGGTCACGATCAGCACCGCATCGCCTTTCGGCTTTACGTCGGCTGGGGCAGTGAACTCGTGGGGCGGACAGCTCGCCCAGGCCGGCAGCGCCGCCATGAGCAAAAGCAATGCAATGGCGCGGCCGATCACCACTTCACGCGTACCGTGTAGTCGAGCAACGCCTTGTCGCCCGGCGGCACCGTCACCTGCCACGAGGCGACGCGCGCCGAGTCTTTGGTGTGCTTTTGCGATTCCTGGATCACTTCCCAGTCGCCGGGCATGGGTTCCTGCACGCGTACCGTCACCGCCTCGTCCTTGGCATTGCGCAGTTCGATGCGCCACGCGGACTCGGTCAGGTTGTCGGCTATGCGCTTGTAGCCGGTCTGCTTGCGCTCGGCGGTGATGTCGAAGGCTTCACCCAGGCGCAGCTTGAGCTTTTCGTTCCTGGCCGTGTGCTCGATGCGGTCCTCGCCGACGAATTGCGCAGCCCCCTTGCTGTCACGCGCATAGACGCGCACGATGCCGGCCGGCAGGGGCTTGCCGAGCTGGCCGCCGCGATTCTCGAACTCGAGGAATACGGCGGGCTTCAGCTTCTGCCCGACCTGCGTGTAGCGGTCGCGGTAGTACCAGTCGTTACCGGCCAGCAGGTACTCGCGGCGCACCGGAACGGCAGTGGCCGAGAGCAGCGCAAGCTGCTTGGTCTGATTGTCGGCGATCGAGGTCGGCCGCTCGAAACTGTAAAGGTGGTAATCCATCAGCGCCTCCTGCGTAGCCTCTGCCGCCTTGGCGCGCGCCGGCGCTGGAGCGGCCATGGCGAACACGCGCGCATCCTGCACCCGTACCCGGTTGACCGTGCCGGCGACAAGCTGCAGGGTGGCATCGTCAAAACCGGCTCCGCTTCGGTTGGTCAGCGTCACCCAGCCGTTGAGGTCGAGGCTCTTGCCGTCGGTGGACAGGTTGGCAACGTAGTCGGCCTTCCACGAAAGACCCGACGTCAGGTAGGAAAGCTCCACCGCCTGCCTGCCGCCCGCGCCTTCGAGCAGCACCGAGAGCGTCGGTCGATCGCGCAGATTGGGCGGCACGGAATCGAAAGCGAGGCGTCCCGGCACGCCGGTCTCGATCCGGTCGGCGAAGCGCAGCACGGTCCCCTGTCCCGCGGCGAGCACCGTGGCCGTTTCGCGGCGTTCGGTATCGTTGCTCGGGTGCGGACGGATCACTGTGACCTGGCGGCCGACGTATTTTTCCAGCAGCTTCTGCGGCGTCAGCAGGTCGAAGTCGAAGTTCTGCTCGACGAGCGCGAATGGCTGGCCGCTGACGGCACGCAGCAGCGCCGTTTCGGGACGCATCTGCGCCGCCACTTCGCGCAGCGAAAGCCGCGTCAGCCCGGCCGGCAGGTCGACCCGGCGACGCTCCTTGACCAGCGTCAGGTCGTCGTTGTACACGGTCACGGCGACCGCCTCACGGTCGGCGGCGCCGGAGCCGACGTCCCTGGCGCTCGGCGCCGTGGGCCAGCGTTGCCGCCAGCAGAATCGTCACTGTCAGGGTTATTGCTTGCATGTCAATCTCCACTACGAGGATTGTCAAACATAGCATGACTGCATCGGCGGTATCATGGCGAGATCGACACCCACAGGAGCATCCAGATGAAAACGAAGTTTCAGTGCAGGCTAGCGTCGGCACTATCGGCGTTAAGCACAGCGGCCGGAGCTAAGAAGCTTGCCGCCGCATTGTTCATGGCCCTATCCCTGCCGGCACTGGCCGCGCTCGAAGTGGCCGGCGTAAAGTTCGAAGACAAGTTAAAAGTCGGCGCTGGCGACACGGTGATCAATGGCGCCGGCGTGCGCGGCGTACTTTTCATCAAGGCCTATGCGATGGCCCTCTACCTGCCACAGAAGGCCGCTGCAGCGACCGAAGCGATTTCCATGAAGGGGCCCAAGCGCGTGCGCATCGTCCTGTTGCGCGACACCTCCGGTGAAACTTTCGCCGACGCCTTGCCCAGCGGCATCCGCAAGAATCACAGCGAACAGGAAGTGGCTCCCTGAATGCGCGCATCGAGGCGCTAAAGGCAACGATGCTTGTGATCACCAACACGCCAAAGGGCGCGGTGATTCATTTCGACTGGCTGCCCGAAGTTGGCGGCGGCGTGACCCGCCTGACCATCAACGACGAGAAGAAGGGCGAGGACATACCTGGTGAGGACTTCTTTCGCGCCGTGCTGAAGATCTGGCTTGGCGAGCAACCTGTTCAGGGCGATCTGAAGGAAGGCCTTCTGGGCAAGACCTCCTGATGGCGGCAGGCGCCCTCGCCGGACTCAAGGTCCTCGACCTCTCGCGCGTGCTGGCGGGGCCTTGGGCCTCGCAGTTGCTGGGCGACCTCGGCGCCGAGGTAATCAAGGTCGAAAAGCCCGGCAGCGGCGACGACACGCGCGGCTGGGGGCCTCCCTGGCTGGCCGACGGGTCTGGCGCACCGACCACGGATGCCGCCTACTTCCTGTGCACCAACCGCAACAAGCGCTCGCTGACCGTGGACATGACGCAGCCCGATGGCCAGGCCATCCTGCGCGAACTGGCGGCAAAGGCCGACGTGGTGCTGGAAAACTTCAAGGTCGGCGGCCTCGCGGCCTATGGCCTTGATTACGCCAGCCTCGCCGCGCTCAATCCGCGCCTCGTGTATTGCTCGATCACCGGCTTCGGGCAGGACGGACCTTACGCCGCGCGCGCCGGCTACGACTTTCTGATCCAGGGCATGGGCGGGCTGATGAGCGTCACCGGCCGCGCAGAAGGCGAGGAAGGTGCCGGGCCGCAGAAGGTCGGCGTCGCGCTGACCGACATCCTCACCGGCCTGTATGCGGGCAACGCGATCCTGGCGGCGTTGCTGCATCGGGAAAGAACCGGGCTGGGCCAGCACATCGACCTCGCCCTGCTCGACGTGCAGGTGGCCTGCCTCGCCAACCAGGCCATGAACTATCTCGTCTCGGGCTCGGCTCCGCGACGCATGGGCAACGGCCATCCCAACATCGTCCCGTACCAGGACTTCCCCACGGCCGACGGCGACATGATCCTGGCCATCGGCAACGACGGCCAGTTCGCACGTTTCTGCGATATCGCCGGACATGCCGACTGGGCGCGCGACGAACGCTTCGCCAGCAATGCCGCGCGGGTGAAGCATCGCGCCGAACTGCTGCCCCTGCTACGCCGGGCGACGGTGATGAAAACCACGGCGGAATGGATCTCCGCGCTGGAGAATGCCGCCGTGCCCTGCGGCCCGATCAACGACCTGGCCGGCGTCTTCGCCGACCCGCAGGTGATGCATCGCGGCCTGCGCATCGATCTGCCGCATGCGGCAGGAGGCACTGCACCGCAGGTCGCCAACCCGATCCATTTCTCGGCGACGCCGATCGATCACGGGCGGGCGCCGCCGCTGCTGGGACAGGACACGGAGGCAGTGCTGAAGGAACTGGGCCGCAACGAAGCAGAGATCGCGGCGTTGCAAGCCAGGGGGATCGTCTAGTCTCGCGCTCAGCATCAGGTCATCGAAAAAGTCTTACACTCTCGCCAACTTCAGCATCTGGAATCGACATGACGGACAGCGCATCGCCCCAAAGCGAAATCGAGAAATCCCTTGCGAAGACACTGGCCGGCATCGAGATCCCGCCGCGCCCGGCCGTGCTCGACAAGGTAATGGCGGAAATGCAGTCCCACGATCCGGATTTTCGCCGCCTGGCCAACCTGATCGTCGCCGACGTCGGCCTTGCCGCGGGCCTGATCAAGACCGCCAACGCGCCCGCCTTCGGCTATCGCAGCAAGGCCACCACGGTGCGCGATGCCCTCACCATGCTGGGCCTGATCAACGTGCTGCGCACGCTCGCCGGACTCTCGCTGCGCACGGTCCTGCCCGAATCGCCGGCGATGAAAGGCTTCTGGGAAACCTCGTCGGGCACCGCCTTCATCTGCGGCTGGCTGACCCGCGAACTCGGCATTCGCGACGGTATCCGCTCGGAGGACGCCTACACCTACGCCCTGTTCCATGATTGTGGCATACCGGTGCTGCTGCATTCCCTTCCCGGTTACGAAGAAACCTATACCTCGAGTCGCGAGTCGGACCGCTCATATGCCGAGATCGAAATCGAACGGCATGAACTGAGCCACGCCCAGGTGGGCTCTGTCATGGCCGAGAGCTGGTTCCTGCCTGAGATCCACGTGCAGGCCATCCTTCACCATCACGCCGTCAGTATCTTTCCGCCAAACATGCCTGGCCTCGCCGCCGGCACGCGCCGCCTGATCGCGCTCGGACAACTGGCAGAAAAGCTCCACGCCGACCTCACCGGCGGCGCGGACCACGGTTGGAACCTGACCGGAGCGGATCGGCTCGAAGTGCTCGGCATCGGCGAGGACCAACTGGACGGGCTGCATGCCGGCGCCAGCAACATCCTCGACAGCGGATGGGCGGGGCCTGTTCTCATTTGGCGGGTGCGCGTGATTCTGGCCCGGGGCCCCACCGACCCGCGACGCCGCCGCGGGCAATCGCAACCATTGCCCTCACCCCCGCCGCCCCGGCCGCGTCGCGCCTAAATGAGAACAGGCCCACGCCCGTCAGCTCTCCAGCACCCGCAACTCGGCATTGGTATAGCGCAGGCGGCTGGCGAGCACGCTGGCGATGCCTTCCATCAGGCGCAGGCCGAGCTTGCGATGTTCGTCGGCCAGCTTGTCGAAGGCGTGGCGCGAAAGCACATAGAGTTCGCAATCGGTGAAGGCCACCGCGTTTGCAGAGCGCGGATCGCCATCGAGGAAGGCCATCTCGCCGAAGAAGGCGCCGCGGCCGAAGGTGCCAAGGTGGTGCGACTGCCGGTCCGATAGCGGCAGGATGATGCGCACCGCGCCGCGCCGGATCAGGAACAACTCGTCACCCGAATCGCCGCGCGAGAAGATCTTTTCGCCGGCCGCGACGTGGCGCTTTTCCATGCATTGTTCCAGCGCCGCCAGCGTCTCCTGCTTGCGTCCGGCGAAAATTTCCACCTCGTGCAACTCGAGCGCGATCTCCTCGTCCTTCAGCAGCGCGGCGTCGTGGATGATGCGGTCCTCGACCCACTCCAGCGCGTCGTCCTGGGTCGGGAAGACTTTCACCGGGCTATCGGCATGCAGCAGACCGACCTGGTCGAAGTATTCCTGCAGGTCGCGCCCCGAAGGAAGGTTGTCGGGGATCTGGCTGAAGATCAGAAAGCCGTGGCGCTCGGCCAGCATGTCCTTGATCTGTTCCAGCAGGTGGGCCGCAGTGACGTCGACGGTCTGGATGCGGCGCAGGTCGAGGATCAGGAAGTCGCGCATCTTGAGGTCTGGCTCCAGCGCCCGGTAGAGCTGGTCCGCGGTGCCGAAGAACAGGCTGCCCTGCAGTTCGACGATGGCGGCGCGGTCGCCCTTGGCGGTGAGGATTTCCATTTCGGCGTGGGTGCGCACGCGCTTGGAGAAGGTTTCATTGCCCAGGAGCTTGCGGCGAATGATGGAACCGCCGATCTGCTCGCGGATGAACAGCACCACGGCGAGTACGATGCCGACTCCGGAGGCGGCGATCAGGCTCACCGTGAGCGCCGTGCCGATCACCGCAACGATGACCGCAAAATCGAGAATGGTCGAGCGCGACTTGAGGAAGGTCAGGCTGTTGCGGTCGATCATGCGCACGCCGATCACGATCAGGATTCCGGCAAGGCCCGCCACCGGCACCCAGGAAATGAGATTGGCCAGCAGCAGGAAGGCGATGAGGGAGAGTACGCCTTCGATCAGCCCTGAAAGCCGCGTGCTGGCGCCGCCGGAAATATTGACCAGGGTGGCGCCCATGGTGCCCGCGCCCGGGACGCCGCCGATCGCCCCGGCGGCAAGGTTGCCCAGGCCCTGGCCGATCAACTCGCGGTTGGAGTCGTGGCGCGAACGCGTCAGCGCGTCGAGCACCACGCAGGTCTTCAGGGTGTCGATCGACAGCAGCACGGCCAGCGTCAGCGCCGGGATCATCAGCGTCCATATCTGCCGCGGACCGATGTCGGAGAGCGAGGACCAGCGCTCCCTGAGTCCCGCGAAAAAGCTGCCGTCGCCGCCGCCATCGAGGGCGCCGACCACCAGCGCATTGCCTTGCAGGTTCAGCAACACCGGATCGAACAGTGCCAGCCCGAAGTACACCGCCACGCCGGCAATCAGGCCGAGCACCGCGCCGGGTACGGCCTTGATCACGCGCGGCGCCGCGAGCATCACCGCAATGGTCGCGACGCCGACCAGGATGCCCTGCCAGCGCCAGTGCTCGGGCGCCGCCAGCGCGGCCCAGAAACCGAGCCCCTTGGGCGTGCCGAGCAGCTTCGGCACCTGGCTGCCGATGATGATCAGGCCGACCCCGGACAGGTAGCCGCTGACCACGGTGTAGGGCATGTACTTGATCAGCAATCCCAGGCGCAGCACGCCGAACAGCACCTGCATCAGGCCGGCGAGCAGGCCGAGCAGGGTCAGCAGCAGGAGCGTGGTATCCACCGGTGTGCCGCCATGCATCGCCTCGATGGCGAATGCCGAGACCACCGCGGCGGCCGGGGCGCAGGGCGCCGATATCAGCCGGTTGGTGCCGCCGAAAGTCGATGCGACGATGCCGATCGCGGTCGCGCCGAGGATGCCGGCCAGGGCGCCGACAGCCACATAGGCGCCACCAAGCACCGAGTAGATGGTGACGCCAAAGGCGATCGCCGAGGGTAATGCCACCAGCATGGCGGCAAAGCCCCCCCAGAAATCACCCGATGGGTTTTCCAGTGTTGGCAGTTTCATGCTGGGCGGAAGGAAAAGGCAAATAGCGGACACCGCAATGTTACCGCGTGTGCGGCGCCGGCCGCCGCGCATTTTTGCCATCGGTGAAAGCGGAGTGTTGTAAGCTTGAGCTTTCAATAAAACAGATATCCGGAGGATGCAACCATGAAGAAAGCCCGTACCCTGCTGCTGGCCGCCGCAACGCTGGCCCTTGCCGCCACAGCCCACGCCGAAGTATTCGTCACCGTCCTCACCGGCGGCACCTCGGGCGTGTATTACCCGCTCGGCGTCGCGCTGTCCCAGGTGTATGGCAAGGCCATGCCCGGCGCCAAGACCTCGGCACAGGTGACCAAGGCCAGCGCCGAGAACCTCAACCTGCTGCAGGCCGGGCGCGGCGAAATCGCCTTCACCCTGGGCGACGCGCTGGGCGATGCATGGAAGGGCGACGCCGAAGCCGGCTTCAAGGCGCCGCTGACGAAGCTGCGCACCATCGCCGGGATCTATCCCAACTACATCCAGATCGTCGCCGCCGCCGATTCCGGCATCAGGACCCTGGCCGACCTGAAGGGCAAGCGCGTCGCGGTCGGCGCGCCGAAATCGGGCACCGAGCTCAATGCTCGCGCCATCTTCAAGGGCGCCGGCATGAGCTACAAGGATTTCGCCAAGGTCGAATACCTGCCCTTCGGCGAGTCGGTGGAGTTGATGAAGAACCGCCAGCTCGACGCCACGCTGATTTCGGCAGGCCTCGGCGTCGCCGCAATCCGCGACCTCGCCACCGCGGTCAAGATCGTCCTCGTCCCGGTTCCCGCCGACGTGGTGGCCAAGATCGGCGAGCCCGCCTACCAGCCCGGTACCGTGCCGGCAAATACGTACAACGGACAGACCGATGCGACGGCCACGGTGGCGATCCAGAACTTCCTCGTCAGCCACGAGGGCGTCTCGGCCGACAATGCCTACAAGATGACCAAGGCGATCTTCGACAACCTGTCCGACCTG
The DNA here is from genome assembly GCA_016716965.1 of Sulfuritalea sp. Lineage (GTDB taxonomy): Bacteria > Pseudomonadota > Gammaproteobacteria > Burkholderiales > Rhodocyclaceae > Sulfuritalea. Next base: position 173,852 of record JADJUP010000056.1, on the reverse strand, counting down.
CAGGCCGCGCATGGCGCAGCCAAGGCGATCACGAAGGAAAATGCCGCCAAGAGCCCGCCCGCACCGCTGCATCCGGGCGCCGAGAAGTATTACAAGGAAGTCGGGCTGATCAAGTAACGCTCATGCCAGTGAGGGCCACCGGCTGATGATCAAACACGCTAAAGGCGAATTGAAGGCCCGCCCCCCCGTCCCCCCTCGCGGGGGGCTACTGGTCAGCTCGCTACGCTCGGCTGTCACCGGTCGCTCCGAACACGGTGCTTCACGTTGTGACCCGGCGCGCGCACCGTGAGCGATCACGGCGTCGCCCCCAACCACGGCCAGGAAGAGTTCTCCGAGCACGGCGTGCAGCGCCGGCTCGGTGGTGGCTGGCTGGCGCTGCTCAACGCCGCGGCGCTGGCCTTTTCCTGCTACCAGCTCGCGGTCGCCGCCTTCCATCCCTTCTCCAGCCTGGTCATCCGATCCTTCCATGTCGGTTTCCTGCTGACCATCACCTTCCTGCTCTATCCTGCGTTCCGCCACGGCGCCAAGCTGTCGCGGATTCCGCCGGGCGACCTTCTGCTGGCGCTGTGCGCCGCCGCCCTGTCCTTCTACCAACTGGTGTTCGAGGGCGATCTGATCCAGCGCTCGGGCGATCCGACCGCGGTCGACCTGATGGTCGGCACCGTAATGGTGGTGCTGGTATTCGAAGCCACGCGCCGCATCCTCGGCCTTGCGCTGCCGATTGTCTGCGGGCTGTTCCTGCTCTATGGCATGTTCGGCCAGCACCTTCCCGGCGACATCGCCCACCGCGGCTTCGCCTTCGCCCAGATCGTGGACCAGCTCGGCTTCGGCACCGAAGGCATCTACGGCATCCCGACCCTGGTGTCGGCCACCTACATCTTCCTCTTCATCCTGTTCGGTTCCTTCCTCGAACACGCCGGCATGATCAACCTGTTCAACTCGCTGGCGCTGGGTTTCGTCGGCCACACCAAGGGCGGCGCGGCCAAGGTCTCGGTGATCTCGTCGGCGCTGATGGGCACCATCTCCGGCTCGGGCGTGGCCAACGTGCTGACCACGGGGCAATTCACCATCCCGCTGATGAAGAAGTTCGGCTACTCGGGCGTCTTCGCCGGGGCCGTGGAAGCCACCTCGTCCATGGGCGGCCAGATCATGCCGCCGGTGATGGGCGCCGTGGCCTTCATCATGGCCGAGAACCTCAACGTGCCCTATGCCGACATCGTCAAGGCCGCGGCGATCCCGGCCATCCTCTATTACACGACGGCCTTCTGGATGGTCCATCTCGAAGCCGGTCGCAAGAACCTGGTCGGCATGCCCAAGGCCGAATGTCCCAATCCCTGGCACGCAATGCGCGACAACTGGTACCTGCTGCTGCCGCTGGCGGTGCTTGTGATCACGCTGTTCAACGGCTTCACGCCGATGTTCGCCGGCATGGTCGGCCTGGTCCTGACCGCCGTGCTGATCCTCGGCGCCGCGATCGCCGCGCGGATTTCCGCCACGGCATTCCGCTACGTGTTCTGGGTGGCGCTGGGCCTCACCGCCGCGCTCTTCGTCAAGAACATGGAAACCTGGGGCATCGTCCCGCTGCTGGCGCTGATCGCCGCGCTGGTGGCGCAGACCTTCGCCCTCAAGGGCGGGCGCAAGACCCTGCACCTGCTGCGCATGAGCCTGGTCGACGGCGCCCGCCAGGCGCTGCCGGTGGGCGTCGCGTGTGCCATCGTCGGCGTCATCATCGGCGTGCTGACGCTGACCGGCGCCGCGTCGAGTTTCGCCGGCTACATCCTCAGCGTCGGCGAGAAGAGCCTGTTCCTCTCCCTGGTGCTGACCATGCTCGTGTGCCTGGTGCTGGGCATGGGCATCCCGACCATCCCCAACTACATCATCACCAGTTCCATCGCCGCGCCGGCACTGCTGAAGCTCGGCGTGCCGCTGATCGTCAGCCACATGTTCGTCTTCTACTTCGGCATCATGGCCGACCTGACGCCGCCGGTGGCGCTGGCCGCCTTCGCCGCAAGCTCCATCGCCAAGGAGTCGGCGATGAAGATCGGCATCAAGGCGGTGCAGGTTGCCATCGCCGGATTCGTCATCCCCTACATGGCGGTATATACCCCGGCGCTGATGCTGCAAGGCGACTACACGCTGGCCGCCGTGGCCTACATCGTGTTCAAGGCCGTGCTGTCGATCGGCCTGTGGGGCGCCGCCGCGATCGGCTTCCTGTTCGGCCCGCTCAACATGTTCGAACGCGGCTTCGCGGCGGCGGCAGCCTTCATGCTGGTGGCGGCGATTCCGCTGACCGACGAGATCGGCTTCGGCATGAGCGCGACGTTCGTCGTTTGGCATTTTCTGCGCGTGCGGCGTGCCGGACGCCGTGTCGCCGGCGCCGACTCTTAGGCCGGATGCTCTGCCTTGCCGCGGGCGCGGTCGCCGCCGCCCTCGCCATCGACAGCTTCACCCTGACCTGGATCCATTCCATCGAGAAGATCCGCTGGGAGGAGGACTGGCGCATCGAGGCCGGTGCCCTGGTGCTTACCGAGGCGCGCATCCGCGGCACTGGCGCCGGCATGGAGCCACCCGCCGGGGCGGTACTGAAGAACGGCATCTGGCACTACCGGCCGCAACTGCCGCCGCAATCCGTGCTGCGCCTTTCGCATTCGCCGCACGCCGGCGGCTACACGCTCTGCACCGCGACGCTTTGCCAGCCGCTGGCCGACCTGCTGCCCGGTATCGCGCCCCAGGTCGTGATCGAGGCCCGCGCATGCGAAACGCCCGATTCGGCGGCGACGCGCCGCGCAAGCTTGCCAATGGAATGAATTGCGGTTAATCTGCCTGGCATTATTTCCTGCCGACGCCGGGTGTCTGCGCCGCGCACCGACAATCCCGGAGGCATGAATGGACGCAAGCAGCTGCTACGAGACTCTTGACGTCGCCCACGACGCCACGCCGGATGAAATCACCCTGGCCTACCAGCGCCGCCTGGGCACCTTGCGCGCCAGCCTTGACGGGCCGAACCGACCGGCTCCCGAGCACCTCGATGCGCTGCGCGCAGCCTACAAGACACTCAGTGATCCGGTGTCCAGGCGGGCCCACGATGCCGCACTGGCTCCGCCGCCGGCCGCCGATCCGCCGTCGGGCGGCAATCCGGCGGGCGAAACCTGCCGCTTCACCTTTACCGGTGGCGGCGGCGCATACTTTCGCATCTGGATCGTCAACCTCTTTCTCTCCCTGCTCACCCTGGGCATCTATTCGGCATGGGCCAAAGTGCGCCGCGAAACCTTCTTTCACGGCAACCTGATGCTCGACGACTCGAGCTTCGGCTACCACGGCAAACCGATGGCCATACTCAAGGGCAGGATACTGGCCGTGGTGTTGCTGATCGCGCTGTCGGCGGCGCAAAGCGCAGGGCCGATTGCGTATGCGATTGCAATGCTGGCGCTGCTGCCGGTCGTGCCGTGGCTGGTGGTGCGGGCTTTCCGCTTTCGCGCGCACAACACCAGCTATCGCGGCCTGCGCTTCTCCTTCCACGGCAACTACCGCCAGGCCCTGACCACCTTCGTCGGCTATGGCCTGCTCTCGGCCGTGAGTTTCGGCATCCTGTTTCCGCTCTTCTACCACCGGCAGAAGAAATTCGTCCTCGACAACCTGCGCTACGGCAGCTCGCAGTTCCAGTGTGCGACAACGGCCGGGCAATTCTTCCGGGTTTTCCTGCAGCCTGTCGGCCTGGCCGTCGGCATCCTGTTCGGTGTCGGCATCCTGACCGCGATTGGCGGTGTCGCACCTGTCGTGCTTCCGGTGATCGTCGGCGCAGGCGCTGTTGCGCTGATGCTGTTCCTGATGCCCTATATCCGCGTCCGCACCACCAACCTGATCTGGAACCAGGTGACGCTGGAACGCATCAGCTTTTCCAGCAGCATGGAGGTTCTCCCCTACTTCCGGCTGATCGCCGGCAACCTCGCGCTGATGGTGCTCACGCTGGGTCTGTTCTGGCCCTGGGCGCAGGTCCGCCTCGCCCGCTACCGGGCGAACTGCATGGCCCTGCGGTTGCCGGGCTCACTCGACGGCTTCATTGCCGGCGAGACCGCCAACGCACCCGCGGTCGGTGACGAAATCTCCGAGCTGATGGACATGGACATCGCCCTGTAGATGCTCGCGGCCGACTATTTCGACGGCCGCAGTTCGCGGCGCCATGCCGCAACGCTGAGCATTCGCGACGGCCAGGTACTGGTCACGGGCGATTTCGGCAAGTGCCGCTGGCCACTCGCCGAGGTCGATATTTCGCACAGCGGCGGCAACGGTCCCTGCACGCTGCGTTTCCCCGACGATGCCCTCTGCGAGCTTGCCGACGACGCGGCCCTGGCGGCCGAACTGGCCGCCGCCGGCGTGGCGGGTTCCGTGGTCACGCGCGCAGAACGTCGCTGGCGTTGGGCACTGGGTGCACTGGTGGGCGCCGTGGTACTGATCACCGCCGCCTACATGCACGGCCTGCCGTGGCTCGCCGAGCGCGTGGCGCCGGCGATTCCTGCGGCCGTTACCGAGGCGATTTCCCGCGCGGCGCTGCAGGGGCTCGATTCCCAGGTGCTCACGCCGAGCAAGCTGACGCCGCAGCGCCAGCAGGAAATCGCGACGAAGGTCGCTGCGCTGGCATCATCGGCAGGCAGCCTGCCGCCTTACCGCCTGCAGTTTCGCTCGGCGCCGCAGATCGGCGCCAATGCCTTCGCCCTGCCCGGCGGCGACGTGATCGTCCTCGACGAACTGCTGACGCTGGCCAAACGCGACGAGGAGGTAATCGCCGTCGTGGCGCATGAACTCGGCCACCTGCATTTCCACCACGGCATGCGCCAACTGATACAAAGCACGGTGGTTTCGGTCGCCGCCGCCGTCTATCTGGGCGATGTTTCGACGCTGATCGCCGGCCTTACTGCGCTGGTGCTCGAGTCGCGCTATTCGCGCCAGTTCGAGCTGGAGGCGGACGCCTATGCCGGCCGCCTGTTGCTGGCGACGCCGGGCTCGGTGGAACCGCTGATCGCCATGCTCGGGCGGCTCGATGAGGCGCGCAGCAAGGCGCGTGGGGCGGTCAAGGGCGGCGCCGGACAGGGCAGCGAGTTGCTCAGCTCGCACCCCGACAGCGCGGAAAGAATCCGCGCGCTGCAGGATATGGCGCGACGCTGACGTGGCGCCCGACAACGTGGCGCCCGGCGCTTGCGGTTCGCTGGCCGAGGATCGACAATACCGCGCTGTTTCAGACTGAAAGAGACCCTCATGAAATCCTATGCCGCCTTGCTGTCGGCGCCTTCATTCAGCATCGGCATCGAATGTAACGCCGACGAGATCACGGGCATCAGCTACCTCGAACCGCAGCCTGAAGTCGCGCCGAAGACGCCGCTGGCGCAGGAAGCCGTGCGCCAGTTGCGCGCCTGGCTGGCGAACCCGGCCTTCGAATTCGGCTTGCCTCTGGCGCCGGCCGGCACCCATTTCCAGCGACGGGTGTGGACCCGGATCGCGGCGATTCCGGCGGGGCAGACGCTGAGCTACGGCGAAGTCGCCGCGGCAATCCGCAGCGGTCCGCGCGCGGTGGGCAATGCCTGCGGCGCCAACCCCTATCCCATTGTCGTGCCATGCCATCGCGTGGTCGCCGCGAACCACGGACTCGGCGGCTTCGCGCGGAATTCCGGCGGCTTCCTGCTTGAGGTCAAGAAATGGCTGTTGCGCCACGAACGACAATCCCCCGCCCCTTCCCCCCCGGGGGGGGGGGGGGGGGTTCCCCCGCCCCCCCGGGGGCGCCCCCCCCCCCCCGGGGCGGCCCCGGGGGCCAGGCATGACCGCGTCTGACGCCGAGCTGATCGACGAATTCATCGACGCCCTGTGGCTGGCCGACGGGCTGTCGAAGAACACGCTGGCCAGCTATCGCAGCGACCTGGCGCTGTTCGCGGCCTGGCTCGCGCCGTCGGGCGGTTCGATAGTCGGCGCTGACCACACGGCGATCAACGCCTACCTCGCCCACCTGCATGCGCGTCCCGGCGGCATCAAGTCGACCAGCCAGCGGCGGCTGATGGCGAGCTTGCGCCGCTGCTACCGCTGGCTGCTCGACCAGGGCCGGCTGCAGGCCGATCCGCTGCTCAACATCGACAAGCCGGCGGCGATCCAGCGCTTTCCCAAGACGCTGTCGGAAAAGCAGGTGGAAGGCCTGCTCGCGGCGCCCGACATCGACACCGCGCTGGGCCTGCGCGACCGCGCCATGCTGGAGCTGCTCTATGCCACGGGCCTGCGCGTGTCGGAACTGGTCGGCATCCGCCTGTTCGAGCTTAGCCTCAACGACAACGTGGTGCGCGTGGTGGGCAAGGGGTCGAAGGAAAGGCTGGTGCCGCTGGGCCAGGTCGCCGCCGACTGGCTGCGGCGCTACATCGCGGAGGCGCGTGGCGAGCTGTTGAAGCAGCGCGTGTCGGACGCGATTTTCATCACGGTGCGCGGCGCCGGCATGACGCGGCAGATGTTCTGGAACCTGGTCAAGAAATACGCGCTGCAGGTCGGCATCCCGCGCGAACGCATCTCCCCCCACGTGCTGCGCCACGCCTTCGCCACCCACCTTTTGAACCATGGCGCCGACCTGCGCGTGGTGCAACTTCTGCTCGGCCATGCCGACATTTCAACGACACAGGTGTACACCCATGTCGCGCGCGAGCGGCTGAAGCAGTTGCACCACCAGCACCATCCGCGCGGCTGAGCCGCTCAGCCCGGGCAGGCGTGGCGCTGCAGTGCCTGCAGAATTTCACCGCTGGCCTTGTTCTGGACGAACACCACCACGCCCAGGTCCGCGCGCTTCCAGCCGGCTTCCAGCGCGATCTGCTGACGCAGCGCCAGGCGACCGTCCCTGCCCGGTTCCAGCGGACCGATCAGGCGGCGCACCACGTAGTCGTGACGGAGGACCTTGCCGCCATTCTCGCCGGCCAGCACCCGCGATTCGAGATTGTTCTCGTACAGCGCCAGCCAAACCTCGCCGCCGGTTCCGGCTACAGCTATCGTGCCGCCGACCGCCAGTTGTCCGCCCGCCCCGGCACCCAGTTCGAGCGTGATGGCCGCACCCGCCGGCAACTCGGCGATGCCATCGAGCGGACCGCCGGCGCTGCGCCAGTCGCGGCCGTTCCTGAGGAACTGCGGCGTATAGACAGAACGCGAGCGGGCGAGAGCGGCCATCTGGTACTGACGCTGGGTGTACTGGGGGCTCGCGAAGCGGTCGGTCCACCCCAGGCGATCCCAGTAATCGACATGAAATGCCAGCGGTACCAGCCGCTTCGGGTATTCGCCAACGTCCTTGTAGCTCGACAGGCGGCGGTCGGCGGGCGGGCAGGAATCGCAGCCCTCCGAGGTATAGAGCTCCAGCAGGACGTTGCGCGTGGCGCCGGTATCGGCCCGGCATGCCGATGCCGTGGCGACCGGGCTGGCCGCCGCCATGCACAGGCCGGCAGCGAGAAACAGGATCGGTGACGGTGGGCGCATGATCGACTCCAGGGCGAGGACAGGTGGCGATAGGTCGTCCGGCAGGCTGGATTCCTTACGCCAGAGGTCTAGAATAATTCGCATGAGACACGAAAACACCTACCCGGAAACGGGACCCGAAACGCCGGCGACCAAGTTCCTGCACAAGCACAGGATCGCCCATTCCAACCACCTCTACGAGTATGAGGAACACGGCGGCACCAAGGTGTCCGCGCGCGAACTCAATGTCGCCGAGCACGCCGTGGTCAAGACCCTGGTCATGGAAGACGAGAACGCGAAGCCGCTGATCGTCCTCATGCACGGCGACCGCAAGGTGTCGACCAAGGAACTGGCGCGCCAGATCGGCGTCAAGAAGGTCGGCCCCTGCAAGCCCGAGGATGCGCTGCGCCACACCGGCTACATGGTCGGCGGCTGCTCGCCCTTCGGCACCAAGAAAGTGCTGCCGGTGCACATGGAGAAATCCATCCTCGACCTGCCGCTGATCTACATCAACGGTGGCCGGCGCGGCTACCTGGTCGGCGTGCATCCGCACGACATCCTGGCTGTGTTGCAGCCGAAGATCGTCGAGTGCGCGCTGAAGGAGTGAGCTTCGTCGCTCAGCGCGACTTGTAAGTCGGCAGGCTGAGCTGGTAGCGGATCGCCGCCAGGCGCAGGCCGAGCACCACCGAGGCACCGGCCGCCGCCGCGGCCGCATCGCCCAGCCCCAGGTGCAAGGCCCCGAGCAGGGTCAGCGCGCCAAGCCAGGACGCCGTGGCGTAGAGCGTGCCGGGGCGCATCACCAGCGGCACTTCATTGACCAGGATGTCGCGCAGCATGCCGCCGACGACGCCGGTGATCACCGCCAGCAGCGAGGCGGAAAGCCAATGCACGCCGGCAGCGATGCCGACCTGGCAGCCGACCACGGTAAATAGCGCCAGCCCGACCGCGTCGGGTACCACGAACAGCCCCGGACGCACCCGAATGCGCCGAGCCAGGACGAAGGTGATGCCGACCGCGAGCAGGCCGCAGACCAGGTAGGCGACATCGACCAGCCAGAACACCGGCCGGCCCAGCAACAGGTCGCGCAAGGTGCCGCCGCCAAGGCTGGTGGCCAGCCCGACGATCACGGCGCCGACCAGGTCCATCTGCTTGTCTTCGGTTTCCAGCACCGCCGAGGCGGCATTCACCGCCACCGCCGCCATGCCGACGGCGTAGATCAGCTCGGCCGGCGCAGGCAGGGGCGTCATCGCGAGCGTTCGATCTGCACGCCGACGCGGCGCACGCCTTTCATGATGCCCATCTTGGCGATGCTGATCTTGACCCAGGGCGCGCCAAACTCGTTCAGCAGCAGGCCGATCACGTACTCGCCCAGCGTCTCCAGCAGGTTGAAGTGGCGCGTCGCCAGTTCGGCGCGGATGCGGTCGATCACCGCGTCGTAGCGGATGGTCTGCTCGATGTCGTCGTTCTGCGCGGCGGCGTCCGGCACGCCGAAGGTGAGGCTGATCTCCAGCGTCTGCGGCGCCGCCTTCTCGCGCTCGAAGATGCCGACGTGGGCCTCGACCCGCATGTCGTCGATGAAGATGAAGTCCATTACGCCTCCAGTAGAATTGCGGCCATTCTATGGATTCCACGCTGAACCTGCTCATCTGTGCCGTGCTGGGCTACCTGCTCGGCTCGGTGCCCTTCGCCGTGATCGTCTCGCGCGCCTTCCGCCTGGCCGATCCGCGCAGCTTCGGCTCGGGCAATCCGGGCGCCACCAACGTGCTGCGCAGTGGCAGCAAGGCGGCGGCGGCGCTGACCCTGATCGGCGACGCGGCCAAGGGCTGGCTGGCGATGTTCATCGCCTCAAGAGTCGGCGCCGGCGACACGGCGATCGGCGTTGCCGGACTGGCCGCCTTCCTCGGCCACGTGTTCCCGTTCACCCTCGGCTTCAAGGGCGGCAAGGGCGTGGCCACGGCGCTGGGCGTGCTGCTCGGATTCTCCGGCGCGCTGGCCGGGCTCACGGCGGCGGTCTGGTTCAGCGTCGTGGTGATCACCCGCTATTCGTCGCTGGCGGCGCTGGCGGCGGCGGCGGCGGCGCCCTTCCTCACCGCGTGGCTGCTGCACAGGACCGAGACCACGGTAGTGGTGGCGCTGATGTGCGCCGTGCTGATCTACCGCCACCAAAGCAACATCCGCAAGCTGCTGGCCGGCACCGAATCCCGCATCGGCGGCAAGAAGCGGTAGCGCGTTTCGCTTTCCCTATAATCGCGCTTTCGGTTCCAGCACTTTTTCCCGCCCGGGGACACCGGTCCCACCACGGCGGATGGCGACATAAGGAAACACACCCATGGACGATCTGGATTTTTCAGGCACCCCGGCCAAGCCCGCGCCGCCCAGCGCGCCGGCACCGGCTCCGGTGGCCAAGCCAGCCGCGGCCGCGGAAGCGGCATCGCTCTACGACCCCAAGCTGGCGCTGGCCTTCTTCAAGATCGCCGGCGCGCTGGAGCAGTTCGCGGCCGGCAGCCAGATCTTCGTCGAAAACGAAAAGACTTCCGGCTTCTTCGCCAAGGGCGCGCGCATGTACCTGCTGCTGGACGGCGACGTCGCGCTGACCATCAAGGGCAAGCCGCTGGAACTGGTGCTGCCCGGCGAAATATTCGGCGAAATGGCCGCCATCGCCGACACCCCGCGTAGCGCCACGGCAACCGCGCGCAAGAATTGCCGCGCCTTGTCGCTCGACGAGAAAGCCTTCCTCCAGGCACTGCAGCAGATGCCCGAATTCGCCCTGATGCTGATGAGCGTGATGGCCCAGCGCCTGCGCCGCGGCGTGGCAAGGCTGGCGGCGGCGAAGGTGGCTTCCGTCAAGGTGCTGGAACACACCCAGACGCTGGACCGGAAAATGATCGGCGACCTGCAACGCGCACTGGGCGACCCGACGCCGACCAGCGCAGCCGCGGGCAAGACCGTGGTTACCAAGGGCTCGGTCGGCGCCTGCATGTTCGTCGTCACGCAGGGTCGCATCGCGATCTCGGTCGATGGCAACGTGATCGAGCATGTCGGGCCTGGCGGCGTGTTCGGCGAGATGGCGCTGGTCGACCGCTCCGGGCGTTCGGCCACGGCGACCGCCGAGGTCGACAGCGCGTGGCTGCTGATCGGCCGCAATGAATTCCTCGCCATGGTGAAGTCGCGCCCGGCCTTCGGCGTCGCGCTGATGCGCTCGATGAGCGCGCGCGTGCTGCACATCGGCAGCCTGCTCGGCGGTTGACAGCCGCGGGCGCCATCGCGCCCGTCGCTCAGGAAATTTCGGCGAGCGGCCAGCGCGGCCGCACCGCAAAGGCGCCCGTGCCGGGCGCCGGCAATTCGCCCTGCAGCAGCCGCTGGCTGCCGCAAAAGGCGATCATCGCGCCGTTGTCGGTGCACAACTCCAGTTCCGGATAGAACACCCGGCCGCCGATCTTCGCCATCGCCGCGTCCAGCCGCTGGCGCAGGCGCCGGTTGGCGCCGACGCCGCCGGCCACCACCAGCGATGAAAGTCGGCGCTGGCGACACGCGGCCACCGCCTTGGCCGCCAGCACCTCGGTCACCGCTTCCTGGAATTCTGCCGCAAGGTCGGCGCGATCGGCCTCGGTCAATTCCGCCGCGCGCGCGGCGGTCAGCACCGCCGTCTTCAGACCGGAAAAGCTGAAGGAAAGATCGCCGCTGTTGAGCATCGGCCGCGGCAGCTTGTAGCGGCCGGGCGTGCCGGTTTCGGCCAGCTTCGCCAGCGCCGGCCCGCCGGGATAGCCCAGGCCGAGCAGCTTGGCGGTCTTGTCGAAGGCCTCGCCCGCCGCGTCGTCGAGCGACTCGCCGAGCAGTTCGTAATCGCCGACGCGCGCCACGCGCATCAACTGGGTATGGCCGCCCGAGACCAGCAGGGCGATGAAGGGGAAGCAAAGCTTTAGTGCAGACTCATGCCCGCTTGCGGGCCTGATGTCGGAACTAAATGCCTTGCTTCGTCGGCGAGCAGCGGCGACAGCAGGTGGCCTTCGAGGTGATGCACCGGCACGGCCGGCACGCCAAGCGCCATGGCCAGCGCTTCGGCGAAACTGGCGCCGACCAGCAAGGCGCCGGCCAAGCCCGGCCCCGCCGTGTAGGCGATGGCGTCGATGTCGCCGCGCGTGCAGTTGGCGTCGGCCAGCACGCGTTCCAGCAAAGGGATCAGGCGCCGCACGTGGTCGCGCGAAGCCAGCTCCGGCACCACGCCGCCGTAGGCTTCGTGCATCGCCACCTGGGTGTGCACCGCATGGCCGAGCAGGCCGCGCTCGGTGTCGTAGAGCGCAACGCCGGTTTCGTCGCAGGAGGATTCGATGCCGAGGACTTTCATCGGCGGCATTCTACCGGCCGGGCCGCGCGGTTCCGTTCAGAACAGGGATAGCTGCGGCGTTGCCGTCCCCGGCTGCGGCGGCGGACGAAAGGCCGTGACATCGAGCGGCGGCGTCGGCGCATCCAGGCCCAACCGGCGCACCGCGCCGCGAAAGCGCTGGGCGATGATGTCCGCCAGCGGCCCGCTGCCGCGCTGGCGCGTGCCGAAGGCGCTGTCGTATTCCTTGCCGCCGTGCATCTGGCGCATCAGGCTGAACACGTGCTCCGCGCGCCCCGGCTGGTGGCTGTCGAGCCAGGCGCGGAACAGCGGCTTCACCTCATGCGGCAGGCGCAGCAGGATGTAGCCGGCCGAACTCGCACCCGCCTCGCGCGCCGCGCCGAGGATGGCTTCGAGTTCATGATCGCTTAGCGCCGGGATCAGCGGCGCCACCATCACCGCGGTCGGGATGCCCGCCGCCGCCAGCGCCGCGATCACCGAAAGTCGGCGCTGGGGCGACGGCGCGCGCGGCTCCATGGTCCGCGCCAGATCGGGATCGAGCGTGGTGATCGACACCGCGACATGCGCCAGGTTGCCGCGCGCCATGTCGGCCAGCAGATCGAGGTCGCGCAGGATCAGCGCCGACTTGGTGACGATGGTCACCGGATGGCGCGTTTCGGCCAGCACCTCGAGGATGCCGCGCGTCACCCGCAGGCGGCGCTCGACCGGCTGCCAGGCATCGGTGTTGATGCCCAGCGCCACCGGCTGGCAGCGGTAGCCCGGTTTGGCCAGTTCGCGGCGCAGGGTCTGCGCGGCGTCGGCCTTGTATGCCAGCTTCGTCTCGAAATCGAGGCCCGGCGACAGGCCCAGGTAAGCGTGCGACGGCCGCGCAAAGCAATAGGCGCAACCATGTTCGCAGCCGCGGTAAGGATTGATCGAGCGGTCGTAGGGAATGTCGGGCGAGTCGTTGTAAGTAATCACTGACTTCGCGCTATCGACGATCAGCTCGGTGGCCGGCGCTTCCTCGTCCTCGTTCCACCAGCCGTCTTCGGCCGCCTCGCGCCGCCAGGCGTCGAAGCGGCCATCCGGCGAAACGACCGCGCCGCGGCCTTTGCGGGGGCCGGTGGTCTTCATGATGGCAAGGAATGGGCCCGAAGTGGCATCGGCGCATTGTAGCGAGCCGTCCGCCCCGGCCCGCCATCGCGGGCGTTAGACCGACGGGCTTTGCTCCTTCGGGCTGATAAAGTCTGAGGTGCGGGCCCGCACCAGGCCAACAAATTAAGGAAGACCATGTAAAAGATGCGGGCGCCGGCGGTCCCGCGCCAAGCATTTTCAATGCGCTTGCCCCACCGCGGCCGGCGCCACTGGCAGCTCGCACGCCCCGCCGGCTGCCGCAACAGTGTCTATGCGCCGCCCGAACCCGAAACCTACGCCATGATGCTGGCCGGCCTCGGCATGCTGGGCTTCATGGCGCGTCGCCGCAAGCTGAAGGCTGCCGCCTGAGCGTCACCTGACGCGAAACAGAACGGGAGCTTCGGCTCCCGTTTTCGTTTTTGGCGCCGATGAAAAGTCGGCGCCCGCGACACGGCAGCGGGCGGAGTTCCGCGACCCACGCTGGCTATAATCGGCCGACGTCCATCTGCCGCCCATCCCCCATGCCCACGCGCGCCGCCGGTCTGCTCTGTCTTCTGCTCTCCTGCGCCGGGCATGCCGCCTGGGTGCAGCAGTTCACGCCGCAGGAACTGGTCGACCAGCAGACCCGCGCCACGGCGAGCTTCAATACCGACATGGTGGCGCTGGGCCGGCCCGATGCGCCGGCGCCCTTCAGCGTCGATTGCGGGGCCGCCAAGGGGTCCGCGCGCTGGGTCGATGCCCGCACCTGGACCTGGCAACTCGAACGCCCCCTGCAGCCGGGCGAGCGCTGCCTGTTCTCGGTACGAAGCAGTTTCCGCGCGGTGAATGGCGAGGGCATCCAGGGCCAGAACCGCTATCGCTTTTTCGCGCCCGGCCCCTGGCCGCGCGCCGTATATCCGGCGCCGGGCAGTGGCATCGAGGAGGACCAGGCCTTCGTCGTCACGCCGGCCGGCGCCGTGAAGCCGGCATCGGTGGAACAGAACGCCTGGTGCGAGGCCGATGGCGTCGGCAACCGCATTCCGGTGCGCCTGCTGGCCGCGAAGGAGCGCGCCGAGGTGCTCGACGTGACGCGGCGCGGCGGCAGGGACGAGATCGTGCTGGCTTGCAGCGAACGCCTGCCCGCCGGAACGAAGATGAAGCTGGTGTGGGGCAAGGGCATCGAAGCGGAGAACGGTGCGCTGTCGACAAAGGAAGAAAGCTTCGTCTTCCCGGTGCGCGAACCCTTCCGCGCCACGCTGAGCTGCGAGCGCGAGAAGGCCGGCGCGCCCTGCTCGCCGCTGTCCGACCTGACGCTGGAGTTTTCCGCGCCGGTCGATGCGGCGCTGCGCGGCAAGATCCGTCTGCTGACCCCTGCCGGCGAACGCCTGCCGCTCGACCCGACGCTGAAGGAAGGCCGCCGCGAAAACACCGCGACCCGTTTCGTCTTCGCCAAACCCTTCGCCCAGAACGCCGAGCTGCGCCTCGAACTGCCGCCCGGCATCAAGGACGAAGCGGGGCGTCCGCTGGCCAACGCGGCGAACTTCCCGCTCAAGTTCGCCATCGCCGCGCTGCCGCCGCTGGCGAAATTCCCCGGCGACTTCGGCATCGTCGAACTGCGCGAGGGCGGCCTCTTGCCGGTCACCCTGCGCAATGTCGAGGCCAGCCTGCGCCTGGCCGAACGCCACCTCGTCGATGATGCCGCGGTGATCGCGGCGATGCAGGAACTGGCGGCCTTCAACCGCCGCACCAAAAAGCTCAAGGTGGTGCGCGAGGGCAAGGAAGAGGACTACGAGGACCCCTACCACTCCCGCGAGCTTTCCTACCTCGCGCAGGCCCCCGGCGTCACCCGCCGCGAACTGCCCAAGCCCGGCGGCGGCGCCGAGTTCGAAGTGCTCGGCATTCCGCTGGCGAAGCCGGGCTACCACGTGGTCGAGGTCGAAAGCCGGCTGCTCGGCGCGGCGCTGCTGGCGGCCGGCAAGGACGGGCCGAAGCCGATGTACGTGCGCTCCGCCGCGCTGGTGACCAACATGGCGGTGCATTTCAAGCGCGGCGCCGACAACGCGCTGGTCTGGGTCACGGCGCTGGACAGCGGCAAGCCGGTGGCGAACGCCGAGGTGCGCGTCTCGAACTGCAAGGGCGCCCTGCTCTGGAGCGGCAAGACCGACGCCCAGGGCCGCGCCCTCGCGGAACGCGCGCTGGGCGAAACCGCTTGCGCCGGCGCCAATTTCCTCTTCGCCAGCGCGCGGCTGGGCGACGACTACAGCTTCGCGCGCAGCGACTGGAACGAGGGCATCGAGCCCTGGCGCTTCGGCGTCAACACCTGGGGCGAAAGCGCCGGCCCGCGCCTGATCCACACGGTATTCGACCGCACGCTGCTGCGTCCCGGCCAGACCGTGTCGATGAAGCACGTCGCGCGCGAGCGCAACAGCCGCGGCATGGGCTTCGCCGATCCGGCGACGCTGCCGAAGCAGGCGGTGATCCGCCACGACAGCGGCACCGAGTACGCGCTGCCGCTGACATGGGATGCGCAGGGCGTTGCGCTCGCGCAGTGGAAGATTCCCGAGGCGGCCAAGCGCGGCACTTATGCCGTCGAGCTGCGCGGCGGCACGGGCCCTAAACCCGATCCGATGCCGAGTTCCGCGTCTCGGATTTTCGCCTGCCGGTGTTCACCGGCAGCGTGCAGGGCGCCGGCAAACGCTTCGTCGCGCCCGGCAGCGTGCCGCTGGCGCTGGGCCTGTCCTTCCTCAACGGCGGCGCGGCGAAGGCGCACCCGGTGCAGGTCTCGGCCACCCTGCGGCCGACCTGGCCGAGCTGGCCCGGCTACGACGGCTACAGCTTCAACGCCGATTTCGGCGAAGCCGCGCTCAATGCCTTCGGCATCGACAACGGCCGCGAACGGGAACAGCTGATCGTCGACAAGCAGGCGCTGACGCTCGACCAGGCCGGCGCCGGCAAGCTCGACGTGGCGCTCGGCCGCAAGCCGCGCGGCCCCGCCGAGATCTACGCCGAGATGAGCTTCAACGATCCCAACGGCGAGGTGCAGACCATCCGCGGCACGGTGCCGCTGTGGCCGGCGGCGGTGGTGCTGGGCATGCGCATCCCCGACTGGAGCTCTCCCGCCGACAAGGGCCGCGTCGACCTGCTGGCGCTGGACCTCGACGGCAAGCCGGTCGCCGGGCAGGAGATCGAGGTATCGGCCAAACGTCGAATTTCGCATTCGCACCGGCGGCGCGTGGTGGGCGGCTTCTATGCCTACGAGAACCGCGAGGAATTCGCCGACCTCGGCACCGTATGCAGCGGCCGCAGCGATGCGCGCGGCCTGCTGCGCTGCGAACCGAAGGTGCCGGGCGCCGGCGAGATCTACCTGCTGGCACAGACGCGCGATGGCAAGGGCAACGTCGCCAGGAGCGGCGCCAGCTACTGGGCGGCCGGTGGCGGCGACGATCCCTGGTTCACCGCCGGCAACCAGGACCGCATCGACGTGGTGCCCGAGCAGCGCAGCTACCAGGCCGGCGACACCGCGCGATTCCGCGTGCATACGCCCTTCCGCGAGGCGACGGCGCTGGTCTCGGTCGAGGCCGGCGGCATCATCGAAACCTTCGTCCGCCCGCTGTCGCGCTTCAACCCGGTGGTCGAAGTGCCGGTGAAGGGCGAATGGGCGCCCAATGTCTTCGTTTCGGTGCTGGTGGTGCGCGGGCGCATCGAGCCGCTGAAATGGTATTCGCTGTTCCAGTGGGGCTGGCGCGAGCCGCTGGCCTGGTTCCGCGACTGGTGGAACCCGCAACAGCCGACGGCGATGGTGGACCTGGCCAAGCCGGCCTGGCGCCTGGGTCTGGCCGAACTCGGCGTCGGCACGGAAAGCCTGCGGCTCAAGGTCGAGGTGCTGCCCGAACGCAAGGAATACCGGCCGCGCGAAGAGGCCACGGTACGCCTGAAGGTGTCCCCGCCCGCGGGCAAGACCTTGCCGGCCGGCACCGAACTGGCCTTCGCCGCCGTGGACCAGGCGCTGCTCGAACTGCGGCCCAATGACAGCTGGAACCTGCTGGAAGCCATGTCGCCGCGCCGCGCCTACGAGGTGACCACATCCACCGCGCAATCGCAGGTGCTGGGCAAGCGCCACTTCGGCCGCAAGGCGGTGCCGCCCGGCGGCGGCGGCGGCCGCGCCCCGGCGCGCGAACTGTTCGACACGCTGCTGAGCTGGCAGCCGCGCGTGAAAGTCGGCGCTGACGGCACGGCGACGGTGAAGCTGCCGATCAACGATTCGCTCACCGAATTCAAGCTGGTCGGCATCGCCACTGCCGGCGCCGCGCTGTTCGGCAGCGGATCGGCGACGGTGCGCACGCGCCAGGACCTGCAGATGGTGTCCGGCCTGCCGCCGCTGGTGCGCGAAAAGGACCGCTACCAGGCCCTGCTGACGGTAAGGAACGGCACCGCGCGGGCGATGACGGTGAAGGTCACGGCGCGCGCCGGCGCGCAGGCGCTGGAGGCGAAGGAAGTGAAACTCGCCGCCGAAGGCGCGGCGGAACTGGCCTGGGACGCGCAGGCGCCGGAAGGCGCCACGGCCATGACATGGGAATTCGAGGCGAACGAAAGCGGCGACGGCGGCAAGGCCCCGGGCCGCGACCGGCTGCGCATCACCCAGAAGATCGAGCCGGCGGTGCCGGTCACCGTGCAGCAGGCCAGCTTCGCCCGCGTCGAGGGCAAGCTCGAACTGCCCGTCGCCATGCCACCGGGCGCGCTGCCGGGGCGCGGCGGCATCGAACTGGGCCTGTCGCCCAAGCTGTCGACGCCGCCGCCGGGGCTGCGCCGCTTCTTCGAGGACTACCCCTTCGCCTGCCTCGAACAGCGGGCCTCGGTCGCCGTCGGCCTGAAGGACGAGGCGCGCTGGAAGGAGGTGGTCGACAGCCTGCCCGCGCTGCTCGACGGCAACGGCCTGGCGCGCTACTTCCCCGGCGAAGGCCCCGGCAGCGCGACGCTCAGCGCCTACCTGCTCGACATTTCGCTGGCCAGCGGCATGGCGCTGCCGGCGGAACTGAGGACGCGCCTGGAAGACGGCCTCGCCGGCTTCGTCGAGGCGCGCTTCAAGGCGCCGCTGTGGTCGCCCGCCGCGACCGACGCGCAGCTCGCCGGCAAGCTGCTCGCGCTGGAAGCCCTGAGCCGCGCCGGACGCAATCCGGCCAAGGCCGCGGCCGCGCTGGAAGTCGAGCCGCTGCGCCTGCCGACCTCGGCGCTGATCGACTGGTACCTCGTCGTGCGCCGCCTGACCGACCTGCCGCAGCGCGCGGAGAAGCTCGCCGCCGCCGAGCGGGAATTGCGCAATCGGCTGTCCTACGCCGGCGGGCGGCTGAACTTCACCACCGAGAAGAGCGACTACTGGTGGTGGCTGATGGTCAGCGGCGATTCCAACGCCTTCCGCCTGATCGAGGCGGTGATGGACGAACCGGGCTGGCGCGACGACCTGCCGAAACTGCTGCGCGGCGCGCTGGAACGCCAGGTGCGCGGGCGCTGGTTCACCACCACGGCCAACGCCTGGGCCGCGATCGCGCTCGACCGCTACGGACGGCGCTTCGAGAAGGACGCCGTGGCCGGCACCACGCGCGCCAGCCTCGGCGCGGGCAAGGCCGAGCATCGCTGGACGGGCGCCGACGACGCACCGCGCCTGGCCCTGCCCTGGCCCGCGGGCGAGGCCACGCTCGCCGTCACGCACGACGGCAGCGGCAAGCCCTGGGCCAGCATCCAGGCGCTTGCCGCGATTCCCGCCGGCGGGCCGCGCGCCTTCGGCTACCGCGTCACGCGCCAGGTGACGCCGCTGCAGGAAAGGGAAAAGGGCAAGTTCAGTCGCGGCGACCTGTGGCGCGTCACGCTGACCATCGACGCCGAGCAGGACATGGGCTGGGTCGTGGTCAGCGACCCGATCCCGGCCGGCAGCCGCATCCTGGGCGAGGGCGACGGCCGCGATTCGCGCATCGCGACGCTGGACGAAGACCGCCGCGCGCGCCGCCTCTGGCCCAGCTTCGTCGAGCGTAGCTTCGCCAATTTCCGCGCCTATTACGAAGTGGTGCCGAAGGGCCGCTTCAGCATCGACTACACGCTGCGCATCAACAATGCCGGCGAGTTCGCCCTGCCGCCGACGCGGGTCGAAGCCATGTACGCGCCCGACGTGTTCGGCGAAGTGCCCAACGCGAAGGTGGTGGTGGGGAATTGAACGCCCTGGCTGCCCGGCCCCAAAAGTCGGCGCCGGCAACACGGGGCCAAAACACGCACCCGCGAGGAAACCTGCAATGAAGATTCTGCTGCTGTGCCACGACCTGACCACCCGCTTGCGGCTCGAATCGGCCTGGACCGCGCAAGGCGTGCGCATGCTGAAAAAGGACGGCGGCGAGGCGCCGGACTGCATCGTCGTGGACCTCGGGCGGCGCGAGGCGCTGGCGGAGATTTCCGGCTTGCGCGCCGCGCATCCCGAACTGCCGATCATCGCCTGCGCCGCAAGCTTCGAGGAGAGTGCGGTGGAGGCCGCAAAGCTCGCCGGCGCCACGGATTTCGCCGCGCGCGGCTTCGTCGACCGGCGCGTGGCGCGCCTGTTGAAACTGCCCGGCTGATGCACCTGCTGGCCGACATTTCGGGGCACGGCCTGGGCCACCTGTCGCAGATCGCGCCGGTGCTCAACGCGCTGGCCGCGCTGTGCCCGGAACTGCGGCTGACGGTGCGCAGCGCGCTGCCGCTGGAACGCCTGCAGCGGCGCATCGACGCCACGTTCGAGCACGTCGCGGAAGCGCGTGACTTCGGCTTCGTGATGCACAACGCGGTGGATATCGACCTCGCCGCCAGCGCGCAACGCTACCGCGAGTTCCATGCCGACTGGCCGCAACGGGTGGCCGCGGAGGCCGACTGGCTGCGCGCGCACGAGGTCGATGCGCTGGTCGCCAACGTCGCCTACCTGCCGCTGGCAGGGGCCGCGGCGGCCGGCATTCCGGCCGCGGGACTGTGCTCGCTGAACTGGGCCGAGTTGTTCGCCCATTATTTCCGCGGCGAAGCCTGGGCCGCGACTATCCACCGCCAGATGCTGGCCGCCTACAACTCGGCGGCGGCGTTTTTTCGCGTCACGCCGGGGCTGCCGATGTCCGACCTGTCGCACCGCCAGGACATCGCCCCGATCGCGCGCCGCGGACAGCGCGACCGCGAGCGCATCGCGCGACTGCTCGGCCTCGACCCGGCCCTGCACTGGGCGCTGGTCGCCATGGGCGGCATGGAGTTCCACCTGCCGCTGGCCGACTGGCCGCGCACACCCGGACTGTGCTGGCTGGTGCCCGCGGAACTGGCGATCGCGCGCGACGACGTGCGCATCATGGATGTCCCCGGCCTGCATTTTTCCGACCTGCTGGCCAGCGTCGATGTCGTGCTCAGCAAGCCCGGCTACGGCACCTTCGTCGAGGCCGCCTGCGGCGGAATTCCGATCCTCTACCTGCAACGCGACGACTGGCCGGAGTCGGCCCCCTTCGCCGCCTGGCTCGCCCGCCATGCGCGCGCGCAGGTGCTGACGCGCGAACAGGTACTGGCCGGCGACTTCATCCCGGCCATGCAGCAGCTCTGGGAAATGCCGGCGCCGCCGCGACCTGTGGCGGGCGGCGCGCAGCAGGCCGCGCAGTGCCTGGTGGCGACGCTGGGGCTGCACTGAATGTGGCGCCGTCTTCGGTGCCTCGCCGCGCTGGCCCTGCTGATGCCCAGTATGGCGGCAATGGCGCTGCCCGGCTTCAGCGAAGTGCGCGCCGCGCACCGTCCGTCGGACGCCTGGCTGCTGGCCCGCGACGGCACGCCGATCGCGGCGCTGCGCCTCGACCGCACGGTGCGCCGCCTGCCCTGGGTGCCGCTGGCCGAGATCGCACCGGCCCTGCGCCGCGCCGTGCTGGTCTCGGAGGACAAGCGCTTCCTGGATCATGCCGGCGTCGACTGGCAGGCCGCCGCCGCCGGCGCCTGGAGCAACCTGCGCAACGAGAAGACGCGCGGCGCCAGCACCATTAGCATGCAACTGGCCGGCCTGCTCGACGCGGAATCGCGCCGCAAGGGCCGCCGCAACCTGCTGGAAAAGCTCGACCAGGCGGCCGCTGCGCTGCGCCTGGAGCAGAGCTGGAGCAAGGACCAGATCCTCGAAGCCTATCTGAACCTGGCGCCGTTTCGCGGCGAGCTCGAAGGCGTCGCGGCGATGAGCCGGGGGCTGTTCGGCAAGTGGCCGCAAGGGCTGGATGAACAGGAGGCCGCACTGGCCGCCGCGCTGCTGCGCGCGCCGAACGCCGGCACCGCCGTCGTCGCCCGGCGCGCCTGTGCGCTGCTGCGCGAGATGCGGCGCGAAGCCCTATGTCATGACCTCGACGCGGTCGCCGCGACCACACTGGCCAATGTCCTGCACCGCGCCGACCAGACACCGCAACTGGCCCCGCACCTGGCCAGAAAGCTCCTCGCCCGGCCCGGCCAGCGCCTTCGGTCCACGCTGGATGCCGACCTGCAGCGCTTCGCCGGCGAGACCCTGCGCCGCCACCTGCGCGCGCTCGACAAGCGCAAGGTCGAGGACGGCGCGGTGCTGGTGGCGGACAACGCGACCGGCGAAATCCTCGCCTGGGTCGGCTCCAGCGGCGAACTTTCGGAGGCACCCGACGTCGACGGCGTGACCGCGCTGCGCCAGGCCGGCTCGACGCTGAAGCCCTTCCTCTATGGCATGGCCTTCGCACGCCGCGACCTCACCGCCGCCTCGCTGATCGAGGACGCACCGCTGACGCTGGCCACCGGCAACGGGCTCTATGCGCCGCAAAATTATGAACCCGAGCATCGCGGCTGGATCAGCGCGCGCACCGCGCTGGCCGCTTCGCTCAACGTGCCGGCGGTGAAGACCCTGGTGCGCCTCGGCGCCGACGAATTCCAGGAGGGCCTGCGCCGCTTCGGCTTCGACAGCCTGACCGAGAGCGGCGACTGGTATGGCTACAGCCTGGCGCTGGGCTCGGCCGACGTTTCGCTGCTGGCGCTGGCCAACGCCTATCGCACGCTGGCCAACGCGGGCCGCTGGAGCGCCTTGCGCGCGACTGCCGACGGCAAGTCGGCCCCCTGTCGCGGCGAACATTGCGGCGCCTTCACTGGCGCGCCGCGCCAGGCGCTGGCGGCGACGGCAAGTTTCCTGGTAGGCGACATCCTCGCCGACCGCGCCGCACGCGCCGGCAGCTTCGGCCTCGAATCCTGGCTGGCGACGCCCTACTGGAGTGCCGCCAAGACCGGCACCAGCAAGGACATGCGCGACAACTGGTGCGCCGGCTACTCGCGCCGTTACACCGTCGCGGTATGGGTCGGCAATGCCAGCGGCGCCTCGATGCACGAGGTTTCCGGCATCGCCGGCGCGGCGCCGGTGTGGCGCGACGTGATGGACTGGCTGCATCGGGGGGATGACGCCGGGCGCCACAGGACGCCAAGCGTGCCGCCGGCAGCGCCGCCCGGATTGGTCGCGCGCGACATCCGCTTCGAGCCGAAGCGAACGCAACGGCCGAACCGCCACGCCGCGAATGGTTCATCGCCGGCACCGAACGCGCCATCATTCGTGCCGCCGCAGCCAAGGCGCTGGCGCGCATCACCTACCCGGCGCAGGGCACGGTGATCGCGCTCGATCCCGACATACCGCCGGGACGCCAGCGCCTGCCGCTGCAATTGTCATCCCGGGCCGAAACCGGCTGGCAATGGCGCATGGACGGCAAGCCGGCCGGGCGCGCCGACCGCAGCAGCCGCTGGCTGCCGCAACCGGGCAAACACCGGCTGGCCCTGGTGGATGCCGCCGACGTCGAACTGGATGCGGTGAGCTTCGAGGTGCGTGCCCTGCGCGGACGACGCTGAAACAATTGACTTCAATGGCGAAGCGTTTAGAATGCGCGCCTTTCCCCGTTTCTCCAGGATTATTTACATGCCGGGTATTCGCCTCAAGGAAAACGAGCCGTTCGAAGTTGCGATCCGTCGCTTCAAGCGTGCCATCGAAAAGACCGGTCTGCTGACCGAGCTGCGCGCACGCGAGTTCTACGAAAAGCCCACGACCGAGCGCAAGCGCAAGGCCGCCGCCGCCGTCAAGCGTCACCACAAGCGGATTCGCAGCCAGCTCCTGCCGCCGAAGATGTATTGATCGGTGCGGCCAAGGCCGCATCGGGCAGCACGCCGTACCGCTTTAACCAAGAAACCGCCTTTCGGCGGTTTTTGTTCTTGTGCAAAGGATTGATCATGAGCCTCGAAACCCGTATCGACGACGACTGGAAAGCCGCCATGAAGGCCGGCGAGAAGGCCCGCAAGGATGCGCTGAGCCTGCTGCGCGCCGCGATCAAGCAGAAGCGCGTCGACGAAAAGCTGGTCATCGACGACGCGGCAGTGATCGCCGTGATCGAAAAAATGCTCAAGCAGCGCAAGGACTCCATCACCCAGTACGAGGCCGCCAAGCGCCAGGACCTGGCCGATGCCGAGAAATTCGAGGCCTCGGTGCTCGCCGACTACATGCCGCAGGGCCTGTCCGCCGCCGAGGTCGAGGCCATCGTGGCGGCGGCGGTCGCCGCCTCGGGCGCCAAGGGCCCGGCCGACATGGGCAAGGTGATCGCCCTGGTCAAGCCCCAGGTGGCGGGCCGTGCCGACATGGGCGAAGTCTCGAAGCTGGTCAAGGCGAAACTTAGTTCCAACTGAGCGGCGCATAATGGCCCCCATCCCCCTGCCCCTTCCCCGGGAAGCCGGTGACGGTGGCCAGCAGTGCTCCGCGCACCCGCTTCCCCATCCGGAAGGGGCATGGCTCCCGGATGACGGCCGTGATCCCCGAAAGCTTCGTCCAGGACCTGCTTGCCCGCGTCGATATCGTCGACGTGGTGGAACGCTACGTGCCGCTGCGCAAATCGGGTGCCAACTACAGCGCCTGCTGCCCCTTCCATTCCGAGAAGACCCCGTCCTTCACGGTCAGCCCCTCCAAGCAGTTCTACCATTGCTTCGGTTGCGGCGCGCACGGCAGCGCGATCGGCTTCCTGATGCAGCACGCCGGCATCGGCTTCGTCGAGGCGGTCGAGGACCTGGCGTCGTCGGTCGGCCTGCAGGTGCCGCAGGAAGAGCGCAATCGCGCCGAGCGGGCGAAGAAGGCGCCGCTGACGGAACTCATGGCGCGCGCCATGATGTTCTACCGCGATCAGTTGAAGGCCTCGCCCAAGGCCGTCGATTACCTCAAGGGGCGGGGCCTTACCGGCGAAATCGCGGCGAAGTTCGGCCTCGGCTACGCGCCGGACGGCTGGCAGGGCCTGCAGCAGGTATTCCCGGATTACAACGATGCCGCCCTGGTCGAATGCGGCCTGGTCATCGTCAATGACGCCGGACGCCGCTACGACCGCTTCCGCGACCGCGTGATGTTCCCCATCCAGGACCAGCGCGGCAACGTGATCGGTTTCGGCGGCCGGGTGATCGGCGAGGGCGAACCGAAATACCTGAATTCGCCCGAAACTCCGCTGTTCGAGAAGGGCCGCGAACTCTACGGCCTGCCGCAGGCGCGCAAGGCCATCCAGGAAGAAGACACGGTGCTGGTGGTCGAGGGCTACATGGACGTGGTCGGCCTGGTGCAAAGCGGGGTCGAGAACGTGGTCGCCACGCTGGGCACCGCCGCCACCGACGCCAACGTGCAAAAGCTGCTGAAACAGGCCAATCGCGTGGTCTTCTGCTTCGACCGCGACGCCGCCGGCGACCGCGCAGCCTGGCGCGCGATGGAAGTCAGCCTGGGCCACCTGGCCGACAACAAGACGGTCGAAATCCTGCAAATGCCGGGCAACCAGGACCCGGACGAGTTCATCCGCGAACATGGCCGCGAGGCCTTCGTGCAGCAGACCCGCAACGCCACGCGGCTCAGCGAGTTCCTGCTGCGCGAACTGGTGAAGAAGGCCAATCCCGGCACCGTCGAGGGGCGCGCCCTGCTGGTACACGAAGCCAAGCCCTTGTTGCAGAAGATATCCGCACCCATCCTGCGGGTGCAGGTGACCAAGGAAATCGCCCAGCGCGCGCAATTGTCGCAGGCCGAAGTCGAAGCCGAATGCGGCCTCAAGCCGCTCGCCCGCAGCCGTTTTGCGCCGGCGCAGATGAAACAGCGGCCGATTCCCTCCTCGATCGAGTACAAGTTGCTGCAGATCCTGCTGCACAAACCGGAATGGGCCGCGCGGCTGCCGCTGGACCTGATCGACCGCGAGCGCGTCGAGGGCGATGCGCTGATCGCCATTGCCGATGCCATCGAGCACGGCGAACTGCCGGCCGGCGGCTTCGGCCTGCTGCTGGAGTTCTTCCGCGGCACCCCGCACGAGGCCCTGGTTTCGGGCATTGCGGCCAATATGGTGGAATCGGTCGACCTCGGTGCCCTGGAGGCGATGTTCAACGATTCGGTGGCCCACCTGCGCCATGGCGCCCTGACCGCGGAGATCGAGCGGCTTACCGCCCGGGCCAGGCAGGGCCTGAGCGCCGAGGAGCGGCAGCGGCTGGCGGAACTGCTGGCGAAGAAGCGCCCCGCAGCGCCTTCAGCGGCAAACGGCCCGATCTGATATACTTAACGGTTCTCCTGCGCTTACACGGCGCGCGGAGTCGGCCGGCCCGTGATCGTTGCGGCGTTCCCCCGGCCCACTACGTCGCACCGGAAACACGCTCCAGCCGAGGATAGTCATGCCGAAGGTAACCGCCAAGCAGAGCAAGTCGAAGGCCGCCGCCAAGCCGGTCGCGAAGAAGCCAGCACCGCAAAAGGCGGCGCCGGCCAAGAAGCCTGTGCCGGCCAAGAAAGCTGCTCCCGCAAAGGTTTCCGCCAAGGCACCGGCCAAGAAGCCCGCCAAACCCGCGCCCGAAAAAGCGCCGGTCAAGGCCGCCGTCGCCAAGCCGGGCAAGCCGGCAGCCGTGGCCAGCGAAGCAGCCGCAACGCCGGCCAAACCGGTCGCCCAACCAGTGCCCGTGAAATCGGTGGCCAAGGCCATCGCCGAATCGCGTGGCCGCAAGAGTCGCGAGAAACTGGTCGCCCCCGAGGCGACGCCGATCGACCTCGACACCAAGCGCACGCGCCTGAAGAACCTGATCGCCCTGGGCAAGGAGCGCGGCTACCTGACCTATGCCGAGATCAATGACCACCTGCCCGACGACCTGGTCGATGCCGAGCAAATCGAGTCGATCATCTCCACCTTCAACGACATGGCGATCCAGGTGTTCGATGAGGCCCCCGCCGTCGACGACCTGCTGCTCAATGAATCGGCTCCGGCGCCGGTCGATGCCGAAGCCGTCGAGGAAGAAGCCGAGCAGGCCTTGTCCACGGTCGATTCCGAATTCGGCCGCACCACCGACCCGGTGCGCATGTACATGCGCGAGATGGGATCGGTCGAACTCCTGACCCGCGAAGGCGAAATCGAAATCGCCAAGCGCATCGAGGACGGCCTCAAGCACATGATCATGGCCATTTCGGCCTGCCCGACCACCATCGCCGAGATGCTGGAAACCGCCGGCAGGGTGGCGCGCGACGAAATGCGCATCGACGAACTGGTCGACGGCCTGATCGACCCGAACGCCACCGATGAGGACATCGAAGCGCTCGCCGAAGACGAGGAAATGCAGGTCGACGAAGAGAACGAGGACGAGGACGATGATGGCAGCGCCCGCATCTCGGCCTCGCTACTTCAGCTCAAGCAGGATGCACTCGAACGCTTCTCGGTCATCCACGCCCTGTTCGCCCGGCTGCAGCCGACGCTGGCCAAGAAGGGCTCGCAGGACAAGGGCTACCTGCGCCTGCAGAAGCAGATTTCCGACGAACTGATGAACATCCGCTTCACCGCCAAGTCGATCGAGCGCCTGTGCGACTCGGTGCGCGGCATGGTCGAGGCGGTGCGCAGCCACGAACGCAAGATCCTGCATCTCTGCGTGGACAAGGCGCACATGCCGCGCGCCCACTTCATCAAGGTATTCCCCGGCCACGAGACCGACATGGAGTGGCTCAAGCACGAAGTGCAGTCGGGCAAGCCCTACGCAGCGCAACTGATGCGCGCCGCGCCGAACATCCTCGAAGAACAGCAACGCCTGATCGACCTGCAGGTGCGCATCGGCATTCCGCTCAAGGAACTCAAGGACATCAACAAGCAGATGTCCACCGGCGAAGCCAAGGCCCGTCGCGCCAAGCGCGAAATGACCGAGGCCAACCTGCGCCTGGTGATCTCGATCGCCAAGAAGTACACCAACCGCGGCCTGCAGTTCCTCGACCTGATCCAGGAAGGCAACATCGGCCTGATGAAGGCGGTGGACAAGTTCGAATACCGCCGCGGCTACAAGTTCTCGACCTACGCCACGTGGTGGATCCGCCAGGCGATTACACGCTCGATCGCGGATCAGGCGCGCACCATCCGCATCCCGGTGCACATGATCGAGACCATCAACAAGATGAACCGCATTTCGCGCCAGATCCTGCAGGAAACCGGCCTGGAGCCCGATCCGGCGACGCTGGCGATCAAGATGGAAATGCCCGAGGAGAAGATCCGCAAGATCCTCAAGATCTCCAAGGAACCGATCTCGATGGAAACGCCGATCGGCGACGACGACGATTCCCACCTCGGGGACTTCATCGAAGACCAGGCCACCCTGTCGCCGGGCGACGCGGCGCTGTTCGCCTCGCTGCGGGAAGTCACCAAGGAAGTGCTGGACAGCCTGACGCCGCGTGAAGCGAAAGTGCTGCGCATGCGTTTCGGCATCGAAATGAACACGGACCACACGCTGGAGGAAGTCGGCAAGCAGTTCGACGTCACCCGCGAGCGCATCCGCCAGATCGAGGCCAAGGCCTTGCGCAAGCTGCGTCACCCGACACGTTCGGAAAAGCTGCGCAGCTTCCTCGATTCGGAAACCTGATAGTGCAACACCGGCGACCGTAACAGCGACGGTCGCCGTAGCAGCAAGCAGGGCCTGTAGCTCAATGGTTAGAGCAGAGGACTCATAATCCTTTGGTTGCGAGTTCGAGTCTCGCTGGGCCCACCAGCTTCAACTTACCCGGAGCAGCGGATATGCAAGAAATCATGCAATACCTCAAGGCCAACGGCCAGCGTTTCGATTCCGAAATCGCCGCCGCAACGGGGCTGTCGCTGGCGAAAGTGCGCCGCTCCATTTCCGACCTTTCCGCGCGCGGCGAGATATCGAAGTGCAGCGTGACCCGCTTCAGCACCGACGGCGAAAAGGTCGAGGCGGTGCTGTGCCGGGTCGCAGGCTACATTCCGCCCAAGAGCCCCGGCCGCAAGCCCGGCGCTTCGAGCTGAAACCTCGGTAGTTTCCCTCAATCGCGGGGGCGATTGGCATCGTAGGTTGAGCGACGTGTCGCCTCCTGATTCGCGCTTCCTGTTCGCCCTCCTCGCTGCCGCGCTGCTGTCCGGCTGCGCGCTGCTTGGGGAGAAGCCGCCGCCAGTTCCGGTACCCGCCCCGATCAAGATCGGCCTGGCACTTGGCGGCGGTGCGGCACGCGGATTTGCCCATGTCGGCGTGATCAAGGCGCTCGAAGCACAGGGCATCTTCCCCGACATCGTGGTCGGCACCAGCGCCGGTGCCGTGGTCGGCGCCCTGTATGCGTCCGGACTCAACGGCTTCGAGCTGCAGAAAGTCGCGATGGACATGGACAAGAACCACATCTTCGACTGGAACGTATCGCTGCGTGGCCCGCTCAAGGGCGACCCGCTGCGCAACTACATCAATGATGCGGTCAACCAGCGGCCCCTGGAAAAGCTCAAGCGCAGCTTCGCTGTGGTGGCGACCGATTTCAAAAGCGGCGAATCCACCCTGTTCCGCACCGGCAACACCGGATGGGCAGTTCAGGCATCGACCGCAGTGCCTGGCGTATTCCAGCCGGTAGCCATCAACGGTCGCGAATATGTGGATGGCGGCCTGGTCAGCCCCGTGCCTGCGCGCGGCGCGCGCCACCTCGGCGCCGACTTCGTCATCGCCGTCGATATCTCCGCCAAGCCGCGCGACGGCCGCACCGGCAACAGCATCGACATGCTGCTGCAAACCTACGCGATCATGGGTCAGACCATCAGCCGCCACGAACTGGCCGAGGCCGACGTCGTGATTCGGCCGGCCACCGGAGAACTGTCCGCCACCAGCCTCGATGACCGCCATCGTGCCGTGCTGGAAGGCGAAAAGGGAGCGGCGGCATCCATGGCCGCCATAAAGGAAAAACTCGCGCGCCTGCGCAATCCGCCACCGAATTCGGCGCGTTGATTCCCGCCGCGGTGCGAGCCTGGCTCAGGCTGCCGGCAGGGGCGCCAGCGGAACCATGCGCTCGACAGCTTTGTGCAGGATCCGGTAACTGTCCCGATCGAAGTCGGGCATGGGGCTGTCGAGCAGCGCATGCAGTTCCGCCTCGCCGCGCGCCGTACCCAGGTGTCGCCACTGGTCGATCAGGTGCACCTCCTCGCCCTCGCGCAGCCAGGCCGCCCCCGGAAACGGCCATGGTGCGAGCCGCAGCCGGCCCAGGGCGGCCATCAGGCGTGCGCTATGGAAGGACACCGGCTCCTTGCCGACACAAACCCCTTTGCACTGCTGCAACTGGTGGGCGAAGCAGGGCTTGCCCGGCTTGACCTTTTCCAGGCCGAGCAGCGCATGGCATAGCCGGTGTTCCTTCGCCAGTTCGGTCAGTGTGCGATTGGCTTCCCGCGTCGTCTTGAACGGGCCGTACAGATGCTCCTGCAAGCGGGGACCGAGTTCGCTCGCCGGCAATAGCCGCGGACGCCACTCGCCTGGCCGCGCCTCGACCAGGTGCCAGAAGCAGAGGTCCTCGTTGCGGCGCAGGGTGCGGTTGTGAATCGGCTGCAGGGACTTGATCAGCGCCGCTTCCTTCAGCAGGGCGCCGATCTCGCCGCCGGTTTCGATGCATTCGATGCGCCGCACCTGCTGCGCCAGGCTCATCTCCCTGGCGGCGGCGTGATCGGCGGCGAAATGGGACAGGATGCGTTTCTTCAGCTCCTTGCTCTTGCCGACATAGAGCGGCAGGTTGTTTTCGCCGTAGAACAGATAGACGCCGGTGCCGTCCGGCAGTTCGTCGATCGCCGCCGGATCGAGGTTGGGCGGCAGGCTCGGCCGCGCCGTCAACTGCCTGACCGTTGCCGCCAGAAGCTCCGGTTCGACGTCGTCGCGCACCTGGTTCCAGAACTGGTGGATCAGCCTTGCGTCGCCCAGCGCACGGTGGCGGGCGCTGACGATGAGGCCATGGCGCGCCACCAGGCTGTCGAGGTTGTGGCGCGCATGCTGCGGGAACAGCTTGCGCGACAGCTTGACGGTGCACAACACGGTGGCGCGGAAATCGTGCCCGCTGCGCTTGAACTCGTTCTTCAGGAAACCGTAGTCGAAGCGCGCGTTGTGGGCGATGAAGAGGCGCCCGTTCAGGCGCTCCAGCACTTCTTCGGCAACGTCCTCGAAAGCCGGCGCGTTCGCCACCATCGCGTTGCTGATGCCGGTCAGGCTTTCGATGAAGGACGAGATCGGCGTACCCGGATTGACCAGGGTGGACCACTCACGCATGCCGCTTTCATCGACCTCGATGATGCCGATCTCGGTGATGCGGTCGGCCGTCGCGGTGGCCCCGGTGGTTTCGAGATCGACGAAGGCCAAGGGTGGAAAGGACATGAAAGGCGGCACGCTGCGGGCAGGGGCGTGGATCATACCGCGCCCGGCGCCTGTCTCCGGCTGCGATAATGACGGCATGAATGCCGCCTTCCCCATCCGCTACATCGACCCCGTGTTCCGTCCGCCCAGCGAAGCGGAGTCGCTGATCCTGCCGGTCACCGACGGCTGCTCGTGGAACAAGTGCAGCTTCTGCGAGATGTACACGGCGCCGCAGAAGAAATTCCGTGCCCGCGACGAGGCGGAAACCCTGGAAACCATTCGCCGCTGCGGCGAACGCTTCGGCAGCGACATCCGCCGCGTCTTCCTCGCCGACGGCGACGCCCTGGTGCTGCCGACCCGGCGCCTGCTCGACACGCTCGCCGCGATCCGCGAGCACCTGCCCGCGGTGCGCCGCGTTTCCAGCTACTGCCTGCCGCGCAACCTGCGCCGCAAGTCGGTCGAGGAATTGCGCGAACTCGCCGCCGCCGGCCTCTCCATCGCCTACGTCGGCGCCGAATCCGGCGATGACGAAGTCCTGGCAAGGGTAAACAAGGGAGAGACCTTCGCCAGCACCGCCGACGCCCTGGACAAGCTGCAACAGGCCGGCATCCGGCGCTCGGTGATGATCCTCAACGGCCTTGGCGGCACGTCGCTGTCGCGACAGCACGCGGAAAATTCAGCGCGCCTGGCCAACGCCACGCAACCCGAATACCTGGCCACGCTGGTGGTCAGCTTTCCGCAGGGTGACGCGCGCTTTCGCGCCGGCTTTCCGGAATGGCAGGCCTGCGACCAGCGCGAACTGTTCGTCGAAATGGAGCGCTTCGTTTCGGCGCTGGAATTGCGCCGCACCGTGTTCCGCAGCGACCACGTATCCAACCGGCTGGTGCTGAAAGGCAGCCTCGGTGCCGAAAAGGACCGACTGCTAAATGAAATCCGGGCCGCTATCGCGAGCCCGGAGGCGGCAAAGCTCAGGCCGGTCTGGCAGCGCGGCCTTTGACCGGGGCCGGCCCGGTCACCACTCGGGCACGAACTCGATGCGTCGATTCAGCGCGCTGGTCGGATCGGCCGTGTCTTTCGGCTGCTCGCTGGAACGGCCGATGGTCTCGACGTTCTTCAGCTTGTAGTTCTTCACCAGGTAGGCCTTGACCACGTCGGCGCGATCCTTCGACAGGCGTTCATTGACGCTGGCGCTGCCGGTGATGTCCGTATGGCCTTCGATGCGCAGCGAGGTCCATACCGACTCCTTCGCCTGCAGCGCCTTGCCCACGGAATCGAGGAAGACCTTGGCCTCGCCGGTCAGTTCCGAGGAACCGCGCGGGAAGGTCACCAGCACCGAGTCCAGCGATGACTTCGGGATTCGGCTCTGGCACCGCATGCCCGCCTTCTCGACCGCCGCGCATTCGGCCTTGAGCGCCTGGATCTCCTTGGGAAACATCGCTTCCGCGACCTGTTCGGGGGTCGGGACGCGATCGTTGATCGAGACTGTCTTGCGGTCCGCGTCGGCCGCCATGCCCTGCATGCTGACGAGCGAGCCGCTCAGCGCTGCCGCCAGCAACAATTTTCTGGTGGTATTCACGATAAGCTCCAAAGCACTGGTTGGGGGGTTTCCGTTCGAAGCCTTGCTCGCGTAAGGGTTCCCGGAACGTTGAAAAATACACGCGAACACAGGCGAGCGCAATCCGGCTCCGTGAACTAATGCCTGCCCGCATGCGATCCGTCGCTTGCGGACTCGACCGCCGGACGAAAACCGGAACCGCGCCGTCGACACGTCTCAGCCGAGCGTCGGAAGTCCGACAATTCGACCGACACGACCAACCAACTATCTGATTCGTATATATTTTCTTCGTGGGCACCGGAATTGCTATTCCTTGCTTGCCCACCATGTCCACCACACAGCCACCCCACATCGTCATCAACGACACCACCCTGCGCGACGGCGAACAGTCGGCGGGGGTGGCCTTCAGCCTGGACGAAAAGCTCGACATCGCGCGCCGCCTCGACGCCATCGGCGTGCCGGAACTCGAAATCGGCATCCCGGCCATGGGCGAGGCCGAGCGCGACAGCATCCGCGCCGTCGCTGCGCTCGGGCTCAAGGCCCGCCTGATGGTCTGGAGCCGCATGCAGCGCGAGGACATCGCGCTGGCCGCCGGGCTCGGCATCGACCTGATCGACATCTCGGTGCCGGCCTCCGACCAGCACCTGCGCTCCAAATTGCGGCAGGACCGCGCCTGGCTGCTGCGCGCCATCTCCGAGCACGTCGCCTACGCGCGCTCGCTCGGCTTCGACGTCGGCGTCGGCGCCGAAGACGCCTCGCGCGGCGACCCCGACCTGCTCGCCGCGATCGCCGAAACCGCACAGGCAGCCGGCGCGCGCCGCATCCGCTTCGCCGATACCCTGGGCGTGCTCGATCCCTTCGCCACCTTCGAGCGCATCGCCGCCCTGCGCGCCGCCTGCGACCTCGAAATCGAGATGCACGCCCACGACGACCTCGGCATGGCCACCGCCAACACCCTGGCGGCGGCGAAGGCCGGCGCCACCCACCTCAACACCACGGTCAACGGCCTGGGCGAACGCTCCGGCAACGCCCCGCTGGAAGAAGTGGTGCTCGGCCTGCATGTCTGCCACGGCATCGCCACCGGCATCGAACTCAAGGGCTTTCCCGAGATCTCGCGCCGCGTCGCGCTGGCCTCGGGCCGCCCGCTGCACTGGCAAAAAAGCGTGGTCGGCGAAGGCGCCTTCACCCACGAAGCCGGCATCCATGTCGATGGCCTGCTCAAGGACCCGGCCAACTATCAGGGCTACGATCCGCGCCTGGTCGGCCGCCGCCACCGCGTCGTTCTCGGCAAGCATTCCGGCGCGCGCGCCGTACAGCGCGTGATGGCCGAGCTCGGCCACCCGCTCTCGGACGACGCGGCGCGCGAGATGCTGGGCCGCGTGCGCGCCTTCGTGCTGGCCGCCAAGCACCCGCCCTCCGAGGCCGAGTTGCTGGTCCTGCTGGGAGTTGCCAAATGAGCCATGACCTCGCCGGGGCATTGCAACTGGCGCTGGCCGACGCCGCCGCCGAACCGCCGCCGGGCCTGCTGGCGCTGGCGCGCGAAGACCTCGGCTGCGTCTTCGCCCGCGATCCGGCGGCGCGCTCGCGCCTCGAAGTGCTGCTCACCTACCCCGGCCTGCATGCCATCCTGCTGCACCGTCCGGCGCATGCGCTGTGGCGGCGCGGCTGGCGCTTCGCCGCGCGCTGGCTGGCCTGGCTGGCGCGCCTGCTGACCAATGTCGACATCCATCCCGGCGCGCGCATCGGCCGCCGCTTCTTCATCGACCACGGTGCCGGCGTGGTGATCGGCGAAACCGCCGAGGTCGGCGACGACGTCACGCTGTACCACGGCGTCACCCTGGGCGGCACCACCTGGAACAAGGGCAAGCGCCACCCGACGCTGGGCAGCGGCGTGGTGGTCGGCGCCGGGGCCAAGATCCTCGGCGCGATCACGGTGGGTGACGCCGCGCGCATCGGCGCCAATTCGGTCGTCATCCGCGAGGTGCCGGCCGGACGAACCGCGATCGGCATCCCGGCGCGACTGGTCGGGGAAACAAGCACAAGAGTCGGCGCTGGCGATACGGCGATCCACGCCATC
This sequence comes from Sulfuritalea sp., assembly GCA_016716965.1. GTDB lineage: Bacteria > Pseudomonadota > Gammaproteobacteria > Burkholderiales > Rhodocyclaceae > Sulfuritalea. The sequence goes on along the minus strand of JADJUP010000056.1, from coordinate 139,688 downwards.
AACCTCGACCACCACCTGATCCCCGATCCGGTGGGCAAGGCCATCCAGTGCCTGCTCGACCGCATCGACAGCCTGGAGTCCGAAGTGCGCGAACTGCGCGGCCTGCCGCCGCCGCAACGCGGAAGCTGCGTGGCCTGCGCCGCCGGCGAACTCTGTTGCGAGGAACACGGCCGTGGCTGAAGGCATCGACCTGCTGGAACTGGACGGCGAGGGGCTCTACTTCGACGAGCCCTGCTCGCCCGAGGTGGAATCGCTCATTGCCGAGGCCGCGCAACAGTACGGACCCGAAGCCGAGCCCTTCCTTCTGCGCGCCTACTTCCTGGCGCCGAACCAACTCTCGGTGCTGGTCGCGCTGTACCGCTACTACTTCTACCAGCATCGCCTGGAAGATGCGCTTGTCGTGGCCGAGCGCGCGCTCGACGTCACCGCCGGCCGCCTGCACCTGGTCGATGGTTGGCGCGGCATCGGCCCGGTGTCGCTGGGCGAGGCCGTGATGCGCTCGATCGGACTGCTGCGCTTCCACCTGCTGGCGCTCAAGGGCTCGGCGGTGATCCTGCTGCGCCTGGGCCGCATCGACGAGGCGCGCCACCGCCTGGAAAAGATTGCCGAGATCGACGAGCGCGATGCGCTGGGCGTCAGTTCCCTGCTTGCCACCCTTGCCGCACGCGAAGCCGCGACGGCCGACGCCTGATGAACCACCAAAAGGAGAACCATCATGGGATGCGAAGCCGACAGCTTTGAAGACGACCTGGCCGACCTGAGTTCCGCCGAGGATTTCCTCGACTACTTCGGCATCGACTACGAGGCGCAGGTGGTGCAGGTCAATCGCCTGCACATCCTGCAGCGCTACCACGACTACCTGGCCAAGCAGGAAGCCGGCAATGCGCCGGACTACCAGGCCTGGCGCAAGTGGCTCGAACTGGCCTACCGGGACTTCGTCGACTCCAGCGCGCAGCAGGAGAAGGTGCTCGCGGTCTATCGCAAGGCCGACGGATCCTCCTTCCTTCCCCTTTCAGCGCTTACCGGATAAGCCCGATGCTGCCGCGCTGGGACTACGGCGATGCCGTGCGCGTGACGCGCAACGTGCGCAACGACGGCACCTATCCCGGCGCCGCCGTCGGCGACCTGCTGGTGCGACGCGGACGCGTCGGCCACGTGCGCAACGTCGGCACCTTCCTCCAGGACCAGATCATCTACGCCGTGCATTTCCTCGACGAAGAACGCATCGTCGGTTGCCGCGAGGAAGAACTGATCGACATCGACGAACCCTGGATCGAAAGCCGTTTCGAAGTGCGGCAGAAGCTTTGTGCCGCGGTGCCGCTGGCCATCCGCGGCGAGGTCAGGGTCCCCGTCGGCAGCCGCGGCGAAGTGTTGAACCTGGAACGCGAGGAAGGCAAGCCGGTGGCCTACCACGTGCATTTCGACTGCCTGCCCGGCAATCCGCTGCTGGTGCCGGAGGGCGCCCTGCGGGAGATCGACGATGAGTGACGGCATCCACCCCTACCGGGAACTGAAGCTCGCGACGCGCCTCTACGGCAAGTCGCCCGAGGCGCTCGAACCGGCCGAGCGCCAGCGGGTGCGACTCGCCGCCGACCGCCAGCGCGAGATCGAGGCGCTGATCCTCGCTACGCCGGATGCCGCCCAGGTTCAAGTGCCCGAGCCCTCGATCGACAACGCGCTGCGCGAAATCCGCACGCGCTACGACAACGAGGACGACTTCCAGCATGCCGTCGCGACGGCCGGCCTCGACGTCGAAGCCCTGCGCGCCGAAATCACGCGAGACCTGCGCGTCGAGGCCGTGCTCGACCGCGTCGCCAGTCGTGCCGCGACGGTGAGCGAAACCGAGGTCGAGATCTTCTGGTTCATGCATCGCGAGCGCTTCCGTCGCCCCGAGACGCGTACCCTGCGCCACATCCTGGTCACCATCAACGACACGCTTGCAGGCAGCGAGCGGGCCGCGGCGCGCGCGCGCATCGAAGGCATCGCAGCGCGCCTGCAGAAATCGCCCGAACGCTTTGCCGAACAGGCGCTGAAACATTCCGAATGCCCGACGGCGATGAACGGCGGCCAGCTCGGCACCCTGCCGCGCGGCAAGCTCTACCCGGAACTCGACGTCGCCGCCTTCGAGCTGCCGGCGGATGGCCTCTCCGACATCGTCGAAACCGAACTCGGCTTCCATCTCGTGCAATGCGACGCGATCCAGCCCGCCAGCACGCTCGACCTGGCCGAGGCGGCGCCGCAAATCCGCGACCACCTCGAACAGCAGCGGCGCGGCCTGTGCCAGAAATCCTGGATCAACGCATTGCGGCGGCAGGCCGCGGCATCGGCCTGAGCCGGGAGTAACTGCCCGCGGCATGGGGCATGAAAATCTCATCACGCTCCCACGCCAACAATTCATCGCCCGAATTTTGCATCCCGCACAAGCAGATAGAGCAGCGGCCCGAACGAACCGAAAGCAAGCGTGGCGACAACCCAGGGCCAGGCAACACGACCGCGCGCCCTGGCATCGTTCCATATCCAGACCATGACCAGCGTCAGTGCGATGACCAGGTCGGCAAAGATCTGGCCCGCGGCAAGGCTCTGTAGCGGCGACGCCAGTATGCCGAGGAATCCATGCTGCCAAAGTGCCGCCGCCGTCAGGGCACCGAATCCGGCGAGCGTAGCGATCAATAGCGCCTGTTTCATTTTCCATCCTTCAAAATGATTCCGGGCCAGTATCCGGCACCGATATCACGACGGCAATTACCTTGCAGGTAATCGGATCGATGCGCGGCTGTGGTTCAATCCCGCCATGAACGAACCAACCCAAAGCCTGCCGGTTACCCTGCAGCGGGCACGCAAGGCCCGCCGTTTGAGCCAGCTGGAACTTTCGATGAGGATCGGGGTGTCGCAGCGCCATGTCAGCTTCGTCGAAAGCGGGCGTGCCAAACCCAGCCGCGAGCTGCTGTTGGCATGGCTGGGCGAACTCGACACGCCGCTGGCGCTGCGCAATCTGGCACTGCTTCAAGCCGGCTTCGCGCCGGCCTACGGCGCCGCCCGCCTGGGCGACCCGGCACTGGCGCAGGCCAACGAGGCATTGACGCAACTGCTGAATGCGCACGACCCAACCCCGGCGCTGGTCATCGATGCCGAATGGAACGTGCTGCAGATGAATCGCGGTGGCAGATGGCTCGCCGTCACATTGATGCCCTGGGTTGCCAATCTGGCGCCCGATGCGACGATCAACGTCCTCGACCTGCTTGCCCATCCCGAGGGATTCACCAAGTCCATGGTCAACCTGCACGAGGTCGGCCCCGTGTTCCTGGCACTGCTGTTGAACGAAGTGTCGGTGCAGCCTGAGCTGGCGCCCCGGGTGGAGGCGTTTGCCGCGCTGCTGCGGACGCGCCTGGGCACACATGGCCTTCATCGCGCACGCCTGCAACCGGCGACGCCGATGCTGACCTCGCGCTACGCCACGCCCCACGGCGAGCTGGCGTTCTTCAGCATGTTTACGACGTTTGGCGCACCGCAGGACATCACGCTGTCGTCGTTGCGCGTCGAACACATGTTTGCCGCAGATGCCGCGACCCGCGACGTGCTGCGGACGCAGGTCGGATAAGAATGTCGGCACGGGCGCACCGCCTCGCCGGCATGCAGCCGGTCAGCGGCCGTGGAAGGTCGGCTTGCGCTTTTCCTTGAACGCCTGGATTCCATTCGAGTAGTCGGCGCTGTTGTAGACAATCCGCCGCAAGCCCTGGATGCGTTCGAAGTCCTGCGGCGACATGGTGTGTGCGCCGGCCAGGATGCGCAGCTGCTCCTTCATCACCGAGATCGAGAGCGGCGCATTGAGTGCGATCTGCCGCGCCGTGGCATAGGTGAATTCTTCCAGCTGCTCGACGGCCACCACGTGGTTGACGATGCCTATCCGTTCGAGGCGGACGGCGGACACCGGCTGCGCGGTGAACAGCATTTCCTTGGCGATGTGGATCGGGGCCGAATTGAGGAAGGTCAGCAGGCCGGATACGTTGTAGGGCACGCCATGCTTGGCCGGCGTCGCCGAGAAGCTGGACTCCGGCGTGGCGATGATGAGGTCGCAGGCGAGCACCGTTTCGCAGGCGCCGCCCCAGACGCTGCCCTCGATCATGGCGATGATCGGCGCCGTGAAGTTCTCCAGTTCCCGGATCAGGTGGCGCAGGGGGTCGCGCCAGCCGAGCGGATCGATGCCGCCCACGGGCAATTCCGACACGTCGTGCCCGGCCGACCACACCGTTACGCCGGGGTTGGCGCGCAGCACGGCGCAACGCACCTCCTGCCGGGAAAACTCGGCAAGGGCGGCAACCACCTCGTCCACCAATGCCTCGGAAAGGGCGTTGCGCCGCGCATCGTGGTTCAGGCTGATGGTGCCGACCGCGCCTTCGATTTTGCTGGTGATCATGGATTGTCCGTTCTATGCATGAGCGGACATTCTATTCGCCATGGATTTCGCAAGGCCCGTCGCGGCCAGCCCGGCGGATCTATTCGTCCTCATCCCCGCCCTCGCCGTCGCGGCGCGGCACGGTTTGCGGGTCGCAGGTGATCGGCCGGTAGATCTCGACGCGGTCGCCGGCGCGCAGTGCCGAGTCGAGCTTGACCAGGCGGCCGAAGATGCCGACCTTCTGCGCGTCGAGGTCGATGGTGGGGAACTGGCGCAGGATGCCGGAACGCTCGATCGCGGCGCGCACCGTGCTGTCGTCCGGCACCTCGATGTTGAGCCAGATCTGCTGGCCGGCTTCGGAATAGGCGACACCGACTTGCATGGCCGGGCCTCAGGCAAGAGTCGGCGCTGGCGACACGGCACGTCGGGCCGGCACCGGCCGCATCTCGTGGGCGCGCCTGGCCGCCAGCAGCAGGCCGAGGACGAGAAAGCCGCCGGGCGGCAGGATCATCAGCAGGACGCCGCCGTAGTCGGCCACCACCGTGGTTTCGAGGAAGCGGAAGCCCGGCCCGAGCAGCAGGCTGGCCTGCGCGAACAGCGTGCCGCTGCCTACCAGTTCGCGGATCAGGCCGATCAGCGTCAGCGCGCCGGTGAAGCCCAGGCCCATCGCCAGTCCGTCAACCGCGGCGGCGGCCACGGTGTTCTTCGAGGCAAACGCCTCGGCACGGCCGAGGATGGCGCAATTGACCACGATCAGCGCAATGAACAGGCCGAGCACCTTGTACAGCTCGTGCAGCCAGGCGTTAAGCGCCAGGTCGACCACGGTAACCAGGGTCGCGATGAGCACGACGAAGACGGGGATGCGCACCTGCGGACTGACCAGGTGGCGAATCGCCGCCACCAGCATGTTCGAGCAGACCAGCACCGCGGTGGTCGCCAGGCCCATGCCCAGGCCGTTGCTGCCGCTGGTGGTCACCGCCATGGCGGGGCACAGCGCCAGCATCTGGCTGAACACCACGTTGTTGCGCCAGAGCCCGTCCTTGATGCTGTCGAGGTTCATTGTGCATTCGCTCCTGCAAGGATTTCATCGCGGTGGGCGGCGAAGAATTCCAGGCCGCTCCTGACCGCCTTGACCACCGCGCGCGGCGTGATGGTGGCGCCGGCGAACTGATCGAACACGCCGCCGTCCTTCTTCACCGCCCACTGCGCGACGGAAAGCGTGCCGAGCGACTTGCCGTCGAATCCGAGGATCCACTTCGACTTGCCGACCTCGATCTTGTCGCCCAGGCCCGGCGTCTCGACGTGCTTCACCACGCGCACCCCGAGCAGCGTGCCGCCGGCATCGACGCCGACCAGCACCGTGATGTCCGCCGCATAGCCTCGCGCCGAACTCTGGAACACCGCACCGATCACCTGGCCCGAACGCCGGGCGCGATAGACCAGGCGGCCGCCGCCCTCGGTGCCGACGCGCGACGTGTCGGCCAGCAGGTCGTTGTCGGCGAAGCCGGCCGGCAGCACCTGCGCCAGCATGGCCTGCAGGTCGCGCGCCTCGGCCTCGGCGATGCGCTCGCGGGTGAGGTCGTTGGCCAGCACCAGCGCCGCGCTGGCGACCAGCGCCATCAGGCCGAGCGACATGCCCTGGTAGGAGAGCCCGCCGCGCAGGCGGGCGAACCCGGCATTCATCGTGTGCCCCGGCTGACGTCGCTCATGATCCCTCCCCGTCCGGAATGTCCAGCGCCCGGCCGCGCCGGTCGCGGCCGTGGATGCGCGGGCGCAGGTAGCGGTCGATCACGGGCACCAGCGCGTTCATCAGCAGCACGGCAAAGGCGATGCCCTCGGGATAGCCGCCCCAGGTGCGGATCAGGAAGGTCAGGCCGCCCACGCCGGCGCCGAACAGCAGTTGCCCGGCGCGCGTGTTGGGCGAGGTGACGTAATCGGTGGCGATGAAGAAGGCGCCGAGCAGCGTGCCGCCGGCCAGCAGGTGGCTGCCGGCATCGAGGTAGCGTGCCGGATCGGCTGCGTGCAGGATTGCCGCCGGCAGCGCAATGGCGGCCAGCATCGCCAGCGGAATGTGCCAGCTGATGATGCGCAGGGCCAGCAGCAGCGCGCCGCCGCCGGCCAGCAGCAGCGAGGCGGTTTCGCCCATGCTGCCGGCGCGCATGCCGTCAAGGCCGAAAGTCGGCGCTGACGACACGGCAAACGAATGCAGCAGGTCCACGCCGCGCGACAGTTCCGTCTTGGCATGGCCCAGCACACTGGCGCTGGCAACGGCATCGAGCGCGCCGGGCAGGGCACCCAGGGTGATGCGCAGGCCATCGACAAAGCCCGGCGCAGCCGCGCTGCCGAGCGGCACCGGCGCGACCCACAGCGTCATCTGCACCGGAAAGGAGATCAGCAACGCTACGCGCGCCACCATGGCCGGGTTGAACAGGTTCTGGCCCAGTCCGCCGAACACCTGCTTGGCGATCACCGTGGCGAAGAAGCCGCCCGTCGCGCCTATCCACCACGGCGCCCACGGCGGCAGCGACAGGGCCAGCAGCCAACCGGTGAGCAGCGCCGAACCGTCGAACAGCACCGGCAGCGCCGCGCGCCGCATCAGGCGCAGGCACAGCGACTCGCCGAGCAGGGCGAAGGCGATCGTGATCCACCACAGGTGCACCGCCGGCCAGCCGTAGAGCCAGAAGCCGAACAGCGTCGCCGGCGCCAGGGCGGCCATGACCCACAGCATGACGCGCGAGACACTGGCGGAGGTGGCCGCATGCGGCGCGGCGACCGGCGCGGAAAGGACCGTGGCGCTCATGGACTGACGGCCTTGGCGCTGACGGCGGCGCTGCTGGCGGCGGCCGATTCGGTCGCGGCGGCGGCCTTGGCCTTGGCCGCATCGCGTTCGGCCTTGCGCTTCGCGGCGGCGGCGGCTTTCTCGCGCGCATCGCGCGCCAGGCGTTCGCCGCGCTGCTCGACGAGGCGCCGCGTCGCCTCGTTGCGCAGCCTTGCGCGCTCGCCGGCCGCAAGTTCTCCGCGGGCATGGCTGAAATACTGCACCAGCGGAATGTGCGAAGGACAGACCCAGGCGCAGCAGCCGCAGGATATGCAATCGGAAAGGCCGAAGCCAGTGGCCCCGGCCAGGTCGCCGGCACGGATGCGACTGGCCATTTCCAGCGGCAGCAGCCCCATCGGGCAGGCCACGGTACAACTGCCGCAACGGATGCAGGGTCCGGCCGCCGGCCTGGCCGCTTCGCGCGCATCGAAGGCCAGCACGCCGGAAGCGCCCTTGACCAGCGGCACGTTGGCGTGCGGCAGCAGCGTGCCCATCATCGGACCGCCGAGGATCAGGCGCGCCGGCTCCGCCGCCAGCCCGGCAAAGGCCAGCAGGTCGGCGACGCGCGCGCCGATCGGCGCCAGCAGGTTGCCGGGCGCGCGCACGGCGCCGCCATTGACCGTGACGATGCGCTCCACCAGGGCTTCGCCGCGGCGCAGTGCGCGATGCACGGCGGCACAGGTGGATACGTTATGCACCAGCACGCCGACTTCGGCGGCGCGCGCGTCGGCCGGCACTTCCTTGCCGGTGAGGACCTGGATCAGCTGCTTGTCGGAACCCATCGGATAGCGCGCCGGCACCGGGCGGATCGCCACGTCGCCGAAGGGCGCGGCGGCGGCGCGCATGGCGGCGATGGCTTCCGGCTTGTTGTCTTCGATGCCGACCAGCGCATTGGCGGCGCCGATCGCGTGCATCACGATGCGCAAGCCGTCGACCACCTCGGCGGCGCGCACACGCATGACGGCGTCGTCGGAGGAAAGGTAGGGTTCGCACTCGCCGCCGTTCACGATCAGCGTGCTTACCTTGAGCCGGCGGCCGAGGTTGAACTTCACCGCCGCCGGGAAGGTCGCGCCGCCCAGGCCGACCACGCCGGCAGCGGCGGTCAGGCGGGCGATTTCCTCGGGCGCGAGGGCGAAGGGATCGGCCACCGGTTCGCGCTCCAGCCAGCGCTCGTCGCCGTCGCTGGCCAGCGTGATCGCGAGCTGCGCCAGGCCGGAGGGATGGGGCGCGGTGACCTCGCCGATGGCCAGCACGCGGCCCGATGTCGGCGCATGCACCGGCGCCGAGATGTTGCCCTGGGCCTCGGCCAGCAACTGCCCCTTGAGCACCTTCTGCCCGGCCAGCACCACCGGCCGCGCCGGGCCGCCGACATGCTGCTGCAGCGGCACGTAGAGCCGCTCCGGCAGGGGCAGCGTGCGCAGCGGCACGTCCGCCGCGGGGCGCTTGTGGTCGTCGGGATGCACGCCCCAGGAAGGTTTGAAGAAGCGTTCGAGCAGGCCCATGCGCGACCTCCTCAGGCGCCGGCCAGTTGCGGCCGGGGCCAGACCCAGTGCTGCAGCGTGACCGGCACCGGCTGCAGCGTGACGGCCTCGGTCGGGCAGCGCTCGACGCAATTGCCGCAACCGGTGCAGGCCTCGCGCATGACGTTGTGGATCTGCTTGGCGGCGCCGACGATGGCGTCGGTCGGGCAGACCTTGATGCAGCGGCAGCATCCGATGCAGATCTCCTCGGCGACCGCGGCGATGCGCGGCCCGGCGTCGGCGACCTGGCCGAGGTCGATCGCGATGCCGAGCTTCTCCGCCAGCGCCTTGGCCAGCGCCCTGCCTCCGGGCGGGCAGGCCGTCACCGGCGCGCTGCCGGCGGCGATTGCGGACGCCGCGCCGGGGCAGCCGGGAAAGCCGCACTGGCCGCAGTTCGAGCCCGGCATCAGGGCCTCGATCTGGGCCACCAGCGGATCGCCCTCGACATGGAAGCGGCGCGCGGCGAGGCCAAGGCCGAGGCCCAGCACGGCGCCGAGCAGGGTAAGGCTGAGGATGGCGATCAGCATGTCATGGCGCCTGGAAATTGAGTCCGGCGAAGCCCATGAAGGCCAGCGACAACAGGCTGGCGAGGACGAAGCTCACCGGCGCCCCGGCGAATGCGGCTGGCACGCGTGCCAGCGCCAGGCGTTCGCGCATGCCGGCGAACATCAGCATGACGACGGTGAAACCCAGCGCCGAGCCGAAACCGTACACCAGCGTTTCGACGAAACCCATCTTTTCCTGCACGGTGAGCAGCGCGACGCCGAGCACGGCGCAATTGGTGGTGATCAGCGGCAGGTAGATGCCCAGCGCCTGGTACAGCGCCGGCGCGGAATGCTTGACCACCATTTCGACGAACTGCACCGCGGCGGCGATCACCAGGATGAAGCAGAGGATGCGCAGGTAACCCAGACCGAAAGGCGCCAGCAGCCAGTGTTCCAGCATCCAGGTCGCGGCGCAGGCCAGCGTGATGACGAAGGTGGTGGCCAGGCCCATGCCGAAAGCGCTGTCCATGTTCCTGGACACGCCCATGAAGGGACACAGTCCGAGAAATTTCACCAGCACCACGTTATTCACGAGGGCGGTGGATATGAGCAGGAGAAGGTAGGCGGTCATGGTCGGCGTTTTCCTGCCCGACTTTTCGCAGGAAGCGTGCCAATCCCGCAGGCGGCCACCCCAAAGCCGTGCATCGCGCGCCAAGTCCGCACCAGCTTGGAAGTTTTTCCCCCGCCGGAATCCGCGCCGTAGCGCCGGCGCCGACTTTCGCCTGTGTCGCAAGTCCTACAAAACACGACAAAACATCAAAAAATTGGTTGTGGAATCAGTCTCGGCACGGAACCTGCTCATTCCCCTTCAATATTCCGAACGGGCGTTACATCATGGCCAAGAAGCAGTTCAGCGTCGCCGCCGGCAATGACGCACAACCCGCCGGACGGGCGACGCCGAGCATCCATCCCGCGGTGTTCCAGCACACCGTGGCGCAGGCCGACATGGCGATCTCGATCACCGACATCCACGGCAGCATCCTCTATGTCAATCCGGCCTTCACCCGCGTCACCGGCTACGCCGCGGCCGAAGTGATCGGCCACAACGAATCCCTGCTGTCGAACAAGACCACGCCGCCGGAAATCTACAAGTCGATGTGGCAAAGGATCTCGCACGGCGAGGCCTGGGGCGGAAGGCTGGTGAACAAACGCAAGGACGGCACGCGCTACCTCGCCGAACTGTCCATCTCGCCGGTGGTCGATGGCGCCGGCGCGGTGGTCAATTACCTCGGCATGCACCGCGACATCACCGACATGCATCGCCTCGAAGCCCAGGTGCGCAACCAGAAGGCACTGATCGAGTCGGTGGTCGACGCGGCGCCGATGGTGATCGCGCTGCTCGACGTGGACGACCGCGTGGTGCTCGACAACCAGGAATACAAGAAGCTGCAGGCGGACCTCGGCATGGCCGAACCGGCGCCGATGCTGATGACGGCGATCCGCGCCCTGCGCGAAAACCTGCCACCCGGCGGACGGCGCAGCGCCGGCTACGACTTCCTCGACCTCGAAGTGCGCCTCGACCTGCCCGACGGCAAGCCGCCGCGCTGGTACTCCTGTTCCGGCAGCCGGGTGCGCGAGGACGACGTGCGCGCCGACGCCTTCTTCGCCGGCGGCAGCCGCGACTACCTGCTGCTGGTGGCGAAGGAAATCACCGGCCTGCGCGCGCAGCAGGAAAAGGCGCGCGTCGCCGCGCTGCAGGCCGTGATGTCCGACGAGGACCGCGTCGCCGCGCTGCGCGAAAGCCTGTCCGCCGCCACCTTCCGCCTCGAAGGCCCGCTCAACATGATGTCCTCGGCCGTCGGCATGCTCGCCCGGCGCAGCGGCGCCGCCGACCCGATGGCGGTGGCGCTGGGCGAGGCGGTCGCCGCCGGCGAGGCCGCGCTGGCCGAGCTGCGCGCCATGATCCCGGCCGAAAGCCGCGAGGCCGCCGGCCCCGCCAACGTCAATGAACTGCTGCGCGACGTGCTCGACCTCGCCACCGAGCGCCTGCTGGCCAACGGCATCCGCGTCAGCTGGAAGCCGCAGGCCATGCTGCCGGCATTGCAGGCGCATCCCAACAAGCTGCGCAGCCTGTTCAAGGCGCTGGTGGACAACGCCATCGAGGCCATGAGCGCGCGCGGCTGGCGCGAGCGCGAACTGACGTTGATCACCCGCGCCCGCCTGGGCAGCCTGGAAATCCTCATCGAGGACAGCGGCCCCGGCATCCCGCCCGAACTGCAGCTCAAGGTCTTCGAACCCTTCTACACCACCAAGCGCGAGGGCCGTCGCCACCTCGGCACCGGCCTCGCCACGGCGCAGCAGATCGCCGCCGACCACGGCGGCAGCATCGAGATCGATGCCAAACGCAAATCCGGCTGCCGCGTCTGTGTGCTGCTGCCGTTGAAGCGAAGATGATGAGCGCCCTTCGCCGGGCCGCCCCAAGGTGGGCGCAGCCAGAATCCGGAGCCGCGCAGCGGCAACCACCGTCACCCCCTGCCTTGGGCAGGGGGCCGGGGGGAGGGTCCACTGATGGATGCACGCTCGCCCAACCTGCTGCGCAGCCAGTACGAGACGCTGTTCCGCGTCTCGCAGGTGCTGTCGCGCTCGCTCGACTTCCAGCACACGCTGCGCGAAGTCCTGCGCTCGCTCGAAATCACCGGCCACCTGACCGGCGGCATGGTCAGCGTGGTCGACCCGGCCGCCGGCGACCTCACCGTGCACGCGGTGCATGGCCTCGACGCCGAGGCCTTCGAACCGGTGCGCTACCAGCCCGGCGAGGGCCTGCTCGGCGTGCTGCTGGAAGGCAAGCGCACCATCGCCATCGCGCGCCTGGGCGACGATCCGCGCTTCCTCAACCGGCTCGGGCTGTATGACAAGGAGCTGCCCTTCATCGCCGTGCCGATCCAGGTCGGCGGCGCGCTGCAGGGCGTGCTGGCGGTGCAGCCCGACCAGCCCGACGACGGCCTGCTCGACGAGCGCGTGCATTTCGTCGAGATGGTGGCCAACCTGATCGGCCAGAGCGTGCGCCTGTCGCTCGAAGTGGAGACGGAACGCAAGGCGCTGGCGGAAGAACGCGACACCCTGCGCCGCACCGTGCGCCAGAAGCACGGCTTCGACAACCTGGTCGGCCATTCGGCGCCGATGCGGCGCATCTTCGACCAGATCCGCCTCGTCTCGAAATGGCCGACCACGGTGCTGATCCGCGGCGAGACCGGCACCGGCAAGGAACTGATCGCCAACGCCATCCACTACAACTCGCCGCGCGCGCGCGGGCCCTACGTGCGGCTCAACTGCGCCTCGCTGCCGGAGACCCTGCTCGAAACCGAACTCTTCGGCCATGAAAAGGGCGCCTTCACCGGCGCCGTCGCCTCGCGCAAGGGCCGCTTCGAAATGGCCGACGGCGGCACGCTGTTCCTCGACGAGATCGGCGAAATCTCGCCGGCCTTCCAGGCCAAGCTGCTGCGCGTGCTGCAGGAAGGCGAACTGGAAAGAGTCGGCGCCGGCCGCACGGTGAAAGTCGACGTGCGCCTGATCGCCGCCACCCATCGCGACCTCGAAGCGGCGGTCGAGGCCGGCGAATTCCGCGAGGACCTCTACTATCGCCTCAATGTCATGCCCATCCTGCCCCCGCCGCTGCGCGAACGCATGGAAGACCTGCCCGAGATCGCGCGCCACCTGCTCGACCGCCTCGGCGGCGTGCAGGCCCGGCCGCTGACGCTGACCGCGGCAGCGCAGCGGCGCCTCGCGCAACACCCGTGGCCGGGCAACGTGCGCGAACTGGAAAACTGCCTGGAACGCGCCGCCGTGATGTCGCTCGACGGCGAGATCGACGCCGACCTGATCCGCATCGACAAGCCGCGGACCACCGCGCGCACCGCGGCCGCCGTCGCGCCAGCGCCGACTCTCAAGATCAATGCCGATGGCGAAGGCAGCGACGAGGCCATCGATCCGGGCGCAGAGCAAAGCGAGCGCCAGCGCGTGATCGCCGCGCTGGAACAGGCCGGCTGGGTGCAGGCCCGCGCCGCGCGCCTGCTGGGCATGACGCCGCGGCAGATCGCCTACCGCATCCAGACGCTGAACATCGAAGTGCGGCAGATCTGATGGCAGCGCCCATCGCGATCTACTTCGGCACCGACACCGGCCGCACCCGGCGCATCGCCAAGCTGATCGCCCAGAAGCTGGGCGAGCGGGCGCTGGCGCCGGTGAACATCGGCCGCACCGGCATCGACGACTTCCTCGCCCACGACACCCTGATCCTCGGCACGCCGACCTACGGCGAAGGCGCGCTGCCCGGACTTTCGACCGGACTGGCGCAGGAAAGCTGGGAAGAGTTCCTGCCGCGGCTGCAGGGCCGCGACATGCGCGGCAAGACCGTGGCGCTGTTCGGGCTTGGCGACCAGGACAAGTACACCAACGAATTCGTCGACGCCCTGATCCTGCTGCACGACGCCGTCACCGCCTGCGGCGCCCGCGTGATCGGCACCTGGCCGGCGGCCGGCTACGACTTCAAGGCCTCGCAGGCACTGGTCGGCGAACGCTTCGTCGGCCTGGCACTGGACCAGATCAACCAGCCGGCGCTGAGCGAGGCGCGCGTCGACGCCTGGCTGCGACAACTCGACGACGAATTGCAAACCCTGGAGCACCACCATGCCCACACATGACGCTTACGAAATCGGCGAGATCGTCTACTGCCGTGAGCCGCTGATCAACGACGGCGGCATCCCCGACGTTGCCGCCGACGCCGTGCTCGCCACCCCCGGCCGGCGCGGCGTGGTGGTCAATACCGGACATGCCGAGTTCGATCCCGGGCAGGCGATCTACCTGGTGCGCTTTGAAGTCGAAGGAGGCGTGCTCGGCCCGCCGGTCGGCTGCCTGCCCGAGGAACTGACGCAGGACGAGGCCTGGGCGCGGGCGGTCGGCGCGGCTGGCGGCGCCATTGCGACCTGAGCCGCAGCGGCTTTCCCGCGGCTCAATCCGATGCGTTCACCACCGTGATCTGGTCGTTGAGCGTCCAGTAGTCGTAGAGGTAGCCGACGCCGAGCAGGCCGAGCGTGCAGAGGTAAAGGATGCCGGTGAGCCACTTGCCCATGTACATCCGATGCACGCCGAACACGCCGAGGAAGGCCAGCAGGATCCAGGCGAGGGAATAATTGACCTTGCCCGAGCGGAATCTGAGGTCCGCCTGGCGGTCCATCGACGGAATCAGGAACAGGTCGATTAGCCAGCCGATGCCGAGCAGGCCGAAGGTGAAGAACCAGATCGTCCCCGTCACCGGCTTGCCGTAATAGAAGCGGTGCGCGCCGGTGAAGCCGAACACCCAGAGCACATAGCCGACCGTCTTCGAATGGGTATCGCTAGCCTGTGACATTGCATGGCTCCTGAAATGGCCGATGCCGGACGGGCATCGGCGTCGAGCTTACGTGAAAATGCGCGGTACCTGAGTGTTCGATGAACGAGCGCAGCAGCATCGACGAATTACCGCAGGGAGCTTTGCTGGCCCACGAAATGTTCATTGCGGTCCGGCCCGCGACGACGGTTTTGGCAAACAGGGCACAGAGGGGCAACGCAACGATCTCCCGAAAAACATGCAACCCATGTCCTTGAACCAATCTGTTGCCGATGTGCTTAGCTCATACCCCCCCGCCTCCCCGGCCCTTCGGGCTACCCTCGCTACGGTAAGCCCGCCGGGCCGGTCGCTAAACTAGCCGGCCAAAAAAACAGCCAGCTTCGGACAACGCGACCGGACGTCCTCCGGCGAACCTTCCTCGCTCGGCGGGTCAGAGGGGATTAAAGCCGTCGCGCGTGGGGGAGCGTGGCAAAAATATATTCGAAGCTGACCCGTTTAGCTGGGTATTTCATTCACCCGCGGATCGTCGAAACGGTGTTGAAGGTCGAGGGCGAGTAGCGCGCCGTATCGCCAGCGCCGACTTTCGAAGCCCCGTCCCCGGATCGAGTCCGGTGCGGGCTATTCCCGCGAAAGCGGGAATCCAGAACTTGGTTTGTGATTTCCGCCATGTCGCCAACGCCGACTTTCTACCTTCGCTTCCACATCCGCGCCGGGTCTCGCCCGGCGGGCGAGGTACTTTCTTGCTGCGCGGCAAGAAAGTACCCAAAGAAACGCGCCCCGCCTCCCCGGCCCTGCGGGCTGCCCTCGCTGCGGAAGGCCCGCCGGGCCGGTCGCTAAACTAGCCGGCCAAAAAGCGGCCGGCGTCGGACAACGCGACCGGACTACCCCCGGCGAACCTCCCTCGCTCGGCGGGTCAGAGGGGATGAAAACCATCGCGCGCAATCAAGCTTGGCGCAAACACACCAAAATTCAACATCAAGAGCACGTATACGCCAAGTTGACATTAATACTTACGTACACTACAATTACGTCTACTTCATACCGAGGAGTCCTTGATTATGTGCCCAACAATAACCATCACCGATGAAACGTTCGCAATTCTTCAACAGATTGCAGAACCGCTAATTGATACGCCGGACTCAACGATAATGAAGGCGCTAACCGTATACGTCGAACTACAAAACAAAGGACCGAGTTCGAGAGGACGTGCTATAGGAACACCAGAACCAACTAATCCCCTCGACCAGGCATCTGGCTTACGCTTCAATCCTGACTCACCTCCTAACCTCACACATACTTCATTTATTTCCGGCAACGTTGGGGGGCACAAGTAACGAAATGGAACAATCTGCTCTTGGAAGCCCACGCCAAAGCATTTGAGGCGCTAAAAGGCGACTTCTCGGCATTGCAAAAGTAAGTGAAGCGCATCTGCAAAAAGGCGAAATAACAGGTTCAGGTTTTCGGCCGGTCGCGGGCCGTGGATTCTCGGTTCAGGGTGTAGATGCTAATAAGGCATGGGCGCTGAGTGTGGCACTTGCCCAAAAGTTCACGTTCCCCATCAGCATAGCGTTTCGGTGGCAACAAAAAGACGGCGCAGCATTTCCGGGAAAACTCGGTAGGATGAGCTGGGATCGATAAGAGGGCGACTTCGGACTTTTTCGGCGCGATAAACCACGCGCGACGGTTTTCCTTCCCCTCTGACCCGCCGAGCGAGGGAGGTTCGCAGGGGGCAGTACGGGCGCGCTGCCCGACGCCGGCCGCTATTTGGCCGGCTAGTTTAGCGACCGGCCCGGCGGGCCTTCCGCAGCGAGGGGTGAGCGCGGGGTTTCGCAAGGCCAATTTATTGGCGTTGCGCCGCGCGAACGGGCGAGACCCGGCGCGGACGTGGAAGCGAAGTGAAAAGTCGGCGCTGGCGACACGGCGACGAAACGGGCGTACTTCTAGATTCCCGCCTTCGCGGGAATGACGGGACTCCGAAAGTCGGCGCTGGCGCTACGGCAGACGGTTCTTTATTGCCTTGCTTGCCGCCGGCGCCCACTTGGTCGCCCCTTCCCCGGGGAAGGGTCGGTGAAGGCTCACCAATGCCTCAGAGATGCTGCCCGGTCAGCGCGTCAGCGCATCCCCGGCAGCATCCCCTTCATGCCCCGCATCATCTTCGCCATCCCCCCCTTGGAGAACTGCTTCATCATCTTCTGCGTCTGCTCGAACTGGTTCAGCAGGCGATTGACTTCCTGCACCGACACCCCTGCCCCGGTGGCGATGCGGCGCTTGCGGTTGGCCTTGATGATTTCGGGTTTGCTGCGTTCGGTGGGGGTCATCGAGTTGATGATGCCTTCGAGGCGGCGCACCGCCTTGTCTTCCATGCCGCCGCCGGCCTTCTGCGCCAGGGCGCCGAACTGCGCGGGCAGCTTGTCGAGCATGGCCGCCATGCCGCCCATGTTCTTCATCTGGCCGATCTGGTCCTTGAAATCGTGCAGGTCGAAGCCCTTGCCGGACTTCATCTTCTTGACGAATTCCTGCGCCTTGTCCTGGTCGACGCCGCGCTGGGCTTCTTCGACCAGGCCGAGGATGTCGCCCATGCCGAGGATGCGCGAGGCCATGCGCTCGGGGTGGAATTCTTCGAGGCCGGTGAGCTTTTCGCCGACGCCGGCGAACTTGATCGGCTTGCCGGTGACATGGCGCACCGAGAGCGCCGCGCCGCCGCGCGAATCGCCGTCGAGCTTGGTCAGGATCACGCCAGTCAGGGGCAGGGCTTCGTTGAAGGCCTTGGCCGTATTTACGGCGTCCTGGCCAAGCATGGCATCGACCACGAACAGGGTTTCGATCGGCTTCAGCAGCGCATGCAGGTCCTTGATCTCGGCCATCATGGCTTCGTCGATGGCGAGGCGGCCGGCCGTATCGACGAAGATCACGTCGTAGTAGTGGCGCCTGGCGTGGTCGAGCGCGGCGGCGGCGATGTCGGCCGGCTTCTGCTCGCCGGTCGACGGGAAGAAGTCGATGCCGGCCTGCGCCGAAACGGCTTTCAGCTGTTCGATGGCGGCGGGACGATAGACGTCGCAGCTTACCGTCAGCACCTTCTTCTTCTGCCGTTCCTTGAGCCACTTGCCGAGTTTGGCCGTGGTGGTGGTCTTGCCGGCGCCCTGCAGGCCGGACATCAGGATCACGGCGGGCGGCTGGGTGGCGAGGTTGAGGCCGGAACTGGCGCCGCCCATCAATTCGGTCAGCTCGCGATGGACGACGCCGACCAGGGCCTGGCCCGGCGTCAGCGAGCCGATGACTTCCTGGCCCAGCGCCTTTTCCTTGACGCGGGCGGTGAAGTCCTTGACCACCGGCAGGGCGACGTCGGCTTCGAGCAGGGCCATGCGCACTTCGCGCAGCATGTCCGAGATGTTGTCTTCGGTGAGGCGGGCCTGGCCGCGCAGGTTCTTGACGACGCGGCCGAGGCGCTGGGTAAGGTTGTCTAGCATGGGGGGACCGGAGCGAACGCTGAAAGGGAAAGGGGGCTTGGTGTAGACTTCGCCGATGCCCCCAATCTTAATGCATCTACTGGCCGCAGCCCTCTACGCCGGCCTGGCGGCACACCTGTGGCGCAGCCGCTGGCGCGGCCCGGTGCTCGACCAGCCGGCAGGCGGCCTCGGCTTCGGCGAACGCGCTTTGCTGCTGGTGGCGCTGGTGGCGCACGGCGTCAGCCTGCGCATGGCGATATTCGACGGCGACAGCATG
Source organism: Sulfuritalea sp. (assembly GCA_016716965.1). Taxonomy (GTDB): domain Bacteria; phylum Pseudomonadota; class Gammaproteobacteria; order Burkholderiales; family Rhodocyclaceae; genus Sulfuritalea. Next base: position 121,363 of record JADJUP010000056.1, on the reverse strand, counting down.
CGCTTCGGCTTCGCCATCGCGCTTTCCGTGATGCTGTGGCTGGCCATCGCGCTCTACTGGATCGAGAGCTTTTACGCGCGCATGGAAGGCCTGCAGGTGCTTGGCCTGCCGGCCGCTGCGGTCGCCGCCCTGCTGCCCGCACTGTTCTCGGAAGCCCATGTGCTGGCGAATGCCGGATCGATGGCGTTCCGCCTGCATTTCCTGATGGCCATGCTGGCCTACAGCCTGTTTACGCTGGCCGCGCTGCACGCCTTGTTGATGGCGACAGCCGAAAAGGGCTTGCACCGCGGCCGCATATCGCCGCTGCTGGCGGGGCTGCCGCCCCTGCTGACCATGGAGGCGCTGCTGTTCCGCCTGATCCACGTCGCCTTCGTGCTGCTCACGCTGACGCTTGTTTCCGGCGTCTTCTTCTCCGAAACCCTGTTCGGCAAGGCGCTGAGCTTCAACCACAAAACCCTGTTCGCCTTCCTGTCCTGGGTGATCTTCGCCGCCCTGCTGATCGGGCGCCACCTGCGCGGCTGGCGCGGCAGGGTGGCCTTGCGCTGGACCCTGGCCGGATTCGCCGCGCTGCTCCTTGCCTATGTCGGCAGCCGCTTCGTGCTTGAGGTCATCCTCGGCCGCTGATGGACGAAATTCCGCTTTCGGCGCAATTCACGGCGCTGGCCGTGCTGCTGGTCTGCTCTGCGTTTTTCTCCATGTCGGAAACGGCCATGATGGCCTCCAACCGCATCCGTCTGCGCCACATGGCGCAAGAAGGCAATCGCGGCGCGCGGCTGGCCGTCGCCCTGCTGGGGAAAACCGACCAGTTGCTGGGGGTCATCCTGCTCGGCAATACCCTGATCAATTCCATCGCCGCCATGCTGACCGGCAACATTGCCCTGCAGGTCTTTGGTCAGGAAAAATGGGCGCTGGAGATCGGCGCCCTGTTCGTCACCTTCTGCCTGCTGGTATTTTCCGAGATAACGCCAAAAGTGGCCGGAGCCACCTACCCGGACTGGCTGGCGCTGCGCATCGGTTACATCCTGACGCCGCTGTTGCGCGTGGCCTACCCTGTTGTCTGGCTGGTCAATCTGATCGTTCAGCCGCTACTGACGGTGCTTCGCCTGCAACCCAAGCCGGGCCACGAGTCGTCCCGACTTTCGCCCGAAGAACTGCGTTCGGTGGTGCTGGAGTCGGGGCGCTTCATCCCGCAGCAGCGCCGCGCCATCCTGCTCAACCTGTTCGAACTCGAACAACTGACGGTCGCCGACATCATGACTCCGCGCGGCGAGATCGAAGCGATCGACATCGGCGCGCCGATCGAGGAGGTCAAGGCGCAACTGGCGACCAGTTTTCACACCCGTGTCGCGGTCTACGAAAACGACCCAGCCAATATCGTCGGTATCCTCCACCAGCGACGGCTGCTGGCCGAGGCTTTCGCCGGAGCGATCGACCAGGCAACCCTGCGCGAACGCATGTCGGAACCCTACTTCATTCCTGCTGCGACGCCGATTTATACCCAACTGCAGTTCTTCCGCGACAACCGGCAACGCATGGGCCTGGTGGTCGACGAATACGGCGAGATCGAGGGCCTGGTCACGCTGGAGGACATCATCGAGGAACTTGTCGGCAAGTTCACCACCCGTCAATCGGATGTCGGCACGTCGCTGTCCTGGGGCGAGGACGGCGTGGTGCTGGTAGATGGCGCGGCAACGCTGCGCGAGCTCAACCGCATGCTCGCGCTGGACCTGCCTGTGGACGGTCCGCGTACGCTCAACGGCCTGATCGTCGAACACCTGCAGGACATCCCCGAAGTGGGCGTTGGCGTTCGGGTTGGCAGCGTGGCGATGGAGATCGTGCAAACACAGGACCGAAAGATCAAGATGGTGCGTCTTCACCGCCCTGCCGTAGAGTGATACTCTCGGCATAGGCAGGGCGTAGAATGCAACGAAATCAAGCGGGAGAAGCCGATGGCCACAGCAGGCAAGGCAGTGAAGAAGGAGGGCCCAAAGGAACTGAATTTTTCCTGGGAAGGCAAGAACAAGCAGGGCAAAGTGGTTCGTGGCGAAGTCAAGGCGGCCAGCGAAGCCGCGGCAAGCGCCGGCCTGCGGCGCCAGGGCATCACCGTCACCAAGCTCAAGAAGCAGAAATCGTCCAGCGCCAAGGTCACGGACAAGGACATCACGCTGTTTTCGCGCCAGCTCGCGACCATGGTCAAATCCGGCGTTCCGCTGCTGCAATCCTTCGATATCGTAGGCAAGGGGACCAACAATCCCGGCCTCGCCAAGCTGCTTTACGACATCAAGTCCGACGTTGAAACCGGCTCCAACCTCGCGGGCGCTTTCCGCAAGTATCCCCAGTATTTCGATGCGCTGTTCTGCAACCTGGTCGAAGCCGGCGAACAGGCCGGCATCCTCGACACCCTGCTCGACCGCCTGGCCACCTACAAGGAAAAGATCCAGGCCATCAAGTCCAAGATCAAGGGCGCGCTGTTCTACCCGATTTCCATCCTGATTGTCGCCTTCGTGATCACCGCGGTGATCATGATTTTCGTGGTTCCTGCGTTCAAGGGCGTATTCGCCAGCTTCGGCGGCGAACTCCCGGCACCGACACTGGTCGTGATCGCGATTTCCGACTATTTCGTCGCGAACTGGTACATCATTTTCGGCAGCATCTACGCGGTGATCTACGGCGTGATGCAGGCATTCAAGCGCTCGCGGGCGGTGCAAATCGCCGCCGACAGGTATTTCCTCAAGCTACCCGTGTTCGGCGACCTGATTCGCAAATCCTCCATTGCGCGCTGGACGCGAACCTTGTCGACGATGTTCGCCGCCGGCGTGCCGCTGGTGGATGCACTGGACTCGGTCGGCGGCGCGGCCGGCAACTACGTCTACACCCTGGCGACATTGAAGATCCAGAGCGAGGTATCCACCGGATCAAGCCTTACGGTAGCGATGGAAAACTCCGGGGTTTTTCCGCCAATGGTGACCCAGATGGTGGCGATCGGCGAAGAGTCCGGCCAGTTGGACTCGATGCTGGGCAAGACCGCCGACTTCTTCGAAGCCGAAGTCGACGAAGCCGTCGAAACACTGGCGAGCCTGATGGAACCGATCATCATGGTCTTCCTCGGCGGCCTGATCGGCGGTCTGGTAGTTGCCATGTACCTGCCGATCTTCAAGCTCGGTTCGGTCGTCGGCTGATCCGGCCACCGGATAGCCCGGATGATCGCACTGTTCGCCGATCCGGCGGTGTTTGCCCTCGCCGCCGGATTGTTCGGCCTGATGGTCGGAAGTTTCCTCAACGTCGTCATCCATCGCTTGCCGATCATGATGCAACGCGATTGGGCGGCCCAGTGCGCTGAACTGAACAACACGCCACTGCCCGTCGTCGAACCCATTTCCCTGGCCAGGCCACGTTCGCGTTGCCCCAAGTGCGGCCACCCAATCAGCGCCCTGGAAAACCTGCCGATCCTCAGCTGGATCGTCCTGCGCGGCAAGTGCAAGGCTTGCGCCGCCCCGATATCGCCGCGCTATCCTCTGACCGAGGCCACGACCGGATTGCTGTTCGCCTTCGCTGCCTGGCATTTCGGCTTCACCCTCGCCGGGCTGGGCGCACTGGTCCTGATCGGCGGGTTGATCGCCCTGACCGGGATCGACTTCGACACCCAGTTGCTGCCCGACGACATCACGCTGCCCCTCCTATGGATCGGCCTGACGCTAAACGTATTCAATGCCTATACCGACCTGAAGAGTGCCGTAATCGGAGCAATGGTCGGTTATCTGGTGTTGTGGAGCGTGTATTGGGCGTTCAAGCTGATCACCGGCAAGGAGGGCATGGGCTACGGTGATTTCAAGCTGCTGGCGGCCCTGGGTGCCTGGCTGGGCTGGCAGATGCTGCCCCTCACCATCCTGCTCTCGTCCCTGGTCGGCGCGGCGGTCGGCATCAGCCTGATGGTTTTTGCCCGCCATGGCCGCGGCGTGCCCATCCCCTTCGGGCCCTATCTTGCTGCCGCCGGGATCATTGCCCTGATCTGGGGCAAACCGCTGACCCGTGCCTATCTGGGAGTCAGCCTTTAGCGCTGATGCCGGTCACTCCGAACATGCGGCTTCACGTTAGCGTTTCGAACTCGCTCCGAGCGCTTGAATTCGTCCGAAAAGGCCCGATCTGACTGAATCTGGAGCGTTCGGCCGAAGCCGGCGCGCCAAGGGCTTCAGCTATAATTCCCCTTTTGCCAGATTGCCGGAGAATGCCATGCCGATCTACGCTTATCGCTGCACCGAATGCGGCTTTGAGAAAGATGTCATGCGGAAAGTCAGCGATCCGCTGCTGACCACCTGCCCAGAATGCAACACCGAGAATTTTTCCAAGCAACTGACGGCTCCGGGCTTTCAGCTCAAGGGCAGCGGCTGGTACGCCACCGATTTCAAGGGCGGAGGCGGCGGCTGCAAGGCGTCCGACGCCAAGAGCGACAACCCGCCGCCATGCCAGGGCGGAACAGGTAGCTGCGCCGCCAACAGTTGAAGACTTCTGCATTGAAAAAGTACTTCATCACGGGACTGCTGATCTGGGTCCCGCTGGCGATTACCGCCTGGGTGTTGTCGCTCATCGTCCGGTCCATGGATCAGTCGCTGCTGCTGCTGCCACAGGCCATCCACCCCGAAAACCTGCTGGGCATGTACATCCCCGGCCTCGGAGCGCTGCTCACCCTTCTGGTGGTGTTCCTCACCGGGTTGGTGACAACCAACATCGTCGGCCAGAAACTGGTGCGCTTCTGGGAAGGGGCGCTGGCCCGCATCCCGGTGGTCAAGTCGATCTACTACAGCGTCAAGCAGGTCAGCGACACGCTGTTTTCCGGCAGCGGAGTGGCATTTCGCAAGGTCCTGCTGGTCCGCTATCCGCATCCCGAAGCCTGGTCCGTCGCCTTCCAGACAGGGCACCCGGCGCGCGACGTCGCCGACATGCTGCCCGATGAACACGTCGGTGTATTCATCCCGACCACGCCGAGCCCGGTCAATGGCTTTTTCTTCTTCGTCAGGAAAAAGGATGTCATCGAACTGGACATGAACGTCGACGAAGCCCTCAAGTACATCGTCTCCATGGGCGTCGTCGCCCCGCCCATGCGGAACCCCGCCGGGCGCGCCCAGAATCAGTAAAAAGCCGAATTGATCGCCCCCCACCCCCATCCCCGCCCCAGGGCGGGGCTACCAACCAGCTCGCTTCGCTCGATAGTCCGTAGCGACTTCACAGCCGGCTGGGTTTCGCGTTAAGTTAACAATCCGGAAATCCTATGCGCACCCATTACTGCGGCGAGGTCAATGCCTCCCATGTCGACCAGATCGTTACCCTTTGCGGCTGGAACCATCGCCGGCGCGATCACGGCGGCGTGATCTTCATCGACCTGCGTGACCGCGAAGGCCTGGCCCAGATCGTTTGCGATCCCGATCGCCCGGAGATGTTCAAGATCGCCGAGGACGTGCGCAACGAATACGTGCTGAAGGTCACCGGCAAGGTGCGTCGCCGTCCCGCCGGCACCGAGAACGCCAATCTCGCCTCGGGCGAAATCGAGATCCTCTGCCACGAACTGGAAGTGCTCAACGCGGCCGTGACGCCGCCCTTCCAGCTCGACGAGGAAAACCTCTCCGAGAACGTGCGCCTGACCCATCGCGTGATCGACCTGCGTCGCCCGCAGATGCAGAAGAACCTGATGCTGCGCTACAAGGTGGCGATGGCCTTCCGCCGCTTCCTCGACGAGAAGGGATTCATCGACATCGAAACGCCGATGCTGACCAAGTCGACGCCGGAAGGCGCGCGCGATTACCTGGTTCCGTCGCGCGTCCATCCCGGCCAGTTCTTCGCCCTGCCGCAGTCGCCGCAACTGTTCAAGCAGCTGCTGATGGTCGCCGGCTACGACCGCTATTACCAGATCACCAAGTGCTTCCGCGACGAAGACCTGCGCGCCGACCGGCAGCCCGAGTTCACCCAGGTCGATATCGAGACATCCTTCCTCACCGAGGAACAGATCACCGCGCTGATGGAGGAAATGATCCGCAGCGTGTTCAAGACCGCGCTCGCGGTCGAACTGCCCAACCCCTTCCCGCGCATGAGCTATGCCGAGGCCATGGGCCGCTACGGTTCGGACAAGCCCGACCTGCGCGTGACGCTGGAACTGACCGAGGTCACCGATGCCGTGGCCGACGTCGCCTTCAAGGTGTTCAGCGGCCCGGCCACCACCGGCGGTCGTGTCGCGGCGCTGCGCGTGCCGGGCGGCGCACTTGGGGCAACTGCGCTCACCCGCGGTGAGATCGACGGCTACACCGAGTTCGTCAAGATTTACGGCGCCCGCGGCCTGGCCTACATCAAGGTCAACGACGCTTCGAAGCTCAACGAAGAAGGCCTGCAGTCGCCCATCGTCAAGAACCTGCACGAAGCCGCGCTGAAGACCATCATCGAGCGCACCGGCGCCCAGTCGGGCGACCTGATCTTCTTCGGCGCCGACAAGACCAAGGTGGTCAATGATGCATTGGGCGCGCTGCGCACCAAGCTCGGCCACGAAAAGGGCTACGTCAACGGCAAGGCCTGGGAGCCGCTGTGGGTGATCGATTTCCCGATGTTCGAGTACGACGAGGAAAACAAGCGCTGGTCGGCCTGCCACCATCCCTTCACCAGCCCCAAGGATGGCCATGAGGTGCTGATGGCGACCGACCCCGGCAAGTGCCTGGCCAAGGCCTACGACCTGGCGCTGAACGGCTGGGAGATGGGTGGCGGCTCGGTGCGTATCCACAAGTCCGAGGTGCAGGAAAAGGTGTTCCAGGCGCTGGGCATTGGTCCCGAGGAACAGCAGCTCAAGTTCGGCTTCCTGCTCGACGCGCTGAAGTACGGCGCCCCGCCGCATGGCGGCCTGGCCTTCGGCCTCGACCGCATTGTCACCATGATGGCCGGCGCCGAATCGATCCGTGATGTCATCGCCTTCCCCAAGACGCAGCGCGCCCAGTGCTTGCTGACCGACGCGCCCTCCGATGTCGACGAGAAGCAGTTGCGCGAACTTCACATCCGCCTGCGGCAGAAGGTCGAGACACAGGTCGACGTCACCAAGGCTTGAACATGCGCAGCCTACTCGTTGCGCTGATCGGCGTCGCGCTGTTCGGCACTGCGCTGGCGCGGGACAACCGGATCGGGACGGTGCCGGCGGCGGCTTTGCCGGCCGAGGCGCGCGAGACCCTCAGGCTGATCGACGCCGGCGGACCCTTTCCCTATCGCCGCGACGGCATCACCTTCCAGAATCGCGAACGCCGCCTGCCCGACCAGCCGCGCGGCTACTACCGCGAATACACGGTGCCGACGCCAGGCAGCCGGGACCGCGGCGCGCGGCGCATCGTCACCGGCGACAAGCCGCCTGCGGTGTTCTACTACACTGCCGATCACTACAAGAGCTTCCGCCGGATAGAACGATGAGCATTGCCCACTACGAGAACCTGTTCGCCGATGCCGCCGCCGCGGGCGTGCATCATCTGCCGCACGGTCCACGCGACAAGTTGCTGGCCGGGGCCGAGGCAGCCGGTTGCCTGGTCCTGCACGTTGACCTGGTCGCCGCGCGCAACAAGGAAGACATGCTTGATGCCGTCGCCAGGGGACTGCGTTTTCCGCAGTGGTTCGGCCACAACTGGGACGCACTGACCGACAGCCTGCTCGACATGGGCTGGCTGCCCGCCGCCGGCTATGTGGTCATCCTCGACCACTGCGATGGCATCCATGGCCGTGCCGAGGCTGATTTCGTGGCGCTGATGCAGGTGTTCCAGGAGGCTGCGAATACCTGGCGCGAGGATGGCGTACCGTTCTGGTGCCTGGTCGACATGCAGGCCGATGGCATTGCCTGGCTGCCGACAGTGACCCAGCCCGATTAGCGGGTTCAGATGCCTTACAAGACGCCGGTTTCGGTGCTGGTGGTGATCCACACACCGGCGCTGGACGTGTTGCTGCTGGAACGCGCCCGCCACCCCGGCTTCTGGCAGTCCGTCACCGGCAGCCAGGAGGACGACGAGACGCTGAGCGCAACGGCCCGCCGCGAGGTCCTCGAGGAAACCGGGATCGATGCCGCTGCAGCCGAGATCATCGACTGGCAGAAAACCAACCGCTACGAAATCTTTGCCGAATGGCGCCATCGCTATGCCCCGGGCGTCACCGAGAACACGGAACACGTTTTCAGCCTGTGCCTGCCGGAACCCTTGCCCGTGACCATTGCACCGGACGAACATCTCGCCTGGCGCTGGCTGCCCTGGCGGGAAGCGGCGGCGGCGTGCTTCTCCTGGAGCAACCGCGACGCCATCCTGGAACTGCCGCAACGGTTTGGCGTCGGCATCATGGAACCGCCCCGTCGCACGACTTGAAATTTCATTTCCGGCGCCTATCTGATTTGTGAGGCTTCTCCGATGATGGAAGCCACCTACCTGATAGAAAGGAGAATGAAATGAGCAACCTTATCCGTCGCGATCCCCTTGATGACTTTTTCCGTGGCTTCTTCGTTCGTCCTGTCGATTTCGCTGGCGAAAAGGAAGCGCCGGTAGTGAAGATCGATGTCAAGGAACAGGAAAAGAACTACATGGTTCACGCTGAAGTACCGGGCGTAAAAAAGGAAGACATCCATGTCGCGGTCGACGGCGCGGTCGTATCGATCAGTGCCGAACGACGCGAAGAAAAGGATGTCAGGGAAGGCGAGCGTGTGCTGCGTTCCGAGCGTTATGTCGGCAAGGTTTCGCGCAGCTTCCAGTTGGCGCAGGAAATTGACGAAGCTCAGGTAAGCGCGAAATACACGGATGGCGTTCTGGAGTTGATGCTGCCGAAGAAGGCTGCGACGCAGGCGCGCCGGATCACCATCCAATAGATATCGCCTTCCGGGCCAGCGGGCGCCAAGAGTCGGCGCTGACGGTACGGCGTCCGCAACTGGATTGCGGATGTCGCACCCGGCCCCTTGGACGCTGCCGGAGAGGAGCGTTGCGGCAGTCTCCGTTTTTGTTTTCCCGCCGTTAGAATGGGCGAAGTTACCACTCGCACTCGCCCGAAACCATGACGGAAAAGCTTGCCCCCATCGCCAAGGCCGGCGTCCTCGCCGAAGCCCTGCCCTACATCAAACGTTTTCACGGCAAGACCATCGTCGTCAAGTACGGCGGCAACGCGATGACCGACGAGCACCTGAAGCAGTGCTTCGCGCGCGACGTGGTGCTGCTCAAGCTGGTCGGCATGAACCCGGTGGTGGTGCATGGCGGCGGGCCGCAGATCGAGAACCTGCTCTCGCGCGTCGGCAAGAAGGGCGAATTCGTCCAGGGCATGCGCGTCACCGACGCCGAGACCATGGACCTGGTCGAGATGGTGCTCGGCGGCCAGGTGAACAAGGAAATCGTCAACCTGATCAACCAGCATGGCGGCAAGGCCGTGGGCCTCACCGGCAAGGACGGCAACTTCATCCGTGCCAAGAAGCTGATGATGGAAAACAAGGACGCGCCGGGCGACCTGATCGACATCGGCCAGGTCGGCGACATCGTGTCGATCGACCCCAGCCTGATCGCCCTGCTCGACACCGGCGATTTCATCCCGGTCATCGCCCCGATCGGCGTCGGCGTGGAAGGCGAAACCTACAACATCAATGCCGACGTCGTCGCCGGCAAGATTGCCGAAGTGCTGAAAGCGGAGAAACTGGTGCTGCTGACCAATACGCCCGGCGTGCTCGACCAGTCGGGCAATCTGATCACCGGCATCACGCCCAAGCAGATCGACGAGATGGTGGCCGACGGCACGCTCTCCGGCGGCATGCTGCCCAAGATCAGCTCGGCGCTGGATGCGGCCAGAAGCGGCGTCAAGGGCGTACACATCATCGACGGCCGCGTCGAACACGCCTTGCTGCTGGAAATCCTGACCGACGAAGGCGTCGGTACCTTGATCAAGTCGAAGTAAGCCTTTTCCGGGAATACGCCATGAACGAAGCCCGCGCCGCCAAGGTTGGTGAAAAGAAGCTGCTGATCCTGCAGACCATCGCCGAAATGCTGGAACGCCCGGCGGCGGACAAGGTAACCACTGCGCTATTGGCCAAGCAGCTCCAGGTGTCGGAAGCCGCGCTTTACCGCCACTTCGCCAGCAAGGCGCAGATGTACGAAGGCCTGATCGAGTTCATCGAGACCGGCGTTTTTTCCGTGATCGGCCAGATCGAGGCCGCCGAGGAAGCCGGGCTCAAGCAGGCGGAGGCGATCGTCGCTTCACTGCTGCGCTTCGCGCAAAAGAACCGCGGCCTGACGCGGGTGCTGGTGGGCGACGCGCTGGTGCATGAGAACCCGCGGCTGCAGGCGCGAATCAACCAGTTGCTGGATCGCATCGAGGCCACGCTCAAGCAGTGCCTCAAGGTCGCCGCCGCGCAGGGAGCGCTGGCCGCCGATCACGACTTCGGCGCCCACGCCGACCTGCTGGTCTGCCATGTCCTCGGCCGCTGGCAACGCTTCGTCAAGAGCGGCTTCAAGAACGATCCGCTGGCGAACTGGCCGGCGCAGTGGCCGCTGCTGGCCCGCTGAACACTGGCGCGGCGACAAGCGCCGTAGCGTCGGCGCCGACTCTTGCCTAAGCCTTGAGCAGGGTCGCCGCTTCGAGCGCGAAGTAGGTCAGGATGCCGTCGCAACCGGCGCGCTTGAAGGACAGCAGCGCCTCCATCATCACCGCGTCGTGCGCCAGCCAGCCGTTCTGCGCCGCCGCTTTGAGCATCGCGTATTCGCCGCTGACCTGATAGGCGTAGGTCGGCACGCCGAATTCGTCCTTCACGCGGCGCACGATGTCGAGATAGGGCATGCCCGGCTTGACCATCACCATGTCGGCGCCCTCGTCGATGTCCAGCGCCACTTCGCGCAGGGCTTCGTCGCTGTTGCCGGGATCCATCTGGTAGGTGTACTTGTTGCCCTTGCCCAGGTTGCCCGCCGAACCCACGGCGTCGCGGAAGGGGCCGTAGAAGGCCGAGGCGTACTTCGCCGAGTAGGCGAGGATGCGGGTATGGATCAGCTTCTGGGCATCCAGCGTGGCGCGGATGCGGCCGATGCGGCCGTCCATCATGTCCGAAGGCGCCACCACGTCGGCGCCGGCCTGGGCGTGACACAGGGCCTGCTTCGCCAATGCTTCCAGCGTCTCGTCGTTCATCACGTAGCCGCGCGGATCGGCCGGATCGATCAGCCCATCCTGGCCGTGGCTGGTGTAGGGGTCGAGCGCCACGTCGGTGATAACACCGAGTTCCGGGAACTCCTTCTTCAGGCGGGCGACCACCGTGGGCACCAGTCCGGCCGGGTTCCATGCCTCCTCGGCACCCGGTGTTTTCTTCCCATCCACTACCGGGAACAAGGCCAGCGCCGGCACGCCGAGCTTCAGCGCCTTTTCCGCAACCGGTAGCAGGCGGTCCAGGGACATCCGCTCGACGCCAGGCATCGATGCGACCGCCTCGGTTCGTCCGTTGCCCTCAAGGACAAACACCGGGTAAATAAGATCGTCAGCCGAAAGTGTGTACTCACGCATCAGACGTCGGGAGAAGTCGTCCCGACGCATCCGCCGCATCCGCGTCCCTGGAAATACACCTTTTGTAATCATTGGTTTAACCCCAAAAGAAATTTACAGAATTACTTGAACTTTAACGTAGTTGCTCTATCATAGATTACAGACGGTGGCGAACGCATGTTTGTGCCGTCTCCCGCTTCACCTCCCTGAGCGGGACCTTGATTCTTCAAGGTGTTCAGCCCTCGACCTTCCCCCTTTGGTCGAGGGCTTTTATTTTGGTGAAACCAAAATAAAAGCCCTGCGGGTGAATTGGTGAGCTATCCCCCGACCCCCTTTCCAAGAAAGGGGGTGACCAAATTGGCTGACTACGTCAGCCGGGTGGCAACAACTCGCTATCACTCTGCAACCAGCTTCCGATGACCTTTTCAGCTTCTTCCCCGCCTGTCTTCTTCAGGCTGGAAAACATCTGCACCGTGACCTGCGTACCGAATTCGGCAAGCGCGGCTTGGGTTTCGCGCAGGGTCTTGGTCTGCTCCTGGCGCGTCAGTTTGTCCGATTTGGTCAGCAGGCAGTGGATGGGCCGACCCGTAGGACCGAACCAGCCGATCATTTTCCAGTCGAGGTCGGTCAGGGGGCGACGCGAATCCATGATAAGGACCAAACCGACGAGGTTCGTGCGGCGAGTGAGGTAGTGCTCAAGCAAGCCCTGCCACTGCAAGCGCACGGCCAAGGGTACCTGGGCAAAACCATACCCGGGCAAATCCACCAGAGCCGCGCCGTTTCTCATGCGAAACAGGTTGATAAGCTGTGTTCGGCCCGGCGTCTTGGAAACGAAGGCGAGCCGGGTATGTCCCACCAATGTATTGATGGCGCTGGATTTTCCGGAATTGGACCGGCCGGCGAAAGCGATCTCCGCACCTACCGGCGACGGCAGGCCGCTGGGCTGGGCGACGGAAATTTCAAAGGCGGCGTTACGGAACAGGGACATGGGGCGTTACATCGTGAATACGCCGCCATGGCAGGCTGACGTGGAAATATCGTATAGGCTCGGATAGAATAGCAGGTTTACAATTTCCGATTCCCGGCTTTATCCAGGAGTTTTCCATGAAGCGTTCCCTGCTTGCCCTGCTGTGCGTGATGACTGCAATCGGTGCCCAAGCGACCGATGCCGCCAAGGCAGCCCCAAAAGGCGATGCCACCCGCGGCCAGGCCATCGCCACCACCGTCTGCGCGGCATGCCATGGCGCGGATGGCAACAGCCAACTGGCTGTCAATCCAAAACTGGCGGGTCAGCATCCCGAGTATCTGTTCAAGCAGATGAAGAACTTCAAGGCGGTCGACGGCAAACCGGCCGAACGCAACAGCGCCATCATGAACGGCATGATTGCCGCCTTCGACGATGGGCAGATGCGGGATCTCGCCGCCTATTTCGGGTCGCAGGTTCAGACCGGCGATGTCGCCAAGAACCGCGAAACCGTCGAACTCGGACAGAAGCTGTATCGTAGCGGCGACCTGGCCAAGGGGCTGCCGGCCTGCGCTGCCTGTCACGGCCCGGCCGGTGCCGGCCTGCCCGCGCAGTACCCGCGCATCGGCGGCCAGTTTGCGGAATACACGGAAGCACAACTGAAGAGCTTCCGTGACGGTGTCCGCGCCAACGATCCGAACAAGATGATGCGCATGGTCGCGATCAAGATGACCGACGCGGAAATCAAGGCCGTTTCGGATTACATCGCCGGCCTGCGCTAGCAAACTCCTGCTTCGATCAAGGGCGGTCCGGGTGATTCGGACCGCCCTTTGTCATACTGCGGCAGTTGGCCGTCGGCCGCGAAACTAGGCCGCCTTCCGGCGACAGATCGCCGGAAACTCGACTTTGAGGTAGTCCGCATAGTCGCGGTCGCCACTCAGTACGTGGCGCAGGAACCAGTCTTCGAAAAATCCCACCAGGCTCTCTCCCGATGGATCGCGCTTGAGCTTCTCTTCAAGCTCCGCCATCTGGTCGATGATCCGCGTATGCGATTCGAGATGCCCCTTGAGCCCCGGATAGCGGGTGACTTCAAGCAGGGACTCCTCGACCGCGAGGTGGAACTTCATGCTCTCCGCAAGTTGCGAGAGCAGGAAATGCAGGACGTGCCAGGGGTCGCGTTTGGCTATCGAGTTCTCGATCGCCAACAGGCGCTCGAAGATTTTCCGGTGCTGGTTGTCGATCACCTCGATGCCAATGGCAAAACTGCTGTCCCACTTCATGGTGCCTTCCCTCTCGCCGTCAGAGCGAATTCTAGCGGCAATCGCCCGCCGCTGACACGGATGATGCCGGCGAGGTCGCTGTGTTGCTTCACTTCTGTCAGACCGGCCGCGAATAGCAGTTCTTGTACCGCCGGCGCCTGGTCATAGCCGTGTTCCAGCCAGAGTTGTCCGCCGGGAGCAAGATGCGCCGGTGCGCCGGCGATGATGCGCCGCAGGGCGTCGAGGCCGTCTGTTCCGCTCGCCAGTGCCGTCACCGGCTCGTGGCGCAGATCGCCCGCGGCGAGATGCGGATCGGCGGCCGCGATGTAAGGCGGATTGGCGACGATCAGGTCGAAGCTTTCTTCGCCCAGGGCATCGAACCAGTCGCTTTGCACGAAGCGCAGGCGCGCGGAGTAGCGATCCGCATTGCGGCGCGCGACGGCCAGGGCAATGGCCGACGCATCGATCGCCGTTACCTGTGCCTGCGGCAACTCCAGCGCCAGCGTAACCGCGATGCAGCCGCTGCCGGTGCCCAGGTCGAGAATCCTGGCCGTCTCCCCAGCGCCGACATTTGCCAGCGCAATGTCGACCAGCAGTTCGGTCTCCGGGCGCGGGATCAACACCGCGGGCGACACCTCGAAATCGCGACCGAAGAACTCGCGCCGACCAACCAGATAGGCGACCGGCTCGCCGCCCGCGCGGCGGGCCACAAGCGATGCGAAGGCGAGCAGGTCGTCCTCGTCGAGCACCTGCTCGCCATGGGCCAGCAGCCAGGCCGCCGATTGGTCCAGTACATGCCCGAGCAGCAGGCGCGCCTCGCTCGCCGGCAGCTTGCGGCGCGCCGCCTCCAGCACGGCGGCGACGGTGTTCATTCCGCCAGCGCCGCGAGCAGTTCGGCCTGGTGTTCCGCGGTGAGGGCACCGACCAGTTCGTCAAGGTCGCCGTCCATGATGGCGTCGATCTTGTACAGCGTCAGGTTGATGCGGTGGTCGGTGATCCGGCCCTGCGGAAAATTGTAGGTACGGATGCGTTCGGAGCGGTCGCCCGACCCGATCAGGCTCTTGCGCTGCGAGGCGATCTGCTGCTGCTGGTCGCGCTGCTTGGCGTCATTGATGCGCGCCGCGAGCACCGACATGGCCTGCGCCTTGTTGCGGTGCTGCGAGCGGTCGTCCTGGCACTCGACGACGATGCCGGTCGGGATGTGGGTGATGCGCACCGCCGAGTCGGTCTTGTTGATGTGCTGGCCGCCGGCGCCCGAGGCGCGGAAGGTGTCGATGCGCAGGTCGGCCGGGTTGATGTCGACGTCGACCAGTTCGTCGGCTTCCGGCATCACCGCAACCGTGCAGGCCGAGGTATGGATGCGGCCCTGGGTCTCGGTCACAGGCACGCGCTGCACGCGATGGCCGCCGGATTCGAACTTGAGCTTCGAATAGGCGCCGTTGCCTTCAATGCGGGCGATGATTTCGCGGAAGCCGCCGAGGTCGGATTCGCTGCGCGAAACGATCTCGACCTTCCAGCGCTGGCGCTCGGCGTAGCGGCTGTACATGCGGAACAGGTCGGCGGCGAACAGCGCCGATTCGTCGCCGCCGGTACCGGCACGGATTTCGAGGAAAAGGTTCCTGTCGTCGTTGGGGTCCTTCGGCAACAACGCGCGTTGCAGTTCCACCTCGAGCCGGGCCATGTCGGCACTGGCGGCTTCCTGCTCGGCCTGCGCCAGTTCCTTCATTTCCGGATCGGCCAGCATCTCGCCGGCACTTGAAAAGTCGGCGCTGGCGACACGGTAGGCATGGAACAATTCGACCACCGGCAGGATGTCGGAACGTTCGCGCGTCAGCTTGCGATAGCTGTCCATATCCCGCGCCGCGTGCTCGCCACCGAGCAGGCCGTCGATTTCGGCCAGGCGCTCGGCAAGATGCTCGAGCTTTTCGTAAATGCTTTTCTTCATGATGGGTCAGGATGCCGGCGGCGGTGCCGCGCGGGCGATGAGGTGGATGCTGTGGCGTACGTCGGCCGCCAGCAGCAGTTCGGTCTGGGCCGCCGCCAGCGTGATCCGCGCGTCGAAACGCAGCAGGCCTTCGTCATCGACCTGCAATATTCCGCCGTCGATCAGGTTGCGCACCACGTTGGCGAACAGCAGCTTCTCCGAGAACTCGGCCGAGTTGAATTCGTAGAGCATGGCCAGCCGCTGTGCCAGCAGATGCGCGTCCTCTTCCAGCCGGGCGCGAGTGAGCTGGCCGCTGCCGTAATGCTGCAGCAGCGCCAGGGTGAGGAACTGGCGTTCCAGGGTGGGCCGCAGAATCTCGCCCAGTTGCTGCAGTTGCGGGCTGGCTTCGCTGTTGGGCGGCGGCGCGCGCAAGCTGTCGCCATCGCCGCTCTCGATCAGGCCGCGTTGCGCCAGGGCCGACTCGGTGTGGTCAATCACCGCATCGAGTTCCTCGGCCGGCCAGGGCAGGAACAGTTCGGCACGCAGCAGGCCGTAGATGCCCCGGATGGCGTCCCGCGCCCGTTGTCGCGAAAGTTGCCGGTTGTGGCTGACCAGGCAGGCCAGCAGCGCGGGCAGGGCCAGCAGGTGCAGGATGTTGTTGCGGAAGTAGGCGAGCAGCGCCGCCTGTTGTTCGTCGGCGCGGATCATGTCGCCCAGCGGATGCGGATGGCACTGCACCAGGTCGAGCCGGCGCACGTAGTCAATCACCTCGTCCGGCGGCAGGTCGCAACGAACGATGGTCCCGGCCCAGGATGTCTGCGCCAGCAGGTATTGGCAGTGCCCGATCTGCTGTTGCAGCAGCCGCATGTCGGCGGCATGCTTGGGCGTCGACAGCAGCGTCGCGGCGACCAGGTTTACCGGGTTTACCACCGCCAGCGAGTTGATCCGCCGCGCCAGTTCCATCGCCGTGGCATCCACGGCGCCGCGCAACCAGGGTGCCTGTGCGTCGAAGGGTGAAGCACGCCAGTCCGGTTGCAGGGCATCGAGGAATTCGGCGAGGGCCAGCGGCGGGCCGAAATTGACATGGACCTTGCCGAAATTCTGTTTCAGCAGCCTCGCAGCGCGCACCAGGTCGAGCAGCGATTCGGATTTCTTGGGGCGGCCGTGGAGTTCGGCGAGGTAGCTATTGCCCTCCATCAGCTTCTCGTAGCCGACATAGACGGGGACGAACACCAGCGGCCGTGCATGGCTGCGCACGAAACTCTGCACCGTCATGGCCAGGATGCCGGCCTTGGGCGCCAGGGTGCGCCCGCTCCTGCTGCGACCGCCCTCGATGAAATATTCCATCGGGAAGCCACGCTCGATCATCAGGTGCACGTATTCCTGGAACACCGTCGCATACAGCGGCTCGCCCTTGATCTTGCGGCGCAGGAAGAAGGCCCCCGAGCGGCGCAGGATGGAGCCCACCAGCGGCAGGTTCAGGTTGGCGCCGGCGGCGATGTGCGGCACCATCAATCCGCGATTGAAAATGATGTAGGAGAGCAGCAGGTAGTCGGCATGGCTGCGATGGCAGGGCACGTAGATGATGCCGTGGCCCGGCGCCACGGTGGTCACCCGCTCGAAATTGTGCACCTCGATGCCGTTGTAGACCTTGTTCCAGACCCAGGTCAGGAACAGGGCAAAGGCCCGCACCACGGAATAGGTGTAGTCGGAGGCGATCTCGAGCGCGAAGTCGCGCGCCGTTTTCTGCGCGGCGATCAGCGATATCGACTTGGACTGCGCTTCGGCCGCGATCGCGGTGCGCACCGAAGGCATGCTGAGCAGGCTGCGCAACTGCGTACGGCGATGCGACAGGTCGGGGCCGATGGCCATTTCGCGCTGGCGACGAAAATGCACGCGCAGGATCCGTCCCAGCTTGCGCACCGCGCGGGACGGATCGCTGTCGGTGCCGAGCACGTCGCGCAGTGAGATCGGTGCGTTGAAACGCACCACCGTGTGGCGGCCGTGGATCAGCATCGCGAAGATGTGGCGCAGGGTGCTGACCTGTTGCCAGGTTTCCGCGAACAATGCCTTGAGCACGGACTCCTGCTTTCCAGGTTCGCGCCCCCAGAGTATCGTCACCGGCACCAGTTGCACGTCGAAGCGCGGATTCGCAATTGCGGCAGCCACCAGCGCCTTGAGCAGTTCGGAATGCTCGCTGCGTGGATTCGCTACGATGCTGCCTCGCACCGGGCGCGAATTGAAAAAGTAGGATCGCGGCGCGCTGAAGGCCGGATCGCGCAGGGGCCGCAATGCCGGAGGCAGGCCGAACTGGCGGCATTCGTGGTCGAGCACCAGCAGGTTGGACAGGTGCCGCTCGTGCAGCACGTAGCACAGCGGCAGGTCGGGCCGCAGCTTGAGCTCTTCCGGGGATTCCGGAAACACCTGGGTCCGCGTCCCGAGGTAGAGGATCCGGCGCAGGATGCCGAGCATCCAGCCAGCGAGATCGAAAAGTGCCAGCCTGCTCACGAGCGGTCAGTCTGGCACGCCGCGCAGGCGCCGGTCGGTCGATGCGCAGCCACGCACCTACTCCCCGGAGTTCAGGCGATAGATGCGCGAGATGAGTTCGGCGACCTCGGCCCGCTCCGAACCCTCGGCCTGATTCAGGGCATGTGTCGGTCCGTGCAACAGCTTGTTGGTCAGGCCATGCGACAAGGCGTCCAGCACCTTGGTCGGGTCTTCGCCGCGCGCCAGCAGTTTGAGCGCATGCTCCACTTCATGGCGGCGTGTGCGCTCGCCGGAATCTCGCAGCGCGCGTATGGTCGGCACCGTCTCCCGCGACTCCATCCATTGCAGGAAACCGGAAACCCGGTCGGTGATGATCGCCTCGGCTTCGACCACCGCGGCCTGGCGCGATTCGAGGCCGGACTCGACGATCTGGCCGAGGTCGTCCAGCGTGTACAGGAATACGTCGTCCAGCCGGCCGACCTCTTCTTCGATGTCGCGCGGCACCGCCAGATCGACCATCACCATCGGCTTGTGCCGGCGCGCCTTGAGGGCGCGCTCGACCATGCCCAGGCCGACAATGGGCAGCGAACTGGCCGTGCAGGACACCACGACGTCGTATTCGGCAAGGCGTTCGCCCAGCTGGTCCAGTCGCATCGCATCGCCGGCGAAGCGCGCCGCGAGGTCTGCCCCGCGCTCCAGCGTGCGATTGGCGATGGTGAGGCGCGAGGGCTTCTGCGCGGCGAAATGCGCGGCGCACAGTTCGATCATCTCGCCGGCACCGATGAACAGCACCTTCTGCGCCGCCAGGCTGTCGAAAATGCGCGCCGACAGATGCACCGCGGCGGCGGCCATGGATACCGTGTTGGCGCCGATCGCCGTGGTCGAGCGCACTTCCTTGGCCACGGCGAAGGTTTTCTGGAAAAGCTTGCCGAGCAGGGTTCCCATGGTTCCGGCTTCCTCGGCGAAGCGCGCGGCCTGCTTCATCTGGCCAAGGATTTGCGGTTCGCCAAGCACCATCGAATCGAGGCCAGCGGCGACGCGGAACATGTGGCGCACCGCATCCCGCTGCGGATGGCGGTAGAGATAGGGATGGATCTTCTGCGGCGGCAGCGAGTGGTATTCGGCGAGCCAGTCGGCGGCCGCTTCGGGATTTTCCGCCGCGCAGTAGAGCTCGGTGCGATTGCAGGTGGAGAGAATCGCCGCTTCGCGCACCTGCTTGGCCCGTAGCAGGTCGTGCAAGGCCTGCCCCATGCGCAACGGGTCGAACGCCACCTGCTCGCGAACCGCGAGCGGGGCTGTATGGTGGTTGATTCCGAGGGCGAATAGCTGCACGTCGATATGACCTTGAATCGCTGCAAAAAATCCTGCAGGGCGTATTAGAAACCGATCGGCCCCAAACGACAAGGACACTCTGCGCCGGCCGAACTGCCGCGCAACCGCAATTATCCCATCTGGCGCGGCCTTCCGCGCCTGGTCGCCGCCGACGGGATGCGGTCCCGAATGCGGCGGCGACCAGGCACTGCGCGGTCCCAAACGCCCCCATCGAGAATGCGGGAACGGGTCCAAACAGGTAAAATTCCCCGCTTTCTTGCCGCCCGGCAATCAATCGGCCCGCAGTGCTTGGCAGGGCGCCGTACCGCCAGCGCCGACTCCTGGAGAATTTCAGTGCAACTCGTCTGTCTCGACCTCGAAGGCGTGCTCGTTCCCGAAATCTGGATCGAGTTTTCCAAACGCACCGGCATCCCCGAACTCTCCCGCACCACCCGCGACGAGCCCGACTACGACAAGCTGATGAAGTACCGGCTGGACCTGCTGAAGAAGAACCGGCTCGGCCTGCCCGACATCCAGAAGGTGATCTCCGACATGGGCCCGATGGAGGGTGCCTGCGACTTCCTCGACGCCCTGCGCCGCGACTTCCAGGTCATCATCCTGTCCGACACCTTCTACGAATTCGCCATGCCGCTGATGGCGCAACTGAACATGCCGGTGCTGTTCTGCCACAAGCTGGAGGCCGACGCCGCCGGCTTCGTGGTGAACTACCACCTGCGCATGCCGAACCAGAAGAAGGAATCGGTGCAGCGCTTCAAGGAACTCAACTTCAAGGTCATCGCCGCCGGCGATTCCTACAACGACACGGCCATGCTCGCCGAGGCCCACGCCGGCATCCTGTTCCATCCGCCGCAGAACGTGATCGACGAATTCCCGCAGTTCCCGGTGACCATGAACTACGCCGAACTGCGCGCCGAAATCGACAAGGCATCGGCCCGCATCTGATGCATCGCGAGCGGTTCTATACCCTTTCGGCGTCCTGTCCCGACCAGGTCGGCATCATCGCGCGCGTCACCGGCTTCATTGCCGAACACGGCGGCTGGATCCTCGAATCGCGCTTCCACGCCGACGACCTCGACGGGCGCTACTTCATGCGCATCGAGGTCAAGGCCGAGTCCCTGCCCTTCCACCTCGCCGAATTCCGCAGCCGCTTCCAGCCGCTCGCGAACGATTTGCAGATGGACTGGCGCATCAACGACTCCGCCGTAAAAAAGCGCGTGGTGGTGCTGGTCTCCAAGCAGGAACACTGCCTCTACGACCTGCTGGCGCGCTGGCAGTCGAAGGAACTCGACATCGAGATCGCCTGCGTGATCTCGAACCACGACACCTTCAAGGGCTTCGTCGAGTGGCACGGCATCCCCTTCCACCACGTCCCGGTGCCGGCCGACAACAAGGCCGCCGCCTATGCCGAAGTGCAACGGCTGTTCGAGGAAGTGCATGGCGACACCATGGTGCTGGCGCGCTACATGCAGATCCTGTCGCCGGAACTGTGCGCCGCCTATCCGGGACGCATCCTCAACATCCACCACAGCTTCCTGCCCTCCTTCGTCGGCGCCAAGCCCTACCATCAAGCCTACACGCGGGGCGTCAAGCTGATCGGCGCGACCTGCCACTACGTCACCGAAGCGCTCGACCAGGGCCCGATCATCGAGCAGGACGTGATCCGCATCGACCACTCGGATTCGGTCGAGGACATGGTGCGTTACGGCAAGGACATCGAGAAAACCGTGCTGGCGCGCGGACTGCGCTACCACCTCGAAGATCGCGTGCTGGTTCACGGCAACAAGACCGTGGTATTCAGATAAGGCAAGGAAAATGAAAGCATTCGCGCTCATCCTGGCGGCAGTGGCAGTGCTTTCTGCCGGCCAGGCGCTGGCCGCCGACAATCGTCAGCTCGCCACCCTGCCACCTGCCGCGCAGGACGCCCTGCGTGAGGAAATGCTGGGCAACCTGCTCGCCATCAACGAAATCCTGACGCTGATGGCCGCCGGCAAGCTGAAGGAAGCGGGCGAGGTCGCGGAAAAGTCACTGGGGCAATCGGCCATGGGCAAGCATCGCGACAAGCCCCTTGATGCCCGCCCCGGCCCGCACATGCCGCCGGCCATGCACGGGATCGGCATCGATGGTCATCGCGCCGCCAGCGAGTTCGCCCGCGCGGCGTCCAGCGGCGACCGCGAACGGGCGCTGGCCCTGCTGCCCAACCTTACCGGTACTTGCGTCGCCTGCCACTACTCCTGGCGCACGCGCTGAATCAGCGCGCGGCCGGATTCACCCGGCGCAACAGTAACCAGAGTCCCACAAGCACCATCGGCAGGCTCAGCCACTGCCCCATGCTGACCGTGTAGGACCAGCCGAAAATGCCGTGGTCCGGCTCGCGGAAGTACTCGGCGGCCGAACGCAGCACGCCATAGCCGACGAGGAAAGCTCCAGCCACCGCCCCCACCGCCCGCTGTCGTGCCGAGTACACCCAGAGGATCACGAACAGCAGCAGGCCCTCGCCCGCCGCCTGGTAGAGCGGCGAAGGGTGGCGCGGCAGGGCATCCACCTGCGGAAACACCATGGCCCAGGGCAGGGCCGGATCGGCAACGCGGCCCCACAGTTCGCCGTTGATGAAGTTGCCGATGCGGCCGGCCATCAGCCCCAGCGGCACCAGCGGCGCGATGAAGTCGATCACCGAGAGGAAGGACCGGCCGTTCTTGCGGCCCCACAACGCCATCGCCAGCAGCACTCCGAGCAAGCCGCCATGAAAGGCCATGCCGCCCTTCCAGACGGCAGGAATTTCCAGTGGATGCGCCAGGTAATAGCCCGGTTCGTAGAACAGCACCTGCCCCAGGCGGCCGCCGATCACCACGCCGAGCACACCATAAAACAACAGATCGTCGATGTCGGTTGCCTTCATCGCGTGCCAGGGCTGCGCCACCGCCCGCCGTTTGCCCAGCCACAAAAAGGCCAGGAAGCCGGCGAGGTACATCAGACCGTACCAGCGGACGGCCAGCGGGCCAAATTGCAGGGCGATCGGATCGAACTGGGGGTGGATCAGCATGGTGGCGCGGCGGGCGGACGATAGGCTGGCGGCAAGTGCCCATTTTAACCTTGTAGAAAGTCGGCGCCGGCGACACGGGGCGATCCCGGGCAGGCAGCGCAATTCGGACTTATGCCCGAGCCGGTATCAGACCTTATGCCCTTGATCCTGATATGGATTTAGGTTAGGCTGTTTCTTTGTGGCTGAAGCGGCATGGCCCACGGGATGACGAAATCGGAGCAATTCTTGTCGGCGCGGATCGCTGAAAAGCTTTCAATAGGGATGGTTTGGGGAGTGGCCTTGGGCCTGCTCCTGTCAGGTTGCGGCCCGGTCAGACCGGCCAATCCGGAAAAATCAGCAAAACCGGCGAAACCGCGAATCCTATGGCCGCAACCTCCCGACGAACCCCGCTATAGATTCGCCGGCATCCTGCGCTCGGCGGCCGACGTGCTCGTGGAAAGCGACGAAGCCAGATTCAAGCGGATGGTGACGGGACAGAAGTCCATCAGCGACGAACCGGTGATCGACAAACCCTCCGCCATTGCCGTCCGCTTCGGCATGGTCTATGTCGCTGAGCCATCGGCCCAGGCCATCACCGTCTTCGACATGCAGCGGCGCAAGCTTTTCCGCTTCGGCAAGCGCGAATCGGACAAACTGGGTCGGCCCCAGTCCGTTGCCGTCGACAACGAAGGCAACGTCCATGTCCTTGACTCAAAACAGCAGAAGGTCCTGATTTTCGACAATCTTGGGCTGCTGCTGCGCAGCTTCAGCGTCGGCGAAGGATTCACGAGTCCGGTCGGCATCGCGGTCAATCCCGACGGCAAGGCCATTTACGTGGTCGACCGCGGCGACCTGGGCAACAACGACCACAAGGTCGTCGCCTTCTCGGCGAAAGGCAAGGAGTTGTTCCGGCTCGGCCCGCGCGGCGAAGACGAGGGCAAATTCAACATCCCGCTGGCCGCTGCGGTCGGTCCGGACAACACGCTTTACGTCGCGGATTCGGCGAACTTCCGGGTCCAGGCCTTCGATCCGGGCGGGAAATTCAAGTTCGCCTTCGGCAGCCCGGGCACCGCGCCAGGCACCTTCGCCCGGCCGCGCTCCGTTGCGGTGGGCCCCGACGGCAACATCCATGTCGCGGATACCGGGTTCAACAATGTCCAGATTTTCGACCCGGCGGGACGCGTCCTGATGCCTTTGGGAAGCCTGAACCGCGATCCGGGGCCGGGAAACTATGCCCTGATCGCCGGGATAGCCGTCGATGAGGCAGGGCGCCTGTTCGTAAACGACCACTATTTCAAGAAAATCGAGGTGTTTGAGCCCGTGCCCGAAGCATTGAGGGCCCGTTTGGCCGCTGAAAAACAGTAGACTTGTCGGTTAGATTTGTTGACAATGGCATCAACCGGACGCGAATCGGGTAGTTCGACAAGAACCGGGTAGCAAAGAAGGAGGAGCCCATGAACATGATTGTCCGCGTCAATTTCCTGATATGGGGCCTGCTGCTGGCCCCCATATCCGTGTTTGCGCAAAACGATGTGCCAACCCAGTTCACCAACCAGGGCGGCATCGTCAATACGCGCCACAACATGATGCAAAGCACCGAACTGACGAATTCCGGTGGCACCATGAACGCGTTTCGCAACCGCTACGGCGGCGTCTGCGTCTATTGCCACACCCCGCACGGTTCGAATGCAACCGTCGGCGCACCGCTTTGGAACCGCCTGCTGCCCACCGGAGCCAGCTTCACGACCTACAGCGCGCTGGGCACTTCGACCCTGAACGAGACCGTGTATAACCCCGGCGCGGGTTCCCTGCCCTGCCTCTCCTGCCACGACGGCACCCAGGCGGTCGATGCGATCCTCAACATGCCCGGTTCCGGCGGCTATTCGGCGAGCGCCGATCCGACCAGCTGGAATCCCGCATTCATCGTCAATACGCCCGGCGGCTATGCCAAGTCCGGCCAGCACCGAACCTTGTCGGATACGGGCGTCAATTCCTGCCTCGCCTGCCACGCTCCCGACGGTGGTCCCGGCGGCCTCGGCCTCGGCGTGGCCACCGACTTCACGGTATTCGTGATCGGCAAGGACCTGCGCAACGATCACCCGATCGGCGTGACTTTTCCAACCACTACGGGTGGCGGCACCGACTGGAACACTCCGGGCGGAACCAAGGCCTTCGTCGGCCTGACCACCAAGTTCTTCGACGAGAACTCGAACGGCCGCATGGACAAGGCCGAAATCCGGATGTACGACACGGGCAACGGCGCCTCGGTCGAGTGCGCCTCCTGCCACGATCCGCATGGCGTTTCAGCAACGCCGGGCGGCGTCATCAACGCCACCTTCCTGCGCAAGACCAACACGGGCAGCGCCGTCTGCCTGACCTGCCACAGCAAATAGTCGGCTCGACGGCACACTAGGGCCGCCGGCCCTAGTGTCGCAGTTGCAAATCCGTTGCAATGCCGTTCCGCCCAACCGTGGTCACTTGCACCCCGCGCTGCCCGCGCTGCACGGCGGTGACGATATCCCTCGACAACAGGCTGAGCAACCCGGTTTGTGGCATGGGCATGACGATCTCGTCGCACTCCAGTTCTTCCGCCGTATCGAGGATCGAGAACACGATGTCGCCTTGCTTGAACAATCCCCGAAAGTGAATGTGCTTCTCCGCCAAAGGCTGCGAAGCCTCCGCGATGAATGCCTCGGCGCGTTCGGCCTGAAATTTTTCGATCTCTGCCTGGGTGCGAGACCTCAGTACCTGCCACTGGGTAATGACTTCCCCGACGTTGAGAAAGCACACCTCCACGTCCCGACCTTCTTCGTGCAGGCGCAGCGCATAGTCGACTCCCCAGCGTGAATCCTCGTCGGCAGTGATCGGGATCAGCAAGCGCAGCCGGCCGTTTGCAACCCCGATCCGGTCTTCCTCGCTCATGGCTGCCTGCGCATTGTGTCGGACGATTGACCCTGTACCACTGCCGCTCCCATGATGACTATGGCTTCCCAACGCTGGATTCATGATTGGACTCCTTGGCTAAGGTCTGACGACGCGCTGCTATTACCTGATCGAGGCCGCGTCGCGCGCGGCGCAACATGAACGGGCCCACCACCAGCAACAGCACCGGCACCGCTGTCAGGAACTGCCCCAGATAGCGGGCAAACACCGAAAATGTCTCTATCTGCCCCGGATCGAAGGGCAGGGCGTAAGCGGTGAAGCCGACACCGGCCACGATCGCGATCCGCTCCACCAGGTCGAACTCGACATCTCGCGCAAGTCGCGCCGCGTGTTCCCATTCGCCGGGAGGCAACTCGACCAGGCGAGGCATGGCCCAGACCAGGAAGCTCCGCCTCAGGGTGTCGCCCAGCGAATGTATCGTTGAGTGCCGCGGCATGTGGCTAACCGACGTAGTACAGGACAAGATAGGCCAACAGCATCACCATCACCCACAGCGCCATGCTGCCGGTTGGCCAGGAACGCATCAACATGCCTTCGGGGCGACGCTGGCGCAGCAAAAAGTCGGCGATGGCGAGACGGCGCCCTTCGATGATCCCACCCAGCCCGGCGCGGGTTTCGGTCAGGGCAAGACGGAACGTCACCACGAAGCCCCAGCCCGCCTTGCGGTAGAGCCAGTCACTGTCGAGATTCACTGACTTGAGTTCCGGCGGATAGATGCCCGTGCGCATTAGCACGGCGAAGGCCAGCGCCGAGTAGAACAGCAGTTGCGTCTGGGCGACGACGTGCGAGGCGGTATACGGCTCATAGTTGACGGTGTAGGGCAGCAGGGCGTAGAGCGCGCCAGGGAAGATGCCAATGCCAATGCACAGGGCAGCGGCGATGCCCATGGCGACCAGCATGTTGCGCGGTGCTTCCTGGCAACGGATGCCCGAGTCGTGGGCAAAGAAGGCGAAGTAGGGAATCTTGATGCCGGCGTGGTGAAAGACGCCGGCCGAGGCGAACAGCAGTACCAGCCATTGCAAGGTCATTCCTTCCATTGCCGCCGCGCTCATGATCATCGACTTGGTGACAAAGCCGGAGAACAGTGGGAAAGCGGAGATCGAGGCGGCACCGACGATGCAAAAGCCGGTGGTCCATGGCATGGACTTGTAGAGACCGCCGAGTTCGCTACCCTTGATGGTGCCGGTGCGAAACAACACGGCACCCATTGACATGAACAGCAAACCCTTGAAGATGATGTCCGCAAAAGCGTGGGCCACCGCGCCGTTGAGGGCCAGTTCGGTGCCGATGCCGATGCCGACCACCATGAAGCCCAGTTGGTTGTTCATGCTGTAGGCCAGCACGCGGCGCAGGTCGTTTTCGATCACGGCGTAGAAAATCGGGAAAGCCGCCATCAGCGTGCCGATCCACACCAGTTCCTCGGTGCCGGCGAAGCCACGCGCCAGCGCGTAGATGCCAAGCTTGGTGGTGAAGGCGGAGAGGAAAACAGTACCGGTAGGCGTCGCTTCCGGATAGGCATCCATCAGCCAGTTGTGCAGGAAAGGGAAGGCGGACTTGATGCCGAAGCCGATCAGGATCAGCAGGCCGGCGGTATTCGACAATCCGATATGCCCGAATTCCAGGGAGCCGGTCGCGCGCCAGTGCAGCAAGGCGCCGGCGAGCAGGAACATGCCCGACATCAGCTGCACGATGACATAGCGCATACCGGTAGCGGCCGAATGCTCGCCGCGCCGCGCCCACACCAGCAGCACCGAGGAAACGGCGGTCAGTTCCCAGTAGATGAACAGGGTCATCAGGTCGCCGGCGAACACCGCGCCGATGGCGGCACCGGCATAGACCAGGCCGGCGACATGCTGCATCGTGTCATCAACGTGCAGGGCATAGATGACGCTGAGCAGGGCAGCGAGCAGGAAGATCGTGCCGAACAGGAAGCTCAGCTTGTCAACGCGCATCAACGTCAGCGTCTGGCCGAGCAGTTCCACCTGGCCGTGCAGGCCGTGCGGGATCGCCAGCAGGTAGCCGAAGGCGATCACCGGTAGTGCCAGCATCCAGGCCTTGCGCAGCAGGCCCGGCAGGACCGGGATCAGTACCGCGCCGAGGATAAGGATCAGGGCAACGGGAAAATCACCGCTCATGGCTGTCCTTATCGTAATAATCCTCGTCGCGCATCAGCAGCTTGCGCAACTGTTTGGCCGCCAGCACCAGCGCCACGCAGGCGAAAAAGCCGTAAGCTCCGTGGAAGCCGAACACGGTGGCGAAGTCGAAGTCCTCATGACGATGCAGGAACAGGTCGATGGCAATCAGCAGACCGCAGGCGATCCACAGCCCCTTGTAGAGCTTTGTGACGTTAGCCGACTCGTCAAGCCAGTACTTCTTGGTGTCAGTGGATGGGGTCATGGCGGTCCTCGTGTCAGGAAGCGACGAGCGGCTGAACGAGGCGTAGCAGCGGCGCAGAGAAGAAGAACAGCGCGATGGTGCCAATCGCTGTGGTCATCAGCGCCAGCACCATCGGCAGCGGCGCCTCGCCGTGCGGATGGTGTTCGTCCTCGGCCGACAGTGGCTTGAAGAAGGCAGCGTGGACGATAGGCAGGAAGTAGGCAGCGTTGAGCAGGGTGCTGACGATCAGGACGGCGACAGCGAGGAAATGCCCCCCTTCGGCGGCGCTCATCAGGATGAACCACTTGCTGACAAAGCCGGCCAGCGGCGGAATGCCGATCAGCGACAGCGCACCGATGGTGAAGGCGGCCATGGTCCACGGCATGCGCTTGCCGATACCGTCGAGCTGAGAAACTTCGGTCTTGTGCGCCGCCGTGTAGATCGCGCCGGCGGTAAAGAACAGCGTGATCTTGGCAAAGGCGTGCGTAGCGATGTGTAAGGCCGCGCCGACGATGGACAAGGGTGCGATCAATGCCGCCGCCAGGACAATGTAGGAAAGCTGGCTGACCGTCGAATAGGCGAGCCGGCGCTTGAGGTTGTCGGCGTGCAGCGCGACGATGGAAGCGGCGACGATGGTGAAACCTGAAATGGCGATCAACCAGTCGGTGGCGCCGGTCAGTTGATCGAGGCCAAAGACATAGACGACCACCTTGACCACCGAGAACACGCCGGCCTTGACCACCGCCACGGCATGCAGCAGCGCGGAGACCGGCGTCGGCGCTACCATCGCAGCGGGCAGCCAGCGGTGGAAGGGCATCAGCGCCGCCTTGCCGATGCCGAACATGAACAGCGCCAGCAGCACCGACACCAGGCCGCTATCCATGCCCGCCGGCAGGATGCCGCCGGCGGTGAAGTCGGTCGTGCCGGCGACGTGCCAGACGTAGATCACCGCCGGCAGCAGGAAGAGGATGGAGGTGCCCATCAGGATGGCCAGATACGTCCGTCCGCCCGCGCGCGCCTTGTCGGTGCCGGCGTGGGTGACCAGCGGATAGGTCATCAGAGTCAGCACTTCGTAGAAGAGGAACAGCGTCAACAGGTTGCCGGCAAAGGCGATGGCCAGCGCGGAGGCCAGCGAGAGCGCAAAGCAGACGTAGAAGCGCGTCTGGTTTTTCTCGTCGTTGCCGCGCATGTAGCCGATCGAATACACCGAATTGACGATCCACAGGCCCGAGGCGATCAGGCCGAACAGCATGCCGAGCGGCTCGACCTTGAAGGCGATATTCAGGCCGGGGAGGATTTCGAACAGGACCAACTCCGGCCGTGCACCGGCCAAAACGGGCTCAAGCAGTTGGAGCACCGTGCCGAAAAGCAGCACGGCGGTGGCCAGCGTGATGCTCTCGCGCAGGTTGGGCGATCTACCGGCCAGAACGATGCCGACGGCGCCAAGCAACGGAATGACGAAGGCGAGTTGCAGGGCGGTCATTTGCCTACCCTCATTTGCCTACCCTTACCAGTTGCAATGCGGCCTCGGTAGCAGTGCCCACCGTGAAGGAGGTATCAAGACCGAACCAGATCGTGCCGATGACCAGCAGCCAGGCGGGGATCAGCATGGATAGGGGTGCCTCCTGTCGGACTGACCCTTCGGGCGCCGGTTTGAAGTAGGCCACTTCGACAAAGCGCCAAACGTAGACGACGGCAAGCAACGAAGAAAGCAGGATTGCGCCGACGATCCAGAACTTGCCCGCCTCCATGGCGGCGAGGATCAGGTACCACTTGCTGATGAAGCCAGCCGTGCCCGGCACGCCGATCAGCGACAGGCCGGCGAGGACGATGCCGAAGCAGGTGAACGGCATGCGTTTGGCGAGGCCGGCAAGACGGTCAAAAGTCGGCGTTGGCAGGACGGCGCCCGGCTTGGCCAGACCCAGCACCAGGCCGCCGATCAGCAGGAAGATTGCCGCCTTGGTGATGCCGTGGTTGAACAGATGCAGAATGGCCGCGTCGAGGCCATTGACGCTGTCGAAAGACATGCCGAGCGTGATGTAGCCCATCTGGCCGACGCTGGAATAGGCGAACAGGCGCTTGAGGTTGTCCTGGAAGATGGCGGTAAAGCTCGCTGCAAACATTGCCGCCAGCGACAACAGCAGGAGGATCTGCGGCAGCGGCAGCTTGTGGAAGACCAGACTTTCTCCGAATACCGAGAACCAGAAGCGGATCAGCACATAGACCGACACCTTGGTCGCCGTCGCCGCAAGGAAAGCGGTGGCCGCCGAGGGCGCGTAGGTATAGGCATTGGGCAACCACTGGTGCAGCGGGAACAGGGCCAGCTTGAGCGAGACACCCACGGTAATGAAGGCCAGCGCGGCGAGTACCGGGCGCGAGCTTTCGATGGTGCGCAGGCGCTCGGCCATGTCGACGAGATTGAGCGTGCCGGTCATCAGGTAGAGGAAGCCGATGCCGATGACGATGAAGGTGGCGCCGATGCTGCCCATGATCAGGTAGCGATAAGCAGCGGCCAGCGCACGGCGATCACGCCCCAGCGCGATCAGCACATAGGTCGATAGCGAGGAGATTTCGAGGAAAACGAAGATATTGAAGGCGTCGCCGGTGATCGTGATGCCGAGCAAGCCTGTGAGGCAAAGGCCGAACATCGCGTAGTAGAGATAATGCAGTTCGCGTGGGATCTCGCGTTCGATGCTGGCGCGACTGTAAGGCAGCACCAGCGCGGCCATGCCCGAGACCAGAAGCAGCACGAAGCTGGCGAGGCGGTCGACGCGATACTCGATTCCCCAGGGCGGCGGCCAGCTGCCGATGTGATAAGAGATGACGCCACCCTCGGCCTGGCCGACCTGCAGCCACAGCCCGATGGCGCAGGCGAAAGCCGCCCACGCCGCCGCCGTGACGACGGCGAAGGCCACTCCACCGTGGCGCAGCAGCACCGCCAGCGGCGCCGAGATCAGCGGCAGCACCACTTGCAGAGCCGGGAGATGCAGCACCAGGCTCATTGGACTACCCCCCCCCCAGCCCCCTCGCCGAGCGAGGGGGTGACGGTGGTTCGCCGCTGCGCGGCTCCGCGTGTTGACTGCGCCGTCCTTGAGACGGCTCGGCGAACGGCGCTCATGAACCTTCCCTGGCATCCGCCGCATGGTCGAGCGCGAGGATTTCGTCTTCCTCGATGGTGTCATAGGCTTCGCGGATGCGTACCGCGAGCGCCAGGCCGAGCGCCAGCGTGGCGACACCGACGACGATGGCGGTGAGGATCAGCACGTGCGGCAGCGGGTTGGAATACACGCTAAGCTGCGGCGCGAGGATGGGTGCGGTGCCGCCCAGCAGCTTTCCCGGAGCGATGTAGAGCAGGTACACCGAGGTCTGCAGGATCGAAAGGCCGACCAGCTTCTTGATCAGGTTGCCGCGCGCGATGACGATGAAGAGGCCGGCGACCAGCAGGAACACGGTGACGATATGGCTGAAGTGTTCGAGCACGGCTAATCTTCCCGCCGGCCGTCGCCGTCGCCGGCGTCGGCATCACCGCGCGAGGCGAACAGATAGAAGATCTTCAGCATGACGCCGGACACGGTTGTTGCTACGCCGACTTCGACCCAGAAGATGCCGCGGTGCTGGCCATGCACGGGGTCGGCATCGAGCACGAAATAGTCGAGGTAATTGCCGCCGAGCAGCAGTCCGGCAAGCCCTACGCCGGCATAGATCAACACACCGGCGGCGAGCATGGTTTCCACCAGCCAGTCCGGCATCACGCGGCGGGCGGTGTCCACGCCGAAAATCAGGGCATAGAAAACCATGGCGGCGGCCAGGATCACACCTGCCTGGAAACCGCCGCCGGGGCCGAAATCGCCGTGAAACTGGACGTAGAGGGCAAACAGCAGAATGAAGGGGATCAGCAGTTTCCCGACCACCCGCAGCACCAGGTCGTTCTTCAAACGCGATCCTTTCTGTCGTTCTCGACCTTCTTGCGCCGGCGCAACAAGGCGATGATTCCGGCACCGGCGGTGAACACCACCGTGGTTTCGCCCAGCGTGTCGTAGCCGCGGAAGCTGGCCAGCACGGCGGTAACGACGTTGGGCACCTGGACTTCGTTCTGCAGGTAGCGAGGCACCACGTGGGCATGGATCGGCGACAGCGGATCGGCAAAGTCGGGCAGGCCCATCGCGCCATACACAAGCACCAGGCCGGTAGACAGTGCAACCGCGAGCGGCAGCCAGGGCCGATGCGCGGGCTTCGCTTCACGGCTTTTGCACAAATGCAGCGCGCCCAGCAACAGCACGGTGGACACGCCGGCGCCGACCGCCGCCTCGGTCATCGCCACGTCGACCGCGTCCAGCGCGACCAGCACAGTGGCCATGAGAAAGCTGTAGATGCCGAAGAGCACGATCACGGCAAACAGGTTGCGCACGCGCATCAGCATCAGCACCGTCAGCGCCATGAACACCAGCAGCACGTCGATGATCAGGGTTTCGATGATGGCACCCCGCTTTCGGCGGCCGTCGGTGCCAGCCGCGGCATATTGCGCAGCATCGCGGCACGGGCCAGCGCATGGCTGGCGGTCGGACTGGCGAAAAAGATCAGCAGACCTACCATGGCCAGCTTCACGGTGATTAGGGTAAAGCCTGCCTGCAGCATCAGGCCGAACAGAATCAATCCCGCACCAAGGGTTTCGATGACGCTGCCGGCATGCATGCGGGTATAGAAGTCCGGCATGCGCAGGAGGCCGATGCCGCCAACAAGGCAGAAGAACCCGCCGCCGGCGAGGCACAGCGCACTGAGAATATCGAGCATGGCGCTCATCCCTGGCGGTCGCTCACCGTGGCCGGCGAACCCGGGTCGCCGAGGTTGCCCTGGCGGAAGAACTTCAATATGGCGATCACGCCGATCACATTGAGCAGGCCATAGACCAACGCCAGATCGAGAAACTCCGGCCGCCCGCCGAGAAATCCGAACAGGGCCAACAACAGCATGGCGCAGGTGCCGATGGAGTTGGCAGCCTGCAGGCGGTCGAACACCGTGGGACCGCGGGCGGCACGGACCAGGGCCAGTGCAACGGTGACCAGCAAGGCGAGGATGGCAGCGGCGAGCATGCTCAGCGGGACTCCAGTGCCGAGCAGCGGCGGTCCATCTCGCTGCCCGCAAGCCCGGCGGCACCTTCGCGCGTCAGGGCATGCACCAGGAAGGCGCCGTGGTCGACCTCGACAGCAATGGTGCCGGGCGTCAGCGTGATCGAATTGGCGTGTATCACCAGCCCCAGGTCGGTCTGCTGCGAAGGCACGAACTCAACCAGGGTCGGCGAAATCGGCAACGACGGAGACAAAATGCGCCGGGTCACATCCCAGGCGGACTTCACGATCTCCCCGGCAAGCCACGGCCAGTAGGAGAGCAAGGCGCTCCATGCCAGATGTATTGGATGGCCTTCCCGATCCACCAGGTCCATCCTTCGTGACATCAGGACGATCGCCGCCGAGCAACCGACGCCGGCTAGGATCAGGAACGGCGTGAACATTCCCGACAGCAGCAGCCAGAATGCAAGGAGCGAAACGAAAAAGCTGAACGAGCGTGCCATGGCCAGGGATGCTAGCGATTTGGCACACCCCTGAAAATTCGCTAATTCACCTACGCGCTTCCATCATCGAGAATCGGATCGATGCAATGACAACTGCCAGATGGCGGTATGCTTTTCGGCGGCATAAGCGCAACCCCTACGTACCCGCACGAATTACATCCTGGACCATGGAACAGCAAAATAGGCATTCGTCCTTCAATCCGGTTGAATCACAAGCCATGTCCTCGACGCTTCGGCCCCGCTGGCGCGACGTCACCTTCCTGATTCTGGGCTATGTCGCCCTTGACTGGGCCAGCTTTATCCATCCCCTGCATGGCCTGAACATCACGCCGTGGAACCCGGCTCCGGCCCTGGGCCTGATCTTCCTGCTGCGCTTTGGCAACTGGATCATCCTTCCCATGGCACTAGCAATCGTGATTGCCGAAACCTGGGTTCGCGGATTGCCGGTATCGCTTGCCGGGACGGTCATGCTTGCGGCATTGCTGACCTTCGGATACTGGGCGATCGCCAGGGCGCTGAGCAGGTTTCTCGTCGGCGGGTCGCTTTTTTCGGACAGGCCGGGGCTCCTCGCCTGGGCCGGCGTGATTGCAACAGGAACGCTGATCAACAGCGCGATCTTCGTCGCGGCGCTTTCCGTGACCGGCTTTGTGCCAAGTGCAGCGGTTGGCCATGCGGTGCTGCAGTACTGGATAGGCGATGGCGTCGGGGCGTTGGTAGCCATGCCCATCCTTTGGATGCTGATCGACGAGCAGCGCCGAAGCCGCTTGCGCCATGTGGTGTTCCGGATCGAGTTCATTTGGCACCTGGGACTTGCCTCCGCGGCACTCTGGATCGCCTTCGGGCTGGGTGCGGATTCCCGCTTTCAGTACTTCTACGCGCTCTTGCTGCCGATCGCCTGGGCTGCATCGCGTCAGGGTCTTCCCGGAGCGGTGATCGCCGCAGCAATCATCCAGATGGGAATCATCTTTGCGGTCCTGCTGCAAAAGGTCGCCATGGTGACCGTGCTGGAAATCCAGATACTGGCGGCGGTGATTTCCCTGTTCGGCTTTTTCATCGGTGTTGTCGTGGATGAAAAGGCGCGTGTCAGCGATGAGTTGCGACAGACCCTGCGCCTTGCGGCAGCCGGCGAAATGGCAGGCGCATTGGCCCATGAACTCAACCAGCCGCTCACGGCGCTTTCCGCGTATGGAATGGCATGCGAAGACATGCTCGATCGGGGGGAAAGCGGACCGCAGTTGCGGGATGCCGTGCACAAAATGGTTCAGGAGTCTTTGCGCGCCGCCGAAGTGCTGCGCCGGCTGCGCGACTTTTTCCGCACCGGAACGACTCGACTTGAACCGGTCGCGCTGAATGACCTGGTCACATCATCGGCAACGTCGTTCTCGAACAGGGCACATCGGGAGTCCGTCAACTTGACGATCGGAACAATCCCCGCCTGCCAATTGCTCTGCGACCGGCTTCAACTCGAAGTCGTGCTGCGAAACCTGATTACGAACGCGTTCGATGCCGTTCGTTCTCGCGCCGCCGAAGATCGTTCGATTCGCGTAAATGCTCAGGTAGAAGGGTTGTCCCGAGTCTGCATCACCATCGAAGACAGCGGTTCCGGGCTGGATGCAAACAGTGCGTCACGCCTTTTTGCCGGATTTCAGTCAAGCAAGTCCAGCGGCCTCGGCCTGGGCCTGATCATCAGTCGCGCAATAATTGAGGCCCATGGCGGAAATCTGTGGGCCGATGTCAGCGATCACGGGATATTCAAGATAAATTTGCCTGTGGAAGGGGCCATCGAAGATGCCACCTAGTACCTTTACCATCTTCATCGTCGAGGATGACCTTTCCGTTCGGGATGCACTTGGACTCCTGCTGGGTCGGCAGGGGTATTCGGTTTCGCCGTTTGCCGATGCGGAAAGTTTCCTCGCGGCGTACCAGCCGGATTGGACGGGCTGCATGCTGGTCGACATCCGGATGCCGGGAATGGATGGACTCGCACTGCAGCAGTGGCTGGTCGACAAGGGATGTCGCATGCCGGTGATCATCATGACGGGGCACGGCGACGTCGGTTCCGCCCGGCAGGCGTTTCGCGCGAACGCGGTCGACTTCCTGGAGAAGCCCATCGATCAGGCAAAACTGATCGAAGCCATCGCCGAGGCGAAGGCGAGGCATTCGGTCGAACGCGATGAAAGCGCGTCTTCCGCAGCGTTGGCACAGCGTCTGGCGACGCTCACGCCCCGCGAACGCGAAGTGATGGACCTGGTAGTGGCGGGGCACCACAATCGCGACATCGCCGACGAACTCGGGATCAGCGTGCGCACGGTCGAGGTGCACAAGACGCGCATGATGACGAAGCTTGCTGCGGACGGCATTGCCGACCTGGTGCGGCTCAGCATGGGAATCAGTACTCCCAGGCCTTGATCCATTTGCCCGCATGATCGGAGACGGTCGATCGCCGGGCAGATTGAAAGTCGGCGCCGGCGGTACGGCAGTTTCGTTCGCCGCAGGGCTTCCGCTAGAATCGAACGCTCTTTTCCGGCCATCGCGCCCATCGCAGGAGACTTCCATGCCTGACTACCGCTCACGCACTTCCACCCACGGCCGCAACATGGCCGGCGCCCGCGCGCTGTGGCGCGCCACCGGCATGACGGACAAGGACTTCGGCAAGCCGATCATCGCCGTCGTCAACTCCTTCACCCAGTTCGTGCCGGGCCATGTGCATCTGAAGGACCTCGGCCAACTCGTCGCGCGCGAGATCGAAGCGGCTGGCGGCGTCGCCAAGGAATTCAACACCATCGCCGTCGACGACGGCATCGCCATGGGCCACGGCGGCATGCTGTATTCGCTGCCCTCGCGCGAACTGATCGCCGACTCGGTGGAGTACATGGTCAATGCCCACTGCGCCGACGCCATGGTCTGCATCTCGAATTGCGACAAGATCACGCCGGGCATGCTGATGGCCAGCCTGCGCCTCAACATTCCAACCGTATTCGTGTCCGGCGGTCCGATGGAGGCCGGCAAGGTCAAATGGCACGGCGAGTACCGCATGGTGGACCTGATCGACGCCATGATCGAGGCTGCCGACGACCACAACTCGGACAAGGAAGTCGCCGCCATGGAGCGCTCCGCCTGCCCGACCTGCGGATCCTGCTCGGGCATGTTCACGGCCAACTCGATGAACTGCCTGACCGAGGCGCTGGGACTTTCGCTGCCGGGCAACGGCTCCTTGCTGGCTACCCATGCCGACCGCGAGATGCTGTTCCGCAAGGCCGGCCGCGTCGTCGTCGATCTCTGCCGGCGCTGGTACGGGAAGGACGACGCCTCGGTGCTGCCGCGTTCGATCGCCAGCTTCGGCGCCTTCGAAAACGCCATCGCGCTCGACATCGCGATGGGCGGTTCGACCAACACCGTGCTGCACCTGCTGGCCGCCGCGCAGGAAGGCGAAGTCGATTTCAACCTGGCCGACATCGACCGCATGTCGCGCAAGGTGCCCTGCCTGGCCAAGGTGGCGCCGGCGACGCAGAAGTACCACATGGAGGACGTGCATCGTGCCGGCGGCATCATGGCCATCCTCGGCGAACTCGATCGCGCCGGCCTGATCAACCGCGACTGCCCGACGGTGTTGTATCCGAGCATGGGCGAGGCGCTGGACTGCTGCGACGTCAAGCGCAACCACACGCCTGCCGTGCATGAGTTCTATCGCGCGGCGCCGGGCGGCGTGCCGACCCAGGTGGCCTTTTCGCAGAAGCGCCGCTATCCGACGCTGGACCTCGACCGCGCCAACGGCTGCATCCGCGACCAGGCCCACGCCTATTCGAAGGACGGCGGCCTCGCCGTGCTGTTCGGCAACATCGCCGAGAAAGGCTGCGTGGTAAAGACTGCCGGCGTCGATGAGTCGAACCTCCGGTTCACCGGCCGCGCCCGCGTCTGCCAGTCGCAGGAAGAAGCTGTCGAGAAGATCCTCGGTGACCAGATCGTCGCCGGCGACATCGTGATCGTGGTCTACGAAGGGCCGAAGGGCGGGCCGGGCATGCAGGAAATGCTCTACCCGACCTCGTATTTGAAATCGAAGGGCATGGGCAAGGTCTGCGCGCTGCTCACCGACGGCCGCTTTTCCGGCGGCACCTCCGGCCTGTCGATCGGCCATGCCTCGCCCGAGGCTGCCGCCGGCGGCGCCATCGGCCTGGTGGAGGAAGGCGACACCATCGAGATCGACATACCGAACCGCCGCATCCACCTCGCCGTCGAAGAGTCGGCGCTGGCGGCACGGCGTGCCGCGATGGAAGCGCGCGGCCCAGGTGAACATGGTGCCTGGAAGCCGCTCGGCCGCCAGCGCGTAGTCTCGTCGGCGCTGAAGGCCTATGCGGCGATGACGACCTCAGCCGACACGGGCGCCGTGAGGGATATCGCGCAGCTTTCCTGACCGGGCAGTGCGCCGCGCTGCATCCGGCGGGTTCGATGCAGCGGCGCCGGCGGCGTAGGCTGGCCCTTGAATCCGGCATGCAAGGGCTGCGCGATCCCTATAGAATCGAACGGCCAACAGCCGGGACACTCGAATCCCGCGCAAGCCCCCGGGAGCGACAGCGCAGCACATGAAGATCGGCCGATTCGACATCGTCAGGGAACTCGGCCGGGGTGCGCAAAACGTGGTCTATCTGGCCCGCGATCCGCACCTGCAGCGCGAGGTCGCGATCAAGACGCTGCACTTCACCCGCCCGGATCCAGAGCAGAACCAGACCCTCCTTGCCGAGGCACGGTCGATCAGCCAGTTGCGCCATGCCAACCTGGTGCCGGTGTTCGAAGCTGGCGAGGAAGGCGGCGACCTTTACCTGGTCTTCGAGTACGTACCAGGCAAGACCCTGGAAAAATCCATCCGCGAAGCGGGCAAGCTGACCGCCAGCAAGGCCGCCAGCATCATCGGCCAGGTGCTCGATGCACTGGCCGAAGCGCATCGCCACGGCATAGTCCATCGCGACCTGAAACCGAGCAACATCCTGATCGACGAACAGGGCAGGCCGCGGGTGATGGATTTCGGCATCGCCGCCGAGGTCGCCGCCAAGGAGGACGGGCAGGCGGGATACACCGGCACGCCTTCCTACATGGCACCCGAATACATCATGGAACGCAGGATCGGACCCCAGGTCGATGTGTTCGCCGCCGGACTGGTGCTGTTCGAAATGATCTACGGGCACCGCGCGATTCAGGGACGCGACGTCTACCAGGTGATGTACCGCCTGGCCAACGAGGACATCGAAATACCGCGCGACGGCGATGCCGACGTCGACGATCGCATCGCCACCATCCTGCACAAGGCCACAGCGCGCGATCCCGAGGCCCGCTATTCATCCGCCGAGGCGTTTCGCCAGGCGATCGACGGCTTCCTCAATCCGGAGGTGGGGGACAGTTCCGGTTCGACGAGTGGCACCCTTGAGTTCCTGCTGCGCCGGATGCGCCACAAAAGCGACTTTCCGGCGCTATCGGAATCGGTCAGCGCAATCAACCGGATCGCCCAGTCCGACCGCGACAGCATCCAGAAGCTGTCGGGCGCGATCCTGCGCGACTTCGCGCTGACCAACAAGCTGCTCAAGCTGGTCAATTCGGCCTATTTCCGCTCGGCCGGCGCGGGCAACATCAGCACTGTCTCGCGCGCGATCCTGGTGCTGGGTTTCGACGCGGTGCGCAACCTGGCGATCACGGTGCTCATGTTCGAGCACCTGCAAAATACGTCGGCCAAGCAGCAACTGATGGAGGAGTTCATCCAGTCGAATTTCGCCGCGCTCATGGCGCGCGACCTCGGCAAGAAGCTCGGCGCGCATGACGCGGAACAGTCCTTCATCTGCGGGCTGTTCCATTCCCTCGGCCGCATCCTCAGCCAGTTCTATTTTCCGGAGGAATCCGCTGCGATCCGCCGGGAGATGCAGCAGAAGCAACTGTCGGAACTGCAGGCATCGGCTTTGGTGCTCGGCATCTCCTTCGAGGAACTCGGGATCGGCACCGCGCGAACCTGGGGCTTTCCCACGCTCATCGTGCGCAGCATGCACCACGTCGAAGGAGGCTCGGTTTCCCGCCCGCACACCCTCGAAGACAGGATGCGGGTGATCGCCCAGGCATCGAACGAAATCTGCGACGTGATCGCGGGCAAGCATCCGGGCGACCAGAAGAAGGCCATGGCCAGCCTGATCGCCCGCTTTGGCGAACACGCCGGCATCAACGAAGCGGAGGTCCAGAAGCTGGTGGGGCGCTGCCTTGGCGAACTGAACGAATTCGCCCGGGTGGTGCGGATCAACCTTGGCCAGACGGCGTTCGGCAAGCAGGTCAAGGCGGTTTCCGGCCAGGGCCTGGCCAGCCCCGAGAAGGAGGACGAATCCGAAACGCCGACCTCCACCCTGAATGCAACGATCCTCGGTGCCACCGTCGTCACCGCGGCAATGCCCCATGCCGGCGGAGAAGGTGTGGAGGAAGTCGATAGCCAGTCGATCCTAGCTGCCGGCATCCAGGACATCAGCAATACGCTGGTGGAGGATTTCAAGCTCAACGACATCCTGCGCATCATCCTCGAAACCATGTACCGCGCCATGCGCTTCCAGCGCGTCCTGCTGTGCGTCAGGGATGCCAAGACCAACACCATGGCGGGCCGCTTCGGCTTCGGCCCCGACGCCAACGAAGTCCTCAAGACGTTCCGTTTCCCGCTGAAGAGTCCACCCGATGTGTTCATCGCCGCGCTCGGAAAGGGCGTCGATGTCCTGATCAGCAATGTCGACGACGACCAGATCAAGGCGCGAATTCCGGAATGGCATCGCCGCGCCGTTACGGCGAAAACTTTCGTCCTGCTAC
The DNA here is from genome assembly GCA_016716965.1 of Sulfuritalea sp. Taxonomy (GTDB): domain Bacteria; phylum Pseudomonadota; class Gammaproteobacteria; order Burkholderiales; family Rhodocyclaceae; genus Sulfuritalea. Next base: position 81,175 of record JADJUP010000056.1, on the reverse strand, counting down.
CCCTGACGATCAAGAACAATCCGGTCGCACTGATCTACGCCGATCGCGAAAACGCCGGCGACATCGTGATTCCGGAACGGGAGTTGTCGCTGCTGCGGACCCTGCGCAACCAGGCCGTGCTGGCCATCAAGCAGTCGGCCTGAACCTCGCCTGGGGGCGACGGTTTCCCCTGGCGGCGTTCTGCGCGGCTCCCGACCGAGCGAATTCCCGCCAGAATGTTCCGCAACAGATTGATGTTGCGATGAAAAACTCCATCAAAACCGCCCCCTTTGAGCCGATGGCAGATCGCCCATCTCTTGACCTGAGTCAAAACTCTATCGGTATATAAGTACATAATGATTATCAGATTGTTCGAATTACACCAATTTTTGGGACTATGTCATGAGAACCGCTATCACCCGAGCCGCGCTATTGCTGTTCTGCGCCGGCTTGTTGGCTGCCACTGGCCCTGCGCTGGCTGAAGAAGCCAAACCGGAACCCAAAGCCGTCAAGCTGACAACGACTGCTGACCACAGCAAGTTCAAACAGCTGCAGAAGGCCTTCGCCTCCGGGCCGGAAGTCACCAAGGCCTGCCTCGAATGCCACACCGAGGCCGCCGGCCAGATCCACCGCACCAAGCACTGGAAGTGGGAATACCTGAATCCCGCCACCAACCAGAAGCTGGGCAAGAAGAACGTCCTCAACAACTACTGCATTTCCATCGCCGCCAACCAGGCCGCGTGTACCAACTGCCACGTCGGCTACGGCTGGAAGGACAACAACTTCGACTTCACCAAGGAAGAAAACGTCGATTGCCTCGTCTGCCATGACACCACGGGCAATTACCGCAAGGTCCCCGGTAGCGGCGGCCAGGCCTTCGGCAAGGACACAGAGTTCCCGCCCGGCTCCGGCAAGATCGTCAAGGGCATCGACCTGGCGAAGATTTCGCAGAAGGTCGGCAAGACCAGCCGCGACACCTGTGGCGGTTGCCACTTCAACGGTGGCGGCGGCGACGGCGTCAAGCACGGCGACCTCGACAGCTCCATGGCCACGCCCGAAAAGGAACTTGACGTGCACATGGACGCGGTCGGCCTCGACTTCACCTGCGCCACCTGCCACAAGACCTCGAGCCATGACGTCGCCGGCAGCCGCTACGCACCCACGGCCAAGGACGACAAGGGCGTGCAAACCCGCGGCAAGCCCGGTAGCGGCAACCCCGCCACCTGCGTCGCCTGCCACGGCAACGGCCCGCACAAGAAGGAAGCGCGCCTGAACAACCACGCCACCAAGATCGCCTGCCAGACCTGCCACATCCCGACCTTCGCCCGCGGCGGCATACCGACCAAGATGGAATGGGACTGGTCGACCTCCGGCAAAGTTGACGCAAACGGCAAGCAGTTCGTCAAGCGCGACGAGAAGAAACGCATCATCTACGAATCGCGCAAGGGCGACTTCAAGCTCGGCGAGAACGTGGTGCCCGAATACGCCTGGTTCAACGGCCATGTCGAATACACCCTGCTCACCGACAAGATCGAAAAGGGACCCCAGCGCACGCCGATCAACAAGCTGGGCGGCAGCGCCGCGGACGGCAAATCGATGATCTGGCCGATGAAGGTGTTCCGCGGCACGCAGCCCTATGACCCGGTGAACAAGACGCTCGTGACGCCGCACACCACGGGCCCCGATGGCTACTGGAACACCCTGGTCTGGGACAAGGCGATCGAGGAAGGCATGAAGGACTCCGGCCAGCCCTTCTCCGGCAAGGTCGACTTCGTCAATACCGTGATGTCCTGGCCGATCACCCACATGGTGGCGCCCAAGAACAAGGCGCTGGGCTGTGCCGACTGCCACAGCAAGCAAAGCCGCCTCGCCGGCATCACCGGCATCTACATCCCGGTACGCGACAACAACACGCTGGTCGACACCCTCGGCTGGTCCATCGTCCTGCTGACCCTGCTCGGCGTGCTCGGCCATGGCGCCCTGCGCATCGTCACCGGCCGCAAGCATTGAGGAGTACATCATGTCTGAACGCATCTACGTCTTCAAACGCTTCGAACGCTTCTGGCACTGGTCGCAGGCGGCCCTGATCATCTTCCTGATGCTCACCGCCTTCGACATCCATGGCACCTACACCATCTTCGGCTTCGAGAAGGCTGTGGCCTACCACACCATCGCGGCATGGACGCTGATCGGGCTGTGGGTGTTCGCCATTTTTTGGCACTTCACCACCGGCGAATGGAAGCAGTACATCCCGACCACGGAAAAAGTCGTGGCGATGATGAACTACTACCTGTTCGGCATCTTCAAGAACGCGCCCCACCCCTTCCGCCTCACCACATTGCGCAAGCACAACCCGCTGCAGCGCCTCGCCTACCTGTTCATCCTGGTGTGCGTCGGTCCGCTGCTCTGGGTCACCGGCGGCCTCTACCTGTTCTACGACAAGTGGGAGGCGTTGGGTCTTTCCGGCCTGTCGCTGGAATGGGTCGCCACCGGGCATGTGATCGGCGCCTTCATGATGCTGGCCTTCCTGATCGCCCACGTATATCTCACCACAGCCGGCCACACGCCCATGGCCCATATCAAGGCCATGATCACCGGCTGGGAAGAAGTCGATTGACCTGCACTACCACTACTACTAAAAGGAGATAACCATGAAACTCGCCAAGATCCTCGCCGCCGGCGCCATCCTCACGGTCATCGCTGGCACGGCATCCGCCTACGATGCCGACTGGAAGCGCGGCCGCATCTACTACCGTAGCGTCTGCACCTCCTGCCACGCCGCCTCGCCAGTCGGCTCGATCAACCCTAGCACCAAGACCAAGGCAGAGTGGACCGCATACCTGCAAGCGGACAAGCATGCCAAGGGCAAGGATACCGTTTCGGGGTATGTCAGCAAGGCGTATCGTGCCAAGATCAAGTCGGGCAACAAGGCAGCCGAAAAGTTTGCCGACACGCCGGACGCCGAACTGGCGGCCGATATCAAGGCCTTCCTGATCAAGGGCGCCAAGGACGGCGACTCTCCCGCCACCTGCAGTTGATACCGGCCTGAATGCACGCGGGATGTCGCCGCCACGGCGATGTCTCCGCGCGCGTCAGGACGTGCGCCTCCCATCCCTAACCAGCAAGGGGAAACCATGAACGCCACAACCAAACCCGGGGTCAAGCCCTTCTGGCCGCCGCTAGCCGCGGGAGTCGTGCTCGGCCTCGTTCTCCTCCTCACCTTCCTCCTGTCCGGCCATGGCCTGGGCGCCAGCGGCGCTGCCAATGACCTCGTTGCCGGCATCGGCCTGCAGGTCGCGCCCGACGCCACCAAGGCCCACGGCTACCTCGGACCGCAAGTCGCCGACGGCAACCCACTCGGTTCCTGGATGTCCTGGGAAATCGTCGGCGTCGCCATCGGCGCGCTGTTTGCGGCCTTCACGGCCGGACGCTTCCGCATCCAGCTCGACGGCGAACGCAGCGTCGGTAGCGCCTCGCGCGTCGTCAAGGCGCTGGCAGGCGGCTTCCTCGCCGGCTTCGGCGCGCGCATCGCCGGCGGCTGCACCAGCGGCATCGGCCTCTCCGGCGCTGCCGCGCTCGGTGTCTCCGCCTTCGTCTTCCTCGCCTTGTTTTTTGTCACCGGGATGATCGTCAGTCGCCTGGTCAGGGGGGTGTGATCATGTTTCCGCTCAACGACAATGGAATGATCTCCGGCCTGCTCTGCGGCGTCCTCTTCGGCTACGTGCTGGAGAACGCCGGCTTCGGCAGCCCGGTGAAACTGAGTGCCCAGTTCAGGCTGCGCGACTGGGCGGTGTTCAAGGTGATGTTCACGGCCATCGTGGTCGCGGCCGTCGGACTCTATGCCCTGCGCTTCCTTGGCTTCCTGCGCCCCGATTCGATCGCCGTACCGCAGGCCGCCCTTGTCGGCGCCGCATTTGGCGGCGCGCTGGTCGGCGCCGGCTTCGCGATCGGTGGCTATTGTCCCGGCACCTCGGTTGCCGGAGTCTTCTCCGGCCGCATCGACGCCATCGTCTTCATCGTCGGCGTCGTCGCCGGCACCGCGGCCTTCTCCGGCCTCTACGGCGCAACGCTGAAGTCGCTCAAGGCGGGCGGTCTGATCGCCGAAGGCGACACCTTCGCCGACGCCTACGAAATATCCGACCCGGTGATGATAGGCATCCTGGTGGCGGCACTGATCGCCGTCTTTTACCTTGGCTCCTGGTTCGAGCGCCGCAAGGGCGGTCCGGTGACTGCCCAGGAGGCGGTCGAAGGGGCCTGCCCGCTGTCATGAGCGAGAGCGGATCTGGCTGGCGCGCCGGCTTCAGGGCGGACTACGAAGCGGTCTTCGTCGAGGCGTGGTCGCCTTACATCGGGGCCGCCCTGCTGGTGCTGGTGATCATCGGCCTGATGCTCAACGGCCTGGTCTGGGGTGTCTTCGGCGGCGTCAAGTTCTGGGGCGACTGGTTCAACAACCTGATCGGACTCGGCCCGCTGCTCGGCGTGCCGCAGGAACTCGACGGCTTCCTGATGCACCGCATGTCGCTTATGAACCTGATGCTGCTGCTCGGCGCCTTCGCTGCTGCGCTGCTCTCGCGGCAGTTCAGCCCGAACCGGCCGCCGCCGCTCGAATACCTCTGGGCCGCCCTTGGCGGCAGCATGCTAGGGATAGGCGCTGCGCTCGCCGGCGGCTGCACCACCGGCGGCTTCTTCAACCCGGTGCTGCATTCCTCGCCTGCCGGCTGGGCGATGTGGCTGGGATTGCTGGCCGGCGCGGCGATCGGCCTCAAGCTTCTGTTGTGGACCCTGGACAACATCGAGTGGGGCATGCAGGCACCCCCTGCGCTCGATGTTCCCGAGGGCGTCCGCAACAACTATCCCTGGCTGGGGCTCGCCGTCATCCTTGGCGTGTTGCTGTGGGCCACGCAGTGGTACGGATCGGCCGACGAGAAGATCGCCGCGCGCGCGGTCATCGTCGTCGCCGGCTTCGCCATCGGCTTCATCATGCACCGCTCGCGCCTGTGCTTCGCGCGCGCCTTCCGCGAACCGTTCATGACCGCCGAGGGCGACATGACCAAGGCCGTCATCTTCGCCCTGGCCATCGGCATCCCGATCGCGGCACTGCTGTTCCAGAAAAAGGTCATAGACCCTTATCTGGCGATCCCGGCCACCTTCTGGATCGGTTCTCTGGTGGGAGGCCTGATCTTCGGCATCGGCATGGTCTTCGCCGGCGGTTGCGCCTCGGGTTCCCTGTGGCGCATGGGCGAAGGCCACCTCAAGCTGTGGGTCACCATGTTCTTCTTCGCCTGGATGGGTTCCACCGCCAGCGCGATCTTCAAGAAGCTGGGCCTGACTTCGATCGACGAAACGAATGTCGAGACCTGGGAAGTCACCCGGGTCGGATTCCAGGCCTACCTGCCCGAGATGTGGGGCAGCTGGGGCATCAGCCTCGCCGTCGCTGGCGTGCTGCTGCTGCTCTGGTATGCCCTGGTGCGTTACAACGAATCGACCGAAAAGTTCACCCTTCTCTAAAAGGAGATCATCATGAGAGCGAGAAAACTCACCCTGCTGACGGCCATCATCGCGGCGCTGGCCGCGCCGCTGGTCTATCCGACACAGGTACTGGCCGCCGATTCGGCCGTCATCCAGCCCAAGGACGGCTGGTACAACAAGGCGCTGGTCGACTTCGACTTCATGCGCCAGAACGTCGACATTCCGCCGAAGAAGGGCGTGATGATCATCGACTCGCGCCCCGCCAAGCGCCAGTATGACCCGGGCCACATCCCCGGCGCCGTCAACATCCCCGACAGCCAGTTCGACAAGCTTGTCGGCAAGTTGCCGGAGGACAAGTCCACCCTGCTGCTGTTCTACTGCGGTGGCCTCGAGTGCATGCTCAGCCACAACTCGGCCTTCAAGGCCGAGAAGCTCGGCTATGGCAACGTCAAGGTCTATCCCGCCGGCATGCCGGACTGGAAGGCCAAGGGCGGGCAGGTATCGGTTTCGGCGGCCCACATCAAACAGCTGATCGACGACAAGGCCGGCTACGCGCTGGTCGACGCACGCCCGGCGCGCGTCGCCGGCAAGGGCATGATCCCGACCGCTATCAATATCTCCGACACCGAGTTCGACAAGAAGATCGCCGAGCTGCCAGCCGACAAGGCGACGCCACTGATCTACTACTGTGGCGGCCTCGAGTGCACCCTGTCCGACAAATCGGCGGAAAAGGCGCGCAAGCTCGGCTACACCAACGTCCTGACCTATCCGCCGGGCTACCCGGAATGGGAGAAACTGAACGGCGGCGCGGCAGCGCCCGCGACAGCAGCGGCTGGCGGAACGCCCGCGGCGGCACCCGTGGCGGCGCTGGTCCCCGGCAAGGAAAAGGGCAGCGTCACCGTGGCCTCCTTCGAACAGGTGTGGAAGACCAACCCCGGCTCCATCCTCCTGGTCGATGTGCGTGACCCGAAGGAAGTCGCGGCCGGCACCATCAAGGGCTCGACCAACATTCCGATGAACGAACTGGAGAAGAAGCTCGACACGCTGCCAACCGACAAGCCGGTGGTCTTCGTCTGCGGCACGGGCGCGCGCTCCGGCGAGGCCTATGACACGGTCAAGACACTGGGTGGCAAGGCGCAGGTGTACTTCCTCGACGCCGACACCAAGTTCAACGCCGACGGCAGCTACATGATGGTGGCGAAGAAGTAATCTGGCGTGAAAGGCGAGTTCGCCAGCCTTTATACCGGCCGCCTCTGGTCGGTGCTCTCCTGGGACCAGCTCAGCGGTTTCTGGCAGCGCATCGACCCGGGAGCCGGCTGGTATCTTTTTGCGCCTGACGTGGACAGCGCGGTTCCGGCCGAAGCGGCCGATGCAGCCACCGTCACCAACTTCATTGCCCGCATCGACGCGCTGCTGCGCGCCGAGCACCATGAGTCCTACTGCGGCATCGTCTATGCGGACGACCTGGAGAACCCGCGCCTGATCAAGATATACGATCCGAGCAACCTCGGATCCTCCTGCGGTTCGTCGAAGAACCCGCCCCTGCCAGGCTGGATCATGAGCCGGCTGCCGCCCGACGAGCTGCCTGCATCGCGCACCGCCGCCGCAAACCGCAAGCGCTGGTGGCAGGGTTTGCTCGGAGATAGCTAGGCAGTTCCCTCCCGTATTCCCGGTTTTGGGTCGCTATGGCGTCAGGCATAGTGCCGGTTATGGCACTGCCGACCGAATCCATGACCGACCGCACCGCACTCAAATTCCTCGTGGTCGACGACTTTTCCACCATGCGCCGCATCGTCCGCAACCTGTTGAAGGAACTCGGCTTTACCAACGTCGAAGAGGCAGAAGACGGCGCCGCAGCGCTGACCAAGTTGCGCACTGGGGACTTCGAGTTCGTTGTTTCCGACTGGAACATGCCCAACATGGACGGACTGACCCTGCTGCAGACCATGCGCGACGACGCCGAGCTGAAAGCCCTGCCCTTCCTCATGATCACCACCGACGCCAAGAAGGAAAGCATCGCCACCGCGGTCCGCGCCGGAGCCACGAGTTGCATCGCCAAACCTTTCACGGCCGCGACCCTGCAGGAAAAACTCGACAAGATCTTCGAGAAGATGGGAATCTAGGCCGCTGCGCAACGCAGGCCGACATACCCGACTATTTTTGTCGAGTATGATTAGGAGTCCGACAGGAGTCCGCCATGGCATCCCCCCTCAGCAACCGGCTTGCCGCCGAAACTTCGCCCTATCTGTTGCAGCACGCCGACAACCCGGTGCATTGGCAACCCTGGGACGAACAGTCGCTTTCGGCGGCGCAGGCCGATGACCGGCCGATCCTGCTTTCCATAGGCTATTCGGCCTGCCACTGGTGCCATGTGATGGCCCACGAGTCCTTCGAGGACCCCGGCGTCGCGGCGGTGATGAATCGCCTCTTCGTGAACATCAAGGTCGACCGCGAGGAGCGCCCCGACCTCGACCAGATCTACCAGAGCGCCCACCACCTGCTGACGCAGCGCAACGGCGGCTGGCCGCTGACCATGTTCCTCGCACCTGATGGCACCCCCTTCTTCGGTGGCACCTATTTCCCCAGGGAGCCGCGCTACGGCCTGCCCGGCTTCGCCGACCTGTGCGAACGCGTCGCTGCCGCATACATCGATCGCCGCGAAGACATCACAGCGCAGGCCGGGGAACTGCGCGACGCACTTGGTGCTACCGAACCCGAACCGGCACCCGGCGAGGTCCGCTTCGATGCCGCGCCGCTGGCCGCCGCCGGGGCATCCCTGGCGCGGGCATTCGACAGCCGCCACGGCGGATTTGGCGGCGCACCGAAATTTCCCCATCCGACCGACCTGGCCTTCCTGTTGCGCGGCGCCGATGCCGACCTCCAGCGCATGGCGCTGACCACGCTGGCACGCATGAGCGAAGGCGGCATCTACGACCAGATTGGCGGCGGCTTCTGCCGTTACAGCGTCGACGAGCGCTGGGAAATTCCGCACTTCGAAAAGATGCTCTACGACAACGGTCCGCTGCTGGGACTGTGCGCAGATGCCTGGATGCGCGGCGGCGACCCGCTCTACGCCCGCGTCGCGGACGAAACCGCAGGCTGGGTGATGCGTGAAATGCAGACCGCCGACGGCGGCTACTGCTCCTCGCTCGACGCCGATTCCGAAGGCGAGGAAGGCAAGTACTACGTGTGGGACCGCGCCGAACTGGCGCACATCCTGACGCCGCAAGAGTCGGCGCTGGCGGCACGGCGCTGGGGCTTCGACGGCCCGCCGAATTTCGAGAACCGCCATTGGCACGCGAAGATCGCCGGCGACCTGCAACCCGGCGAGCAGGCCCTGCTCGAATCGGCACGACAAAAGCTGTTCGCGGCGCGCGAGCAACGAGTCCGCCCCGGCCGCGACGACAAGATACTGACCAGCTGGAACGCATTGATGATCGAAGGCATGGCCCATGCCGCGCGAGTATTCGAGCGCGACGACTGGCTGGCCTCGGCGCGCCGCGCGATGCAATTCGTCCGCACCACCCTGTGGCGCGACGGCCGCCTGCTGGCGACGGCTCGCGACGGCCGCGCCCACCTTGACGCCTACCTCGACGATCACGCCTTCCTGCTCTCGGCCCTGCTCGAACTTATGCAGGCCGAGTACAAGGGCGAGGACCTGGCCTTCGCCATCGAACTCGCCGACACCTTGCTGGTGCGTTTCGAAGACCCTGATGCCGGGGGGTTCTTCTTCACCGCCCACGACCATGAAGCCCTGCTCCATCGCGCGAAGACCGGCCACGACAACGCCACGCCTTCGGGCAACGGCGTTGCCGCGTTCGCCCTGCAGCGCCTTGGACATCTGCTCGGCGAAACCCGCTACCTCGATGCCGCGCAGCGGACCTTGCGCCTTTTCTGGCCGCAGATCCATCACTCACCGAATGGTTTTGGCAGCCTGCTGCGGGTGCTCGAAGAATCGCTGCTGCCACCCGAAACCATCATCCTGCGCGGACCGCCGGATGATGTTCGCGCCTGGCAACGGGCTCTGGGCGCGGCGCCCGGACGCATGGTGCTGGCGCTGCCCAATGGAACGTGCGAGTTGCCCGCAGTCCTCGCCAAAACGGAGAGCGATCGTGTCAACGCCTGGGTCTGTCGCGGCGTTACTTGCTCGGCACCGATCGCGGACCTGAACGAACTGACAAATTGATCTGGAACATTTTCAGCCTGCGCGCGGCCGGTTAGCCTGCGCTGCGCTTCAGCTTCGACCGCTGCATTCACCGCCGATACTGTCGGCACCAGCCAGCACCGCTTCACTTATTCAGCATCACGTTTTTGTCCGGCACACTACGACTTTTCACATTTGACAAGGAACCGAACATGAAATCTGCATTGCTCTCGACACTGGTTGCCGCCGGCCTGATGGTCTCAGCCCCGGCCTTTGCCAACAAGGAACTCGCCACCAAGAGTGGTTGCATGGCATGCCATGCAACCGACAAGAAAGTGGTCGGCCCCGCTTACCAGGAAGTCGCGAAAAAATACAAGGCCGGCGACGAAGCGATGTTGATGGACAAGGTCCGCAAGGGTGGCAAGGGCGTCTGGGGCCAGATTCCGATGCCGCCGAACGCGGCCGTCAAGGATGAGGACCTGAAGACGCTGATCAAGTGGATTCTTGGCGGCGCCAAGTAATTCCAGACGCAGGTTCGCAACAGGCCGGTTCCGCCAGTGGCGGCGCCGGCCTTTTCTTTGTCCGCGCGCCACAGTCCAGGTACATTGACAAGTCGTTTGCGGATGGCAAGAATCCGTCCGCCTGACATATCATTCGCCCCTTGCATCCCCCATCACCGAATTCAACGGAGTGTCGCCATGAATGTTCCCGCCAAAGTCCTCTCGCTATCCGTAATCGCCGCGCTCGCCCTGATCGGCTGCGGCAAGGAAGAGCCGCCCCCTCCTCCTCCGGCGGCACCGCCCCCCCCGCCGCCGCCCCTGTCGGTCAAGATCGGCAGCGTCGCCCCGCTCACCGGCGGCATCGCGCACTTGGGCAAGGACAACGAAAACGGCGCGCGCCTCGCGATCGACGAAGCCAATGCGGCGAAGATCAAGCTCGGCGGCCGTGACGTCAAGTTCGAACTGGTTTCCGAGGATGACCAGGCCGATCCGAAGGTCGGCAACACCGTGGCGCAGAAGCTGGTCGACGCCAAGGTCGCCGGCGTGGTCGGCCACTTGAATTCCGGCACCACCATTCCCGCCTCCGCCATTTACAACGGGGCCAACCTGCCGATGATTTCCGGTTCCGCCACCAATCCGGCGCTGACCGAGCAGGGCTTCAAGGGCGTGTTCCGCGTCGTCGGCCGCGACGATCAGCAGGGCCCGGCCGTCGCCAACTACCTTGCCGGCGCCAACAAGCTCAAGACGGTTGCCGTGATCGACGATGCCACCGCCTACGGCGAAGGCCTCGCCAACGAAGTCGAGAAGACCCTCAAAGCGGCCGGCATCAAGGTCCTGCCGCGCGAAAAGGGCACCGACAAGTCGGTCGACTGGAAGGCCGTACTGACCAAGATCAAGGGCAAGCGCCCCGATGCGGTGTTCTACGGCGGCATGGACGCCACCGCCGGCCCGCTCTTGAAGCAGGCGCGCGAACTGAAGATGACGGCGGTATTCTCCTTCGGTGACGGCGCCTGTACCGACAAGATGGCCGAACTGGCCGGCACGGCGGCCGAAGGCCTGATCTGCTCGCAAGCCGGCATCCCGGTCCAGGCCGCAGGCAAGAAGTTCCTCGACGCCTACAAGGCCAAGTTCAACGTCGAGCCGATCCTCTATTCGCCCTTCACCTATGACGCGGCCAACCTGCTGATCGCGGCCATGAAGAAGGCCGACTCCCCCGATCCCGCCAAGTACCTGCCGGCGCTTGCGGCGAGCGACTACAACGGCGCCAGCGGCAACATCAAGTTCGACGAGAAGGGCGACCGCAAGGACGCCGAGATGACCATCTTCACGCTGAAGGACGGCAAGATCACGCCGCTGGCGATCATCAAGGGCGGCAAGTCGATGACGCTCGACGAGTACGCGGCGCTGTCCGCTCCGCCGGCCCCGCCGGCGGCAGCTCCGGACGCTGCCGCGGCGCCTGGTGCGGCTCCTGCCGCTCCTGGCGCGCCTGGTGCCGCCCCGTCCGCGCCTGCGCCGGTGTCTGCGGCACCCGCGGCGGCTCCCGCCGCTCCTGCGGCAGCGCCAGCGGCTGCTCCGGCTGCCGCACCGGCGCCTGCAGCGCCCAAGCCCGCCGCACCCGCTCCCGCCAAGTAAGCAGGACGGAGCGCAAGCAAACGGGGAAGTCGCTGACGCGCCTTCCCCGTTTTATTTGTCATGGATATCCTGCTCCAGCAGATCATCAACGGCCTCACCACCGGCAGCGTCTACGCCGTCGTGGCGCTGGGCTACACCATGGTCTATGGCGTGATCCAGTTGATCAACTTCGCCCACGGCGAGGTGGTGATGATCGGCGCCATGGTCGCCTTCGCCGTGATCACCTCGCTCGCCGGCAGCGCGCTGCCGCCGCTGGCCATCGTGCTCGCCGGCGTACTCGCCGCGATTCCGGCCTGCATGGCAATCGGCTATTCGCTCGAACGGGTCGCCTACCGCCCCTTGCGCCACGCGCCGCGCCTCGCACCGCTGATCACGGCGATCGGCATGTCCATCATCCTGCAGCACCTCGCGCTGTTGATCTGGGGCCGCAATCCGCTGGCCTTTCCGCAGATCATCGACAATCCGAGCTTCACCATCGGCGGCGCCGCCATCAGCGGCGTGCAGATTTCCATCATTCTGTTGTCGATGGTGATGATGGGCGGCCTCTCCTGGTTCGTCTATCGCACCCGCTTCGGCATCGCCATCCGCGCCACTGCGGAGAACGTGCATGTCGCCGCCCTGATGGGCATCAACGCCAATCGCGTGATCGCTGCCACCTTCGTCATCGGCGCCGGGCTCGGGGCCGTGGCCGGCGTCATGTTCGGCACCTACTACGGCATCGCCCACTACACGATGGGCTTCACGCTCGGCCTCAAGGCCTTCTCCGCCGCCGTGCTGGGCGGCATCGGCAACCTTCCCGGGGCCATGGTCGGCGGCCTCCTGCTGGGGCTGGTCGAAGCATTGGGCACCGGTTACATCGGCGAATTCACCGACCTCTGCCGCTGGCCCGGAGCGGGTTCCGGCGCGGGATGGATGGGCGAGCGTTGCGCCGACGGCGGGCACTTCGTGCTGTTCGGCAGCAACTACCAGGATGTGTTCGCCTTCCTGATGCTGATCCTGGTGCTGGTGTTCCGGCCCTCGGGACTGCTCGGCGAACGCGTCTCGGAGCGCGCGTAGTGGTCGCCGGCATGTCAGCCCGGGAAAAGCTCGGCCTCGCCGCAATCGCGGTATCCCTGATCGCGCTACCCTTTGTGCTGGCGATGGCCGGCACGGCCTGGGTACGCATCACCAACTTCGCGGTGCTGTTCGTCCTGCTGTCGCTCGGGCTCAACATCGTGGTCGGCTTCGCCGGCCTGCTCGACCTCGGCTACGTGGCCTTCTTCGCGGTCGGCGCGTACGTCTATGCGCTGCTGGCATCGCCGCATTTCGGCCTGCACCTGCCGTTCTGGGTCATCCTGCCGATCGGCGCCGCGGTGGCCGGCATCGCCGGCGCCGTGCTGGGAGCGCCGACTTTGCGCCTGCGCGGCGACTACCTCGCCATCGTCACGCTGGGCTTCGGCGAGATCGTGCGCATTTTCATGAACAACCTGTCGAACCCGATCAACGTCACCAACGGGCCGAAGGGCATCAACCTGATCGACCCCTTCCGCCTCGGCGACTTCAGCTTTTCGGCCAACTCCGGTGCGCTCAGCGGGCCGATCAAGTACTACTACTTCCTGCTGATCGTGCTTCTCGCCGTCATCGTGATCAACCGGCGATTGCAGGATTCGCGCATCGGCCGCGCCTGGGTCGCGATCCGCGAGGACGAGATCGCGGCCAAGGCCGCCGGCATCAACACGCGCAACATCAAGCTGCTGGCCTTCGCCATGGGGGCGTCGTTCGGCGGCATCGCCGGCGGCATGTTCGCGGCGATCCAGGGCTTCGTCAGTCCCGAGAGCTTCATCCTCAACGAATCGATCATGATCCTGGCCATGGTGGTACTGGGCGGCATGGGCAACATCTGGGGCGTGATCGCCGGCGCCGTGCTGCTTTCCTTCATGCCCGAACTGCTGCGCTACACCGTCGAGCCGGCGCAGAAAGCCCTGTTCGGCAAAATGCTGGTCGATCCCGAGGTGCTGCGCATGCTGATCTTCGGCCTTGCCCTGGTGCTGACCATGCGCTTCCGCCCCGCCGGCCTGTGGCCGGAGACGCGGCACAAGCGTGAACTCGACGCGGATCGAAAATGACCGGGGTCCTGCTCGAAGCCCGCAACATCGGCAAGAAATTCGGCGGCGTGCAGGCGCTGCAGGATGTCTCGCTGACCATCCGCCGTGGCGAGATCTACGGCCTGATCGGGCCCAATGGTGCCGGCAAGACCACGCTGTTCAACGTGTTCACCGGCCTCTATCCGCGCGATGGCGGCGAGGTGCTGTTCGCCGGCAAGGCACTGTCGCTGGAGAGCCCGCACACCGTGGCCGCCGCCGGCATCGCGCGCACCTTCCAGAACATCCGCCTGTTCGGCAACATGACGGCGCGCGAAAACGTCATGGTCGGCCGTCATGTGCGCACCCGGGCCGGCGTCTTCGGCGCCATCCTGCGCACCCGCGCCGAGCGCGCGGAAGAAGCCGCCATCCGCCGCCGTGCCGACGAGCTGCTGCATTACGTGGGCATCGCCGACCGCGCCGACGACCTGGCGCGCAACCTCTCCTACGGCGACCAGCGTCGACTGGAGATCGCCCGTGCGCTGGCCACCGACCCGCAACTGCTGGCGCTCGACGAACCCGCCGCCGGCATGAACGCGACCGAAACCGTCGGCCTGCGCCAGCTCATCGAGGGCCTGCGCAAGGATGGTCTGACGGTGCTGCTGATCGAGCACGACGTCAAGCTGGTGATGGGCCTGTGCGACCGCGTTGCGGTGCTCGAGTACGGCGAAAAGATCGCCGAAGACGTTCCCGACGTGGTGCGCAGCAATCCAAAGGTCATCGAGGCCTATCTTGGCACGAGCGCCGGGTAAATGAACCATTCGAGCGAGCACGTCCCCCCCCCCCCCCCCCGGGGCCCGGCTGTGAATCTTCAGATTCACTACGGCGGAATCGAGGCCGTCAAAGGGATATCCTTTGCCGTCGAAGAAGGCGAGATGGTCTGCCTGATCGGTGCCAACGGCGCCGGCAAGACCTCGACGCTGAAGGCGCTGGCGCGCATGATCCCGGCGCAGGGCGAGATCCACTACGGCACCGAGCGCATCGATGCCCTGCCATCGCACGAACTGATCCGCAAGGGATTGGCGCTGGTACCCGAAGGCCGCGGCATCTTCGCCCGCCTGACGGTAGCCGAAAACCTCGCCATGGGCGCCTACCATCGCGACGACAAGGCCGACATCGCCGCCGACCTGGAACGCATCCACGCGCTGCTGCCGCGCCTGCGCGAACGCGCGTCGCAAGTGGCCGGCACGCTCTCCGGCGGCGAACAGCAGATGCTGGCCATCGGCCGCGCCCTGATGGGGAGGCCGAAATTGCTGCTGCTCGACGAGCCCTCGATGGGCCTGGCGCCGCTGATGGTGGAGAAGGTATTCGAGGTGATCCGCGCCGTCGCCGCCGAAGGCATGACGGTGCTGCTGGTGGAACAGAACGCGAAGCTTGCCCTGGAACTCTGTTCGCGCGGCTACGTGATGGAAAGCGGCACGATCACGCTGGCCGACAATTCCGCCGCGCTGCTCGCCGATCCGCGCGTGCGCGCCGCCTACCTCGGCGAGTAGTTCAGTACTTCAAGAGTCGGCGCTGGCGACACGGCGCACAGCGCGCCGCCAGGCTTGCGCCGTGTCAATCGGCGAGGCAGTTGCCGACGTTCCAGCCGTAGAGCCATTCCATCGCGTCGTAGAAGCGTTCCGGCGTGCGGCCTTTCCACAAGTCGTTGCGCACCAGTCGCTCGACATCCTTGGCGTGGTAGATGCGGCCCATCTCGCGCGAGGAGAGCACGATGCGCGCGGTACGGGCGACGCGCGAGCGCTGGTAAAGCGCGAAGGCCTTGGTGAAATCGTTGCCGTTGACGCGCAGCGCCTCGCCCAGCGTCACCGCGTCTTCCATCGCCATGCAGGCGCCCTGCGCCATGTATTGCGTGGTCGGATGCGCGGCGTCGCCCAGCAGCGTGGCGCGGCCGAAGGTCCATTGGCCGATCGGTTCGCGGTCCGCCGTGGCCCAGCGCTTCCAGGATTTCGGCAGGTCGATCAACTGGCGCGCGCGCGGGCAGATGCCCTGGAAGTAGCTTTGCACTTCCTCCTTGCTGCCTTCGGTGACGCCCCATTCCTCCTGCTGGCGGCTGTGGAAGGTGACCACCACGTTGTACTGCTCGCCGCCGCGCAGCGGATAGTGCACCAGATGGCAGTTGGGGCCGACCCAGATGCTGGCCGCGTTCCATTGCAGATCGAGCGGAAAATCCTTCTTGTCCACCACCGCGCGATACACCACGTGGCCGGTGACTCGCGGCGGGTCATTGACGTACTGGGCCCGCACCACCGATTTGACGCCATCGGCGCCGATCAGCGCCAGGCCGCGATGGGCGGTGCCGTGCTGGTCGATCACGGTGACGCTGGCGTCATCCTGCTCGATGCGTTCGGCGCGGGTCGAGGTCAGGAACTCGACGCGTCCGGTTTCCTGTGCGCCTTCCAGCAGCGAGGTATGCACATCGACGCGATGGATCACCGCGTAGGGATTGCCGAAGCGCTGGCGGAATGCTTCGCCGGTGGGGATGCGGCCTACGACGGATTCGTCGATGGCGTCGTGCATGATCATGTAGTCGGTATAGACCGCGCGGCCGCGCGCCTTCTCGCCGACGCCGAGCGCGTCGAAGGCGTGGAAGGCGTTGGGCCCAAGCTGGATGCCGGCGCCGATCTCGCCGATTTGCGGTGACTGTTCCAGCACCGTGACGCTGAAGCCCTGGCGCACCAGGGCCAGCGCGGCGGCAAGGCCGCCGATGCCGCCGCCGGCGACGATGACAGGCAGTTGTTGGCTCATCCGGTTCCTCCTGCGCCTATTCGGCTTGGCCGATCGTCAGCGAAACGTCGCCGACGCGGTCGATGTGGCCGCTGATGCGATCACCGGGCTTGACCGGGCCGACGCCCTCCGGCGTGCCGGTGTAGATCAGGTCGCCGGGTTCGAGGTGGTAATACTGCGACAGGTCGGCCAGCAGTTCCGGAATGTTCCAGATCAACTGGGCGAGGTCGGCGCTCTGTTTCGTTTCGCCATTGACCTGCAACGTGATGGCGCCGCCCGTCAGCACGCCGAGATTACCGATGGGCAGGATGGGCGAGCACACGGCGGACTTCTCGAAATCCTTGCCCAGGTCCCAGGGCCGGCCCTGGTCGCGCGCCACCAGTTGCAGGTCGCGCCGCGTCATGTCGAGGCCGGCGGCATAGCCGCAGATCATGCGCTGCGCCTCGGCTTCGGTCAGGCGAAAGCCCTGCGCGCCGATGGCGACCACGAGTTCCATCTCATAGTGATAGTTCGCGGTGCCGGCCGGGTAGGGCACGGTGGCGCCGGACTCGACCAGGGTCGAGGGCGACTTGGTGAAGTAGAAAGGCTTCATGGTCGCCTTGTCCACCGGGCGGCCCATTTCCACGGCATGCGCGTGGTAGTTGCGGCCGACGCAGAAGATGCGATTGACCGGGAAGCGGGCGCCGGTGCCGAGCACCGGCAACGATGGAATAGCGGGCGGAACGAACAGGTACGTGGGGGTAGTCATGTTTTCTCGTTTCAGTTTCTGATTTCGTAGACGCCGAGCTTTTTCTGCAGCGGCGCGTCGTCGGCGATGAAGACAAAGGAGGGCCGATCGGCGGCGAGGTTCTGCAGCGTGATCGGCTCGTAGCCGGGAATGCAGCAGGTGTCGGCGTCGGCGAGGCGGAATGCCTGTCCGGCGGCGGTGACTTCGGTGCTGCCCTCGATCTGATGGAAAACCATCGCGGTGGAGCGTGCCGGCATTGCCAGGCGCTCGCCGGGACGCAGCATCAGGGCCGAGTAGCCGAGGATGCGCTGGCAGTCGTGGCCGTTCTCGGGATTGACGTAGGCGACCTGCACCGCCTCGATCCCGGGTTGTCGCGCGGCCATGGATTCCAGCGTGCGGCGCACGTCGGCCCAGGGATAGCGCAGCATCGGAAATGTCTTGCCGCTGCGCTTGAACATCGGCGCCGGCAGCACGCCACCGCGCTGGAAGTCCTGCTCGACGGCTTCGGCGGTGACGGTTTGCGCCTTGCCCTCGACGACGTAGGACGCCTCGCAGTAATACACGATGGGCAGGTCGAGCACGTCGAGCCAGACCACGGGTTCGTTGCCGTCGTGGCCGTGCTCGTGCCACATGCCGGTCGGGGTCAGGATCAGGTCGCCGCGGCTCATCGGGCATTTCTCGCCCTCCACCGTGGTGTAGGCGCCGACTCCCTCGACGATCATGCGCACGGCATTGGGCGTGTGGCGGTGCGACGGCGCCCATTCGCCGGGTTGCAGCAACTGCATGCCCAGATAGATGGTGGAGCTGGCCTGCATCTTTTCCAGGCCGTGGCCCGGATTGGCCAGCACCAGCACGCGGCGTTCGGCCTTTTCGATCGGCGTCAGTTCGCCGGCGCGCATCAGCAGCGGGCGCAGCCCCTGGTAGGACCAGAAGGTCGGCTGCGTCCGGATCGCCGGCTTGCCGCGCGGCAGCACGGCGCGCAGGCTGGGCCACAGAGGCACGAGGTTTTTCTCGGTCAATGCCGCACGGTAGTCTTCCGGCAGGTCTTCGAGGCGCCCCAGTTCGTCCATCTTCACTCCTTGGTCGGCCGTGCAATGGCGAGATCCAGTGGCTCACGACATTGCTGCGTTATTCAAAGAAGCGAATAGTAGACGGGGCCGTTTGGCCAGTAAATCCGTGAATTTCGATATAGAGTATTCGAAGTTCGTATAAAGCTGCCCTGAATGGAAACAATCGATTTCCGCCTGCTTATGGTGTTCGACGCGATTTACAAGACGCGCAGCGTAACCGCGGCGGCGGATGCGCTCGACCTCGGACAGCCGGCGGTCAGCGTTGCGCTGGCCAAGTTGCGCCACCATTTCGGCAACCCGCTGTTCGTGCGCACCTCGAACGGCATGGAACCCACGCCCTTCAGCGAAGGCCTGGTGCAGCCGGTGCGCGAGGTGCTGGCCGCCGTGGAAAAGGTGCTCGGCCATCGTGGCGAATTCGACCCGGCGACCTCGGATCGCAACTTCCGCATCTGCATGACCGACATCAGCCAGCTGGTGCTGCTGCCGCGCCTGTGGGAAACGCTGCGCGAAACCGCGCCCGGCATCCGCATCGAGATCGTCCCCATGAGCGACGACACGGCACGCCTGCTGGAAAGCGGCGAGGCCGACCTCGCGGTGGGATTCCTGCCGCAACTTGAAGCCGGCTTCCACCAGCAGCCGCTGTTCGTGCAGAGCTTCGTCTGCATGGTGGCGCGCGACCATCCGCGCATCGGCGACAGCCTCGACCTGGCCCGCTTCGAAGCCGAGGACCATGCGGTGATCAGTTCCTCAGGAGCGGCGCCGACCCTCCTCGAACGCGAGATCGCGCGCCAGGGCATCAAGCGCCGCATCGCATTGAAGATCCCGAGCTTCCTCGGCGCCGCCTTCGTCATCGAGCATACCGACCTGCTGCTGACCGTACCGCAACGGCTGGGCGAGGTGTTGCAGGGGCGCGGCGCGTTCCGCTTCCTGCCGGTACCCTTCCCGCTGCCGGAGTATGAGGTCAAGCAGCACTGGCACGAGCGCTACCACCATGACGAAGGCAACCGCTGGTTGCGGCGCCTGGTGTCGCACCTGCTGTCGGACGCGCCCTGAAGCGGCTTACGTCGCTTCGTTTTTTTTCTGCGGCCGGAAGCGGCTCAGGAGTTCCAGCAGGAGCTTCTTCTCGGCAATCGTGAAGGGCTTGCAGACTTCCTTCTCGTGCTGCGAAGCGCGGCGCAGCGCCTCGGCCAGCAGTTCGCGGCCGGCATCGGTGAGATGCAGATGGTTGTGGCGGCGGTCGGTGGTGGAGGCGCGGCGCTCGACCAGGCCGCGCTTCGCCAGCTTGTCGAGCAGCGGCACCACCGAGGAACGTTCCAGCCTGACCGCCGCAGCCAGTTTCGACTGCGTGATGCCGTCGTTCTGGTGCAGGACTTCGAGAACGGAAAAGATCGCCGGCGTGACGTCGATTTCCTTGAGCGTCTTGCCGATGTGCTCGAACACGGCCAGCTGCGCAAGCCGCAGGTGGAACCCGACATGGTCGCCGAGGCATCCGATGGAAGGGGGTTTGCGGCTGGCTGGCATGGCGTTCGACGCAGGCATCCTGAAGGCAAATCGATGCTTGATTCTATATCGAACAAGTTTCCCTGCGCCATCCACTTATTGCTGTATTGCACAAAAAATATAAGCAAACCAATATATTAGAGAATCGTTATTTTCATCAATTTTTAATAGTTCGATATAAAACAGGTTGACATCGACACGCATCATCCGCAGAATCCGCTCCTCACCCGCGGTCCCCCAGGCACGAAAAGATGCCGCCGGACCGAAGGATACGGGCCAAAAGAACGCCGGAGGAGTGGATGGGCATGGCAGACAAAACGACGATCGCACTGCGCTCGTCCTTGCGGTAATCCGGCGTGGACGGTTCCATCGCCCTGTTGCTGGCCCAGGATGGCATCACCAACGGTGCCATCTACGCGCTGCTCTCGCTGGCGCTGGTGCTGGTGTTCGCCGTCACCCGCGTCATCTTCATTCCCCAGGGAGAATTCGTCGCCTACGGCGCGCTTTCCATGGCCGCCGTCAATGCCGGCTTCCTGCCGCCGACGATGTGGGTGGTGGTGACGCTGGGCGTCGCCGTGGCCATCGTCGATAGCGTCGCGGCACTGCGCGAGGGCGCCCCGGCACGCCTGCCGATGATCATCCTGAAAAATGCGGTGCTGCCGATCCTGGCGATGATCGTGGTGCGCTACCTGCCGCTCAAAGACCTCGCCTATCCGGTGCAGGTCCTGATCGCGCTCGGCTTCGTGGTGCCGCTGGGGCCGCAGGTCTATCGCCTGGCCTTCCAGCCGGTGGCGGAAGCCAGCGTGCTGCTGCTGCTGATCGTCGCCGTCGCGGTGCATTTCGTCATGGTCGGCATGGGCCTGTTCTTCTTCGGCGCGGAGGGCGGCCGCATCCCGGCCTTCACCGATGGCGGCGTGACGCTGGGTCCGGCCTACATCCAGTACCAGACGATCTGGATCGTCTGCATCGCCGCGCTGCTGATCGCCGGACTGGCGCTGTTCTTCGAGCACTCGATCTACGGCAAGGCGCTGCGCGCCACCGCGATCAACCGCACCGGGGCGCGCCTGATGGGCATTTCCGCCGACCTCGCGGGCAAGCTCTGCTTTACGCTGGCTGCACTGGTCGGGGCCTTCTCCGGCATCCTGATCGCACCGATCACCACGATCTACTATGACACCGGCTTCCTGATCGGCCTCAAGGGTTTCGTCGGCGCCATCATCGGCGGACTGGCCTCCTACCCGCTGGCCGCCGCCGGCGCGATCCTGGTCGGCCTGCTCGAATCCTATTCATCGTTTTATGCATCGGCCTACAAGGAAGTCATCGTCTTCACGCTGATCCTGCCGGTCCTGCTCTACCAGTCGCTGACCACTCACCATATCGACGACGAGGAGGAGCACTGAGATGGCCCGCTTCCTGACTCCCATGCGCACCATGCTCGCCTTCGCCATCGCGATGAGCCTGCTGCCGCTGCTCGCCGCGCAATTCACCGTGACACTGGCCAACTACATCGGCCTCTATGCCCTGGTGGCGCTGGGCCTGGTGCTGCTGACCGGCATCGGCGGACTGACTTCCTTCGGCCAGGCGGCCTTCGTCGGCCTCGGCGCCTATGCCACGGCCTACCTCACCACGCGCCACGGCATGTCGCCCTGGGGCACGCTGATCGTCGGCATGGTATTCACCACCGCCGTATCGCTGGCGCTGGGTTTCATCACCCTGCGCCTGTCGGGCCATTTCCTGCCGCTGGGCACCATCGCCTGGGGCATCGCGCTCTACTTCATGTTTGGCAACCTGGAAGCGCTGGGCGGCCACGGCGGCATCGACGGCATCCCGCCGGTCGACCTGTTCGGCCTAGAACTGGGTTCCAGTCGCGCTTTCTTCTATGTGATCTGGGCGACCCTGCTGGCGGCGATCGTCACCACCCAGAACATGCTCGATTCGCGCGAGGGACGCGCCATGCGCAGCCTGCGCGCGATGACCATGACCGAGGCGATGGGCATCAACACGCTGCGCTACCGCATGGTGCTGTTCATGATCGCGGCGCAGTTCGCCTGTGTCTCGGGCTGGCTCTACGCCCACCTGCAGCGCTTCGTCAATCCGACGCCATTCTCGCTTGGCCAGGGCATCGAATACCTGTTCATGGCCGTACTGGGCGGCGCCGCCGCGGTCTGGGGCGCGGTGTTCGGCGCCACCGCGGTGAGCTTCCTCAAGGAATTCCTGCAGGACCAGTTGCCAAAGCTGATCGGCGCCACGGGGAATTTCGAGATGGTGGTGTTCGGCCTGCTGACCATCATCGTCCTGCACCGCGCCCGCGACGGCGTGTGGCCGATCCTGATGCGCGCATTTGCCATCGCCGTTCCGGCGCGCGAACTGACGCGAACCGTCGAGCCGGCGCTGCCGCTGCCGCGGCGCGACGTTCCCGAGCGCGGCAGCGAGGTGCTGCAGGTCGTCAATGTCACCAAGCGCTTCGGCGGCCTGGTCGCCAACAACCAGATGAACCTGACCGTGCGCGCCGGCGAAGTGATGGCACTGATCGGCCCCAACGGCGCCGGCAAGAGCACGCTGTTCAACTGCATCTCCGGCGTCAATCCCGCCACCGAGGGCGAGATCCGCTTCATGGGCCAGCGCATCGAACATCTTGGCTCGCGCGCGATCGCCAAGCTGGGCATGAGCCGCAGCTTCCAGCACGTCCGCCTCAACCAGGACATGACCGTGCTGGAGAACGCCGCCATCGGCGCCCACCTGCGCGGGCGCAAGAACTTCGTCCAGTCCGCCTGGCGCCTCGACCGTGAGGAGGAACGCCGCCTGCTGTGGGAAGCGGCGCACCAGTTGCAGCGCTGCGGCCTCGGCGAGCACCTGTTCGACACCTGCGGCAGCCTGCCGCTGGGCAAGCAGCGCATCGTCGAGATCGCGCGCGCCCTGTCCAGCGATCCGACGTTGCTGCTGCTCGACGAACCGGCGGCCGGCCTGCGCCACCTCGAAAAGCGCGCGCTTGCCGACCTGCTGGCCAAGCTGCGCGGCGAAGGCATGGCCATCCTGCTGGTCGAGCACGACATGGATTTCGTCATGGGCCTCGCCGACCGGGTGCTGGTGATGGAGTTCGGCGAATACCTGGCCGAGGGCCTGCCGCAGGAAATCCAGACCAATCCGAAAGTGCTCGAAGCCTATCTGGGCGGGGTGGACGAATGAAGCTGAAAGAAGCATTTGGTCCCGGGGGGGGGGCGGGGTTTTTCCCCGTTTTGGGGGGGGGCGGCCTTGGGGGGGGGGGGCCCCCGGGCGGCCCCCCCCCCCCGCCCCCCCCCCCCCCACCCCCCCCCCCCCCTCCCGAAATTTGGGGGGTTTTTGGGGGGTTCCAAGATGAAACCGCTGATCCTCGAAACAACGGGCCTTTGCGTCAACTACGGGCGCGTCGAGGCCATCCACAAGGTCGACCTGCGCATCCGCGAAGGCGAGATCGTCACCGTCATCGGTCCCAATGGCGCCGGCAAGACCACGCTGCTCTCGGCCCTGATGGGCCTGCTGCCCGCGCGTGGCGAGGTGAAGTATCAGGGCCAGCCTACGCTGGGCAAGATGTCGGTCGACGCGCTGGTCGCCAAGGGGCTGGTGCTGGTACCGGAAAAACGCGAACTGTTCGGCAGCATGTCGGTGGCCGACAACCTGCTGCTCGGCGCCTTCGCCCGCCACCGGCGCGGCGACCGCGACCATGGCAAGACGCTGGACGAGGTGTATGCGATCTTCCCGCGCCTGGCCGAACGCAGCAAGCAGGAGGCGGGCACGCTGTCCGGCGGCGAACGGCAGATGCTGGCCATGGGCCGCGCCCTGATGGCCAAGCCAACGCTGCTGATGCTGGACGAACCCAGCCTCGGCCTGGCGCCGCTGATCGTCAAGGAGATCCTGCGCATCGTGGTGCAATTGAAGGGCATGGGCGTTTCCATCCTGCTGGTGGAGCAAAATGCGCGTGCTGCACTGCAAGTGGCCGATTATGGCTATGTGTTGGAGAATGGCAGCGTGGCGGTGGAAAACTCTGCCAAGTCCCTGCTCCATGATCCACGTGTGATCGAGAGCTATCTCGGCCTTGGCGGCAGCCATTCGATCGCCGCCTGATTTCGCAAGCGCATCAAACCGCAATTCAACCAGAAGTCGTTTCAGACCAACAAAACGAGGAGAAAGCATGAAAGTCAAACTGTCCATCAAGCCGCTGGTGATCGCCCTGTCCCTGTTCGGGGCCACGGCTGCGCTGGCCGACATCAACATCGGCGTCAGCGTTTCCGCCACCGGCCCGGCGGCCGTGCTCGGCGGCCCGCAGAAAAACACCACCCAGTTGTTCCCGACCACCATCGCCGGCGAGAAAATCAACTGGATCGTGCTCGACGATGCATCCGATCCGACCAACACCGCCAAGAACGTCGCCAAGTTCCTCAGCGAATCCAAGGTTGACCTGCTGATGACCGGCACCACCACGCCTGGCGTCATGGCCGCCGCCGGCCCCGCGGCGGACAGCAAGACGCCGCTGATCGCACTGGCGCCCAACCGGCTCGACGGCGAGAAGTTCAAGTGGACCTTCACCATGCCGCAACCGATCGGACTAATGGCCGAACCGCTGCTCGACCATGCCAAATCCAAGGGCTACAAGACCATCGCCTTCCTCGGTTACCACCCCGATGCCTATGGCGAGGTCTGGATCAAGGCCATGGAAGCCCTGTCGCCCAAGTACGGCGTCACCTTCGGCCCGATCGAGGGTTTCGCCCGCACCGACACCTCCGTCGCCGGCCAGGTGATCAAGCTGGTCAGCCTCAAGCCGGATGCCGTGCTCGTGGTCGCCTCGGGTTCCCCGGCGGCGATGGCGCATGCCGCGCTGTCCGAGCGCGGCTACAAGGGCCAGATCTACCAGACCCATGGCGCGCCCTCGCCGGTCTTCCTCAAGAACGGCGGCAAGGCGGTCGAGAACGGCATCCTGGTTGCCGGCCCGTTGCTGGAGTGGGAACAACTGGCCGACTCGCATCCGTCGAAGAAGGTCAGCGGCGAGTACGCCAAGGCCTATGAAGACAAGTACGGCAAGAACACACTGTCGTCCTTCGGCGGTCACATGTGGGACGGCTGGGCCATCGCCTCGCGCTCGATTCCGGTTGCGCTGAAAAAAGCCAAACCGGGCACCCCCGAGTTCCGCGCCGCGCTGCGCGACGCGATCGAGAGCGAGCGTGAAATTGCAGGCGCCCATGGCGTCTTCAACTTCAGCCCGACCGACCACTCCGGCTTCGACGGCCGCGCCCGCGTGCTGTTGCAGGTGCAGAACGGCGCCTTCAAGGTCATTTCCAAGTAAGCCGTTTAACGCCCATGGCTTCGATAGCGACCTTAGGATCATGAAACGATCGCATCCTTGCCCGGCCATGGGCGAGAAAACTCGGCCCGCCCCCCTTCCCCCCTCACGGGGGGTTTCTGATCGGCTCGCTGCGCTCGATATCGACGGCGACCCATCCCGTTGCTACACGTCAAAGGACGTCGCATGAGCACCATTGCCCGCAAGCCGGCCGAACTGTTCGTCGATCCGGCCGTCATCCTCGAAGCCCGGCCGGACGGTAGCCGGCTGTTCCGTTCCAGGCTGGAACTGCCGGGCTTTGCCCGCTGTTCCGGCGAGTGGCTGGAACGCTGGGCGGCCGAAACCCCGAACGCCATCCTGATCGCCGAACGTGGCGCGGATGGCGAATGGGTCAAGGTGACTTACGGGCAGGCGCTCGCGCGCGTCTATCGCATCGCCACCTGGCTGCTCGGGCAGAATCTCTCGCCCGAGCGGCCGGTTCTGGTGCTCTCCGACAACAGCATCGAACACGCCATGCTGATGCTGGCCTGCCTGCACGTCGGCGTGCCGATCAGTCCGGTTTCTCCGGGCAACTCGCTGCTGTCCAAGGATTTCCTCAAGCTCAAGGCCAACGTCGAGCTGCTGCGACCCGGCGTGATCTTCGCCGACACCATCGAACGCTTCATGCCGGCGATCAACGCCATCGCCGGCCTCCATGACGGCGTGGTAGTCGCCGGCAGCCGCAGCGCGCCCACCGCCGGCACGCTGCCTTTCGCCGACATCGAGAAAGTCGGCGCCGACGACACGGCAGTCAAGTCCGCTTTCAAGGCGATCACGCCCGACACCATCGCCAAGTTCCTGTTCACCTCGGGTTCCGTCGGCACGCCCAAGGCGGTGATCACGACGCAACGCATGATGTGCTCCAACGCCGAAATGAAATCGGTGATCTGGCCCTTCCTCAACACGCAGAAGCCGGTGATCTGCGACTGGCTGCCCTGGAGCCATGTTTTCGGCGGCAGCCACAATTTCAACAAGGTGGTGCGCTTCGGCGGCAGCCTCTACATCGACGACGGCAAGCCGCTGCCCGCCCTGCTGCCGAAGACGGTGCGCAACCTCACCGACGTTTCACCCACCATCTATTTCAGCGTGCCGCTGGCCTACGCCCTGCTGGTCGCGGAGCTGCGCGACAACGCCGCGCTGCGCAAGAGCTTCTTCTCCCGCCTGCAGATAATTTTTTACGCCGGCGCCGCCCTGCCGCAATCGACCTGGGACGAACTGGAGCGCCTGGCCGTGATGGAACTCGGCCACCCGGTCGTCATGCTTTCGTCTTGGGGTTCGACCGAAACCGCGCCGGCCTGCACCGACTGCCATTTCCAGGCCGTGCGCTCCGGCGTGATCGGCGTGCCGATTCCGGGCACGACGCTGAAGCTGGTGCCGGTGGCTGACAAGCTGGAAGTGCGCGTCAAGGGACCGAACCTTTTTCCCGGCTACTGGAAGCAGCCCGAGCTGACGGCCAAGGCCTTCGACGAGGAAGGCTTTTACATGATCGGCGACGCCGTGTCCTTCGTCGATCCGACGCGGCCCGAACAGGGCCTGCTGTTCGACGGCCGCGTCGCCGAGGACTTCAAGCTGCTGTCCGGCACCTGGGTCCATGTCGGCAGCATCCGCGTCGCCGGCATCAGCGCGCTCTCGCCCGTGGCGCAGGACATCGTCGTCACCGGCCACGACCGCGACGACATCGGCTTCCTGGTCTTCCCCAACATCGGCGAATGCCGCCGCCTGACGGGGCTCGGCGACGATGTGCCGGCCGGCACGGTGCTGGGTCACCCGGCAATCAAGGAACGCGTGCGCGAAGGCCTGGTGCGCATGAAACGCGAAGGCGGCGGCTCCTCGACCTACCCGGCGCGCGTGCTGCTGATGGCCGAGCCGCCATCGTCCGAGCACGGCGAAATGACCGACAAGGGCTACATCAACCAGCGCGCGGTACTCACGCGCCGCGCCGACCGCGTGCTCGAACTGCATTCCGACGCGCCCGACTCGGCAGTGATATTGGTTTAACGCTCATGGTTTCCGAGTGCTGACGCCGAGGATGCAACACGCGAAAACCTTTAATCGCCCGCCCCCCTTCCCCCCTCGCGGGGGGTTACTGATCGGCGCGCTGCGCGCGTCGATTGCAAGGGGACTTCGAACCCGATGCTTCCGTTAATGCTTCAAAGGAACACCCAGTGACTGACAAACTCGTAACACATTCGCAGGACGGCCTGGTTTACACCATCACCCTGAGCCGTCCGGCGAAGCGCAATGCGATCAGCGACCGCCTGCTCGACGCCCTCGAAAAGGCCTGGGATGCGCGTCCGGCCGATGCCCGCGTGGTGATCCTGGCCGGCGCCGGCGACCACTTCTGCGCCGGGCTCGACCTCTCCGAACACCAGCATCGCGAGCCTTCCGGCGTGATGCTGCATTCGCAGGGCTGGCACCGCGTCTTCGGCAAGATCCACCAGACCGGTATCCCGGTGGTGGCGGTGCTGCACGGTGCGGTGATCGGCGGCGGGCTGGAACTGGCGACCTCGACCCATGTCCGCGTCGCCGAACCGAATGTCATGTACCAGCTGCCGGAAGGCCGCCACGGCATCTATGTCGGCGGCGGCGCCTCGGTACGCGTGGCGCGCATCATCGGCCCGGGCCGCATGGCCGAGATGATGCTGACCGGCCGCATCCTGAATGCCGACGAAGGCCAGGCCATGGGCCTGTCGCACTACCTCGTCGGCAAGGGCGAGGGACTGGCCAAGGCGCAGGAACTGGCCAAACGCATCGCCGAGAATGCGCCGCTGGCCAACTACGCGATGGTCACCACCATCCAGCGCATCAGCAACATGTCCTCCGACGACGGCCTCTACGTCGAGTCGCTGATGGCCGCCGTGGCCCAGACCAGCCCCGAAGTGGTGGCGCGTATCGGATCCTTCCTCAATCGCAAGGGCCAGGGGCCGCAGACGTGACAACCCTATCCCCAGCCCTTTCCCCGGGGGAAAGGGTGACCAATGTTCAGCCGCTGTCGCGGCTTCCGGTAAATGACTTGCTGCCTCCTTGGGACGGCCCGGCGGAGGCAGCGTGAACCTCGACGAACTGGTCGCGATCGACACCCACACCCACGCCGAAGTCTCCTGCTGCCAGCCCAAGGACCCCTGGTTCGAGCCCTATGAGCGCGCGGCCGACAAGTATTTCAAGAACGCCCACCGGCCGACCATAGACGAGACCATCGCCTACTACCGCGAGCGCAAGATCGGCCTGGTAATGTTCACCGTCGATTCCGAATCGCACATCGGCAACCGCCGCATCGCCAATGAAGAGGTCGCCGAGGCCGCGGCGAAGAACAGCGACATGATGATCGCCTTCGCCAGCATCGATCCGCACAAGGGCCGCATGGGCGCACGAGAGGCGCGCAAGCTGATCGAGGAGTACGGCGTCAAGGGCTTCAAATTCCACCCCACGGTGCAGGGCTTCAATCCGCAGGACCGCATGGCCTGGCCGCTGTATGAAGTAATCGCCGAATACAAGTTGCCGGCCATCTTCCACAGTGGCCATTCCGGCATGGGCAGCGGCATGCGCGGCGGCGGCGGCCTGCGACTCGAGACCTCCAACCCGATGCTGCTCGACGGCGTGGCGGTCGACTTCCCCGACATGCAGATCGTCATCGCCCATCCCTCGTGGCCCTGGCAGGACGAGGCGCTCTCGGTCTGCCTGCACAAGCCCAACGTCTGGATCGACCTCTCCGGCTGGTCGCCCAAGTATTTTCCGCCGCAACTGGTGCAGTACGCCAATACCCTGCTCAAGGATCGCATGCTGTTCGGCACCGACTTCCCGCTGATTCCGCCCGACCGCTGGCTCGAAGACTTCGAGGCGGCCGGCTTCAAGGATTCGGTGAAGCCGCTGATCCTCAAGCAGAACGCCATCCGTCTTCTGAAACTGGACAAAAAATGAAATTCGACAATTCCACCTTCATCGTCACCGGCGGCGCTTCGGGCCTCGGTGAAGCCACCGTGCGGCGCTTCCACGGCGCCGGCGCCAACGTCGTGATCGCCGACCTCAATGCCGAGCGCGGTGCCGCGCTGGCGGTCGAACTCGGCGCGCGCGCTGCCTTCCAGCGCTGCGACGTCGCCGCCGAGGCCGATGCCCAGGCCACCGTCGCCACCGCGCTGGCGCGCTTCAGCGGCCTGCAGGGACTGATCAACTGCGCCGGCATCGGCATCGCGGAAAAGGTGCTGAACAAGGACGGCCCGCAGAAGCTGGCCAACTTCGCCCGCGTCATCAACATCAACCTGGTCGGCACCTTCAACATGATCCGCGTCGCGTCGGAAGCCATGAGCAAGGGCGAGCCCAATCCCGCCGGCGAGCGTGGCGTGATTGTCAACACCGCCTCCGTCGCCGCCTGGGATGGCCAGATCGGCCAGGCCGCCTACGCCGCGTCCAAGGCCGGCATCGTCGGCATGACCCTGCCCATCGCGCGCGAACTGGCGCGCTTCGGCATCCGCGTGTGCACCATCGCCCCCGGCCTGTTCTATACGCCGATGATGGAATCGCTGCCGCCGGAAATCCAGGACTCGCTCGGCAAGTCAGTGCCCTTCCCGCCGCGCCTGGGCCGCCCCGACGAATTCGCGCAGCTCGCCGCGCACATCGTCGAAAACGAAATGCTCAACGGCGAATCCATCCGCCTCGACGGCGCCGTGCGCCTGGCCCCGAAGTAACGCTCATGGCTTCCAACGCCATCCGCAAACAATGAAGCGTTCGCCTTCCCCTTGCCTCGGGGGGGGCCCCCCCCCCCCCCCCCCCCCTCCCCCCGCGGGGGGTGGGGGGGGCCGCCCCCCCCGCCCGTTTCCACCCCCGCCCGTCCTGCTGTTTCATTACGTCAATCTGCCAAACCATGCCGCGCAGCACCTTCTACAAGCACCGCATCGCCTTCGCCGACTGCGATCCGGCGCAGATCGTCTTCTTCGCCAACTACTTCAAGTGGTTCGACACCAGCGGCTTCGAGTTCTTCGTCGCCTGCGGCGTGCCGCCCTGGCGCGACACCGCGCAGAAGGGCGGCATCATCGGCACGCCGCTGGTCAAGGCCACGGCGACCTTCGTCAATTCGGCGACCTATGGCGAGGACGTGGTGATCGAAAGCTGGGTGCAGGAATGGCGCACCAAGAGCTTCGTCATGCGCCACGTCGCGCGCCGCGGCGACACGATCCTGGCCGAAGGCGAGGACATCCGCGTCTTCGCCATCATGGACCCGGCGCAGCCGACACGCATCAAGGCCGTGCCCATCCCGCCCGAAATCCGCGCGCTCTGCGAGTAGCGTCCCACCGGTAACCAGACCATGCCCCGCAGCCACACCTCGAGCTTCCGCATCGAATTCGGCGATTGCGATCCCGCCCAGATCGTCTTCTATCCCAACTTCTTCAAGTGGATGGACATCGCCGCCCTGCACTTCTTCAATGCCTGCGGCATCGAAAGCTGGCGCCAGACCAAGGCGGACTGGGGCATCATCGGCGCGCCGCTGGTCGGCGCCTCGGCCAGATTCGTCAGCTCCGCCACCTACCCCGAACCGATCGAGGTCGATACCACGGTGGCCGAAATCAGCGGCAAGGCCTTCGTCCTCAAGCACGTCATCCGCCGCGGCGACACGGTGCTGGTGGAAGGCGAGGAAAAGCGCATCTTCGCCATCGAGGACCCGGCCAACCCGAAGCGCATCAAGGCCGTGGCGATTCCCGAATCCTTGCTGGTGCAATGGCAATGAGCCCGCAAGAAGATTCTGATCCGCAGATTTCGCCGATTGACGCAGATGGAGCAATACGTCGTTTTGCCAAGTCGCGCCACCTGCCGGGTAAGCCGTCGGAATTGGCCGCTGCGTTGTCCAATCTGCGAAATCTGCGCCATCTGCGGATTGAATTGGAATTTTTATGACTAGTTACACCGCCCCGCTCGCCGACATGCGCTTCCTGTTGCAGGAAGTCACGGGCCTCGCCGCCATCGCCCAGCTTCCCGGCTGCGGCGACGCCACCCCCGATACGGTCGACGCCGTGCTGGAAGAAGCGGGCAAGTTCGCCGCCGGCGTGCTGGCACCGCTCAACGCCGTCGGCGACCGCGAAAGCTGCCGCCTCGACAATGGCAAGGTCATTACTCCCGCCGGCTGGCGCGAAGCCTACAAGGCCTTTGCCGAGGGCGGCTGGGTCGGCCTCGGGCTCTCGCCCGACTTCGGCGGCCAGGGCCTGCCCAAGTGCGTGGCGACGCCGGTGTGGGAGATGTGGTTCTCGGCGAACACGGCATTCACCATGCTGCCCCAGCTCAACACCGGAGAATCCGAGGCCATCCTGCTCGCCGCCAGCGACGAGCTGAAAGCCACCTACCTCGAAAAGCTGGTGACGGGCGAGTGGGGCGGCACCATGAACCTGACCGAGCCGCAGGCCGGCTCCGACCTCGCCGCGATCCGCACCCGCGCCGAACCGCAGGCCGACGGCAGCTACCGCCTGAGCGGGCAGAAGATCTTCATTTCCTACGGCGACCACGAGATCACGCCCAACATCGTGCACCTGGTGCTGGCGCGCCTGCCCGATGCGCCACCGGGCGTGAAGGGCATCTCGATGTTCCTGGTGCCCAAGTTCCTGGTGAACGCCGACGGCAGCCTCGGCGCGCAGAACGACGTGCGCTGCGTCGGCCTCGAGCACAAGCTCGGCATCCACGGCAGCCCGACCTGCGCCATGAGCTTCGGCGACAACGGCGGAGCTGCGGGCTGGATCGTCGGCCAGCCCAACCGCGGCCTCGAATACATGTTCATCATGATGAACGAGGCGCGCTTCGGCGTCGGCGTGCAGGGCATCGGCATCGGCGAGCGCGCCTACCAGCAGGCGCTGGCCTTCGCCCGGGAGCGCGTACAGGGCCGCGACGCGGTCAGCGGCGCGGTCGGCATCCCGATCATCAATCACCCCGACGTCAAGCGCATGCTGCTCACCATGCGCGCCCGCATCATGGCCGCGCGCGCGCTGGCCTACACGGCGGCGGGCTGGTTCGACCTCGCCCGCCATTCGCCCGACAAGGCCGCCGCCGACAAGGCGAAGCGCTACGTCGACCTGCTGATGCCGGTGGTCAAGGGCTGGAGCACCGAGCTGTGCCAGCAGATTTGTTACGACGCGATCCAGGTGCATGGCGGCATGGGCTTCGTCGAGGAGACCGGCATCGCCCAGCACTACCGCGATGCGCGCATCATCACCATCTACGAAGGCACCACCGGCATCCAGGCCAACGACCTGATCGGGCGCAAGGTGCTGCGCGAGAACGGCGCCACCCTGCGCGAACTGATCGTCGAAATGCGCGGCGTGGGCGCCGCACTCGCCGCCACGGAAAGCCTGCGCCCGCTGGCCGTGCGCCTCGAAGAAGACATCGCCGCGCTGGAACGTGCGCTCGACTGGATCCTCGCCAACGGCAAGGAACACATGGCCGCCGTGCTGGCCGGCGCCGTACCCTTCCTGCACCTGCTGGGCACCGTCTGTGGCGGCTGGCAACTGGCGCGCGTCGCGCTCGCCGCGACAAATCCCGGCAGCGCGGAACGCCATGCCCCCGACTACCTGCGCGGACTGGTCGAACTCGCGCAGTTCCACGCCCACGCCCTCGGCGTGCAGGCCCCGGCGCTGGCCGCCGCAATAGTCGGCGCTGGCGACACGGTGTCCGCCAGCGAATTCGCGCTGGGCTAGGCGGCAGCAGGGGAGATCGCGCGCTCCATCCTGCCTTGCATTGAGAAATCGGCTATGGTGCGCTTTCTCCGGACTTGCCGAGGACTGCCGCCATGACTTCCGTTCGCCTCAATCCGCTGGATTCCGCCTGGCTGTTCACCGAATCGCGCGCCACGCCCAACCATGTCGGCGGACTGCTGCAGTTCCGCCTGCCGGAGGGCGCGCCCAAGGATTACATGCGCCAGTTGATGATCGAGTTTCGCGACCATCGCGAATTCACCGCACCCTGGAACCGGCGCCTGAAATACGCCTTCAACAAGAACCCGATGCCGGTCTGGATCGAGGACGACGCCATCGACCTCGAATACCACGTACGGCATGCAGCGCTGCCCTGGCCGGGTGGCGAACGCGAACTCGGCGAGCTGGTCGGCCGCCTGCAGAGCACGCCGCTGGACCTGAGTCGCCCGCCCTGGGAATGCACCATCATCGAAGGCCTGGAAGGCGACCGCTTCGCGCTCTTCATCAAGATGCACCATTCGCTGATCGACGGCGTCAGCGGCATGAAGCTGCTGCAGCGGGCGATGTCGCCCGATCGGGAAAAGAGCCGCAAGCTGCCGCCGTTCTGGGCTTCGGGCCTGCCGCGCCAGACACGTGCGCGCGACGACAATCCGCTGCCCACCGTGGCCAATGCCGCCGCGATGGCGGTCGATGCCCTGCGCGGACAGGCCAGGACGGTGCCGCAACTGGTGGTCGCCTTCGGCAGGATGCTCAAGGGCCTGGGCAGCGGCGAAGGCATGGTGGTTCCCTTCACCTCCCCGCAGTCGGTGCTCAACGGCCGCGTGCGCGAGAAGCGCCGCTTCGCCACCCAGCAGTTTCCGATGGAGCGCCTGCGTGACCTCGCCAGGGCGGCGGAATGCACCCTCAACGACGTCGTGCTGGGGATCTGCGGCGGTGCGCTGCGACGCTTCCTGGAAGAGCGCGGCGACCTTCCCGCGAAATCGCTGACCACCGGCATACCTGTCTCGGTGAGGCCGGCCGACGACAACCACGGCGGCAATGCGATCACCTTCATCATCGCCACGCTGGGCACCGACATCGCCGACGCGCGGGAGCGCCTCGCGGCGATCCGCGAATCCGTACGCCACGCCAAGGAGCACGTGCAAAGCCTGCCCAAGCAGGCGATGCTGCAATACACGGTGCTGCTCATGGCGCCGACCATCCTGACGCTGCTCACCGGCATCGGCGGGCGCACGCGGCCGATGTTCAACATCACCATATCCAACGTGCCCGGCCCCGACCAGCCGCTTTACTTCCGCGGCGCCGAACTGGTCGCCATCTATCCGGCATCGATCGTGACCCACGGCCAGGCCCTCAACATCACCTGCGAGAGCTACGCCGGGGCGATGAACTTCGGCTTTACCGGCTGCCATTCCTCGCTGCCCAGCATGCAGCGCCTCGCCGTCTATGCCACGGAAGCGCTGGAGGAACTCGAAGCCGCCGTCATGCCGCCGCCGAAGCCGGTGCGCAAGTCGCCGCGCAAGCCGGTGCCGGTCGCCGCCGCAACAGTCGGCGACCGCAAGAAAGCCAAAAAGGCAGCGACGCCGCAGACGACCCCGGCCAGGCCGGCGCGCAGGAAGGCGCCGCCCGCCTGACGCCATCGCTCCCGGCCCGCCCCTCCGGCCCTGCCTCACGGGCGTGGGCTATGCTGGCACATTCCGCCGATGGGTTTCATTGCACGGAACACTGACGAAGGCAACATGCCCCACGATTCATTTCACGCGCTGCGCAAGTTCGACCCGGCACCATGAGGCAATCACTGCCCGCGAACCGGGCGACCGTGATCCTGGTGCACGGCCTGTGGACGCCGCCGCTGGTGCTCGTGCCGCATGACCGCTGGTTGCGGCACCGCGGCTACCCGACGCTGCGCTTCGGCTACCCCAGCGTGCGTGCCTCGCTGTCGCAGAATGCGCAGGCGCTTGCGCGCTTCGTCGCCGGGACCGAGGCCACCGACATCCACCTGGTGGGCCACAGCCTCGGCGGCCTGGTCATCCTCGACATGCTGCGGCAGGGTGCCGATGCGCGCCTGCGCCGGGTGGTCCTGCTCGGCACACCCTGCCTCGACAGCCACTGCGCGCGGCGCCTGGCGCGGGTCGCCGGGATGCCGGCCTTGCTCGGGCGCTCGATCGGCGAGTGGATGGCGCGCGGCCCCGGCGCTACCGCCGCACCACATGGCACCGTGGAAGTCGGGGTGCTGGCCGGCACCCGCAGCGTCGGGCTGGGTCGCGTGGTGCCCGGCCTGCCGCGTCCCAATGACGGAGTCGTCACGGTGGCCGAGACGCGCCTGCCCGGCGCCGCGGATCACATCGTGCTGCCGGTGGCACACTCGGAAATGCTCGCCTCGCCGCGCTGTGCCGCGCAGATCGGCGCCTTCCTGGCCAGCGGACGCTTCCTGCATGGCGAGCATGCCTGACGGCCGCTTGCGGCCGCTGCTGCTGGCCGCCGCGCTGGCAATGTCGCTGGCCGGCTGCGGCAACCTCGCCTACTACGCACAGGCGGTGGGCGGCCACTTCGAGGTCATGGGCGCGGCACGGCCGATCGACGAGATCGTTCGCGATCCGGCCGGCGACCCGGCGCTGCACGCGCAATTGCGCGAGGCGCTGGCGATCCGCGAATTCGCCACGCGCGAACTGGGCCTGCCGGACAACGGCAGCTATCGCCGCTACGCCGACCTCGGGCGCCCCTTCGTGCTGTGGAACGTGTTCGCCGCGCCGGAATTCTCGCTGCAGCCCAAGTCGTGGTGCATGCTGATGGTGGGCTGCGTGAACTACCGCGGCTACTATGCCCGCGAGGACGCCGAGCGCCTCGCCGCGGAATTGCGCGAGGAAGGCTACGACACCTTCGTCGGTGGCGTGCCCGCCTACTCCACGCTCGGCTGGTTCGACGATCCGGTGCTCAACACCTTCCTGCGACCGGGTACGCTGGAGGTGGCGCGCACGGTGTTTCACGAACTGGCCCACCAACTGGTCTTCGTCAGGGACGATACGGTCTTCAACGAATCCTTCGCCACCGCCGTCGAAAACGAAGGCCTGCGGCGCTGGACGTCCGCCCACCTGGCGGGCGGACAGCGCGCAAGCTTCGATGCGCAGCGAGCGCGCAAGGCCGCCCTGGCAGGGTTGCTGCGCGACTACCGCGAGCAATTTCGCGCGCTGTATGAAACACCGCGCGCGGCCGACCTGCAGCGCCGGGCCAAGGCCGACCTGCTGGCCGCCCTGCGCGGCGACTACGCCGCGCTGAAGGCGGGTTGGGGCGGTTACGCCGGCTACGACAAGCTGCTTGGCACGGACTTCAACAACGCCACGCTCGTGTCGTTCGCGCTCTACGGAGAACTGGTGCCGGCCTTCGAGGCGCTGCTGCAACAGGAGCACCACGACCTGCAACGCTTCTACCGGCGCGTGCGCGAACTGGCGGCGCTCGACAAGGCTGCGCGCCACGGCGCGCTGGCGCGGCTGCTGGCCGCCGCGAACGGCGCCACGACGGAGACGTCGGGGCGCCTGGCGTCGGAGCGAACCGGCAGCTCCGATCGATAGGACTGGATGGTGGGGTTCCGGTCGCGGCAGCGCAGGCTCAGGAGGCATGCCTTGTTGCTGCTGCCGATCCGGCATCATCCGGATTGAATGCGGTATCAATTTCGTTCTGGTACATTCGATCCCTGCCGGGCCATGAAATTGAAAGTCGGCGCCCACCACACGGCGCCCGATGCAGTAAAGTCGCATGGCATGTTCCATGAATCCGCAGGAGGCCAGCAATGGACGACGCATCGACGCCGCAGCGCCCGGCACGAGGATTGAAGCTGCTTGCGGCCATCCTTGGATCGGTCTGGTTCTTCCCGGTGAGCTGCACGACCGGCAGCTTCGTCGGCAACCAGATCGTCGCCGCGGCGGATGCGAGGGACGTGAGCAAGGGCGACAAGGTTCACCGGCTGTTCAGGGTCGTCGCGGAGCCCGGCGAGAAGGGTGCATCCTTCCGCGTCCTGCACTGGGACGAGATCCAGCCCTATCTGGCGCAGGGTGGCGCCCGGCCCGCGCCGGCCCCGCTGTCGTTCCGCATGTCCGCCGCCAGCGGTTCCATGCACGAGTCGGGCTCGAAGTTCGAATACCGGGTACTGGAAGATTCCGGCCGCGAGCAATTGATCGAACTGGTCGAAGCCTACGATGACGGCGACAACACGATCTGGAGCCGCTACCGGGCGACCGGCAACAGCATCGCACCGGTGTCGTCGCGCATGTTCTATTTCGGCTACATGTTCAGCGCCATGTTCTACGCGTTCATTGGCGCACTGGTACTGCATGTCATCGGCCGCCTGCTGCGACGCCGACTCGCCGCCAAACCCGGGCAATAGATACCGCGCTTGCCGGTACCATCGGCGATGCCGCTTTGAAAAGTCGGCGCCGGCGACACGGCGATGGACGCGCGCCGGGCATCCGGCCATGGCCTTAGAATCGGACGCGTCGGCCCTTGCGGTCCTGCCTGCGGTAGCACCATGAACCTCAAGCAACTCGAATACTTCGTGCGCGTCGCCGAGCTGGGCAGTTTCAGCAAGGCGGCGATGATCCTCAACATCGCCCAGCCGGCGCTGTCGCGCCAGGTGCGCCTGCTCGAAACCGACCTCCACGCAAACCTGCTGACGCGCACCGGCCGCGGCGTGGTGCTGACCGACGTCGGCCAGCGCCTGTTCGACCACAGCGTCGGCATCCTGCAACTGGTGGCGCGCGCCACCGAGGACATCGAATCGGCGCGCGACGAACCCGCCGGGCGCATCGTCATCGGCCTGCCGCCGAGCATGGGCCGGCTGCTGACGCCACCGCTGGTCGACGGCTTCCGGCGCAGCCTGCCCAAGGCGCGCCTGGCCATCGTCGAAGGCCTGTCCGCCCACCTCGCGGAATGGATCGCCACCGGCCGCGTCGACGTCGGCCTGCTGCACAACCCGGAATCGCAGGCGGCCATCGAAGTCACGCCGGTGCTGGACGAACCGCTCGGCGTCGTCAGCCCGGCCGGCAAGGGCACAAGCGCAGCGAAGAAGAAAGTCGGCGGCGGCGACACGGTAACGCTGGCCGAACTCGCACGCCTGCCGCTGATCCTGCCAGAACGCAGCCATGCCATCCGCAAGCTGCTCGAAACCCAGGCCGCGCTGAGCGGCCACAAGCTCAATGTCGCGCTGGAAATCTCCAGCGTGCAGTCCATCCTGGAACTGGTGCGCGGCGGCCACGGCCACGCCATCCTCACGCCCACCGCGCTGGTCGCCTCGGGCCAGCCCGAAGCCTTCGTGCTGCGCAAACTGGTCGAGCCCAGCCTGACCAGCACCCTGTGCCTCGCCGTCTCCGCGCACAAGCCGGCGACGCCATTGAGCAAACACGTGCTGCGCCTGCTGCGGGAGCTGATCCTCGCGGCGGCAGTGCCGATGCCATCGCCGCCAGCCGGGAGCGCGCGCAGCAAGGCGCGATAGTCTGTTTGCACGCGGGTGCTGTCCCTCGGGAACAGCCGCGCCGTGCTTCTGCAACCGCCCGGTTCATGCGCTTGGCGGCGCTGGCAATCGCCACCATTTGCAGCTATCGGAATCGCGGTGCTACCATGGTGTCACCTCAAGGCAACCGGGAGCGAGCAATGTCTACCACTTCACTGAAGCTGCCCGATGAACTCAAGCGACGGGCAATTTCCGCCGCCGAACAGCAAGGCGTGTCGCCGCATGCATTCATGATCCACGCAATCGACCAGGCAACGACCGCGGCAGAGCAGCGAGCCAGCTTCATAAGCGACGCGCAGACAGCGCGGGAGCAAATGGTGGCCACCGGGAAGGGCTACGACGCCAAGGAGGTTCACGCCTATCTGAAGGCGCGCCTGTCCGGCAACAAGACGGCAAAGCCGAAAGCCAAATCTTGGCGCGTCTAGCCTATTCCGGCCATGCACTCGCCGATCTCGAAAGGCTCACCGACTTTCTGGTCGAGACAGATCCCGTTGCGGCAGTCGAGACGGTTGGATTGATCGAAGAAGCAGTCGGGTTGCTGATTCGTCATCCGCTGATCGGCCGACCGATCGAGCATGGCTTGCGGGAGTTGGTGATCTCTCGAGGACGTACAGGCTATATAGCCCTGTACAGCTTTGAAGAAGATCAGGATGCCGTCCTGATTCTTGCGATCCGTCATCAGCGTGAAGCCGGTTATTGGGGGCAAGACGAGGGCTGAGATCGGCCATGAGGAGAAATTGACGCCCCGAAAACCATGAAGTATTGAATGACCGCTTTGACTTGACCAGCTAACAGGGGAGGTTTAGGGCCAGCGACTGGAGTTGGAGGTGAAGCTGCCGTTCGAGGTTTGCCGGAAGAAAATTTGGAGTTCCCGTTTCTGAGCGGCTGATTCCAGAATAATTCACCGACTCGTCCGTGCCCTTATGTGGAACTCCACATAAAGGCACCGAGCACTAGCTGATCTTCATGGCCGCCGGCAGCCATGTGAAGAAGGATCTGCCGCGACTCGCGGCGGACGCAATAGGCCGTTACGAGGGACTGCTGATAGAACTCGCAGCGCCGGTCGGCGAAGCGGAATCGGTGCTGGCAGCGATGGCCGACTACGCAATCGGGGCGAAGCCCGAGGGCTGACCGGGCGAACTCCCGGCTATGCAGTCACATCCTGCTGTGCCGGCAAATGGCCCTTGTCGTCGGGAAGTCCGACGCAGTGTTCCACCATCGCGTCGGTGCGGTTCAGCAGGTCTTCGCTGATGCGGAAAACCTTGCGCGCCACCTGCGGAAACTCTGCAGGATCGCGAACCTCCATCGCCGAGCGGAACAGCGTCCAGACCCTGAAGGACGACTCCAGCCGGGCGGCAAAGGCCGGCTCATCCCGGGTCGACGCCTTGAGTTCTACCAGCGCCGCCGAGAACTCGGCGTGGGCCTCGTCGAGTCGCGAGCGGCAGTCGGCGACCTGAATACCCATCTGGCGGAACATGAAATGCTTTGCCGCGCGCTGCGAAAGCATCCTGCCCCGACCGGCCAGATTCACCAGTTTTCCCTTGTGCGTTCCCTCGGTTCGGGCCAAGCCCCGCGCGAGTTGGTCGGCCGCGTCCAGCACTTCATCGTTAATGGCGAAGAGCTTAATCGCGTCACCGGGATTGGGCGGAACTTCGAGTAGGGCCCGGTAGCGCGGCCACAGGCGTACGAGTTCCACGCAGGTGGCCTGGTTTTCCGTGCCGGCCGTCTGCGCCTCAAGTTCCTTGAGGCGGCTTTCGAAAAGTTTTACCGATTGCCTCAGGATTTGCCGCGACGGGCGGGCGAGCAGTCCCTGTTCTAGCATCAGCCAGGACTTTGCCATGCGCTGGGACAGCGCTCTCTGACGGCCCGCGCCATTTATCCAGCCGCACTGTGCCCAGGATTCCCGGCGGCGACCCTGGTCCCATGTCCCCTCCCGGCTCTCCGTTGCGGAGCAGACGCGGTGGACGTTATCGATGTCGATCAGGCGCGGATCCGGATTGGTCAGCAGGTGACGGTCTATTTCCGCGTTGCGCAGCAATACACGGTTCCTGCTGACGACGATGAGACCGGCTTCGCTGAGGTCGCGCAGGTTGCGTGAGAGAGTTTCCGGCTGCATGTCGAAGCGGGAGGCGAGCACCTTCTTGCTGGTTTCCAGCGTCACCGTTGTCTCGCCCGCGCTATCCCGATGCGGCCCGGCAAGCTCGAGCAGATAGCCCAGCAGGCGTTGTCCCGGTGACCAGGAGTTTTGCGCGATGAGGTCCGCTTCGGTTTCCAACTGGCGGCGGGCCAGGACTTCGATAATGCGGCGCGCGATGCGCGAATCGCTGGCCATGACGCGGAACAGCGTATCGCGGCGGATGGCCAGCACATGCGCGGGCTTTACGGCGAATGCAGATATCAAGTAAGGCCCGGGAACGAAGAGTTCGGCCTGGCCGAAGGCTTGCCCGGGAGTCACCAGTTCCAGTACCCGTTCGTTGCCGCGTCTGCAGGAAAGTGAGAGCTTTACCTGTCCAGAGACCAGGACATGCAACTGGCTGACGGCATCCCCGGCACGGAAAATAACCTGGCCCTTCTGGTAGATGACGTTGCAGGTTCCTTCCGCAAGCTCGTCCAGGGTTGCTGGCGCGAGGCCGGCGAAAAGTGCAAGTTCGCCCAGAGTTTTTCTGAAGCTGCGTGTGATCCGGGATGACAGGTCGTCTTTCATTTGTCCTTGCTAGCATTGGGCGCGCCGGGCGCCGCTATCTGTTGGCCGGATATCGGCGCCGCCGGCGCTTGGGACGATCAATACACGTCGTGCTGAGTATTGTGCACGTTGAACTTGCCGGTGGGGGTAATCAATTTCGGATCCTTGATCACCGCCTTCAGCTTGCGCGTCTTGTCATCCACCACGACCAGGGCCGAGATCTTGTCCTTGGCGCTCCACACCGAGAACCAGACTTCATCGCCAGCCTTGTTGTACTCGGGCTGGACGATGCGCTTGGCGCCGTCGTCCTTGATGCCGGCCCATTCACCGATCGGCAGGACCTCGAAGCCTTTTTCCAGGTTGTTGATGTCGAACACGGCGATCGACTGGCTCACCGGCGCTTCGGGATTCAGCGGCGTGTCGACCCAGAGGTTCTTCGACTTCGGATGGGTCTTGATGAACAGCGAGCCGCCACCCTGGGCCTTGAGCGTCTGCACGACCTTCCAGGCATGCTCCTTGTGCTTCTTCGGATCGGTGCCGATCAGGCTCACCGTCTCGTCGCCGAGATGGCTCGTGGCCCAGACCGGACCGAACCTGGGATGGGCGAAGTTGGCGCCGCGGCCGGGGTGCGGAATCTTGCCGACGTCGATCAGGGCTGCCAGTTTGTCTTCCTTGGTGTCGACCACGGCGATCTTGTTCGAAGCGTTGGCGGCGACCATGAAGTAGCGACCGCTGGAATCGAAGCCGCCGTCGTGCAGGAAGCGCGCGGCGTTGATGCTGGTGATCTTCAAGTTGTCGAGGTCCTTGTAATTGACCACCAGGATCTTGCCGGTCTCCTTGGCATTGACGATGAACTCCGGGTTGAAGTGCGAGCCGACGATGGCGGCGACGCGCGGTTCCGGATGGTATTCCTGGGTATCCACCGTCATGCCGCGCGTCGATTCGATCTTGAGCGGCTTCAAGGTGTCGCCTTCCATGATCACGAACTGCGGCGGCCAGTAAGTGCCGGCAACCGCATACTTGTCTTCGTAGCCCTTGTACTTCGAAGTTTCGACCGAACGCGCTTCGAGGCCGACTTTGATCTCGGCGACGTTGGTCGGTTCCGCCATCCACAGGTCGATCAGGTTGATGCGCGCGTCGCGACCGATCACGTAGAGATAGCGGCCGGATTTCGACATGCGCGAGATATGAACCGCGTAACCGGTCTTGAGGATCTTGACGATTTTCTTGCTGGCGCCGTCGATCAGCGCAATCTCGCCCGCATCGCGCAAGGTGACCGAGAACAGGTTGGCCAGATCCAGGTTGTTCATCTTCTTCGTCGGACGCTGGCTCGGTGGCACGGTGACCTTGAGCGAGGCCATCATTTCCTTCATGCCCCACTCCGGAGGCGTCGGCGGTTCCTGCTGCACGTAGCGCGCCATCAGGTCGACCTCCGCGTCGGTCAATTCGCCCGAGGTGCCCCAGTTCGGCATGCCCTGGGGAGAACCGTACTTGATGAAGACCTTAAGATATTCGGTTCCGGAGGCCAGTGTCTTGTCTGTGGTCAGGGGTTTGCCGGTGGCGCCCTTGCGCAGCACGCCGTGGCAGCCGGCGCAGCGCTGGAAGTAGATTTCCTTGGCACTTTCGAATTCGGCCTTGGTCATCGGTGGCGCCAGTGGATTGACGTTCTGGTGCATGTCCACCTTGCCCAGCGGAGAATCGCCGGCCTGATACTTCATCTCGGTGTCGGTGACGCCCGGCTTGACGCGTTCTTGAGCCTGCGCAATGTTCAGGCTCAGCGGCAATACCAGGATGGCGGCAAAGCAGGCCCGGCGGATTAATATAAGCTTGGTTCGGTTCATGGGTTCCTCTGTATATTGTTGATATTTAAATAAAAATGTATTTTGGCGACGGCGTACGATGCGCTTCGTGTCGCCAGCAAGTCGTTGACTCCGGTCAATTGCCGGACAATGTCTTGGATGTGTTTTCTATTAAGCCAACGAGATGAAGGCGCACGCCAGATGAACGAATAACAGAAAGGACGATGCGAATTTGTCGAAGCGCGTGGCGATACGCCGGAAGTGCTCAATACGAGCGAAGAAGCGCTCGATCAGATTGCGGTCTTGGTAGAGTTGGCGATCGAAGCTGCGCTGGGTAAGACAATTGGAACTGGGCGGAATCACGACCTGCGTGCCCGCGGCTTCGATCTTCGCAATGGAATGGTCAGCGTCGTACCCCTTGTCCGCGATGATGGCTCGCGCTAACAGGTGCTGGATGGTCTTTGCCGCATAGTCAATGTCGGCAATCTGACCGGCCGAGAGGATCACCCGCAGCGGAGTGTCCAGGGCATCCAACGCGACATCCAGTTTGGTGGTCAGCCCAAACCGTGAGCGACCGATCTTCTGGATACTCCTTTTATTGGCGGCGGCAGAATGCTGGTGGGTACGCACGATGGTCGAGTCAATGAACAGGTGCTCCATATCAGCGTCGCTACGCATCGCTTGGGCAACGCGCTCAAATACACACCCTTCTTGCGCCAAAGGCAGAAACGTACATACGTCCGATGCCAATGCCCGAACTCGACCGGCAGGTCGCGCCATGGGCTGCCCGTTCGCATGATCCAGAGGGCCGCCTCGACAAACCGCCGATTGTCCTTGGCCATGACACACCGATCACTGGCCTTGCCCGGCATGCACTGCTCAATGCGTTCCCGCTGTTCGTCCTATGATTCGTCCTCTTACTGGAACGATGTCAAGTCCGCACCAACAGCGCCTTCAGGCCGCGCGGCGAACTGACCAGGTCGGCCAGCGTGGTTTCGTCCAGCGTCGCGTAGAGCGTCTCGAAGCCGCGCGACAGCACCGCCGTCAGCTTGCACACCGGCGCGATGCGGCAGGTCGCGGCATCGCCGGAGAGGCATTCGACAATAGGCGCCGCCCCTTCGCTGACACGCACAATCTGCCCGATCCGAATTTCGTCGGGTTCGCGCGCGAGGCGTATGCCGCCGCCCTTGC
The DNA here is from genome assembly GCA_016716965.1 of Sulfuritalea sp. Classification (GTDB taxonomy): domain Bacteria; phylum Pseudomonadota; class Gammaproteobacteria; order Burkholderiales; family Rhodocyclaceae; genus Sulfuritalea. The sequence continues at coordinate 37,111 of JADJUP010000056.1, read as the reverse complement.
CACGCACCGATTCGATGACGCCCGAGCGTGCCAGCTGATGTACCACCTTCATCAGGTGGTTCTCGGAGATCTCTAGGCGGCGGCGATCTCGGGAATCGTCGCCAGCCGCTCGCGGTTCAGCGCGAGGTACATCAGCACGCGCAGGGTGTAGTCGGAAAAAGTCGTGAGTTTCATGCCCGCGAGTTTACGCTCATAAGGAGTAAATAAGATATTGCTTTACAAAAATCGCGGTGGTAGCATGAAGCTGTATTTGTTGTACTGCTTTTAAAACCAATGATCACCGAAACCGACAAATCCTCCCCCGCCCCTCCTTCCGACGCGCAACAGATCCGAGGCATCCTGCGTCAGGTGATCGACCCCGAGGTGGACCGCGACATCGTTTCCCTCGGCCCGGTCTATCGCGTCGAGGTCGCCGCCGGCCCGCAGGACAAATGGACAAGCGAACGCGTGCTGTCGATGCGCTGGTGGACGCCGACGCTGGTGTCCTTCCGTACCACGCGCTACCCCGGCTTCCGCTTCACGCCGGGGCACTACACCCGGCTCGGGCTGGGCGCTGGGGATACAGGTTTGGGTGACTGTGTCTGGCGCCCCTACTCGCTGGCTTCGGCGGCCTATGACGACTTCCTCGAATTCATCGCCGTGCTGGTGCCGGGCGGCGCCTTTTCGGAACCGCTCAGGCATCTGCGCGTGGGCGATACGCTGCGCGTCGACAAGGCCAGCTATGGCTTCCTCACCGTCGATCAGTTGGCCCCCGGCAAGACCCTCTGGTTGCTGGCCAGCGGCACCGGACTCGGACCTTTCCTCTCCATCCTGCGCGATCCTTCGGTCTGGCAGAATCACGAACGCCTGATCGTGGTCCACAGCGTGCGCCACTCTTCCGAGCTGGCCTGGCGCGACGAAATTGTCGCCATGCCGCAAGGCGAACTGTTCGCCGAAGCGAAAGCCACACTCACCTATCTGCCGGTCGTCACCCGCGAACCTGGCGCCAGCAAGCTCGCGGAACGCATCCCGCTACTGCTCGCCGACGGCCGCCTCGAAGCCGCGGCAGCCTGCCCGCTCGACCTCGCCACCTCGCGCGTGCTGGTCTGCGGCAATCCCGAAATGAGCCTCGATCTGCGCCAGTTCCTGACGTCGCGCGGCTTCGCCACCAACCGCCGCGGCATGCCGGGGCAGATGGCTTTCGAAAAGTATTGGTAAGTCCGATTTTTTAGCCCTTCCAGGAGAATGACCATGTCCCACCCGACCCGCAGCTTGCTGATCCTCGCCACCTTGCTCACGCTCGGCATGGCCCCTGCCATTGCCGCCGATCCCGCGCATGAACACGGCGCACACGGCGCAAGCGCGCTGAAACTCGACAACGGCCAGAAATGGAAAACCGATGTCCCGTTGCGCAAGGGCATGGCGAACATCAAGGCCGCCGTGCAGCCGCATTTGCGCGCGATCCACGAAAACACCCTGAAAGCGGCGAACTACCAGAAGCTGGCCAAGCGGACCACTACGCAGATCGCCTTCGTGGTCAAAAACTGCAAGCTGGCGCCGGACGCCGATGCACAACTGCATCTGATCATCGCCGAACTCGGCGCCGCGGCGGATGCCATGGCGGGCAAGGACAAGGCGCAGTCGCGGCAGAAGGGCGCGTTGCAACTGGTCCAAGCGCTGGAAACCTACGGCCAATTCTTTGATCATCCAGGCTGGACCGCTTCTGCGGCCGGGCACGCGCACTGAACGGCGCGACGATACCGTCCTCGCTCCCGCCATGAAGCGCCATTCCGACCTGCCGCAATTTCCCCACGAGTGCTACGGGTAGCACCTGACCGACAAAATGGCAAAGCCAGCCGCCGTCCGAAAAGTCATTGAAATAAAGCCCTGGGCCGATCCTGAAGCGAAGGTCTACCCGCGCTCGATCAGCGGCATCTACGCCCGCTGGCGCTGGATTTTCGTCTGGCTGACGCAGATCGTCTTCTACGGCCTGTGCTGGCTGCCATGGCGCGAGCGGCAGGCCATCCTGCTCGACATCGACACGCGCAAGTTCTACTTTTTCGACCTGGTGCTATGGCCGCAGGACACGATCTATCTGGTGCTGCTGATGGTCATCGGCGCGCTGGCGCTGTTCCTGTTCACCGCCGTGGCCGGACGCCTGTGGTGCGGCTATGCCTGTCCGCAAACCGTCTACACGGAAATCTTCCTCTGGTTCGAGAAGCTGATCGAAGGCGAAAGGCCGCAGCGCATCAAGCTCGATGCCGCGCCGTGGTCAATTCGCAAGCTGTACAAAAAGTCGGCCAAGCATGCCGTTTGGATCGTTTTCTCTCTGTGGACCGGCTTTACCTTCGTCGGCTACTTCACGCCGATCCGCGAGCTGGCGCACGATCTCGTCACGCTTACGCCCGGCGGCTGGTCGGCCTTCTGGATACTGTTCTACGGCTTCGCCACCTACGGCAATGCCGGCTTCCTGCGCGAACAGATGTGCCGCCAGATCTGCCCCTACGCACGCTTCCAGTTCGTCATGCTCGATCCCGACACGCTGATCATCGCCTACGACGCCGAACGCGGCGAATCCCGCGGCGCCCGGGCCAAAGGCAGCGATCCGCACGCGCAGGGCCTCGGCGACTGTGTCGACTGCAGCATCTGCGTACAGGTCTGCCCGACCGGCATCGACATCCGCAACGGCCTGCAGAACGAGTGCATCGGCTGTGCCGCCTGTATCGACGCCTGCGACCAGGTGATGGACAGGATGGACTATCCGCGCGGCCTGATCCGCTACTCCACCGAGAATGCCGTCAGCCAGCGCCTGACGCCGATGGACATCGTGCGCCGGGCCTTCCGCCCGCGGGTGATCGTCTATGCCGCGATCCTGCTCGCACTCACGGTCGCCACCGCCTGGTCGCTATCCACCCGCATCCCGCTCAAGGTCAATGTGCTGAAAGATCGCGGTGCGTTGTCGCGCGAAGCTGACGACGGCTCCATCGAGAACATCTACCGCCTGCAGATCATGAACACCGGCGACAAGACACGCACCTTCCGCATCCGCATCGCCGCCGTCGATGGCAAGATGGGCATGCGCCTGCACGACGACAAGCTGATCACGGTGACCGGCGGCGAGATCGGCGCTCCGACCGTAAGCGTCAGGGCCGACCCAGGCGCGGCAAAATCCGGCGCGATCCCGATCAGCTTCAATGTCGAGGACGTTGCCGACGCCACCGTCGCCGTTACCGAACAGTCGAAGTTCTGGATGCCCTGACCGGATTCGACGCGCAGCCGAATTTCTGTTCCGCCCATGGTGCTTACCTTGATTGGGTTGCGTTCAAGCGACCCATCCGGGCCTGGTAGCTCAGCGCGTCACCGTTGGCGACAAGCCTATTCGCGCGCTGCGATCAATTCCGTGCGCTGGCACGCATTGCGTGGTTACGAATTGCCGCCGCTGCCAGGGCCAATAGCGTTGCGGCAAGACGGGTCCGTTAGCTTCATCTGCCACTCCTCGAACAAGTGAAGTGGCTTCTGCAAGGATTACTTGATCACCTTGGATTTCTGAAATAAGATAGTAATTGATTACTTACTTATTGACTTGCGATGTCTATTGAACCGAAACCGAAGAACTTGCCCGCGGACCAGCGCCGGGCGGTCACCGTGGAAGCCGTTATCGAGCTGACGGCCGAGCAGAATCCGGGCGATATCACTACCGCCGCGATTGCCCAGCGAATGAATCTCACGCAGGGCGCGCTGTTCCGCCACTTTCCCAGCAAGGATGCAATCTGGCAGGCGGTCATGGAGTGGGTGGCCGAGCGCCTGCTGCTACGGGTGGATCGCGCCATGCAAGGCACGGATTCGCCGCTTCAGGCGCTGGAAGCGGTGTTCATGACCCACATCGAATTTGTCGTTGCGCACCCCGGCGTGCCGCGCCTGCTGTTCGGCGAGTTGCAGCGCGCCGAGGACACTCCCGCCAAACGCATGGCACGCACCCTGATTGGCGCCTATAGAGAACGCCTGCGCGGGCTCATCGATACCGGGAAAGCACGCGGCGAAGTGGCGCCCGATGTCGATACCGCAGCGGCTGTCGTCGCCTTCATCGGCAGCATCCAGGGTCTGGTCATGCAATCGCTGCTGAGCGGCAAGGCTGGGCAAATGCGCGCCGACGCGCCGGGTGCCTTCGCCATTTACCGTCGCGGAATCAGGAGCATCACATGAAGTCCGCACGCATACTTGAATGGCTGCCCATTGCCGCCATCGCATTTGGCGCCTTCACCGTGTTCAGCGGTGGCCGCGCATTGTTCGGCGGCATGGAGGCGCGCGCCGAGCTTGCCAATGTCGTGCCCTTCGTGCTCTGGTTCAATTTCATCGTCGGTTTTGTCTATGTCCTCGCCGGGGTGGCGCTGCTACGGACCAAACGTTGGGCCGCCTCGGTTGCCTTGCTTCTCGCCCTGGCGACGGTTCTCGTCTTCCTCGCCTTTGCGGTGCACATCGTCGCCGGAGGCGCATTTGAAGCGCGTACCGTCGGCGCCCTGTCGATCCAATCGCTGTTCTGGATCGCGGTGGCACTGGTCGCGCTGCGTGCCATGAAGGCGACTGCGGCAGGGAGCAGCCCGCGATGAACTTCTCCTTCAATCGTCGCACCATCCTAATAACCGCCGCCGTCTTGCTGTTGGCCGTTCTGGTGTTGTTCGTCGCGCGCAGCGGGCCGCTGGCATCGATGCGGGTCACCGTCGCACCGGTCGCGCGGGCCGATCTGGCGCCGCTGCTGTTCGGCATCGGCGTCGTCGAAGCACGGCGCAGCTATCTGGTCGGCCCTACCGCGGCCGGGCGCGTACGCCGCGTCGCCGTGGATGTCGGCGACGTCGTGAAAGCCGGCCAATTGCTGGCGGAGATGGACCCGGTGGACCTCGATCAGCGCCTTGCCGCAACCGGCGCGGCCGCCAGCCGGGCGCAGAGTGCTGTCGATACGGCGGCGGCGCAAGTTGCCGACAGCGTCGCCCGCCGCGAAGTGGCTGCCGCCAATGCACGCCGCTATGACGATCTGGGGCGCAAGGGTTTCGTCAGCTCCAGCGTGACCGAAGGCAAGGCGCAAGAACTGAAATCCGCCGCCGCCCAGTTTGCCGCCGCCGAAGCCGCGCTGGCCGGCGCGCGCCAGGACCGTGCGCGACTCGCTGCCGAACAGGCCGGCGCGCAACAGCAGCGCAGCAACCTGCGCCTGCTGGCGCCGGCCGACGGCGTAGTCACCGCGCGCGACGCCGAACCGGGCTCGACCGTGGTCGCCGGCCAGGCCGTCGTGCGACTGGTCGCCGCCGACAGCCTGTGGCTCAAGCTGCGCCTCGATCAGCATCGTTCGGCCGGGCTGCAAGTGGGGCTACCCGCTGAAATCGTGCTGCGCTCACGGCCGGGCCAGGTACTGCCCGGCAAGGTGCTCGCATTGAAATGCTCGGCGACAGCGTGACCGAAGAGCGCATCGCCCAAGTGGCCTTCGACACGCCGCCGCAGGACGTGTCGATCGGTGAAATGAGCGAAATCACCTTGCACCCGCCGGGCGTCAAGCAGGCGCTGGCCGTGCCCGGCGCAGCATTGCGCCTGCACGGCGGCAAGACCGGCGTCTGGCTGCTGGCCGCCGGCAAGCCGGGTTTTGTCCCGGTCAAGACGGGCACCAGCGGCGCCGACGGCATGGTGCAAATCCTCGACGGCCTCAAGGAAGGCGATGTGGTGATCGTGTACAGCGAGAGCGAACTCGCCGCGGACAGACGCATCAAGGTGGTTTCCACCCTCACGGGTTCGTGAGCCCGTCATGATCAGTCTGGCCGGCCGCGACATCCTGCATTCCTGGGGCAAGTTCGTCCTCACCGGGGTCGGGCTGGGCCTGCTGATCGGCGCCACTTTGACCATGGCCGGCGTCTATCGGGGCATGGTCGATGACGCGCGGGTACTGCTGACGAACAGCGGCGCCGACATCTGGGTGGTGCAGAAGGACACCCAGGGACCGTATGCCGAGTCGTCCAGCATCCGCGACGACGTGTATCGCGGCCTGCTCGGCATGCCCGGCGTGGCGCAGGCGGCCAACGTTACCTACCTGACCATGCAGGTGCGCCATGGCGCCCGCGAGAGTCGCACTATGGTGGTCGGCTTCGAACAGGGGCAGCCCGGCGAGCCGGGCTATCTGGTGGCAGGACGACGCCTGCTGCGCGGCCACTTCGAGGCCATCGCCGACGTCAAGACCGGTTTCAAGCTCGGCGAACGCATCCGCATCCGCCGCCACGATTACGAAGTGGTCGGCCTGACGCGGCGCATGGTGTCCTCCGGCGGCGACCCGATGGTCTTCATCCCGCTCAAGGACGCGCAGGAGGCGCAGTTCCTCAAAGACAACGACGCCATCATCGCCGACCGCGCACGCACAGCGGCCAACCCCGCCCTGAACCGCCCCGGCGTGCCCGGCCTGCTCGACGCGGTGACGGCGTCGCAGACCATTAATCACAGCGTCAATGCGGTGCTGGTAAAAGTCGGCGCTGGCGACACGGCGGCAAACGTGGCACAGGAGATCCGCCGCTGGAAACACGTTCAGGCATATACCCGCGAGCAGATGGAAGAAATCCTGATCGAAAAGCTGGTCGCTACATCGGCCAAGCAGATCGGCATGTTCCTCGCCATCCTCACCGTGGTCAGCGCGGCCATCGTCGCCTTCATCATCTACACCATGACGCTGGGCAAGATTCGCGAAATCGCGGTGCTGAAACTGATCGGCACGCGCAACCGCACCATCGCCGGCATGATCCTGCAACAGGCGCTCGGCCTCGGCCTGATCGGTTTCATCGTCGGCAAGATTTCCGCCACGCTGTGGGCGCCGGCCTTCCCCAAGTATGTGCTGCTGGAGACGGCGGACGCCATGCGCGCCCTGGCCATCGTCATGGTGGTCTGCGCGCTGGCCAGCACGCTGGCGATTCGCGCGGCGCTGAAGGTCGATCCGGCCACGGCGATCGGGGGCTGAGATGGATGACGGAATTCACATCGAAGGACTCAGCAAGCGCTACGGCGCGGGCGACACCGCCGTCGATGCGTTGAAGGACGTCAACATGCGCATCGCTCCCGGCGAGGTGGTCGGCCTGGTCGGTCCCAGCGGATCGGGCAAGACTACGCTGCTCAAATGCCTCGGTGCGGTGATCGAACCGACGCGCGGCCGCATGACCCTCGGAAGCGAAGTGATCTACGACAGTGAGCAGGGCGGCTGGAAAACGCCGGATCTGCGTGCACTGCGGCGCGATCGCATCGGCTTCGTCTTCCAAGCGCCTTACCTGATTCCCTTCCTCGATGTCACCGACAATGTCGCCCTGCTGCCGATGCTGGCGGGGCGCACGAACGGTGCCTCCCGGACGCGAGCGCTGGAACTACTGCAGGCGCTCGATGTCGCCCACCGCGCAGGCGCGCAGCCGAGCGAGCTTTCCGGCGGCGAACAGCAGCGCGTCTCGATCGCCCGCGCGCTGGCCAACCAGCCGCCGGTGATCCTCGCCGACGAACCCACCGCGCCGCTCGATAGCCAGCGGGCGCTGGCCGTGATGCGCATCCTCAACCAGATGGCTAACCAGTACCAGACTGCGATCATCGTCGTCACCCACGACGAAAAGATCATTCCTACCTTCAAGCGGATTTACCACATCCGCGACGGAAGGACGGTGGAAGAGGCGGGGGAAGGACGCGAGATTTCGTGAATAAGCGTCGGCATCACAGTCCTGCTGCCGCTTGATTCAAGGTTCAACGATCACTACCAGGCGACTGCAGAGGATCAACGGCGGCTTTGGAGAAACATGGTCAGCAGCTGCTTCTGGCCGAGTGTACGCACCCAGCATCCAATCCGAAAACCGCCCTTCGCCCAGAAGTAGAACAATCAGACTCCGATCAACAACGAAGGAGTTTGTCATGGAATCTACTCGTCACTGGGAACCGTGGAACAAAGGCAAGCTGGTCGGTCAGAAGCCACCCCTGAAGCCGAAGGACATCTGGGCAATCCGAATTCAGCTCCAGAATGCGCATCAGGTTCGAGACCTTGCCATGTTCAACCTCGCGATCGACAGCAAGCTGCGGGGTTGCGACCTGGTCAACCTGCATGTTCGGGACATCACACATGGCAGCAAGGTGTTGCCACGTGCGATGGTCGTGCAGCGGAAAACGCAACGGCCGGTGCAGTTCGAGCTGACGGAGCCGACGCGGGCCGCTGTCACAGCGTGGATCGAGAAGGCGAAATTGAAACCAGAGCAATGCCTGTTTCCTAGCCGCCTCACCAAGTCTGCCCATGTTTCGACGCGGCAGTACGCCCGTATTGTGCATCAGTGGGTTGCCGCCATCGGACTTGATCCGACGGTCTATGGTACGCACACGATGCGGCGGACCAAGGCGACACTAATCTACAGACGCACGAAGAACCTGCGGGCCGTTCAGCTCTTGCTTGGTCATAGCAAGCTCGAAAGCACCGTTCGATACCTCGGGATCGAGGTAGATGACGCACTGGAGATCTCGGAGCAGACCGAAATCTAGCCGCCAGAGTGCCGGCTGCACGTGCTTCTCCTTACGGGATTCGTGCGGCCGCTTTCGGGCGTGATAGCCACTGCATACAATTGGTCAGGAATCGCCATACCAGCGGTTCAAGATGAGCGTTTTTGAGCGTCAAGTTATCTTCATAACGCCGATATGCGTCAATACTGTGGACGACCGTCACACCTCAGGCACAGCCGCTCAATGACGAATATGGCCTGCTGTGGAGCAGACCAATGCCGTACTTTATCTGGGATTGCGTGCTTAATCGTGATCGCGGTCTTTACCTTTCTTCCTGTCTTTGCGTTCACCGCGTGTCTTGCCGTACTCACCACGAATGTCATGTTCATCGGCATTGCGATGGCACTCGACGCAGTTGTCGTAATCGCGAATGCCTTCCTTGATGTGCTTGCGGCGAATGTTTTCCTGCGAATGCTCATGACAACCATAGCAGGTGTAACGACTGTAGTCGTTGCGCACATGGCAGGTTACGCAGCGGTCGTTATGGTTGCGGTCAAGCTCGAAATACTTGTTGTGATCGAAGGTCGCCGGCGTCCACTTGTCCACGCTGTGGCACTGGCTGCAATTGCCGGTGATCTGCTGATGCAGCGTGTCTTTTGGTGCCTTGTGGCAGCTCTGGCATTCATCGCGCGTGGCTTTTTCCAGCAAGAGGTGATTGAAATGACCGGTCGGCCGGAAGCGCTTCACACCGGCATGGTCACTGTGGCAGGCAACGCAATCCTGGCTTTTCAGCTTCTGGTGGAAGGGTGTCGTCGTCAGCGGCTTCTCAATGGGTTTGCCCAGGGAAGTCAGGCGGCCGATGTCTTCCGGTTTGTGACAGTTAACGCAACGCCGGGAATCGGCACCGGTGAAGGGTGCGTGACAGGCGAAACAATCCGTCTCAAGACTGGCATGACCCGGAATCAGTTTGCCCGGCCCGACCATCAGGTCCGGATAGACGAAGGCCAGGATGGCGAAGACGATCAGGTTCGCCGCGAGGATCCACTTGACCGCCCGATTCATACCCAGCCCCAGAAAAGGAAGATGCTGATGATGTGACCAATTGCCAGGACCGAAAAAACAATGAAGATCGGAATATGCACCTTGCGCCATTTGGTCATGGCATCAAGCGTTACCGCATCCCAGAATACGGCACGTTCCACCTCGACCTTGGATAATCCACGCAACTGGTAGTACTCGCGCTGGCCCAGCACGTGCTCGCGCGAACGGGCAAGAAGCAACTTGCCGACCATGCCGCTGATGACGTTCACGCCCATCGCAATGGTGGCGAACCAGGGCAGGATGGCGTTGAAATGGATGCCGGCATGGAGCAAGACCATCAGCGAACCCAACCAGGTTCCCGCTTCATGCAGGGTCAGCAGGGTTTTGGGATTGCCTGAAGTGATGTACTTGCGTTTGCGCAGGGAGTAGACCAGCGATCCGACAATCAGGAGCGTGCCTGGAATGCCCAGATAGCGGCCGATCCATACCAGATTCAAGCGGTGCAGCAGATAATCGCCGGCGATGGTGGCGAGCGCGAGCAGACCCAGCAGAATCGTGAAGGGAAGAACATGCCGGCGCCAGAGTGAAGGTGTCATCTATGCCTCCAGGGTCACATTGGTCTTCGGTGCGCAGACACAGAGCAGGCAATTGCCTGGCTCGGGATCAAAGTCCGGTATCTGGCAATAAGTGATTTCACCCGACCGGATGCTTGTCTGGCAAGTGCCGCAACCACCAGCACGGCACCCGGAGTCGACTCTGATGCCATTGGCCTCGGCCAAGTCGAGCAGGCTGCTGGCGCCGGCTTGCCAGGGCAGGACTTTGCCGGATTTGGCGAAGGTAACCATGATGCCGGGCGCCATCTCTGCCGTTTGCGCCACGGCAGCCTGGGCTGACTTGCGTTTGATCGAGGCGGGACCAAAGGCTTCGAAGTGGATGCGGGCATCCGGCACGCCCCAGTCCGCGAGTTCGGCAACCAGGCTCTCCATCATCGGTGTTGGGCCGCAGATGTAGTAGTGGTAGGGCTTGAGCGGCAATTGCATGCGGAGCAGACTGACCCCGACCCGACCGCGATGCCGGTTATTGCGTCCGGCAAGGTCGTCCGGCAGCGGGTCGCTGAAGCACAGGCACAGATGAAAATTCGGGTGCGCGTCCGCGAGCGCCTCGAGATGATCACGCATCACCAGTTCGTGACCGTTGCGGACGCCATAGAACAACCAGACTTCGCGTCCGGGTTGCTCGACAAGGCAGCAGTTCAACATGGATAGTACCGGTGTGATGCCGATACCGCCTCCAATCAGGACTACCGGGGTATCGCCACGGTCGATATGGAAATGGCCGCCCGGTGCCCGCACCTGCAAGGTGCTGCCAATGGCGACATGGTCATGGAAGTAGTTCGACGAGCGGCCCGGCGGCACGTCGCTGCCAGTCGGCGCGGTTACGCGCTTGATCGAGACCCGGTAATAATCCGGACGGGGCGCATCCGATAAGGAATAGCAGCGAATGACCTGCTCATTTGCCCCTCCGAGTGCCGGCACATCGAGGCGGAAGGTAAGGAACTGGCCCGGCAGGAATGGAGGCAGGGCTTGGCCGTCCTCAGGCACAAGGTAGAACGAGCAGATCGACTGCGCAGCGTCCTCGACAATCTTGCGTTCGATCCGAAACGACCGAAAACCGGTCCACGCGGCAACCGATGCTGTCTCGGCAGTAACACCCAGCCGCGACTCAGTCGACGCGGTGGCAACCGCCACCGGCACGCCACTGCGCAGCGCCTGATAGTCAAGCCAATGGCGCCAGAAGCCAGTGGCGGGCCAAAGCGCTACTTGCATCGCAATGCCGAAGGCAATCCAGAGCAGGAGAGAAAGCGAGGTCACGGCCTTGTGCCTTCGAGAGGCAGGCTAAAAGTACCCATTCTGCTTATCTTAATGCAAGCATCGAGATGGATGCGGCAAGAACCATCGATAGATACCGTGGGTGACTCTGATCCGGATCTAACGGAGCGACGCGGTGATGATCCAGGCAAGCTTCAAAATCCGGGAGGCTCAACATATCTTCCAATCAGTTGTCATTGTCTTCGTGATGCTTGCGGTGCCTTGCGGAAGGATCACCCTTGGGTAGGGGCTTGTCGCCATAGGCGGCTCGATACGCCTCGGCCGAGGTAAAGCGACACGCACTGTTTGCCCCGATCTTGGCCAACAAGTGAGTGTCCGGTGCGGCCAACACACCGGTTTGTGCCTTGATTTGTGCCCTGATCTGTTCGCACGTCTCGGCTTGAGGTTCAGCGGCATTTACATTGGCAACAAACATGCTGAACAAGCCAATGAGGATTGCCTGGCGTTTCCTGAATGAGCCCATGATGGATTCCGGTTTAGTGGTTGATGGGCTCCATTCTGCCCACCCCAACCTGAACTGATACTGAAGCTGCTGTTCACGTCGCGTTCATCTACCAGGCTTTCTAGGCCGCTCGCGGATCCGGCGAGCGTGCCCACCGCGCACCCAAGCCTGCCCCAGGATTCCTGCATCGGATGCTATGGCCGGATCATGGTCAGCATCATCTTGAAACGACTGATCGCTTTCAATTCGTGCGGTTCGTTGGCCGGCATTACGATGCCTTCACCGGCTTTGAGCGGGAAGCGTTGCCCCGCGATCCTGATTTCGACTTCGCCATCGAGAACCTGAACCAAGGCATCAAATGGAGCAGTGTGTTCGCTTAGACCCTGCCCTTCCCCGAAGGCGAACAAGGTGACAGTTCCAGTCTTCTTGTCGATCAGGGTCTTGCTAACTACAGCCCCCTCCTGATAGGCGACGAGATCAAGCAAGGAGGTTTTCAGGATATCGCCCATATTGCCTTTCCTTAAGTGGCGGACAGATAGTCGGATCGTCGCATGTTCTTGGTGCCGCCAAGCACCGCACGGCTGGACAGACTGCACGTCCGCCGAGTGCATACTTGGCCAACCGCACAACCCGGTGCTAATCCGTGCCGGCTCAGCCGAGCGGTTTCCAGCCCGAATGCTTGAAGTATTTCCCGTACTCGTTTACGGCGCGGACCGCCTGTAACGCGCCGGCACCCGGTGTTGCCTTCGACTTGCCTTGCATCGCGTCGGCACTCGCCAGAAGCTCGGCAACGATCAGGTGCAGTTGCGCATCGGCCTTCGGTTCCAGTTTGCACTTGGCGACGATGTCGCTCACGCGACGCTCGATTTTCTGCGCCAATATCGAATATTCCTTGTTCGACAGGCGATTTTCGTGAATCCCGTGCAGCGACGCCGCCAATTCCTGGCGAATGGCGTTCATGGCCTCACGCAAGGGCGCGTCGGTCTCCCATTTCTTGCCCGCATTGAGTTGCAGCTTCGCCGTTGTCGCGGTCGGACCATGTTCGTGCTTGTGATCTTGGGCGGCAACATCCGGGGCAGCAAAAGTGGGGCCGGCCAATCCCATGTACATGGCACCAAGCACGACGAGTGTGTTCCGTTTCATTTTTTAGCTTCCTTTCGTGGTGAAATTAATGGCGATTGGTACGGGACGTGCCGATTCGCCGGTAAAACCTGTCTGTCCTTGCCCTCGCGCTAGCGCATCTCGAAAGCCTCCTGGTGAAAGCGCGGCGTCCAACCCATGGCGCGAATGCCATTGCGTAATGCATTCCCCAGCCCACTGGGACCGCAGAACCAGATTTCGGTGTCTTTCGTCGCCCCCAGCGCGTCTGCCTTCAGGATGGCGCCCTGGCGTGCATCGTGAATGTGCAGGCGTATGCCGGGCAATCCGGCGCACAAGGATTCCAGCCGGGGCACGAAGCTGTCCCTGGCCTGGTCGCGGGTGCAGTAATGCAGGTCGGCCTCGGGCACCAGCTCCGGTTTTCCCTGCAGCGACTCGAGCCAGGCGAGGAAGGGCGTGACACCGATGCCGCCGGCGATCCATATATGCCTGGCGCGGGGATTGCGACGCGCAATGTCGAAGCGACCGTAGGGACCCTCCACACGCACCATCTGTCCGGGCTGCAGGCGGCGCGCAAGGCCCCTGGTGTAGTCGCCCAGCGCCTTGATCTGAAAGCTGATGACGTTGTCACCCTGGTCGGCGCTGGCAATGGTGAAGGGATGCGCTCCTTCGTTGTCATCGAAAGTCACGAAAGCGAACTGGCCCGGATGGTGTCCGTGCCAACCTGGAGCAAGGTGGCAGCGCACGGTCGTGATGTCATCGGACGGATTTTCGATGGCGACGATGTTGCCCGTTGCCAAACGCGACCGGCCGATGCCGCCCAGCATGGAATGGATCGCGCCATAGACGCCGGCCACCAGCAATACTGCCAGCAGCGCCCCCACCGGCTGCAGCCAGTAGTCCCGCGGCGCCAGCAGCGCGGCATGGAATGCCAGCATCAGGTAGAGCACGGGCATGGCGCGATGCAGGAAGCGCCACGTCCGGTAGGGAACCTTCTTCCACAAGGTGATCACCAGCATCGCCAATACCGCATAGATCGCCCATTCGCCCATGTCTTTCGCCAAGTCGCGCAAGACCTCCAGAAAACCGACGTACTTTTCTTTCGGCACACGGCCTTCGCGGCCGATCATGGATTTCAGTATGTCGTCCGACATTTCGATCAGCCAGTGCGAAGCGGCGAAGGAGACAGCCAGGATACCGGCCCACTTGTGCGTGCGATAGATGCGGTCCATGCCGCCCAACGGCAACTCCAGCCAAACCGGGCGGGTGGCGAGAAACATCGCCAGCGACATCATGGCTATCGACAACAGTCCGCTCAGGTAAAGGGCTTCCTGACGCGCGATCCACAACTGATGCGGGCCCGCGGCCGGGACGGCATTGACGATATCCCAGCCCCATGCAAGTACCATGAGGACTGACAGACTGCCGAGCAGAGTTTTCATAAGGATTCTCTCAGGAAAGTGGTGGCGTGCCTGGCGATCGGATCGCACGCAGGGAAACGGCATTACCTGGTCGCAGGTGTCGCATTGACTGACGTCGCCGGCAGGTCATCGCGACAGCGGCGCTTGTTGCAGTTGGCAGAATCGCGTCGCCCCTCGTCGCTGGCGACCGTGATGCGCTTGCCGGGGTTCCGCTGGTCGATGGCCTCGCCTGTCTGCGGATTGACATGGAGCTTGACCCGTTCGCCATTGCGATCAGTGGCGCGTGCCTCGTAACCGCCGCGCTCGCGTTCGATCTTCTCGATATTCCGATATCCGGCTGCTTCCAGCCGCTCATGGACCTGCGCGATAGACAACCACTGGCGCTCGCCCGAAGCCGCGGGACGGTTCTCCCCGGCAACGGACGGAGTCGAAACGGCACCTCCGACGGCAAATGCACCGCCAAGAGCAAGTGATGACAGAATTGTTGATAGTTTCATGATGTAAGACCTCCGGTTGTTACAGTTCGTGGCGGAACACAAATGCGGTATGTTTCTAAGGCGCCCAATTCTTGTTGAAGCGCCTGTTCATCCGGCGTTCAGAAAGCGGGATGGATGGCGAAGCTCACTCATCGTAGTAACCCAGTGCGGAGTCGGCATGGCATGCGGCGCAATTGGCCCTGGTCCGAACATCCTTGTGCTTCCATTCCCAGTCGGGCACTTTTCGATGTTCACTGACCCACTTGGGCAACTCCGTGATGCGCAGCGGCGAATTTGTCGCAGATACACCGCGCAGCAGCTTGTCGCTGTAGCGGCGGCCACCCGTGTCGGCCGCGTTGGCAGCGAGATAGTCGGTGATTTGTTTGGCGGTGTTCGCATCGACGCTGGCGTCATCGCCGAAGTGGTTCTTCAGGTCGGCCATCATGCGTTTCCAGGAACTGGCCGGCAGCATCGACGGAGCAAACGCCAGGTGGCAACTGCCGCACTCTTCCTTTACGACCGGATCAGCCACCGGCGCGTAGAAGTGGCTGCCACCTGCCTGTGCCCGTCCGAGCACGATGGCGGAGAAACCCAGAACCAGCAGACCGAGCGCCAGCGGGCGATAAGGGATCTTTCCGGAAAATTTCTTGAGGATGTTCATAGCGGATTCCTTTCCTGTCGATCTCTTACTGGCCGATGACGAAGCTCAGCCAGTCGCCCTTTTCCTGTGCGCTGCATTCGCGCCCGAGCACTTCGGTGCAGTTGCGCTTGAACCACTTCTCGACTTTGGCTGGATCGGTGTAGCGTGACGGGGCAGCCGATACCGCCACCGGGTCTATCGTCTTGCCTGTCAGATTGCGTCCCGCAGAACGCGGATCCTTGCCGTGGCATGCAGTGCATGCAGGTGTGTCCGCCTTGCCGCCGGTGAATGTCTGGTTATGCAGGGTCTTGCCACGCTCCGCAGAAAATCCGGAGAAGGCCGGATTGGCTGCCTTGGCGGCGCTGGCATAGGTGGCCAGTTGGTCTTCGCGCGGGCCGGCGCTGGCGGCGCCGGAAAACGTCAATGCCAAGGCGGCGGCAAGCAGGGTCGCACTCAGGGTTTGATGCATGGTGTACTCCTCGTCGGGTTTGGTGTGAGGCGTACTATGCGCGGGGCCAACTTAACGGAAGGTGAATCCTCCGTTCATCCTGCGTTCAGCTTGGCGAGGCTATAAAGTAGTCTCCTGGAGTAAGGAAAGCGGATATCTGCGTAATGCCAAACCGATTCTGGAACCGCAAGCTGCGGACCCTGTTTGTTATCCTCTCTGCGGGGTTGCTCGCCTGCAGTAGCGGCACCGGGATTGCCGGCGACGACCACGACCGTGCCCGCCGGGCGCTGGAGGCAGGCGAGATCCTGCCGCTGCGCGCCATCCTGGATCGCGTTGAACGGGAATACCCGGGGCAGGTCATTGACGTCGAACTGGAGCGCGATCACGGAAACGGCGCCGAGCGCTGGATTTACGAGGTGAAAATATTGCGTACCGGCGGTTCTCTGGTCAAGCTCAATGTCGACGCCCGTGATGGCGCCATCATTCGCCGCAAGACCAAAGGCGGCGATGATGGCGACAAGGCGCGCCAAAACGTGCCACGCAGCGGAACGGGACGCTGATGCGCATCCTGATTGTTGAAGACGAGCCGACCCTGCGCACACAACTGGCCGAAGCGCTGGGCGCCGCAGGCTACGCAGTGGATGTCGCAGACAATGGCGTCGATGCGCACTACATGGGGGACACGGAACCCTATGACGCGGTGGTTCTCGACCTTGGCCTGCCGCAGATGGATGGCATCACGGTGCTGCGCAAATGGCGCGCGGCCGGCCGCGGCATACCGGTGCTGATCCTCACCGCCCGCGATGGCTGGCATGAAAAAGTGGCCGGCATCGACGCCGGTGCCGATGACTACCTGACCAAGCCTTTCCACATGGAAGAACTGCTGGCCCGACTGCGCGCGCTGATCCGCCGCGCCGGCGGCCATGCCAGCCCGGAACTGGTATGCGGCCCGCTGACCCTGGATACCCGCAACAGCCGCGCCACCGTAGCGGGGCAGATGCTGACCTTGACCAGCCACGAGTACCGCGTATTGGCCTATCTGATGCACCATCGCGACGAAGTGGTTTCGCGCGGATCCCTGGTCGAGCATATCTATGCCCAAGACTTCGATCGTGACTCGAATACGGTCGAAGTCTTCATTGCCCGGCTGCGAAAGAAGCTTCCACCGGGATTGATCGAAACTGTCCGCGGCCTCGGTTATCGCCTCAGCTCGCCATCATGAATGTCCCGGGTTTGCGTGGCTCGCTACGCGTCCGCTTGCTGGCCGGTACCCTGTTCTGGATCGCTGCATCGATACTCGTGGCCGGCTGGGGTCTGGCCAGTCTCTTCCGTCAGCATGTCACCACTCAGTTTTACACCGAACTCACAAGCCATCTTGACCAGCTGACGGCTCAATTGACGCTCGACGAGCAGGGAAATCCGCGACTCGCCCTGCCACTGAGCGATCCGCGACTGAGCCGGCCTTACTCGGGCTGTTACTGGCAGATCGACCTGGTAGGCGACATCCGTGGCGGTGATTCCGTCGTCGCCGGACAGCTGCGTTCGCGATCGCTTTGGGATCACGTACTGGTGTCACCGCCGGGCATCCCGGCCGATGGCGAAATTCACCGGCATCGGATTTCCGGTCCGGAAGGCAAGATGCTTGGCATGGTCGAGCGCAGCGTGCGCATCGACGAGGCTGCCGATGGCAAACCGCGAACGTTTCGCCTGATCGCCGCGGCCGATGAACGTCTGATGTCGGATCCCATCGCGCGTTTCAGCGGAATCTTGTGGCTGGCCCTGGGAGTGCTCGCCGCCGGACTGATCCTCGCCGCGCTGGTGCAGGTTTTCGTCGGACTAGCCCCGTTGCGCACCCTACGCACTGCATTAGGCAAGGTTCGCAGCGGTGAGACCCAGAGGCTGGAAGGCACATTCCCGGATGAGCTCACGCCCCTGATCGACGAGTTCAATTCCGTGCTGGCACAGAATGCGGAAGTCGTTGAACGCGCCCGCACCCATGCCGGCAACCTGGCTCATGCACTGAAGACGCCCTTGAGCGTGCTGGCCAACGCGGCCGGCCGTGCCGGAAATGCCGAACGTTCCGAACTGGCTCGGCTGGTGGTGGATCAAGTGGCTATCGCACAAAGGCAGGTCGACTATCACCTCGCGAGGGCACAGGTGGCGGCAAACAGTCGCGTGCCCGGAGCAAAGACAGCACTGCACCCCGTTGTCGAGGGTTTGGCGCGCGCCATGCGCCGCATTCATGCCGAACGGCAGTTGGAGTTGATTGTTCGGCCATTTCCGGAGTCGCTAAGCTTTCGCGGCGAAACGCAGGATTTGCAGGAAATGCTTGGCAACCTGATCGATAACGCCTGCAAGTGGGCAAATCGGCAGGTCGAAGTCAGCGCGCAGAGTAGCAAAATCACATTAACCATAACAATTGACGACGACGGCCCCGGGCTTGCCGTCGAAAAGCGGGAGGCTGTTATTCGCCGGGGAGTTCGCGCGGACGAAAAAGTAAAGGGGTCCGGGCTGGGACTGGCCATCGTCGATGATCTGGCACGCCTCTATGGTGGTCTGCTGGATCTAATGGATTCGCCTCTCGGTGGTTTGCGGGTCGTGCTGACGCTTCCGGCATGTCAGTAGATATGGCGGAGTTGTTCCTTCTGCTGACACCCAGTAACGTGACGGCTCCCGCCAATTCAAGCAGCAAGTCGCTATCTTTCAGACACTTCATGCTCCTTTTTGATGCTCGGTCTCGAGGTGACTCCCACTGTTTTGAACTGCGTGTTGACAAGTTGGATCATGTCATCAGGTCTACCCCGGTTAGCACACCTTGATAGCGCCGGAGGCCGAACGTATCTTCAGTCGGATTGCGGTCATTCGGCAGTACGGTAAAAGTGGAGTAGCATTTATGACTCCATAGGCGCACGCAAAAATCTTCCCGGCTGGTTTGTCATTCGATCTGCCATGCCGCCATTTCTCCCCTTGAACGGAGCATTGCCATGAACGTGCGGATCCAAGCTCTTTCCCTTGCCGTGATCACCGCTGCCTCCCTGATGGGATGCGGCAAGGAAGCTCCGCCCCCGCCGCCGGTCCCGGCAGCGCCGACTTCTGCTCCAGCGGCTGGTGCTCCTGCAGCGGCGGCACCTGCTGCAGCGGCCACGGCAACATCCGCTGCTCCGGCTGCTTCACCTGCGTCGGCTCCAGCCACCAACCCGGCAGCCGCTCCGGCAACTACGGCTGCGGCCCCGGCATTGGCCAATAAGGACCTCGCCGCCAAGAGCGGCTGCCTGACGTGTCACGCTATCGACAAAAAACTGATCGGCCCTTCCTATCAGGACATTGCCAAGAAGTACACGGCCAGCGATGAAGCGATGCTGATTGCCAAGGTCAAGGCCGGTGGCAAGGGCGTTTGGGGTCAGATTCCAATGCCGCCGAACGCTGCAGTCAAGGACGAGGATATCAAGACCCTGGTCAACTGGATTCTCGCCGGCGCCAAGTAATTCTGATTGCCGCGTCAAGAAAGGCCATGCTTCCCCGCGGTGGAGAACTGGTCAGCATCAATTTGTTTGTAATCTGGCCAGCTATACCGTGTCGCGCGCTCGCGCAGCGCCGGTCACCTTCACGCTCCTCTTTCCATACGACGTGGGACCGCGTCGGGTCGGTTCGGCTGTGGCCTGAAGCGGTGAGCGGCCATTGACCGCCATCACTGGTTGAGCAGCAGGTAGCCAGCATATTGCTGCCCGAGTTTGGCCTAGCCTCCAAGGTCGACTGTGGCCGAGTTGCCGAAGTAGATCATCAGGCAGGTTTCAGAGTGAACCGGTCGCCTAAATGACCGCTCAGGAGGAAAGGCGAAGGTCGGCAGTTGGCCGGGGCAAGGCAGTGTCGATAACCTTTTGCTTGCCGAAAACCGGCCGTTCAGGTGGGCCAGAGGACACATCGACGATTCAAATTGGAAGGCCACATCGAGTGGCCGGATATGGCCGATTTTACTCAGTGGCCACCGGCAGCTTCCTGGCGTCGGAATTTCAATTTCTGCTTTGCTTCGCGGCAGCGAGCTTGAAGAGTTCAATTTCAGCTTCGTGCCCTGAGCCGACGTGACGAGTTAGAAAAGCAGACGTATCCCCTGGGGGAAGGGGATTTTGGCGGCCGAAATGGCCTTCAACCAGGGCTTCCCAGCAGGACTCAGGACATCTCCAATGGGTGCTCCGCGCCCGAACTCATGGCAGAACGGGAATGTCGTGATTGATCGGAAGCCAGTTCCACCTCTCTGCGGTGATGTCTTTCAGCGCAGCCTTCATTTCGCGATCAAGCTGCTGGCCGGGCGCCACATCCTTCCACCCCTTCAGAATCGCCCGCTTGAAGGCGCGATCCAACGAGTCGCCGATCCCCGATTCCGTGAGGGCATGAATGAAGGCCGCCACCACCTCGGGTTCGCCGAGACCCGCGCTCACCCGTTGGCGCAGCCGGTCTGCTACTGAGGAATCGAGGCCCCAATGTTCCAGCTCCGAAATCGTGCGCGGCAACGTCGGTGTTCTCGCGGACATATCCCGCTCCATGGCCATGATGAAGGCCAAGGGAGTGCCCTGCGGTTGCTGGGTCGCGCCGGCGTCCAGTTGGCGGCAGTTTTCCGAGCGCAATTCTCGTGGGGCTCTTGCGAAATTCTGGCGTCCCTCGCATTGCCGTCCGGCAACGTGAAATCCTAGCCGTCGCAAGGTCAAAGTCAAGGCTTGACTCGACGATGCCGATGCAGTTTTCGCGGTGCCGGTTCGCAGGAAGGCCGAGATATTGTACTGGCCGAGTCCTACTGTATCCAGGCAGATGTGGACCTGACGAACTGTAACAAACGTCGAGCATGGCCGTTCCGCCCCACCCGGCGGCCAGCATCTGTGGCACCTGATGAAGTTCCGGCAGGTCTTCGGCCTTGTCGGCCCGTTCCGCGATGACCAGGAAATTTGTCCAGCGCGAAAGCAACTGGTAGTCGAGCGCGAGGCGCAGGCTCTCCGCATCCGTCGCGCTGTCCATCCGACGCGCCGCCGCAAGGCGTGGAAGCTCCGCCTCGCTGGCCAGTGCCATGGCCGCTGCAACGTCGGCGCCACCCGCCACCTTTAGCGTCACGCTGCCTTCGACCGGCTTTGCGAAGCCCGCGAACACGTGCACCGTATCGCCCGCAAACACTGTTTTCGGCAACGCCGTCTGCCATTCCGGGTCTTGTGGCCATTCGATATGCAGCTCACCCAGCTTCGGCTGGCGCATCCGGTGGAACTGCACCAGAACGCGCTCGGCCATGCCTTCCTGCGGAGCCACCAGTTCGCAAGCCCCCTGCGTGGCGCGAGACAAGGACTTCAGAAAGGTCTCGGCCACCGACGTGCCGACCCCGACCGTAAAGACGCGGTGGCCCGACTTCGCGGCACGCTGGACCAGGCGCTCGTGCTCATGAATCTCGCCATCGGTAATCAGCAGCACAGTCTGTTGAGCGTCCGACCCTCCCAAGGCGAACACGGCATCAAGCGCCTTTTCCATCTCGGTACCGCCCATGGCGGCGTCCAGCTTGTCGAGGCGATTCCATGCCTCGGTGATGTACCGGGCAGTGGCCGGCACCAGGGTGGGGAACAGGTGCTGGTAAGTTGTACCGAACAGGGTGACGCCGAAGGCGTCCTCCGGGCGCAGCAGGTTGAGGATTTCCAGGGCCGCCTTGCGCGCCTGGACGATGCTGGTACCGCCCATGGAACCGGAGCAGTCGATCACCACCTTGAGCGCCAGCGGCTTCCGCTCGTCGGCGGCCAGCGGCGGAATCCGCAGAGAGGCGAGGGCGACATGTCCTTCATGATCCTGGGTCAGAACACAGGAAGACTGGATCGTTTCCGATTCCAGGGTCAGCACGAAGTCGCGGTCGAGCATCGGCTTGCCAGACAGGCACACGGTCATCCCCTTTTCCGAGCGTGCCACGGTGATGCCGTGGCTGGGGCTGGCAATCGTGGCAGCGGCAAGCTCGCCTTCCACCGTCACCGAGAGATCGAGCGGGTAGTCGACCTCCAGGGAGGCCACGGGCACCTGGTGCGGTCGCAGGCCGGCCGCGCCGGCATCGCCATAGCGGGGCGCGATGGTGGTCGGCAGCAGGAAGCGCAGTCGCGGCCCCTGCCATGACAGCAGCAGGCCGTAGCGATAACGGATGACCGCCGATTCGCCGGCCATCAGGTTGCCCAGACTCGCGGTATAGAGGCCCGGACCGGCTTCCTCCAGCATCACGGCGCTGTTGCCGTCGGTGATCGCATCCTCGTAGTCGCGCTCGGCCTGCTTCTTCTCGACCACGGCGCCGCGCAGTTTCCTGCCGGCGATCTCGACCTCCAGGCCGAGCAGCACGGCCCCCAGGGGCAGCGGGAAGCTGTAAACCGCTTCGATGTTGGTGTCACGGGGATTGCAGTAGGACTGCTCGACCTCGACCTCGGCCATCAGCCCGTGAAGACGTGCGCGAACAATCACGCCTTTGAGTGCGACTTCGCGTCCCCGGGTGTCCGTCAGGATGGCACGATTTTCTTCATTCTTTGGCATGGTCGTTTCCTTGTTGTTTGATCTGCTCATACAGCGCGGTTACTCCACGAAAGAAGGCCCGCACGTCTTCCGGGCTCATCCCCGCTCGGGAGGGTTCCAGTGTCAGTTCAAGGCCGTCCGCGATCACCAGGTGGCTCCAGACCTCCACGGTGCCGGCGCCGCGTGGCCTTACCGGCGGCAACATCCCGGCATCGGGGCCAGCGAGAATCTCGCGGATGCGTTCCAGCGAAAGACCGGCGTGCTGCCACTTGCGGATGGTCAGGAGTTGCTCGAGATGCGAAGCGGTGTAGTACGCGGCGCGCTTCTCGCCGATGGGGCGATCCACCAGTCCCTGCTGGATGTAATAACGCACGGTGCGGCGCGGCAGCTCGGCCAGGGCGGCGAGCTCGTCGATGGCGTAGCTGGGGGTGGGCGTGTCGTTCATGACACGCTTTATAGACACTCATGCTGTATCTGTCAAGTGTCACTATCAATCTCGGGGCAGGCGCCATGGCTGCAGCGGTCATTGCATGAAGGCGCAGCCACCGCCGGCCCTGTTCTTCTTTAACGCCTCCACCCTTTCGAGCAGCGATTCGGAGCCCGGTTGAAGGATTCAATTTTGGCTGACCGCCATTGTGGAAAGCTTTCCATCGTGGCTGATTGCCGTGGTAGGTCACCGGACCGGCAGTTTCGGAGCAACCAAGCTAATGCATGGGCTCGTCTATATCCACTCCACCGACGCCCTTCACCGTCCCGAGTATTCCCAACAAGGCGACCGTCCCGTCGCGTAGCAAGGCGACACTCCCTTCGTCAGCCGTGTCCGCCAGAAGGTGCGTCATATCCGGAATCGGCAACTCGCCGAATTTCCGGGCATAGTGTGCAGCCTGCATCGCCAGAATGCGCGCGGTCTCGGCGAGGTCTTCCTTGGTAGCATCGGCGATCAGTTCTTCTGACAGTTGCCAGTAGGCTTTGAATTCCAGAAAGGTTGGGTTGCGCTTGTCCATGGTTCGCTATCTCATTTTGTTGGGCCTGGTGCTTCAGGCAGGACAAATACTAGCTGACACCATTGCAGGTCGGGTCGTCGGCGTCAGTGATGGCGACACCATCACGGTGCTGCGCGACAAGGAGCAGATAAAGATTCGCCTCGCTGGGATCGACGCCCCAGAGAAGGCCCAGGCTTTCGGCAATGTGGCCAAGCAACGCATGGCCGATATGGTCTTCGGGAAGGATGTACGAGTCGACGCCAAGAAGAAAGACAAGTACGGGCGCAGCATCGGCCGCGTCTGGGTGGCTTCTGCCGAGTGCCAGTCATCCGACTGCCCCAAGACCTTAGACGCAGGCATGGCGCTGCTTACAATGGGGCTGGCGTGGCACTACAAGAAATACGAAAAGGAGCAGCCGGAAGAAGAACGAGGGCAGTATTCATTCGCTGAGATTGAGGCGAGGGGTAAGAGGGTCGGACTGTGGTCTGATCCCAAGCCTGTGCCACCGTGGGAGTGGCGTCACCGCGACAAAACTAACGATAGCGATTAGCGAGAGAATCTATGCGAGCCCACATTCCAGGAATAGCAATCGCGCTGACAGTCGGCATAACTGGGGCCGCTCAAGCGGAAACCGTAAACGTAAAGTATCGCGGTGTTCTCGATCTCGCGCCGTTTCAGTGTGAGTCAATCAACCGAAGCAGTCTCGTTACCCGCGTTTGCTATGACCGGAAAGAACAGTACATGGTCATTGGGCTGCAAGGCACTTACTATCATTACTGCGAGATTGACGCTGGCACTGTCTCCGCACTGAGAGGTGCAGAGTCGATGGGCCGCTTCTACAACTCAAACATCAAAGGCCGATTCGACTGCCGAACGAACCGTGTCCCGACGTATACGTGAAAGGTGTGCCGCCGTGGAAGTGGCGTCACCCGAAGTGCGAGAACTGATACATGTACGCCATCCGTCGTCATCGAGCCGCCATCAAAGCGTGGTGTTGGCGAGTGCGCTTCAGTCGGCGCGGAGTAATGTATGCCAAGACCTTTTACGACAGGGCTTGTGGTGGCTCGAAGGAGGCCAAGGCTCAGGCCATCGCATGGCGCGACGCACAACTGGCTGAACTTCAAGCCCTCACGCTGGTTGAGTTCCACAAGCACCAGCGGTCAAACAACGTCAGTGGCGTGCCGGGAGTGCATTTCCACAAGACACCCCGCCAGCGTCTTGGCTTCTGGCAGGCAAAGATACGGTTTCACGACGGCACGAGCGTGACCAAGTCGTTTTCGGTACTCAAGTTCGGAGACAAAGACGCCTACCGTCTTGCTGTTGCGGCCAGGTCTGAACTCCTGGCAAGGGTCAAGAACGGTCCGTACCTGCATCACCCCGTAGCGAAGCAGCTTGCACGCGATGTTCACAACGCGGCGGGCCAGGCACTTGAGCGGCGCCACGCCCACACGCGGGGGTAGTGCATCTGGGTTTGAAACTACAGCGAGGACAGATTGGTGTTACCGTTCTTGTACCGTTTCGCGCGAGAACAGCTTCAGACGCCAAACCGTAAGCTTAGTGCTGGCCCCAGCGATGGTGGGTGTTTGCAGTATGTTGGGCCGGACGCCTTCTATGCAGAGTTTGACGAAGTTCTTGCGGCCTTCGGTCACGCCCGCTTCCAGAACCATCAGACTCCTTTTTCCAGCGAAATGCTGTCCGCGGCTGCTTCCCGTCGACGGCAGTGTCGACGGATATGCCAATGTCCGCGGTGGGCGCTCATCTACCGACCGCCACGCATCGGTCGCAATCCCAAATCGGGGAGCAGGTAGTGTTACGGGCGAAGCGCGTGCCGCACTTCAAGGCCGGCAAGGGCTTGCGTGAGCGCGTCGGTCGGCGCAACTGATCGACTGATTGCAAGAAGCGGCCGAATCTGCGCCGGGGTCAATGCCAGTCATACTGTTTCGGTGCCTTGCCCGCTTTTTCAAGGATCTTGGGTTTGCGAAGCTCGCTCAATTCGTCGATTCCTTCGACCAGAACTTCAAAACGCCAGTCGTCGCCAAAGTCGTAGCGAAAGTCTATCTTTTGCTTCGGCCCGAGTCTGGCCAGACCCAGTTTGACGACATCAGCAAATTCCTCCATGGGCTCATCGCACCGATGGTCGTCGAGGGCTCGTTTAATGCCGTACTCATCCTTGTAGAAAAATTGGTAAAGATGATCGTCGTCAAACTTGAACGCCTTGAGAATCGTCATCGCCAGATCGGCAAAAGGTGTAGTCGGACGGCATGACAATGCGGCGCCACAGATCCTTATTCAGGGACACTTTGAAGGTGATCGTCCCGCGCTGGGGCATCACTTCGTCATGTTCGTTGATGCCGGTCTTCCATGCAGGAAAAAGCGGATTGATTTCAGCCGCCCATCGATAAAAGGGAGGGTAGTACTCTTCCTCGTTGCTGACAACGCTCTGGCCCTGCCCGGCAATGAGTTCCTTAAGAAAGTCCTCGGCGGTTTCACCAAAAGCACGCCTGTAGCTCGCGCACGCGGCGACTCCCAGGAGGTGGCGAACATCCGCTCGATCTTCCAGCCCGCGCCGTGAATCAACTTTTCTTGGTCGATTTCTATCATGCCGAACATCTGCAGCAAGGCAATCTGCTTGGTACCAATCAGGCGCAGATAAACCTCGTAGTCTTCCGTGGCATATTTTTCCGAATTGCGTTTGGGACGCAGACGCTCCAACAGGCGAGCACGATAGTCCGCCCGCATGCCCG
Organism: Sulfuritalea sp.; assembly: GCA_016716965.1. Lineage (GTDB taxonomy): Bacteria > Pseudomonadota > Gammaproteobacteria > Burkholderiales > Rhodocyclaceae > Sulfuritalea. The sequence goes on along the minus strand of JADJUP010000056.1, from coordinate 10,956 downwards.
AACCAAAGCCTGGCGACTCACGGTCTTCGTCCGCAAAGTTCCACCATGCTTCGAGTAGGGCGAAATTGCGCTCTGTCGGGTTAAGTCCCTGCCAGCGTTGGCGCATGGGCGCATCGACAACCATCCGGGGTGTGGCTTTATCGCGGGCAATCCTGCCCATTTGGGAGTAGCGCAGGAGCCAATGCAGAGCATCAACATGAGGAAACGACACCTGCCGACCACGAGAAAGCCCGACATTGGCTGGTTCGATGAGGCGGGCATTGATCTCCGGTAATTTGGCAATAGCGAACTCCGAGGATTTCGGCGACACCGGCACACCTTCCGTGCCAATAAAATCCAGAAGCATTTCGAAATCGCGCACAATCGTACCGGGAAGCTGAGGCGCAGCGGCCATCTCCGTCAATACGGCACGTTCCCTATCGGAGAGAATCGTTGATGGTTTCATGTTGGGTCGTCAAGGCATTCGAGGGTGTAGCGGCACTCCGCAATTCAAAGTGCTCGAAGGACTTCTGACCTTTGCAACGGCAGAAACCTTCGAAGCCACCTGGCGGCGAAAAACGGACTGGAACTCGTAGCCGCCTTGGCCACGCGCCTGCATTCATTGACGGGAACCCGAGCCACAGCACTTCTTGTATTTCTTGCCGGAACCGCAAGGGCAGGGGTCATTGCGACCTATTTTTGGGCGAGCCTTCACCTCTTCGGTTTTTTCCCCGATGCGCTTCATATCGGCATCACGCTGGGCGAAGCGCGCCGAATAGGCGGGGTGACGCTTGCCGAAGGCCGTCCAAAGCCGGGCGAGCGTTTCTTCCTGCCCTGGTTCGGGTTCTAAGTGGATGGTTCCAGAAAGATTGACCTCCACTGCTCCGAGAGGCTGAGGTTCGCCAACTGCTTCCAGCCGATAGAACAAGGCGGCGACGTCACCACATTGACAGTCCGACTTAATGCAATACGCATCGATCGCTTCAAACAGCATCTCGGGTTCGCCGTCGAAATGATACAGATCGCTGCGAACCCACCTGAAGGTGTCGCTGTAGGCAACCAATTCTCCCGGGCGCCAGTGAGGAATCGTCACCGACTTGGCCCCCAAGACCATTTCCCGTTGATCCGGATAACCCTTGCCGATGTACCACAACCGGGCAATGGCATCGAGAACGTCGCCATCCATCCGGTCGATGGCGGCGGCAATCCGCGGATGCGCGACCAGGGGATTCAATGGCTTCCCTTCCAGGTCGGTCGCCTTTACAGCGTCGATATCCAGAAAGAAGGGGGTGAACTCTTCAAGCCGCGCCGCCGCGTTGGCGTAACGTGTTCCGGCTTGCCATGACTCGCGCACGGGTAGGCCGCGAGTGAGCAGCGCGTCACGACCTTCGTTGGTGGCGAGGATCAGCGCCTCACGGCAATCACAGCGGCGGTCGGGGCAGGTGTGCGCCCAGATCCATAGGGGCTCGTTTCCCGGAAGTTCAAACAGGCCTTCGTTGAGATCGAGGGTCGCGGTTGTGGTCTTTCGCGCGACGGTGGGGGATTCCTTGCTTACAGGACGAAGTGCTCTGTTCTTGACGGACATGTTTACTCTCGATTGAAGCCGCTATGGAGATGGAGCGAGAGCCGCGGCGGAAACGCGAACCTGGGCTCCCTGGAAACGCACTTCCCAGGACACCACGTGGCGGCGGTCATCGGGAAACAGCGCTTGTTTCCTGCTAATCAAACGTTCGATATGACTCAGTGCTTCACGCCGAATCGATTCATCGGAGCAATTGATGGCCGCGGCAACCTCCTGAAGCGCTTTGTACCGATTGTCGGCTTCCATGAGACTGATGTTCCAGGCCATCACGATGAAGTCCAGTGCTGCCCGATATTCCTCCAAGGGTGATCCATCGGAAACCTCGGATTCCAACAGCGCGCTCAGGGCGTGAGAAATCTTCTCTTCCTGCGGCAAATCGCTGCGAACGCGAATCTCTCTGGCACCGGCAGCAGTTTGAATGACACCTCGGGCCCTGTCCAACACGCCCTGACGGGCGGCATTAACCTTTCTTCTGCTTGCCTTTCCCATTTCCTAGCTCACGTTCCCGGTTCTCCGAGGCTGAAAATATTATAGTGGTCCCCGTTTTGAAGACAGCAGTTCAGGCGGTGCGCTGTGATGAAAAACGACGCGATGAACCAGCTTGCTCCTGCAACCAGGTTGCAGGCGACAACGCACTGATTGTCGCCCGCGACGACTACTCCGCTAACCCTAGCAGGCCCCACCAGTCGCTGGCGGCGTGCAGCACGCGTACGATGCAGACGCCATCAGGGCGTGGCTGGTAGAAGATCAGGTGATTATCGAAATCCTTGACCCGCCACTTGCGCATGCTCGCCAGGTCAGGACGCTTGAGCTGCACGGGCGCGCCCATCATGGGCTGCCGTGCCAGGTCGGCGAAGCTGGCCTCGGCCTGGCTCAGGAAGCGCTCGGCCACGTCAAGTCCGGCATGCTCCGCCAGGTAGACGAAGTGCTCGATCAGGTCGCGACGAGCCGCCTCGCGCTGGGAAATCGGCGGCATCAGCGCGATTTCTTTCGCGCTTCGACCTTGGCCAAGGCTTCCTTGCGAATGGCGCTCCAATCCGCCCGGGTCAGTCCGCTTTCGGCACCGCTCAGGCCTTCGAGAAGTTTGGCTTCGAGTTCCTCCTCGGCCTTGCGCCGTTCGTCGGCGCGGATGAGTTCGCGGATGTACTCGCTGGCGCTGCTGTAGCGCCCAGTCGAAATCTGGCCGTCCACAAAATGCTTGAGCGGTTCGGGCAGCGAAATATTCATGCTTTCCATAGGAGTACCTCCAGAGGCTGCCACCATCGCACAGATGGCATGAAATGGCAAGAACTGTCATCTGGTCAGTCGTGTGGATCCGCATGGGTGTAGGCAGGTATGCATGGTGACTTGGCCAAAGGCAGGGCGAGTACCCGCCAGTGGTCGCGTGCTAGGCGCTGTGAGCCCCGGAGCCGGGGTCTCAGGCTCGCGGTGACGCCCGCTGACGCAACTCCCTGATCGGCGGCATCGGCTGCGCCCATGCCGAGGCCACGCTCCAGCGCCGGCGCGGTAGCCTGGCCGTTCGCTGGCACCTGAATTACAGTCGCACGCATTTCACACGCCCCAAGGCAACCTCATCAATCCGACGTGCCAAAGCTTTCGATGGCGTCCAACTTCCGCCTTGGGCGACGAACCGACTGGCGGCGTCGACGACTTTCTCCGCTATACCAGATTCTTCTGGCGGCGGAGCCAACGCCAGTTCTGCACGGGCCCATTGATGGCGCTCGAATGCGCTGGGGTCAATGTATCCTTCGCCGTCAAAAGTAAGAATACCGAACGTGCTCCACACGATGCGAATCGCCTGGCGATCAAGAAGTTCTACCACGAGATTGGCCATACGTACCCGAGTTCCCGCGAAGCGGGGCAGGCAGTGGCTTGTCGGATCCCGCAGCATCCGTTCGAACTGCGCGCCCGGCAGGCGGTACAGCTCTTCATTTTGGTCGATCAGAAACCGGCGGAAGGACACTCCCATTACGTATCAGCCCGGCACCGACCTGCCAAGCAGCCGCCCGGCGCACCCAAAACGTCGCCTCCTGCAGCAGTCGCGCGGGTCAGTTGGTAGCGTCGTCGTCGGCCGCATTTTCGATTATCCAGCACACTTTCGTTGATCATTCGGCAAATTGATTGAACCTTTACCCCCTTTTGCGCTCCAGATTCCCTACAAAATCTTCTAGTTCAGCTAGACGTTTCGTTTCTTGAACGCGAGAAAAAATCTCATCCATGACGGCAGATCGCTTGTCGTCCTTCATGCCATGCAGAAGTCCTTCGAGAGCCAAGAGCCGGCGAAAGATAGCGGCGTCAGCCTCTGACTGATCGGCGCTATCGGGTCTATTGACCGATGCTCGCATGTCACCTTCACCGGTAACCAACCAGTGAAGATTAACTCCCGTGCTGGAGATAGCCAGCAAAGTTTCTGCGCTCGGCTCGCTATTTCGGTTCTCGTATTTCCGAATCGAGCTGAAATGAACGCCTGTCGCTTCAGCGAACTCCTTCTGGGTCATCTTAAGCACGTTCTTCCGCCATCGTCGAAGCCGATCTGCGAGGTCGTCCTTCGGTGCCGAATTCAAGAGTAACCCCTTTCGATTTCTTTTTTGATTTGACAATGCGCCCAACAAGGTATATCGTTAGCCACTGTGGATAGTAGTTCAAATTCGGAAAAGAGTCATGAACGACATCATTTCAATCAACCGGCAGTTCCTCAATATGGCGCGAGAAGCCTCAAAGTTGAAATCCGGCGAGATCCTGACTGGACTTTCACGCCCGATGCTGGACTGGATTGGCAAGATGAGCCTCGAACAAATTGAGTCTCTGTCGAAGGACATAGGCGTGAGTGCAATTAATCTGCGCCTCTCGGAAACCGAAATGGATCGCCTGCTTGGGCTCCAGACTGAGCAGAAGGCAGCGTACTCAGTGGCGGTTGCAGTCACCAACAAGGCGCCAGACAAGCAAGATTCTCGCTAAACCATCCATCAGGCGAGTAGGCCGGATGACAGGGGAAACACGATGGTCGGAATGGCTGAGCTTGAATCGATGAATCTGGCGAATCAATTGATTCGAATCGGTTTGCGCTTATCCATCGTTCGCAGCATGACCCGCTTGGGCACGCGGATACTGAGGCAATGGTGGAAAGAGGCGCACGGCGTCAGCCCGGTCAACGGCAAACTCCCCGAGTCGGTACTCTCCTTCATCAAAGACAAAAGCACGGCCTCACGCTTGTCAGCATTTGCCGGAATGCACCAGCTCATATACGGCACCGAACTTACGGCCAAGAGTTTGCTGACCACTTGGCGGGAATTTCAGCAAATATGTGGCCCGCTGGATATAAACGCGGCGTATTTCGCGGCGCGGGATGTGAAGGCCCGAATCGTTGTGCTTTCACGATGCCCAAAATGCAACGCGACATACATTTACGACGCCGGCAGCAAGCATACGGATCACTGTCCGTTTTGCGACTCCATGATGATTCCCTCGTGATTCCGTCTTGATCAGCAATGCATCCAGGCGATTGCGATGGTTTTGTTTGATTGGCGTAATGCGGTGCACAAGACTTCAGTTGATGCCTACAGATGCCGGACCGAAGCACGATGACGGGGTCCTCGCAGGTCGCCGCAGAAGGTGCCGGCCCGCGAAGCGCATCGCCGGCACGCAAAACGCTGGCGCAGCGGCGGCAGGGGCTTGCGCCGTCACCACAGAGCGCAGCGGCGCGTTCGGCGTGAGCACACCATAGTAGCGATGGCGATGAGCACGCGGCGGCGGCATCAGGGCGGCGATCTTGTCTATCAGCTCCAGTGGCGTCAGCACCAGCGCCGCCGGGAGCGCGCCGGGCGCTGTTCGACGTGCCGGCTCGGGGTTGCGGTAGACCAGATGCTCGGAATCGGGTTGGTGCAGATGCTGCTGCGACTGAGGCGGTGGTACCGGTAGATGGATGACCGCTGCCCCGCCTCGAGCCGACGTTCAGAGACGACGACCGCCTTGCCGCCACTGGCCATGACGATCTGCGCGGCCTCGACGACGTAGTCCGAACTGGTGCTGGCGCGGCGGCCGAAGCTGCCGCCGCCCGCGTTACGCCTCTGTGCGCTGCCGAACACAAACGTCCTGCTTCGATTGATAAACTGTCCTCGCAGAAAACACCCCTTCGAGACCGGACAACAAACCCATGTTCCGCGAACTGACCGGCATCCATGAGCCTTCCGCCATCCAGCAACTGGAGGACGGGCGCTTCCTCGTCGTGGAAGACGAGAAGCAGTACCCGTTCAGCCTGGTCACGCTCGGCCCCGACCGCAGTGTCGGCAGCACGGCGCTGCGCCTGGAATCCCTGGCAGCGGGCGATGCCTTCTCCAAGCTCGATGACCTCGAAGGAATTGCGCTCGATCACGCGGGCTTCATCTATGCCGTCACGTCCCACTCGCGCGACGACGACGGCGACGAGAAGAAATCCCGCGACAAGCTCGTCCGCTTCCGGATCGAGGGCGATCGCGTGGTCGCGCCGAGGGTGGTCAAGGGCATCAAGCCGGCATTGACCGCGGCGCATCCGGTGCTGGCTGCCGCCGCCGCGATACGCGACGTCAAGTCCGACGCCGGGCTCAATATCGAGGCACTGGAAATGAGTTCCGACCAGCAGCGTCTGCTGATCGGCTTTCGTAGTCCCCTGCTCGACGATTGCGCCATCATCGCCAGCATCGACAACCCGTCGGCAATTTTCGAATCCGGCGAGCCACCGCGCATTGCGGCCACCCTGACGACCCTGGACCTCGGCGGCGACGGGATCCGCGGCATGTCCTACATCCCCGCACTCGAAGGCTATCTCCTGATCAGCGGGCCGGTCGCCCGCCAGCAGGTCCAATTCCGGCTCTGGTTCTGGTCCGGTCAGGCGGATCGGCCGGTGCGGCCCGTCACGGTTCCGGGCCTGCCCGGCTTCGAACACGCCGAGGGAGTCAGCCCGGCGGTGATCAATGGCCGGCAGCAGATCATCTTCGTCAGCGATGACGGCAACCGCAAGCAAGGGCTCTGCGCCCATTATCTGCTGCTCGAGCCCGCGCAACTGAAAATTGCACCCTGACCCGCTGGCAAGCCCGGAATTAGGAGGCGCGCCCGACGAGTTGCTCCAGCAGCTTGTGCTTTTCCGCGCAGCGCGGCTCGCCCCAGCAGGCGCGCAGGCTGGCGACGGGCTTGCCTTCGTGGCGGATCGTGATCTGCCACGGCCGCTGCATCAGTACCACGTGCACGTAGCTGGCGAAACTTTCGGCGAAGTCGTCGCCCGGCGCGGTGGCGGCATAGAGCGAGGGAAAATTGGTCAGCTTCAGGCTGGCATAAGTCGCCGCCATGTCGGCGGCGGCAAGCTTGGCGCCGAAGTAATAGACCGTACTCGTGCGTTGTGGAAAGTTCGCATCGAAGCGGCTTCGGTACTTGTCGGCCTCGCGGTCGACGATCCACGAGAGATTGAAGAAGGGATACCTCGCGGTGCTGCCGATCTCCTTCGGGCTCAGGTTCCACAGCGGGTGGATATCGGCGCCGATCGAGAGCACGTGGCCGAGTTCGTGCAGCAGGATGTACTGGATGGCGTTGCGGCGGTTGTCATTGTCGTCCGCTTCGATTCGCGCGTCGAGCCGGTAGCCGGCGCCTGGCGCGAAGGGCGTGTTTTCCTTCCACGTCGCCCAGGCATTGGCGCGCTGCCCGGCGAGGACGGCCGCGTCGAGCACGACGAAGCCCTTTGCCGGTTTGCCCTGCGCATCGAACACGTAGTCGGTGTAGCCGGTGCCGCCGAGGCCATCGACGAAATACACGCCAACCAGGCGGTCGCCGAAAAGATTCCAGATCGCCGCCGGCAGATCAGCGATTGCGCCCCGGACATCCGCCAGCAGGCCTGCATCGAGCGTCGCGGCACGCGGCCTTTCGGGATAGCCGTTCAGGATGTTGTCGAGATTGAGGTATTCGACCAGGTACGGCGGTGCCGGGCCGATGCGCTCGGCGACCGGCACGGACAGCATCGTCCGCCAGGTGTCGATGCGTCCCGCGGCATGATGCTTCATCGCCTGCTGTGCGCACTCCTTGTCAACGTCGGCGCATGGCAACCCGGCTACTTCCTGCGCCGCAACGGGCTGCAGCGCAAAAAGTGCGGTGATGGCGAGACGGGCAATCGCGCGAACGGAACTCAGCCGCAACCCGGGTCCGCACCGAGGAAGGGTCTCGCTCACTCCTTCGGCCCTGCCTCGATCAGATCGACCGACGGCGCGCGCATCAAGCCGGCGGCATCGTTGATCGAGCCCCGCAGCCAGGCATCGACGTCACCGAACTCGATCGCCACGACGCTGCGCTTGTCCTGCCGATCCGGCGGCAGCTTCGCGTCGGGGCGATGCATGCGCGACATCAGCGGATGGCGGTCGGCGTTGATGGTCAGCATGGTGTAGCTCTGCAGCACCTCGCCGGTTTCCGGATCGGCCCAGGCATTCCACAGGCCCGCCAATCCCCAGGGTGTCCCATCCGCGCGACGGAAACGCCACCAGACGTTGCGCCCGGTCTCCCAGCACGGCTCATCGAAGGACCACGCCGGGATAATGCAGCGCTTGCCATGCAGCCACGACTGCTTGTAGGAAGGCTTACTCGCGATTTCCTCGGAGCGGGCATTGTTGGTCGAGTAGGTCAGCTTCGCGGTCTTGGCGAACCAGGGAATCAAGCCCCACTGCCCGATCACCAACTCGCGCTCCGCCGCAGTTCCGCCAGGGCGCAGGAACGGGCCTTGCGCGCGGGGAAATATCTGCTCGGCCCAGCGCGGCTGATTGTGGCGGCCGACATGCCAAAAGCGCTCGATGGCCGCTTGATCGGGAGAGACGTAGCGAGTGCACATGCCGGAAGTTTAAAGCCCGGGCCGCCGTCCCGCCAGCGCCGACTTCGGCGTATTGCCGGAACCGGCCAATGCCCGATTCCGGACGGCCACTACGCTTGATCAAAGATCGTGCCGTCAGTTGCTGCGCCGCACAACAAAATCGCTTGTGAATTACCAGTACTCGCTTTGATTGCATACTGTGGGCGACGCGGCTCTGGATCTTGAAATTGAGCTTCATCGAACCCCGCTCAATTTCAAAACGTATCATTCCTGTGCGCTTTTCGCGGCAAAAATTGCGAGGTGGATCGATAGCATTGCTGGATGCGCAATCGAATCTACCGCCATCTAGCCCGCCAGGCGCACAGCTACCTCTGGCTGGTGGTCGCCATGGTGGCGTTTGGCCGACACTACGCGGTGACCGTCAATCTCTCCGAATCCCTGCCAGGAACGCTGTTCCTGATCCAGAAGGGGGTCCATCCGGCCCAAGGGGATCTGGCCGCCTTTCTGTACAACGGCGGTGGTCCCTACCCGCGAGGAGCCTGGTTCGTCAAACAACTTATTGGCTCACCCGGGGGAACGGTGAGCGCCGTCAATGCGGGCGACGGGTTACGGGACTACTACGTCAACGAAAAATTCGTCGGCCGGGCAAAACCGCTGTCGAGGACGGGGAAGCCCCTGATGCCGGGCCCCGCAGGAATCATTCCGCCCCATCGCTACTACATGGCCGCGCCGCATCCGGACAGCCTGGACTCGCGGTACGCCCTGGTCGGCTGGGTGAGCGACGATCAGATCATTGGCAAGGCCTACCGGATCTATTGACACCATGAACATGAACGACCCCACGTATTATCGCGCCATTTGGGCCGATGTGATGGCCCGGGCGATTCGGGATACGGAAGCTGGCACCGACGTCGAGCGCGAGGCCACCTCGATTGGATTTTCAACGGCAACCGCCAGGCGATCAATAGTTTCGAGGCCGTGTGCGCCTGGTGCGGCTTTGCACCGGACGGCGCCCGTCAGCGACTCCTGCAGCGCGATCAGTTTCGGAGTTGTTTTGATCGGTGGCCGGCGGCTGACAGAACGCGCGACGAGCGTGCGGCTGCGTGATATTCCCCTGGCAAAGGAAGAAGTCGGCTACCAGGTCCGACACCACGGTGGCACCGATCTATCACTGGCGCGATGACGAGATACCCCGCTACCCGCCCTTCATGAAGGGATTGCCAGTCGTCCCACCAGAAGGCTGCTCGAAACACAAAGGAACTCCTCGAACGGATTGCCAATACGGCGATCGCAACCCCGAGGTTCATCGCGATCACTATTTGTCCGCGATAAGGCGCTTCGCGTCCTTCGCACACCTGTTGCCCGCCAGTCAGGCCATCATCATCGCGGGGCAGGGGCTTGCTGCGGCACGCTATCGAGGTCGGCCTCTGGGCCTTGCAGTCAGCAGACCGGGTCCTGCTGCAAACCGCGAGTTTCACCCCTCCCATCGACGAAAGATGGAGCCACGTTGGCAATTGGCGGTGTTTCTGGCGCGATGTGCCACGACGCCAGCAAGCCCGTCACCGATTTGACGGTGACCAACAAGGATCGCACCACTACCTGGAGCCCGATCACCGAGGATCTCTACCTTTGGGCAAACCGAAATGCGGTCGAGGCCTATTTCCTGGACTGGCGCGAGGGGAGAAATCGTCAGCACACGGCGCTGTCGCTGATCGGGGGGGAGCGCATCATTGGAAACGCGTCCCTGGCATGGATCGCCGAAGTGGATACCGAGCTTGTCGTCTGGCTCATGGAATCACTGTCCTGCAATCCAGGACCGAACAACATGATTTACGATCTGGTCGCCAAGTCCGACCAGACCAGCGTCGAACGCGACCTGAAAACCCATGGGGGTCGCCATGGCTGGCTACGACATCGGTGTCCCGGTCGAGCGCACTCTGACCGACATCATGCGTCGGTTCGTGCGCGAAGGAGTTCGGATCGTCAATGAGCCCGGTGCGCGACTGTGGAATATCGACGGGAACATTCACCTGATCTGGCCCGCGGCCCGGCGAAGAGCTTGCGCGCCAAGTGAAGGAAGACGGCGTTCCGGGGATACCGCGCACGCCCGATGGCATCCTGGATATGCTGATCGATCGCGGCATGGCCTTTATTCGCATTGAAGAGAACAAGGCGGTGACCGCTACTGGAAGATCGCGGAAGTCCTGCAGCAGAAGATTCCGGACATCAAGCTGCCCGCCATACGGCTGAAGGATGAAGCGATGGTGTCATCGGCTCCGATCGCACCCGTGCCAGGAAGCTGGTGGGCTCCGAAGTCGAGCACCAAGCCGAGGTTCCGCATATCACCAACGTGACGCCGATCAGCGAGGACGGGGTGGTTGCCGAGCCCTTCACCGACATCCAGGAGCAGACAGGAGCCTCCGACAAGAAGTCGTCTCGGGCAGATCCGGCGAATGGCGTTGCGAGCACGGCAATGTCAATTCCGCCGGCAGTTATGGCGTCTGCCGAAACGACAGCCGCCACTGCGAATTCGGCCCCAATCATCCTCGATGGCGCCATCGGCGAAAGCCTTGAA
>JADJUP010000055.1 GCA_016716965.1 Sulfuritalea sp. | reverse complement strand
AAGGCGGCGGCGTCGGCAAAGCCCAGATCGGCGCCGATGCGGCCGAGAGGGGCGCGCGGTCTTGCGTCAGCCAGTCCGGTGGCCAGTTCGCGGCGCAGGCCATCCTTGACCGCGCGAAAGCTGGTGCCTTCGTCTTCCAGGCGGCGGTGCAGGGTGCGCGGCGAGAGGAACAGGCGCCGTGCGATTGCCGGCAAAGCCAGGTGTTCGGGCAAGGCGGCGCGCAAGTGTTCGCGCACGCGCAGACTCAGCGCGCGATCGCGGCGGTAGAGCGTGGTGATGCTGGCCGGCGCATCGGCGAGGAATACGCGCAGTGCCGCTTCGTCGCGGCGCACCGGCAGGGTCAGCCATTCGGCGGGGAAGCGCGCTTCGAGGCGCGGCGCGTCGAAGGTGTAGCGCGGGGCGAAGACCAATTCGTAGTCGGCGGCATGCAGCGGCGGTGGATAGGGAAAAGACACTTCGTCGAGCGACAGCGGATGCGCCACCAGCCAGGCGGCCAGGCCGTGGATCATGCGCAGCAGCCATTCGAAGGCAAACACGCGTCCGGCCGGACCGACCGGCAGCGCCTGGTCTTCGCTGATGACGATCACCGCCGCGCGACCGCTGGTTTCCAGCTCGACATCGAGGTCGTCGAGGACCACGTGCAGGAAGCGCGCGATGCGTTCCAGCGCTTCTTTCAGGTTGGCCGCGGAAAGGACGGCACGACAGAGGAACTCGAAACTGCCGCGATGCAGGGGCCGCGAAAACAGCGCGAAACCCTCGTCGTCGAGGCTCTCGTTGATCAGGCGGTAGAGCGCGGCATAGCGCGCGACGGGAACGCGGGCCGTACGGTCGTGCAGGAGTTGGGTGGCAATTTCTGCATGGTCCAGGAGGGTTTCCGGTACCAATCCTGCCCGCGAAACTCCCGACAATATGCCGCTGACGAAGCCTATGGCGACTGTGGAGGGGCTTCCCGCCGGTTTGTGGGAGGGTATGGATTTGACAGCCATAATGGCAGATTATGCATAGTTATCGTCGTCTTGTGTCATGGCGGGATCAAGATGCATTGCCTATGATGCAAGCACTGTTGCGCCTACCGGAGCCCTTGCCATGACCGATCTCAGCTCAGTTCCCAATTCAGTTCCCAATTCGCCCGCCAAGCTGGTGCCCTACAAACCCAAGCACAAGGTGCGCTTCGTCACCGCCACTTCGCTGTTCGATGGCCACGATGCCTCGATCAACATCATGCGCCGCATCCTGCAGGCGACCGGTGTCGAGGTGATCCATCTCGGCCATAACCGCTCGGTCGAGGAGATCGTCAACGCAGCTCTGCAGGAAGATGTCCAAGGCATCGCGGTGTCTTCCTACCAGGGCGGCCATGTCGAGTTCTTCAAGTACATGATCGATCTGCTTAAAGCCAGAGGCGGCGAAAGCATCCAGGTCTTCGGCGGCGGCGGCGGCGTGATCGTGCCGGCCGAGATGAAGGAACTGCATGACTACGGCGTGGCGCATCTGTACTCGGTGCAGGACGGCCAGAAGATGGGCCTGCAGGGCATGATCAACGACATGGTGATGCGCTGCGACCACGACATCAGCAAGCGCGCGCCGCAGGATCTTAAAGCGCTGGAAGTGAAGGACGGCGCGGAGCGCCTGCGCAACTGGCGCAGATCATCACCGCGCTGGAAAACGGGGCTTGGCCGGAGAAGGCGAAGAAGGCGCTGCTTGAAAAAGTCGGCGCTGGCGACACGGCGAAGGTCCCGATGGCAGTTCCCACCCTCGGCATCACCGGCACCGGCGGCGCCGGCAAGAGCTCGCTGACCGACGAACTGATCCGCCGCTTCCGCCTCGACCAGGCCGACAGCCAGAAGATCGCGGTGATTTCCATCGACCCCTCGCGCAAGCGCACCGGCGGCGCGCTGCTGGGCGACCGCATCCGCATGAACGCGATCCAGCACCCGAACATCTACATGCGCTCGCTGGCCACCCGCGAGGCCGGCAGCGAGGTCAGCCAAGGCGCTGCCCGACGTGATCGCCGCCTGCAAGGTGTCCGGCTTCGACCTGATCGTGGTCGAGACATCCGGCATCGGCCAGGGCGATGCGGCCATCGTGCCGCTGGTCGATGTTTCTCTCTACGTCATGACGCCGGAGTTCGGCGCGGCCTCGCAGCTGGAAAAGATCGATATGCTCGACTTTGCCGACTTTGTCGCGATCAACAAGTTCGACCGCAAGGGCGCGGAGGATGCGCTGCGCGATGTGCGCAAGCAATACCAGCGCAACCGTGAGCGCTTCGGCGAGAACACCGACGACATGCCCGTGTTCGGCACCATGGCGGCGCGCTTCAACGACGACGGGATTACTGCGCTGTACCAGGCGCTGGCGCCGCGCCTGGCCGAGCGCGGCCTGAAGTTCGGCAAGAGTGAGCTGCCGGCAGTTAACGTCAAGCACTCCTCGGCCGGCCGCGCCATCGTGCCGGCGGACCGGGTGCGCTACCTGGCCGACATTGCCGATGCGCTGCGCGGTTATCACCACCTGATCGCCGAGCAGGCGCTGCTGGCGCGCGAGCGGCAGTCGTTGAAAACCGCCAAGGCCATCTTCGATAGCTGCAAGAAGAACGCCGCCGACTTCGACGAACTGATCGCCTGGAAGGACGGCCAGTTAACGCCCCATGCGCGCAAGCTGCTGGCGATGTGGCCGGACATGAAGAAGGCCTATGCCGGCGACGAATACGTGGTGAAAATCCGCGACAAGGAAATCCGCACCGGGCTGATCCACGAAACACTATCCGGCACAAAAATCCGCAAAGTGGCGCTACCGCGTTTCGACGACGAGGGCGAGCTGCTCAAGTTCCTGATGCGCGAGAACGTGCCGGGATCCTTCCCGTTCACCGCCGGCGTGTTCGCCTTCAAGCGCGAGAACGAGGATCCGACGCGCATGTTTGCCGGCGAGGGCGATGCCTTCCGCACCAACAAGCGTTTCCTCAAGGTTTCCGAAGACATGCCGGCCAAGCGCCTGTCCACGGCCTTCGATTCGGTCACGCTCTACGGCTGCGACCCCGATCCGCGCCCGGACATCTACGGCAAGGTCGGCAACTCGGGCGTCTCGATCGCCACGCTGGACGACCTCAAGGTGCTGTATTCGGGCTTCGACCTGTGCGATCCGGCAACCTCGGTGTCGATGACCATCAACGGTCCGGCACCGATGATCCTGGCCATGTTCCTCAATGCCGCCATCGATCAGCAGATAGAGAAGTTCCGCACCCAGAACGGCCGCGATGCGACCGAGGACGAAGCCGACAAGATCCGCGCCTGGACGCTGTCCTCGGTGCGCGGCACGGTGCAGGCCGACATCCTCAAGGAAGACCAGGGCCAGAACACCTGCATTTTCTCGACCGAGTTCGCGCTGAAAATGATGGGCGACATCGCCGAGTTCTTCGTCCATAACCAGATCCGCAATTTTTACTCGGTCTCGATCTCCGGCTACCACATCGCCGAAGCCGGCGCGAACCCGATCAGCCAGCTTGCCTTCACGCTGGCCAACGGTTTCACCTACGTCGAGACCTATCTGGCGCGCGGCATGCACATCGACGACTTTGCTGCCAATCTGTCCTTCTTCTTCAGCAACGGCATGGACCCGGAGTATTCGGTAATCGGCCGCGTTGCGCGCCGCATCTGGGCCGTGGCGATGAAGAACCGCTACGGTGCCAACGAGCGTTCGCAAAAGTTGAAGTACCACATCCAGACTTCCGGCCGCTCGCTGCATGCGCAGGAGATGGACTTCAACGACATCCGCACCACGCTGCAGGCCCTGATCGCCATCTACGACAACTGCAACAGCTTGCACACCAACGCCTACGACGAAGCCATCACCACGCCGACTGAGGAAAGCGTGCGCCGCGCCATGGCGATCCAGCTCGTCATCAACCGCGAATGGGGCGTGGCGAAGAACGAGAACCCGAACCAGGGCGCCTTCATCATCGAGGAACTGACCGACTTGGTGGAAGAGGCTGTATTGAAAGAATTCGAAGCCATCGCCAGCCGCGGCGGCGTGCTCGGCGCCATGGAAACCGGCTACCAGCGCGGCAAGATCCAGGAAGAGTCGATGCACTACGAGCACAAGAAGCACGACGGCTCCTACCCCATCATCGGCGTCAACACCTTCCTCAATCCGCATGGCTCGGGCGTTGCCAGCGAGATCGAACTGGCGCGTTCGACCGAAGGCGAGAAGCAGTCGCAGCTCACGCGCCTCAAGGACTTCCAGCAGCGCAACGCCGGCCAGGCCGAGGCCTCGCTGGCGAAGCTGCGCCAGGCCGTGATCGACAACGGCAACGTCTTCGCCGTGATGATGGAAGCCGTGCGCCATTGCTCGCTGGGGCAGATTTCGGATGCGCTGTACCTGGTGGGCGGGCAGTACCGGCGATCGATGTAAAAAGTCGGCGCTGGCAGGACGGCGACAGGCCTCCGCCTCATGCGCCCCTGCCCTGCAGGTGGCCT
Organism: Sulfuritalea sp.; assembly: GCA_016716965.1. GTDB lineage: Bacteria > Pseudomonadota > Gammaproteobacteria > Burkholderiales > Rhodocyclaceae > Sulfuritalea. Next base: position 39,902 of record JADJUP010000055.1, on the reverse strand, counting down.
TGCGCCGTAGAGCGCGAGCTGCCCGCAACTGGTCGAGTTCGATCAGCGGATCGTCTGGCAGACGCGGGGCTGTGCGAAATAATTGATCGTGAGGCATTTCAGCACAAAGCAGGCGATTGACTGCGGCGCCCGGCGTCGGCCATACTGCCAAAGATGCCATTGGATTTCCTGTCCTTTGTGGCGCGATGATGGGCGGAGGCTGGCAAGGAATGGATACCCGTTGGCCCGATGTTCGCAAGCATGCCCGGCGCGCGCTGCGCCGCTTGGCCGCAATGCTTGCGGGACTGTGCTTGCTGGCGGCGGCCGGCCCGGCCGGAGCGCAGCAGGCGCCGTTGCGCATGGCGCTGATTCCCTACCTGTCGCCCAATGTCCTGGTGCCGTTGTTCCAGCCGCTGGCGCGGCATTTCGAAAAGGATGTCGGACGCGCGGTGGATCTTTATTCGGCGCCCAGCATACGCGTTCATGTCGAGCGCATCGTCCGGCCCGACTACGATATCGTGTTCACCGCGCCGCACATGGGGCGGCTGGCGCAGATAGACGGCGGCTACGTGCCGATCGGCAGCTTCGAGCGGCCGCTGACGGGTGTGATTTCGGTCCGCAACGACGGGCCGATCAAGAGCCTCGATCAGTTGCGCGGCAAGACCGTGGCGATCAACGACAGGCTGGTGCTCAATTCGATCCTGACCCTGAAGGAGCTTGAAAAGCGCGGCATCGCTCTGAGTGATTTGGTCATCGTCCCCGCCGCCTCGCAGAATTCCGCGCTGCTGTCGGTCGCCACGGGCGACGTCGATGCCGCGATCACGGTGAATTTCGCCATCGGACAGATTCCGCAGGAACGGCAGGGAGAGTTGCGCATCCTGTTTCAAACCGAAGAGGTTCCGTCCATGCCCAGCACGCTGATTCTGGTCCATCCCGCCATGCCGGCGCGTGACCGGCAGCGCCTGGAGACCTCGCTGATGAGCTTCGCCGCCACCGGGGAGGGGAAGCGTTTCCTGCTTGCCAGCCACTACAGGAACGTGGTCAGGGCGGTGCCGAAAGACGTGCGCAAGCTCGACATCTATTTGCCGGAACTGCGCCGCCTGCTGGCAGCCGGTGCGGGAGGCTGAGCCGTGGCGTTCTCCCGCAAGGCCTGGCCCCTGCGCTGGAACCTGGTCGCCGGCGCCATTCTCATCGAGGCCGTGATGCTGGCCGCGCTGGTATTGAACAACGTGCGGTTGATCGAAAACAGCCTGCACGAGCAGGTCGATCTGCGCCTGGGCGAACTCTCTCGGTGCTGCTCAATGCCGCCATCGCACCGTCCATGGCCCAGCTCGATTACGGCCCGATCCAGGGCGTCTTCGCCCAGAGCCGGCGCGGGGATGGCGTCACCTACTTCGCCCTGTTCGACAAGAGCGGAAAATGGGTTGCCGGCGATGGCTGGCCGGCCGGCACGCCCCTGCCGAAAGTCCGGGTGCATCCCGATGTCAGCAGCGAGACAAGGCGCTTCGATGTCGAAATGCCGATCGCCATCGACAACCAGATCTACGGCCGGCTGCAATTCGGCCTGTCGACCGAGTTCCTCCACGCGACGCGGACAAAGCTGGTGCGGGAGAGCATCGCCATCGCCTTCATCGAGATCGCCCTGTCGATCCTCCTGCTGACGCTGCTCGGCGCCTGGCTGATGCGCCACCTGGCGAGGCTCGAAGCCGCCAGCCTGGCGGTTGGGCAGGGGCGGTTCGATGTCGAGGTGAACATCGAAGGCGCCGACGAGATCGCCCGGGTCGGCCAGGCCTTCAACCGCATGACCGGCGAAATCAAGGCCCGGCTCGCCGACCTGGGCAAGAGCGAGGCGCGCTTTCGCACCCTGATCGAGCGGGCGCCCGACGCCATCGTCGTGATCGACGCCGACGCGCAGCGGATCGTCGACGCCAATCCGCGGGCCGAGAGCCTGTTCGAATGCTCGCGGCAGGAGCTGCTCGGCGGCGGTATCGAGCGCTTCTACATTCCCGGTCCCTCGGAAGCCGCCGGCGCGGTGCTGGAGCGCATCCGCGAGGTGCAGCGGCGCGCCTTCGCCGGCGAATCGGTGGTGGTCGAACGCCGCCTGCGCGGTGCGCGCGGCCGGGAGCTTCTCGCCGAGGTGCGCGTAGACGACCTGTCCGACGGCAATCGCCGGCTGGTGCGCGCCAGCTATACCGACATCACCGAGCGCAAGCGGGCGGAGGAGTCCTTGCGCGAGAGCGAGCAGTTCCTGCGCGACATATTCAGCAATGCGGCGGAAGGTATCTGGGTCATCGACACGGGCCGCTGCACGATACGCGCCAATCGCGCCCTGTGCGACATGCTGGCGGTGAGCGAGGAAGATATCCGGGGCCGCTCGATCTATTCCTTCGTCGATGACCGGAACGCGCGAATCTTCAGCGACCGCTCCGCGATCACGCAGGAGGCGGGAACCGGAACCAGCTACGAAGTCGAGTTGACCAACAGCCTCGGCAACAAGCTGACCTGCCTGTTCAATTCCTCGCCGCTGCGCGACGCCGGCGGCCGGATTGTCGGCTCCTTCGCCGTGGTGAACGACATCACCGTGCGCAAGGCAACCGAGGACGAGCTGCGCAAAACCAAGGAGCGCTACGATCTCGCCGCCGCCATCGGCAAGGTGGGTACCTGGGACTGGAACCCAGCAACGGGCGCGCTGGCCTGGAACGACGAAACCTTCCGCCTGCTGGGCTTAGAGCCCGGCGCCGTGCCGCCCGGCTACGAACTGTTCCTCGCGCAGGTGCACGCCGACGACCGGGAGCGCCTCGATCGCGGGGTCAGGGCGGCGCTGACCGAGAGGGCTCCCTATGCAGTCGAGTGTCGCATCGTCAAGCACGGCGGTGCGGAAATCGCATGTTACATAACCGGGGTTGTCGAGTTCGCCGACGACGGCCGCGCGACCCGCATGCTGGGCACCATCCAGGACATCACCGAACGCAAGCGTACGGAGCTTGAAGCCGCGGCGCAGCGCGCTTTCCGCGAAACCCTGGTCGAATCCATCCCCGGCGTGTTCTACGCCATCGATACCGGCGGCCGCTTCCTGCTGTTCAACAACAACCTGCTGGCCGTCACCCAGAGAACCACCGCGGAGTTGATGGCGACCGATGCAGCGGCGCTGTTCGACGAGGACGAGAGGCCGCAGATTGTCGCCGCCATCGCTCGCACCTTCGCCGAAGGCCACGCCGAGGCCGAGGGCAGCCTGGTCGGTCGGCACGGCAGTCGCACGCCTTTCTATTTCACCGGCCGGCGCATCGAATTCGAGGGCCGGCCGATCCTGGTCGGCACCGGTATCGACATTTCCGAGCGCAAGCAGGCGGAAGCCCGTCTGCAACTCGCCGCCAGCGTATTCTCACAAGCCCGCGAAGGCATTGTCATCACCGATACCGGGGGCGTCATCGTCGACGTGAACGAGACCTTCTGCCATATCACCGGCTACAGCCGCGAGGAGGCTGTCGGACAGACCCCGCGCATCCTCAAGTCCGGCCGCCAGAGCAAGGAGTTCTACGCCGAAATGTGGCGTTCGCTGGCCGACAAGGGCCACTGGTACGGCGAGATGTGGAACCGCAAGAAGAATGGTGAACTGTATGCCGAGCTGATCAACGTGACCGTCGTGCGCGATGCCCGGGGCGTTGCGCGGAACTACGTCGCGCTGTTTACCGACATCACCGCGATGAAGGAGCACCAGCAGCAACTGGAGCACATCGCCCATTACGACGCGCTGACCGGCCTGCCCAACCGCGTACTGCTGGCGGACCGCCTGCACCAGGCCATTGCCCAGGCGCGGCGGCGCGAAACCCTGATGGCCGTGGTCTATCTCGACCTCGACGGCTTCAAGGAGGTCAACGACAGCCACGGCCACGAGACCGGCGACGGCCTTCTGATCGCGCTTTCGCAGCGGATGAAGGAGGCGTTGCGGGAAGGCGACACGCTGGCCCGGCCGGGCGGCGACGAGTTCGTCATCGTGCTGGCGGACCTGACCACCGTGGCGGAGTGCGAAATCGTCCTGGTCCGTTTGCTGCATGCGGCGGCGGCGCCGGCGCAGATCGGAGACCGCGTCCTGAAGGTTTCGGCCAGCCTCGGCGTGACGCTGTTTCCGATCGACGATGGCGATGCCGACAGCCTGCTGCGCCACGCCGACCAGGCCATGTACCAGGCCAAGCAGGCCGGCAAGAACCGCTACCACCTGTTCGATGTCGACCAGGACGCGGCGGTGAGCATCCGCCGCGAAAGTCTGGACCACATCCGCCGCGCACTCGACCGCAGGAGTTCGTGCTGTACTACCAGCCCAAGGTGAACATGAGGACCGGCACCGTGGTCGGCGCCGAGGCGCTGATCCGCTGGCAGCATCCCGCGCGCGGCCTGCTGCCGCCCGCGGACTTCCTGCCCATCATCGAAGATCATCCGATCGGCGTCGAGCTCGGCGAATGGGTGATCGAGGCGGCGCTGCTCCAGATTTCCGACTGGAACACGTCGGGGCTGGACATTCCGGTGAGCGTGAATGTCGGCGCGCGCCAGTTGCAGCAGGGCGATTTTGTGACGCGCCTGTCGCAGATGCTGGCGGCGCGGCCCGAGGTCAGGCCCGGCCAGCTCGAACTCGAAATACTGGAAACCAGCGCGCTGGAGGATGTGGCGCAGGTTTCGGAGCGCATGCACGCCTGCCGCGCGCTGGGCGTGAGCTTCGCGCTCGACGATTTCGGCACCGGCTATTCCTCGCTCGCCTACCTCAAGCGCCTGCCGGCAATCCGGATTAAGATCGACCAGAGTTTCGTGCGCGACATGCTCAACGACCCCGACGACCTGGCCATCGTCAAGGGCGTGATCGGTCTGGCGACCGCCTTCCGCCGCAAGATCATCGCCGAAGGCGTCGAAACCGTGGCGCACGGTTCGCGTCTGCTGTCGCTCGGCTGCGAGCTGGCGCAAGGCCACGGAATTGCGCGACCGATGCCGGCGACGGCCCTGCCGGACTGGGCCGCGACTTGGCGACCGGATGCGGCATGGACCGCCGACGCGGATCTCTTGGCCAAATAGCGCGTCACATGTACCGCTCGCCGTGGCGCGGGCTGGTATCGCACGCGCCTGCTGTTGCCGTCGGGAAGAAAAATTGGGTTAGGCTCCGAGCATGGACTTTCTCGATCTTCTCGGCCTGCTGCTGCTGGTCGGCACAGCCTGGCTATGGCTCGACAGCCTCAAGGCGCGCGAGGCGGCGGTAGCGGCCGCCAGGGCGGCCTGTCGTTCGGAGGATCTGTTGCTGCTCGACGACACCGTCGCCATTGCGCGCTTGCGCTTCGCCCGCGACGGCGACGGCGTGCTGCGCATCCAGCGCGTCTATGGTTTCGAGTACAGCGATACCGGCAACGATCGCCATTCCGGAAGCATCGTGATGCTGGGCAGTCAGGTCCTGGTGATCAATATCAGGCGGCGGCAGGCTACTTCGCTGAAAGTTGTTCACTGAGCCGGCGCGCCCCTGACGGCGGGAGCCGCCATGCTGCCGCGTGGTTGCTGCGGCAGGCTAAAATCCATCTATCGTTCACGTTATTTCAAAGGAGCAGGCAATGACAATCAAAACCGTCGGCATCATCGGTGCCGGAACCATGGGCAACGGCATCGCGCAGGCTTGCGCGGTGGTCGGCATCGACGCGGTCATGCTGGACATCAACGAAGCGGCGGTGCAGAAGGGTGTCGCCACGGTTTCCGGCAGCCTCGATCGCCTGGTCAAGAAGGAAAAGATGACGGCCGAGCAGAAGGCGGCGGCGATGGCACGTATCAGCGCGACGACGCAGATGGCCGACATGAAGGGCGTCGATATCGTGATCGAGGCGGCGACCGAGAACCTCGGCCTCAAGCTCAAGCTGCTCAAGGATGTCGAGGCGGCGATCGGCGCGGAGACCATCATCGCCAGCAATACCTCGTCGATTTCGATCACCCAGCTCGCGGCCGCGACCGGGCGCGCCGACAAGTTCATCGGCATGCATTTCTTCAATCCGGTGCCGCTGATGGCGCTGGTGGAACTGATCCGCGGCCTGCAGACTACGGACGAGACGCACGCGGCGGTCGAAGCCTTGGCCAAGGCGCTGGGCAAGAGCCCGATCACGGTGAAGAACAACCCCGGTTTCGTGGTGAACCGCATCCTGTGCCCGATGATCAACGAGGCGATCTTCGTGCTCGGAGGGGCTGGCCAGCGCCGAGGAGATCGACGCCGGCATGAAGCTGGGTTGCAACCATCCCATCGGTCCGCTGGCGCTGGCCGACATGATCGGCCTCGACACCATGCTGGCGGTGATGAATGTGTTCTACGAGGGCTTCAACGACTCCAAGTACCGTCCGGCACCGCTGCTCAAGGAAATGGTCGCCGCGGGTTACCTCGGGCGCAAGACCGGCCGCGGCTTTTACAAGTACTGAAAGTTATGTCTCCGGCTGAGCCGGAGACGGTATCCCTGCGGACGGCGCTGGCGGGACGTGGCCGGCGGTTTCCCCCGCCGGCGAAGCGGCGCAGGCCTTCGAGGTCGAGCACGCTGATGCCGCCATATTCGGCGGTGAGGAAGCCGGCTTGCTCCAGCGTGCGCAGGGTGCGATTGACCCGCTGGCGCGAGACGCCGGCGAGGTAGCCGATCTCGCCCTGGGAGATGGCGATGCGCGATTCGATGCCGGGCTGCAGCACTGGATGGAACAGGGCGGCGAGGGCGCGGGCGACGCGGGCATCGATGTCCGGCAGCCGTTCCGATTCGAGCAGGCCGATGAACAGGCCCAGCCGCTCGTTGATCTGGTTGATGACGAAGCGGTTGAAGGCGATGCTGTTGTCCAGCAGCCAGTGGAAGGTTTCGCGCTTCACGCAGGCGATGCGGCTGTCGCGCAGGGCGACCACGTCGTAGCGGCGCGGCTCGGCCTTGAGCATCGAGCCTTCGCCGAACCAGCCCCCGGCGGCGATGCCGGTGAAGCTGGCGGTCTTGCCCGTGGCCCAGTCGCTCGACATCTTGGCCAGGCCGTCGATGATGCCGAGCCAATGCTCCACCGGCTCACCCTTGCGGCAGACGAAGCCGCCGGTCGGGACCTGGACGTTCCACGGTACCTTCGCGCGCACGCGCGAAATCGGCGGCAGACAGCGACTGCGCCCAGCTTGTGCGGCGCAGCATCTCTTCGAGCGAGATCCCGGATATTTGACAATTGTCAGGCACGCGACAATTATAGGCAGCGGAATCGCTTAGACTCAATTCCTGCAACGGAAAAGTCGCGACAAAAGCGAGCCCGTATTGCTGGTTGCTGGAGGAGAGAATACGCATGGCTGCATCCCAATCGGGGCGAGGCTCGGCCCCGCTCGATACGTTTCCCCGTCTGCTGCTGAATCACGCCGCCGTGCGCGGCGATCGTCCGGCGACGCGCGAGAAATATCTGGGCATCTGGCAGACCTGGAGCTGGAGCCAGGTGGCCGAGGAGGTGCGCGCCATTGCCTGTGGCCTGGCCGAACTCGGTTTCAAGCGCGGCGACAACCTGGCCCTGATCGGCGACAACCGCCCGCGCCTGTACTGGTCGATGTGCGCGGCGCAGATGCTGGGCGGCGTGCCGGTGCCCATGTACCAGGATGCCGTGGCGACCGAAATGGCCTTTGTCCTGACCGATGGCGCGATCCGTTTCGCCATCGTCGAGGACCAGGAGCAGGTCGACAAGCTGCTCGAGATCAAGGAGCAGTGCCCCGGCCTGCAGCACATCCTGTACGACGATCCGCGCGGCATGCGCCACTACACCCAGACTTCGCTGCAAGGTCTGGATGAAGTCATCGCCATGGGCAAGATCCACGACACGAATCAGCCGGATTTCATTCCCGGCGAAATCGCCAAGGGCCGCGCCGAGGATGTCGCGGTGATGCTCTATACCTCGGGCACCACGGGCAAACCGAAGGGCGTCTGCCAGACCCACGAGACCTTCATCGCCGCGGCGCAAAGCGGCGTCGGCTTCGATCACCTGACCGACCAGGAGGACATCCTGTCCTACCTGCCGATGGCCTGGGTCGGCGACCACCTGTTTTCCTATGCGCAGGCCATGGTGGCCGGCTTCACCATCAACTGCCCCGAATCCGGCGACACGGTGATGACCGACCTGCGCGAGATCGGGCCGACCTATTACTTCGCCCCGCCGCGCGTGTTCGAGAACCTGCTGACCACGGTGATGATCCGCATGGAGGATGCCGGCGCGCTGAAGCGCGGCATGTTCCACTACTTCATGGCCGTGGCCAAGCGCTGCGGCGCCGATATTCTCGACGGCAAACAGACGGTCTCCGGCTCGGACCGCTTGCTTTATGCCCTGGGCAATGTGATGATCTACGGGCCGCTGCGCAATGTACTGGGCATGAGCCGGATCCGCGTCGCCTACACGGCCGGCGCCGCCATCGGTCCTGACCTGTTCCGCTTCTATCGCTCGATCGGCGTCAATCTCAAGCAGCTCTATGCCGCTACGGAGACCTGTGCCGCGGTTTGCCTGCAGCCGGACCGCGAGATCAAGTTCGACAGCGTCGGCAAGCCGGCGCCCGGCGTCGAGGTGAAAATCTCCGATGGCGGCGAAGTGCTGGTGCGCGGCAAGCTGCTGCTCAAGGAATACTACAAGCGGCCCGACGCGACGGCCGAGGTGATCGATGCCGACGGCTGGTTCCATACCGGCGATGCCGGTTTCTTCGACGAGGACGGCCACCTCAAGATCATCGACCGTGCCAAGGACGTCGGCAAGCTTTCCAACGCGGCGATCTTCGCGCCCAACTACATCGAGAACAAGCTCAAGTTCTTCCCGCACATCAAGGAGGCGGTCTGCTTCGGCCACGACCGCGACATGGTCTGCGCCTTCATCAATATCGACATGGGTGCGGTCGGCAACTGGGCCGAGCGGCGCGGGCTGCCCTATTCCGGCTATACCGACCTGGCCGGCAAGCCGGAGGTCCTGGAGCTGATCCGCGAGTGCGTCGAGCAGGTCAACGCCGACCTGTCGCATGACGCGATGGTGGCCGAGACGCAGATCCATCGCTTCCTGGTGCTGCACAAGGAGCTTGATCCGGATGACGACGAACTGACCCGCACGCGCCAGGTGCGGCGCCGCTTCGTCGGTGAAAAGTATGCCGTGCTGATCGATGCCCTGTATTCCGGCAACGCTACGCAGTTCATCGAAACCCAGGTCAAGTTCGAGGACGGGCGCACCGGCAAGGTGGCGGCCGATCTGAAAATCTGCGACGTGAAGACCTTTCCCGTAATGAAGAAGGCAGCCTGATGAGCGGAAGAAAAATCGGTGAGGTCATCCTCGACCTCAAGAACATCAGCCTCAGTTTCGGGGGCGTCAAGGCCTTGCAGGACATCTCATTCAACGTCCTGGAGCATGAAATTCGCGCGATCATCGGGCCCAATGGTGCCGGCAAGAGTTCGATGCTGAACGTGATCAACGGGGTGTACACGCCGCAGCAAGGCGAGATCATCTTTCGCGGCCAGCACCATGCCAACATGGATTCCTATGGCGCGGCGAAAGCCGGCCTGGCGCGGACATTCCAGAATATTGCGCTGTTCAAGGGCATGTCGGTGCTGGACAACATCATGACCGGGCGCAACCTGAAAATGAAGGCCAACATGCTGCAGCAGGCCTTCTGGTTCGGGCCGGCACAGCGCGAGGAACTCGAGCATCGCGCCAAGGTCGAGGAGATCATCGACTTCCTCGAAATCCAGCACATCCGCAAGACGCCGGTCGGGCGCCTGCCCTACGGCCTGCAAAAGCGCGTCGACCTGGCGCGCGCCCTGGCCATGGAGCCGCAGATCCTGCTGCTCGACGAGCCGATGGCCGGCATGAACGTCGAGGAAAAGCAGGACATGTGCCGCTTCATCCTCGACGTCAATGACCAGTTCGGCACCACCGTCGTTCTGATCGAGCACGACATGGGCGTGGTGATGGACATATCCGACCGCGTCGTGGTGCTCGACTACGGCAAGAAGATCGGTGACGGCACGCCCGACGAGGTCCGCGCCAATCCTGATGTCATCAGCGCCTATCTCGGCGCCAGCCACTGAGGATCCTGAACCATGGCATTTTTCCTGGAAACCCTGGCTTGGCGGCCTGATGAGCGGCATGTTGTACTCGCTCGTGGCGCTGGGCTTCGTGCTGATCTTCAAGGCGTCCGGCGTGTTCAATTTCGCCCAGGGCGCGATGGTGTTGTTCGCCGCGCTGGCGATGGCGCGCTTCTCCGAATGGATTCCGGACTGGCTGGGCATGGAGAACCTGTTCGTCGCCAATCTGCTGGCCTTCGCCGTCTCGGTGGTGATCATGTTCGTTGTCGCCTGGCTGATCGAGCGCCTGGCCTTGCGCTACCTGGTCAATCAGGACGGCGCCACCCTGCTGATGGCGACGCTGGGCATCGCCTACGTGCTTGACGGGATTGGCCAGACCATCTTCGGCAGCGACATCTACAAGATCGATGTCGGCATGCCCAAGGAACCCGTGATGATGCTGGAAAGCGTGTTCGAGGGGGGCATCCTGATCAACAAGGAGGACTTCATCGCCGCGCTTATCGCGGCGCTGCTGGTGATCTCGCTGTCGATCTTCTTCCAGAAGACGGCCACCGGCCGTGCCCTGCGCGCGGTGGCCGACGACCACCAGGCGGCGCAGTCGATCGGCATTCCGCTGGACCGGATCTGGGTCATCGTCTGGTGCGTCGCCGGCATCACGGCACTGGTGGCCGGCATCATCTGGGGCTCCAAGCTCGGCGTCCAGTTCTCCCTGTCGACCATCGCCTTGCGTGCCTTGCCGGTGGTGATCCTCGGCGGACTGACCTCGGTGCCTGGCGCCATCATCGGCGGCCTGATCATTGGCGTGGGAGAAAAGCTGTCAGAGGTCTTTCTCGGCCCCTATGTGGGGGGTGGCATCGAGATCTGGTTTGCCTACATGCTGGCACTGGTCTTCCTCCTGTTCAGGCCGCAAGGGCTGTTCGGCGAGAAGATCATTGATCGTGTCTGACCCAAGGGACGACAACTAAATGTTCTATAGAGAAAACGGTCAATTCAAGACTTCGTACAAGGCGGACCAGCAGGTATTCGCCATTCCGCAGGACCGCTGGGCGATTCTTGCACTAGTGGTCTTTGCCTTCGTCGGCGTGCCGATGCTGGTCGACGAGTACATGTTCCGCGCCATTCTCGTGCCCTTCCTGATCCTGTCGCTGGCGGCTCTGGGCGTGAATATCCTGGTCGGCTATTGTGGGCAGATCACGCTCGGTGCCGGGGCGTCGATGGCGGTCGGCGCCTATGCTGCCTACAACTTCATGATTCGCATCGATGGAATGCCGGCGCTGGCCTCGATCCTGCTCGGCGGACTGATGGCCGCCGCCGTTGGCATCGTGTTCGGCGTACCGAGCCTTCGCGTGCGAGGACTCTACCTCGCCGTGGCGACGCTGGCGGCGCAGTTCTTCTGTGACTGGGCCTTCCTGCGCATCAGGTGGTTTACCAACGACTCGTCGTCCGGGTCGGTCTCGGTGCCCGACATCAGCCTGTTCGGCTGGACCATCAATTCGCCGACCGACAAGTACCTGTTCTGTCTAGGCATCCTGGTGGTGTTCAGCCTCATGGCGAAGAACCTTGTGCGCGGAAACATGGGCCGGCAGTGGATGGCGATTCGCGACATGGACGTGGCGGCCACCGTGATCGGCATTCGCCCGATGTATTCCAAACTCACCGCCTTCGCGGTCAGCTCCTTCTACCTGGGGGTCGCCGGAGCCTTGTGGGGGTTCGTCAATCTCGGGTCCTGGGAGCCGGCGGCATTTTCGATCGACCGCTCGCTGCAGTTGCTGTTCATGGTCATCATCGGCGGCATGGGGGCGATTTCCGGCAGCTTCTTTGGCGCCGCCTTCATCGTCATCCTGCCGATCTTTCTCAACCAGATGCTGCCGCTGGTAGGTAGCCTGTTTGGGCTGGAGGTATCGATTGCGCTGGTTTCCCACGTCGAGTTCATCATCTTCGGTTCGCTGATCGTCTTTTTCCTGATCGTCGAGCCGCATGGAATCGCGCGCCTGTGGGCCACGGGTCGCGAAAAGCTGCGCTTGTGGCCCTTCCCGCACTGAACGTCGCGGCAGGATCCGGATCAATCAGGTTCAATGCACGTGTAACACCCATTCATCCAAAGAGGAGACAACATGAAACTACGCAAACTCGCCATTGCCGCATCGCTTGCTGCGGTCGGACTTTCCGCAGTATTCACAACCCCGGCTTTTGCGGCCGAAGAGCAGTTCTTCCCGGTGCTGGCCTACCGCACCGGCGCCTATGCCCCCAATGGCACGCCCTGGGCCAATGGCTTCGTCGATTACATGAAGCTGACCAATGTCCGCGGTGGCGTCAATGGCGTCAAGATGATTTGGGAAGAATGCGAAACCGGCTATGCCACCGATCGCGGTGTCGAGTGCTATGAGCGACTGAAGGGCAAGCATGGTGGCGCTACGGCGGTGCAACCGCTGTCCACCGGCATCACCTTCGCCCTGACGGAAAAGGCCCCGGTTGACAAGATTCCCGTCATCACCGCAGGTTACGGTCGCAGCGAGTCGCAGAACGGCGCCGTGTTCGGCTGGAACTTCCCGCTGGTCGGCACCTACTGGATGGGTGCCGACGTGCTGGTGCAGCACATCGGCAAGAAGGAAGGCGGCCTCGACAAGCTCAAGGGCAAGAAGATCGCCCTGGTCTATCACGACAGCCCTTACGGCAAGGAGCCGATCGCCCTGCTGCAGGAACGCGCCAAGATGCATGGTTTTGATGTCCAGTTGCTGCCGGTGGCGCACCCCGGTGTCGAGCAGAAGGCCACCTGGCTGCAGATCCGCCAGAGCAAGCCTGACTATGTCTTCCTCTGGGGCTGGGGCGTGATGAATTCGACCTCGATCAAGGAAGCCCAGGCCACCGGTTACCCGCGCGAGAAGATGTATGGCGTGTGGTGGTCCGGCGCCGAACCGGATGTCAAGGACGTCGGCGACGGAGCCAAGGGCTACAACGCACTGGCCATGCAGCACGGCGCCGAGCCGAACTCCAAGGTGGTCAAGGAAATCCTCGAGAAGCTGCACGCCAAGGGCCAGGGTACCGGTCCCAAGGAAGAAGTCGGCCAGGTGCTTTACATGCGCGGCCTGATTTCCTCGATGCTGCAGGTCGAGGCCGTGCGCGTCGCCCAGAGCCGTTACGGCAAGGGCAAGCGCATTACCGGCGAGCAGATGCGCTGGGGCCTGGAGAACCTCAACCTCGACCAGAAGGCGCTCGACGGGATGGGCCTGGCCGGCGTGATGCGTCCGGTGCAGACTTCCTGCCTCGACCACATGGGTTCGGCCTGGGCGCGCATCCACACCTGGGACGGCAAGAAGTGGAACTTCACCTCCGACTGGTACCAGGGCGACGAGAAGGTCCTGCGTCCGCTGGTGATGTTGACCTCGGCCAAGTACGCGGAAGAGAAGAAGATCAAGCCGCGCACTCCGGAAGACTGCAAGAAATAAGCTGAACCGGGCGGCAGGGGACGGTTTGCCGTTCCCTGCCCTCTGCTTCCTGTTCTCTGAAAGAGCACATGACTACCGCCAACATCCTTCTCAACGTCAACAGCATCGAGGTGATCTACAACCACGTGATCCTCGTGCTCAAGGGCGTATCGCTGTCCGTGCCCGACGGCAGCATTGTCGCCCTGCTGGGCGGCAACGGCGCCGGCAAGACCACCACCCTGCGTGCCGTGAGCAACCTGCTGCACGGCGAACGCGGCGAAGTGACCAAGGGCTCGATCGAGTGCCGCGGCGAGCGCATCGAAGCGCTGACTCCGGCCGACCTGGTCAAGCGCGGCGTGGTCCAGGTCATGGAGGGCCGCCACTGTTTCGGCCACCTGACCATCGAAGAAAACCTGATGACCGGCAGCTACACGCGTACCGACGGCAAGGCCGCCGTGGCGCAGACGCTGGAGAAGGTCTACAACTATTTCCCCCGCCTGAAGACGCGGCGCACCAGCCAGGCCGCCTACACCTCGGGCGGCGAGCAGCAGATGTGCGCCATCGGCCGCGCGCTGATGGCGAACCCGACCATGGTGTTGCTGGACGAACCCTCGATGGGCCTCGCGCCGCAGATCGTCGATGAGGTGTTCGGCATCGTCAAGGACCTCAACCAGCGCGAGAAGGTCACCTTCCTGCTGGCCGAGCAGAACACCAACATGGCCCTGCGCTATGCCGACTTCGGCTACATCCTCGAAAACGGCCGCGTCGTGATGGAAGGCGCCGCGTCGGAACTGGCCAACAACGAGGACGTCAAGGAGTTCTACCTCGGCATTTCCTCGGGCGAGCGCAAGAGCTTTCGCGAAGCCAAGCACTATCGCCGCCGCAAACGCTGGCTCGCTTGATCGGCCGCAGATCGCGCCGCATGGCGGCGTTGCTCGGCGGCTTGTTTAGCTCTGCTAAACGGCGCCACCTCGCGCCTTGCCCTGCGACGCGCTTTGCGGCCTCACCCACCCTCGGAGCACCGTGACATGTCGAAGTATTTTGACGCCCTCGAAACCCGCAGCCCCGACGAACGAAAGTCGGCGCTGGCGACACGGCTGCCGCAGCAGATTGCGCACGCTAAAACCAACACAGCCTACTTCGCCGAGACTCTGAAGGGTTTCGATGCTGCGACGATCACTTCGGTCGCCGCGCTGGCCGCGCTGCCCGTGGTGCGCAAGAGCGACCTGATCGAATTACAGAAGCAGCACCGGCCCTTCGGCGGCTTGTCCGCCGGCGGCTGGGGTCGATTGGGCCGCGTGTTTTCCTCGCCGGGTCCGATTTACGAACCCGAAGGGCGTAGCGCGGACTACTGGCGCACTGCGCGCGCGCTTTACGCCGCGGGATTCCGTTCCGGCGACCTGGTGCACAACAGCTTTTCCTATCACATGACGCCGGGCGCCTGGATCCTCGAAGCCGGCGCGCAGGCGCTGGGCTGCACCGTGTTTCCGGCCGGTGTCGGCCAGACCGAACAGCAGGTGGCGGCGATGGCCGACCTGCAGCCGAACGGCTATGTCGGCACGCCGTCCTTCCTGCGCATCCTGCTGGAGAAGGCCGACGAGCTCGGCATCAAGCTGCCCTCGCTGACCAAGGCGCTGGTGTCGGGCGAAGCCTTCCTGCCGCCGGTGCGCGACGCGCTGCTGGCGCGCGGCATTGCCGGCTACCAGGCCTATGCCACGGCAGAACTCGGCGTCATCGCCTACGAAACCGAGGCGCGCCAGGGCCTGGTCGTCGATGAGGGCGTCATCGTCGAGATCGTGCGTCCCGGCACCGGCGATCCGGTGGCGGAAGGCGAGGTCGGCGAAGTCGTGGTCACCACCTTCAACAGCGACTATCCGCTGATCCGCTTCGGCACCGGCGATCTCTCGGCCTTCCTGCCGGGCGTTTCGCCTTGCGGCCGCACCAACATGCGCATCAAGGGCTGGATGGGCCGCGCCGACCAGACCACCAAGATCAAGGGCATGTTCGTGCATCCCGAACAGGTGGCGGCGGTGGTCAAGCGCCATCCCGAAATCGCGAAGGCGCGCCTGGTGGTGACCAATCCCGACAGCACCGACCTGATGACGCTCAATTGCGAAGTGGCGGCGCCGGGTGGCGAGCTCGGCAAGGCCATCGCCGAAAGCGTGCGCGACATCACCAAACTGCGTGCCGAAGTGGCGCTGGTCGCCGTCGGCAGCCTGGCCAACGACGGCAAGGTGATCTCTGACGATCGCAAATATGACTGAGCCGCGCGGGCCGCTGGCGGGCCTGCGCGTCCTTGACCTGACGCGCCTGTTGCCGGGGCCGGTGGCGACCATGCACCTGGCCGACCTCGGCGCCGAGGTCGTCAAGATCGAGGATACCGGCGCCGGCGACTATGCCCGCGCCATGGGACCCGGCGAGCGCGCCGGTGGTGGTTCGGGTGACAGCGTCTTCTTCCGCATGGTCAACCGCAACAAGAGAAGCCTGCGCCTCGACCTCAAGCAAGCCGCCGGAGTCGACGCCTTCCTGCGTCTGGCGAAGAACGCCGACGTGATCTTCGAGAGCTTCCGTCCCGGCGTGGTGGACAAGCTGGGAATCGGCTACGCGGCGGTGAAGGCAATCAACCCGCGCATCGTCTATTGCGCCATTACCGGCTACGGCCAGACCGGCCCATGGGCCGAGCATGCCGGCCATGACATCAACTACCTGGCGACCGCCGGCCTGCTCGACCAGATCGGCAGCCACGATGGCGAGATAAGCGGACCGCCGGCGATCCCCAACCTGCAGGTCGGCGACCTGCTGGGGGGTGCGCTTACTCCACTGCTCGGGGTCCTTGCTGCGGTGATCGGTGCCAAGGCCATGGGGCAGGGCAGCCACGTCGATGTGGCGATGACCGATGCCGTCCTGGCGCACAACATCTTCCCGCTGG
Source organism: Sulfuritalea sp. (assembly GCA_016716965.1). Taxonomy (GTDB): domain Bacteria; phylum Pseudomonadota; class Gammaproteobacteria; order Burkholderiales; family Rhodocyclaceae; genus Sulfuritalea. The sequence goes on along the minus strand of JADJUP010000055.1, from coordinate 23,508 downwards.
TGGCCACCCAGGTCTTCGGCAAACCGGCACCGCGCGGCGCCGACCTGCTGACCGGCGGCGTGCCCTGCTATGGCGTGTATCGCACGGCCGATGGCCGCTACCTGGCGGTCGGCGCCCTCGAACCCAAGTTCTGGCAGGCGATGTGCGCGGCGATCGGCCGTGCCGACCTGGCGCCATTTGGGCTGGCCACGGGCGTCAAGGGCCGCGAGGTGAAAGCGGAACTCGCCGCCTTGCTGGCCTCGCAACCCATGGCGCATTGGGAACCGATCTTCGCCGCCGCGGATTGCTGTGTGACGCCGATACTGCGCGTCGACGAGGCGCTGCGGCACCCGCAGCTCCAGGCCCGCGAAATGGTGGTCGAGATCGGTGGCGTCAAGCAGTACGCACCGCCCTTCAAGCTTTCGGCCTGGCCTTGGACGGACGGGGAACCGGCGCCTGCGGCCGGGGCCGACAGCGAGGCGGTGCTTGCCACCGCCGGATTTTCCGCCGCCGAGATCGGCGCACTGCGCGAGGCCAAGGTAATCTAGGGCAACGATGCCCGTCGACGCCGCACTTGCCCTTGCACTCCTTCCCGACTTTGCCCTGATCCTGCTCGGCGCGGCACTGCGTCGCATCCTGCACCTGGGCGACCATTTCTGGAGCGGCCTGGAGAAGCTGGTCTACTACGTGCTGTTCCCGGCCCTGCTGTTCGGCGGCCTGCTCAAGGCGCGCATTGAGTGGTCGGCGGCGGCACCGATGCTGGCCGTGGCCGGGGCGGCGATGGGTGGGGCCATGCTGCTCGGACTCGCGGCGCGACTGTTCGCCATCACGCCGGTCTCGTTTGCCTCGCAATACCAGTGCGCCTTTCGATTTAATTCTTATATCGGACTCGCGGTTGCCGGCACGCTGTATGGCATTCCCGGAATCGCCGCGATGGGCATCGTCATCGGCCTCATGGTGCCGCCAGCGAATCTCGCTGCGGTATGGATGCTGGCGCGCCATGGCGAAGCCGGCGTGTGGCGCGAACTCGCCCGCAATCCCCTGATCCTTGCCACGCTGGCGGGCATGGCGGCGAACTTGGGCGGCCTGGAATTGCCGGCGGTACTGGCGAAGTTCCTCGGCCGGCTGGGCGACGCGGCCGTCGTGCTCGGCCTGTTGGCTGTCGGCGCCGGATTGCGAATAGTCGGCGCTGGTGGCACGGCGACGCATGCCGCGGCGGCCTATGTTCTGCTGGTCAAGCTGGTGGCGATGCCGGCAATTGCCCTCCTGCTGATTCGCGCGTTTGGATTGAGCGGCCTGCACGCCGACGTCGCGCTGGTCTTCGCCGCCCTGCCGGCGGCGAGCTCGGCCTACATCCTGGCCCAGCGCATGGGCGGCGATGGCGCACGGGTTGCCTGGCTCATCTCGGCGGGAACGCTCGCAAGCATGCTCAGCATCCCGCTCTGGCTGGGGCTGCGCTGACGCCGGCCCGCAACGGGGCCGGCGAACCAGGCATTACTTCTTCTTTTCCTTGGACTTTGCCGCGTCTGCATCCGCCGCTTCCGCAGGAGCGGCAGTTTCGGTGGCCGCGGCCTGCCCTGCGTTTTGCATGAAGTTCCATGGCCAGAGCGCCGGGTTGGCGAAGGGGTTGGCCTGGGCTTCGGGGCTGCTTGCGGACTGGCTGATGGCCTGCAGCGCCGACAGCGTCGCGCGCTGCATCTCCAGCCCCTGGATGGTCATCTGCAGCATGCCGAGATTGGTCTTGAGCCAGCCTTCCACGGCCTTCAGGTCGGTGATGCGCTTTTCCAGTTCGTTGGTGTCGAGGGTGGGTGTGACCAGGCCCGGAAGGGGCATGCCGGTGTTGCCCCAGAGGGACTTGAGGAATTCCATCGGATCGGACGGTGTGCTGCTCATGATGTTTGCTCCCAGAATGGTGGGATGATCTTACCGCAGTGCGGTGTTCCGCGCTAAACTGCCCTTTGTCATATCCGTAACCGGCCCGAGGAAGAATCCATGCTCAATCTGTTGGTGGTGGAAGACCATGCCCTGGTTCGCGAGGGCCTGCTCGCGACGCTGAAGAACCTCGGTGAAGACACCCGCACCTTCGGCGTGCCGGATGCCAACGAAGCCATCGGCGTGCTCGAAAAGCAGGACATCGACATGATGATCCTCGACCTGATGCTGCCCGGTACCCGCGGCCAGACCTTCCTTCCAGTTGTGCGCCGGCGCTTTCCCACCGTGCCGGTGGTCGTGCTTTCGGCTCTGGACGACGCCGACACGGTATCGCGGGTGATGAAGGCGGGCGCATCGGGCTTCGTTTCCAAGGCGGGATCCAGCACGGAACTGCTCGAGGCCTTGCGCGCCGTCTTGGCCGGCGAGGTCTATCTGCCGGCCAAGTTGCAGGAACTGGCCAGCCGCAGCGGTTCGGCCCACGGTGACGGCAAATCCATGGCGCAGCGCTTCGGCCTGACCGCCGCCCAATCGCGGGTGATGGATCTCCTCGCCGAAGGGCGCAGCAATCGCCAGATCGGCGAACTGCTGGGGCTCAGCGAAGGCACCGTCAAGATCCATGTCTCCGCGATCATGAAGGCGCTGGGCGTCAGCAATCGCTCGGAAGCCGCCTTGCTCGCCAGCCGAAAGCCCCGCCGCCACTGACACAGCGGCGGCCGCCGGTATTCAGGCGGGTTCCACTTCGCTGCGAATCGCGATTTTCAACAGGTCGAGCACCTGGCGTGCGATTCCGCGGCTGGCGTTCGCCAGCGGTGACGGCATGTTTCCGGGAATCGTTTTCTGCAGCAGGTACTTGCTGGCGGAGATGCTGGTCACGGGATCCAGGATGCGGTCGCCGAAGCCGGACAGGAACTGGTCGACGGTCTTTTCCGCCGCCTCGCGCTGCCAGGCATTGCTCGGCCATTGCGAAGGAATGGCGTAGGCGCGCGGAAACATCTCCAGGTCGCGGATGACGGTGCGGATATCCTCGTGCGAGTCGCGAAAGGGCAGCAGCACCAGGTCCGCCATGGCGTAGAGGTTGCGGTCCGCTTCCGTGCGGTTGCCGCCGCCGTCGATCACGCCCATCCAGGCATTGAGCGACCGGATCTTGTCGGTCACCTTGAGCAGCGCTTCGCGCGACCGCGCATCGGCGATCAAATATCGGCGCCCGGCCGGATCCAGCGGCTCGCGACAGGGGTCGGTGAGCACGCAGACGGCCCTCTGCCCGAGCAGGCCGAGGCCCTGGCACAACATGTGGGACATCGTGGTCTTGCCGGTCCCACCCTTGTTGCCGATGACGCAGACGATTTCCGCCATTCGCGACTCCTGGTCGATCCCGCCATTCGGCAGGGATCTGGTTCCCGGCAATTATTGGCGATCGGCGCCGTGCCTGAAGTCCGAATTTGCGCGGCAATCGCCGCATTCTTCCGGCGGGATCGCGCCGGTCATCCGGGCAGTTTTCCCTCAGGCGATGCCGAGTTTTGCGCGCAGGGCTTCGCGCTCGGCCGCAACGCCGTCGATGCTGCGTCGCCTGATATGGCCGAAGCCGCGAATCTTCTCGGGCAGTGCGGCCAGGGCAACGGCGTCGTCGAGCATGCGGCGCTCCAGTTTCCCCAGCAGTGCCGCGATGTCGGCTTCATAGTCCGCCAGCAGCGCGCGCTCGAGCCTTCGTTCCTCGCTGCGGCCGAAAACATCCCAGCGCGTGCCGCGCAGCCGCCGGCCCTTCGCCAGCCATTTCAGCGCCGTGAACATCCAGGGGCCGAAGGCCAGCTTGCGCGGCTTGCCGGTATTCGGATCGGGAGGGACGAGCAGGGGCGGCGCGAAATGGAAGCGCAGCGTGAAGTCGCCCTCGAAGCGCTCGTCGAGCTTCTGCATGAAGTCCGACTCGGCATACAGCCGCGCCACCTCGTATTCGTCCTTGATCGCCATCAGCTTGAACAGGTTGTGCGCCACGGCGGTGGTGAATTGCGACGACCCCAGCGTCGCTTCCGCGGCACGCACCCGCTCGACCTGCTTGCGGTAGCGGCTGGCGTAGGCGGCATCCTGATACTCGGCGAGGAAGCCTTCGCGCCTGGCAAGCAGTTGTTCAAGAGTCGGCGCTGGCGACACGGCAGTCTCCGGGCGGGCGTGGGCCAGGACGGCAGCCGTATCCTGGGCGGCGCGGCGGCCCCAGAGGAAAGCGGCGCGGCTCATCGACACCGCCGTGCCGTTCAACTCGATGGCGCGGTCGATGGCTTCCCACGACACGGGCACCAGGCCTTTTTGCCAGGCGTAACCGAGCAGGAACAGGTTGCCGGCGATCGAGTCGCCGAGCAGGCGCAGGGCGAGGTCCGAGGCATCGACGAAGTGCGCCGCGCCATTGCCGACCGTCTCGCCGATCAGGCCCTGCATGCGCTCGAGGGGAAACTGCCAGTCTGGATTGCGGGTGAAATCCGCGGTCGGCGTCGCCGCGCAATTCACCACCACGCGCGTCCGCCCGCTCTGCATCCGGGTCAGGGCGTCGGGCGAGGCCGTGACGATGACGTCGCCGCCGATCACCGCGTCGGCTTCGCCGGTGGCGACGCGCACGGCGTGGATGGCGTCGGGATCGTCGCAGATGCGCACGTGCGAGAACACTGCGCCGCCCTTTTGCGCGAGGCCGGTCATGTCGAGCACGGTGACGCCCTTGCCGTCGATGTGCGCCGCCATGCCGATCAGGGCGCCGAGGGTCACGACGCCGGTGCCGCCGACGCCGGTGATGAGGATGTCGTAGGGCGTTGCCGTGGCGGCAAGAGTCGGCGCCGGCGGCACGGCGAAGGAATCGGCCGCCGCCCCGGAACCGGCCACGCCGCGGCCCTTCCTGACGCTGCCGCCGACCACCGAAACGAAACTGGGGCAGAAGCCCTTTTCGCAGGAATAGTCCTTGTTGCAGGCGGACTGGTCGATCGCGCGCTTGCGCCCGAACTCGGTTTCGACCGGCACCACGGCGAGGCAGTTGGACTGCACGCCGCAATCGCCGCAGCCTTCGCAGACGGCTTCGTTGATGTACAGGCGGCGCGGCGGGTCGATCATCTTGCCGCGCTTGCGGCGCCGGCGCTTTTCCGCGGCGCAGGTCTGGTCGTAGATGATGGCGGAGACGCCGGGACATTCGCGCATGTCGCGCTGGATCGCGTCCAGCTCGTCGCGATGGCGGATCGGCACGCCGTGCGGCAGGTCGGGGTGGCCGTAGGCGCGCGCAGTGCCGTCGGTGACGACGACGACGTGATGCACGCCTTCGGCATGCAACTGGTGGGCGATCTGCGGCACGGTCAGGTTGCCGTCGACCGGCTGGCCGCCGGTCATGGCGACCGCATCGTTGTAGAGGATCTTGTAGGTGACCCCCTTCTTTTGTTCCTGCGCCAGCGGCGAGCCGTTGAAGGCCGCCACTGCCGCGCGCACCGCGAGCGAGCCGGAGTGGAAGTAGGTGCCGTCGCCGAGATTGACGAAGACGTGGCGTTGTTCCGTGAACGGCGCCTGGCCCATCCAGGCCGCGCCTTCGCCGCCCATGTGCGAGTAAGTGGTCGTGCTGCGGTTCATCCACAGCGCCATGAAATGGCAGCCGATGCCCGCCAGCGCGCGCGAGCCTTCGGGCACGCAGGTGGAGGTGTTGTGCGGGCAGCCGGGGCAGAAGTAGGGAGTCCGTGCAACCTGTATCGCGGGAGCGGCGGAGGCTTCCTTGGCCTGCAGCAAGGCCAGCCGCTCGCGGATGCGTGGCGAGGTGAAATGGCGGCCGATGCGATCGGCGATGACGCGCGCGATCTGCGCCGGTGACAGTTCGCCGGAGGCGGGCAGCAGCCAGCGACCGTTGGGCAGCGCCCACTCGCCCTGTTCGTCGAACTTGCCGATCACGCGCGGACGGACGTCCTCGCGCCAGTTGTAGAGTTCTTCCTTCAACTGGTATTCGATCAGTTGCCGTTTTTCCTCGACCACCAGGATTTCCTCGAGGCCTTCGGCGAAGCGGCGCACGCCGTCGGACTCCAGCGGCCAGACCATGCCGACCTTGTAGAGGCGGATGCCGATCTCCGCGGCGAGCGCATCGTCGATGCCGAGGTCATCGAAGGCCTGGCGCACGTCGAGGTAGGACTTGCCGGTGGTGATGATGCCCAGGCGTGGGGTTGGGCGCGTCGATCACGACCTGGTTGAGCCGGTTGGCGCGGCAGTAGGCCAGCGCCGCGTAGAGCTTGTGGTCGAGCAGGCGCGCTTCCTGCAGCAGGCGGTCGTCCGGCCAGCGGATGTTGAGGCCTTGCGCTGGCAATGCATAGTCGTCGGGCAGGACGATCCTCACGCGGTCGGGCGAGATATCCACCGAGGCCGAGGATTCGACCGTATCGGCCACCGCCTTGAAACCGACCCAGCAGCCCGAGTAGCGGCTCATGGCCCAGCCGTGCAGGCCGAGGTCGAGGTAGTCCTGGACGCCGGCCGGCACCAGCACCGGCATCATTGCCGCCTTGAAGGCGTGCTCCGACTGGTGCGCGACGGTGGACGAGCGCGCGGCATGGTCGTCGCCGGCTACCGCCAGTATGCCGCCGTGCTTCCAGGTGCCGGCCGAGTTGGCGTGCTTGAAGACATCGCCGCAGCGGTCGACGCCCGGTCCCTTGCCGTACCACATGCCGAACACGCCGTCATGTTTCGCGCCGGGCGACAGGTTGACCTGCTGCGTGCCCCACAGCGCCGTGGCGGCGAGGTCCTCATTGACGCCGGGCTGGAACACCACGTTGTTCTGCGCCAGATGCGGCCTGGCTTTCCACAGCGCCTGGTCGAGCCCGCCCAGCGGCGAACCGCGGTAGCCGCTGACATAGCCGCCGGTGTTGAGGCCGGCCAGCGCGTCGCGCTGGTGTTGCAGCAAAAGAAGGCGCACCAGCGCCTGGGTTCCGGTGAGGAACACCCGGCCGGCGCTTAGCGCGTATTTGTCTTCCAGCGTGATGTTGCGCAGCGGCGCGTTCATGCGGGCGGCAGGATCTTGCCGGGATTCAGGATGTTGTCGGGGTCGATGGCGCGCTTGATGGCGCGCATCAGGTCGATGGCCACATCGCCGTGCTCCAGCGCCATGTAGGGCTGCTTGCCGATGCCGATGCCATGTTCTCCGGTGCAGGTGCCGTCCATGCGTATCGCCCGCTTGGCCAGGCGCGAGGCGAAGCCCTTGGCGCGCGCCTGGTCCTCGGGCTTTTCGGGATCGGTCAGCAGCATGATGTGGAAATTGCCGTCGCCGACGTGCCCGACCAGCGGCCCCTGCAGGTCGGCGGCCTCGGCATCGAGGTCGGCGAAGGTTTCCGCGACGCAGTCGGCGAGGCGCGAGATCGGCACGCAGACGTCGGTGGTGAGCGCCCGGCAGCCCGGCTTGAGCCCTAGCCCGGCGTAATACGCGTCGTGCCGCGCCTGCCACAGGCGGCTGCGGTCTTCCGGGCGCGTCGCCCATTCGAAATCCTGCCCGCCTTGCTCGGTCGCAAGCTCCTGCACCGTTTCCGCCTGCTCCTTGACGCCGGTCGGCGAGCCGTGGAACTCGAAGAACAGCGTCGGCGCCTCGCGCAACGTGGTCCGGCTGTGGCGATTGATCGCGGTGATCGCCAGCGCGTCCAGCAGTTCGATGCGCGCCACCGGAACACCGAGCTGTATGGTCTGGATCACGGTTCGCACCGCCGCCGCGAGCGTCGGGAAGGTGCAGACCGCGCTGGAAATGGCCTCGGGAACGGGATAGAGCTTTACCGTCAGTTCCGTGATGATGCCGAGCGTGCCCTCGGAGCCGATCATGAGGCGGGTCAGGTCGTAACCCGCGGCCGATTTGCGGGCGCGGCCGCCGGTCTTGAGGATGCGTCCGTCGGGCAGGACCACCGTCATCCCAAGAACGTTCTCGCGCATCGTGCCGTAGCGCACGGCATTGGTTCCTGACGCTCGGGTCGCCGCCATGCCGCCGAGGCTGGCATCCGCACCGGGGTCGATGGGGAAGAACAGGCCGCTGCCGTTCAGCGCGGCATTGAGCGCCTTGCGCGTCACGCCGCATTGAACCGTTGCATCGAGATCCTCCTGGCGCACGGCGACGACCGCGTTCATGGCCGAAAGGTCGATGCAGACGCCGCCCTGAATCGCCAGCAAGTGACCTTCGAGCGAGGTGCCGGTGCCGAATGCAATGACCGGCGTGCGGTGGCGGTGGCACAGTTCGACGATTGCTGCGACTTCCTCGGTCGACTCGGCGAATACCACGGCATCCGGGGGCATCGGCGGATGCGAGGACTCGTCCTTGCCGTGGTGGAGGCGAACCGCCGTGGCGACCGAAAAGCGGGGACCGAAGCGTTTTGCGAGGCTGTCGGACAGTTCCGGCGGAAGCGGGGGGCGCTCGGATGGTGCATTCATGGCGATCTCCGGCTGGGGGCGTCGATGGATTGTACGCCGCGCTTCTGGCGTCGTTACTGCCTTCGGTGGCGGTAGGCGACGCGATGCCGATCAGCGCTTCTGCCTCTTTCGGAGCGCCGGAAGACGAGAATTTTCCGATGTCTGACTTTCTCCTTGACGGACCGGCCGAATGTGGAGATAATCACGGGTTCAGCTGGAGGGGTTCCCGAGCGGTCAAAGGGATCAGACTGTAAATCTGACGGCTCTGCCTTCGAAGGTTCGAATCCTTCCCCCTCCACCAGCGGATTTTGGAAATTGTCGTGGTTTCAAAGCGGTAAGCGGACAAGTAGGGCGGGCGGCGGTAGTTCAATGGTAGAACATCAGCCTTCCAAGCTGATTACGCGGGTTCGATTCCCGCTCGCCGCTCCAGGTTTGGCAAGTGTTAAGGCAGTTGAAGGTTTCAGCCCTTGTAGCTCAGTGGTAGAGCACTCCCTTGGTAAGGGAGAGGTCGCGTGTTCGATCCACGCCAAGGGCACCATTTTCTAGTGATTGTTTATTTGTTGGGGTGCGACATGGCAAAAGGCAAATTTGAGCGTACGAAGCCGCACGTGAACGTGGGGACGATTGGTCACGTAGACCATGGCAAGACGACATTGACGGCGGCGATCACGACGGTGCTGTCGTCGAAGTTTGGTGGCGAGGCGAAGGCCTACGACCAGATTGATGCGGCGCCGGAAGAAAAGGCACGCGGCATCACGATCAACACCGCGCACGTCGAATACGAAACCAAGAACCGTCACTACGCCCACGTTGACTGCCCGGGCCACGCCGACTACGTCAAGAACATGATCACCGGCGCCGCGCAAATGGACGGCGCCATCCTGGTCTGTTCCGCCGCCGACGGCCCCATGCCGCAGACCCGCGAACACATCCTGCTGGCCCGCCAGGTTGGCGTGCCCTACATGGTCGTGTTCATGAACAAGTGCGACATGGTTGACGACGCCGAACTGCTCGAACTCGTCGAAATGGAACTGCGCGAACTGCTCAGCAAGTACGACTTCCCGGGTGACGACATCCCGATCGTCAAGGGTTCCGCCCTCAAGGCCCTCGAAGGCGACAAGGGTGAACTGGGCGAAATGGCCATCATGGCCCTGGCCGACGCCCTGGACAGCTACATCCCGACGCCCGAGCGCGCCATCGACAAGCCCTTCCTGATGCCCATCGAAGACGTCTTCTCGATCTCCGGTCGCGGCACCGTCGTGACGGGCCGTGTCGAACGCGGCGTCGTCAAGGTTGGCGAAGAAATCGAAATCGTCGGCATCCGCCCCACCACCAAGACCACCTGCACCGGCGTTGAAATGTTCCGGAAGCTGCTGGACCAGGGCCAGGCCGGTGACAACGTCGGCGTGCTGCTGCGCGGCACCAAGCGTGAAGAAGTCGAGCGTGGCCAGGTGCTGGCCAAGCCGGGCAGCATCACCCCGCACACCCACTTCACCTCCGAGGTGTACATCCTGTCGAAGGACGAAGGTGGTCGTCACACCCCGTTCTTCAACGGCTATCGCCCGCAGTTCTACTTCCGCACCACCGACGTCACGGGCAGCATCGAACTGCCGGCCGGGACCGAGATGGTGATGCCGGGGGACAACGTGGCGATGACGGTGCGCCTGATCGCCCCGATCGCCATGGAAGAAGGTCTGCGTTTCGCCATTCGCGAAGGCGGTCGTACCGTCGGCGCCGGTGTCGTTGCCAAGGTCATCGAATAACAACGCGCAGCTTTAGCAAGTGGGCGGCACTTCGGCAACGAGGTGTCGCCCTGCAGTCTCTGCTGCAGGGGTGTAGCTCAATTGGCAGAGCGGCGGTCTCCAAAACCGCAGGTTGGGGGTTCGATTCCCTCCGCCCCTGCCACTGATTTGAAGCAATTGCGCAATAACTGAATACTTTATGGCCGATAAACTGAAGTTCCTGCTGGCGTTGTTGTTGTTGGCCGCCGGCGTGGCCGGGTTCTACCTCCTCGGCGACCAGCCGATGATTTTGCGCGTACTGTCGGTGCTCGCCGGTTTGGCTGCGGGAATCGCGGTCGCCTGGTTTACCGCACCGGGACAGCGTTTCTTCGAGTTCAGCCAGGAAACCGTGGTTGAGACGAAGAAGGTCGTCTGGCCGTCGCGCAAGGAAACATTGCAGACCACGGGTATCGTGTTTGCGTTCGTGCTGACCATGGCCATCGTGCTTTGGATGACCGACAAGACCCTCGAATGGGTGCTCTACGACCTGGTTCTGGGCTGGAAAAAATCATGACAAAACGCTGGTACGTCGTTCACGCCTATTCCGGTTTCGAGAAATCGGTTCAGCGCGCGCTGGTCGAGCGCATAGCCCGCGCGTCGATGCAGGACAAGTTCGGTCAGGTGCTGGTTCCTGTCGAGGAAGTTATCGAGATGAAGAACGGCCAGAAAAGCATTTCCGAACGGAAATTCTTCCCCGGCTACGTTCTGGTCGAGATGGACATGGACGACGATTCCTGGCACCTCGTCAAGAGCACGCCCAAGGTCACGGGTTTCGTTGGCGGAACGTCCACCAAACCGACCCCGATCTCCGAAAAGGAGGTCAACAAGATCATGCAGCAGGTGCAGGACGGCGTCGAAAAGCCGCGGCCCAAGGTGCTGTTCGAGGTTGGCGAGATGGTGCGCATCAAGGAAGGTCCGTTCACCGATTTCAACGGCAACGTCGAAGAAGTCAATTACGAAAAGAGCCGCCTGCGTGTCTCCGTGACCATCTTCGGTCGCGCCACGCCGGTGGAACTGGAATTTGCACAGGTCGAAAAGGCCTAGGTTTTCGAGGCCGCGCCGCCGCGGCTGGATTCGGTAGTTCGGCGGCAACGAGGAGCGCAAGTAGTACGTCCTTCGGACGCATGAACGCGCGTTACGACTCACTTTGATCAGGAGCCTTCATGGCAAAGAAGATAATCGGTTACATCAAGCTGCAGGTACCGGCAGGCAAGGCCAATCCCTCGCCTCCCATCGGTCCGGCACTCGGCCAGCGCGGCCTCAACATCATGGAATTCTGCAAGGCCTTCAATGCCCAGACTCAGGGTCTGGAGCCTGGCCTGCCGATTCCCGTGGTGATCACCGCCTTCGCGGACAAGAGCTTCACCTTCGTGATGAAGACGCCGCCGGCGACCATCCTCATCAAGAAGGCGGCTGGCATCACCAAGGGTTCGCCCAAGCCCCATACCGACAAGGTCGGCAAGATCACCAAGGCCCAGGCCGAAGAAATCGCCAAGGCCAAGATGAAGGACTTGACGGCGGCCGACCTCGAAGCCGCCGTACGCACCATCGCGGGTTCCGCCCGCAGCATGGGCATTACCGTGGAGGGACTCTGATCATGGCGAAGAAATCCAAGCGCGTAGAAGCGGTCCTGGCCAAGGTCGACCGCAACAAGGCCTATCCGATCGCCGATGCGCTGAACCTGGTCAAGGAATGCGCGACCGCGAAATTTGACGAGTCGATCGACGTTTCCGTCAATCTTGGCGTTGATGCCAAGAAGTCGGACCAACTGGTGCGCGGTTCTGTCGTATTGCCGGCCGGTACCGGCAAGACCGTTCGCGTCGCCGTGTTTGCGCAGGGCGCCAAGGCAGACGATGCCAGGGCCGCTGGTGCTGACGTGGTCGGTTTCGACGACCTGGCCGCCGACGTCAAGGCTGGCAACATGAATTTCGACATCGTGATCGCCACTCCCGACGCCATGAAGGTGGTCGGTGCCCTTGGCCAGATCCTCGGCCCGCGCGGCCTCATGCCGAACCCGAAAGTCGGCACGGTCACCATGGACGTTACCACCGCAGTGAAGAATGCCAAGGCGGGCCAGGTGCAGTACCGCACTGACAAGGCCGGCATCATCCATTGCACGATCGGTCGCGCCTCATTCAGCGTCGATTCGCTGAAGACGAATCTCTCGGCCCTGATCGAGGCTTTGCAGAAGGCCAAGCCGGCTGCGTCCAAGGGGGTGTATCTGAGGAAAGTGTCGCTGTCCAGCACCATGGGCGCCGGCGTTCGCGTCGATCAGGCAAGCCTGTCGGCGCAGGCATAGAACTTTGGGCTGCTGCGGCGTCCGCGCTTTCGTGCGGATGGCGCGGCAGGTTGTCAAAGACCGCAGGTGTCCGCAAGGACGTAAAGCCTGGCGACGGAACAATGTCGCGGCTGCCGGCGCAGATGGCGTTACCCGATGATGGAATTTAGGTTCCTGAATGAAGGTCGCCGTATCACCAGCGCCGACTTTTCGGCGTTGGGGTTTAAAAGGAGTTGACCGTGAGTCTCAATCTTGACGACAAGAAGGCGGTAGTTGCCGAAGTGTCCGCAGAAGTTGCGAATGCCCAGTCGATCATCGCCGCAGAGTACCGTGGTCTCGGAGTGGTTGATCTCACCGCGCTGCGCGCAACCGCGCGCAAGTCCGGTGTTTACCTGCGTGTTGTAAAGAATACCCTTGTGCGTCGTGCCATAGCCGGCACGCCGTTCGAAGGCTTGTCCGGAAACCTAACCGGTCCCTTGATTTACGGAATTTCCAGGGATCCGGTGGCTGCCGCCAAGCTGCTGAACGACTTCGCCAAGGGCAACGACAAGCTCACCATCAAGGTCGGCGCAATGCCCAACTACGTCATGGACGTGGCTGGAGTCAAGGCGCTGGCGACGATGCCGAGCCGCGAGGAGCTGCTGTCCAAGCTCCTCGGCACCATGCAGGCACCGATCACCCAGTTCGTCCGCACGCTCAACGAAGTCCCGACGAAGTTTGTTCGGGGCCTCGCCGCCGTGCGCGACGCCAAAGAGGCTGCGTAATCGTTTTTTATTGAAGCAATCATTCATTCAGGAGTCGTAATCATGGCTGTAAGCAAAGCTGAAATACTTGATGCCATCGCTGGCATGACCGTTCTGGACCTGTCCGAACTGATCAAGGAAATGGAAGAGAAGTTCGGCGTTTCCGCCGCCGCCGCTGCTGTTGCCGTGGCAGCTCCCGCTGCCGGTGCCGCCGCCGCTGTCGAAGAGCAGACCGAGTTCACCGTGATGCTGCTTGCCGCGGGCGAGAAGAAGGTCGAAGCCATCAAGGTCGTTCGCGCTGCCACGGGCCTCGGCCTCAAGGAAGCCAAGGATCTGGTCGATGGCGCACCGAAGGCCGTCAAGGAAGGCATCAGCAAGGCCGATGCGGAAGCCCTCAAGAAGCAGTTGGAAGAAGCGGGCGCCAAAGTCGAAGTCAAGTAATCGCGTTTTGATCGCGGGTTGGCGGCAGGTCCGTCAACCCGCTTTTGTGCTTGCAGGAACACGTAACGAAGCAGTATCTCCAGCAATTGACGTGGAAGTCAGACGAGAGCGCTGAACTGGATTGCCTCAGCCCTGTCTTTTGACCTTGACGTCTGAATCCTGAACGGAGCCACCATGGCCTATTCCTACACCGAAAAAAAGCGCATTCGCAAAAGCTTTGCCAAGCGGGCCAACGTCCTTGACGTTCCCTTCCTGCTGGCCACGCAAATTGAATCCTATACGCGCTTTCTGCAAGCGGATGTACCGCCGGCACAGCGCCGCAACGAAGGCCTGCAGGCGGCGTTCACGTCGATCTTCCCGATCGTTGCGCATTCGGGAAATGCACGCCTGCACTTCGTCGAGTTCATGCTCGGCGAGCCGACATTCGATGTCAAGGAGTGCCAGCAGCGCGGCCTGACCTTTGCCAGTCCGTTGCGCGCCAAGGTGCGCCTTGAACTTCTGGATCGCGACACGAAGGCGGTCAAGGAGGTCAAGGAAGACCAGCCGCTCTACATGGGCGAAATCCCGCTGATGACCACCACGGGTTCGTTCGTCATCAACGGCACCGAGCGCGTCATCGTTTCCCAGTTGCATCGTTCGCCGGGCGTGTTCTTCGAGCACGACAAGGGCAAGACCCACAGTTCGGGCAAGCTGCTGTTCTCCGCACGGATCATTCCCTACCGTGGCTCCTGGCTGGACTTCGAGTTCGATCCGAAGGACATCCTCTACTTCCGCATCGACCGCCGCCGCAAGATGCCCGTGACGATCCTGCTCAAGTCGATCGGCATGACGCATGAGCAGATCCTGGCCACCTTCTTCGAGTTCGACACCTTCCATTTTTCGAAGAAGGGCGTTTCGTTCGAGGTTGTCCCGGAACGCCTGCGGGGCGAAGTCGCCAAGCTCGACATTCTCGACAAGGCCGGAAAGCTGATCGTCGCCAAGGACAAGCGGATCACCGTCAAGCATATTCGCGAGATGGCCGAGGCCGGCATCAAGCGCATCCTGGTTTCCGACGATTTCATGATGGGCCGGATCGTTGCCCACAATATCGTGAATCCGGAAACGGGCGAAATTCTGGCAAACGCCAATGACGAGATCACCGAGGACCTGCTGGCAAAACTTTCCGCCGGTGCCATCGAGCAGATGCAGACCCTCTATATCAACGACCTGGATCGCGGCGCCTACATTTCCTCGACCTTGCGCATCGACGAGACGGCCGACCAGTGGGCCTCCCGCGTGGCGATCTACCGCATGATGCGTCCAGGCGAGCCTCCTACCGAAGACGCCGTCGAAAACTTGTTCCACGGCCTCTTCTATTCCGAGGAGCGCTACGACCTTTCCGCCGTGGGCCGTATGAAATTCAATCGCCGCGTTGGTCGCGACGAAATTCAGGGCGCGGGAACGCTGTCGAACGACGACATCGTCGATGTGGTCCGCATCCTGGTTGAACTTCGGAATGGCCGTGGGGAAGTCGATGACATCGATCACCTCGGCAATCGTCGCGTTCGGTCGGTAGGCGAACTCGCGGAGAACCAGTTCCGTGCCGGATTGGTCCGCGTCGAGCGCGCCGTCAAGGAGCGTCTCAATCAGGCCGAAAGCGACAACCTGATGCCTCACGACCTGATCAATGCCAAGCCGATCTCGGCGGCGATCAAGGAGTTCTTCGGCTCCAGCCAGCTTTCGCAGTTCATGGACCAGACCAATCCGCTGTCTGAGATTACGCACAAACGCCGCGTTTCCGCGCTGGGCCCGGGCGGTTTGACCCGCGAGCGTGCCGGATTCGAAGTGCGCGACGTACATCCGACGCACTACGGCCGCGTTTGTCCGATCGAAACTCCGGAAGGCCCGAACATCGGTCTGATCAACTCCTTGGCGCTGTATGCGCGCACCAATGAGTATGGATTCATGGAGACGCCCTACCGCAAGGTGGATGGCAGCCATGTCACGGACGAGATCGAGTACCTCTCCGCGATCGAGGAAGGCAAGTACGTCATCGCGCAGGCCAATGCCCAGCTGGACAAGAAGGGCAAGCTCACCGATGCGCTGGTGTCCTGTCGCTTCAAGGGCGAATTCGAGTTGAAGGAGCCGCCGGAGGTCCAGTACATGGACGTGGCTCCGAGCCAGATCGTTTCGGTTGCCGCATCCCTGATCCCGTTCCTCGAGCACGACGACGCCAACCGCGCATTGATGGGCGCCAACATGCAGCGCCAGGCCGTACCCTGCCTGCGTCCCGAGAAGGCCCTGGTGGGCACCGGAATCGAACGCACCGTGGCCGTCGACTCCGGTACTGCAGTACAGGCGCTGCGTGGCGGCGTGATGGATTACATCGATGCCAACCGGATCGTGGTTCGTGTCAATGACGCCGAGACGGTTCCCGGCGAGGTCGGCGTCGATATCTACAACCTGATCAAGTACACCCGTTCGAACCAGAATACCAACATCAACCAGCGCCCCATCGTCAAGGTCGGGGACCTGATTGCCAAGGGTGACGTGGTCGCCGACGGCGCGTCCACCGACCTGGGCGAACTGGCATTGGGGCAGAACATGCTGGTGGCCTTCATGCCCTGGAACGGCTACAACTTCGAGGATTCGATCCTGATCTCGGAGCGCGTCGTTGCCGACGACCGGTTTACCTCGATTCATATCGAGGAACTGACGGTCGTCGCGCGCGATACCAAGCTCGGTGCCGAAGAAATAACCCGCGACATCGCTACCCTGGGCGAGTCCCAACTGGGACGCCTCGACGAATCCGGCATCGTCTATATCGGCGCCGAGGTCGAGGCCGGTGACGTGCTGGTCGGCAAGGTCACGCCCAAGGGCGAAACCCAGCTGACGCCGGAAGAAAAGCTGCTGCGCGCCATCTTCGGCGAGAAGGCATCCGATGTGAAGGACACGTCGTTGCGCGTTCCGTCGGGCATGATCGGCACCGTGATCGACGTCCAGGTGTTTACCCGCGAGGGCATCGAGCGCGACAAGCGCGCCCAGTCGATCATCGACGACATGCTCAAGGGCTACAAGCAGGATCTCGCCGACCAGATGCGCATCGTCGAGCGGGACACCTTTGCCCGGATCGAGAAGCTGCTGATCAACAAGATTGCCAGCAAGGGACCGAAGAAGCTGGTCAAGGGCACCAAGATCACCAAGGCCTATCTCGAGTCCGTCGAGCACTATCACTGGTTCGACATCTCGCTGGTCGACGAAGATGCACAGCAGCAATTGGAGAACCTGCGTGACAGCCTGGAACAGACGCGCAAGGATTTCGATGTTGCGTTCGAGGCAAAGCGCAAGAAGCTGACCCAGGGCGACGAACTGCCGCCGGGCGTGCAGAAAATGGTCAAGGTCTACCTGGCAGTCAAGCGTCGCCTGCAGCCCGGCGACAAGATGGCCGGCCGGCACGGCAACAAGGGCGTGGTTTCCAAGATCGTTCCGATCGAGGACATGCCGCACATGGCGGACGGCACGCCGATGGACATCGTGTTGAATCCCCTGGGCGTCCCCTCGCGGATGAACATCGGCCAGATTCTGGAAACCCACCTCGGCTGGGCCGCCAAGGGACTGGGCCACAGGATCGGCGAAATGCTGCGCAAGCAGGTCGCTGCGGCTGAGATTCGCAAGTTCATGAACAAGATTTACAACTCGTCTGGGCGTAGCGAGGACATCGACGGCCTGAGCGAAAAGGAAGTTGTCGAATTGGCCGAGAACCTCCAGAGCGGTGTGCCGTTTGCGACACCGGTATTCGATGGTGCCCACGAGTCGGAAATCAAGGCGATGCTGGACCTTGCCGGGTTGCCCAGCAACGGTCAGGTCGAACTGTTCGATGGCCGTACAGGCGAGTCGTTCGAGCGCCAAGTCACCGTCGGTTACATGCATGTGCTGAAGTTGCACCATCTGGTCGATGACAAGATGCATGCCCGTTCCACCGGCCCCTACAGCCTGGTTACCCAGCAGCCGTTGGGCGGCAAAGCGCAGTTCGGTGGTCAGCGTTTCGGTGAAATGGAAGTCTGGGCGCTGGAAGCCTACGGCGCCGCCTACGTGCTGCAGGAAATGCTCACGGTCAAGTCGGACGACGTCAATGGCCGGACCAAGGTGTACGAAAACATCGTCAAGGGCGAGCACAAGATCGATGCCGGCATGCCGGAATCGTTCAACGTGCTGGTCAAGGAAATCCGTTCGCTGGCGATCGACATCGATCTCGAGCGTTACTGAGCCGCCAAAGCCCCTAGGAGAAAATACACATGAAAAGCCTGTTTGCAGACCTGTTCAAGCAGAACCTGGCGGCCGAAGAGGAGTTCGACGCGATCACCATCGGTCTGGCTTCCCCGGACAAGATCCGTTCCTGGTCCTACGGTGAAGTCAAGAAGCCGGAGACCATCAACTACCGCACCTTCAAGCCCGAGCGCGATGGCCTTTTCTGCGCCAAGATCTTCGGGCCGGTCAAGGACTACGAGTGCCTCTGCGGCAAGTACAAGCGCCTCAAGCACCGCGGCGTAATCTGCGAAAAATGCGGCGTCGAAGTCACCCAGTCGAAGGTTCGCCGCGAGCGCATGGGTCACATCGAGCTCGCCTCGCCGACCGCGCATATCTGGTTCCTCAAGAGCCTGCCGAGCCGCCTCGGCATGGTGCTCGACATGACCCTGCGCGACATCGAGCGCGTGCTCTACTTCGAAGCCTTTGTCGTCGTAGATCCTGGCATGACCCCGCTCAACCGCGCGCAACTGCTGACCGAGGACGACTACCTCGCCAAGGTCGAAGAGTACGGCGACGACTTCACGGCGGTGATGGGCGCCGAGGGCGTTCGTGAACTGCTGCGCACCCTGGATCTGAACCGTCAGGTAGAGACCCTGCGCCAGGAACTCGAAACTACGGGTTCCGAAGCGAAGAGCAAGAAGATTTCCAAGCGCCTGAAGGTGCTCGAGGGTTTCCAGCAGTCCGGCATCAAGCCGGAGTGGATGATCCTCGAAGTGCTGCCGGTACTGCCGCCGGATTTGCGCCCATTGGTGCCGCTGGATGGCGGACGCTTTGCCACCTCTGACCTCAACGACCTTTATCGTCGCGTCATCAACCGCAACAACCGCCTCAAGCGCCTGCTCGAACTCAAGGCGCCGGACATCATCGTGCGCAACGAAAAGCGCATGCTGCAGGAGGCCGTCGACTCGCTGCTCGACAACGGTCGTCGCGGCAAGGCCATGACGGGCGCCAACAAGCGTCCGCTGAAGTCGCTGGCCGACATGATCAAGGGCAAGGGCGGCCGTTTCCGTCAGAACCTGCTGGGCAAGCGCGTCGACTACTCCGGTCGTTCGGTGATCGTGGTCGGTCCGCAGCTCAAACTGCATCAGTGCGGCCTGCCGAAGAAGATGGCGCTGGAACTGTTCAAGCCCTTCATTTTCGAGCGCCTGGAAAAAATGGGTATCGCCAGCACCATCAAGGCGGCCAAGAAGGAAGTCGAAGCAGAAACGCCGGTGGTGTGGGACATCCTCGAGGAGGTCATCCGCGAGCATCCAGTCATGCTGAACCGTGCTCCGACGCTTCACCGCCTCGGCATTCAGGCGTTCGAGCCGACGCTGATCGAAGGCAAGGCCATCCAGTTGCATCCGCTGGTCTGCGTGGCCTTCAACGCCGACTTCGACGGTGACCAGATGGCCGTGCATATTCCGCTGTCGCTGGAAGCGCAGATGGAAGCCCGCACGCTGATGCTGGCGTCGAACAACGTGCTTTCGCCTGCGAACGGCCAGCCGATCATCGTGCCTTCGCAGGACGTGGTGCTGGGCCTGTATTACGCCACGCGCGAAAATGTATCAGCGCGCGGCAATGGCATGATTTTCACCGACATCGCCGAGATAACCCGTGCGATCGACTCGCGCCAGATCGACCTGCACGCTCGCATTTCAGTTCGCATCCGCGAGTTCGAGCTGGACGCGGACAAGCAGTGGCAGCCCAAGATCACCCGCTATTCGACGACTGCCGGCCGTGCGCTGCTTTCCGAAATCCTGCCGCGCGGACTGCCGTTCAAGGTGATCGACAAGCCGCTGAAGAAGAAGGAAATCTCCAAGCTTATCGATGAGAGTTTCCGGCGCTGCGGCCTCAAGGAAACCGTGGTGTTCGCCGACCAGTTGATGCAGGCGGGTTTCCGCCTGGCGACTCGTGCCGGTATTTCGATTTGCGTGGACGACATGCTGGTGCCGACGCAGAAGCACAGCCTGATCGCCGCGGCAGAAGCCGAGGTCAAGGAGATCGAAAAGCAATACACCTCCGGCCTGGTCACGGTCGGCGAGCGTTACAACAAGGTGGTCGATATCTGGGGTCGTGCCGGTGACCAGGTGGCGAAGGCCATGATGGACCAGCTGGCCCATCAGACGGTAACCGGTGCCGGATGGCAAGCAAGTAAGCCAGGAATCGTTCAATTCCATTTACATGATGGCGGACTCGGGCGCCCGCGGCTCTGCCGCCCAGATTCGCCAGTTGGCAGGCATGCGCGGCCTGATGGCGAAGCCGGATGGCTCGATCATAGAGACGCCGATTACCTCAAACTTCCGCGAGGGTCTGAATGTATTGCAGTACTTCATTTCGACTCACGGCGCACGCAAGGGCCTGGCCGATACGGCATTGAAGACGGCCAATTCGGGTTACCTCACGCGGCGTCTGGTGGACGTGACCCAGGATCTGGTCGTCATCGAAGATGACTGTGGAACACAAAACGGCTTCGCGATGAAGGCCCTGGTCGAGGGCGGTGAAGTCATCGAGCCTTTGCGCGAGCGCATCCTTGGGCGTGTCGTGACCAACGACGTCATTCATCCGGAAACACAGGACGTCTTGTTCCCGGCGGGTTCCCTGCTCGATGAAGATGCCGTCGATGCCATCGAGGCTCTGGATATAGACGAGGTACGTGTGCGCAGCGCTCTGTCCTGCGAAACCCGCTATGGTCTATGCGCAAAATGCTATGGGCGCGATCTGGGTCGGGGTTCGTTGGTCAATGCCGGCGAGGCGGTTGGAGTTATCGCCGCGCAGTCGATCGGCGAGCCCGGAACACAGCTGACGATGCGCACGTTCCACGTTGGTGGTGCTGCTTCGCGCTCGGCGGCGCAAAGCAGCATCGAGGCAAAGAGCAGCGGTGTCACCCGATTCACTGCCACGATGCGTTACGTAACCAATCCCAAGGGTGAGAAGATCGTCATCTCGCGTTCGGGCGAAGTAATGATCACGGACGACAATGGCCGCGAGCGTGAGCGCCACAAGGTTCCCTACGGCGCTACCCTGCTTGCTGACGACGGCAAGGCGGTGAAGGCCGGAACGCAGCTCGCCACTTGGGATCCGCACACCCGTCCGATCGTTACCGAATATGCTGGTACCGTCAAGTTCGAAAACGTCGAAAAGAACGCAACGGTTGCCGAACAGATGGACGAGGTGACTGGCCTGTCGACGTTGGTGGTAATCGATTCGAAGCGCGGCTCCAAGGCTTCGAAAGGAGTGCGACCGCAAGTCAAGCTGATCGACGAAACCGGGCAGGAAGTCAAGATTCACGGAACCGATCATGTGGTAACCATCACCTTCCAGGTCGGTTCACTGATTACCGTGAAAGATGGCCAACCTGTCGCGGTCGGCGACATTCTGGCTCGCATTCCGCAGGAGTCATCCAAGACGCGCGACATCACCGGCGGTCTGCCGCGAGTTGCCGAGCTTTTCGAAGCCCGCGTACCGAAGGACGCCGGCGTTCTTGCCGAGGTCACCGGCACCGTTTCGTTCGGCAAGGACACCAAGGGCAAACAACGCCTGGTGATTACCGAACCGGATGGCACGGCTCACGAGTATCTGATCACCAAGGACAAACACGTGATGGCGCATGACGGCCAAGTGGTGAACAAGGGCGAGGTCATCGTTGATGGTCCAGCGGATCCCCATGACATTCTGCGTCTCAAGGGAGTCGAGGAACTGGCGCGATACATCATTGATGAAGTTCAGGATGTTTATCGCTTGCAGGGCGTCAAGATCAACGACAAACACATCGAAGTGATCGTTCGGCAGATGCTTCGCCGCGTTGTAATCACTAATCCGGGCGATTCCAGTTTCATCAAGGAAGAGCAGGTGGAGCGTGCCGCCGTGCTCGACGAGAACGACAAGTTGATCGCGGCAGGCAAGACTCCGACGATGTACGACTTCATGCTGCACGGCATCACGAAGGCAAGTTTGTCAACGGATTCCTTTATTTCGGCTGCGTCCTTCCAGGAAACGACCCGTGTTCTGACGGAAGCGGCGATCATGGGCAAGCGGGACGAGTTGCGCGGACTCAAGGAGAACGTCATTGTTGGCCGCCTGATTCCCGCAGGTACCGGCATGGCGTATCACCGCACGCGTCGCAAGCAATCCGCCGGGGATGCCGAGGCGCAGAATCTGTTCGATCTGCCAGCTCAAACGGAAGGTGCAGCGGTTGCAGAGGAAGACGCACAGGCAGGTTGACGCTGATCACCGGCCATTCTATAATCCGGCCTCTTTGCCTTTGGCAGGGGCCGATTTTTCGTAAATTTGCGGTGCTTTTGGCACAGCGTTCAGGACATATACATGCCTACCATTAACCAACTCGTGCGCAAGGGTCGCCTTGCTCCACAGTCAAAGAGCAAGGTGCCGGCACTCGGTAGCAGCCCGGCGCGGCGCGGCGTCTGCACACGCGTTTACACCACGACTCCCAAAAAGCCGAATTCGGCCTTGCGGAAGGTTGCAAAGGTGCGCCTGACCAACGGTTTTGAGGTTATCTCGTACATTGGTGGTGAGGGGCATAACCTGCAGGAGCACTCTGTGGTCCTGATCCGGGGTGGTCGAGTAAAGGACTTGCCCGGCGTGCGTTACCACATTGTGCGAGGCAGTCTGGATACCCAGGGTGTCAAGGATCGCAAGCAAAGCCGTTCCAAGTACGGCGCAAAACGGCCCAAGGCCGCCTGATCCGGGTCTTAAGGAGATACCATGCCCCGTCGTCGTGAAGTTCCCAAACGTGACATCCTGCCTGATCCGAAATTCGGCAGCGTCGATCTTTCCAAGTTCGTCAATGTGTTGATGGACAGCGGCAAGAAGTCTGTTGCCGAGCGCATCATCTATGGCGCGTTTGCGCAAATCCAGACCAAAAGCGGCAAGGATCCGCTGGAGGTGTTCACCTTGGCGGTGAATAACGTCAAGCCCCTGGTCGAAGTCAAGAGCCGCCGTGTCGGTGGCGCCAACTATCAGGTGCCGGTTGAGGTTCGCCCTTCCCGTCGCATGGCGTTGTCAATGCGCTGGCTGCGCGAGGCGGCGCGCAAGCGTAGCGAGAAGTCGATGGGCCAGCGGCTTGCCGCTGAGTTGCTGGAAGCATCCGAGGGGCGTGGTGCGGCGATGAAGAAGCGTGAAGAAGTTCACCGCATGGCCGAGGCCAACAAGGCGTTCTCGCATTTCCGTTTCTAAGGTACTAGCGCGTCTCGCCGGTTTTCCGGCGAGGCTTTCGTTTTTCGTCCGCCGCCCTGTCGCTTCGTCCCACGAGGCGTCATGGCGGTTTGGTTTAGATAAGGCAGGTAAATCAAGTGGCCCGCAAGACTCCCATCGAGCGCTATCGCAATATCGGCATTTCGGCGCACATTGACGCCGGCAAGACCACCACCACCGAGCGTATTTTGTTTTACACCGGCGTCAATCACAAGATTGGCGAGGTCCATGACGGCGCGGCCACCATGGATTGGATGGAGCAGGAGCAGGAGCGCGGAATCACCATCACGTCTGCGGCGACCACTTGCTTCTGGAAAGGCATGGGGGCGAACTTTCCCGAGCATCGTGTCAATATCATTGATACTCCGGGGCACGTCGACTTCACCATCGAGGTAGAGCGCTCGATGCGCGTACTGGATGGCGCTTGCATGGTGTATTGCGCTGTAGGCGGCGTCCAGCCCCAGTCGGAAACGGTTTGGCGTCAGGCCAATCG
>JADJUP010000054.1 GCA_016716965.1 Sulfuritalea sp. | reverse complement strand
CAGGCCGACAAGCGGTCCCGCCACCCCGCAAAAGTCGGCGCTGGCGGCACGGCGCCGTTGTCTCTACCGCTCAGCTCTCGCCCATCAGCGCAATGGCTGTCCAGCGCCATCAGCTGCGGCCGGGGGCAGTAGGGCCGGTGCGGCCGTCGGGTGCCAGCGGCCGAGGCCCAGCGCGGTGGCGACCAGCATGCCGCCGCAGGTGGGGCCGGCCCAGGGGGGCCAGGGCGTAGGCTTCCTTGATCGCGGCGACGGTGTTCAGGGTGTCCGGCGACGCGGGTTGCCAGGCTTCCCCCGGTCCGGCGTGGTTGCTCGAGGTGACAAGCCGCCGTCGCCCGTCGCGAGCGATGTCGCCGAAGTGTAGCCGGTGCCGTCGTTGGCGCGCGTCGGCGCACTGAGCCAGTCGCCGTCGAGCACGGCGAGGATGGGCGCGGCGCTCGCTGGCCGTCGCGCGACGAGGTGTTTCAGGGCCAGGTGGCGCAGGCTCAGGCGCGGTTCGTCGAAGATTGCCACTGGCGCGGCAGCTTGCCGCTGCCGGCATCGAGCTCACGAGCGAGGAGTCCATGCGCTGCAGGTCGGCCTTCTTGGCCTCGAACGGCGCATGGTAGGCATGGACTGGCCGTGACACGGGTCCGCGCCGCCACGATGTTGCGTTAGGGACTCCGTGCCGCCGAAAGGAAAAACTGTTGCAACAGCCCCTTGCCGTCGGCACCGATGACCAACAGGTCGGGATGGAAACCTTCCGCCGCATCCGCCAGCGCCAGTGCGCCTGGCCCTCGGCGATTTCCGCGAACCCGACGAGCGCCGGCCTGCATCGCGACATCGACCAGGGACGCGAGCCTGTCCCCGGCCACGGCGCGCATGCGCGCGGGTAGGTCCCCGCCGCTGCCAAAGGCATCTTCCAGCACCGACGGTTTTGGCATGGCGTGGAGAATCACGAGTTCGCTTTCCTCCCGCGCCGCCAGTACGATGGCGCGATGGATTGCGGCATCGCCCAGCTCGGAAAAGTCAGTGGCGGCGAGGATTCGCTTCAACTTCATGTCGCGTATCCAATCGACCCCACGTCCGTGATCAGCTTTGCTGAATGCCGGCGATGCTCCAGCCGCGACTGCCGTCAGCCGGCCGGCTCAAATGCCAGACTTCGCTGAAGGCTTCGGCGGCGGCACCGGCCTCTTCCCGGATCAGGCCGGAGAACCGCACGCTGGCCATGGCCCGGTCGGTTTCGATGCTGACATCGAGCAACTCGGCGTTCAATTCCACGACGTCCGTCTCCTGGGCAAGCTGGTTGCGCTCCTGGAACTGCATCTGGATTTCGGCGGCCATTTCGGGGCTGCAGAACTGGCGGACATCCTCCATGTCGCCGCGATCGTTGGCGGCCTGCAGGCGGATGAAGTTGAGCTTGGCCTGGCGCAGGAAGCCATCGACATCGAAGTCGGCGGGGATGTTCGCCACGGTTGTGGCAGCGGCCGCCGTGGCACCGCCACCGACTCCTGTGGATTCGAATCGCGCCGGCGTGAAGTTTGCCGGTGCCGCATTGCCCGCGCCGGCGCCGGCGTATTGCATGGCCGGCTGTGCGGCGGCGGGCTGGCGCTTGCCGAGGAACCAGCGCACGGCGAAGAAGACCGCGGCGCCCAGCAGCAACATCATCACGATGTTGGCCATCTTCGCCCAGACCCAGGTGCGAGAACAGGGCGGCAAGGCCGATACCGGCAAGCCAGTCCGGCCAGTGGGCCCATCCAGCGGCTCATGCCGGACTGGGCGGCGGCCGCGGGCGCTGCTGCTGCCGCGCTGGCGGGTGCGGCAGCAGCGGGCGAGGCAGCGGGCTTGGCGGGTATCGCATCGCGCTTCATCACCGATGAATCGCGGCTGATGCCGAGCTCTTGCCACCGCCCAGGCGCTGGCGGCCTCGGCATCCTGAACCATGATGCCGACGCCCATGACGACGGCGAAAGTGCGATTGCTATGCGTTTCATTGTGTATCTCCTTTGTTTGAGAGCTGCTGATGGTTAGATCTTGGTCAGCTTCGATTTGTAGCCTGGCGCGGTCTTTTGCGCCTCGTCGATGGCGTGCTGCGCTTCCGCCGGCATGTAGTTTTCGTCGTGCTTGGCCAGTACCTCGGTTGCCGCGAACGTGCCATCGGGCTTGATGCGCCCCTGGGCCACCGCGCCTTTGCCTTCCTTGAACAGGTCGGGCAGGATGCCGGTGTAGGTGACGGGGACTTCCCTGGCCGTATCGGTGATCAGGAAATGCACGGTCAGGTTGTCGCGGCGAATCGAGCCCTCCTTGACCAGGCCGCCGATGCGGAATGCCTTGTCCTGCGGCGCCTTGCCTTCGAGCACTTCCGTCGGCGAGACAAAGAATGCGATGTTGCTGTTCAGCGCGTTCGCGACGAGGGCGGCCGCCACCCCTATCGTGGTGAGGCCGCCTGCTATCAGGGCAATGCGCTTTTGTCGGGTTTTCATTTCGGTCTCCTCGTTATGTCGATCAGGCCGCTTTCTGCCGATGCCCGACCGGGATACCTTCCTCGCGGCGGATGGACGATGGGCAAGACAATGTTCATGGGTTCTCCTTGGGGTTGCGTTTCGATCAACGGAAGGCCAGCAAGCCGATGGTCATCGCCGCAACGGTCGCCCAGCCCAGGCGGTCCACGTAGCGATGCAACAGGGCCTCCATCCGTGCGCCGCCCCAGGCCATCAGTCCGGCGACGAGAAAGAATCGTGCGCCGCGACCGACGATCGAGGCCAGGGTAAAAGGGAAAAGTCCCATCGACAGAGCCCCGGCGGCGACGGCGAATACCTTGTACGGTATCGGCGAGAAGCCGGCGATGAACACGGCCCAGAATCCCCACTGTCCGAACCACTCCACAGCCTTCTGATAGGCCGGCCAGTAGCGGCTTTCCATCAACCAGGGCAGCATTGCGTCAATCGCAAAGTAGCCGATGGCATAGCCGAACAGTCCGCCCGCCACGGACGCAAGCGTCGTCAGCAGGGCCAGGCGCCAGGCACGTTGCGGTTGCGCCAGGCACATGGGCGCCAGCATCACGTCCGGCGGCACAGGGAAGAACGAGGATTCCGCGAAACTCATTCCGCCGAGGTACCAGGGCGCATGGCGATGCCGGGCCCAGACCATTGCCCGGCGATAAAGTGGCGAGAACAGCCTCATGGTCGTGTGTTGCGTCGTTTCAAGGCCACACGCCAGGCCCAGGCTTGCGAGATCAGCAGATAGCTGGTCAGGGCAAGGATGGTCGCGGCGATGCCCAGACCCGCCAACAAGGGCATGCCGATGGTCCCGAGGTTCTCCCAGATGCTCGATGGGTCGCCGAGCGAGAGTGCCGCAGGCACGGGTGCGCCGGTCGCCCAGGCGCCCAGGTGATAGGCGGCGTAGTAGATCGGCGGTACGGTCAGCGGATTGGTAATGAAGGTGGCTGCGGCCGCTACCGGTATGTTGGCGCGCAAGACCACTGCCGCCACCGCGGCCAGCAGGATCTGGGCGACGGGAATCAGCAAACCGATGAACAGCCCGGCGGCCACACCGGCGGCGACTCCGCGACGCGACCAGTGCCACAATTTGGTATCGGCGAGGTAGGGTGCCAGCACCTTGAGCCAGCGATTGGCTTCAAGTTCTTCGCGGCTGGGCACCCTTGCCCTCAAGCGCTGCATAAAGGAATGCATTGCGTTCAGTCATCCCCGTTCATGAAGCCCAGCAGTTGCAGCAGGCTGGTGAAGAGGTTGAAGATCGAGACGAACAGCGTCACGGTGGCCAGCACGTAGTTGGTCTCGCCGCCGTGGATGATGTTGCTGGTCTCGTAGAGGATCAGGCCGGACATCAGCAGCACGAAGGCGGCAGAGACGGTCAGGGACAGTGCAGGAATCTGGAAGAAGATTGCGCCCAGGCCGGCGAGGAAGGCGAGCAGGATGCCGACCATGAGGAAGCCGCCCATGAAGCTGAAGTCCTTCTTCGTCGTCACGGCGTAGGCCGAGAGGCCGATGAAGATCGCGGCGGTGCCGCCCATCGCCTGCATGACGATCTCGCCGCCGTTGGGCAGGCCGAGGTAGCGGCTGATGACGGGGCCCAGCGTGTAGCCCATGAAGCCGGTCATGGCGAACACGGCGAAGATGCCCCAGCCGCTGTCCTTGAGCTTTTGCACGGCGAACAGCAGGCCGAAGAAGCCGATCAGGGTGAGGATGATGCCCGGATGCGGCAGCCTCAGCGCCACCGAGGTGGCGGCGGTTACGGCGGAGAAGGCCAGCGTCATCGACAGCAGCAGGTAGGTGTTGCGGATCACCTTGTTGGTGGCGAGGACGGATTCCGCGCCGCCGTGGGGCAGGGCAATCGCTTGTTCGCGTTGGGTGGTCAGGTTCATTTGAGTCTCCTTTGGGGTTGCGAAGAAAAAGTCGGCGCTGACGGAACGGCGGGCCTCACGGCACCACCATCACGGGCAAGGGGAAGATGCATGACCTTGTAGGCCACCGAGCCGAACAGCAGGCTTTCGACCACGTTGAGGCCGCGGTGCCGATGACGATGCCGTTGGCGCGCACCTGCAGGGCGCGATGGATGATGCGTTCCGCCGGCTCGCCCAGCGCCACGTGCAGGCGCCACGGCGGCTGGTCGTCGGGCTGCCCGCGCCCTGCGGTAGCGCCCAGGGCGCGGTTCGCCAGTTCCGCCTCGGCGGCCTCTTTCGACAGCCAGGGTTGAACATGGACCAGATGCAGGGCCACGGAATTCATTGCGCCGGCCTGGCTGGCGGCATGGGCGACGGCGCGCAGCGCGTTGTCCGAGCCATCCACCGCCACCAGCCAGGGATTGGTGCCGGGCGCTGGCAGCGGCGGTATGCTTTCGTAGATCAGGCCGACGAGGCGGCCGTCGCCGTCGTGTTCGCTGCCGGCGAGCGTCGGGATGACTTGCACGATGTTCATGCTTTCCTCTCCTGCGGTCACGGCTTTGAGTTTTGGCTTCGTCAGCGCCAGGCTGGCCACCACCGACACGGCGATGATGCTGGCGACGATGGTCAGCGACCACTGGATCGGCATGTGGAACCAGGGCATGGCGAGCATCTTGCCGCCGATGAACACCAGCACGAGGGCCAGGCCGTACTTGAGCAGGTGGAAGCGGTCGGCCATGTCGGCGAGCAGGAAGTAGAGCGCGCGCAGGCCCATGATGGCGAAGATGTTCGAGGTGAACACGATGAAGGGGTCGGTGGTCACGGCGAAGATGGCCGGGATGCTGTCCACCGCGAACACCAGGTCGCTGGCCTCGATCAGCACCAGCACGAGGAACATCGGCGTCGCCCAGAGGATGCCGCTCTTGCGCACGAAGAACTTCTCGCCGTGGAACTCGGGCGTGATGCGCATGTGGCCGCGCAGCCAGCGCAGCAGCGGATTCTTTTCGAGGTCGGGCTCGGCGTCGGCGAAGATGATCATCTTGATGCCGGTGACGACCAGGAAGGCGCCGAAGACATAGAGGATCCAGGCGAACTGCTGCACCAGCCAGACGCCGGCGAAGATCATGCCGGCGCGCATGACGATGGCGCCGAGCACGCCGTAGAGCAGCACGCGGCGCTGCAGTTCCGGCGGCACGGCGAAGTAGCTGAAGATCATGACGAAGACGAACATGTTGTCCACCGACAGCGACTGCTCGATCAGGTAGCCGGCGAGGAACTCCAGGGTCTTGGTGCGCGCCACGTCGGCGCCCTGGGTGTCGTTGAGATACCACCAGAGCAGGCCGGCGAAGGCGAGCGCGAGGCTGACCCACACGGCCACCCAGGCGGCCGCTTCCCTGACATGGACGCGATGCGCCTTGCGCCCGCCGAAGACGAACAGGTCGAGCGCCAGCATGGCGAGCACGAAGGCGATGAAGCCGGCCCACATCGGGCCGGTGGCAAAGCTGACGGTAACGGCATCGTTCATCGAGTTGTCCTCAGGCGCGCATCAGCGCCATGACCTGGCCGGCGTCGAGCGTCGCGGCCTTTTGTTGAATTTGCGGCAGGTACTGCGCCTGCAATTGCTTGGCGGGGCCGAGCAGATCCTGGAAGGTCTCGCGCAGCAGGCCGGTGTTCATCGTCCGCCCGCCGGCGTAGTAGCGCCGGGCGAGCTGGCCAAGCGCATAGGTGGTGGCGAAGGAAAAGGCCATGCCGGTCGCCGCGCCGCCGACCTTGCCGAAGGCCTTGCCCGCCGCCTTGCCGAGCAGGCCGCCGAGCAGCTTGCGGCCGAACTGCTCCAGGTATTGCGAGGTGAGCCCGACGCCGGCGGCGGCGATGAATTCCTTGATGTGGCCCTGGTCGAGCGCCACGCCCTGCGCCTTGCCGATGCCATAGACCATCTTGATTTGCAGCGGGATGATCGCCATCGAGGCCCAGGACTGCGGCAGCAGTTCCAGCGCACCGGCCAGCAGCGCGTGGTTGAGGATGGATTTGTCCTGCTCGGCGGTCGAGCTCGCCGACGGGACGGCAGAAGCGGCGGCCGTCTGCGGCGGCACGAATTCGGTTTGGTCGACCAGAACCTCGATTTCACCCTCGATCAGGTCGGTCTCCGGCGCCGGCAGGGCGAACAGGCGCTTCAGTTCGTCGAGGAAGCGCCGTTCGCCGTCGGCCAGCCGGCCGTCGGCCTCGCAGACGCAGAGCGCCATCTCGTAGGCGAACTGGCGCTGTCCTGCATCCGTCAGCATTGCCGCCGCGGCGGGGAGCGTCAGGCGCTTGAGCAGTACGTCCTGATACAGGCGCGACAGGTCCGGCGCGCCATTTTCATCCGCCAGGTTCTCGGCGACGCGACGGACTTCCTCCCGCTCGCGCTCGTCCTTCGCACCGTCGGCGAAGGCGGCATGGATGGCGATGGCAAGAATGGCCTTTTGTTCTTCGTGGGTCATGGCGGGTCGTTTCTCAAAAGTCGGCGATGGCGGGACGGGTGGCGAGGTCGTGACGTCGCGCGAGGCGGCGGTCCAGGGTGCGTCCGGTGCGTTCGGCGGCGCGGTCGATGGCGACGTAAAGGTCGGCTTCGGTGTCATCGATGGCGATGGTGGAAGCGCCCTTCAGGCGCACTTCGATGCCGCAGCGCTTGTCGATGCCGCCCCTCGGCCCATTGACATCGGAAAGCCGCACCACGATGCGCGAGACGATGTCGCGGCCGTGATTGAGCGCATACGCCAGGCGCTTGGCGACGTGGTCGCGCAGGCCCTCGGTCAGCGCAAAGTGTTCGGCGTGGATCTGGATGTGCATGTGATTCCCCATTCGTAGCAAGGTATTTGGATTATGGGGATGGCGACTGTTCGTTACAAACAGATAATAATTAGCGATATATTCGAAAAAAACGGATAAAGGAAAAGCCCCATGCTGAATTACAAGCACCTGCATTACTTCGTCAGCGTTGCCCGCGAGGGCGGCATCATCCGGGCCTCCGAGCGACTGCATCTGGCGCCGCAGACACTGTCGGGGCAGATTTCACAGTTCGAGGAACGGATCGGCGTGGCGCTTTTCAACCGCACCGGACGCCGCATGGAACTGACGCCGGCGGGGAAGCTCGCCCTGTCCTACGCCGAGGAAATCTTTCAGACCGGTGCCGAGTTGGAGGACATGCTGCGCCACGGTGGCGAGGAGCGCTTCGTCACCTTTCGCGTCGGCATTGCCGACGTGGTGCCCAAGTTCGTCGCCTACCGGCTCTTGGCGCCGGTACTGGAGCTGCCCGAGTCGGTGCGCCTGGTCTGCCAGGAAGACCGGCTGGAACGCCTGCTGGCCGAGATGGCGATCCATCGCCTCGACATGGTGCTGGCCGATCGTCCGATGCCGCCCGGGACCGAGATCAAGGGCTACAGCCACCCGCTGGGGGAATCGGGGGTCGCGTTCATGGCAGCGCCGGCACTCGCCGGAAAGCTGAAAGACCGCTTCCCGGCAAGCCTGGAGGGTGAGTCGCTGTTGTTGCCGGGAAAGGACAGCGCCTTGCATGGCTCGCTGCCGCGCTGGCTGGATCGGCAGGGCGTCAGGATGCAGATCGTCGGCGAGTTCGACGACAGTGCCCTGATGAAGGCCTTCGGTGAAGGTGGGGCGGGCGTATTTCCTGCGGCCATCGCCAGCCTGCCCGATGTCGTGGCGCACTACCGGGTCGAGCAGGTTGGCGCAACCGAGGACATCCGCGAACGATTCTTCCTGATTTCCCCGGAACGGCGCCTGTCCCACCCGGCCGCGCGCGCGGTCAGCGAACACGCCCACGCCGGCCTGTTCTCCGGGGCTGGCTGAGCCAGGACGCCGCAAGCGCTGACGCGCCGATGCCTGCCCGCGCGGCCAGCGCGAGTCATCAGGTCAACGGTCTTGCCAAGCATGGGAGCGCGGAGGCTAACGGCGACGAATGCCTCTTGTCCCTGCTGTCATATCAGCCCTTGCACCTTGGAGTTGCGTCTGGCTGGGCGGCCCCGTGTCGCCACGGGGCCGGTGGATGCATCAGAAACGGGTACTCAGGGTCAGGCGGGCATTGCGCGGTGCGCCCGGACTGATGTTGTTGTCGTTGTGCGCCGTCGCGTAGTACTTCTTGTCGAACAGGTTTTCGACGTTCAGCGCAAGCCGCGTCTTGCCGTCGGCGAAGGCGTAGTAGATGGCGCCGTCAGTGCGGGTGAACGCCGGCAGCTTCACCGTGTTGCTGGTCGAGGTGTAGGCCTCGGACTGGTGGATCACGCCCAGGCCGGCGCTCCAGCCGCCGCCCAGCGCGACCTTGTTCCACAGCGAAAGATTGTCCTGTGGCACCAGGCCGACGCGCCGCCCGGCGGGAACCGTGGTTCCCGTGACGATGCGTCCGTCGAGGTTGGCGTAGCCGGCGACGATCTCCCAGTGCTTCATGACTTCGCCCTGCAACTCGAGTTCCACGCCGTCCGTGCGCTGCTTTCCGGTGCGCACCAGCAGTGCGGCATTGGCCGGATCGACCACCTTGACGTCGTCGCGGTCGGTGCGGAACACGGCGCCTGAGAGGGTCAGCTTCGGCAGCAGGTCCCACCTGACGCCCGCCTCGTAGTTCTTGGCCGTCTCCGGCGCCATGTCGGCGGTGTTGGCGGCCAGGCTCAACTGCTCGCCGGAAGGCAGGAAGGCCGAGCTGTAGGAGACGTACCAGGTCGTGTTCGCGGTCGGCGCCCAGGTCAGGCCGAGGCGTGGGCTGAAGGCGTTGTCGGTGCGCGAAAGGTCGGTCGCGGCGACCAGCGTGCGGCGATCGTCGAAGCGGGTCTTGAAGTGGTCGTAGCGCAGGCCGGCCAGCAGCTTCCATTCCTTGTTCAGGGCGATGTGGTCTTGTACATACAAGGCGGCCAGGTCGACCCTGGTCGCATTGTCGGCGGTGGCGCCGGCGGCACGGAAATCGGTGGCGGTTGCCAGCGGCGCGCCGGCGGCGACGTTGAGGAAGGTGGCGGCGCCGAAGAAGCCCGTCTTGCGCACGCTGCTGCTGTCCTGATGGCCGAGTTCGAGGCCGGCGAGCAGGGTGTGCTCGAAACCGCCGGCGCTGAACTTCGTCGTCAGGTCGGTCTGGTTGAAGACGTTGCTGCGTTTGTCGGTGTTGTTGTACGCCTCGATGCGCACCAGCCCGGCGGCGGTGACGGCGCCGTTGGCATAGACGTTCTGGTAGAACTTGTCGTAGTGGGTGATGCGCAGGTTGTTGGTGATGCGGGTCGTGTTGCTGAAGCTGTGATCGAGCAGGGCAGACAGGCCATTGACGGTCGAGTCGGTCGTGCTCTGGGCGGCGTTGCCGAAAAAGGTGCCGGTACCGGTGTCGAAGGGGGCCAGGGTGGCCGCGGCGGAGGGGATGCCCCGGTCGGCCGTGCCGTCGTGGCGGGCATGCTCGTAGCCCAGCGTCAGGGTGGTTGCGGGGGACACCAGCATGGTGAGCGTGGGATTCACGGCGTAGCGCTTCTTGTCGAAGCCGTCGCGGAAGTTCTTGCCGCTCTCGGCCATCGCATTCAGGCGCCATGCGGCGTTGTCGCCGGCCTTGTTGCCGACGTCGACCGTGGCGCGCAGACCGCCGTAGCTGCTCAGGCTGGCATCGGCGCTGCCGACATGCCCGAACACGGGCTTCTTGACCACGCGGTTGATGATTCCGCCGGCCCCGCCGCGTCCGAAAGCCATGCCGCCGGGGCCCTTGAGGACTTCGACGCGCTCCAGGTTGTAGAGGTCGCGGTAGATCTGCATGTCGTCGCGCACGCCGTCGACGAAGAAGTCGGCGGTGGTGTTGATGCCGCGCAGCATCACCTGGTCGCGGTTACCCTCGCCCTGCGCGCCATGCGTACCGGGAACATAGCGCAGCACGTCGGCGATGCCTTGCATGGCCTGGTCCTTGATCAACGTTTCCGTTATCACGCTGACCGAGGCCGGAACCTCCTTGAGCGGCATGTCGGTCTTGCTGAAGGTACTGGACCGCGTCGCACGGTAGCCGGTGACGGGGCCATCGGCGCGTTCGCCCTGGTCCTGCACCGTGACTTGCTTCAGGGTGGTGTCCGCGGCGTGAAGCGGTCCACTGGTGGCGAGGGTGCCGAGGGCGGTGAGAACCGCAATGGCGATGGGTTTGCTGCGGGTCGGGAACGACATGGGCAATTTCTCTCTTAAAAAGTGGCTGGCTGGGAGAAATCGCCTGGCTTGCCGGTGGGTGAAATGGTTTGGACGCTGTGGTTACATTGCTCGTGAAGGATCCATAACCGGGTTTGTAACAAATGCGATGCGGGTGAGTCCGGCGCGGGCCGAAGCCGACATGACGTCGGCGACTTTTTCGTAGGGTGTGCTGCGTTCGGCGCGCAGGTGCAGTTCGGGTTGTGGGCTGAGCGCGGCGGCGGCGCGCAGCTTCTGGTCGAGGAGCGAGGCGGCGACCACCTCGCCGTTCCAGTAGACCTGCCCGGCGCCGTCGATGGCGAGCTGCACGTTGTCGGGTCTGGTCAGGTTGGCGGCGGAACTGGCCTTGGGCAGGTCGACCTTGACCGCGTGGGTCAGCAGCGGCGCGGTGACGATGAAGATCACCAGCAGCACCAGCATGACGTCGATCAGCGGGACCATGTTGATCTCGGCCAGCGCTTCGTTGCCGTCGTCGTCGTTGAGGGAGGCGAAGCTCATATGACGGCCCTTCCCGGCCCTCCCGCGGGGGGGTGACGGTGCGGCGAAGCGGCTCCAGGTGTTTGTTGGCGCCCCTTCGGGCGGCCGTGCGTGGCGCTCATGGTGTTCTCCTCAGGCGCTGGCGCGGGCGTGCACCCGGGCGATGATGCGCTCCGAGGTGGCGGCCACCTCGGCCACCTGCGCGCCCTGCTGCGGTGCGCTCTTGAGGCCAGTGGCGAGGAAGTTGAACAAGTCGTGGGCGAAGGAGTTGAGCTCCGCCAGGGTGTTGCGGTTGGCGCGGGCGAAGGCGTTGTAGGCCACGGCGGCCGGGATCGCCACGGCCAGCCCGATGGCGGTCATGATCAGCGCCTCGCCGACCGGGCCGGCGACCTTGTCCAGCGTGCCCTGGCCGCTCATGCCGATCGCCATCAGCGCGTGGTAGATGCCCCAGACGGTGCCGAACAGGCCGACGAAGGGCGCCGAGGACGCCACCGTGGCGAGGAAGGTCTGGCCGTATTCGAGGCGCGACTTGTCCTGGGCGATGGCGCGCTTGAGCGCGCGGGTGAGGAATTCGTCGGGCGTGCCGGCATCGACCAGGCCGCGCGTCTCGCGCCCGGCCTTGTGCTGCTCGATGGCGGTGAAGCCGTGGTGCACCAGGTGCGAGAAGGCCTCGGTGACGCCGGTCTGGTGCAGGTGGCGGGCGACGGCGTCGAGGCTGGGGGCGGCCCAGAAGGCGGTGAGGAACTCCGCGCTCTTCTTCTGCGCGCGGATCGCCTGGATACCCTTGGTGACGATCAGGTACCAGGTGCCGACCGACATGATCAGCATCAGGGCGAGGATGAAGCGCGCGATGCCGTCCGAGTTGGCGAGAAAGTGGCCGAAGCCGAGGGATGTTTCCATGGTCAGTCCTTCAAGGTGAATGCGATGGGAACAAGCACCCAGGCGGCGACCGGGTCCTTGCCGAGTTTGGCGGGAACGAATTTCCAGCGGCGCACGGCATCGAGCGCGGACTGGTCGAGGCGTGACGAGCCGCTGGAGGCATGTAGCTGCACTTCCGCGGCGTTGCCGTCGGCGGCGACATGCACGCGCAGCATGACGCGGCCCTGCTCGTTGAGGCGGCGCGAGATGGCCGGGTAGACCGGCTTGGGGTTGTCGAGGTAGTCGGCATCGAAGCGCGGCTGGGTTGGCGTGGCCACCGGTGCCGCGACCACGGGCGCCGGCGCGACCACGGGAGTCGGCGCTGGCGCCACGGCGATCGGCGAAGGCGAGGGCGATTCCGCCGGCGCCGCAAGCTGAACGGGTTGCGGCAGGGGCGTCGGCCGCCGCACCACGGGCCTCGGCTTGGGCGGCACGATTTCAGCTTGCGGCACGGCTTCCGGCGCCGGCGGCAACAGGCTGACGCTGAGTACCGCCAGCGGCGCCGGCAGGGTGATCAGGTTCATGCGCACCAGGCCGAACAGGATCAGCAGGTGGATCACGACCACGCTGCCAAGGCCGAGCGGCGACAGTCGCGGCCGTGCGGTTTGGGCGAAGGCGTGGGTGCCGGCGGACATGCTCAGACGGAGACGCGGATGACCTGGTCAGCCGGCGCGGCATTGACCAGCGCCGAGAGGCTGCGCGCGAAACTGCCGACGCCGGGCGACTGGACGAAGACACAGGGCTTGCCCTGCTTCTTGCAGGCTTCCTTGAGCCGCCAGTAGGCGGCGTGCGAGACGCAGCCGGTCTGGCAGACCACGGCGTCGGCATTGGCGATCGCGGCATCGATGCGATGCAGGTGCTCTTCCTGACCGCCGTCGTGGTGCAGGAAGCGCCCGCCGCGTTGCTCGACGAGTTTGCGGTAGCCGTCCACGAGGCCGCTGCGGCCGCCGACGCAAAGCACGCAGCGCCCTTCCAGGGCCGGACCGGGCGGGCAGCCGCGGCCGCATTCCGGGGCGTCGCCTCCGGCTGCCCGCGTGGCCGGAGCGGCGGCGAGCGCCATACGTGCCTGCCGGAGTTCGATTTCGAGCTGCGCGGCGCGGCGTGCGTTGGTGTTGTTCCATTCGTCGAGCGCCTCGGCGCGCGCGGCCAGCATGGCGGCGCGCTGCTGCAAGGCGGCGTGGTCCTTGCGCTCGCGTGCTGCAGCGGCCAGTTCGCGTTGCAGCGCGGCGGCTTGTGCCGCGCGCTGCCGGCTTTGGTCGAGTTCGGCGCGCAAGGCGGCGAGCTCGGCGGCATGGGCGCGCCGCTCGTCGGTGACGCCCTGCCGCAGCGCATCGAGTTCCTGGCGCAGGGCTTGCGCGTCGCGCTTGCAGTGCTCGAGCTGGCGCAGGTCGGCGCGTACGCTGGCTCCCACCTGGTGTGACAGCATGTGGATGTCGCCATGGATCTCGCGGCCCAGCCCGTCGTCGGTGGCGGCATGGGTCCAGGCGGCCCACAGCGCGCCGGGTACATCCTCGCCGGCGGCCAGTGCATCGCGCCAGGTGCAGGCGACCTCGGCGGCGCTTTTGGCCGGGGCGAAGCGGGCCACGGCCTGGGCGTGGCGCTTGTCGAGGAAGCGCTGGATCGCCTCGGTCAGCGCGCTGCGCTCCTCGCAGTAACCGACCACCACGGTGTGCAGGCTGTAGTCGGTCATGTTGCTGACGTCGTAGCCGGAGAGCGGCGCCAGCTTGCGCATCTCGGCTACCGGCAGGCAGGTACCGATCAATGCGCAATGGAAGGCATGCGGCAGTTCCCAGAGCCTGCGGCGGCGGCCGGTGCGCGGTACCGGCACCTCGTCGGGCGAGCACAGGCAGCGCTGTCCGTCCGGGAAGGCACTGCTGATCATCTGCGCCAGCGTGCTCATGGCCGGGCGGCCGCCCTGCGCGATGGCTTGCGCGCGCTGGATGCGTTACGTGCAGGCACTACAGGGGCCGCAGCCGGATTCAGCAGCGTGTCGCGCTCAAGGATGTCGACCAGCTCGCGGGCATGGGCGCGCAGGTGGGCATCCGCGTCCGCATCGTCGGCGACCTGGTCGAGCAGCATGGCGGCGAGGTGCCCGGCGCGCGGGCAGCCGGTTTGCATGTGGCGGGCCAGGTGCGCCAGGGCACCGGCGACCATGCGTGCCGGGGGTTGTTCGTTGCAGGGCGAATCGAGCAGCAGTTGTGCCATGGCAGACCTCCAAAGTTTTGGGTGAAGCACACTTTGGCTGGCTTGCCGGCATTCCGTGAATGACGACTGGCTGGCTGGAAATGCGTGGGTGGCAGGCCGGACGCGGGGCGCCGGCCGCCGGTAATGCGTTGGTCAGGAGCCGGACGACGCTCCCATTTGCGTTTGCAGGTAGTTCTGGATGCCGACCTTCTCGACCAGCTCGATCTGGGTTTCGAGGTAGTCGATGTGCTCCTCGGTGTCTTCGAGGATGTCTTCGAGGATCTCGCGCGAAACGTAGTCGTGCACGCTTTCGCAATACGTGATCGCCGCCTTGGTGTCGGCGTGCGCGCCGCGTTCCAGGGTGAGGTCGCCGGCCAGGCATTCGGGTACGTTCTCGCCGATGATCAGCTTGTTCAGCGCCTGCAGGTTGGGCAGGCCTTCGAGGAACAGCACGCGTTCGATCAGGTGGTCGGCGTGGTGCATTTCCTCGATGGACTCTTCGTACTCGTGCTTGCCGAGCGCGGCGAAGCCCCAGTTCTTGTACATGCGGGCATGCAGGAAATACTGGTTGATCGCGGTCAGTTCGTTAACCAGGCATTTGTTCAGCAGCTGGATGACTTTCTTGTCGCCTTTCATGGCTATCTCCCGATCATGCCGCCATGGGCTGCGAACCCGAGACGGACAGTTGATGAGGCGCACGGGCGTGAAGGGAATTCTTCAGCACGTCGCGCGCGCAGCCGGTGCAGCGGCCACAGCAGGCGCCGACGCCCAGTTGCTCGCGCAATTCTCGCAGACTGCCGCAGCCTTCGGCGACAGCGCTGCCGATGTCACGTTCGGTCACGGCATTGCAGATGCAGACGTACATGATGGTCTCCGGGTCTATTTGGTCAGGATCAGCTTGCCTTGCCGGGTGCGGCGCAGGCGGTAGGTTTCGTCGCCATGGGCGATCAGGACTTCGTCGCGCTTGCCGAACAGCGCTGCGCTTTCCAGCGGGGAAACGCGCCCGGTCGGTGGGGGCTGGTGTTCGTGCTTGCCGGTCGGCGCCTGGGGCGAGGTTTTCATGGATTCTCTTGGAGGTGAATCGTATTGAGAATGATTCTCATTGATATGGACCGCTTTGTCAACAGGGAAAAGACGCTGGGCCGCCCGACCTGTGACTTTTTGCCGGCGGTTTTCGTCAGGAAGGCGAAACCTTGGCGACGGTATAATTCAGGCTTTAGCTAAAAGGAGCTGGCCGTGGGTCTCGATCGCGTTCCGTCTGGCAAGGATTTGCCCAATGATTTCAATGTGGTTATCGAGATCTCGATGCACTCGGAACCGATCAAGTATGAAGTCGATAAGGAGTCGGGTGCGATCTTCGTTGATCGTTTCATGTCGACGTCGATGCACTATCCCTGCAATTACGGCTACATCCCGCACACCATTTCCGGCGACGGCGACCCCGTTGATGTCCTGGTGCTGTCGCAATTTGCACTGCCGCCGGGCGTCGTCGTGCGTTGCCGTCCGATCGGCATGCTCAAGATGACGGACGAAGCCGGCGAAGATGCCAAGCTGCTGGCCGTTCCGGTGGACAAGCTGACGCCGATGTACCACAGCGTTTCCAGTCCGCGCGACCTGCCGCAACTCGTGCTCGACCAGATCTCGCATTTCTTCGCGCACTACAAGGATCTGGAGCCCGGCAAGTTCGTCAAGATCAACGGCTGGGTCAATGTCGAGGAAGCAAAAAAGGAAATCATGGACGGCGTCGCCGCCTACCAGGCCGCCAAGGAGAAGCCGGCGTACTGACGTCGGCGTCCGGCCAGTGAAGCCCGCCGCAAGGCGGGCTTTTTTTATCCGCTATAGTTATGTCCCCGTCCACGTCCCCGTGGCCGGGGACCGTATCCCAGGATAGCCCATGACCCGCCTGCGTATCGCCGTCGCCCAGTTCAACGCCGTCCTCGGCGACCTGGCCGGCAATTCAGCCCGCATACTGGAGTTTGCGCAGCGCGCCCGCGAGGCCGGCGCGCAGGTGCTGCTGACTCCGGAGCTGGCGCTTTGCGGCTACCCGCCGGAAGACCTGCTGATGCGACCGGACTTCTATCGGGCCTGCGCCGCGCAGGTCGAGCAGATGGCCAGGGCGGCGCCGCTGCCCATCGTGCTCGGTTATCCGGAGCAGTCCGGCAGCCGCCGTTACAACGCGGCCGCCTTGCTCGATGGCGGCGAGGTACGCGCCAATTACCGCAAGCATCGCCTGCCGAATTACGAGGTGTTCGACGAGGAGCGCTATTTCGAGGCGGGCAGCGAGCCTTGCGTGATAAGCATCAATGGCGTCCGCTGCGGGCTGGCGATCTGTGCCGATGTCTGGGAATATGGCGCCGCCGAGGCCGCGGCGCTGGCCGGCGCGGAACTGATGCTGACGCTGAACGCCTCACCCTTTCACATGAACAAGCAGGTGCGACGCTACGAGGTGCTTGGAGACCGGGTGGCGGCGACCGGCAAGCCGGCGATCTATGCCAACCTGGTTGGCGGACAGGACGAACTGGTTTTCGACGGCGCCTCCTTCGCGCTCGACGGACAGGGTCGCCTGACCCACCAGTCGCCGGCTTTCGTCGAGGATCTGGCGATCATCGACTATGCCGACGGCCAACTGCTGCCGGGCAGGATTGCGGAAGCGCCGACGGCCGAGGCCGAGGTCTATTCCGCCCTGAAACTGGGCGTTGCCGACTACCTCGGCAAGAACGGATTTCCCGGCGCGATCATCGGTTTGTCGGGAGGCATCGATTCGGCGCTGACGCTGGCCATCGCG
Organism: Sulfuritalea sp.; assembly: GCA_016716965.1. Lineage (GTDB taxonomy): Bacteria > Pseudomonadota > Gammaproteobacteria > Burkholderiales > Rhodocyclaceae > Sulfuritalea. The sequence goes on along the minus strand of JADJUP010000054.1, from coordinate 46,307 downwards.
GTCGATGCGCTGGGCGCCGACAAGGTGCGTTGTGTGATGATGCCTTCGCCCTGGACCGCGCAGATGAGCCTTGACGATTCGCGGGAGATGGTCAGACGCCTCGGGGTGCAATACGACGAGATCCCGATTGCCGCAGCGATGGAGCAGTTTGCCGTGTTGCTGGCGCCGACTTTTGCGGCATTGGGACCGAAGCCGGTGTGGGACACCACGGACGAGAACCTGCAGGCGCGCATCCGCGGCATGCTGCTGATGGCCTTGTCCAACCGTAGCGGGCGCATCGTGCTGACCACCGGCAACAAGAGCGAGATGGCGGTCGGCTACGCGACCTTGTACGGCGACATGGCCGGCGGCTTCGCGGTGATCAAGGATGTGTTCAAGACTTTCGTCTACCGCCTGTCGGAGTATCGCAATACGCTGTCGGATGCCATCCCGCGCAACATCATCACGCGCGCGCCATCGGCCGAACTCAAACCCGACCAGACCGACCAGGACACGCTGCCGCCCTATGCGGTGCTCGATGCCATCATCGAGGCCTACATGGAGCGCGACGAGAGCCCGCGCCAGATCATTGCGGCGGGTTACGCCGCAGCCGATGTGCGCAAGGTGGTCGGCATGCTCAAGAAAAACGAATACAAGCGGCGCCAGGCGCCGGTCGGAATCCGCGTCACGCAACGCGGATTCGGCAAGGACTGGCGCTATCCGATAACATCGCGGTATTCAGACGAATACTGATTCAGGGGAGATTGCACATGAAAAAAATCGAAGCCATCATCAAGCCGTTCAAACTCGACGAGGTGCGCGAAGCGCTGTCGGATGTCGGCGTCACAGGCCTGACCGTGACCGAAGTCAAGGGCTTCGGCCGGCAGAAGGGCCACACCGAGTTGTATCGCGGCGCCGAGTACGTGGTCGACTTCCTGCCAAAGATCAAGATCGAGATCGTGGTCGCCGAGGAAACCGTGGAACCCGCGATCGAGGCCATCATCAAGGCGGCGCGCACCGGCAAGATCGGCGACGGCAAGATCTTCGTTTCTCCGGTGGAACAGGTGGTGCGGATCAGGACCGGCGAAGCGAACGAAGCAGCGATTTGATCGCTGCTTCGTTCGCTTCGCCTTCGGCAAACTGGTTAGCTATCCCCCCGCCCCCTGTCCCACGGCCGGCTTTGCACAGCCGGCCGGCTCCGGCGGCGCGGAGCAGGCTCCGCGAAACCCCGCCTCCGCCCAGGAAAGGGGGTGACTGAGTTGGCTCGCTGCGCTCGGTTATTTCTTCGAACCGTCGATGAACGGTAGCAGCCTGTCGCCGGTTTCGCGGAGTCGTTCCAGGCTGTGGTACAGCAGCAGCAGCAGCAGTTTGCTGCCCAGCGAGGGTTCCAGCAGCAGGATGTCGTAGACCGTGTCGCGGGTCAGGACGGCAAAGTCCGTCGGTACGCGGGCAACACAGGTGGCAAACTTTGGCTTGCCGTCGATGATCGACATCTCCCCGAACGTGGCGCCCGGTCCGATGATCGACAGGAGCTTTTGCTGGCCATCGGCGCCCTGCTTGAGTACCGATACTTCTCCGGTGAGCACGATACACAGGAAATCACCGTCTTCGTTTTCCCTGGCGATGACTTCGCCGCGTTTGGCACAAAAACACTCCATCCTGGAGCACAGGCGCGAAATCTCGCCGTGGCTCAATTCCTGGAACAGTGAAATCCGGTCGACGAGTTCGAAAAATTCGTCCTCGTAACGGGAGCCGTTACCAAGATGGACGAACCCCTCCAGCTCAGGCAACAAAGGCCGGCTAAGGTTGAATCCGACGGCTTCGGCAACAGCGTTATCGCTCATGGACGTGGTTAACTAGTAGACATGTTAAATATTCTTGTTTGCAGTTCGGGATTGTCCCCCGATACGAAGCGGCGTCAACGGCCCGTTCGGACTAATGAACGGGGTGTGCACCACCTACTTTAGGGGTATCTGCGTCCCTATTCTAAAAGAATCAGCCGCCGAGCCAGGTCCGCACAATCAGCTTCCCCCGGGCCTCGTCGGGGCGGCGAGCAACACCACTGCCGCGCCGGCGCCGCCTTCGATGGTGCGCGCCTGGCAGAACGCCAGAACTTCGCGCCGTTGCGAGAGCCAGCCCAGCGCGAGCTTCTTCAGCACCGGTTCGCGCCCCGGCGAGCCCATGCCCTTGCCGTGCACCACGCGTACGCAGCGCAGTCCGCGGCGATGGCAGTCGTGCAGGAATTCGGCAACGGCGCCGCGCGCTTCTTCGCGGTTCATTCCGTGCAGGTCGAGCTTGGCCTGCACCACCCAGCGCCCCCGGCGCAGGTCGCGCAGCACCGCGCGCTGCAGGCCGGGGCGGGCCCAGGCGGCCTGGTCGCCGCCTTCAAGCTGCAGGTCGAGCAGGTCGGAGCCGTCGATCGCTTCGCGCAGCACGGCCGCTTCGTCCAGCCGCGAATGGCGCGGGATCGCCGGCGGCAGGGGCGGTTGGTGCTCCACCCGGTCCCAGGTGAGGGGCTGCGCGTCGGCCACCGCGGCGCGAAAGGCGGCGCGGTCCTCCTCGGCGGGGGGCGACCGCCGCCGCATGGGATCAGCCGTCCAGGCTGTCGAGGTAGCGTTCGGCGTCTAGGGCGGCCATGCAGCCGGTGCCGGCACTGGTCACCGCCTGGCGGTAGATGTGGTCCTGCACGTCGCCGGCGGCGAAAACGCCGGGGACGCTGGTCGCCGTGGCATTGCCGTTGCGCCCGCCCTCGGTGACGATGTAGCCGCCTTCCATCGCCAGCTGGCCGGCGAAGATGTCGGTGTTGGGCTTGTGGCCGATGGCGATGAAGACGCCCATCAGCGCGATGTCCTCGGTGGCACCGGTCTTCACGTTCTTGATGCGCATGCCGGTGACGCCGGTCTTGTCGCCCAGCACCTCGTCCAGCGTGTTGTCCCATTTGATGGTGACCTTGCCGGCCTTCTCCTTCTCGAACAGCTTGTCCTGAAGGATTTTCTCGCCGCGGAACTTGTCGCGGCGATGCACCACCGTGACGTGGCTGGCGATGTTGGCGAGGTAGAGCGCTTCCTCGACTGCCGTGTTGCCGCCGCCGATTACCGCCACCGGCTGGTTCTTGTAGAAGAAGCCGTCGCAGGTGGCGCAGGCGGAGACGCCCTTGCCGGAGAACTTTTCCTCGGAGGGCAGGCCGAGGTATTGCGCCGAGGCGCCGGTGGCGATGATCAGCGCGTCGCAGGTGTATTCGCCGGCGTCGCCGATCAGGCGCATCGGCTTTTCGGCCAGCTTCACGGTATGGATGTGGTCGAAGATCATCTCGGTGTTGAAGCGCGCGGCGTGCTTCTCGAAGCGTGCCATCAGGTCCGGGCCCTGCACCCCGTCGGCGTCGGCCGGCCAGTTGTCGACGTCGGTGGTGGTCATCAGTTGGCCGCCCTGAGCCATGCCGGTGATCAGCACCGGATTGAGGTTGGCGCGGGCGGCATAGACGGCGGCGGAGTAGCCGGCGGGGCCGGAACCGAGGATCAGCAGGCGAACGTGGCGGGAACTCATGGCGGCAACTTTCCGAAATGAACGAGCAGGGAATTATATAGATGGACCGGATGGCAGCGCTTTCAAGCGCCGCCGGTTCGCCGGTCAGCGCCAGCGGTTGATCGCGTCGCGGGTTTCCAGCGCCACCTTGCGCGCGGCGGCGGCGTAGTCCTCGCCCTTGCCGGCGTAGAGGATGGCACGCGAGGAGTTGATCATCAGCCCGGTGCCGGCGGCGGTCTTGCCGGCCATCACGGTGGCTTCGATGTCGCCGCCCTGGGCGCCGATGCCGGGCACCAGCAGCGGCATCTCGCCGACGATCTCGCGCACGCGGGCGATCTCGCCGGGGAAGGTGGCGCCGACGACGAGGGCGCACTGGCCCGTGGTATTCCACTCACCGGCCACCAGGTGCGCGACGTGCTCGAAAATCGCCGTCTCGCCAGCGCCGACTTTTGCCTTGAGGAACTGCAGATCGCTGCCGCCCGGATTCGACGTGCGGCAGAGCAGGATCACGCCCTTGTCCTTGTACGCCAGCCAGGGTTCGACCGAATCGCGGCCCATGTAGGGGTTCACCGTCACGGCGTCGGCCCGGTAGCGCTCGAAGGCCTCGATCGCGTACTGCTCGGCGGTGCTGCCGATGTCGCCGCGCTTGGCGTCGAGGATCACCGGCACGCCGGGGTGCCTGGCGTGGATGTGGGCGATCAGGGCTTCGAGCTGGTCCTCGGCGCGGCGCGCGGCGAAGTAGGCGATCTGCGGCTTGAAGGCGCAGGCGAGGTCCGCCGTGGCGTCGGCGATCTCGCTGCAGAAGCGGAAAATCGCGTCCGGCGCGTCCCTGAGGTGGGCGGGAAATTTCGCCGGGTCGGGGTCGAGGCCGACGCAGAGCAGCGAGTTGTTGTTCTTCCAGGCGGCGGCGAGCGATTCGGTGAAGGTCATGATCTGCGTTCCTGAGGGTAAGGGCGGCGCCACAGCGGGGCCAGCAGCACGAGGCCGAGCAGCGGCCCCGGCAACAGCCACCAGGCGATCCATGCGCCCCATTGTTCCACATGGGCGGTGGCGAGGTGTATCGAGGCCAGCGTGATGGCGAAGCCGATGCTGTTCTGGATCGCCAGCGCGCTGCCGACGTCCTGCGGCGGGCAGGCCCGCGCCGAGAGCGCCGAGAATTGCGGCGAATCGGCGACCACGGCGAAGCCCCAGAGCAGCAGCAGCGCCAGCAGCACCGGCGCGGGTGCCGCGGCGGCGAAGGGGAACAGCAGGCAGCAGGCGGCCGACGCGGCCAGCGCCCAGGCCGCGACGCGCGCACCGCCGATGGAGAGGCCCAGTTGGCCGCCGGCGAAGCAGCCCAGCCCGCCGCAGCCGATCACGGCGAAGGCCAGCAGCGGGGTGCCCCAGGCCGGGTCGAGGCCGAGTTGCGCCGGCAGGCCGGTGGCCGCCAGCAGCAGCGGCACCAGCGTCCAGAAGGCATACAACTCCCACATGTGGCCGAAGTAGCCGCCCGCAGCGGCACGGAAATCGGCGATCGAGAACGCGTGCAGCACGTGGCCGAAGGCGATGCGCTGGCCCTTGCCGCGCAATTTGAGGTGCGGCCCGTCGCCGAGGCGGAAGATCATCAGCGCGGCGACCACGGCCAGCAGCGAGGACGCCAGCACCACGTACTGCCAGGGCCAGTTGCCGCCCAGCGCGCGCAGGCCGTGGGGCAGGGCGGTGCCCAGCGTCAGCATGCCGACCAGCCAGGCCAGCACCTGTCCCGAACGCTCGGGCGCCCAGCTCACCACCAGTTTCATGCCCAGCGGATAGATGCCGGCCAGCGCCAGGCCCACGAGGAAGCGGTACACCAGCGCCTGCTCCAGGTTGGCGGCGAACAGCGCGAAGCCGGCGTTGGCCGCGGCGCCCGCCAGCGCGCTGGCGGCGACGATGCGGCTCGCCGCGTAGCGGTCGGCCAGCCCGCTGGTGGCGGCGCCCAGCGTGCCGAGGATGAAGCCGAGCTGCACCGCATTGGTCAGGCTGCCGATCTCGGCGTTGCCCAGGCCCCAGGCCTGCGCCAGGTCGGGCGCGGCGGCGTTGGCGGAAAACCACAGCGAGGTGCCCAGCAACTGGGCGACCACGACGACGGCCAGGGCGCGGTTCTCCCGGCCCCGGTCGCCGGCGGTGGCGGTCGTCCCGGCTATTTGCCCTTGCTCCAGGAATCCTTCAGCGTCACGGCGCGGTTGAACACCGGCGCGCCGGGTTTCGAATCGACGCGGTCGGCGACGAAGTAGCCGTGGCGCTCGAACTGGAAGCGGTCCTCGGCCGCGGCGTCCTTCAATGCCGCCTCGAGTTGCGCGGCGATCACCCGCTTCGATGCCGGGTTGAGGTCGGCGATGAAATCGCGGTCGCCGCTGCCCGGCGCTTCGACCGCGAACAGGCGGTCGTAGAGGCGCACCTCGGCGGCATACGCATGCCGCGCCGAGACCCAGTGGATGTTGCCCTTGACCTTGTAGGTGTCGGACCCGGGCGTGCCGGATTTCGAATCGGCGAAATAGTTGCAATGCACGGCGGTGATGTTGCCGGCATCATCCTTGTCGCAGCCGGTGCACTCGACGACGAAGCCGTAGCGCAGGCGTACCCTGTTGCCGGGGAAGAGGCGGAAGTAGCCCTTGCTCGGCGTCTCCATGAAGTCCTCGCGCTCGATCCAGAGCTCCTTCGAGAAGGGCACCGGCCGCTTGCCCCACTCGGGCTTCTGCGGATGGTTGGGGGCGAGGCATTCCTCTTCCTGCCCCTCCGGGTAGTTGTCGATGACCAGTTTCACCGGGTCGAGCACGGCGATGCGGCGCGGCGCGGTTTCGTTGAGGTGTTCGCGCTGGCATTCCTCCAGCACGCTGATGTCGATCCAGGAATCCGACTTGGTGACGCCGATCATCTCGCTGAAGGCGCGAAAGCCCTCCGCCGTAAAGCCGCGGCGGCGCGCGCCGACCAGGGTCGGCAGGCGCGGATCGTCCCAGCCGTCGACGTGCTTTTCCTCAACCAGCTGGATCAGCTTGCGCTTGGACAGCACGACGTAGGACAGGTTGAGGCGCGCGAACTCGAACTGTTGCGGCAGGGGGGTATTGACGCAACCGAGTTCCGCCAGGCGCTGCAGCAGCCAGTCGTAGAAGGGCCGCTGGTCCTCGAACTCCAGGGTGCAGATCGAATGCGTGATGTTCTCCAGCGCGTCCTCGATCGGGTGCGCGTAGGTGTACATCGGGTAGATGCACCAGGCGTCACCCGTGTTGTGGTGCGTGGCGTGGCGGATGCGGTAGATGGCCGGGTCGCGCAGGTTGATGTTGCCCGAGGCCATGTCGATCTTCGCCCGCAGCACGTGGGTGCCGTCGGCGAACTCGCCGCCGCGCATGGCGCGGAACAGCGCCAGGTTCTCGGCCGGCGTCCGCCCGCGGTAGGGCGAGTTGCGGCCGCCTTCGGTCAGCGTGCCGCGGCTGGCGCGCATTTCGTCGGCCGTCTGCGAATCGACGTAGGCGTGGCCGGCCTCGATCAGCTTCTCGGCGAACTGGTACATCCACTCGAAGTAGTCGGACGCCAGGTACTGGTTGGTTTCGTCGCCGAAGCGCCAGTCGAAGCCCAGCCAGCGCACCGCGTCGATGATGGCGTCGACATACTCCTGCTCTTCCTTCTCCGGATTGGTGTCGTCGAAGCGCAGGTGGCAGGCGCCCTGGTAGTCCAGTGCCAGGCCGAAATTCAGGCAGATCGACTTGGCATGGCCGAAGTGCAGGTAGCCGTTGGGCTCGGGCGGGAAGCGGGTGCGGATCTTCGCCCCATCCACCGTTGTGCCAGCGCCGACTTTCTGTTGTGCAGCCGGGCCGGGCTTGCCGCTCCAGTGGCGGGACGCGTACTTGCCGGCCTTGAGGTCGGCATCGATGATGTGGCGGATGAAGTTGCTTACCCGCGCGCTGGCGCCGGGGGCGGTATCCACGGGGATCGAGACTTTGGTTTCGGTTTCGGCCATGATCTGCGGCAGCATGTGGCAAAACGGCGATTCTACCGGCAGGCGTAAAATCGCGACGATGAATTGGACCAGTCTTCTCGCCATCGGCGGCGGCGCAATGCTCGGGGCGTGGCTGCGCTATGGCCTCGGACTCTGGCTCAACCCGGTCTTGCCAACGTGCCGCTGGGCACGCTGGCAGCCAACCTGGTCGGCGCCTACCTGGTCGGTGCGGCGGTTATGGTATTCCACGTCAATGTCGACCTGGCGCCGGAATTCAAGCTGTTCTTCATCACCGGCTTCCTCGGCGCGCTGACCACCTTCTCGACCTTTTCCGCCGAAGTGGTCGCCATGATCCAGCGCGCCGACTACGGCTGGGCGCTGGGCACCGCCTCGCTGCACCTGTTCGGCTCGCTGCTGCTGACGGGGCTCGGCATCTTCACCATCCACAAGCTGGCGCAATAGTCATAGCGCCGTCTCGCCGGCGCCGACTTTTGTATTTTGATTCCGCGCAATCCCGGTGGCACAATGCCGGTCATCCGCCTTGGGAAGGAGCTACAACATGGGGTATGCCGAATTGATCGAGCGATTGCAGGCCCTGCCGCGGACAGAATTTCGCGAGTTCCTTTCCGTCCTAGCGGTTTTCGAAGACCGCGCCTGACTGGGCCGACTGCCAGCTGGCGATGGGGCGTTGCGTGAATAAGACCTTACACGGAACGACTGGGAACCTATGAAAAGGCGGGTCAGCTCGTTCGACCCTAGATTTCGGCGCCGTGCGGTTGATCTGCGCCGATGGCTTGTCACAACTGCACCGCCAAAAAAGGGGCCCCACCCCCTCTGGAGCAACCACCGTAGTTAGCCGCCGGACTTCCCGCATAGACCCAGCAAGCAAATCTAGCACACCAGCACCGCCCACAGCCGAACCCCCCACAAGAACAGCAGGGACCCTCGCACACACCCCCAGCCATCCTTCCAGAACAGCGACCAGGGTCTCTCCAGCGCCACGACCACAGTTCCGCCCAGCGAGCAGCAGCACCTACTATCCCAGCACCCGACACCATGGCTGACCCGCGACCAACTGTCCGGACAACGCAGAAGGGCGTCGCGATCCAGGAGCCAAAATGACAGGTGCCGACGCCCCTTCCTTGAGTGCTCAGAACGATCTTGTCGATGTGATTGCACATCGCCCAGAGCAGGGCGACGACCGCGGAACCAGGTTGGTGCAATCTTGCAGCTGTTTCTTGACGCCCACGCACCCGCCCCCGCACCTATGCTTCCTCCCAGTAGAGCGCCCGCCATGAAAGCGTGTCGCTTGAGAAGGAGTGGCGCCGCGGCAGCGCGAAAAGCCGATCAGGCGGCGCGACATAGAGCCCAGGTTTCGACGGGATCGGCTGACGCAGGAAACGTCAAAGGCACGGTGCTCGTGACTGTGCGGTGAGCGTAGCCCGGTGCCCACAGCGAACAAGCGGAATTCGTCGACGTCGATGTCAGGCAACAGCGCATGGCGTACCGTGTACTCTGGATGGCGGGCTGCAAACTGCCGGATGCGGCGCCGGACACTGTGCTGGGGCCATTCATGCATGCCGGCAATGTGGTCGACGGCGAACATGTAGTCAGTCGCGGCCTCGTCCGGCGTCAGGGCGACGCCGGCCTTCTCAAGTTCCAGCGCCGCGTTCTCGGGAACGAGGCGCAGTTGGGCGGAACGGTATTGCGCCTCGGCCAGTTCGAGCAACTGCAAAGCCGAATTCACTGGGTAATGAGAGCCAATGAAGCTGAAGAAGGGACCGTCGCCGACGTCGTACTCGGTGAATTGGACCGCCAGATTGCCGTGCAGGGACGAGACCCGTGCGTCCCAGGCGTACAGGTTGGTGAAATTAAGATCCGAGTTGGGCGGGAAGGTATGGACCACCGACTCGACAGCTTCGCGATCAGTGGATTCCAGCGACTTGAATTCGGGGAAAGTGGGGATCACGCGTTGACGGGAAATTAGGAAACTCGACTAAAGATAAGCATATTACCAGTGGTAATTACGCGGACGAGTATGGCATGAACGCCAAAGTCGAGTCTCGCAGCGCCGCGCCTAACGCGGCTCGCCGCCCCTGTGAGCGCGAATTCAATCAACGCTACTGGGGCAAGCCGATCACCCTGCATGCGGCGCGGCTGTGGCTGCGCGGTGAGACGATGCCCACCCATGATCGTCTGCTCTGTCTTGCTCAATGGCTGGGCGTCGAACCGGCAATACTGCGCTACGGCGAGGAGGTCCCAAAAGCCGTGCGCGAGCGTCGCAAGCGCTGGGACGAGGGAATCGGCTACCAGGAGAGGGAAATCTTCGAGCTGTTTCTCAAGCTGCCTGTGCCGCAACGCAAGGTGGCGCGCGAAGTGATCATGGCGCTGGCTCGGGCCGAGGGTGTTGCCCCGGTGCAGTTTGCGGGGGCTAGGGGGGGACCCCACACGCAAAGTGTGTGGCAATCTGACGTACAATATCCTTGTTGCACAAATCTGAGGTTTTCGCCATGTCCGCCGCCACCCACGCTCCTGAATCCGCCCGCATCAACCTGCGCACCAGTCCGGAAGCCAAGGCGCTGATCGAACGCGCTGCTGCGCTGATGGGCACCACCGTGTCCGGCTTCATGTTGCAGAACGCCTACGAGGCGGCGCAGCGGCTGCTTGCGCAGCATGAGACGATCACCCTTTCCAACCGGGACCGGGACGTTTTCCTCGCCGCACTGGAGAATCCGCCCGAGCCGACCGAGGCGCTGCGTCGTTTAATGGCGCGGCGCTGAATGCCGGCCCGGATCGAACTACTGACTGCCAGGCATCGGCGCGACGAGTTCGATTGTGGCGAGCCTGCGCTCAATGAGTTCCTGAAGCGCTATGCGCGCCAGCAAGCGGAGCGCGATTTCAGTCGAACCTATGTGGCCGTCGCCGATGACGGAGTGCAAATCCTCGGTTTCCACGCCATCAGCACGGGTGCCATAGATTTCCGCAATTGGCCGCCTGGCCTGCATCTGCCGCGTTACCCCGTACCTGTAGCCCGTATCGGCCGCCTGGCTGTAGCCGTGAGTGCGCAGGGGGCTGGAATCGGAGCCGCCCTGCTGGATCATGCCTTGCGACTTTCCGCCACCATGGCCGAACGCATCGGCCTGCATGCCGTGGTCGTCGATGCCAAGCATCCAAAGGCGGCGGCGTTCTATGGTCGCTATGGTTTCCAGCCATTTTCGGATGACGGCTTGACCATGTTCTTGATGATGTCGGTGATTCGCCGCTTGGTCAGCGAAGCGCCGTAACGGACCAACCCCCCCCCCCCCGTGAAATTCGACCCCGAGGCGCGACGGGCGGCGCGGCCGGCGCTGACCTATGACGAGGCGCTGCCGGTCAATGTGCTGCGCGCCGAGATCGGCGAGACGATACTCAGGCACCAGGTGGTGGTGATCTGCGGCGAGACCGGCTCGGGCAAGACCACGCAACTGCCGAAGATCTGCCTCGAGATCGGCCGCGGCCTCAATGGCCTGATCGGCCACACCCAGCCGCGGCGCATCGCCGCGCGCGCCACGGCGACGCGGATTTCGCAGGAGCTCAAGTCGGAACTGGGCCGCCACGTCGGCTTCAAGATCCGCTTCACCGACAAGGTGACGCCGGCCTCCTACATCAAGCTGATGACCGACGGCATCCTGCTCGCCGAGACGCAGACCGATCCGCTGCTGCGCCAGTACGACACGATCCTGATCGACGAGGCGCACGAGCGCAGCCTCAACATCGATTTCCTGCTCGGCTACCTCAAGCAGCTGCTGCCGAAGCGGCGCGACCTGAAGGTCATCGTCACGTCGGCGACGCTGGATGCCGAGCGATTTTCGAAGCATTTTGAAGGGGCCCCGGTGATCGAGGTCTCGGGGCGCCTGTTCCCTATCGAGACGCGGTTCCGGCCGTGGCAGGAAAAGAAGGACGGCGACCTCAACGATGCCATCGTCACGGCCGTCGACGAGGCCCATCGCGAGGGGCCGGGCGACGTACTGGTGTTCCTGCCCGGCGAACGCGAAATCCGCGAGGCGGCCGAGGCGCTGAGGAAGCACCATCCTCCGGGGCTGGAGGTCCTGCCGCTGTTCGCGCGCCAGACCGCCGTCGAGCAGGGTCGTGTGTTCGCCGCGCACCAGGGCCGGCGCGTGGTGCTGGCGACCAACGTCGCCGAGACCTCGCTCACCGTGCCGGGCATCCGCTACGTGATCGATTCGGGCCTGGCGCGGGTCAAGCGCTATTCGCATCGCAACAAGGTCGAGCAGCTGCAGGTCGAGCCGATCTCGCGCGCGGCGGCCAGCCAGCGCGCCGGTCGCTGCGGCCGCGTTTCCGCCGGCATCTGCTTCAAGCTCTATGACGAGGAAGATTTCAACAAGCGCCCGGCCTATACCGAACCGGAGATCCTGCGCTCCAGCCTGGCCGGCGTGATCCTGCGCATGAAGTCCTTGCACCTTGGCGACGTCGAGGACTTCCCCTTCCTCGAAGCGCCGGCGCCGCGCATGATCGCCGATGGCTATAACCTGCTCGCCGAACTCGGCGCGCTGGACGAGGCCAGCAAGGAGCTGACCCCGGTCGGACGCGAGCTGGCCAAGCTTCCCCTCGATCCCAAGATCGGCCGCATGATCCTCGCCGCGCGCGAACACGGCTGCCTGCGCGAGGTGCTGATCATCGCCTCTGCGCTCGGCACCCAGGACCCGCGCGACAGGCCTGCCGAGGCGGCCGGCTCGGCCGACCAGGCCCATGCCAAATGGAAGGACGAGAAGTCCGAGTTCCTCTCCTACCTGAAGCTGTGGACCGCGGCCGACGAGGTCTGGAAGCACGAGACCAGCAACAAGCAGCGCCAGTGGTGCCGCCACAATTTCATTTCGTGGCTGCGCCTGCGCGAGTGGCGCGACGTGCATGGCCAGCTGATGACGCTGTGCCACGAGCATGGCTGGAAGGAGAACCAGCTGCCGGCCAGCTACGAGGCAATCCACAAGGCCCTGCTGACCGGCCTGCTCGGCCACATCGGCCTGATCAGCGAGGAAGACAAAAACTACCTCGGCGCGCGCGGCATCCGCTTCTACATCCATCCGGGTTCCAGCTTGCTGAAAAAGGCCGGACGCTGGATCGTCGCCGCCGAACTGGTCGAGACTTCGCGCCTGTTCGCGCGCTGCATCGCCCGGATCGAGCCGGAATGGCTGGAGCAGGTCGGCGCCCACCTGATCCGCAGGCATGTCTACGAGCCGCACTGGGAGAAGGGGCCGGGCCAGGTCGTGGCCTGGGAGCGCGTCACCCTGCACGGCCTGATGCTGCATGCCAAGCGGCGCGTGCATTACGGCCCGAGCGATCCGAAGCTGGCGCGCGAGATCCTGATCCGCGAGGCGCTGGTCGAAGGTCAGGTCGGCGAGGACTGGGCGCGCAAGTGGCGCTTCTTCCAGCACAACGCGAAGTTGAAGAAGGAGATCGAAACCCTGGAGCACAAGTCGCGCCGACCCGACGTGCTGGTCGATGACGAATTGATTTACGCGTTCTACGACTCGAGGATTCCGGCGGGCATCATCACCCTGGCCGCCTTCGACCACTGGCGGCGCGAGGCGGAAGTCGCCGATCCCAAACTGCTCTGCCTGGAAAAGGAGCAGCTGATGCGCCACGAGGCGGCCGGCATCACCACCGATGCCTTCCCGCCCGAGCTGGCGCATCGCAGCCGCGGCTACAAGCTCGCCTACCACCACGACCCCGGCGCGGCCGACGACGGCGTGACGCTGACCCTGCCGCTGGCGGCGCTCAACCAGTTGCCGGCCAACCGTTGCGAATGGCTGGTGCCGGGCCTGCTCAAGGAAAAGGTGGTGGCCTTGCTGAAGACGGTGCAGCAGAAGTATCGCCACCGCTTGCAGCCGCTGGACGAGTTCGCGACGAATTTCTGCGATGCCGAACATGACCTCGACGAGCCGCTGGTGCGTGCCCTGACCCGCGCCGCCGAGGAACACCTGGCCATGAAGCTGCCGCTCGACGCCTTCCGCACGGGCGAGCTGCGGCCCCACCTGTTCATGAATTTCCGCCTGGTCGACGAGCATGGCGGCACGCTGGCGATATCGCGCAACCTCGGCGAACTGCGCGCCGAGTATCGCGGACGCGTCGAACAGGCCTACGCTGCCGCAGAAATCAGCCACGAGGCTGCCGCCAGCGATGCGCCGGGCTACACCGCATGGACCTTCGGCCCCCTGCCCGAGCTCATGGAACTGAAAGTCGGCGCTGGCACTACGGTCGGTTTTCCGGCGCTGGTGGACCTGGGCGAGAGCGTGCGCCTCACCGCCTTCGACACGGAGGAAAAGGCCCGCGTCGAGCACCGCAAGGGCCTCGCGCGCCTGTTCGCGCTGCAACTGGCGGCGCAGGTCAAGGCCATCGAGAAGCTGCCGGGCCTGCGCGAACTCGCCTTGCAGTTCATCGCCATGGGGCCAAATGCGGGCACCGAGAAGGAACTCCGTGAACAACTGGTCGCGGTGACGCTGGAGCGCACCTGCCTGATGGACCCGCTGCCCGCCGAAGAGTCGGCGTTCGCCGCACGGCGCGAGGCGGCGCGCGGGCGCATCCTGCTGGTGGCGCAGGAGATCCTGCGCCTGGTGGCGGCCGTGCTCACCGAGTACGCGGCGCTGGCGAAGAAGCTCGCGTCCATGCAGAAGGCCTTTCCGCAGGCTGCCGCCGACATCTCCGCACAATTGGCCGAGCTGATGCCGAAGAAATTCATCCTCGCCACGCCCTTCGAGCGCCTGCAGCACTATCCGCGCTACCTCAAGGCGATCGCCCTGCGCCTGGACAAGGCGCGCAGCGACCCGGCACGCGACGCGCGCCTGATGGCCGACTGGCAGGCATTGGGCAAACCCTGGGAGCGCGAGCGCAACACCATGCAGAAGTCCGGCCAGCAGCAGGATGGCTTCCTCGACGAATTCCGCTGGCTGCTCGAAGAACTGCGCGTCGCGCTGTTCGCCCAGGAACTCAAGACCTCGTCGCCGGTCTCCGTCAAGCGCCTGCAGAAGATGTGGGATAGTCGGGAGCGGCGTTGATCCGACGCGACAAGGACACAACATGACGGAACTGCTGGCTGCCTTTACCCGTTCGCTGCGCGACCTAGGTCGCACCGAGATTCTGTGGCACGCGCTGTGGCCGCCGCTGGCCTCGCTCGCCCTGTGGCTGACGGCAGGTTATGCCTTCTGGTCGGAAGGTCAGATGCTGATGGCGCGCATCGTGCCGCAATTGCCGTGGACCGGCTGGGAATGGGTCGCGCGCTGGGCCGCCATGTTTCTCATGCTGGCCGCGCTGGCAGCCCTGATCTACATCACGGCAACCATGCTGGTGGCGATCTTCGCCCTGCCGCGACTGATCAGCCTGGTCGCCGCGCGCGACTATCCCGAACTTGGCCGCCACGGCGAGAACGTGTTCTGGGGCAGCCTGATCAATACCCTGGCCGCCGGTGCCATATTCATCCTCGGCAGCGTGGTCATGCTGCCGCTGTTGCTGATCCCCGGCATGCTGCTGGTGTTGCCGCTGCTCTGGGGCGCCTGGCTCAACCAGCGCACCTTCCGCTTCGACGCGCTGGCCGAACACGCGACGGCGACCGAAATGCGCCGCCTGGCCCTCGCGCACCGCCGCAGTTTCTACACGGCAGGGCTGGCCACCGCGGCGGCGGCGCACCTGCCCTTGGTCAACCTGCTGGTGCCGGCCTTCACGGCGCTGGTTTTCGTCCATCTGGGCCTGGCGGCGCTGCGCCGCCAGCGCCAAAACGGGGGTATCGAGCTGTGACAAGCCAAGGCAAAGGCATCGGCGCAATCATCATCGGCGACGAGATCATCCTCGGCCGCCGCCAGGACAAGCACTTCGCGCGCATCGTCGAGATCCTCGCCGCGCGCGGCCTCACGCTGGCCTGGGCGCTCTATGCCGGCGACGACCGGGTGCGGCTGGCGGACACCCTGCGCCGCAGCTTCGCCAGCGGCGACATCGTCTTCAGTTGCGGCGGCATCGGCAACACGCCGGACGACCATACCCGGCAGTCCGCCGCCGCTGCCGCGGGCGTCGAACTGGAGCTGCACCCGGATGCCGAGCGCGAGATTCGCGGGCGCTATGCCGAGATCGGGCGCGAGGTGACCGCCTTCGCGCTCGACATGGGGCGCTTCCCGGCCGGCAGCCGCATCATCCCCAACCCGGTGAATCGCATCGCCGGATTCTCCTTCGGCGACCACCATTTCGTGCCGGGCTTTCCGCAGATGGCCTGGCCGATGATCGAATGGGTGCTCGACCACCAGTATGCCGATCGCTTCAACCGCAATCCCTCGGCCGAAGCGGCGATCCTGGTCTGGGAAGGGCTGGAAAGCGTGCTGACGCCGCTCATGGTTCGCATCGAGGCGGAATTCCCCGGGCTCAAGGTGTTCAGCCTGCCCTTCCTCGGTTCGGCCGAGGTCCGGCGCAACATCGAACTCGGCGTGCGCGGCGCGCCGGAGCAGGTGCCTGCGGCGATGGACCTGATGCGGCGCGAAGTCGCCGCGCTGGGCTACGCGTGGGACGAAAAGTCCGCGCCGGCGAAGTGATCTATGATTGGCCTTCCCGCGTACGGCAAGGGTGGCACGGATGGATGACCTGAAACGGCAGCAACTGCAACACACGCAACTGTTCGCCAAGGTCGGGCTCGAAAGCGTCGAGTACCTGTTCGAGCGTTGCGCGGAGAGGGCGCTGGAGCGCGGCGAGCACCTGCTCGAACCAGGTGTCGCCAACAGCCACCTCTACCTGCTGCTCGACGGCGAACTGCGCGTCTACCTTAGCGACCGCAACCTGCCACCGCAGGCCGTGCTCGGCCCCGGCGAATGCGTCGGCGAAATGTCGCTGCTCGACGGCCAGGTGGCCTCCGCGCTGGTGCTCGCAGCGCGCGACAGCACGCTGCTGGCGATTCCCCACGACGTGCTCTGGTCGCTGGTGGATTGCTCGCACGATGTCGCGCGCAACCTGCTGGCGATAATTTCCGGCCGCATGCGCGACAGCAACCGGGCGCTGGTGGCGCTGCAGGCGCGCAGCCTGGAATTCGAGGACACGGCCAGCGTCGATGCGCTGACCGGAATCCACAACCGGCACTGGCTGCTCGGCGCCTTTCCGCGCGCCATGGCGCGCTGCGAGCAGGATGGCGAACCGGTCTGCCTGGTAGTCGCCGACATCGACCATTTCCGGCATTTCAACGAGCGCTTCGGCTACCTTTCCGGCGACGCGGTGTTGAAGCGCATGGCCCGGCGCCTGGCCGACGGGCTGCGCGCGCAGGACCTGATCGGTCGTTACGGCGGCGAGGCCTTCCTCATCCTGCTGCCATATTCCGCGCTGGACGAGGCGGTGCCGATCGCCGAGCGCCTGCGCGAATTGGTCGCCATCGGCAGCGGCCTCAAGACCGGCGAGGGCGTCACCCTCAGTTGCGGTGTCGGCCAGATGCAGCCGGGGGAAACCCTGGACCTGCTGCTGGCGCGCACCGAGGCGGCATTGCGCCGCGCCAAGGACAACGGCCGCGACCGCGTCGAGGCGGCGGGCTAGTAGGTCGTTCCGCACAACGATTGCAACTGCCCGTTCGGCCTGAGCTTGTCGAAGGCCAGCGTTGGTGCCGAGCTAGCGGTTCGACAAGCTCACCGCGACGGTGCCGGGACTGGTTCCCGCATCAAGAAAGTCAGCCCGTTCCGCCGACCGTCAGTCCGTCGATGCGCACCGTCGGCTGGCCGACGCCGACCGGCACGCTCTGGCCTTCCTTGCCGCAGGTGCCGACGCCGGAATCGAGCGCCATGTCGTTGCCTATCATCGAAACGCGGTTCATCGCATCCGGACCACTGCCGATCAGCGTCGCGCCCTTGACCGGCTTGGTGATTTTCCCGTTTTCGATCAGGTAGGCCTCGGCGGTGGAGAAGACGAACTTGCCGCTGGTGATGTCGACCTGGCCGCCGCCGAAGTTGGCGGCGTAGAGCCCCTTCTTCACCGACTTGATGATTTCCTGCGGATCGTGCCCGCCATTGAGCATGGCGGTGTTGGTCATGCGCGGCAGCGGCAGGTGGGCGAAGGATTCGCGGCGGCCGTTGCCGGTGACCGGGACTCCCATCAGGCGCGCATTGAGCGTGTCCTGCAGGTAGCCGACCAGGATGCCGTCCTCGATCAGCACGGTGCGCTGCGTCGGGTTGCCCTCGTCGTCGATGGTCAATGAACCGCGGCGGTCGGCGATGGTACCGTCATCGACCACGGTGACGCCCTTCGATGCGACGCGGGTGCCGATGCGGCCGGCGAAGGTGGAACTGCCCTTGCGGTTGAAATCGCCTTCGAGGCCGTGGCCGACCGCTTCGTGCAGCAGGATGCCGGGCCAGCCGGGGCCCAGCACCACGGTCATCTCGCCGGCCGGGGCAGGCTTGGCGGCGAGGTTGACGCTGGCCTGGTGCACCGCGCGCTCGGCATAGTCCTTCAGCACCGCGTCGCTGAAATAGCCGTAGTCGAAGCGGCCGCCGCCGCCGGAGGAGCCCTGTTCGCGTCGGCCATGCTCTTGCATGATCACCGTGATCGAGACCCGCACCAGCGGGCGCACGTCGGCCGCCATCTGGCCGTCGGAACGCGCCACCAGCACCACTTCCCAGGTGCCGGCGATGTGCGCCATGACTTCCTTGACGCGCGGGTCGGCGGCGCGCGCCATGGCTTCGATGCGCTCCAGCAGCTTGACCTTCGCCGTGTCGTCGAGCGAGGCGATCGGATCGTTGTCGGCGTAGAGCGCGGCGGGTTGCCTGCCACGCTTCAGCATCGGCGCCAGGCGCTGGGCGCCGGCAGCGGCGATGGCGCGCGTGGCGCCTGCGGCGGCCTGCAGCGCGGCCATGCTGATGTCGTCGGAATAGGCGAAGGCGGTTTTCTCGCCCGAGAGCGCGCGCACGCCGACGCCCTGTTCGATGTTGAAGCTGCCCGATTTGACGATGCCCTCTTCGAGGCTCCAGGCCTCGGAGCGGGCGTACTGGAAATACAGGTCGGCGTAATCGACGTGGTTGCCGAACAACTGGCCGAAGACGCGCTCCAGCTGGTGCGGCGCCAGCCCGTGCGGCTTGAGCAGGGTCTGTTCGGCGATTTCGAAATGGGGGATGGCGTTGGCGATGGCGTTCATGGTCTGTTCCCGTAATTTCCTACAGTATGCGATGTTTCAGCGCCGGCAGGCTGGCGCGGGTGTCACTGATGAGTTGCGGGTCGAAGTCGGCGACGACGATGCCCTCTCCCTTGTCCATGCGGGCCACGACCTTGCCCCAGGGATCGACGATCATGGAATTGCCGTGCGTCATGCGTCCGGTGGGGTGCAGCCCGCCCTGTGCCGCGGCCAGCAGGTAGCACTGGTTTTCGACGGCGCGCGCGCGCAGCAGCATTTCCCAGTGGGCGCGGCCGGTGGTCTCGGTGAAAGCGGCGGGCAGCACCAGTAGATCAAGAGCGCCCATGGCGCGGAAGAGTTCCGGAAAGCGCAGGTCGTAGCAAATGGCGAGGCCGACGCGGAGCAGTTGCGGACCGACCGGAATGTCGAAGGTCACGACTTTGTCGCCGCGCTCGATGGTCGCCGCCTCGTCGTAGGCTTCCTTGCCCTTGCGGAAGCCGAACAGGTGGATCTTGTCGTAGCGCGCCACGCGCCGGCCTGCCGGGTCGTACACCAGGCATGAGTTGCGCAGCTTCGCGGGGTCGTCGGCCTGTAGCGGGATCGAGCCGCCGACCAGCCACAGCCCGTGCTTCTGCGCCGCTGCGGCGAGGAAATCCTGCATCGGGCCACCAGCATCGCTCTCGCGCGCAGCGAGGCGATCGACGTCGCTGGCACCGATCAGCGGAAAGTACTCGGGCAGGGCTACCAGTTGCGCACCCGCCGCCGCCGCGTCGGCGATCAGGCGGTCGGCGGTTGCAAGGTTGGGTGTCACGTCCGGCCCCGAGATCATTTGCACGGCAGCGAGTTTCATGCTGCCTCCGCAGGGCCGCCCCAAGGAGGCAGCGAGCAATGAAACCGGAGCGGGCGAAGGCCGCGAACCGTGGTCGCCCCCTTTCTTGGGAAGGGGGATGGGGGGAAGGCTGTCATTTTGTTTCCTCCGCGGGTTTCTGCTGGCCGAGCTTCTCGACCTTCGGGTCGGCCCAGCTTCCAGTTACGCCGTACTCAAATGCGAAGGCCTGGTCGAGCGGATCCTTGAAGATCTTCTGTGCAGCCCAGACCACGGCGCCGGCAATCGGGTTGGCAATCATGGCGCCGACCGCGAGGGTCTCGCCAACGGCGGGCTGCACGCGCACCTTGAGGTTCTGTGTTTCGGCTGCGAGATTGACCGTGCCGCTCATCAGCACTTTCGCTGATGGCCCCTGGATTTGCAACTCACGGGTTTCCATCACGCCGCGCGCGACGGCGACCTGGCCACCGATGCTGTCGAAGGCGAAGCCTTCGCTGAAGATGTCGCGAAAATCCAGCGTTATCCGGCGCGGCAGCGATTGCAGGCTGAGCACGCCGAGCAGGCGACCGACGCCGGGTTCGAGCTTGACGAACTGGCCGTTGGCGGCGTTCAGTTCCAGCGTACCGCCCAGGCTTGGGTAATCGATGGTAAAGGGCGAGCCGGACCACGACAGCGTGCCGGCCAGGTTGGCGCTTCCGCGCCGCACTGCGTCCGGGTGGCCGATGCGGGCGAGCAGCTTTTCGATGCTCTTCGCCGCCAATTTGAATTCGACGCGCGTGTCGGGCAACGTGGGGCTGCGCCGCCAGCGGCCGCTGGCATCCAGCGTGCCATCTTCATTTTTCATCTCGACCCGGGCGTTCCAGCCGTCGTCCCTGTTTTCGGCCGCGACGCGCACCGTGCCCAGCGCGCGGTCCTTGTAGGAAAGCTGGTCGACCGTGATGTCGAGTGCCGGAATGTGGTCGATCACTTCGCTGGTCCTGGCCTGCAGCGTCGCCGGGTTGGCGACGGATTCGGGCAGCGCGAGCTGGGCGATGCGGCCGGTCAGCTTGCCTTCGCCGCTACTGTTCCATTCGAAGTTGCCCGCCAGTTCGCGGCTCTTCAGTTCGAAGCGGGTGCTGGCGGCGGAGTCCGCCCGGTTGCCGGTGACGCGCACGTCGTGGAAGGCCTTTTCATGCACGTTCAGCTCGTTCGCGCGCAGGTCGAACTGCAGCGCGGGCAGGGCTGGCAGAGTTGATTCGCTGGCGCCGTTGCCGTTCTTCGGCGCGGCCAGCAGGCGGCGCCAGAAATCGGCGTCGATGCGCGGCAGATTGATCGCGACCAGCAGGTTGCGGTCAGGCAGTCCGCTGCCGGTATCGCCGATGGCGACCACGCCGCGCACGATCGCGGGCGGATTGCTGTCATGGCGGCGCACCACCTGCATGCGCAGGGCGCGGGCGAGGTTGAGCTCGAGCAGGTCCTGCGTCGGGCCGGGCGCGCCTGCCGCCGGCGGAGCCGGGGGCGGTATCCTTGAAGGTCGGCGCCCGCGACACGGCGGCCGGTCGCGCTGCGGGGCGCGCCGCGGGTTCCGGCGCTGCCTTGCGCTCGAAGCTGAACGGCATCGCGTCGGTGGCCGGCTTGTTGAAGGGCGCGGGCAGGCTGGAGGAAAGTCCGACCAGGTTCGACATCAGCTTCACTTCGGCGGACTTCTTGCGCACGCGCACGCTGCCGGTCCACTTGCTGCTGCCGGCCAGGTGGTCGAACACCGGATGCGGAAACTGCCGGCGCAGGGTTGCGACGTTGATTTCGCCGACGGCATTCACCTGCACGTTGCCGTCACCCGCGGTGCGCAGGTCCACGCTCAGCGGCGAATCGAGCAGGGTGCCGCGGATGCCGCGTGCTTCGAGGTGGTCGGCGGAAAACTTCAGCGCGCCGCGCACTTCGCCCAGCGGCGGCAGGTCGCTGTCCACCGTCAGGCGGTTGCCGTCGAAGCGGTAGCTGCCTTCGACCCTGGAGCTGGCCAGCTTGCGCAGGCGCAGGCCGAGCTTGAGGTCCAGCTCGCCGCTGCCTTCCGCCTTCATGTCTTCGGTGAAATGGTCGATGCGTTCGCCGACCGGGCTGGCCTCGATGAAGCGCAGGAAGTCGGCGGTGGGGCCGGTCGCCTTGCCCGTCACGGTCAGGAGTTCGTCGAGTTGTTCGAGGTCGGCGATTTCGGCGCGGACGTCGCGCAGGGCGACGCCGAAAATGCGGCCGCGCTTGCCGGTGATCAGCATGCGCTGGCCGGAGAACAGCAGCTCGCCTTCGATGCCGTCGATCACCGGCCAGCTATCGGCATAGCGCAGGCCGGCGTCGATGAACTTGCCGCGCACTTCGAACAGGCCCTGCTTGCCGTCGCGGAAGGGGAACTGTGCCAGGTCGCCCTGCAGCTTCAGCGTCACGTCGTTGGCCTTGCCGCCGATGATGGCGCCTTGCAGCCAGTCGCGCACGTCCTTGCCGACGCCCAGCGGCATGTAGCGCCACACCGCATCGCCGCTGCCGCGCGTGAGGCGCGCGCCGAGGTCGATGCGGCCGGGGCCGGCGGGCAGCGCGTGCCATTCGCCGCTGGCTTCGCCGGCCGCGTCCTTGTTGTGGAAGGCAGCCTTCTGCAACCGCACCTGCAGGGCGCTGGCGGTTGCTTTCCAGTCGAGCTCGGCGGAAAAGGCCTCCAGTTCCAGCTTGGGTTCGGCAAATACGGCGGGCAGTTCGAACAACGCCTTTTGTCCGTCCAGCGTCAGCTGGCCCCCCTTTTCGTTGCCCTCGACGTGGCCATTGACGCCGGAGATTCCCGGCACCGGGCCCAGCGCGGTCATGCCCAGGCCTTCGAAGCGGCTCTTGACGCTCCACTTTTCGGGGGCGCCGACGTTTTCCGGCGTACCCTGCCAATCCAGCTTGAGGTCGAATACGCGGCCGCGCGGTGCATGGCGCGCCAGGCGGGCGCGGTTCACATCGCCAAGCGGCAGGTGCGTGGCAAGGCGGGCCAGCGCATCGAGGTCGAGGCCGTTTGCGGTCGCCGCACCGCGCGAGGGGCGGTTGGCGGCGGCTTCCTGCCAGGTCAGCTTGAGGTCGGTCGGCGGCAGCGCCAGCCCGTCGCGGGTGGCCAGCGTCAGGTGCTTGAGTTCGGCTTCGAAACCGCCGTCGAGCCGGCGTCCGCCAAAGCGTCCTTCGAGCAGCACCAGGTCCAGCTCGGGAAGGTCGGGACGCAGTTGCAGGCGCACGTCGGCCAGGCGCACATCGGCCGTGGCCGAGGCCAGCTGCTTGTTGGCGAACCCCAGCCACAACCGAAGCGCGCCGCTGCCTTGCGGCAGTGCCAGCGGATAGTCGACCCAGGCGCGCCAGCCGGCCAGGTCGGCATAGTCAAGCTCGGCATAGGCGTCGCCTTTCCAGGCCTGAAACTGGTCCAGGTCGCGGCCGTGGAAATCGCCGCGGATGTCGATGCGTGCCGCCAGCTGGCGCGGCGGATCCGCGGTGAAGCCGAAGCGGTGGCGGCTGCCGCTGTTGTCGAGCTGGAAATTGAGTCGCTTGAGTTCCAGCGGCGTCGCGCCGCGCAGTTCGTCGAGCCAGGTGATGCTGGCATTGCGGATCACGACGCGCTCCTGCACCAGCAGCCAGTCGGCGAAGCCTTCCTCGTCCCCGGGCTGCGGGGTGATTTCCAGCCCGGCGGCGAACAGGCGCCCGTCGCGGTCGCGGCGCAGCAGCAGGCTGGGCGCATCGAGTTCGAGCAGCGCCAGGCGCAGTTCCAGGTGCCACAGTGATTTCCACGACAGTTCGGCATCGACCTGGTCGAAGCCCAGCGCCGCACGGCCCTGCGCGTCGCGGATCTCGAAGCCCTCCAGGTTCAGCGCCGGGCGCAGGCCGGACCAGTGCGCTTCGATCTTGCGTATCCCGACCGGGCGGTTGATCGACGTCGAGATCATCCGTTCGACGTCGCCGCGGTAGCTTTCGATTTGCGGCAGGATGGCGTAGCGCAGCGCCAAAAGCAGCAACGCGAAGGCGAAGTAGCCCAGCGTCAGCGCCCACAGCAACGCGCGCAACAGGACCGCCAGCCGGGGGTGGGCTTTTGCGGCGCGGCGCAGGCGGGACAACGGTTGCGAAATGATGGACGTGGCGGCTCTGGGTGCGGACATGGAGGGGGCTGCGCCCTCGCCCACGCTAGAATGGGGCGGTCACAGCGTTCAGCATGTATAAATTCTAACCGATGCCCTCCCGCACCGTTGTCGCCGCAACATCCCCTTACTTTGCACGACTGCTGGCGGCAAAGCCCGCGCTGGCCGAGGAAATCGACGCCTCGCTGGAGCAGGCCGTCACCGCCGGCGAGCTGTCGGCATGGCTCGCCGCGCAGCCGCTGACCGAAGCCAACCTGAAGCCGGTATTGCGCCAGTTGAAGCAGCGCGCCTACGCGCGCATCGCCACGCGCGACCTGTGCGGCCTGGCGCCGCTGGGCGAAGTGGTCGAAGGCATGACCCTGATCGCCGAACTGGCGGTGGCTACCGCGACGCGGGTGCTTGCCCAGGGCCTGGTGGAACGCTACGGCACGCCGCGCGGCGCAAGCGACGGAACCGCGGGCGCGGCGCAGGAACTGATCGTGGTCGGCATGGGCAAGCTCGGCGGGCGCGAGCTCAACGTGTCGTCGGACATCGACCTGATCTTCGTCTATCCGGAAGACGGCGAGACGGACGCAGTTAACACAAATTCGCGGTCGATTTCCAATTTCGAATTCTTCACCCGCCTGGGCCGCGCGCTGATCAACGCCATCGCCGATGTCACCGAGGACGGCCAGGTCTTCCGCGTCGACATGCGGCTGCGCCCCAACGGCGATTCCGGTCCGCTGGTGTGCTCCTTCGAGATGCTGGAAAACTACTTCGTCACCCAGGGCCGCGAATGGGAGCGTTACGCCTGGATCAAGGCGCGGCCGCTGACAGGAAACAGCGGCGGCAACGGCGCCGGCGGGCGCTGGGACGAGCTGGAGGCGATCCGCCGCCCCTTCGTCTTCCGCAAATACCTCGACTTCGGCACCATCAACGCCATGCGCGAACTGCATGCGCAGATCCGCCAGGAAGTGGCGAAGAAGGACAAGGCCGACAACGTCAAGCTCGGTCCCGGCGGCATCCGCGAAGTCGAATTCATCGCCCAGGTGTTCCAGCTGATTCGCGGCGGGCGCGACCCGGCGCTGCAGGTCAAGCCAACGCTTTCCGTGCTGCGCCTGCTGGCCGAGAACGGAACACTTTCCGCCGAGGCAGTCGCCGAATTGTCCGCCGCCTACGAATTCCTGCGCCGCGTCGAACATCGCCTGCAATACATCGACGACGCGCAGACCCACATGCTGCCCACCGGCGACGACGACCGCGCGCGGGTCGCGCGCGCCATGGGCTTTGGTTCGTTCGAGGGCCTGCTGGTCGAACTGGACGACCATCGCGCCAACGTCGCGCGCCACTTCGAGGCGGTGTTCGCCGACCCCAATCGCGGCGAGCACAAGCTGGCCGGCATGTGGCGCGGCGCCGGCGGCGAGGAGCAGGGCGAGGAATTCGCCAACCTTGGCTACCAGAATCCGCGCGAAGCCGCGACGCGTGTAGCCGCGCTGCGCGAAGGGCCGCGCTATCAGCAGCTCGCCGCCAGCATCCGCGACCGCTTCGACGCCCTGGTGCCGCAGCTGATCCAGGCCGCGGCGGAAATGCCCAACCCCGACGCCACGCTCTCGCGCAGCCTCGACCTGCTCGAAGCCATCTCGCGCCGCGCCGCCTACCTCGCCCTGCTGCAGCAGTATCCGCAGGCACTCAGGAAAGTGGCCGAATTGGTCAGCAGTTCCAGTTGGGCGGCCGAGTACCTGCAGCGCCACCCCATCCTGCTCGACGAACTGCTCGACCCGCGCCTGCTCGACGTGCTGCCCGACTGGAGCGGCGTGCGCCGGCAACTTGCGGTGAAACTGGAAGAACTGGAACCGGATACCGAACGGCAGATGGACCTGCTGCGCGAGACGCACCACGCCCAGGTCTTCCGCCTGCTGGCGCAGGATGTGGCCGGCCTCTACACCGTCGAGCGGCTCGCCGACCACCTCTCGGAACTGGCCGACATCCTGCTCGATGCCGCCCTCGGCCGCGCCTGGCTCAAGCTGCAGAAGCGACACGTCGAGGCGCCGAAGTTCGCCGTCATCAGTTACGGCAAGCTGGGCGGCAAGGAACTCGGCTTCGCCTCGGACCTCGACCTCGTCTTCCTCTACGACGACCCGGCGCCGGAGGCCGGCGAAAACTACGGCCGGCTCGGCACCCGGCTCAACACCTGGCTCTCGGCGCAGACCGCGGCCGGCCAGTTGTTCGAGACCGACCTGCGGCTGCGGCCCAACGGCGAATCGGGCCTGGTCGTCAGTTCCATGGAATCCTTCCGCAAGTACCAGCTCGAATCGGCCTGGGTCTGGGAACACCAGGCGCTGACGCGCGCCCGCTTCTCGGCCGGCGATCCCGCCGTGGGCGAGGCCTTCGAAAAGATCCGCTGCGAGGTGCTGTGCCAGCGGCGCGACCTCGAAAAGCTGCGCGCCGACATCGTCGAGATGCGGCAGAAGATGATGGACAGCCACGGCACGCGCGGCGATCTGCGCGAGACCGTGTTCGATCTCAAGCACGATCCAGGCGGCCTGGTCGATGTCGAGTTCATCGTCCAGTACCTGGTGCTCGGCTACTCGCATGCCCATCGCGAACTCACCGGCAACAAGGGCAACATCGCCCTGCTGAAAATGGCTGCCGACGCCGGCCTGATCCCCGCCGACCTGGCCGAAACCGTGCGCAACGCCTACCGCGACTACCGCCGCATGCAGCACGGCCTGCGCCTCAACGGCACCAAGGCGCGCGTCGCGCCCGAAGAAGTCGGCGACCGCGTCACGGCGGTGCGGGAGTTGTGGCGGCAGGTGTTCGTCGAGGCCGCCGCCCCGTGAAAAGTCGGCCCTGGCGCCACGGCGTGAATGTGGATTGCCGGCCGGCGGCGCAGTAGGCTGGTCGCCTGCCCGTTGCGGAGTGACGAAATGAAAGCATGGAGTTCTCTGCTGCTGATGTTCGGCCTGTTACTTGCCGCGCTGGCTCTGCAGGGCTGCGGTACGACGCGGGCGACGATGCAGAATGCGCTGGGCGAGGAGGTGATGCTGCTCGGGCACGACCCGGTCGCCTATTTCACGGCGGGCAAGCCGACCTACGGCAACCCGGCGCTCAAGACGACCCTGCCTGAGCGCACCTACTATTTTTCGAGCGAGGCCAACAAGCGGCTGTTCGACGCCAACCCGGAAAAGTACGAGCCGCAGTACGGCGGCTTTTGCGCCTCCGGCGCGGCTTTCGCGCTCAAGCTGGGCAGCGACCCGACGGAATTCGAGATCGTCGATGGCCGCCTGTTCATCTTCGGCGACGTGCTCGGGCACGAGGCCTGGAGCATCGATCCGGCGTGGAACATCCGCCACGCCGACAGCGTCTGGGACGAGTCGCGCGACACCGGCTGGCGCCTGCAGTCCCTGCGGCGCTATGCCGGCAAGGTGGATTGGTACAAGAGCGGCGCCGACATCCGGCGCGACTGGGCGGCGAAGTTTCCCGGGCGCGCGATGTCCGTCTACGATCCGGGCAGCATGGTCGCCAACCTGTTCCTCAAGCGGCCGGGCTGGCGCGCGCGCGAAGGTTACGGGCCGCAGCCGGTGGTCGGTTTCGTTGGCGAGGATGCCTGCCCGCCGGCGTGCCCGGGCGCCGTGTCGCGGCGTTTCGGCGCCGATTCCGCCGTGGCACCGCCGCCTGTCGCACGCTGAGTCAGGGGCGTCAGGTCCGCGCCAGGAGATGGATGTGCCCCGCCACCGGGGCCTGCGATTCGAGCCGCACCTGTGCGGCTTCCTGTACCACCACCGACCAGCCGGCGGCCTCGGCGCAGCCGCGGACGTAACCGGGGGCGTG
This sequence comes from Sulfuritalea sp., assembly GCA_016716965.1. Classification (GTDB taxonomy): domain Bacteria; phylum Pseudomonadota; class Gammaproteobacteria; order Burkholderiales; family Rhodocyclaceae; genus Sulfuritalea. Next base: position 18,984 of record JADJUP010000054.1, on the reverse strand, counting down.
GGCGTAGCGGCCGCTGCGTCGCAATTGCCAGTCGCCTTCGCTAGCCGCTTCGGTCGAGCAGGCGAACAGCGCGCCGGGGCTGGCGCGCGCCGCCGCAGCCCTGAACAGCGCGTCCAGCGTGCCCATGTAGATCAGCACGTCGGCGGCGACAAGCAAATCGAAGCTTCCGCTTTCGGCGTCGAGGAATTCGATCAGGTCGGCGGCGACCAGTCGTGCGTAGAGGTTCTTCTTGCGTGCCTGATCCAGCATTCGCGGCGACAGGTCGACGCCGACCAGTTCGTCGGCGCCGGCGAGGAGCGGGCCCATCAGCCCGGTGCCGCAGCCGAGGTCGGCAACCCGCGCGAAGCGGCGCTCGCCGGCGTGGTGGGCGAGCAGTCGCTGGAGTTGTCGTGGAATGTCGTAGGAAAGTTTGTCGGTCACGTGCTGTTCGAAGGTATCGGCATAGCCGTCGAACAAGGTCCGGATCGTGTCGCCCGGCGGATAGGCCATCGGCCGGCCCTCTAGCCGCGCCAGCAGGAAGGCGGCGCTGCCGTTGCCGGGCTGGATTTCGAGCGCCCTGCGGCAATAGGCGATCGCCTCGTCGCTGCGCCCCTTCTTGTCGGTGACGCTGGCGAGCAGGCTCCACGCCGGCGCCAGCGGCTTGAGGCCGACCACGCGCAGCAGGCAGGCTTCGGCGTCGTCGAGGTTTTCATTGGCGACATGGATGCGGCCGATGCCGAACCAGGCTTCGGCGCTGCGCGGATCGAGTTCGATGGCGCGGGTCCAGGCGGCGAGCGCGCCGTCGATATCGCCGGCCAGCCGCCGCAGGCTGCCGAGGTTGCTCCAGACGTAGGGCGAGCGCGGGTTCAGCGTCGCCGCGATGTTGAGGTGCTTTTCCGCCGCCGGCAGGTCGCCGCGTTCGGCCAGCAGCGAGCCGAGCAGGTAATGGCCGTCGAGGTTGCCCGGGTCGCGCGCCAGCACCTTGCGGTAGAGCCTTTCGGCGGTCTCGTGCATCCCGGCCGAAGCGGCTGCCGCCGCTTCGGCGATCAGCTTGCTGCTTTTCTTCATGTCCGCTCCTTCCAGTCTGCCGGCCGGCGATTCTGCCCCCGATGGGGCCGACGGTGGCGAGGGAAATCGGCTCATTATCGCCGTGTCGTGGGCGCCGACTTTCGCGGGCCGGTGCGGCAGGGGATAAACTGCGCCCTCGCGCTTTCGCGCATTCCCCCGATTTCAGCACGAGTCCCGATACCATGCCCGTCAATTACGCCACCCCCGCCCCTGAAGCCCTGTTCCCCGTCGCCGGCGTGCGCCTCGGCACCGCCGAAGCCGGCATCCGCAAGAAGGATCGCCGCGACCTGACGCTGGTCGAACTGGCGCCGGGCAGCCGGGCGGCCGGCGTGTTCACCCAGAACCGCTGCTGCGCGGCGCCGGTGACGCTGTGCCGCGAGCACCTGGCGGGCGACGGCAGCCTGCGCGCGCTGGTGATCAACACCGGCATCGCCAACGCGGCCACCGGCGAGCAGGGCATGCGCGCGGCGCGCGAAACCTGCGATGCGGTGGCCAAACTGCTGGGCTGCAGGGCCACCGAGGTGCTGCCGTTTTCCACCGGGGTGATCCTCGAACACCTGCCGGTCGATCGGCTGGTAGCCGGGCTGCCGGCAGCAAAGACGGATCTCGCGGCGGACCACTGGCACGCCGCGGCGCACGCCATCATGACCACCGACACCGTGGCCAAGGCCGCCTCGCGCCGCATCGAACTGGGCGGCAAGACCATCACCGTCACCGGCATCAGCAAGGGCGCGGGCATGATCCGGCCCAACATGGCGACCATGCTCGGTTTCGTCGCCACCGATGCTGGCATCGGCGCTGGCCTGCTGGCGCAACTGGCGAAGGACGCGGCCGACCAGAGCTTCAACTGCATCACCGTCGATGGCGACACGTCGACCAACGATTCCTTCGTCGTCATCGCGACCGGCGCTTCCGGGCTTGAGGTCGATGCCGCCTCGCCGCACTGGCCGGCATTGCGCGCGGCGGTGTTCGCCGTGGCGCAGGAACTGGCCCAGGCCATCGTGCGCGACGGCGAGGGCGCGACCAAGTTCATCAGCGTGAAAGTCGGCGCTGGCGCCACGGCGGAGGAATGCCGCAAGGTGGCCTACGCCATCGGCCATTCGCCGCTGGTGAAGACGGCCTTCTTCGCTTCCGACCCCAACCTCGGCCGCATCCTGGCCGCCATCGGCTACGCCGGCATCGACGACCTCGACGCCGCCGGCGTGCGCGTCTGGCTCGGTTCCGGCGACGAGGAAGTGCTGGTCTCGGAGAACGGCGGGCGTGCCGCCAGCTACCGCGAGGAAGACGGCTCGCGCATCATGAAAAATGCAGAGATCACGGTGCGCGTCGGCCTCGGTCGCGGCGCCGCAAGTGTGACGGTGTGGACCTGCGACTTCTCCTACGACTATGTGAAGATCAACGCGGACTACAGGAGTTGATCGCGCTCCAATGATGGAACAACTGCCGCTGGCCCTCGGCTGGATTCTCTACGCCGCGCTGCATTCCCTGCTGGCCGACCTGCGCCTGAAAGCATTCGTGGCGCGGACGTGGCCGGGCTTCACGCCGTGGTACCGTCTGGCCTACAACGGCATGGCGCTGCTCACTGCGCTGCCGCTGATGTGGCTGATGCGCGCCGCGCCGGGCGCGGACCTCTGGGCCTGGAACGGCGCCTGGGCGTGGCTGGCCAATGGCCTCGCCGTCGCCGCGCTGTTCGGCGCGATGCAGTCGTCGAAGGCCTATGCCATGAACGACTTCCTCGGCCTCGGCGTGCTGGGCGGCGACAAGGCCATCGAGCGCGACGTGTTCCGCCTGTCGGCGCCGCATCGCTTCGTGCGTCACCCCTGGTACAGCTTTGGCCTGGTGATCGTGTGGACCCGCGACATGAACGCGGCGATGCTGGTCTCGGCGCTGGCGATCACGATTTATTTCGTCGTCGGCTCGTGGCTGGAGGAACGCAAGCTGATCGCCATCCATGGCGACACCTACCGCCGCTACCGCGAGCGCGTACCCGGCCTGTTGCCCCTGCCGTGGAAGTGGATGAGCCGCGACGAGGCCGCCAACTTTCGCTGAACGGCGGGGCGGCGCAGCGGTTACCATTGGGCTTTTGCCGGACCCACGAAACCAGGAGGACATGCATGATCGCCGACCAGGCCCGTTTCGACCGCGCCATCGCCCTGTTCGATGCCGCCAACGCCCAGGACCCCAACCAGGACGAAGGACAGCCCAAGGAGCTGCTTTACGCCAAGCGCATGACCGACATGATCGGCCGTTACGCGCCGGACGCCAGCGAGGCGGCACAGCTTGCGGTGCGCGCGCAGCACATCAAGCGCTGGACCGTGCCGCGCGACAGCTACGCGATGACCAAGGAAGGCTACCTCGCCTGGCGCACCGGCCTGTACAAGTTCCACGCCGAGACGGCAGGCGAACTGATGCAGCAGGCCGGCTACGACCAGGACATGATCGACAAGGTGAAGATGGCGGTCGGCAAGCGCCAGCTCAAGGTGAATGCCGACACGCAGATGATGGAGGACGTCACCGATCTGGTCTTCATCGAGCACTACATGCTCGGCTTCGCCGGCAAGCATGCCGAGTACAGCGAAGAGAAATGGCTCGAGATCGTGCGCAAGACCTGGAAGAAAATGTCCGAGCGCGCCCACGCCTTCGCCACCGGCGGCGGCATCAAGCTTCCCGAGCCGCTGGTGCCCTTGATACTCAAGGCCATCGGCGCCTGAACGCTCCTGGCACCAAGCGCCACCCGCTGAGATGAAACACGCGAAAAGCCAATTATTCGCCCGCCCCCCTTCCCCCCTCGCGGGGGGTTACCGTTCGGCGCGCTGCGCGCGTCTATTGCAGGGGACTCCGTACCAAGTTTTGCGCGTCACGCAACAACAACCGCGAGGAGATATCACATGAATGTCGGATTCATAGGACTGGGCCTGATGGGCCGCCCGATGGCGCTGCATCTGGAAAAGGCCGGCCACACGCTGCACCTGTGGGCGCGCCGCCCTGAGTCGCTGGCGCCGTTTGCGAGCGTCAACGCAAAGACCTACGCCACGCCGGCACTGGTGGCCGCGAATGCGGATGTCGTGATCACCATGGTGGCCGACGCGCCGGACGTGGAGAAGGTCTGCCTCGGCGCCGATGGCCTCGCTGCCGGCGGCAAGCCGGGACTGATCGTGGTCGATATGTCGACCATCAATCCGAACGCGGCGCGCAGCATCGGCCTGCGCCTGGGCGAAAAGGGCATCGCCTTCGTCGATGCGCCGGTTTCCGGTGGCGAGATGGGCGCGATCAACGCGGCGCTGACCATCATGGTCGGCGGCACGCAGGAGGCCTTCGACAAGGTCAAGCCGCTGTTCGAGAAGATGGGCAAGTCGGTGACGCTGATCGGCGGTTCCGGCGCGGGGCAGGTCGCCAAGGCCTGCAACCAGATTCTCACCGGCGTCGGCGTGATGGCGGTGGCCGAGGCTTTCAACTTCGCCACGCAAAGCGGGGTCGATGCGGCCAAGGTGCGCGAGGCACTGCTCGGCGGCTTCGCCTATTCCAAGGTGCTGGAAAACCACGGCCAGCGCATGCTCGATCGCAACTTCAAGCCCGGTTTCAAGGCCTGGATGCACCAGAAGGACTTGCGCATCGTGATGGAAGAAGCGCACCGCATGGGGCTCATGCTGCCCTCGGCGGCTGCTACTGCGCAGGTGTTCAACGCCATCGTCGGCAGCGGCATGGGCGAGGACGATTCGATAACGGCACTGCAACTGCTGGAAAAGATCAGCAGCAGGCAGGAATGATGTCGCACAGGGGCTCCGCATGAACATCGGATTCATTGGCTTCGGCACCATGGGGCAACCCATGACCGAACACTTGCTGAAGGCGGGGCACAGCCTGCGCGTCTGGAGTCGCCGTGCCGCCAGCGCCGACTTTGCGACCGCCCTGGGTGCGGTGCGTTGCGAGTCGGTGCAGGACGTGGCGGTCGGCAGCGAGATCGTCTGCACCAACGTCACCGGCAGCGCGGATGTCGACGGACTGGCCACGGAACTGAGGTCCGGCCTCGCGCCGGGTGCCATCCACCTGGATTTTTCCACCATCGCACCGAGCGCGGCGCGGGCCATCGCCGCGCGCCATCGCGAATGCGGCGTCGATTTCGTCGATGCTCCGGTGTCGGGCGGCGGCACCGGCGCGCGCAACGCCACACTGGCGATCATGTGGGGCGGGCGTGAGGAACTCGGCACTCGCCTGGCGCCGATCTTTTCGGTGCTGGGCAAGAGCGCGGTGCGCATCGGCGAGGCAGGTGCCGGCCAGGTGGCCAAAGCCTGCAACCAGATGATCCTGGTCAACCTGATCGAGGCCTGTGCCGAGGCGGCTGTTTTGGCCAACGCGGCCGGCGTTGATTTCGGCTTGGTGCGCGAGGCCATGCTGGGCGGTTCCGCTGGTTCGCGCGCACTGGATGTTTTTGGCGGGCGCATGGCGTCGCGCGATTTTGCCGCCGGCGTCGAGGCACGCCTGCATCACAAGGACTACGCGCTGCTGATGGACGAGGCCGCCCGCATCGGCGCGCCGCTGCCGATAGCGGCGGCGGTCTGGCAGCAGCTCAATGCCCTGATCGCGCAGGGTCTGGGCACGCAGGACACCTCCTCGCTGCTGCGCGTACTCGAGGTCGCGACGGGCCGGGCCGCGGACTGAGGGGCGGTCGATCGATGGCGCAGGCGCCGAAAAAGGCCGTTCTCGAACTCAACGCGATCTTCGAGAACGCGACGGTCGGCATCCTGTTCACCAACCATCGCCGGCTGATGCAGGCCAACCGCCTGTGCGCCGAGATGTTCGGTTATGAACTCGACGAATTCCTCGGGCAATCGGCGCTGATCCTGTACGCCGACCAGGAGGCCTATTCCGCGCTGGGGCGCGAGGCCGGGCCGGTCCTGTCCGAGGGCAAGTCCTTTCACGCCGAGACGCAGCTCAAGCGCCGCGATGGCAGCCTGTTCTGGTGCCGTGTTTCGGCCAAGGCGGTCGATCCCGAGCGACCGCGTGACGGCACGCTGTGGATCATCGAGGACATGACCGATGACCACCGCATGCTCGAGGCGCTGGAACGCAGCACGCGGGAGCTGTCGGCGATCCTCGAGAATGCGTCGATCGGCATCGCCGTGGTGCGCAACCGCGAGTTCGTCCGCTGCAACCGGCGCTTCGAGGAATTGTTCGACCTGGCACCGGGATCGCTGGTGGGCAACAGCGCGCGCCGGCTGTTCGACGACGAGGAGGAGTTCGAACGCATCGGGCAGCAGGTGTATGCCGAGTTCGCTGCCGGCCAGGTGCATCGTCGCGAGCAGCAGCATCGGCGCCGTGACGGCCGGGTGACGTGGCTGCGCGTCAGCGGCAGCGTTTTCGATCCTGCCAGCCCGCATGCCGGTTCGGTCTGGCTGACCGAGGACTTCACCGCCACGCGCGAGGCCGAGGATAGGGCACGGCAAGCCTACGACGAGCAGCAGATAATCTTCGACAATGCAGCGGTTGGCATCCTCTTCGCCCGCGACCGCATGATCCAGCGTTGCAACCGGCGCATGGCGGAGATCTTCGGCTACCCGGCGGACGAACTGGCCGGGCGCTCGACGCGGGTGTTCTACCTTTCCGAGGAGGACTACCAGCGTCACGGCGCAGAGATCCTGCCCATCGTGATGGCCGGCGGTACCTACGTCGGCGAGATGCGGGTGCGGCACGAAGACGGCCACGCCTTCTGGGTGCGAGCTACGGGGAGCCGGGTGGCGGGCGAAGCCGAGAGCGTGGACCTGACCTGGATCTTCGAGGACGTCACCGAGCGCCACCAGGCCGAAGAGGCGCTGCTTCGCGCCCACGAGGAACTCGAACAGCGCGTGGTGGAACGCACTGCCGAGCTTGCCAGCGCGAATACGCAGTTGCAGGAGGAAGTCTTCGAGCGCATGCAGGCCGAGCAGCGCATCTGGCAGGTGGCCCACCATGACAGCCTGACCGGCCTGCCCAATCGCGCGCTGCTGCACGACCGGCTGGAACAGGCGCTGGCCAAGGCGCAGCGCAGCCGCAACCGCGTCGCCGTGATGTTCCTCGACCTGGATCGCTTCAAGTCGGTGAACGACACGCTCGGCCATGCCGTCGGCGACGAATTGCTGAAATATGTCGCGGCGCGGCTGACCGGCGTGGTGCGCGCGGTCGACACGGTATCGCGCCTGGGCGGCGACGAGTTCGTGATCGTGTTGCATGAAGCCAGTTCCTCCGACGACGTAGCGCAGGTCGCCGAGAAGATCATCGGCGCGCTGTCGACCGTGGTGAATATCAGCGGCCACCCATTGCGCGCCACGCCCTCGATCGGCATCAGCATCTATCCGGACGACGGCGATGAGGTATTCGCGCTGATGAAGAACGCCGACACCGCGATGTACCACGCCAAGGCCGCCGGGCGGAACAACTTCCAGTTCTTCGCGCGCAAGATGAACGAGCAGGCGGCGCACTTCTTCAAGCTGGAAAGCCGCCTGCGCCACGCCATCGAGAGCGGCGCACTGCTGCTGCACTACCAGCCGCTGATCGACTGGCCGCGCCGCGCGGTGTGCGGCATGGAGGCGCTGGTGCGCTGGAAGGACGGGGAAAACGGGCTGATCGAACCGGCCGAGTTCATTCCGATCGCCGAGGAAACCGGCCTCATCGTGCCGGTCGGCGAATGGGTACTGGCCGCGGCGCTGCGCCAGAACCGGCTCTGGCAGCAGCACGGGCGGCCCCTGCTGCCGGTGTCGGTCAACCTTTCGCCGCGCCAGTTCCGCCAGAAGGACCTGGTCGGCACCCTGCGCCGCATCCTGGCCGACACCGGCCAGCCTGCGCGCCTGCTGGAACTGGAAATCACCGAGAGCACCCTGATGCACGACATCGAGGAAACCCAGGCGCGCCTGCAGGAGATTGCCGCGATGGGTGTCAGGCTGGTGATCGACGATTTCGGCACCGGCTATTCGAGCCTCGCCTACCTCAAGCGCTTCCCGGTGCACAAGCTCAAGGTCGACCAGAGCTTCGTGCGCGACCTGACCCACGATCCGGAAGACGCCGCGATCGTCACCGCGATCATCGGCCTGGCCCGCAGCCTGGCGCTCGACATCCTGGCCGAAGGTGTCGAGACCCGGCCCCAGCTCGACGCGCTGCTGGCGCTCGGTTGCGAAAAGTTCCAGGGCCACCTGTTCTCGCGGGCGCAACCGCCGATCAACGCCGACGAAATCTTCCGGCCACGGCTGCCGCGGGCCACTCAGGCATAATCCCCGCGTCCAACCACCCATCCACGGAGCAATGCAATGACACAAGTCACCACGGCCAGCGGCCTGATCATCGAAGAACTGGTAGTCGGCGAGGGCGCCGAAGCCACGGCCGGGCAGCAGGTATCCGTGCATTACACGGGCTGGCTGACCAACGGTACCAAGTTCGATTCGAGCAAGGATCGCAACGATCCCTTCGAGTTCGCACTGGGCGCGCGGCATGTCATCGCCGGGTGGGACGAGGGCGTGCAGGGCATGAAGATCGGCGGCACGCGCAAGCTCACCATTCCGCCGGAACTGGGCTACGGCGCGCGCGGCGCGGGCGGCGTGATTCCGCCCAATGCGACGCTGGTGTTCGAAGTGGAACTGCTCGGACTCTCCTGAGCCTTTCCCGCCAATCAGCATGACGGCACGGCCGTGCGCTCCGGCGCCGGCGCGCCGTTCCCGGACTGCCTCAACCATGAGCCTGTACTTCCCCTCGCGCCTGCCCAACGTCGGCACCACCATATTCACCGTCATGTCGCGCCTTGCCGCCGAGCACGGCGCGATCAACCTGTCGCAGGGATTCCCCGACTTTTCGCCGTCGCCACTGTTGCTGGAGCGCGTCACGCACCACATGGCGGCGGGAGCCAACCAGTATCCGCCGATGGCGGGCGTGGCGGCGCTGCGTGAAGCCATCGCAGAAAAGGTCGCGCGCCTTTACCTCGCCAGCTACGATCCGGAAAGCGAAATAACGGTTACGGCCGGCGCCACGCAGGCGATCTACACCGCCATCGCGGCATGCGTCCGATCAGGCGACGAGGTCATCGTCTTCGCCCCGGTGTATGACTCCTACGTCCCCGGCATCGAGCTCAACGGCGGGCGTGCGGTGTATGCGCACCTGCGCCATCCAGACTATCGGCCAGATTGGGATGAGGTGCGAGCCCTGATCACGCCACGCACGCGGATGATCATCATCAATTCGCCGCACAATCCCAGCGGTTCCGTGTGGTCGGCGGACGACATGGCGATGCTGGAAACCCTGGTGCGCAACACCAAGATCGTGGTGGTCAGCGACGAGGTCTACGAGCATGTGGTGTTCACTGCGGACGACGGCGCCGCAACCGCGCGGCGGCACGAAAGCGTGACCCGCTATCCGGGCTTGCGCGAGCGCAGTTTCGTCGTTTCCAGTTTCGGCAAGACCTACCATGTGACCGGCTGGAAGGTGGCCTACTGCCTCGCACCGCGTGCGCTGACCAGCGAATTCCGCAAGGCGCATCAGTTCATAGTATTTACCGTGCATCATCCGTCGCAGCTCGCGCTGGCGGACTTCATGCGCGCCCAGCCGCAGTTTGCCGACAAGCTGGCGGCCTTCTACCAGGCGCGCCGGGATTTCTTTCGGCGCCAGCTCGAGGGCTCGCGCTTCGTCCTGCTGCCGTGTGCCGGCACCTATTTCCAGCTTGCCACCTATTCGGCAATCAGCGACGAGCCGGACACGCAGTTCGTCCAGCGCCTTACCCGAGAGCATGGTGTTGCCGCGATTCCGGTATCGGTCTTCAATCCCGACGGGGAAGACCGCCGCGTGATCCGCTTCTGTTTCGCCAAGAACGAAGCCACGCTGGCGGCGGCGGGCGAGCGTCTGAGGAAGATTTAAGCGGCGCGTGCCGTAGCGCCGGCGCCGACTTTTAAGCTGCAACCGCGATATCACGGCGATGTCGGTTGCGCTGTTGGCGCAGACACAATAAAAAAGACCCGATGCGTTGCGGCATCGGGTCTGAAACCAGCCCCTTTGCGGGGCCGGAGGAGGAGACGTTACAGTGTTACTTAGGCGGCCTTCTTGGCCTTCGGAGCGGCGGCGCCGTTGCCGACAGCCTTGACGGTCGCGGTGGTCGCGGCGGCAACATTGGCTTCAGCGATTTCGGCGACTTGCTTGGCAGCCTTGGTCATGCTGTCGTAGGCCGAGTTGGCGGCGGCGATGGCCGACTTCACAGCGGCGACGGCGACATCGGAACCGGCCGGGGCGTTCTTGGCAGCCTTGTCCAGGGCGGTGGCGACGTTCTTGTTGATTTCCGAGAACTGGCCTTCGACGACCTTCGACAGCTCTTCCTGGGTCTGGGTGGCGATTTCATACACGCTGCGGGAGTAGGCAACGGCCTTCTCGACGGCGGGCTGGGCCAGCGTGGTCTGCATCGCGATGAACTGCTGAACGTCCTTGACGGCGAGCAGGGCCTTGGCGCTGGCAACGCTGTCTTCCAGCATGGCGCGGGCGGTGTTCAGGTTCAGGGCGGCAAGGCGCTCGGCGCTGGCGAAAGCGGTGTTGGCGATGGTCAGCAGGGTCTCGACGTTGGCTTTGTTGGCGCTGGCGAATTGTTCGGTGGTGGCGTTCATGATGTTCTCCTGGATTGAATTCAAAAAAGTCTGAAAATTGGTTTTGTATCGCTCGCCCCTCTGTTCCGGGTCGATGTTGCGGTGCATCATGGTTCGTATTATAGGGATGGGAAACGCCCTGTCAAGACTTTTTTGGTGCAACGCAACAAATAATTTTCTATGAATTTAATTTCATATTAAACATAGTGTTATGAAAATAAAAAAGGCCCATTCGGGCCTTTTATGGTGCGACGCGGAAGGATTTTCGCACCGAATGCCGGGCGAACTTCCCGGCTGGCGCATCAGCAGTCGCGGAAAACCGGCTTGCGCTTCTCGACGAAGGCTTTCATGCCTTCCTTCTGGTCGGCCAGGGCGAAGGTCGCGTGGAAACTGCGGCGCTCGAACAGCAGGCCTTCCTGCAGGCCTGATTCGTAGGATCGATTGACCGATTCCTTGATCATCATGACCACGGGCAGCGAATATCCGGCGATGGTCGCCGCCGCTGTCATGGTTTCCTCGAGAAGTTTCTCGGCCGGGAAGATGCGCGCGACAAGACCTACGCGTTCAGCCTCGGCAGCATCCATGAAACGTGAAGTGAGGCACATGTCCATGGCCTTGGCCTTGCCCACCGCGCGCGGCAGGCGCTGCGTGCCGCCCGAGCCGGGAATCACGCCCAGCTTGATTTCGGGCTGGCCGAACTTCGCGCTGTCGGCGGCATAGATCATGTCGCACATCATCGCCAATTCGCAACCGCCGCCCAGGGCGAAGCCGGCCACGGCCGCGATCAGCGGCTTGCGGCAGCGGGCGATGCGGTCCCAGTTGCGGCTGATGTAGTTGGTCTTATGAACGTCCATGAAATTCCACTCCGGACATGGCGCCGATGTCGGCACCCGCGGCGAAGGCCTTTTCCGAACCGGTGAGGACGATGCAGCCGATGCCGTCGTCGGCCTCGAAGGCGTCGAGCGCGGCGCCGAGTTCGTCGATCAGCTTGTCGTTCAGCGCATTGAGCGCCTTGGGCCGATTGAGCGTGATCAGCCCGACCTTGCCGCGTACCTCGGTGATGATATTTTCGTAGCTCACTTGCTAGTCTCCTGACGGGGGGTGATGTCCACGGCGCCCTTGAGCGCCGGCGCGAGGGTGGCTTCCGGGCGCGAGGTTGCTGCGCCGGTGGCCGGGGTCTTGGGCTGGATCACGGCCCGTACGCGCTCGCCGCTGCCTGCCTGGGCGCGGGTGCCGTTGGGGCCGCTGGTGACGAAGTACTGCTCGGAGAGCGCGTCGTAGGAAATGAACTGGCCGCGCACTTCGTCGAGCCCGCTCTTGACCCGCGCGCGATTGAAGAATTGCGTCTTCTCGGCTTTGGCGTCATGTTCGATGCGTTCGGCTTCGCCTTCGATGTAGCCGTCCTGGGCCTCGCGCTTCTGGCGGAAGGTGGGCAGTACGCCGGGGCTGCCGGTGGCGACGCCGCGCTGGTAGCCGTCGTCGTCCTGGATCACGACGATGCGTTCGGCGCGGATCACAAGCGTGCCCTTGGACAACTGCACGTTGCCTTCGAAGGTCTGCACCTTCTTCACATCATCGACGCTGACCCGATCCGCTTCGATGTTGACCGGCTTGTCACGATCGGCCTTTTTCCGCCCGCGCCGCAGTTGCGGCCAGGAGGGTGGCTGTGATGCCGGCCAGGGGCGTAGCGAAGGATTGCATTCATGGTTTTTCTGTCCGGTTGCTGTGGAGGTGCCGGTGACGCGTCCGCGCAGGACCGTGATGCCGGTTTTGTTGTCGAACTCGAGTCCGTTGCCGCGCAGGACGCTCCTGCCCTGGGTGATGAGTACCGGCGCGCCGGTGCGTCCCTTTCGGCATCGGGAAAGATTTTCCAGTGCCCGGGTTTCCAGCACGGTCGGCGGCACGTCGCCCGTCGCGCCTTGGCGGACTTACGCGCACGTCATCGACGAGGTCGATCTCCTTGCCGTCGGTGCCGACATAGGCCATGCGCGCCGAAATCTCGGCCGGAGCCCCGCGGTGGTAGGTGAGTTGCGGCGCGGTGACGATCGTGGTGTCGTCATCCGGGTAATGAACGAGCTTCTTGGCGATCAGGGTGTGCTGTAGTTTTCCATCAATGTCGAACCGGCGCACCTCGAAATTCTCGACCCAGTAATCGGGATCATGCCGTTGCGGTCCGCGCGGCTTTTCGCCTCGATCACCCGGTTGAGCCAGAAGGTCAGGGCCGCGAGCAGCACCAGCATGGCCAGCGGGAACAGCGAGGTGCTGCGGTGGTCCTTCATGCCAGGGTACTCCGCCATGGCTTCGTCCCACTTGCCGCTGGCGCGCAGGATCAGGTCGCAGACTTCGCGCACGGCGCCGCCGCCGCCTTTCCTGGCCGCAACGTAATCCACGCGGCCGAGCACCTCGTCGTGCGCATCGGCCACCGCCGCGGAAAAGCCGCAGGCACGCAGTACCGGCAGATCGACCACGTCGTCGCCCATGTAGCCGGCCCGGGCGAATCCGATTCCCCGCCGGGCGAGCAGTTCGCCCATCACCGCGCGCTTGTCCTCGACACCCATGCAACTCCGCGATGCCCAGATTCGCCGCCCGCAGTTCCAGTGCGGCGGAACTGCGGCCGCTGATGATGGCAACTTCGACGCCACCACGCTGCAACATCTTCAGGCCGTGGCCGTCGAGGCTGGAGAAGGCCTTCATCGCATCGCCCTCGGCGCTGAAATAGAGGGTCCCGTCGGTCAGCACGCCGCCGACGTCGAATGCCCATCAGGATCACCTGACCGGCCTTGGCCATTGCGCTGGGCGACCCGCCGGCCATCAGACCACTTTCGCCCGGAACAGGTCGTGCATGTTCAATGCGCCCAGCAGCGCCGGTATCGTCCGTCACCAACAGCTGGTCGATCTTGTTGGCCTCCATCATTTCCACCGCTTCACCAGCAGGCGGCGCGAGCCGATGCTGCGAGGATGACGCGTCATCACCGCAGAAACCGGCGTCGCGCGCAGGTCGCCGAGGCGTTCCAGGGCGCGCCGCAGGTCGCCATCGGTGAAGATGCCGGTGATCTTCCTCGTGGCATCGAGCACCACGGCCATGCCCATGCCGCCTGGGGTCATCGCGTGGCCAGCGCAGCGGGCACGGGGTCTCCTCGACCAGTGTTGGCACTGCGGTCTGCATCACGTCGCCGACGTGGGTAAGCAATTTCGGCCGAGCGCGCCGCCGGTGGGAGCGGGCGAAATCGTCGGCGCCGAAGCCGCGCGCGTCGAGCAGGGCGACGGCCAGCGCGTCGCCAAGCGCCAGCGCGGCGGTGGTGCTGGCGGTGGGCGCGAGGTTCAGCGGGCAGGCTTCCTGGTCGACGCGGGCATCGAGATGGATGTCGGCTTCCTGGGCCAGCGAAGAGCCTTCGTTGCCGGTGATCGCGATCAGCTTGCCGCCCAGTCGCTTGACCAGCGGCACGATGGTGAGCAGTTCGTCGTTCTCGCCGGAATTGGAAATTGCGATCAGCACGTCGTCGCGCGTGATCATGCCGAGGTCGCCGTGCACCGCCTCGGCGGCATGGACGAAATAGGCCGGAGTGCCGGTGCTGGCAAAGGTGGCGGCCAGCTTCCTGGCGATGTGGCCCGACTTGCCGATGCCGCTGGACCACGACGCGGCCGCGACTGTCGAGGATCAGCCTGACCGCGGCGCTGAACTCGGGGCCCAGGCGGCGTGCCAGCACGGCCACTGCGGCGGCCTCGATCTCCAACACCTGCCGGCCCATGGCGAGCGGAGCGATCCGCGTCGTTCCTGGTCCCGGCTGTCGGCGGAATGGCTTGGTTCATCTCGGGCTGACGTTTATGATGGAGCCAAATTATAGCAACCGCGTTGCGTGGCCTTTTCTTCTTTCGCCCCTGCTCTCGACCGCCTGATGACCGACACACTGCCGCTGATCCTGCTCTTGCTGGCCGCCGCCGTGGTCGTCGTGGTCATCTTCCGCATGCTCGGACTGCCGCCGATCATGGGCTATCTGCTGGTCGGTGCCGGCTTGGGTCCACACGCCGCGGGCTGGGTGCCCGATACCGAGCAGACGCGGCACCTGGCCGAGTTCGGCGTCGTGTTCCTGATGTTCAGCATCGGACTGGAGTTCTCGCTGTCGCGCCTGTACAGCATGAAGCGCATCGTGTTCGGTTTGGGCACGGTCCAGGTGCTGGCCAGCACACTGGTCGCGACCGTACTGGCGCGTGTGGCGGGCATCCCGTGGCTGGCCGGACTGGCGCTGGGCGGCGCGTTGGCGATGTCGTCGACGGCGATGCTGTCCAAGATGCTGACCGAGCGCGGCGAGCTCGATGCCCCCCATGGCCGCGAGGTGATCGGCGTGTTGCTGTTCCAGGATATTGCCGTGGTGCCCGCTGCTGGTGCTGATTCCGGCCCTGTCGCAGCCACTCGACGTGATGGCCGAGGCGCTGCTGTGGGCGGGCATCAAGGCCACCGTGCTGCTTTCGCTGGTACTGTTCATCGGCCAGCGCGCCCTTTCCGCATGGTTCTACCTCGTTGCACGCCGCAGGTCCGCCGAGCTCTTCATGCTCAACGTGCTGCTGATTACGCTCGGGCTGGCCTGGCTGACCGAACTGGCCGGGCTGTCGCTGGCGCTGGGCGCCTTCACGGCAGGCATGCTGATCGGCGAAACCGAATACCGCTACCAGGTGGAAGAAGACATCAAGCCCTTCCGCGATGTCCTGCTGGGCCTGTTTTTTCGTTGCCATCGGCATGCGCCTCAACGTGCCTCAGATCGTCGAACAATGGCCGCTGGTGGTCGGCCTGCTGGTTGCACTGATGGCGACAAAGTTGCTGGTGGTCGGCGTCGCGTCAAGGCTGCTCGGCAGCGCGCCGGGCACGGCACTGCGCAGCGGCTTTGGCTTTGCGCCGGCGGCGAATTCGGATTCGTCATCCTTGCCCGCAGCGACGATCAATCTGCTTGATGCGGCGACGCTGCAGCCCGTGCTGGCGGCCATGGTTCTGTCCTGTTGCTGGCGCCGCTGGTCGTGCATTTTCCGATCGCCTGGTGTTTCGTTTCGTGGCTTCCGAGTGGCTGGGTCGCGCTCGATGCAGCTGACGCAGCTGGCCGCCCGCCTTTTGGTCCGCGGCGAAGCCACGTCATCCTCTGCGTTTACGGCCGTACCGGCCAGCACCTGTCCCGCTTTCTCGAAGCCGAAGGGGTTTTCCACGGCGCTCGACCTCGATCCGGAACGGGTACGTTGAAGAAAGCATGGCGGCCGAGGCGGTTTCCTATGGCGATTCCTCGAAGAAGAAACCTTCCTGGCGGCCGGCCTCGCGCGCCAGCGTGGTGATCATCACCTTCGCGGATGTCGACGCCGCGGCGCGGGTGATACATCGCGTACGCGAGTTGCGCCCGATGTTTCCATCGTCGCTCGCGCGCGGGAACAGGACGACGGTGAGATGCCTACGCGGCGGGCGCCGCCGTTGTGCCGGAAGCCCTGGAATCGAGCGTGATGCTGGCAACCCACGCGCTGGCGCTGTCCGGGATACCGATGGCCGCGGTGATCAAGCGCCCAAAGGAAATGCGCGAGCAGCACTATGCGCTGCTGCGCGGTTTTCTTCCATGGCGCCACCGATGCCGGAGCGCACCTGCCGATGCCGACCAGCCGCGCTCGCACGCGGTGACCGACGCCCGGAGCCTGGGGCCATAGGCCGCGCAGTCGGCTCACTCAACCTGGAAGAAGTCGGCGCTGGCGCCACGGCGAACCGCCGTTTAATGCAGCGCGTGATCAGGTTGGAGCCAGCGCTGAACCGATCGAAGGCGACGTGGTGGTGTTGATCGGCACCGCGGCGGCGGTGACGGCGGAGAGGAACGGCTGCGCGGAAATAAAAAGCCCGCCGAAGCGGGCTTTCAGGATGTGGCGTCGATCTTGATTCAGAGACCCATGCAGACCACGTAGGAGGTTGCATCATCCGTCAGCAGGGTCGATACCGGCAAACTGTTGCGTGTGGCCCGGATTTGCCATGGTAATGACGCGCATGTTGCCGGCTGCCGTCTGGCCATCATCGAGTGTGGTATCGAGTTGCTTGGCGTACTTGCCGAGGATGCCTTCGAACATCAGGTAGGTCGGCGAGAACGTCGTCGGCGTTCCCAGGGCCGTAATCCCACCGGTAGTCGCGTCGACCGCGCCGTTCTGAATCAGGGCGCCGCCAGTGGCGCCGCCACCGCTTTCGATGCCGGATCAGGCCGCCGCTGTCGGCATTGCGTGGCAGGTAGTTGGCATCCGCCGTATTCGTTTGTCCTGCGCCGAGGGCCGCCAGCTGGGCGCGTGCTGCCAGAAAGTGAAGGTTTTGTCGGTAATCGCCGTGGCGGTCCATACACCATTGATTACACCGTTACCTTTGGCGCAAATCCCTGCAGCGTCGGGGGTGCAACCGTACCGGAAAATTGAATCGGCCGGCGCGCCCGTGACCTGGGCATCGTCGCCGGGCAAGGCCTTGAACTTGTCCTGGTAGCCGTAGATCGAAGCGTGGAATGTTGCGAAAGTCGGTGGCAAAGTTCTTTACCTTCGCACTATTGATAAGCTCCTGACCTTTCAGCACGCCGCCCAGCAACAGGCCGATGATGACCAGCAATGATCGCAATTTCGATCAGGGTAAAGCCGGATTGTTCGTTGTCTATGATCGTCTCCCTTTGGGGTGCTTGTTGGATGTCTAAACCATAAGCACAGGCCATGCCATAATAAAAATAATAAACAACAAGATAGTGGATGTGTTTAAACGCGATCCGGAATAGATATCTGTCGATTATTGGACAGGTTCGTCAGCTATTCTGGCAGACCAAGGGAGGGCGTGCTGGCTAGAATCGGCCTATCCTTCGCGCTTTGCCTGCCCCCCCATTCCGTATTTTCCGTGGCGATTCTCCCCGTTCCAGAAACGCTTTCCATGCGGTTGATCGCGGTGCGCCGCGGTTTGCTCCTGGCGATGCTCGCGGCCCTGTATCTTGTCTTGTGGCAGGGGCCGCACAGCCTCCTGACGCACTCCCGTTCATCGCCCATCTGGGGCTGTTCGATGCTCTGGCAACCCTTCGTGCAGACGGAGCGGCGGCTTTCACCGACGTCCCTGATGGCGGTCGGCGGCGCCTGCTGGCCGGTGCCTACCCTGGCGGCTGGATGATCGTGCTTTTGGATCATGATGCTGGCCGGCATCATCGGCGGCGTTCTGCTTTATGGAAGCCGGGCGTCGCGCCTTGTTCCTACTTGTTCGCGCTGGCCTTCCTTCCTGCTCGCGCTGACGATCATGGCGGCGGTTGATGGCGGTGCCCATCGCCAAACCGCCGGCGGAAACTTTCTGGCTGGGCTTCACCGGTTGCCCCTGGTGCTGATGCTGATGGCGTTGCTGCCGCCAGGCCAGGAAGTGGAAAAAGCGCGCGAAGTCGATTTTGTTTCCAGCCTGTTGATTCTGTTGCTCACCGTGCTGATGCTCGGCAGCCTGGCGGCCATGTTGCTGCTGGGCAGCGGCTATATCGAGGCAATGCTGCAGACCTGCTGGTCACGGTTTGACGCTCCTGCTGCTGGGCCTCGTATCGAATCCACGGACAGGGTTTGCCGGCATCGGCAGCATGATCTCCCGTTACATGATGTCGATCGGCCTGCCCATGGAGCAGTGGTTGCAGGTTTTGTCCAACCTCGCCCTGCGCGAGGAAGATCCGCGCGGCCTCCCGGGAACAGGCTTGCGGTCGAAATCGCGCAGCGCCTGCCCTGGGTTCGCGGCGGCGAATGGATTGCCGGCAGGAGCAGCGCAGCTTCTCTGGCATCCTGGAAGGCTGCCGTCAGAGTTCAGCCATGGCGGCATGAAAAGCTGGTGTTCTATACGCCGCACCTCCTCGCCGACGCTGATCTGGCATTACAACCTGCTGGGCGCAGTTGCCGGCGCAGTTCCACGCCGACAAGCAGCGTGCGGTCGAACTCTAAAGCAATTGTCCTATCTGCAGGCCATCCATGAAACTGGGGCGCGGGTCACGCACGACGTGAAGAACTCCCGCAGTCACGCAATGCGCGCCTTTGGCCGGTGGAACCGTGCCGAGTCGTCGCAGGAGTATCAATCGCTGTTGCGGCGACAACTGCCTGCGATCACCGAGCGCCTGGCTGAAACGCTGGTCAAGCTCAATGCGCCGCAGGATATTGCGTCAGCGCGCTGGGTCGGTGCCGCCGACTGGTGGCGGAACTTAGCCAGCGTACGGCGGCGCTGCAGTGGATCGAGCGCCCGCGCCATGACACCCCCGACAGGCGACCCGCCCGCCGAAGTGTTCCTCCGGCGTGGCCGACAACCCGATTCGCAATGCCGCGGAAAACACTTGCGTGAGCCACCGCTGCGAGTAGAGATCGA
>JADJUP010000053.1 GCA_016716965.1 Sulfuritalea sp. | reverse complement strand
CATTCACGGTGAGCGATCCGTGTTCGGAAATCGAGGATCTCCAGTTGGCGGCGAGGTACTGCGGTCTTGCGGGTACCATCCCCGACGATCAAACCTGAGTCAATCAGCGTTCCGAGTCGCGGGTCGAAGCCTCTTTGGTATCTTGTGGAGACTCCGTACTCTCCAGTTTCCGCGTTGCGCGCCGCCAGTTCAGATTGATACTGGATCCTGACGTGGCAGGTTTTACGGCTTTGTCGGTAGCGGGTTCGACGGGCAGGAAACCGCAGCGCTGGATCTGGTCAGACGCCAATGTGCCGGACAGCCTGTAATCGGGAACTATTCTGACGCGTTGAAGATCGGCTTTGCTACAGCCAGGGTCGGATTGGAGTCGTGCTCAATTGATACCGGCATGGAGAATGATTGTTGCTGAAGCCTTCCGCGAACGCAGGCGTAGAGCGTGAGTGCATCCGCCGGTCAGCAAAACAAGTGCGGTGCAGTGACCTACGCAACGGCAAGGCAAATGTCATTTCATGGAACGATTAGGGTGTCGCCGGCCTGAAGCAGCAGATTGGTCGCCATGTCCCGGCCGGAGACTAGATCCTTGTAAGCCACGGACAGTATTTTCTGCTCACCGGCGATCGATCGCACAACCCAATGGCCCCCTCATCGGCGAACTTGTCCAGTCCTCCGCCATGCTCAATGCCTGCAATACCGTGACTGGCCCCGGTCATTACCAATGGGCCAGGCTTGGGGACCTTTACCCAGCACATAGGCGTTGCTGCTTATCGATGCCGGTGACGATAACCGTCACGAGCGGATCCGGGAAATGGTCTTTCAGCTTCGTTGTAATCAATTTCTCGACTTCTTGGTTCCGACACCACCGACGAAATGACGCGACCGACCAGCGGGAGCGTCACACTTCCATCAGGAAGCACGCGTACTCTTCTGCAAGGTTTCCCGCCAGACAGAAATCTGGACGACGTCACCTGGATTCAGAATGTAGGTTACCGTGCCCGCGGCCAAAGCCGTATTCATGGTGGAGCAGCAGCCCGCCAACCTAACGATTCGGAACATCTGTACCCCCTAAAGTGGATTGACTCAACCGCGCGGATTATCGCCCATAAGAAAAGGGGGGGCAAGCGCCCCCCCTTCTTGAATGACCTAGCCCGGACTAATAAATCAGGCAGCGGCCATTTCAGTCGTGCTACCGGCCTTCTGCCCGTGACGCAGGGCACCGAGACCGACCAGGGCCGACTCCGGAACAGCAGCAGCACCCGGCAGGGGAACAGCCGAAATCTGGGTGGACGACGAAACCGCATTGTCCGTAACCATCTTTAGGACGTATTGGCTATTGGCCATCAGCGAGGTCAGGTGGGTAGAAGTGCCGGAGCCCAAAATATCCTGAAACGTCCACGTATCAACGACGGAACCAAGCGTCCAGCTTCCCAGGGCAGCATTCGTGTCTGTGAAGATGGTATAGGTAACATTGTGCAACTCCGGATCGGTATCGATCAGCTTGATGAGCGTGCCAATCGATCCCGTGCCGGTAAACGTTGAGTCTATAGTAGTTCGGATCCAGAGGAACTAAGGTGTTGTGCCGACCGTTACGGGGACATACTGCACGCATTCACTGTCGAAGCAAAAAGACTGAGTCGAAGCGAGAGTCAGAGCACCAGCTACCAGCAAAGCATGCAAGAAGCGATTTCATCCTGATCTCCTAAATTAAAAAAAACGAAAAACAATTCCTGAACCAAAACCGAGCTACTAACTAGTGCTCACACTTTGCGCCGCTGATGAATCGCCATGCCACTCTTTACTGCCTAACCCATTACACTTTTCGCCTGTTCGAAACCATTACGAATCCAAACATAAGAAACTTCGAACAATATGCCGCTGCCGGCGGGGGCACGACAGATGGCGTAAAGTTTATCCTGACGACGAAGTCGTCAAAGTCCGCATCGCCGGTCCAGCTATCGTTGAAACCGAGGATGTAATCAAAAGATTGCGGCTGACCACCGATGGTCGCAGCGCCTGGCGCGCCAGATAATTGCCCAAAATTGCAAAGGAAGGCGAAGTCACCGAGAATATGTCTCCGTTATTCACTTTCACATAGCCGACACCGTTTTTCTTGGTGCTTGAACGAGAAATCACAGGATAGGCGCAACGCCCGTGATGAATGCCGACACCTGTGTGCCAGTATGATCTGATTCGAGAAGCATGTTGTTCAGAAAGTCGAGCGAGTACGAATTCAAATACCCGGATTCCTGACCAAGGTAGGTCGCAGTTACGGTGCCAGGCGAGGTCGCCATTATTTGACCGAACCAACCTGAAGTGTAGTTCGCAGTTCGGGGCTTCGCCGCGCCGGATTATAGCTACCGTCAAAAGTGACTGCAGTGGACCCGCAACGTATTAAGCCAGTTGCACCGACCGGGCCGGTGAAGTCAGAAACGCGATTGCGGCTTAGTAAGAAACGTTTCATCTGGGTTGCACTGCTCTGACCAACAAGTTCCTATGGCCTACTTTATAAAATCTTCCAGCTATGAGCGCATGGCCTGCTCGGACTAACGCCGAAAGTAATAGGGTTTGTAGGGGCGAGCGGATGGAGCCTGATACAGCGATAAATTCCACACTGCTATGTTTAATAAGCATTTTTCCGGTCAGCGCCGTTGCGGTCCGTAGCAGAATGGATAGGTCGAGGACTCTAGCGACCAGTTGTTGATGTACTCGATATCGATTCGACTCCATGGATCATTTGTTCGATATCTCTTGTTTCACCCCGGTAACTGCGGACTTGGGCAAGCCTCGTTATGCTTCCGGCTTGATGTTGTGGCGGGCGAAGTAATCGGCAATGCGGCGTGAATATTCCTCATCGTGCTGGATAGCGTGCGGCCGCGGACCTACCAGGGACATTTCTCCAGCCAGGACATTGAAAACCTGTGGCAGTTCGTCGAGGCTGGTGCGTCGAATGAAGGCTCCGACGCAGACACGCGGTCGTTCTTTGAGCTTGTTGAATGACGCCATTTTCAACCTTATGCACATGCATGCTGCGAACTTCCAGATTCGAATATCTTGCCGTTCCAGCCCACAAAGCGGGGTCCGGAAGAAAACGACCTGGACTGTCCAGCTTGATGGCGATCGCGATCATCAGCAACAGCGGAGCAATGAGCGTGAGAATGAGTGCTGAGAGGACCGATAAGTCTTCTGCACTCTTGATCAGCAGGCGCGTGCCGGTGAGTGGGGTTTCCGACAGGGTGGTTACCGGGATACCCGCGATTTCCCGTACGCTGTGATTCACCAGGCGCAAGGAAAATATGTCGGGAATCCAATGTACGGTCATGTGCTTGTCCAGCAAATTGAAGTAGAGATCCTCGATTACCTCGGCCGTATCCAGTGGTGTTACGAAAATACACGGTTCGCACGGCGTTGCGCTCGATAAGTTCATCGAGTTCCTCGATACTGCCCAGCAGTGGAGGGTGCTTGCGCCCGGACCGGCTGGATCAGTCGTGGCGGGGGCTTCTCGTTTTTTATCTGCACACATCCCAGAACATGGGTATCCATCCAGGGATTTGCAGAGATTTTTTGATAGAGGGAGTTGGCGAGCCGCCCGGTGCCGATAATCAGTGCGTTCTCGGGCTTTTGGGTATGCTCAGTATGGTGCTTCGCAAGGCACGCATCAGCAGATGGAGCACTAACTGAGACGCGAACCCTCGAGAAAAAGCTGGCCCACGAGTACTCCTGAGTAGTGCTCGCTTTGCTTTGTGAGAAAGGCCAGGATAAACAGGAAGGCGAAACTGGCGACCCAGGCCTTGAACAGGGCGTAAACCTTGCGGGTAAGGTTTACGTTGCCGCGATAGATGGCATAGTGGTCGTAGGCGACCGAAAGCGCACCCAGCAGGAGTAGGACCATGATCGTGTAGTCGGTCGTGATCTCGCCGATGTGGATGCCGATCAGTAGATACGCGACACCAAGTACGGCCAATCCATCCAGAATTGCCTGGAAGCGTATTGTTTACACTACTGCGACGCTGCAATATCGAGCGCCCAGTTCCAGGAGTCAGGAACATGTCAAGCCCAACGGAAAAAAGGGAACCGACTCAGGCAGGCTCGAGCGCCAAGCCGCTGAGAAATGGGAAGTAAACGCATCCGTGCATTGTAGCGAACTCTCGTCGCTTTCGGCCAAGCGCAGACTGAGTTTCCTTCGAATTTTCGTTGTTGGAGGGATAGGGCATCCAGCGATGGCTGATACTATTTCTACTGTGAAATTTGCTTCCTTTGCGAACGCGAGTACTTTCGGCTTCGCAATTTTCCGGGTTTGATCAAGGCTCGGTTATTCGGCGATAGCGGTTCGCCTGTTTGAACATCTTCGGATGGATGCAACGTAAACGGCGGGACTGTGAAAGCGAATGAGAAATCTGAAAAAAATGTACCTCGCCGCGCGAATGGAAGATTCGGTATGAAGGACGTTCTGCGCTTCGTCGTCTGCGGGATTCATGGCGATGTAGGGGGCCGGTTAATAGCTGACATGGTTCGCGCAAATGGCTGCAGAGCGGTTGACCATTGTAGTATCCCGGACAACGGATTCGACAGGTTTGGTTTTCAGCAGGATGTAACGTCACAGACTTCACTAGCAACTGACCAGCAGGATCTGCGCAGTCTGGACACCAGGATAGACGTAGCCTATCGGAAATCGAAACAGGCAGGCGCAGGTTGCTCCTAGCAGATCCGAGAGACGACGAGCGTTTGGCTCTGCAATTTGGCTATTGGATCGGCAACCGCAGACCTCGCCGTGATAGTGGTCGACGCAAGCAACCCTGTAATGGCACGTATCCGCCGCGACAGCCGAATCGTCTCGATAATGGGCATTCGCCACATTGTTCTGGCAGTGGATTTGACGGGAAAATCGGCGATCGAAGAGGCAAGGTTTAATGCCATCGTGGCTGAATTCAGCGACTTCGCGGATGACCTCGGATTTTGTAGTCTAAAGGCCATTCCATTCGCCGCGCTGGATGACAGTGATGGCGCAATGGAGAATGCATCCCCGTCGTGGTATGCAGGCCCACGTCTCCTGGAGTATCTCGACACGGTAGATTTGCGGTCCGAAGACGAGAAGAATTGCACTCGAACCGCATTCCGGATGGTCATACAAAAAGTTAGCCGAGAACTGGATTATTCTGGCTTCGGCGGACGAATTTCCACCGGGGACCTGCGCGTTGGGGACAGGGTGCGGTGCTGCCGATGGGGCGCAAACGTGGGTCAAGGCCATAATCGATGGGCTCGACGAAGTAGAGTGCGCGGAGGATGGGCGATACCGTTGGGCTGATTTTCACAGACGAACTTGATGCGACTCGTGGTGACGTCGTGGTCGCCGCTGGCGCATCGACCGAGGTTGCAGACCAGTTCGAGGCTAATTTGCTGTGGACGGCAAAGCATGCCATGTCGCCGGGCCGGCAGTATCTTCTGAAGATCGGATATCGGGAGGTTACGGCCACCATAACTGACATCAAGTATCGTGAGGATATGGATACTGGTGCGCATCTCGCCGCAAAAGTACTCAATCTGAATGACATCGCCAGGGTAACCCTGTCGACCAGCTTGCCGGTGGATTCGAGCCGAAGGGTTACGATCGCCAGCTTGGCAGCTTTTTTCTGATTGACAAGTTTACTTTCGAAACCGTAGGTGCTGGCAGGATCGATTTCGCGCTCCGTCGAGCGAGCAATATCCACTGGCAGGCACTTGAGCTAGGCAAGGCCGTCCATTCGGCGCAGAAGGGTCAGCAGCCAAAAATGCATCTGGTTTCACCGGCTTGTCGGGTTCGGGAAAGTCCACTTTGGCCAATCTTCTGGAAAAGCGACTTTTTGCCGATAAGAAGCACACGTATTTGCTCGATGGTGACAATGTTCGTCATGGACTGAATCGCGACCTTGGGTTTACGGAAGCCGACCGAGTGGAGAATATTCGGCGGATTGCGGAGGTGGCGAAATTGATGGTGGATGCAGGCCTGATCGTGCTGGTCAGTTTCATCTCACCGTTCCGCAGCGAGCGACGTATGGCGCGCGAACTATTTGCGGATGGCGAATTCGTGGAGGTATTCGTCGATACGCCACTGGATGAATGCGAGCGACGCGATACAAAGGGGCTTTACGCGAAGGCGAGGAGGGGCGAACTGAAGAATTTTACCGGGATCGACAGCCCCTATGAAGCGCCGGAATCTCCGGAGGTACACCTGCTACCCTCCGGTCAAGCGCCGGAGGACAGCATTGACCTGATCTTGAAGGCCTTGACCTTGACGTAAATTCAAGGTTGTTTGATGGCCGTAGAAGGCTCAGCTCAAAGGGCATTCCAAGATTGTTGTTCGCGCATTACCTACTGAGACTTCAGGCAGGGTTGGCTGAAGCTGTTAAATAGCCGCACCACCCAGAAATGGCAGGAGCCTGTCGCTTGTCTCACGCAAACGTTGGGACGTAATTTGCAAGAGTATTAACAATATCTTGTTGCCCAGCGAAGGGTGCAACACGAGAATGTCGTAAATCGTATCTCGCGTAAGAACGGCAATATCCGTTGGCTCCCTTGCGATGCAAGTGGCGAACCTTGGCTTGCCATTGATCAGGGACATTTCTCCCAGGGAGGCACCGGGCCCTACAATTGCGAGTTGCTTTTCCTCTCCTGCGGCCCCTGCTTTACGACAGCAACTTGTCCAGTGAGAACTATCACTAGAAAGTCGCCGTCTTCATTTTCCCTCATGATCACATCGCCCCGGTTGGCGCAGAAGCATTCCATCTTCGAACAAAGTTGAGAAACCTCCGAGTGCCGGAGGTCTTCAAACAATGTTATGTGATCAATGATGCCGAGTATCTCGTCTTCATATCTGGACGCGCTACCCAAGCTGGCAAAGCCCTCCAGAGCTGACAAAAGTGGTCTGCTCAGGTTGATGCTGGGCATCTCCTCGCGGGGATGCTTCACGTTCGCATCAGATGGCATTATCGACGGTATAGCTTTCCAAAAAAGTAATGGGTGCTTGCTCAACTTGAACAAACTTACCACTTTTGGTGCAGATTTTCCATCTGATTGATCGGGATGCTGCCAATTTTGTCTCAGGTCGACCAGAGAATTCAACTACTATCAAACAAGAGGCTGCGGCAATTTCCGGCAGCGAAGATTGTCATCGCAGGCTTGGTATTTTCTGTCATCGTGCGTAACATTGGCGTTGGAGAATTTGGTGCAATGAGAGTTATTTGATACTTTGAGTCATTTACAATAAATTTGAGTTGTGGACTTGCCGCTAGCAGGTTCAACTTCGAATACTTTCCCTGTGTGAGCGATACGCTGCTCAGGTCGGCAAATCAGTGGCTGTTTCATTGATCAGCATTGCCGGGTTGGCGGTTTCGCTTATGATGCATTGGTGATATTTGCATGATCGATCGTTTTTAAATGACCTTCGAAATCCGTATGTTGTAACGTGTGTGATCGGTATTTATTGTATTTTTTGTGCTTGATGCGGTGCTTGAGTGTACTTGTATTCCGAGTATAGGTTGCTGGAAAGAATGGGCCATTTGGAAGCGCATTTCCTGTTTTGGATTGTGTGAAGACGGTGGTTGGGTGAAATTTGGATCAAGGGAGTTGCCATTGTGTAACGGTGGTGCTTTGGCGTTGAGAAGCAGTGAGCGTATGCCCCTGCGCTTTGGTTTTGCATCAATTGGTAGGTTTGGCTTGACCAATTGCGGCGAAGCCGGATTTCGTGTTTTAGGTATTCCGTTTGGCTTTGTACTGGGTGGGTCATGTCCCTGGTACGCGCACCTCTCCCACCGGTACCCGCCAGCTCGTTATGCGTGATGTAAATATTTACAACGACGGAATTGGAATTCTGCAAACTGCGGAGGCGTCGTTACGCATAAGGGATCACAGCGATTTGGTTCAATGGCTTCAGGGCGATGTCCAGAACTTCCTCCCTCATGAAGTCCTTGTAGCCGCGTGGGGCGATTTCGCAGCTAACAATATCACCTTCAATATTCTTTCTGCATCACCTTTCCTGCGGAAGGAGGGAAGGTATGGCTTTGGCAACGCGAATCAATCCACCGTGTCTCTTTGCGTTGAATGCAGCGAAACGATGGGCCCCAAGCATTGCGGGGCGTTCCCGTTCCTGCTGAACATGCGGGATCGCTGGCATGGCCATAGGTGTCGCCCTTATGCGGCCCTCAGCGATTCTGTGGAAGATGGTTTCTCTTTTGTATGTCAGCGCTGCGATAGGGATGCGGCAAAGCTTTTGGGTGGCATGCGTTCAAGCTTGGTCCATGGATTTAGTGACCAACGCGGAAAGCTCGAATGCATTTACGTGTTCCTGAGTACACAAGATCTTTCCGATACGGTTTTTCGGCGCAGTCTTAGATTTTTCCTTCCCTATCTCGATCACAGCCTGCGGCAGGTATCGCATCTCCCGGTTCAGGCCGATGACGGCGGTGCAAGCGCTACTGTGAAGGAGGAAGCTGGGGATTCGTCCGGTCTGAGTCAGCGGGAAGTTGAAATCATGGAGTGGGTGCGTATCGGCAAAACCAATTTCGAAGTCGCCATGATTCTGAATATCAGCGCATTTACCGTGAAGAACCATTTGCAGCGTATTTTTAGAAAGCTTGACGCGTCCAATCGCGCCCAGGCTGTCGAGAAACTCAATCGACTGAAGCAAGACGCTTGAGCGGCGCGGTTCTGGATTCAGGCACGGAATCCGGGTCAATTCCAGGGAGGTAAGCTGGTACCGATTGACCAGGGTGCTGTGATTCCACCCAAAAACTTCGCTACGGCGGGTTTTTCGCGCTTATCTCGCGCTACCAAGCAGTTTGGAATTGAAGGACAATCGAACGCAAGAGTATTTACTGCGCGAGGTAGGGAAATGCGAATCGGCAATATCAGGTTACAAGGTGTTCGGGTTGGCTCCTTGGTGACACTGGTGGTTATTGTCAGTGGATTTGCATCGCTATTCGCCTACTGGTCATGGGTGATCATGTTTCACTCGTCTCCGTTGCCGCCATTTGTTGCCGAGGGCAGGCCGGACAAGCTGGCCAGTCAGGTTCAGGCCCGGCATTTTTTGGAGTAACGGGGGGGGTAGCGGTTCGGTACCTTCAATATCCGATACAGCGCAAATGATTCTGGCTGGGATTGTCTCGTCTGGCAATGCAAAGCGCGGACTGGCAATTATCTTGATTGAGGGTAGAAAAACAGTGACGGCTAGAGTTGGGCAGGAAGTCGTACCCGACGTCATTTTGTCTCGGGTGGCCAGCGATTACGTCGAGCTGACACGGCGCGGACAAATAATCAACCTGAGGCTCGCGACTAAAAAATGATGAACACAATGTGGGGCGGCGGCCAGGTTCGATCGGCAAGGTCTTGGGCAATTTTGCTTTTGTGCTTGTCCTTCTCTCCGGGGTTTCCAGTGCGGCACCGGTCGAGAAAGAGAAGATTGCACTGAATTTCGTCAATACGGATATCGAGTCGGTGGTGAAGGCGGTATCCATTATTTCCGGGCGGAATTTTGTCCTGGATCCTCGAGTCAAAGGAACCATTAACGTTGTTTCATCAAGCCCCATCGCGCCGGAACTGGCCTATCCGATACTGATCTCGGCATTGCGTTTGCAGGGCTTTACAGTCGTCGAAGGTAATGGAACAGGCGTTACCAAGATCATTCCCGAGGCTGACGCAAAGACCCATGCCATACCGACGACGACTCAAAGTGCCTCGGGCGAATATCGGCTAGTTACCAGGGTATTTGCAATACGTGGGGAATCCGCCGCACAGCTCGTTCCCATACTCAGGCCGCTAGTTACAGCAAATAATGCGATCAATGTCTACCCTGCAAACAACACGCTGGTGGTGACCGACTACGCAGACAATATCAAGCGACTTGAAAAGGTCATTGCGTCGATTGAGCAGGGTGGAAATGACAATACTGCCGTGTTTCGTCTAAAGCATATAGCGGCTACCGATGCTGGAAGTTTGTTGTCCAAGCTGTTTGTCGAAGGCGCCGCTGCAACCTCAGCCGATCCCGGGCAGCGTGCAGCGATCGTGGTGGATTCGCAGAGCAATAGCGTCGTAGTGCGCGCCGAGAGTAGTGTGGTGTTAGGTCGCATCAGGACCTTGCTCAACGAAATCGACCAAGCACCGGTGGTTTCAGGCAATATCCATGTCATAACGTTGAAGAATGCGGAAGCGGTTAAGTTGGCTCAGACTTTACGCGCGATATTGTCCGGTGATACCAACGGTGGTGCGATTGTTGCGCAGGCGGTAGCAGGGGGAGGGGCGACAGCGGCTGGACCTTTATCTTCATCGGGAAGTGGCTTTGTAAAGGGGAGCTCAATCCAAGCCGACGCAACGACGAACTCTCTGATCATCGTGGCTCCGGAGCCGGTATTCAATAATTTGCGCAGGGTTATCGATGCGCTTGACCGTAGGCGGGCGCAAGTTTTCATCGAGGCCCTAATCGTCGAAATATCGGCTGACAGGGCGACGGAACTGGGCTTTCAGTGGCAAAGTTTTGCCGGTGCGGCGACAACGGCGGCGACTTTCTTTCCGGGACCAATTTTGCGGCGGCTAAGGGCCAGCAGATCATCAATGGTGCGGTATCGGCAAAGGCCGGCGCCGGTTTGACAATTGGAGTGGCAAAGGCCGGGAGTCTTGGGGTTCTGGCCCGTTTCCTCGAGACCGAGGCCAATGCGAACATACTGTCTACGCCCAACCTGATCACTCTCGATAACGAGGAAGGGAAGATTGTCATAGGACAGAATCTTCCCTTTGTCACCGGACAGTACGCGCAAACTGGATCTTCGCTGACTCCGACGCCATTTCAGACGATAGAACGGCGCGATGTTGGGCTTAGTTTGAAGGTGAAACCTCAGATCAGCGAAGGGGGTACGGTCAAGGTGCAAATATCCCAGGAGGTGTCGTCCGTCAACTCCACAAGCAACACGCTTGGGCCTGTTACCAACAAGCGGGCAATTGATTCCACCGTGCTTGTCGAGGACGGGGGGATCATCGCTCTCGGAGGACTCATCGAGGACAACTACGGCGCGGGTGAAGAAAAGGTACCGGTGCTGGGTGACATACCCCTGTTCGGTGCGCTCTTTCGCTACGAAACGAGGAAGCGTACGAAAACCAACCTCATGGTATTCCTGAGACCGCAGGTTCTTCGCGATGAGGCGTCAACGGAGAGTATTGCCCTGCGGCACTACGGCCGAGTGCAGGCGGACCAGTCCAAGCCTGAAGCGCGTGACAGGCAGATGCCCGGTGAGGCGCCCCCTCCGAAACTGCCGGGTAGCGTTGAGGACATCCGTTCCGGCGCGAATACGAGCCCAATCACTGGGTCTGGTGCCCCCGAAACAAAGGCACAATGATCGACCTGCCGGCCAGGTTCCCCTATGCGTTCGCGAAGTCGCAGGGGGTTATGCTGTTAGCCGTCAAGGGTGGGCAGGCGCAATTGATGGTGCGGGAGGAAGCCTCGCTCGAGGCGTTGGCCGAGGCAAAGAGAATGGTTGCCGTCCCGACCACGATCGCCATGGCCACATCCGCCGAATATGATCGGCGTTTGGCTGAGATCTACAGTGCCGCTACTGAAACTGCCGCGTCGGTTGCCGACGACATTGGTGGTGACCTAGATCTTTCCCAACTGCTGCAAGACCTTCCGAAGACCGAGGACCTGCTCGATGAGCAGAACGACGCGCCAATCATCCGGATGATCAATGTCATTCTGACGCAGGCGGTCAAGGCAAAGGCATCAGACATTCACATCGAGCCTTTCGAGCAGACGTCCGTGGTCCGATTTCGTCAGGATGGAACCCTGCGCAACGTCATATCTCCCCGTCGTGCGCTTCATGCCGCGATGGTTTCGCGCATCAAGATCATGGCGAATCTCGACATCGCGGAACGGCGCATGCCGCAGGATGGCCGGATAACGATCAGGATTGCCGGGCGACCGATAGATATTCGGGTTTCGTCGGTTCCGACCAATCACGGCGAACGGGTGGTGCTTCGTCTTCTGGACAAGGATCCGGAGCAGCTGAATCTTGGGGCGCTTGGTATGGACCTTCCGGTCCGCGAGCGAGTCGATCGCCTGGTGCATCAGCCGCATGGGATCGTACTCGTCACAGGCCCGACCGGATCCGGGAAAACGACAACGTTGTATGCGGCGATTGGACGACTCAATTCGCAGGCATTGAACATAATGACGGTAGAGGATCCGGTCGAGTACGAGCTTGCCGGCATCGGCCAGATACAAGTCAATCCGCGCACGGACCTGACGTTTTCCAAGGCGTTGCGGGCCATCCTTCGACAAGATCCGGATGTCATCATGATTGGCGAGATCCGCGACATCGAGACTGCGCAGATTGCGGTTCAGGCCAGCCTGACCGGACACCTCGTCCTGGCGACCCTGCATACCAACGATTCTGTAAGCGCGGTTACCCGGCTGGTGGACATGGGGATCGAGCCGTTTTTGCTCGCATCGAGCCTGAGCGGCGTTCTGGCGCAGCGGCTGGTTCGGCGTCTGTGTTCGACCTGCCGCGAAGCATATCCGTCCGGGCCGCGTGAACGCGAGTTGTTTCCGGAATGGGATATGCCGAAGGTTCTTTATCGTCCATCGGGTTGCATTGAATGCGGTCAGACCGGCTACAGCGGGCGGGCGGGCATTTTCGAGGTGTTCGAGCTGGATCCGTCTATTCGAGCGCTCATCCATGACGGTGCCGCCGAACAGGTGATTCGCGAGAAAGCCGTAGCCGGGCAACTCCATACATTGCGTGCTGACGCCCGGCGCTGGGTCGCCTCGGGCGAAACCTCGCTTGAAGAAGTTCTGCGCGTCATCCGGGGATAATGGCTGTTTACAGGTACACGGCTACCGATCTCGCCGGTCATGAGCTTCGCGGCATCATCGAAGCCGAGAGTGGTCGCCACGCGCGCATGCTGCTGCGCGGGCAAAACCTGTTTCCTGCATCGGTAACCTCGACATCCGATCGATCCCTTGAGGCAGGCACTACATGGCGGGGCGCTCGCCTGGGCAATGCCGCGCTGGTTCTGCTGACGCGAAGGTGGTCGATTCTGCTTGTGTCCGGCATGTCGCTGGAAGAGACGCTGAATGCACTCGTCGAGCAAGTGGATGACGATTCGGCGCGGGAGGTTCTGGTTGGAGTGCGGGCCGAGATTCAGGCCGGCCATCCGCTTTCCTCGGGCTTGGAGCGATTTGCCGGCGTATTTCCGGAAATTTATATCGCGATGGTCAAGGCTGGCGAGAAGACAGGCGATCTTGGAACCGTACTTGAACGCCTTGCAGACTATCTCGAGGCCCGTTATGAAGCGCGTCGGCGGCTGGTGCAGGCACTGGCCTATCCGACACTTGTATCCGTCGTCGCGGTGGCCATTGTGATCGGCCTGATGGTGTATGTGGTGCCGACGGTTGTCGCAGTTTTCGCGCATGGCAAACAGGCCTTGCCATGGTTGACCCGCGGGCTGATCGCGGTCAGCAGCCTGATTCGTCATTACGGCTGGATACTTCTCGCCCTGGCTGTTGTCGTCCCGTTGGTTTGGCAGCGGGCAATGCAATATCGCAATGTCCGTTTTCGCTTGCATGCGGCGCTGCTTGAACTTCCACTCCTTGGCAATTTGTTGAGAAGCTCGGATAGCGCGAAATTTTCGGCAACGCTCGCCATCCTTCTCGGCAGCAATGTTCCTTTGCTTGAAGCGCTGACCGCCGCAAGAAAGACGCTACGCAACCTGCGGATCAGTGAGGCGGTTGGACGAGCCATCGAAAGAATCCGGGAGGGAGCGCCAATTGCTCGATCTCTTGGTGCAGAAAAGGTGTTTCCCCCGATGATGATTCACCTGATCGCCAGTGGCGAGTCCAGCGGTGCTCTGGCGGCGATGCTGCGGCGGGCCGCGGAGCAGCAGCAGAAGGAACTTGACCACTTTACCGCCCTGGGGGTTGCCGTATTCGAGCCCGCGCTCATCGTAGCCATGGGTTTGCTTGTTATCCTGATCGTTCTTGCAATCCTCATGCCCATCATGGAGATCAATCAACTTGTCATATGATCAGCCCGGACGCGAACTAGCGCCTGCCAACCAGAGTGGCTTCACTCTCATAGAAATCATGGTGGTAATTGTCATCCTTGGCGTGCTGGCGGCTTTGGTCATCCCCAAGGTGATGAGCCGTCCCGACGAGGCGCGTGTCATGGCGGCCAGGCAGGATATCGCAACACTGTCCCAGGCGCTGAAGCTGTACCGACTGGACAACAAGCGTTATCCGACTTCCGAGCAAGGTCTGGCGGCATTGGTCGCCAAGCCGGAACTGCCACCGGTTCCGGATGGATGGAAAGCCGGCGGATACGTCGAACGTTTGCCTGCGGATCCATGGGGCAAACCCTATCAATATCTCAATCCCGGGGTGCGTGGCGAGATCGACGTATTCAGCTATGGAGCCGATGGCATGCCCGGTGGCGAAGGAACCGATGCCGACATAGGTTCCTGGGCCATATAGGCTGACGATGTGATCCGGAACCCGGGATATCCTCGCCGTCAGGGCGCAGATGGCGGATTTACCCTGGTGGAAGTTCTGGTGGCGCTTCTGATAGTCGGGTTGATCGGTGCTGTCGCCAGTTTGCGGGCTGGTATCAGTCCGGTGGTGGCAGTCGAAGACGAAAGCAACAGGTTGGGGCAGACCATCGAGTCGGCTCTGGATCGTTCCCGATTGGCGCGTACTCCGATCGTGTGGCGCGCAGGTCCGGACCAGTATGCGCTGACGATACTGGAAGGCGGGAACGAGCGCACCATTGCCCGGCGAGAACTCGACACGCAGGTCAAGATCACATCGGTCTGGAGCGAAGGCGCATTGCAGAATCCACCTTACGAACTCGTGCTCTCCGGTCGGGACCCTCGATTGTTCAGAATTCGCTTGGGTGGTGAGCAAAGTACTCTGTTCGAACTGCGTTCCACGTTGCTGGGAAGGGTCGAATTGGTACGGGCGAGTGAAATCAAATGAAGTCGTGGCGTCGAGCAGGTGGATTCACACTCATCGAGGTCATGGTGGCATTCATGGTTCTCGCAATTGCGATTGCAGCGACGATACGAATGTCTTCACGAAGCATCGACCTTGCTCAGCAACTCCGTGCGAGATTGTTGGCGGACTGGATCGTTCAGGATCGGCTCGAAGAGCATAGGGCGATGCGGTACTGGCCCGCAGTCGGGGTTCGCGAAGGAGTGATCGATCAGGCTGGTCAGAGTTTCCGCTGGCGGGAGATTGTTGCGCCAACCCAGTTTTCACGTTTTCGCCGAATCGAAATCGTCGTTTCCGCGAAGTCCGATCCGGATACCGTGCTGGCGAGGCAGGTGACCTCGATAGCGGGTCCAGGGTTCTGAGATGTCTGTAAAGCGGTCCCGCGGGCTGACTCTGGTCGAGGTGCTGGTAGCGCTCGCGATCCTGGGTTTGCTTTCACTGCTGGCCTACCGGGCGCTTGATTCGACACTACGCGCGCGGGATCGAACATCCCTGGAAGCCGAACGCTGGAGGGAACTTTCGTTTTTTTTCGGCCGCCTACAGGATGATGTTGGACAAATCGCCAACCGAGGTCCTCGCTTGCCATCCGGCGAGCGTCAGCCGGTATGGAAGGGAGGTGAGTCATGGCTGGAGCTCGCAACCTTTGCTGATGGCAGGCAAGTCCTGCGACACGTCGACTATCGCTTGAAAGACGGTTTCGTGGAACTTCGCCTGTGGCCGGTCTTCGATGCGGCGCCAGGTACAGTGCCCGAGGTGCACCGAATCGCGCATTCGGTTCGTTCGCTTCGCTTCAGTTTCCTTGATGCCTCGAGGCGGTGGGCTGCGGAATGGCCACCCCGTGCGGGTGGCTCCGAGATCCCGTTTGCGATTCGGGTTGAAGTGACAATGGACGATGGCATGCGCATCAGTCGATTGTTTGCAGTGCGATGACCAGGATGGCACCAAGGCAATCCGGCTCCGCGTTGATCCTTGCCTTGCTGGTCGTTGCGATCGTCGCAACTTTGGCATCGTCGATCCTCTGGCGGCAGGAACTGTGGATTGCGGATATTGGCATGCAACGCGAGAAAGCCGTATTGATCGGCCTGGCACGCAGTGGCACCGATTGGGCGCAGGCGATCCTCGCCGAGGACGCGCGCACGAGCGCGATCGATCATCTGGGCGAATCCTGGACACAAAAAATTCCCTTGATACCGATCGATGAAGGAGAGCTTGGCGGCTTTCTCGAAGACCAGCAAGGGCGATGGAATCTGAACAACCTGGTGCGAAACGGGAAGGCCGATCCTTTCCAGTTCGAAGTCATGCAACGATTGCTGGAGAGCCTCGGATTGTCGGTCGAACTTGCATTCGCGCTACAGGACTGGATGGATAGCGATGGCGAGACATCCTCGACGGGGGGAGCCGAGGATGACTTCTATCTGTCGCTGCGTTCACCGTATCGCGCAGCAAACGCCATGTTGTCCCACGTGGATGAATTGCGTCTGGTACGAGGATTTTCGCCCGATGTCATCGAGAAACTTCGTCCCTTCGTTACCGCGTTGCCTGAATTCTCCGCCATCAACGTGAATACTGCGCCGCGCGAGGTGCTGGCGGCTTTGCAGCAAACATACTCGGACAGCGATCTTGATGCGGTGACCAGCAGGCGGGAGCGCCTGCCGTTCCGGGACCTCGCGGACTTCCGTGGTACTCTTAAAAAATCCTCTTTCGATACGCGGGAAGGGTTGTTGACGACGGCCAGTCAATACTTTCAGGCGAATGTGGCCGCCAAATACAAGGATTCATCCATCGAACTCGTCTGCATGATCAGGCGCCACGCAGGGCGCACCGAGATTGTCTGGCTACGGCATACATGAAAGCCGAACGCATTCTTCGCCTCTATCTGCCGCGCGAATGGCCGGGTGAGGAGGCTGGCTGTTCCTGGACTCTGCTCGCGAGAGATTTTCGCGTCATTGGCCGGGGGAGTGGAATTCCCAGTCAATGGCCTGCGGCCGACGAATGCGAGGCCGTGGTTACCGCCGACCAGGTTTCCTGGCTCTCGATCAGCCTCCCGGAGAAAATGGGACGTGATGCCTCGCGGATCATTGCCTACGCACTGGAAGATAAGCTCATCCAGCCGCCGGAGACGATGCACATTGTCCTTTCGAAGGAAGCCGGATCCGCAATTGCGATAGGCAAGGCACGGCTGGGAGAAATCACCGAAGCCGTTCGTGCCGCCGGCCGCAAACTGGACAGGCTGTTTGTCGATATGCAATTGTCGGCGCCGGCGGACGGTGAATGGATAATTTGTCGTTATGGGGAATCCACATTCTTGCGAATGGGCTCGCAAAGCGGGCTGGCGATCGATTGGCCAGGGACGGCCCCCCCGGAAGCGCTGGCTATTGCCGTTGCGCGGGCTCACGGAAAGTTGCCGACGCGACTTGTTGTCAGGCTTCCGGCCGGGAAGGCAGCGACCATTGATGGATGGGCGTCTGTACTGGGCCTGCCGGTGGTTGCCGGAACCAGTTTTGATCCTCTGGCAGCGTCGACCGCAGGTGCCAATAACCTTCTCACCGGTCAATTTGCCCCAACAGGTGCATCTGAAGCGGCTGGCCGCAGGTCGCGCGTCGCGTTAATTGCACTTGCCGCGCTGGCCCTTGGACATACCATGCTCTCCCTGGCGGACTGGGCATGGCTGGCGTACCGGGCATCGGTACTTCGGGAGGAGAGTGTCGCGATCTATCGCCAGACTTTTCCTGAAAGCAAGGCACCACTGCTTGATGCGCGCGTTCAGATGCAGCGCGAGGTGGATTCTGCATTGCGTCTGCGTGGCAGGGTAGGAAGCGGCGACATGCTGGCGATGCTCGCGACGATCAGCGAGGAACTTCCTGCGGGAGTTCAACCCCGCCGCATTCTCTTCGATCGCTCGGTTTTGGAACTCGTGGCCATGCTGCCGGAGGGTGCCGCGCCTGGCATGGCTTCACGTTTGCGCGCACGCGGCTACGACATGGATGCCACCGTATTGCGACGAGACTCAGCGGGCAGCGAGTACAAATTGAGGATGTCGGTGCGATGAAACTCGTGGAGACGCTGCGGCGCCAATGGGAGCGAGCCCTGGACAAGCGGACCGGCCGCGAGCGTGTCGCCCTGGCGATAATGCTTGTCACCATCGCCGGTGCGATCTGGGTTCAACTGCTGTGGTCCGCGCACCACGCGAGAGCCCGTTACGCGGTTTTGATTGCCGAACTGCAAACGCATAACGATGCAATGCGACAGGCCGCTGCGTCAATGCTGGCTGCCAAGGCGCAGGGGATAGCAATTCGCCCGATCGGTGCGGAGAAGGCGCTTACCGCGTTCGCCGACGGATTGCGGGGCGCTGGCGTTGCCGGCCTGGCCGTGTTGCCTGATGCGCAAGGCAAGGTTCGGCTGTCAGGAAATGCCGAGTTCGATGCATGGGTTGCCTGGCTTGCGAAAACCCACGCCGACTATGGTGCTCAGGTTTTGCGAGCATCGATCGAGCCGACCGGGCAAGCGGGCATGGTAAAGATAGAAGCGATCTTGGCATTGCCGGAAATTCGCTAGCCGATGCGGCTTCGTCTTGGTATTGCAATCACCTTTGTCCTGACTTTGGTGTTTCTTGTGTTGTCCGCGCCAGCCGCGATCCTGGAGCGTTTGGTACCTTCCTCGAATCCAATCAAAGCGGCCGGCTGCACTGGTTGGCTTTGGGCCGCAGGCTCATGCCGGATATTCATGAAGTCGAATGATGGATGGTTGCCGGCCGGCGTGATTTCCTATGTGTGGCGAGTCAGTCGCGATTCCGGGGTCCATCTGGTGCTGGATCATGATGGGCGTGCCGCCGGGACGATCCATCCGTCGCTTGACGGCTGGACGGCCCGAAGTCTGGAGTTTCGGTTATCGACGCTGCCAACCGGTCTGTTGCCGAAGCATATAGCCGACCCATGGCAACCCACGGGCCGGCTGGCAATCACCGTGTCATCGGTTTCCTGCGGATGGGATTCGGGCCAATGCGCGGGGAAGGGGCGTATCCAGATCGACAATTTGTGCGCAGGCAGGGCCGGCAGCTTGCTGGGGGACTACCTTATGGACATCGAGATCCGTCCCGGTGGTCACATCCACGGGCAACTAACGACACCGTCGGGGCCGCTAATGCTTCAAGGGACGTTCGAGAAATCGCCAGGACAGAAACCGCGTATTGTCGGCCGGGCGACGATGGGTGCGGAAGTTGGCGACGATGTCCGTCAACTGTTTGGCGCCATCGCGCAACCGGATGGTGCAAACAGCTTCATTTTTCCAGGACCACGCTAGGCTTAACCATGTTCTGGATGAAGTTCCGCGTTCTCTTCTAGTGAAACCGGATCAGCAGGTTCAGTGAAAACAAGTCGGCTTCGCTTTCGCCTACGCCCGTATCCTTGCCCATGCGACGGTAACGTTCCCACTCGCCACGGGCTGCCATGGTCTTGCTGAAGTCGTATTGTGCCCCCGCCCCGAATTTCCAGTTCAACTCGCGCTCCTGGAATGTCGATGGACTACCTGGAGCAAGGCCTACAGCCCCGGTGGTGGACAATTGCTTGCCGGTTTCCGTCGCGACACCGCCCAGTTTTCCGATCACAGAAACATCGCTGATGCCTGTGGGCATCATGCCTACCAGGTCAACAAACCAGCCGGTATTCCTCGAATCAATGCCAATGCTTCCGGTTCCGGGCGCGGTCATGTTTCGTGTTGCGCGGGACTTGCCGAGATCTACGTAGCCAACCTCGACGGCCATGTTCGGATTGGCCTTATAGCCGGCAAATATCTTGGCGCCGGTGCTGTTTTCGCTTCGTTGCAACTCACTTGCCGTCGCGCCGGTGATGCCCAGGGCATTCGAAGGAATGTACGTTCTTGACGGTCCGACACCGATGCCGCCATAGACCTTTTCCTGCGCCATTGCAGTCGCCGATGCATTTAGTATGGCCACCAGCATTCCGCACCGCACAGCGTTTCGGATCATGTGCATCTTACGTCTCCATTTTTGCTGCCTTGATCTCATCGCGAAAGAACCGAATTCGCGCGTCGTTATCGCCCCGAGCCAACGTCCCGAATGGCGAAACGCGGAAGCCAACTGTGGGCAACGACCTAACCGGCCGGAATTCAGAGTCGACCGAGAAATCGCACGACCCACCGAGTAGCGTCATGTTCTCCGATTGCCGTGAATTTTGATCTGGCTAACTGGTTGGGTAACACCCCGTCAAATCAAAGCTTTCGGCGGGCGTGGGAACTTTTCGGGATGCAATGAGCGTCAACGTAGTTGCCGTCCCGTCAGCGCCGACTGTTGTGGGATCGGCCGAGACGGTCAAGCTTTGCCATACAGGGGGATTTTTCGAGCAATCCGCGGATGGATTAAGTTGCAGGCATAATTCCAGCCTGTAGTCCATGCGTCACCGCTTTTGGAGCTTCCAATGCTGTTTGCCATTTTTTACGTGATTGCCATCACCATTCTGGTGCTGCATTTCACTGGTTTTCTGCTGCGCCACGATCTGGAATGGATCGTTCTTGTTCTTGCTGTTGTTACGTTTCCGGCAGTGCTTTACCTTTGAATCCTCGCCGCCTTGGCGGCCGAGGTCGGTTACATCAATGCCGCTCCGTCAAAGCCGGGCGGCATTTTCATGTGTGCGAATGGCGTGCCGCACTACTCGTCGATTCGGCTATGCCACCATAGGCGAAGCTCTCGACACAGTCCGTCAGCATCGAACTCGACGATGGCCATGCCGTCCAGCGCCAGGCGCGGCAGAGGATCGCCATCTTTTCGAGCCAGCATGTTGGTGCCGGTGGACGCGGCCCACATCTTGAACATGTCTTCCGAGGTGACCTGGTAGGTGGTGTGCCAGTGCGCGATGCCGCCAGAGGCATGCTGTTCCAGTACTTCGTAGCGCAGATGGATGTCCGTTTGCAGCTTGGTACGCTGCCAATATTGTTTGATGGCCTCATGTCCCTGCTGAACGGCAAAGGGCGTGTTGCGGTAGCAACCGTCGGTGGCGAACAGCGATGCCAGCAGGTTCTCGTCGCTGCTTTCCCAAGCCTGCTTGTAGCTCTGCATGAATTCCGTGATGTTCATAGCCTTCCTCCTCCCATGGCGAGAGACAAATGATGCCGTAAGCGACTGAGGTGCTGTGATAAAATTTCTTTAGTTGAGTTGCAGGGCGCACCGCGTGATTCCCGCGTGGACCGTGCGCCCTGATGCATTTCTGGAGCCGGAAAATATGCCTGTGATCACCCTGCCTGATGGATCGAAACGCGAGTATCCGCAAGCCGTTACCGTGGCGCAGTTTGCGGCGTCGATCGGTGCCGGCCTGGCCAAGGCGGCGATAGCGGGGCGGGTCAATGGCGCGCTGGTGGATACGTCCTTTCTAATCGACTCCGATGCCGAGGTCGCGATCGTTACCGACAAGGATGCGGACGGTCTGGACATCATCCGTCATTCGACCTCGCACCTCATGGCCTACGCAGTCAAGGAACTGTTTCCCGAGGCACAGGTGACCATCGGTCCGGTGATCGAAAACGGCTTCTACTATGACTTTGCCTGCAAGCGGCCGTTTACGCCGGAAGATCTTGGAGGCCATTGAAAAGCGCATGGCCGAATTGGCGAAGAAGGATTTCCCGGTGTCACGCGAGGTCTGGTCGCGTGACAAGGCAGTGGAATTCTTCAAATCAATTGGCGAACACTACAAGTCGGAGTTGATTGCCGCGATCCCGCAGGGCGAAGATGTATCTCTCTACCGCGAGGGCGATTTCATCGACCTTTGCCGGGGTCCGCACGTGCCGTCTACCGGCAAGCTCAAGGTTTTCAAGCTGATGAAGGTAGCCGGCGCCTACTGGCGCGGCGACCAGAAGAACGAACAGTTGCAGCGCATCTACGGTACGGCATGGGCGAAGAAGGAGGAACTCGAGGCCTATCTGCACATGCTGGACGAAGCCGAGAAGCGTGACCATCGCAAACTGGGGCGCCAACTCGATTTGTTTCACTTGCAGGAAGAGGCGCCCGGCATGGTGTTCTGGCATCCGCACGGCTGGACCGTCTGGCAGGAAGTCGAGCAGTACATGCGCCGCATCTATCGCGACCACGGCTATCAGGAGGTGCGTTGTCCGCAGATCCTCGACCGCACCCTGTGGGAGCGCTCCGGCCATTGGGAGCATTTCAAGCACAACATGTTTACGACCGAGTCGGAGAACCGGGACTATGCGGTAAAGCCGATGAATTGTCCGGGGCATGTACAGATATTCAATACCGACGTGCGTTCCTACCGCGACCTGCCTTTGCGCTATGGGGAGTTTGGTTCCTGCCATCGCAACGAGCCCTCCGGTGCGCTTCATGGCGTGATGCGCGTGCGCGGTTTCACCCAGGACGACGGGCATATCTTCTGCACCGAAGACCAGATCCAGTCCGAAGTGACCGCCTTCAACGATCTGGTGCGCGAGGTTTATGCCGATTTCGGCTTTCACGAGGTCGCTGTCAAGCTGGC
This sequence comes from Sulfuritalea sp., assembly GCA_016716965.1. Lineage (GTDB taxonomy): Bacteria > Pseudomonadota > Gammaproteobacteria > Burkholderiales > Rhodocyclaceae > Sulfuritalea. The sequence continues at coordinate 105,974 of JADJUP010000053.1, read as the reverse complement.
GCTGCGTCCGGATGGCAGGGTGGGCGAAGACAGCCTGTGGGACAAGGCGGAAAGTGCTCTGCGGGCGGCCCTGACGGCAAGCGGCCTGTCGTGGGAGGAACTGCCGGGCGAGGGCGCCTTCTACGGGCCCAAGATCGAGTTCCATATCAAGGATGCGATCGGACGGTCCTGGCAATGCGGCACGGTGCAGGTCGATTTTTCGATGCCCGGCCGGCTTGGCGCCGAGTATGTCGGCGAGGACAATGCCCGCCACACTCCTGTGATGCTGCACCGCGCAATCCTCGGTTCTCTGGAGCGCTTCATCGGAATTCTGGTAGAAAACCATGCCGGTGCTTTCCCGTTATGGCTGGCGCCGGTGCAGGTGGTCGTGGCGAATATCTCCGAGGCCCAGACTGATTACGCTGAAAATGTGGCAAAAATGTTGCGCGATGCCGGCCTGCGTGTCGAGAGCGATTTGCGCGGAGAGAAAATAAACTATAAAATACGCGAACATAGCTTGTTGAAGCGGCCTTACATCGTTGTTGTGGGTGACAAGGAAAAGGCCGCAGGGTTGCTTGCTTTACGTGCCCGTGGCAATAAGGATCTCGGGCAGATGTCCCCCCAGGCCTTGATTGAGCGTCTGTTGCATGAGAAATGCAGCAGAAGTGCGGCGGTCTGATTTTTTTATTTTTTTGGAGAACTGAACCATCGCTCAGGAAAAAACGCAGCGCCTCAACGAAGAGATCACCGCCCCCGAGGTTCGACTGGTTGGGGAAGGCGGCGAACAACTGGGCATAGTCCCCATTCGTCAGGCGCTGACACTGGCCGAGGAAGCCGGTGTGGATCTGGTGGAAATTGCGCCTACCGCAGTGCCGCCAGTCTGCAAGATCATGGACATCGGCAAGTTCAAGTACCAGGAAGCCAAGCGCCAGCACGAGGCCAAGCTGAAGCAGAAGCAGGTCGTGGTCAAGGAAGTGAAGTTTCGCCCGGGGACGGATGAAAACGACTACCAGATCAAGCTGCGCAATGTGATCAAGTTTTTGGGTGAAGGCGACAAGGCAAAGATAACGCTGCGTTTCCGCGGACGCGAAATGGCGCACCAGGAGATCGGCATGCGCATGCTGGAACGGATCAAGACGGACCTGGACCAGCAGGCGATGGTTGAACAGTGGCCGAAAATGGAAGGACGCCAGCTCATCATGGTACTGGCGGCTTCCAAGAAAAAGCCGCATTGATGGTTTGAGAATTTGTTCCGCATGCATGGCATGCGGATACAAGAAGTGGTTGCGGGTCACCAAGCGTTCCCGAGGCGGGAAACACCTGGCAGCCATGTAATAGGGAGATCTTCGATGCCGAAGATGAAGACCAAGAGCGGTGCCAAGAAGCGCTTTATCGTGCGCGCTTCCGGCGGCATCAAGCGCGGGAGTGCGTTCAAGCGCCACATCCTGACCAAGAAAACCACCAAGAGCAAGCGCCAGCTGCGCGGTGTGCACGAAGTGCATGCCTCCGACGTCAAGTCGGTGCGCGCCATGCTGCCCAACGCCTAAGGAGAGACACCATGCCAAGAGTCAAACGTGGTGTAACGGCGCGCGCGCGCCACAAGAAGATCCTCGACAAGGCCAAAGGCTACCGCGGCCGTCGCAGCAAGGTCTATCGCATCGCCAAAGAGGCGGTGATGAAGGCTGGGCAATATGCCTATCGCGACCGTCGCCAGCGCAAACGGCAGTTCCGTGTCCTGTGGATCGCCCGTATCAATGCGGCGGCCCGCGAACTGGGCATGAAATACAGCACCTTCATGAATGGACTGAAGAAGGCTTCGATCGAAGTCGACCGCAAGGTACTTTCCGACCTCGCCGTATTCGACAAGCCGGCATTTGCCGCCCTGGCCGCACTGGCCAAGGCAAAGCTGACGGCCTAAGTCCCGCTGTACCCGGAGAAGGAGGCCCAGTCTGTTGGGGCCTCCTTTTTTACTCCCGCTTCTTCTTCCCGATCAATGGACAACCTGGATCAACTCGTAGCGTCAGCGACGGCCGACTTTGCGGCCGCCACCGAGCCGGCCAAGCTCGAGGACGCCAAGGCGCGCTACCTCGGCAAGGAAGGCTCGCTGACGGCCTTGCTCAAGGGCCTGGGCAAGCTTCCCGCCGAAGAGCGCAAGACGGCCGGTGCCGCAATCAACGTCGCCAAGGAACACATAGAGTCGGCGCTGACGGCACGGCGCGAAGCGCTCAAGAACGCCCAGCTCGAAGCCCAACTGGCCACCGAGGCGCTCGATGTCACGCTGCCCGGACGCGGTTTGCCGCGCGGTGGCCTGCATCCGGTGAGCATCAGCCTGGACCGCATCGAGCAACTGTTTCGCTCCATCGGATTCGAGGTTGCCGACGGCCCGGAGATCGAGACCGACTGGCACAACTTCACCGCACTCAACACGCCGGAGAACCATCCGGCGCGTTCCATGCACGACACCTTCTACCTGCTCGGCACGGACGGCAAGGTAAATGACGATGTGCTGCTACGCACCCACACCAGTCCGGTGCAGGTACGCGCCATGCTGGCGCACACCGAACGCTATCGTGACGCGGAAACGATGCCTGAACTGCGCGTGATCTGCCCGGGGCGCGTCTATCGCGTCGATTCGGACGCCACGCACTCGCCGATGTTCCATCAGGTCGAAGGTCTATGGATCGGCGAGAAGGTCAGCTTTGCCGACCTCAAGGGCGTGGTCGCCGATTTCCTGCGCCGCTTCTTCGAGTCGGATGACATGAAGGTGCGCTTTCGCCCCTCCTTTTTTCCCTTCACCGAGCCCTCGGCCGAAATCGACGTGGCCTTCATGAGCGGCGCGCTCGAAGGCCGCTGGCTGGAGATCGCCGGCTGCGGCATGGTTCATCCCAATGTCCTGCGCTTTGGCGGCTTCGATCCGGAAAAGTACACCGGCTTTGCCTTCGGCATGGGTCCGGACCGCCTGACCATGCTGCGCTACGGCATCAACGACCTGCGCCTGTTCTTCGAGGGTGATCTGCGCTTCCTGGCGCAGTTCAAGTAAATCATGCAATTTTCCGAATCCTGGCTGCGCAGCCTGTGCAATCCCTCGCTCTCCAACGAGGAGCTGTGCCACCTGCTGACCATGGCCGGCCTTGAAGTCGAGGAGAACGAGCCCGTCGCGCCCGAGTTCGCCGGCGTCGTCGTGGCCCATGTGCTGAGCGTCGAGAAGCATCCCGACGCCGACAAGCTCAAGCTCTGCTCGGTCGATGTCGGCGAAGCGGCGCCCTTGCAGATCGTTTGCGGCGCACCGAATGTCGCTGCCGGCATGAAGGTGCCCTGTGCCCGCGTCGGCGCGAAATTGCCTGGCATCGAGATCAGGAAGGCCAAGGTGCGCGGGGTTGAGAGCTACGGCATGCTTTGCTCGGCGCGTGAACTCGGCCTCTCGGAGGATCACGGCGGCCTGCTGCCGCTGGCCGCCGATGCCGTCGTCGGCGAAGACATTCGCAAGCACCTGGATCTCGACGACCGCAAGATCACCATCAAGCTCACCCCGAATCGCGCCGACTGTCTTTCCGTGCTGGGCGTTGCTCGCGAGCTGTCCGCCCTCACCGGAGTTGCGCTGAGCGCCCCGGAAATCGCCCCGGTGGCAGCCGTGATCGACGACAGGCGTGCGATCCAGCTCGACGCGCCGGCGTCCTGCTCTCGCTACTGCGGCCGCATCGTGCGCGGCGTCAACGCCAATGTGCCGACGCCGGAATGGATGAAACGCCGCATCGAGCGCAGCGGCATCCGCTCGATCTCCTTCCTGGTAGATGTCACCAACTACGTGATGCTGGAAATCGGCCAGCCGCTGCATGCCTTCGATGACGCCGAACTCGCGGGTGCCATTCATGTGCGCCTGCCGACCCCCGGCGAAAACTGCTGTTGCTGAACGAGCAGACCGTGACACCTTCCGCCGATACCGCCTGATCGCCGACGACGAAAAGCCGCTGGCCATGGCCGGCGTCATGGGCGGCGAGCATTCCGGAATCTCGGACTCGACGCGCGATCTTTTCCTCGAGAGCGCATTCTTCCCGCCGGCGGCGATCGCCGGCAAGGCGCGCGCGCTGGGCTTTTCGTCGGATGCCTCGCATCGCTACGAGCGCGGCGTCGACTTCGAACTGCAACGTCGCGCCATCGAGCGCGCTACCCAACTGATCCTCGAGAACTGCGGTGGCCAGCCCGGTCCGGTGGTGGAAGCAGTCGCGCCCGATCACCTGCCGCAGCGCCCCCCGGTGACACTGCGCACCGCGCGCGCAGCCCGGGTGCTGGGCATCGCGCTGCCCGACGAACGTATCGAGGCCATGTTAAACAGTTTGGGCTTGCAGGTAGAGCGCGTCGCCGAAGGCTTCCGTGTTACGCCGCCGAGCTTCCGCTTCGACATCGAAATCGAGGAAGACCTGATCGAGGAAATCGCGCGCATCCACGGCTACGACAACATCCCCTCGCTGCCGCCGGTGGCGCGGATGGCGATGATGCCGGCCAGTGAATCCCGAAAGTCGGCGATGGCGCTACGGCGACAGGTGGCGGCACGCGACTACCACGAAGTCGTCACCTACAGTTTTGTCGAAGCGGCGTGGGAAGCCGACTTCGCGGCCAATACCTCGCCGATCGTTCTGGCCAATCCGATTGCCAGCCAGATGGGCGTAATGCGTTCGACGCTGGTCGGCGGCCTCGTCGCTACGCTGGCGGCAAATCGCAAGCGCCAGATCGAGCGCGTTCGCGTATTCGAGATCGGGCGTTGCTTCCGCCGTGAAGCGGGGGCCGGTCCGGTCGATGGTTTCGCCCAGCCTTTGCGCCTTGGCGGCCTCGCGGCGGGCCCGGCGCAACCCGAGCAATGGGGCACGGCCACGCGGCGTGTGGATTTCTACGACATCAAGGCCGACGTCGAGGCCTTGTTCGCACCGCGCCGACTGGAGTTCGTCAAGGCTGCGCATCCGGCACTGCATCCCGGACGCTGCGCCGAACTCAGGCTGGATGGCGCGACGGTCGGCGTGATCGGCGAACTGCATCCGCGCTGGGTGCAGAAGCACGAATTGGGCACCGCCCCCGTGCTTTTCGAAATCGAGTTGCCGGCCGTGCTGGCCACGCCTTTCCCGGCCTATGTCGAGGTTTCGCGCTTCCCTGCGGTGGTGCGGGATCTGGCGCTGGTGGTGCCGCAAAGTCAGGCGCTGGCGCCGCTTCTTGCCGGGCTCAAGGCAGCGGCGCCGGGCATCGTGCGCGATGTGGCTTTATTCGATGTGTATCAGGGCAAGGGGCTCGCGGAAAGCGAAAAAAGCCTTGCCTTCCGGATAGTTATGCAAGATACTCAACGGACTCTCGAGGATGCGGAAGTGGACGCGGTAATCGCTGATCTGCTGGCAGTTGCCGGTCGCGACTTCGGTGCGTCCTTGCGAGGATAAGAGGGGGCGGAGCAAAAAAATGACATTGACCAAGGCGGAACTCGCCGACCTGCTGTTCGAAAAAGTGGGCCTCAACAAACGAGAGGCCAAGGACATGGTCGAGGCCTTTTTCGACGAAGTGCGGCTTGCGCTGGAAAAGGGTGACAGCGTGAAGCTGTCCGGTTTCGGCAATTTCCAGTTGCGCGAGAAGCCCCAGCGTCCAGGACGCAACCCCAAGACCGGCGAGGAAATCCCGATTACGGCTCGCCGTGTCGTGACCTTCCATGCCAGCCAGAAGCTCAAGGCGGCGGTCGAGGCTTTCCCGCGTGGCAACAGCCAGCAATAGTCGCGACGAACTGCCGCCGATTCCGGCGAAGCGCTACTTCACCATCGGCGAGGTGAGCGAGCTGTGCGGCGTCAAGCCGCACGTGCTGCGCTACTGGGAGCAGGAATTCACCCAGTTGCGTCCGGTCAAGCGGCGCGGCAACCGGCGCTACTACCAGCACCATGAAGTCCTGCTCGTCAGGCGCATCCGCGAACTTCTCTACCAGGAAGGTTTCACCATCAGCGGTGCGCGCAATCGACTCGATGACGGTCCCGGCAAGCCGCCCGATGCGGTCGAACCGCCTCAGGCGGCGACGCCGACGGGCGGCGAATCGACATCGATTCGCGCCGAACTTTCCGCAATCATCGATTTCCTGCGCGCCGCCTGAAGCTGCGCGCTTTTCCTTTGTTATAATTCGCGCAGTCGGGGCGTGGCGCAGCCTGGTAGCGCACTTGCATGGGGTGCAAGGGGTCGCGAGTTCGAATCCCGCCGCCCCGACCAGTAATACCAAGGGTTTCCAGTTCATCGCTGGAAACCTTTTTCATTTCCGCCCCGGTTCCCTAATGCGAGGTCCGGCGCGCCGTATCGCCAGCGCCGACTTTTCGGCTTGAACGCGCCCGCTGTGATTTGAGAAGCGGAAACAAAAGGACATTCCACGCCAATTTCGGGATTACGCCGCCGTTGGAGCGGGCGCAGGATACGCAAAACTCCAGCACGAAGAGGACCCATCCCATGCGTATCGAATCCGTTGAACTGGTTGCACTGCCCAACGCACCCACCTGGCAGGAGAAGGTTTATCGGGCACATCTCGACACCGGCGAAGACATGGATTTGTTCCAGCAGCACTGGGATGTCCCCCTGCCACCGGAGAGCCTTGTCGGCCTGACCGTCGAGGAGGCGCGTGTCAAGCGCAACGAAAGAATGTTCGCGATCGCCTCGGGCAATCACTGACCTGAACCGCCAGCCGCCTGCCGGAAGGGCAGGCGACTGGCGGTTTCGGCTTCGTAGTCCTGCATCGCGGCGTCTTCGCGCGCGACGAAATCCGCCACGGCTTGCCTCATGCGCGGGTCGGCGATCCAGAACGCCGACCAGGTAGGTACCGGCGCGAAGCCGCGGGCGAGCTTGTGTTCTCCCTGAGCGCCTGGTTCAAAGCTTTGCAGGCCATTGCGGATGCAGTAATCGATTCCCTGGTAGTAGCAAAGCTCGAAGTGCAGCCCCGGAATGTCCGCTTCGCAGCCCCAGTGCCGGCCGTAGAGCGTGTTCGCGTCGCGGTAGCAGATGGCCGATGCGACCGGGCGTTGATCCCGGAAGGCGAGGAAGACCACCATGCGCCGGCCGAGCAGGGCGCCGGCCTGGCTGAAGAATTCGGCTGGAAATGCCGGATGGTTGCCGTAGCGGGCGAAGGTGTCGCGGTAGTGGCGATGGATCACCAGCCACAGGTCGGCGTCGATCTCGTCGCCATGAAGGGCTTCGAGGCGCAATCCTGATTCGGCGACCGCGCGCCGCTCGCGTTTGAGCTTCTTGCGCTTTTCCGACGTAAAGCCGGCAAGAAAATCTTCGAAATCGCGATACGACTGATTGAACCAGTGGAACTGCACACCGCGCCGCATCAGCAGGCCGGCCGCTTCCAGCCGGGCGCGGTCGCCTTCGCGCACGAACAGGCATTGCCAGGACGACGCCTGGTACTGGCGCACGAGTTCCAGTGCGGCTTCGATCAGTGCCGGCGCGACGAGATCGCGGTTCGCGTCGCGCCGCACCAGCAGGCGCGGGCCGGGTGAGGGCGTGTAGGGTATGCCGCTGACCAGTTTCGGGTAGTAGTCGAGGCCGGCACGCTGCCAGGCCGAGGCCCAGTTCCAGTCGCGTGAAAAGTCGCCGAAGGAATGCGTGCGCAGGTAGAGCGGCAACAGTCCGAGCAGCCGGCCACTGTCGTGCAGGGCAAGGTGCTGCGCCTGCCAACCCATTGCCGTGCCGCCAGCGCCGACTTTTTCCGCCGTGCCGAGGAAGGCGCGACTGACGAAGGGGTCGTCGCCATGGTCGAGTGCGGCCCAGTCGTCGTCGGAGATGTCGAAGGCGGATTCGTGCAGAGTGATTTCCATGGGCTGGCATCCTACCTTGCCGCACATCCGAACAAAGCCCGCGAGTTGTTGTGGGCAATGTCCTGTTCTGTTCCGCGCATCGGCCCGACGCCGCGATGGGCTAAAATGCGAGCCGGAATTTCCACCTTCCCTTCACCGACCCCAATGCGCATCCTGCTCAGCAACGACGACGGTTATCTTGCGCCGGGACTCGCCCAACTTGCCGCCAGCCTCGCCGACCTGGGCGACATCGTGGTGGTCGCGCCCGAGCGCAATCGCAGCGGCGCCAGCAACTCGCTGACGCTCGATCTTCCGCTGCACATGGGCCGCGCTGCCAATGGCTACATCTACGTCAGCGGCACCCCGACCGACTGCGTGCATCTGGCAGTGACCGGCGTTCTGGAGCAGCAACCTGACATGGTGGTTTCCGGCATCAATCTGGGTGCCAACATGGGCGACGACACGATCTACTCGGGGACGGTCGCCGCCGCCACCGAAGGCTACCTGCTCGGGGTGCCGGCAATAGCGATTTCGCTCGCCAGTTTCCAGGGGCGTCATTTCGCCACGGCGGGGCGTGTCGCACGGGAACTGGTGCAGCGTTTCACCCGCGCGCCCTTTGCCGAGCCGGTGCTGCTCAACGTCAATGTGCCGGATGTTCCCTACGACGAGCTGCGCGGGATCCAGGTCACGCGCCTCGGCCGGCGCCACAAGGCCGAGCCTGCGGTGAAATCTGTCAGCCCGCGCGGCGAAACGCTCTACTGGATTGGGCCCGCAGGGCCTGCTGCCGATGCCGGCGAAGGCACCGATTTCCATGCCGTAGAAAACGGGTGGGTGTCGGTTACGCCGTTGCAAATCGACCTGACCCATTCTGCGCAGCTTGCGGATGTACGTGGCTGGCTGGGCCGGGACAAATGAACTCGGCGGCATTGACCGGCATTGGCATGACGTCGCAGCGCACCCGCGCGCGCATGGTCGAGCGCCTGCGTGTGCTGGGCATATGCGACTCGCGGGTGTTGCATGCAATGGGAGTGGTCCCGCGCCACATCTTTCTCGAACAGGCCCTGGCGAACCGCGCCTACGACGACACGGCCTTGCCACTCGGTTTCGGCCAGACCATTTCCCAGCCCTTCGTGGTCGCGCGCATGATCGAGATCCTGATCGCCGGCCGCGAACTGGGCAAGACGCTCGAAATCGGCGCCGGCTGCGGCTACCAGGCCGCGATCCTTGGTGTGCTGTCGAAGCAGGTGTTCGCCGTGGAGCGCATTGCGCCGTTGCTGGCGAGGGCGCGGGAGAACCTGAAGCAGATCAAGTTGTCCCATATCCGCCTCAAGCATGCCGACGGCAACCTGGGCCTGCCGGAAGCGGCGCCGTTCGATACCATCATACTGGCGGCAGCGGCTGCGGCCGTGCCGCAGACGCTGCTGGCACAACTGGCCCCGGGCGGTCGCCTTGTGATGCCGCTGGGTGGTGCGGAACAGGTCATCTGCCTGGTCGAGCGCGGCGAGGGCGGATTTGTCGAAACGCGATTCGATGCGGTACGCTTCGTGCCACTGTTGCCGGGAGTGGAATGAATACTGCGACCAAAGCACTGCTGATACTGCTGCCGATCATTGGCGGCTGTGCGAGTACCGTTCCGGCGCCGGTGGTGGACCGCGCTGCTCCGCCGGTGGCGGAGCAACCGGCAGTCCCCGTCGCTGCCGCTGCGGTGGATTCGCGCGGTGGGCTATATACGGTGAAGAAGGGCGATACGCTCTACAGCATCGCGCTCGACAATGGTCAGGACTACAAGGACATCGCCGCCTGGAACAACCTCGACAATCCGAACGTGATCAAGGTCGGCCAGCAACTGCGCGTCGCACCGTCGGACGACGGATCGCCGGTGGCGGTGGTCAGGCCGATCACGTCGAGTGCGCCCGTCGAAGTCAAACAGGTCGCGGCTCAGCCTGCGGGCCCTGCCAATTCCACGACATTGAAGAAGGAGCCGAAGGGCGGCAAGCTGGCCTGGAGTGAAGATGCATTGGCTCGTGCGCGGGAGGGGGAGTCGGCACCCAAGCCCGTCGAAGCCCGGCCGGAGGTGCGTCCGGTCGAGGCGAAGCCCGCCGACAAGCCGGCCGAGAAGCCTGCACTCTCCGGTGATGAAGTGGAATGGATGTGGCCGGTGCCGGGCAAGGCGATGGCACCGTTTGCAGAAGGCGGCAAGGGCATAGACATCGCCGGCAGGAATGGTGACCCGGTACTGGCGGCCGCCGCAGGCGTGGTTTCGTACGCCGGTTCCGGGTTGCGAGGATATGGCAACCTGGTGGTCCTGCGCCACAACGCAACCTACCTTTCCGTCTATGCTCACAACAGCAAGCTGCTGGTCAAGGAAAAGGACACCGTGGCGCGGGGCCAGAAGATCGCCGAAATGGGCGGCACGGACGCCGAGAGCCCGCGCCTCCATTTCGAGATTCGTCGCCAGGGCAAGCCGGCGGATCCGCAGAAGTTCCTGCCGCCGCGCTGATCCGTTCCATGAGCCGCGACGCATTCCTTCCGGAACGCGAAGATGCCGACGCGGTTTCCGCTGCGCCCGATCCCGGATTCATCGAGGACATCACGCAGGTCTATCTGCACGAGATCGGCGCCACGCCCCTGCTGACAGCGGACGAAGAGGTCAAGCTGGCACGTGCGGCCCATGCCGGGGATTTTGTAGCGCGCCAGCACATGATCGAAGCCAACCTGCGGCTGGTCGTGAGCATTGCACGGCATTACCTGCATCGGGGACTGCCGCTCGATGACCTGATCGAGGAAGGCAACCTGGGCCTGATCCATGCCCTGGAAAAGTTCGACCCGGAGCGCGGTTTTCGCTTCTCGACGTATGCCACCTGGTGGATCCGGCAGAACGTAGAGCGCGCGATCATGAACCAGTCACGCACCGTGCGCCTGCCGATCTACCTGATCAAGGAACTCAACATCGTGTTGCGCGCGATGCGCCAGCTCGACCGCGAGCGCAGCGTGCAGGACGAGGCGCCGGGCGCGATGGTGGATGAAGTGGCGCGGCTGCTGGATCGTCCGGCCGACGAAATCCGTCAGTTGCTGGTACTCAACGAACGTTCGTCCTCGCTCGACTCCCCGCTCGATATCGATCCGGACCTGTCGATGGCGGATTCGATGGCCGATGAATCGTCAGAGGATCCGGCCAGCCATCTGGCCCAGCAGGAATCCGAATCGCTGGTCGCGGACTGGGTGGCGCAACTCACCGACCGCCAGCGCCTGGTCGTCGAATGTCGCTATGGATTGGGTGGGCGCGAGGCGTCGACGCTGGAACAGATCGCCAGCGACCTGGGGCTGACGCGCGAACGCGTGCGGCAGATCCAGATGGAAGCGCTGACGCGCCTGCGCAAGCGCATTGCGCTCGACGGCCTGACTTCCGAATCGCTACTCTGATTTCGCCAGTTCGGCGGCGAGGTCCATGACTGCGGCGGCATAAAAGCTGCTGCGGTTGTAGCGCGTGATCACATAGAAGTTTCGATAGCCAAGGCGGTATTCGGTCGCAGCCTGCGGCGTCACTAGGTCGATCACGGCCGCCGGCTGCTCCGGCAGCGGGTCGCCGAGGGCTTGCGTCGCCGTGTCGCCAGCGCCGACTTCCCTGACAACGACGTTGGCTTCTTCCATCTGGCGCGGCGTGCGTTGCGGTGTAATACCTTCGGCGATCATCGCCTCCACCCCGGGCCCGGCAACGCTGACAGCGACAGCAATCGGCGCATCCTTCTGCCAGCCGTGGCTGGCGAGGAAACTGGCAACGCTGCCGATCGCGTCGGCGGGACTGCCGACCAGGTCGATGCGGCCATCGCCGTCGAAGTCGATCGCGTAACGGCGCCGCGACGACGGCAGGAATTGCGGCAGGCCCAGCGCACCCGCGTAGGAGCCGGTGTAGGACAGCAGGCTGCGATTCTCTTCGCGCGCCAGCAGCAGCAATTCCTCGAGTTCCCGGCGAAACAGTTCGGCCCGCGGCGGATAGTCGAAGGCCAGCGTGGTGAGCGCGGCAAAGGTGCCGAAGCGGCCCAAATGCCTGCCATAGATCGTTTCGACGCCGATGATCGCGGCGATGATTTCGGCCGGGACGCCGAAGCGCGACTCGGCCGCGGCGATCTCCGCGGAATGCAGGCGCATGAAGCGCCTCCCCGCGGCAATCCGGATGGGCTCGACAAACCGCGCCCGGTAGGCATGCCAGGACCTAACACCGGGATCCCGTGGCGGCATGATCGCCTTGATGACGGCGGGTATGGGCCGGGTCCGGCGAAACAGGGCAGCGAGGACGTCGGCGTCGAAAGCGTGCTTGTCGCGCATTTCCACGATGAAGGCCTTTACCTCGGCGCGCTCCGCGTAGCTGCTTTCCGCAGGAGATGTGCTGGCCGCACGGGCATCCGCGCCTACGGCAATTGCCGCCAGCAGGAGGATGATGCGCATCATGGCCGGAAACTCGCGATCCGGGATTTCAGGCGGGACAGGTCGTCCGGTCGCGGGTTCGGCCCGTAGCGCAGTCCTGCATACAATGCGGCGATCTCGACGATGTCGCGCGCGTGCTGCGGCGTCAACCGTGCTGCCCGCTCGGCAAACTGGAGCGGACCTTCCCAGGCCTGCCAGACGATGCCGAGCCGTGCCATTCGTGCCGTGAAGCGGCGCCACGCGGTAAGGGCCGGATCGACCCGCTGGCGATTGCGCAGGATCCAGACAGTCAATACCAGCAGCACGATGCCGCTCAGGATGGAAAGGATTGCAGTCATGCTGCGCCAGTCGGGCTCGCGCAGGCCAAGGCTGGCCAGCAGGTCGCGCTGGCGCTGGGGGTTGTAGCCCAGCACCCACTGATTCCAGCCGTTGGTCACCGCATCGAGGCGGTAGCGCAGTTCCTTGAGCCAGGCCATGTCGGATCGGGCCAGGAAGGGCAGACCCTCGCCCGCGGGAACCGCGGCCGCCAGGTTGCTGCTGACCCGGCTTGGCGCCGAAATAGCCGTCGGATCGATGCGCACCCAGCCGCGTCCGGCTATCCAGGCCTCGGTCCAGGCATGCGCGTCGTACTGGCGTACTTCCAGGTAGCCATCCACCGGATTGGTTTCGCCGCCCTGGTAGCCGGCCACGACGCGTGCCGGTACCCCGGCGGCCCGCAGGCTGAAGACGAAAGCGGCGGCGAAGTGCTCGCAAAAGCCCCGTTTCGTGTCGAACAGGAACTCGTCGACCATGTCGGGTCCGAGCAGTGGGGGATTCAGGGTATAGGTCAGCAATTGCCGGTTGAACAGATCTTCCGCGGCAGCGACGATGGCGGCGCCATTGTCGCCGTGCGTTGCCTGCCAGCCGGCACTGATTGCGCGGATGCGAGGATTGCCGGCAGCCGGTAGGGCCAGTGCGGCGCGCAGTGCGGCGCGGGTTTCATTCGCTCCGGCATGGCTGTCGGGCCAGGCCGACTGCGTGTAGCGCAGGCGATTGCGCACTACCTCGCGCGCGATGGGCTGGTAGTCGCTTGTCATCGCGCTGTCGGGCGGCAGGTTCGCCGGCATTTCAAGCGCGAACAACCAATGCTTACCATGCGGTTCCAGCGTGACCTCGTAGTCTACCGGCGTTCCCGCGCCATCATAGGGAATCGTCGGATAGGCGGCCAGGGTCTGCGCGACGCGCCAACTGCGGCCGTCGAAGGACGGCATTACCGGGCCACGCCAGTAGAGCTGCGATTGTGGCGGAACAGTACCCTTGAATCGAACCCGGAAGGCGATGGCATCGGATTGCGACAGCTGTGCAATCGAGCCCGGAGTCATCGTGTCGGACAGTCCGGAGACGGCAGTAAAGCGATCCTGCGGGATGCCCCAAAGCGGCCCCTGTACCCGTGGAAACAGCAGGAACAGCAGTAGCATGAACGGAATCGCCTGCGCGAGCAGCAATCCGGCGCGATACACCTGCTGGCGCGGCGCCGGGCGGTCATCGCTGGCGGCCAGCAATGCGGCGGTAGTGATCAGCACCGTCAGGCAGGCCAGCATGGCGGTCGGAATGGTCTGGGTGAACAGGAACTGGCCAAGGACCAGGAAGTAACAAAGCAATGCGGTGACCACCGCGTCGCGTGCAGCGCGCAGTTCGAGCAGCTTCAATGCGAGGAAAACCAGGAGCAGCGCGATACCCGGCGTGCGGCCGACGATGGTGCGGTATTGGAGGAAAACTCCCACGGCGCCGGCAATCACCAGAGGGATCAGCAGCCAGCGCGGCGGCAGGCGCCAGTGCCGCCATGTCAGCACGGCGCGCCAGGCGAAGGCCAGTCCGGCAGCGATCGACAGCCATAGCGGAACATGCTGTAGCAGCGGCAGCGAGGCCGCAATGGCCGTCGCCAGCAACCACCAGGCCTGGCGCCGGCTGACCGGACGGTTAATCCGGGCCATGGTCGTGCAGCGCCAGGATGCGCAGGCCGGCCGCCAGGTGTGCCGGCCCGTTGTCCGGTTCAAGGCGGACGGCGGGCATGCGCAATCCCCAGGCCAATCCGGCGGCATCGGCGTCGAGCATCCAGCGCGCCAGTACCGAGAGGCGCTGTTCGGCGCCCATTGCAGCGGGCAGATTGTCCCAGTCGAGCCAGAGCCGCTGTGCGGCCGCCCCCGAAAAGAGTTTGGTCAGCAACGGCCCGTCCTGCTGGCGGGCGACCGCTTTCCATGCCACGTGGCGCGGTGGATCGGCAACCTGATGTTTGCGCAGGCCGGAAAAGTCGTCCGCGCCGCGACCGTCTCGCGTCGCCCCCTGCGCGTCATCACCGCTCCAGGTAAGTGCTGGCGCCTTTGCCGCCGGCGCCGGATAGACCAGGCAGGCAAGGTCCGGAGCGGCGTAGCTCCAGGCCCGGACCAGCCCCAGCGGCCAGGTTGTTTCGATCGTGACCCGCGGCATCGGCAGCCATCCCCGTCGTGCCGTGTGAAGCCCGAGGCTGGCAATTGCGCTCGCCGAAGGCCCTACGTCGATCTCCAGTGGCTGGCCGTCCTGGAAGAAAATGCGCAGGCTGGTGCGAGCGTCCGGCCGCAGATTCTCAACGATCAGGTCGAAGCGGGCCTGCTCGCCGGCAAAGACCGACTCGCAGCGGCCGGGACGCAGCGAGAGCTGGACCAGGTTGCGGAAGGTGTGCAGGATGGCGACGATGCCCAGTCCGGCGAGCAGGAATACCAGGGCATGCCCCAGGCTGAGGTTGTAATTCATCGCGCCCAGCAGGATCACGCCGAGCGCCATCGTGTAGGCGACTCCGGCTGGCGTCGGCAGCACATAGACGCGGCGCTGGCTGAGCACGATCGGTGCTGGTTCAGGTGGCCGTACGCGCATGGCCCAGCGAACAAAGTTTTCGTGCAGTCGGTTGCGCAGGGTGGCGAACATCATCGGGACGGCCGCACGGGGTCAATCAGGGAAGCGGCACGGCCTCGATCAGTGCCGCCGCGATTGCCTCGGCATCGGCGCGCGAGTTGTCGTCGGTCGGCCTCAGGCGGTGTGCGATGACGCCGGGCAGCACGGCCTGGACATCCTCAGGCAGCACGTGGTCGCGGCCGTCGAGCAGGGCCCAGGCGCGGGCGACTGCCAGCAGCGCCAGGCAGGCGCGCGGCGACAGCCCGGCGTGCCAGCGCGGCGTGGTGCGCGTGTGCGCGGCCAGTGCCTGCACATAGTCGATCAGCGCTGCGGAGGCGTGAACTGCGCGCACCTGTTTCTGAAACTCGATCAGTCGCTGCGGAGCAATGCGCGCCGTCAGGCTCGCGACCATCTGCTGCCGGTCGGCGCCGGCAAGCAATTCACGTTCGGCGGCGGCATCGGGATAGCCGAGTTCGAGCTTGATCAGGAACCGGTCGAGCTGCGATTCGGGCAGCGGGAAGGTTCCGATCTGATGGGTTGGATTCTGGGTGGCAATGACGAAGAACGGTTCGGGCAAGGCGCGGGTTTCTCCCTCGGCCGTGACCTGGCGTTCTTCCATGGCCTCCAGCAGGGCGCTTTGCGCCTTTGGCGTGGCGCGATTGATCTCGTCGGCCAGGACCACCTGCGTGAAGATGGGACCGGGATGGAAGTGAAAGGCGCCCGTGCCGCGGTCGAAGATCGAGACGCCGAGTATGTCCGCCGGCAGCATGTCGCTGGTGAACTGGATGCGCTGAAATTCGAGGCCGAGGACGCGGGCCAGCACATGCGCCAGGGTGGTCTTGCCGACACCCGGCAGGTCTTCGATGAGGAGATGGCCGCGTGCCAGCAGGCAGGCCACGGCGAGGCGAACCGGCCGCTCCTTGCCGAGGATGATGTGGTTGATGTCGGCCAGGATGGCGTCGAGTTCGGTGAGTCGCATGGTGTCGGGGAATTTTGCGAACTTTGATGGATAATATGTTTTTGCGACGCATTGTAAGTCATCAGGCAAGCACCCCGTCATGACAACCACCGCCTTCATATCCCATCGCGACTGCTGGCAGCACGACATGGGCGCCCACCATCCGGAGTGTCCCGACCGGCTTGGCGCCATCAGTGATCGTCTGATTGCTTCCGGCCTTGATGTGTATCTTCAGTTTCACGATGCGCCACTGGCCGAGGTCGACCAGTTGCAGCGCGTGCATCCGCGCGAGTACATCGATCATGTCAGGACCAGCAGTCCGGAGCACGGCATCGTCCATCTCGACCCCGATACTGCGATGTCGCCGGGTACCTTGCAGGCGGCATTGCGCTCGGCCGGTGCCGGCTGCTATGCCACCGACCTCGTGATGCGGGGAGAGGTGAGTAATGCATTCTGCGCCGTACGTCCGCCAGGGCATCATGCCGAGAGCGCGAAGGCCATGGGCTTCTGTTTTTTCAATAACGTCGCCGTCGCCGCGCGGCATGCACTCGATGCTTGGGGACTATCGCGAGTGGCGATCATCGATTTCGACGTGCATCACGGTAACGGCACGGAAGAAATATTTGCCGGCGATTCGCGTGTCCTGATGGCGGGAATCTTCCAGCATCCCTTCTATCCCTATTGCGGCACCGAGAATCCGGCACCCAACATGTGCAACGTACCGCTTCCTGCGGGTACCCGCGGCGACGACTTTCGTCAGGTGGTTTACGACATTTGGCTTCCCCGGCTGCGCGAGTTCCAGCCGGAAATGATCTTCATCTCCGCCGGATTCGACGCCCATTATGAGGATGACATGGCATCGCTGGGACTGGTCGAATCCGACTACGCCTGGGTCACGGAGCAAATAAAGCAGGTGGCGCGCGAATTCTCGAACGGGCGCATCGTCTCCCTGCTGGAGGGCGGGTATGTGTTGTCCGCGCTGGCACGCAGCGTAACCACGCATATCAAGGTGCTGGCTGATTTGTAAGCTGGTTTTGCAGGCTGCGCGGCATTGTGCCCATACGTTAGAATCTCCATTCCTTCGCTTTAGGCCGGTTGTCGCTTGCCGCTTCCGGTTCCGGATAAGTTCATGAAGACCATACAGGGTTCCATTCCCGCCATACTCACGCCGATGCAGGACGATGGCTCGCTTGACCTGCCGTGCCTGAAGCGCCTGCTCGACTGGCATATCGCCGAAGGTACTGACGGAGTCGTCATCGTCGGTACCACCGGCGAATCGCCCACCGTCAGCT
The DNA here is from genome assembly GCA_016716965.1 of Sulfuritalea sp. Taxonomy (GTDB): domain Bacteria; phylum Pseudomonadota; class Gammaproteobacteria; order Burkholderiales; family Rhodocyclaceae; genus Sulfuritalea. Next base: position 88,614 of record JADJUP010000053.1, on the reverse strand, counting down.
ATGACGAGCATTGCGCGTTGATCGAGACAACGGTAAAGCATGTCGCCGGTCGCATTCCGGTAATCGCCGGCACCGGGGCGAACTCGACTGCCGAGGCAATCGAGTTGACGCGATTCGCCAAGTCGGCGGGCGCTGATGCCCATCTTTCGGTGGTGCCCTATTACAACAAGCCGACCCAGGATGGCCTTTACAAGCATTTCAGGTCGATCGCCGAAGCAGTAGACCTGCCGCTGTTCCTCTACAACGTCCCTGGCCGCACCGTTGCCGATCTCGCGAACGACACGACCTTGCGCCTGGCGCAGGTACCGGGCATTGTTGGCATCAAGGATGCCACGGGCAACATCGAGCGCGGATCGGACCTTTTGCAGAGGGCGCCAGCCGGATTCAGCGTATTCAGTGGCGACGACGCGACAGCGATCGCCCTGATGCTACTAGGCGGCAGGGGATCGATATCGGTCACAGCCAACGTTGCACCGCGCCTGATGCATCAGATGTGTGCCGCCGCGCTGGCCGGGGATGTAGTGGCGGCGCGCGATGCAAATTTCCGGTTGCTTGGTTTGCATCGCAACCTGTTCCATGAGGCGAATCCGATTCCGGTCAAGTGGGCCGCGCAGCAGATGGGCCTGATGGGGGGCGGCATCCGCCTGCCGTTGACGGGACTTTCCGAAGAGTTTCACGACCGGGTACGAAGCGCCATGCGCAGCGCCGGTATTGCCGTCTGACAGGAAATCGATACTCAATGAAGAGATCTTTGCCGTTGTTGTGCGTGTCGTTCTTGCTGATCGGCCTGTTGGCCGGTTGTGGTGGCAACATTCTTCCGGAATCGAAAAAGATCGAGTACAAGTCGGCCGGCAAACTCCCGCCGCTCGAAATTCCGCCGGACCTGACGCAGCAAACCCGCGACGAGCGCTACGCGGTTCCGGATGTTTCCGCCAGCAAGGGCTCTGCAACTTATTCCGCCTATTCCAGCGAACGTGCCGGGCAGGCTCGAACGACCACGGCACAGGACCTGCTGCCGCAAGTAGACAAGATGCGCATCGAGCGTTCAGGCACCCAGCGCTGGTTGGTGGTAGCCGGGACACCTGAGAGGCTGTGGCCAGGCGTAAAGGAGTTCTGGCAGGAATTGGGGTTTCTGGTCAATGTAGAGATGCCGGAAGCAGGAATCATCGAAACCGACTGGGCGGAAAATCGTGCCAAATTGCCGCAAGATGTAGTTCGTGGCGCGTTGGGCAAGGTTTTCGACAGCCTCTATTCGACAGCGGAACGGGACAAGTTCCGCACCCGTCTTGAGAAGGGTGCGGAACCCGGGACCGTTGAAATTTATATCAGCCATCGCGGCATGTACGAGATCTACACCAACGAAGGCAGGAGTGAAACCAAGTGGCAGCCTCGTCCCGCTGATCCTGAACTTGAAGCGGAAATGCTGCGCCGCCTGATGGTGCGCCTGGGCGTCGATGAATCGCGCGCCAAGACACTGATTGCGGCTGACCAGCGGCAGGACCGCGCCAAGCTTTCGCGAGCGACCGATGGAGCTGGAGCCTTGTTGCTCGAGGAAGCATTCGATCGCGCCTGGCGTCGAGTAGGTCTAGCGCTGGATAGGGTGGGGTTCACCGTCGAGGACCGCGACCGCGCCCAGGGAATGTATTTCGTACGCTATGTCGATCCAGACAGCGATGCCAAGAAAAAAGATGCGGAGAAGGGATTCTTGTCGAAGCTGATGTTCTGGAAGGGCAGCGGCGGCGACACGCCGGACAAGGCGCAATATCGCATCCATCTGAAGGCGTCGGGTGATGCCACCAGCGTACAGGTGCTGACCCGCGAAGGCGGCGTGGATCGGTCGGATACCTCCCGGCGCATTCTCGGATTGCTTCACGAACAACTGAAGTAGGCCCGCCGGCGTGCGTTTTGCGTCGCTCGGCAGCGGCAGCCGGGGAAATTCCCTTGTCGTTGAAATCGGAAGTACCCGCATACTGGTCGATGCAGGTTTTGGTCCGACCGAAATGTCACGACGCCTGGTGCGGCTGGGACTCGAGCCTGCAGACGTCGACGCGGTACTCGTCACACATGAGCATTCCGATCACATCGGTGGCGTCGCTGCCTGTGCGCGTCGATTCGGATGGCCGATCTGCCTGACGCCAGGTACCCTCGCTGCATCGCGGGAACACGGCCGCAACCTTGCCGTTACGCTTATCGATAGCCACGATTCCTTTTCCATTGGCGACATCTCGGTACATCCCTTTCCCGTGCCACACGATGCCCGCGAGCCGGTTCAGTTCGTCTTTTCGGACGGCGACCGGCGCCTGGGCGTGTTGACGGATGCGGGCCATGTCACGCAATTCATGGTAACGATGCTTGATGCATGCGATGCACTGGTGCTCGAATGCAACCACGATATGGCGATGCTGGAGGAAGGCCGTTATCCGCCGGCCCTGAAGCATCGCATCGGTAGTCGCTGGGGCCATCTCGACAACGGCGCGGCCGCTTCATTATTGGCGCAAATCGATAGAAGAAACCTGTGCCATGTCATCGCCGCGCACCTTTCAGCTGAAAACAACACTCCGCTCCTGGCGCAGTCGGCCCTGGCGGGAGTCTTGCAATGCGAATCGGAGTGGGTAGGCGTCGCAACCCAGAATGGTGGTTTCGACTGGCGCGACGTGCGGAACTAAATGTACTACCGACAAAGAAAAAGCCAGCCCGAAGGCTGGCTTTTTCTTGCTTGAAGCGAGTGAAGAATTACTTCTTCATCGCGTCCTTGGCACCTTCTACGGCACCCTTGGCAGCAGCACCGGCAACTTCCTTGGCCTTGTCAGCCATGGCAGGAGCAGCAGCGGGCGCAGCAGCAGGCGCAGCCGGAGCCGCACCAGCAGCCGGAGTGGCAGCGGGAGCAGCAGCGTCAGCCTTGGGAGCTTCAGCCGGAGCCGGAGCCGGAGCGGGAGCGGGAGCCGGAGCCGGAGCCGGAGCCGCGACTGGAGCGGGAGCCGGAGCGGGAGCCGGTGCGGGTGCTTCGGTCTTGCCGCAAGCGGTCACAGCCAGGGCGAGGAGGGCAGCTACGAGGAGAGATTGTTTCATTTTGATGAGATCCTTAACGTTATGGAATTACTTGGCCAATTGGTCGACCGGAATGTTTCCACTTCGATCAACCTGAAAATTTTATCACGGGCCGACAATGATGGTGCACCACGGCAAAATGCAGGTTGCTACCTCGTGAGATCAAAGTCCGGTGGTATTGATCTTTAAGCAAGGGTGAGAAAGTCCCCAGAGCTCTTCGAAGCGCATTCGCCAGGGACTAATATAGGTCGAATCATCGAGGATCAGTGCGCTACGGGGAAGATCGAACTGAAAGCGGCGCACGCCGTGTTCGTCGTCGGCAATCAGGTGGGTATCGGCAAGTTGACGCAGGTTATCCGGACTTTGCCTGATGTCGATGGCGTGCGAAAAGCGTGCAATCAATTGGATCAGTCGCGGTGCATTCTTCTCCAGGTCATCTGGATCATGGATCACGATACGGATACGCCGGGTTTCATCGGCCTTTAGAAACGTTGCCAGCATTTCGATCCGGCTGGATTCGGTCAGTCGCAACGGTACAAGGTTGCGATCGAAAATGACAATCTCTCGTTGTGCACGTCCAATGACGGTATCGCAGGCTTGCCGATAGTCGGCTTCGCTGGTCAGCAAACGGTATTGGGCGCTCATGGTGGAAGGCACTCGATTCTCCTTCGCTGCGCAGGCAGCATCGCAATGGATTGAGGAAAATACACCCGGTGATTCCAGCCGCTCCTGTCCTTCAAGGCCGCACGGCAGGGGAACATTATAATCAGCGATTTTTTCCCGAGGGTACGAACTTATCATGCCGTTGGCACACATCGAATCCCTTGACCACGAAGGGCGTGGCATAGCACATGTCGACGGCAAAGCGATCTTCATCGATGGTGCCTTGCCCGGGGAAACCGTTGAATACACGAGCTACCGGCGCAAGCCGAGCTATGAAAAAGCGCATGTCGTAGCGGTTTTGTGCGCATCAAGCCAGCGCGTGGTTCCGCCTTGCCCGCATTTCGGCACCTGCGGCGGATGTTCCATGCAGCAACTTCATCCCGCCGGACAGACGGCCGCCAAGCAGCGGGTGATGGAAGACGCCTTGTGGCACCTTGCCCGTCTCCGGCCGGATCAGGTACTGCCGCCCATCTCCGGCACGGGATGGGGCTATCGCCTGCGCGCACGCCTGTCGGTGCGCTACGTCGCCAGCAAGGGTGGCACCCTGGTCGGGTTTCGAGAAAAGCACAGCAGCTATGTGGCATTGATGGATTCCTGTGCTGTGCTGCCGCCCCATGTCTCCGAGCTGATTCCTGCATTGAAGGAGCTTGTCGAGGGGATGTCGCGGCCGGATCGCCTGCCGCAGATAGAAGTCGCGGTAGGTGGCTCGGAAACTGTATTGCTATTGCGTCATCTGGAACCCCTGGCATCCGAGGACCTGGAGCGATTGAGACGATTTGCCGATGCCCATCGGATCACCTGGTATCTGCAATCAAAGGGCCTCGACAGCGTAAGCCTGTTCCATCCCGCCGCTGCGCGCATGCTGAGCTACGAGCTTCCGGACTATGGTCTCGAACTGAAGTTTCATCCGACGGAGTTCACGCAGGTGAATCATGGCGTGAACCGCATGTTGGTGCGGCGCGCCATGGCACTTCTGGCGCCTCGGCGGGGCGAGCGCATTGCTGACCTGTTTTGCGGCCTGGGAAACTTTACATTGCCGATCGCGCGGCTAGGTGCACAAGTCATGGGGGTCGAAGGAAGCGCGGCCCTGGTCAATCGCGCTCGGGAGAATGCGGCACTCAATAATCTTGATGCGCAATGCGAATTTGCGGTCGCCAATCTGTTCGAAGTGACGGACGAAAGCTATGCTGCGCTGGGCGGCTTCGATAAACTGCTGATTGATCCGCCACGGGAAGGCGCGATAGCCCTCGTCAAGTCATTGCCTTCGGAAGGCGGGCCGAGTCGTATCGTGTATGTGTCATGCAGTCCCGCCACACTGGCACGGGATGCCGCAGTACTGGTGCATGAGAAGGGGTATCGCTTGCGTGCTGCGGGTATCGCCAACATGTTTCCGCATACGTCGCATCTTGAATCCATCGCGCTGTTCGAGCGCGATCTCTGAAATGGAAAACGGCGACCAGGGTCGCCGTTTTTGCTTGCCAGCGCCGTACTGCCAGCGCCGACTCTTCAGGTGATTGAGCGAGTCAGTCGCGGTCGCCCGTAAATGCCATCAGCAGGTGGAGCAGACTGACGAAGACGTTATAGACGTCGAGGTAGACGGCCAGCGTGGCGGTAATGTAATTCGTCTCGCCACCGTGGACGATGCGATTGATGTCGTAAAGGATATAGGCGGAAAAGATCACCACCGCAATCGCTGAAATCGCCAGAGCCAAGGCCGGAATCTGAAAGAAGATGTTCGCCACGATTGCGACCAGCAGCAGGATCATTCCGGAAAACAGGAACTTGCCAAGGTTGGAGAAATCTCGTTTGGTGGTGGATGCGACACCCGCCAGGGAGACAAAAATCGCGCCGGTGCCGCCGGCAGCCATCGCGATCAACGTGCCGCCATTGGCGAAACCGAGCGCGGCCTGAAGGATGCGGGAAAGCATCAGCCCCATGAAAAAGGTGAAGCCCAGCAACAGCGCAACGCCCATGCCGCTGTTCTTGGTGCGCTCGATGCCCCACATGAAACCGAAGGCGATGCCGAGGAAGATCATGAACCCAATGAAAGGGCTGCCTGCAAAAAACGAGAATTTGAGCTGTACGCCGACCAGTGCGCCGGCAATGGTCGGAACCATCGAAAGCGCAAGCAGGGCATAAGTGTTGCGCAGGACTCGTTGTTGCTCGCCGGCGACATCATGGGTTACGGATTGCGGGTAGGTACGGATGTTTTCCATGAACGCTTGTTCCTCCTGTGAAATGAGTCTGCCTGATTGGACGGGCGTGAGGCCCGCGAGTTCCCTGAAAATCGAGACCAAGCACGTTGCAGCCATTATAGCTTGCCGGGTACTGCCGGTAGGTCGTGGCACTTCTGGTGCAGATTTTCCCGTGACAACCTGCGAAACCATGTTGCATGGATGGGTCATGGCGTCTAAGCTGGCTGCAGACTGACAGAGAGGGACATTGGTGGCATCGCTCGATCGAATACGCACGCATGGATTTCGGCGCTGGTACGAGCGGCAGTTGATCGAATGCCACGCGTGGCTGCTCACCTGGTTTCTTGGTCTGATTCTCCTCGTCAGCGGTCTCGAGGTGGCGGGAGGAGGTAGTGGCTCCAGATTGGCCGGGGTTTCGCTGCTTTTGGGCGGACTGGCTGTTACGCTGTTCAGCTGGAAGCGCTACCGATTGCTGCTGGATGTTGCCGAGCACCTTGGGCAACAGGCGGTATGCCCGGCATGTAGCGCCTACGGCAAGTTCAATGTACTTTCGTCTGGGCCGGCGCCACTTCCTGATGGCGGCGATCCGGTGCTTGAGGACCGTGGCGGAGGGGTTTGGCTGCACGCGCAATGTCGGCGCTGTGGTGATTCATGGACGATCCGCTAAGAATCGCATCTCCGGAAGCATGGGCCGGCCGCTGTCGGGTGGCTTGCTTACGGCATTTCGTTTCATGGGCACAGGGCCACAGGGACTCAAGAACAGACGCCGTGCGGCGGAGCGTATGACCAGCGGGGAACTTGCCCGGTTCTTGCTTAAAAGCAAGGCCTGACTTCGGACCAGGAAATGGTGTGGGGTTGGCAAGAAAAATCCAATCAAATCAATAGGTAATTTCGGGTGATTGGTGGCGGTCAGCCAACATCGGTAATGCCTGTTCCTGATTTCGGGAAATTGGCGGAATCGGCACCGGGAGCGATGGTTGTCATGAATGTGAGTTCATTCGGGGCGGTTTGGCGGTAACTGCGGTTCGACGCGTCGTTTGAGCGCGTGGGCCGGATAGAGCAAGGGCGGAGTTGTTCTTGAGATCAGGTTGTTGCGCAATTTTTGTGGCGATCGGCATCGGCGCTTCCAGCCCGGCGTCGTCTGCCGATCCTGCGGACGGTGGCCTCAATCTGTCATGGGAGCTCAAGGCAGTGCCGGTGACGGGCCTCCGACAGCCGATCGATGCGCAATTGCCGCGGGACTCCTTGATTCGCCTGAATCCGGATTCCCTCGCGGCGCCTTTTCGGGCCGGTTTCGCAAAGGTTGCCGCGCCCATGGCGCGCAATGCGCTGCCGGCGAGCGAGCACAGTCTTGCCCGGCTGTTCAACCTGAGCCACGTGCCCGTGAGTTCGACCATTGGCGCCGGTTCGTTTCGGTCGGGCGTGGAAGCGGTGGACGATCTCGAGTTGGGTCAGGCATTGCGATTGGCGGTCGAATTCAGTCGCGACGTGCGGATGGCGGGCTCGCGGCTTGATGCCGCGCGTTCCCAGACCGGGCAGGCGATGTCGCTGCTGCTGCCATCCGTCACCTGGCGTGTCGCCCGTGGACGGGAGATATCGTCACCTTCTTCGGAATTCGCCGATCCTCCGGTCAATTCGATCGTTCGTGATCGCGATGGGCATACCCGGATCGACACGACGATCGTGCTGCGCCAGCCGCTCCTCGACCTTCCGGGCGTTTTCGAGGTGATCCGCCGCAAGGATCTCGAGCGCTCGCGCGAATTGAACCTCAAGAGCACCGAAGGCGAGGCCGCGGTCGCTGCGGTGCAGTCCTACGTAACCCTTGCATCGACCCGCCTGCAAGCCGATCTCGCCATGGAGTTCGAGAACCAGCTCAAGGAATTGCTCGACTATTTGCGCAAGCGGGCGGATGCCGGTGCGTCGACCGTCAGCGACCTTGACCGCGTGCGAGCCCGGGTACTCACGGCCTATGCGTCGCGCCTCGAGCAGGAAGCAGCCCATTCGGCAGCTGCGATTGAATTCATCCGCCTGGCAAACATCGTTCCGCGCAAGATTCGCCTGCCTGAAGTGGCCGAGCTCGGGTTGATCCCGCGCGACTTCGACCAGGCAATCGAACTCGCCTTCGGCCTCAATCCTGAAATCGCCGCGCTGCAAGCTGAACTCGACGCGGCGCAAAGTGACCGCACGGGTGCGCTGTCCGGGATGCTGCCCAGGATCGATTTCGAAGTTTCCGATTTCAAGGTTGTCAATGCCGGCGGCGACACCGGATTGCAGCATGACCAGCGCCTGATGGTAGTCGCCAACTGGCCGCTTTTCGAGGGAGGGCGCAGCCTGAAGCTCCACGCCGAGCGCAGCGCGCGCAAGGAAGAGCTGGCCAGCCGGCTGGACGATACGCGGCGCCGGCTGGTGCAGACGCTGTCGGCCCAATACGCCACGCTGGCATCGGTGCGCGACCGTATCTATTCCGGCTACGCCGAGCTTGAGGCGTTGAAGGCAGCGCTGGCCGCCGTGTCGGAGCGGATGCTGTCGGGCAATCAGTCGCTGCTCGACCTTCTCGATGTCTATGACCGCGTCTATCAGGTGCGGGTGCGCATCGTGAACTTGCACGTACAGGAATTCACGTCGTCGTCCCAGATCATTCGCAACATCTATGGCAGCGGAAGCAACGATCCTGCCGTGGCCGCGACTTTTTCCGCGAGTTGAGGCTGCTCCATGTCCAGACGAATTGACGATACGAGCGCGGAGACCTTCTGGCCTGGCTATGTCGATGCCGTAACCAACCTGGTGCTGAGCCTGCTCTTCGTGCTCGTGATCATGACCGTCGCGGTTTTCATGTTCGCGCTCGAACTGGGGCGGACCCAGCCCAAAAGCCCGCAGGCCGTGCCGCATGACCGACCTCCGGTAAGCACCGTGAATGCGCCCGCCGGCCAGGCAGCGGTCAGTGATAAATCCGATGTGCGCGACATGCTGCGCGAGAAGAATGCGCAACTGGCGTCAATGCAGGAGCGCATCCGGACGCTGGAGAGCGAGGCGCGACAGCGAGCAAAAGCGCAGATTCCAGCGGACTCCCGCTCTTCGCCGTCAGCGGCATCTGCCGGCGGCAGCGGCACGAGCAGCGAACCGACGCGTGTCGTCACGGCGACCGCACCGGTGCCCGCCGCCGAACGCGGACTTGAAAAGACGGTGCCGGTCGGTCCGGCGGGCGGGATCATCGTCAAGTTCGCCGACGATGCCATCGCGCTCACGCGCAACGAGGCCGAAGACCTGCGCAGCGCCCTGGCGCAGGTCCTTGCCAGCGGTGGCGCACGCCTCGAAGTTGTCGTTCCGGCCGGATTCTCCGAGGCGCGGCGCCTGGGTTTCTACCGCGCCATGGCGGTGCGCAACGAGCTGATCCAGCTCAAGATGCCGGCCAATCGCATCGACATTTCCGTGCGCGACGGCAGCGCAGGTGCCGACAGCTCCCGCGTCATGGTGAGTCCGCGCTGAGCATGGATGCGAACCAGAACGCCTTTTCGCAACGGCCGCAGGCAGAAACTCCCCTGCGGTTGGCGCCTGTTTCTACGCTGGAGCGTGTCGACTCTGCGGCACAGGCAGCGGCCAATGCCGCCGAACGCATGATGCCGATGGGCTTCGGGCCCTGGTGGCGGGCACGGATGGGCACCCTTGCCCCGCAGCGCGCGTTCATCCTGATTGCCTGTCTTGGCGGCCTGCTGCTGCTGGTCTGGGCCGCCGTGGCCAGCATCGACGTCATCGTCCGGACCGAGGGTCGTGTCATTCCATCCGGCAAATCGCAGATCGTCCAGCATCTCGAAGGCGGGATCGTGCGCAACATCCTGGTACGCGAGGGCCAAACCGTTAGCGCCGATCAGCCGCTGATGGAACTGGCCGATGTCAGGGCGCGCTCCGAACTCGGGCAGGAGAAGTCTCGCCTCGCCGCCTTGCGCGGGCGCGAGGCGCGGTTGAACGCGGAATCCCGCGGCGTGAGCGAACTTCGTTTCCCGGCCAGCCTCACCGACGGCGATGTTCGCCGCGCGGAGGTGGATGCCCTGAGGGCGCGGCGGGCGCGAGTGGCGCAAGAGGTTCAGGTGTTGCGCGAGCAAAGCCTGCAAAAGCGCGGCGAGATTGCCGAGACCCAGACTCGCAAGACCAACCTGCTCGCCGAACTCGATGTGGCGCAGCAACAGTTTCGCGTCATCGACGGCTTGCGCCGGAAGGGTGCTGCATCGCAGATGGAACTGCTCGACAGCCAGTCGCGCGTCCAGCGGCTGACTTCACAATTGACCGAAGCCGAGGCCTCGCTGCCCAGGTTGCGCGCGGCACAGGGCGAGATGGAGTCGCGCATCGGCGAAGTCGAAGCGCGCTTTCGTGCCGAGGCGACTGCCGAATTGACGCAGGTTCGTGCCGAACTGGAAAAGGCCTCGCTCGAGATTGATACCAGCGCCGACCGTCTGGCGCGCAACGTCGTTCGCGCTCCCGTTGCCGGCTTCGTCAATCGCCTCGTGGTCAGCACCGTCGGCGGCGTCGTGCGGCCGGGAGACACATTGCTGGAGATAACTCCAAGTGATGCCAACATCGTGGTCGAGGCGCGGGCGCGGCCCGACGACCGGGCCAATCTGGCGGTCGGCCTGCCGACCCGCGTGCGCATTGGCGCCTACGACCAGGCGATCTTCGGAACCCTCGACGGCCGTGTGGTCGAGGTCAGCGCCGATACGCTGGTGGATGACCGCGAGGGACGTTACTACCGGGTCCGGATCGATACCGGCCACAGCCATGCCAAGGCGATTGCGCCGGGCATGACGGCGACCGCCGATATCGTAGTCGGCAAGCGGACGATGCTCTCCTACATTCTTTCCCCGATCCTGCGTTTCCGCGATCTTGCGTTCAGCGATCCGCAGTAGTTCATGGAAACGATGACCCACCAGCATTCGAATCGACAACCGAATTGACAACCGCCTCGAGCGAGACGACATGTACAACAAACTGAAGATCTATCAAATCTATACGCCGCTGCCGTTCGTGATGCTGCTGCTTGGCGCGGTGTTTTTCCGGCAGGCGATCGTCAATACGCTGGCCAGCAACCCGCACCCGCAGATCAACTATTCCATCTTTGCGTTGATCCTGATCGGTGCCGGCTTCATCCTCTTCAACCTGCGCAAACTGATGAACGAAGCCCGGGTCCTCTCCGGCTTTTCGGAAGCCGTTCGTCGGGGAAGCGAACCGGCTCAGTTGCAGAAAATGGCGATTGACTCCGATGCCGACGTTGCCTACGTCCTGCGCCTCATTGCGGCGTCTTCCGGGCGCACCATGTCGCAGCGGGAACAGGCCGCGCTCGAGAAGGAACTCGTCAAGGCGGACATTCGCCTGAACAACCGGCACACCCTGCCGCAGCACATCACCAACCTGCTGGTTGGCATGGGGCTGCTGGGAACATTCATCGGCCTGCTGGCGACGCTCGCGGACATCGCTGCGCTGATCTCCAGCTTTGCCACGCTCGACATGAAGGCGGCCGATCCGGTCGAAGTGTTCCGCACCCTGGTCGAACGCATGCGCGCGCCGATGTATTCCATGGGGATCGCCTTCTCTGCCTCACTTTACGGTCTCCTGGGTTCGATCATCCTCGGCTTCATGATGGTTTCGATTCGCCGTTGCATGCAGGATCTGGTTTCCTTCCTCGGCTCCGAAGTTGCGCAGCATGTGGAGTTCTCGCTCGCGCGGGAGCAGTCGGGCATTGCCGCCGGGCTATCCACCGTAGGCGGGCAGGTTGCGGCCGGCGGCGAAGCCCGGCTCGACGGGGAAGATGTCCGTGTCTTGCGCCGGATCGAGGAGCGTCTCGCGGAATCGACGCGGATGCAGGAGGCGCTGCTGCGGGGCGAGCGCGAAGAGTTCGCGCGGCAACGCGGCGAATTCATCCGCAGCCTTTCCGAACACGGCTCCAGCGTCGGCCAGTTCAATGTCGAACTTCAACGCATTGCCGCCCAATTGGGCGCGGTGCTCAACAGCCTCGAACGGGGCGGCGTGGAACTGCGCGCGCAGTTGCACGATGACTTGTCCAGCCTGATCCGCAACGCTGGAGACCAGGCGCGTGACAGTGCGGCGACGGGCGACTTGATGGTCAGACTGGCTGACGACTCCGCCGAGGCGCGCCGCTTGCTGCTCCAGATTCATGAACGATTGGCGACAACCGATCCCCAGGTCATCGGCAGCGAATTGGCCCGCGTATTGCGGCTGGCGATCCAGGATGGCCTGGCCTCCGGCAAGAGCGGCGCCGGACAGGGCGCAGGCTGAGCGCAGTAACGGGCATGGTTCCGAAAAGAGGTCATCGACATGGCTGACACCGGCACTTCGGCAGGGCAGGGGGCGACAGGGAATCCCGTCGCGAACTTGGTGGCGCGCCCAGGACAATCGGCCGCCGCACCATTGCGTGCCCAGGTCAATCCCGACGGCACCATTCCGCTGGCACAAACGGGCGCGAGCCTCGCGTCGGTAGACGTTGCCGACGTTGATCTGGTTTTGACCTTTCAGGACGGCAGCCTGGTCGTCATTCCGAACGGGGCATTGGATGCCCTGGGAGGCAAGCCGCCGGAGGTTCTGTTTGCCGATGGTGCGGTCGGACTCAACAAGCTTTTCAACTCGGTAGGTGCCACGACGCAGGCGAAGGCCGGCAATCTGCGAATCGTGACGGAACGTGTGGAGGCGCAACCGGCGGAGCCGCAGGCCCGCCAGGATAGCGCTCCGCCGGCTCTGGAGTCGGACACCAGGCCGCCTCCGGCACCGATTGCTAAGCCTGCGACGCCGAGCAGTCCAGCGGCCAGTGCGTCCGCAGGTGGCAGCGGGGGCGGGGCGGCACCTGACATCGTGCTTCCGCAGAGCCCTCCTGAAGTGAAGATCCCGCAATTTCGCCAAGGCGTGCGGATCGAGAAGCAGCGCCTGGCACTGGAAGCCAACAATGACGCCGGGCAAGCCATCGAAGCCGGCGGTTCATCCAACGCAGCGCCGGGTGTGAACGCGAGCGCCAATGTGCTGGTCAATGACACCGCAGATGGTCCCAAGACCGTTACTGGAGTGCAGGTCGGGCCGGAAGGTGGCGCGGGAGTCTCTGCGGCGATTCCGGCGGGCGCCACTGCGTCGGTCACCGGAAGTTTCGGCACATTAACCATGGGCGAGGACGGCAGCTACACCTACGTCGTCAACGAAGCCGATCCGGACGTGCAGGCGCTTCGAGTTGCCGGGCAGACACTGAGCGAAACCTTCAGCTACGTGATCGCGGACGAAACCGGCGAAACGACGGGCGCTGAACTGCTGATCACCATCGATGGACGCAACGATGCGCCGCTCGGCACCAACGATGTCGGCCCGACGCTCGCCATCGAGGCGGCAGGAACCCTGAACGGTATCGCCGGCGTCGGCATCGTCGGCAATGTCCTGGCCAACGATACCGATGTGGACAGCGCTGCCAACGGCGAATTGAAGTTCGTCATCGGGGTCCGTACCGGGAGTGAGGCCGTCTTGCCGGGAACCTCCAATGGCGCCGTCGGGAGCCCGCTGGCTGGTCTATACGGAGAACTGACCCTACAGTCCGATGGCAGCTATTCCTATGTCGTCGATGACGCCAATGCCGCTGTCCAGGCATTGCGGGTCAGCGGTCAGCAGTTGAGCGAAACCTTCACCTACACCGTCGGGGATCTCGGTGGGCTCACCGATGCCGCCGAGCTTGTCGTGACCATCGATGGCCGCAATGATGCGCCGATCGGCTTCAATGACACAGGCACCGCGGTCGAAGCGGGTTTCGCGAACGGCGCCGTGCCGGCGACCGGATCCGTGCTGCTCAATGATCGCGACCCGGACAGCATTGCGAATGGTGAAGCCATCAGAATCGGCGCCGTGCGCAGCGGCACCGAGTTGGCGGGTGGAGCTACCGATGCGGTGGCCGGCGGGACCACCAGTGCCGACGGTACACTGGTCGTCGGCCAATACGGTAGCCTGACGCTCGGGTCAGACGGCAGCTACACCTACGTGGTCGACGATCTCGATCCTGCGGTTCAGGCACTTAACAACAATCAGACGCTTGCCGAGACCTTCACCTACACCATTGTCGATGCGCTTGGGCTGAGCGATGCCGCCGAGTTGACCATCACGATCAACGGTCGCAATGACGTACCCAGCACCAATCCCTTTGGTTTCGACGATATTGCCGCGGCGACGGAAAGCGGCGGCTTGGCGAATGCCATCGTTGGCATCGACCCGGTGGGCAATGTCCTGGCCAACGATACGCCGCTGCCGCCTGCCAAGGTTACCGATGTGCGTTCCGGAGTCGAGACCGCTGGCGGTGCCTTCACTACCGTGCCTGACGGTGGCAGTACAAGCATTGCCGGCAGCTACGGGCAATTGACGATCGGTTCCGACGGCCAGTACTCGTATGCGGTGGACAATGGAAGTTCGCTGGTGGGAGCGCTCGGAGCAGGACAGCAGGTCATCGAGGTGTTCACCTATGCCGTTACCGACGCATTGGGTGAGGTCGATACCGCGACGCTTGCCATAACCCTCACCGGCAGCAACGACCTCGCCGTCCTCGGCGGCACCGTCGTAGGCGACGTCACCGAAGACAGCGGCGTGGTGCTGGGCAACCTCACCACCAGCGGCACCCTGACCGTGGCCGACGTCGACAACGGCGAAGCCGCCTTCCTGGTACAAGCCGGCACCGCCGGCAGCAACGGGCACGGCACGTTCACGCTGGACGCCGCTGGCAACTGGAGCTACAGCGCCGGCAACGCCCAGGCCGCGATCCAGCAACTCGCCGCCGGTGCCACGCTCACCGACAGCTTCACCGCCGTCAGCGCCGACGGCAGCGCCAGCCAGATCGTCACCGTCACCATCACCGGCAGCAACGACATCCCCGTCATCGGCGGCGCCGTCAGCGGTGGCGTCACCGAAGACACGGCGGTCGTCGGCGGCAACCTCGTCACCGGCGGCACGCTCACCGTGGTCGACATCGACAGCGGACAATCCAGCTTCCTCGCCCAGGCCGGCGTCGCCGGCAGCCACGGCTACGGCAGCTTCAGCATCGACGCCGGGGGCAACTGGACCTACAGCGCCGCCAACGCGCAAGCCGCGATCCAGCAACTCGCCGCCGGCGCCACGCTGACCGACAGCTTCACCGCCACCAGTGCCGATGGCAGCGCCAGCCAGACCGTCACCGTCACGATCACCGGCAGCAACGACCTCGCCGTCCTTGGTGGCACCGTCAGTGGCGGCGTCACCGAAGATCAGGGCGTCGTCGGCGGCAACCTCACCACCAGCGGCACCCTGACCGTGGCCGACGTCGACAATGGCGAAGCCGCCTTCCTGGTACAAGCCGGCACCGCCGGCAGCAACGGGCACGGCACGTTCACGCTGGACGCCGCCGGCAACTGGAGCTACAGCGCCGGCAACGCCCAGGCCGCGATCCAGCAACTCGCCGCCGGTGCCACGCTCACCGACAGCTTCACCGCCGTCAGCGCCGACGGCAGCGCCAGCCAGATCGTCACCGTCACCATCACCGGCACCAACGACGTGCCGGTGATCGGCGGCGTCGCCAGCGGCGGCGTCACCGAAGACACGGCGGTCGTCGGCGGCAACCTCGTCACCGGCGGCACGCTCACGGTGGTCGACACCGACAGCGGACAATCCAGCTTCCTCGCCCAGGCCGGCGTCGCCGGCAGCCACGGCTATGGCAGCTTTGCCGTGGACACGGCCGGCAACTGGACCTACAGCGCCGCCAACGCGCAAGCCGCGATCCAGCAACTCGCCGCCGGTGCCACGCTCAGCGACAGCTTCACGGCCACCAGTGCCGACGGAACTGCCACGCAGACCGTCACCGTCACCCTCACCGGCACGAACGACCTCGCCGTCATTGGCGGCACCGTCGTAGGCGACGTCACCGAAGACAGCGGCGTGGTGCTGGGCAACCTCACCACCAGCGGCACCCTGACCGTGGCCGACGTCGACAATGGCGAAGCCGCCTTCCTGGTACAAGCCGGCACCGCCGGCAGCAACGGGCACGGCACGTTCACGCTGGACGCCGCCGGCAACTGGAGCTACAGCGCCGGCAACGCCCAGGCCGCGATCCAGCAACTCGCCGCCGGTGCCACGCTCACCGACAGCTTCACCGCCGTCAGCGCCGACGGCAGCGCCAGCCAGATCGTCACCGTCACCATCACCGGCACCAACGACATCCCCGTCATCGGCGGTGTCGTCAGCGGTGGCGTCACCGAAGACACCGCCGTCGTCGGCGGCAACCTCGTCACCGGCGGCACGCTCACCGTGGTCGACATCGACAGCGGACAATCCAGCTTCCTCGCCCAGGCCGGCGTCGCCGGCAGCCACGGCTACGGCAGCTTCAGCATCGACGCCGGGGGCAACTGGACCTACAGCGCCGCCAACGCGCAAGCCGCGATCCAGCAACTCGCCGCCGGTGCCACGCTCAGCGACAGCTTCACGGCCACCAGTGCCGACGGAACTGCCAGCAGACCGTCACCGTCACCATCACCGGCACGAACGACCTCGCCGTCCTCGGTGGCACCGTCAGTGGCGGCGTCACCGAAGATCAGGGCGTCGTCGGCGGCAACCTCACCACCAGCGGCACCCTGACCGTGGCCGACGTCGACAATGGCGAAGCCGCCTTCCTGGTACAAGCCGGCACCGCCGGCAGCAACGGGCACGGCACGTTCACGCTGGACGCCGCCGGCAACTGGAGCTACAGCGCCGGCAACGCCCAGGCCGCGATCCAGCAACTCGCCGCCGGTGCCACGCTCACCGACAGCTTCACCGCCGTCAGTGCCGACGGCAGCGCCAGCCAGATCGTCACCGTCACCATCACCGGTACCAACGACATCCCCGTCATCGGCGGTGTCGTCAGCGGTGGCGTCACCGAAGACACGGCGGTTGTCGGCGGCAACCTCGTCACCGGCGGCACGCTCACCGTGGTCGACATCGACAGCGGACAATCCAGCTTCCTCGCCCAGGCCGGCGTCGCCGGCAGCCACGGCTACGGCAGCTTCAGCATCGACGCCGGGGGCAACTGGACCTACAGCGCCGCCAACGCGCAAGCCGCGATCCAGCAACTCGCCGCCGGTGCCACGCTCAGCGACAGCTTCACGGCCACCAGTGCCGACGGAACTGCCACGCAGACCGTCACCGTCACCATCACCGGCACGAACGACCTCGCCGTCCTCGGTGGCACCGTCAGTGGCGGCGTCACCGAAGATCAGGGCGTCGTCGGCGGCAACCTCACCACCAGCGGCACCCTGACCGTGGCCGACGTCGACAATGGCGAAGCCGCCTTCCTGGTACAAGCCGGCACCGCCGGCAGCAACGGGCACGGCACGTTCACGCTGGACGCCGCCGGCAACTGGAGCTACAGCGCCGGCAACGCCCAGGCCGCGATCCAGCAACTCGCCGCCGGTGCCACGCTCACCGACAGCTTCACCGCCGTCAGTGCCGACGGCAGCGCCAGCCAGATCGTCACCGTCACCATCACCGGCACCAACGACATCCCCGTCATCGGCGGTGTCGCCACGGGCGGCGTCACCGAAGACACGGCGGTCGTCGGCGGCAACCTCGTCACCGGCGGCACGCTCACCGTGGTCGACATCGACAGCGGACAATCCAGCTTCCTCGCCCAGGCCGGCGTCGCCGGCAGCCACGGCTACGGCAGCTTCAGCATCGACGCCGGGGGCAACTGGACCTACAGCGCCGCCAACGCGCAAGCCGCGATCCAGCAACTCGCCGCCGGTGCCACGCTCAGCGACAGCTTCACGGCCACCAGTGCCGACGGAACTGCCATGCAGACCGTCACCGTCACCATCACCGGCAGCAACGACCTTCCCACGGTGACAGCCGACAGCGCGAACGCCGTCGAAGCCGGCGGCAATGCCAACGCAGTTGCCGGCAGCGATCCTATCGGCAATGTCCTTGCCAACGACACCGATGTCGATCTGGGTGATGTCCTGTCGGTGACCGGAGTCAGCGGCGTAGCGGCCGGGACTGTCGGCGCGCCGACGAATGGCCTCTATGGTCAATTGACCATCGATGCGTCGGGCAATTTCAGCTATGTGGTGGATAACTCGGCCGCTTCCGTACAGGCCCTGCGCGACAGCGCGCAAACACTGACGGATGTGTTTTCCTACACGGTCACCGACGCGGCTGGCGGTACCGGCACCAACACGCTGTCGATCACGCTTTCCGGCGCCAATGATGCGCCGGTCGGCATTGACGATACCGGCGCGGCAGTCGAGGCGGGTGGTACATCGAATCTTTCAGCGGGCAGTAATGCCAGCGGAAATGTCCTGACGAACGACACGGATGTCGATGTGGCCGGGGAGGCGCGCAGCGTATCCGCCATTCGTACCGGTGCCGAGTCTGACCTTCATGGCACCGTCAATGGCTCGGTAGGCGCTGCTCTTTCCGGCCGTTACGGCAGTTTGACGCTTGATGCCGACGGCGATTACAGCTACGTGGTCGACGAGGCGAATGCCTTCGTGCAGGCCCTGCGCAGCACCGGCCAGACCTTGAGTGAGACCTTTACCTATACGGTAAGCGACGTCGGCGGCCTGACCGCCGACGCCGAATTGACCATTACCATCGACGGCCGCAATGACGCCCCGGTTGGCGCCGACGACGCCGGCTCGGCGTTCGAGTCCGGCCTGGCGAATCCGGGCGGCAGCAACGCGGTCGGCAATGTACTCGGCAATGATGCCGATCCCGATTCCGCGGCCAATGGCGAGACGCTGTCGGTCACCGCAGTTGCCGGTGATGCCGTCGCCGTCGGAACGACGAGCGCCAATGGCACGGTGGTCACGGGCAGCTACGGCAGCCTGACACTCGGGGCCAACGGCACCTATGTCTACGACATCGATGACGCCAATCCCGTGGTCAATGCGCTGGACAACGGCCAGACGCTCACCGAAACCTTCAGCTATGTCGTCACCGATTTGGATGGAGCGAGCGACACCGCCGACCTGGTGATCACGATACGCGGCAGCAATGACCTGCTGACTGTCAGCCCATTCGCCTTCGATGACGTCGTAAATGCCGCCGAAGCCGGCGGTGTGAGCAACGGCACGGTTGGGATCGATCCCGGGACGATTATTCCTCCGTTGCCAGCAGCGGATCCGTTCATGGTCACCAGCAACGACGCCCCGTCGTCGTCGGCCACCGTGACCGACATCCGGACCGGCTCGGAGGCGGGTGGTGGCGCGCTGACGCCGGTGGCGCCGGGTACCACGCGGGCGGACGGCACAGCGATCAATGGCAGCTACGGCACACTGACCATCGGCGCCGATGGCAGCTACAAGTACCTGGTGGACAACAGCAACCCGTTCGTCCAGGCGCTTCCTGCCGGACAACAATTGAGCGAACTGTTTACCTATGTGCTGACCGACGCCTTCGGCGACTTCGATTCTGCCGACCTGACCATCGTGATCGCCGGCGCCAATGACGTGCCGGTGGTTTCCGGCGTATTCACTGCCGCGCTTACGGAAGATGTCGGGGTATCTGCCGGAAACCTGACGGCCGGCAGTTCGCTGAGCATTGTCGATGTCGATGCCGGGGAGTCGGCTTTTGTCGCGCAGACTACGGCAGGAACTTACGGCAGCTTCGTGGTGGACGGCAGCAATGCCTGGACCTATGTTGCCGCCAATGGCCAGGCAGCGATCCAGGCGCTGGCCGCGGGTGAGGTGGTAAACGACGTGTTCACCGTGAACAGCGTCGATGGCACGTTCAGCCAAACGGTCACGATCAGCATTACCGGCACGAACGATGCCCCCCTCATTTCATCTGCGGCGCCGGCCGTCGCAGTGACCGAACGCGCCGACGGCGCTCCCGACGAAAATGCCGTGACCCACGGCCTCGGCGGCACAATCACCTACAGCGACGTCGATATCCTCGACAACCTGCACGCCGTGTCCTTTGTTCCGGCCGCGGGTGGCTATCTCGGCAGTTTCGCGCTCGCTGCCGTCGATCAGGGCGCCGATTCCGTCGGCTGGACTTTCGATGTGGACGACTCGGTGCTCGACGCACTCGCGGGTGGACAGGTGCTGACGCAGACCTACGACGTTACCCTCGATGACGGCCAGGGCGGCACGGCAAGCCAGGCCGTCGTGGTCACGCTGACGGGCACCAACGACGCCGCCGTGATCGGCGGCACCGTCAGCGGCAACGTCATCGAAGCCGGCGGCGTCGCCAACGGCACGACCAACACGCCGACCGCCAGCGGCACGCTCACCGCCGCCGATGTGGACAACGCCGACGACAGCTTTGCCGTGGTGTCAGCGCCGACTCTTGCGGCCAACGGCTACGGCCACTACACCATCGACGCCGTTGGCAACTGGAGCTACGCGCTGGACAACGGGAACGCGGCCGTGCAGGCGCTCAACGCCGGCGACACGCTCACCGACAGCTTCAGCGTCACCAGCATCGACGGCACCAGCCAGACCATCAGCATCACCATCGACGGCCGTAACGACGCCGCCGTGCTCACCGCCGACACCGTCGGCCTTGCCGAAACCAATGCCGTTCTAAGCACCAGCGGCAACCTCGGCATCAGCGACGTCGACAACCCGGCGAACTTCGTCGCCCAGGCCGGCACGGCCGGCACCTACGGCAGCTTCAGCATCGATGCCGCCGGCGCCTGGAGCTACACCGCCGGTAGCGCGCACGACGAATTCGTCGCCGGCACGACCTACACCGACACCTTCGCCGTCGCCGCCGTCGACGGCACCACGAGCACCGTCACCATCAACATCCTCGGCACCAACGACGCCGCCGTGATCGGCGGCACCGTCAGCGGCAACGTCATCGAAGCCGGCGGCGTCGCCAACGGCACGACCAACACGCCGACCGCCAGCGGCACGCTCACCGCCGCCGATGTGGACAACGCCGACGACAGCTTTGCCGTGGTGTCAGCGCCGACTCTTGCGGCCAACGGCTACGGCCACTACACCATCGACGCCGTTGGCAACTGGAGCTACGCGCTGGACAACGGCCACGTCGCCGTCCAGGCGCTCAACGCCGGCGACACGCTCACCGACAGCTTCAGCGTCACCAGCATCGACGGCACCAGCCAGACCATCAGCATCAGCATCGCTGGCAGCAACGACGCCGCCGTGCTCACCGCCGACACCGTCGGCCTCACCGAAACCAATGCCGTTCTAAGCACCAGCGGCAGCCTCGGCATCAGCGACGTCGACAACCCGGCGAACTTCGTCGCCCAGGCCGGCACGGCCGGTACCCACGGCAGCTTCAGCATCGATGCCGCCGGTGCCTGGAGCTACACCGCCAGCAGCGCACACGACGAATTCGTCGCCGGCACGACCTACACCGACACGTTCAGCGTCGCCGCCGTCGACGGCACCACGACCACCGTCACCATCAACATCCTCGGCACCAACGACGCCGCCGTGATCGGCGGCACCGTCAGCGGCAACGTCATCGAAGCCGGCGGCGTCGCCAACGGCACGACCAACACGCCGACCGCCAGCGGCACGCTCACCGCCGCCGATGTGGACAACGCCGACGACAGCTTTGCCGTGGTGTCAGCGCCGACTCTTGCGGCCAACGGCTACGGCCACTACACCATCGACGCCGTTGGCAACTGGAGCTACGCGCTGGACAACGGCCACGTCGCCGTCCAGGCACTCAACGCCGGCGACACGCTCACCGACAGCTTCAGCGTCGCCAGCATCGACGGCACCAGCCAGACCATCAGCATCACCATCGACGGCCGTAACGACGCCGCCGTGCTCACCGCCGACACCGTCGGCCTTGCCGAAACCAATGCCGTTCTAAGCACCAGCGGCAGCCTCGGCATCAGCGACGTCGACAATCCGGCGAACTTCGTCGCCCAGGCCGGCACGGCCGGTACCCACGGCAGCTTCAGCATCGATGCCGCCGGCGCCTGGAGCTACACCGCCAGCAGCGCACACGACGAATTCGTCGCCGGCACGACCTACACCGACAGCTTCAGCGTCGCCGCCGTCGACGGCACCACGACCACCGTCACCATCAACATCCTCGGCACCAACGACGCCGCCGTGATCGGCGGCACGGTCAGCGGCAACGTCATCGAAGCCGGCGGCGTCGCCAACGGCACGGCCAACACGCCGACGGCCAGCGGCACGCTCACCGCCGCCGATGTGGACAACGCCGACGACAGCTTTGCCGTGGTGTCAGCGCCGACTCTTGCGGCCAACGGCTACGGCCACTACACCATCGACGCCGGCGGCAACTGGAGCTACGCGCTGGACAACGGGAACGCTGCCGTGCAGGCGCTCAACGCCGGCGACACGCTCACCGACAGCTTCAGCGTCGCCAGCATCGACGGCACCAGCCAGACCATCAGCATCACCATCGACGGCACCAACGACGCCGCCGTGATCGGCGGCACGGCGGTGGGAATGGTGGTCGAGGACATCGCGGTTTCTGGCGGATTCATTTCGACCGCTGGCACACTGAGTGTCGTCGATGTCGACAGCGGTCAATCGAGTTTTGTGGCGCAGGCCGGGACCGCAGGCAGTAACGGGTATGGCCTGTTCGCGGTCGACACATCCGGCAACTGGACTTATACCGCCAACAATGCGCAGGCCGCGATACAGGCCCTGGATTTCGGCGTTTCGCTGACCGACAGCTTCAGCGTGGCAAGCCTTGACGGCACCAGCCAGATCGTGACCGTCACCATCCATGGTGTCGGCGAAGTGCCGGCGTCCGAGAGTGGTACGGTCACGAGCAAGGTGTACGTCGATTCCGCGTTCAAGCTCGATCTCGCGGCGTCGAACGGCGCGACTGGCGAAAAGGCGAATCCGATTGGCTCTTACCTGACAGTCACCGGAGCCGATGATCCGGCACTGGCGCATGAGCCCGTTTATCAGGCGCACCGCCAGGTGATTACCGGCACCGCCGCCGACAATGTGCTGGGGCCCGTCGCGCGCTACGCTACCGGGACCACAAACACGAAGTCGCTGCGCATCGAAATCCAGAACCTGTCGAGCGTGTCCAGCCTCACGCTGGCGCTGGGATTCGGTACCTTGCCGGCGGGCTTCGCGATCTCTGCGCAGGGCGCGGATGTCGTGGTCGGCAATCCAAGCGCCGGCAACTGGACGGTGACGCCGGTGACGGCCGTCGGTTTTGCCGGAACCAGCCTGCTGCTCACCTACGATGTCGCCGCAGATGGAAGCGCCGTGACGCCGACCGATTTCACCATGCTGCTCTCGGTGAAACAGGGATTGACCACGGTCGCCGGCGAATTCATCAGCTTCGGTTACCGCGAAGCGACGACCGAGGCCGACTTCTCGGTATTTACGCCCAGTGGCGCGGTCCATATCCTGCCGGCCCGTGCCATCGGTTACGAGATCGACGGTGCCGGAGGCAACGACAGCATCCTCGCCGGCGTCGGCGCTGACGTCGTCGATGGCGGTTCGGGTGACGACACGCTCGACGGCGGCATGGGCAACGATACGCTCGATGGTGGCGCCGGTGCCGACAGTCTGATCGGTGGCACGGGTATCGACACTGGGACTTACCATGCTAGCCCGGTCGGTGTTTTCGTGTCACTTGATGCGACGTACGCGGCGTTCCAGACCGGCGACGCGGCAGGCGATACCTTCTCCAGCGTGGAAAACCTCGTAGGGTCCGACTTCGACGACACACTGATCGGCGACGTGGCGGCAAACTATCTGGTTGGGGGCGCTGGTGACGATGTGCTCGAAGGGCAGGCCGGCGCCGATACCCTCGATGGAGGCGCCGGCAGCAATACCGCAAGCTATGAACATGCCGCTGCCGGGGTTGTCGTGTCGCTCATGGACCCGGCGGCAAGAAATAGCGGCGCCGCTGCAATTGGCGATGTCTACGTTTCGATCCAGAACCTGCGCGGCTCGGCCCACGATGACACTCTGGAAGGCGATGCGGGAAGCAATGCCTTCGACGGCGGTGGCGGCGTCGATACCGTCACCTATGCGAACACCGCCGTCGCGGTAACGGCCTCGCTTGCTGGCGGTTTTGGTACCCAGGGCGCCGCCACCGATACCTATGTCGCGATCGAGAACCTTACCGGCGGTAATGGCAACGATCAGCTTGCCGGAGACGGCGCGGACAATCTTTTGATTGGCGGCAGTGGCGACGATCTCCTTTCGGGCGCCGGTGGCAGCGATACCCTCATAGGCGGAGCGGGTGCCGACATGTTTGTCGGCGGTGCTGGCAACGACAGTTTCAGTGGCGGCGACGGCAACGACACGCTCAGTTTCTCCGGAACGGCGACCGATCTTGTGGTGACCATGGCCGCCGATACGCTCGGTACCGGTCTGGCCACGGGCGATGGCAATGACAGCTTTGACTACACCGTGGAAAATCTCATCGGTGGCGACGGCAACGACGCACTAAGCGGAAACGATTTGGCGAACTCCCTGGCGGGCGGGTCGGGCAACGACACGCTGGCCGGCGGCGACGGCGACGACCTCGTCAATGGCGATGGCGGCGACGATCTCCTGGCGGGGGGGCTTGGCAACGACACACTGAGCGGCGGCGCGGGGACCGATACGGCGTCCTGGGCCGGATCAGGCGCGGCGATCAATGCTTCGCTTCATACCCTGCTGGCATCGGGGCAGGGCAGTGACGTGCTCGACGCCGACATCGAGAACCTTACCGGCTCCGGCCATGACGACACGCTGGAGGGATCGTCCGGCGCCAATGTGCTTGCAGGCGGCGCCGGCGTCGATACCGTCACCTACACCCATGCCGGGGCCGCGATCGCAGCTTCGCTGGCAAGTGGTAGCGGTACGCTGGGCGACGCTGCCGGAGACGCCTACATCGGGATCGAAAACCTGACCGGCGGCAGCCACGACGATACCCTGCGCGGCGACGATGGCCCGAACCGGCTCGACGGCGGGTTGGGCAACGACACCCTCGAAGGTGCGCTGGGCAACGATACGCTGGTGGGCGGCGGCGGCATCGATACGGTCAGCTACGCTTACGCCGGTGCGGGAACCCCGGTGACGGCGTCGCTGGCGAGCTTCGGCGGCGGCACCACAGCCGATGGTGGTGGCGATTTCGACAGTTATCAGTTGATCCGCAATCTGGTGGGCGGCCTGGGTGACGATACCCTGAGCGGTGACGGTATTGCCAACCTGATCGAGGGCGGTGCCGGCGACGACGCTTTGCAGGGCGCGGGAGGCGCCGATACCCTGAGCGGCGGTACCGGCATCAACACCGTGACCTACGCATTGTCCGGCGCCGCGGTATCCGTGACGATAAACGCAGCCACGGGAAACACAGGCGGAGATGCCGAGGGTGACGTGCTGTCCGGCTTCGCTGTCTTGCGCGGGTCGGCACACAACGACAGCCTGACCGGCGACATCGACGGCAATGAAATATATGGCGATGTCGGCGACGACATTCTGGCTGGACAGGGCGGCGACGACACGCTCGACGGCGGCTCCGGAATCGATACGGTCTCCTATGCCACGGCGACCAACGCCGTGACGCTGAAACTGATCTTCAATACCGTGGTCAGCACGTCGAACGGTGGGCTCGACTACGGAACCGACATTCTGACGGGTTTTGAAAACATCATCGGTGGCGCTGGCGACGACGTGCTGACTGGCGAGGATGCCTCGGCATTCTGGGTCGGCACTAATCGGCTGGTCGGTGGCGACGGCAACGACACGCTGGAAGGTGGCGGTGGCGCCGACACGCTGATCGGCGGCGTCGACGCGATCGACGCGGGCAGCGCCGGCGACACCGTGACCTATGCGCATTCGCCGTCGGGAGTGACGGTGATCCTGAACGCGGCCTCGGGCAATATCGGCGGCGATGCGCAGGACGACCAACTGTTCGGCTTTCGCTCTCTGGTCGGGTCGGAGTTTGCAGACCACCTGACAGGCGACGGCAACGATAATCGCATCGAGGGCGGATCGGGCGACGATACCCTAGCAGGCGGAGGCGGCGACGACCTGCTGCTGGGTGACGACGGCACCGATACGCTGAGCTTCGCCGCGGCTGGCGGCGATGTCGTGGTGACCCTGGCGCTGGATGCCGGCAATCCGGGCAGTTCGACGGGGGAGGGAACCGACACGATCGATTACTCAGTCGAGTACCTGACCGGCAGCGACTACAACGATACGCTCACGGGCAACGACAAGGACAACCGCATCGATGGCGGTGCCGGCAATGACATCCTGCGAGGTGGTAGCGGCAACGATACCCTGATCGGCGGTTCCGGCTCGGACACCGCCTCGTGGGAAGGCGTGTCTGCCGCAATCACCGCGTCGCTACGCACGGGATTGGCGACCGGCGAAGGGACGGATGTCCTCGATGCGACGCTGGAGAACCTGCATGGCGGAACCGGCGACGATGTGCTTACGGGCAACGCAAGCGCCAACGCGTTCATCGGCGGTGGTGGCAACGATACTGTTACATATGCCAATGCTGCTGGTGGAGCCGTCTATGCTTATCTCGGTGATGCATCGGCCAATACCGGCCCTGAAGCTGTAGGAGACACATATTCCGGCATTCGCAACTTGACGGGCTCAGTCAACAACGACAAGCTTGAAGGCGACGCCAATCCACTCGGCAACAGGTTTGACGGTGGCTCGGCGGGCAACGACAGCGTGACCTACGAACATTCAACCGAGGCCATCGTTGCATCCCTGGCGACAAATCTTGGCAGTTTCGGTGACGCCATCAACGACAGTTATGTGTCGATCGAGAATCTGATTGGGGGCGGCGGCAATGATCTGCTGACAGGAGGCGCTACCGCAAATCGCCTCGAGGGACTCGGTGGCGACGACACCCTCGAAGGGGGGGCAGGGGCGGACCAGTTGCTGGGTGGGACAGGCGTCGACTGGGCGAGCTATGCGAATGCGTCGGCGGCGGTGACCGCCAAACTCGACACGCCAGCTGGAAATTCGGGCGATGCGGTGGGCGATTCCTACAACCTGATCGAGAATGTGTTGGGCTCCGCTTTCAACGACATCCTGTGGGGAAGCGCTGCGGTTGCGAACCACATCGTGGGTGGTGCCGGCAATGACCAATTGCAGGGTCTGGCCGGTGCCGATACTCTGGACGGCGGCGACGACACGGATACCGTGACTTTCGTCAGCGCACCCGGGGTGTTGGGCGTGGGGGTGGTGGCCTCGCTCGATCCAGCCAGCGTCCTGGTCAAGACCAGCCACGCCGTGGGGGACGTCTACCTCAACGTGGAAAACCTCGATGGCAGTACCTTTGCCGATACCCTGGAGGGAAATTCCGCCAACAATCTGATCCAGGGTGACAGCGGCAACGATTCGCTGTTCGGTCTGGGCGGCAACGATACCCTGGTCGGTGGCGCCGGCATCGACACGCTGGAAGGTGGCGCTGGCGGCGATGTCCTGACTGGCGACCTGACTTCCGCGGATATCGCAAGTTATGCCAATGCCGATGGCCAGGTCTATGCCTATCTGGGCAATGGGGCTCTGAACGGAACCCGCTTCGCCGGATCGCAGGCCGATGGTGATAGCTACATCAATATCAACAACCTGATCGGCTCGGCGTTTGACGACGTGCTCGAAGGCAATGCCAATGCAAACTCGCTGAATGGCGGCGCCGGAACGGACACGGCAAGCTACGAACACTCGGCGGCCGCCGTGGTGGCATCACTCGCGAGCGGCGGCACCCAGGGCGATGCCAGCGGTGACACCTATACATCGATCGAAAATCTTTTCGGCGGCGGCGGCAACGACAGTCTGTCTGGCGACGTCGGTGTCAACCGGCTGGAAGGCGGCGGCGGGGACGACACCCTTGAAGGCGGCGCGGGCGGGGATGCGCTGGTCGGCGGCCTTGGCTCCGATACGGCCAGTTACTCACTCGCCGCATCGGCGGTGCAGGCGTCGCTCGCCGTGCCCGGTGGCAATACCGGGGACGCCGGCAGCGACAGCTACGACGCGATCGAGAACCTCGCAGGATCAGCGTTCAACGATCGGCTCGAGGGCGACGGTGGCGGTAATTTCCTGCGCGGCCTGGCTGGAGTCGACACCCTCGACGGCGGCGGCGACAACGATACGCTGGAAGGCGGCGCCGGGGCCGACTCGCTGACGGGAGGTGCCGGAAGCGATACCTTGAGCTACCGCAACGCGGCTTCGGCAGTGGCCGCGGCGCTCGATCCGGGCAGTCTCCTGGTTCGCAGCGGAGACGCGGTGGGCGATGTCTTCGGCGACACAATCGAAAATATCGAGGGCTCGGGTTTCAACGATGTTCTCGAGGGCGATGGATTCGACAACGTCATGCTTGGCCTCGCCGGCAACGATGCAATGGCGGGCGGTGCCGGAGCCGACAGCCTCGACGGTGGCCTCGGCAATGACACCCTGCGGGGCGGCGCAGGCGCCGACAGCATGGTCGGCGGTGGCGGCAGCGACTGGGCTAGTTACGCCGGCTCGGCGGCGGCCGTGACCGTTTACCTCGGCGATTCGCTGCTGAACGGCGGCGGTGACGAAGCCGGGGATACGTACTCGGGAATCGCAAACCTGCTGGGTTCGTCCCACGACGATACGCTGGAGGGAAGCAGCACGGCAAACGCTTTCGACGGCGGTGGCGGCACCGATACCGTGACCTACGTCCATTCGACGCTCGCCCTGGCCGCTTCGCTGGCGTCGGGTGGCACGGCGGGAGACGCCAGCGGCGACAGCTATGTGCTGATTGCCAACCTGACCGGCGGCGGCGGGAACGATCTGCTCTCCGGGAACTCTGGTGCCAACCGACTCGAAGGTGGCCTCGGCGACGATACCCTGATCGGCGGTGCCGGCGCGGATACTCTCGTCGGCGGCGGTGGTGCGGAACGCGACACGGCGAGCTACGCCGGGGCCGGCGAGGCCGTCTACGCCAACCTCGGCAATGCGGCCCTCAATACCGGTGCCGATGCGCAGGGCGACATTTACCAGGGAAACGTCCTCAACCTGATCGGATCGAGTTTCGGCGACACGCTGGAGGGCACCGCGGACGCCAATGACTTCACCGGCGGTGGCGGGTCCGATACCGTGAGCTATCAAGATTCCGCCAGCGGCGTGACGGGGTCGCTGGCCAGCGGTCTGGGCAGCAGTGGCGAGGCCAACGGCGATCGCTATTTCGCCATTGCCAACCTGACGGGCTCCGGCCACGACGACAGCCTGACCGGCGACGGCGCGGCGAACGTGCTTTCCGGGAACGCGGGCAACGACACCCTAATCGGGGGCGGCGGCAACGACACGATCAGCGGCGGATCCGGCAATGACGTGATCGACGCCAGCGAAGGCGACGATGTCGTGTCCGGCGGCCTGGGAGATGACCAGATCGAGGTATCGATCGGGCACGGTGCCGGCTTGCTCGACGGCGGCTTCAACTCCGACTTGTTGCGGATCATCGGAATGAGCAGTGGCGTGCTTGACCTGCGAACCCTGGCCAGCCTCGCGCCCAGCATCGAGACCATCGACCTGCGCAATGCCGCGTCCGACAACAGCGTGCAGATCGACCTCGTCGGCATCCAGAACATGGTCGGCCCCGGCGCGACCCTGAACATCCTGGTCGATGCAAGCGGCGACACGCTCGACCTGACGCCGTTTGCCGGCTACACCGTTTCCCCGGCAGTCGGTGCCGGCCACACGGACTACACGATCCTCAACGGCGCCACAACCGAGGCCGTGGTGCATTGGCAATGGACATGACCGCACCAGCCACGCTCGCTGCGGCCGATGTGCTCCGGGCGGCGGCCGCGTTGTTCGCGGCAGATGGCGTCGCGGCGCGGGCCGCCGTGTCGACGTTGCGGCCTTGGGCGCAGTTGGCGAACTGGGACGCACTGGCCGCACAACTCGGCGGCGGAGAAATCGCCCTGCGCCGCTATTCGGGCTCGATCGCCGGACTTTTCGATGAACACTTCGAGCTGGCATTGCTGCGTCTGGACAGCGACCGCTTCGTTCTGCTTCATTGCCAGGCGCCGCACTGGCATGCGGTCGATTCGGAAGGCGCGACGGAAAGCGTCACACCCGAGGCCTTGTCCGCGCTGGCCCGAGATGGGGCAGATATCGACGCTGTGCTCATCAGCCTGCCCCATGACGAAGACATGGCCCTGGCCGCGGTGGCGCAGATACGCCCCCTGTTGAGGGCGGCCTGGCTTGAAGTCGGCATCGCCAGCTTCTTCATCAACGCGGGGCTGCTGTTGTTGCCGCTGTTCGCCCTGCTGGTGTACGACAAGGTGGTGGGCAACGGCGTGTTCGAAACCCTTTGGGCACTGGTCATCGGCGTGCTGGTGTTCATCGGCATGGATGCCGCAATGCGGGTAGTCCGCAACTGGTCGGTGGAACGGATCGCCGCCGACCTGACCGAACGCAGCGACGAGCGTCTGTGGCATCGCCTTCAGGCCCAGACCGAACTGCCCGGCGGGGTCGCCCACCTTCTTGCCGAGTATCGCAACCTTGCGTCTGCCCGTGATTTTGTTTCGGCCAACTATTTGATGGGCTTGGCCGACCTGCCGTTTTTTGCGCTTTACATGGTGGTCATCGGAATCATTGCCTGGCCGCTGCTGATCCTGATCCTGGTACTCGTGCTGACCTATGCGCTGGCCGGCGCCGTGCTGCAAGCGCGCATTAACCGACTCGGCAAGGAAGCCGAACAGGCCGGCACGGCCAAGCTTGCACTGATGGGCGACGTGCTCGGGGCCCTCGATGTATTGCGCACAGTACCGGCCGCGCATTTCGTTTTGCGCCGCTGGCGCGCCGCGACGGCGGCAAGTGCAAGTGTTGAGGCTCGGCGGCGACTACTGGTCAGCCATGCCGGAACCCTGGCGGCCGCCTTGTCGGCCCTGACACTGGTCGCGGTGTTGACCCTGGGTGCCTACCTGATCGACGCACGCATGCTCACCGTCGGCGGCCTGATCGCCGCAAGCATGCTGGCAAGCCGTGCCATGGCGATGGTCGCCGGTTTGTTCGGGCTGCTTGCAAAGTGGAACGAGTTTCGTCGAACCTCGGCCCGGGTCGAGGCCAGCCTGGCACCTGCACCGGACGCGGCTCGGGTCGACAAGCCGGAAGCGACCGGGCGTATCGACGTCCTCGGCCTGACGCGGCAATTTGCGGGTCGCCCGACGGCGCTGGACAAGGTCGGATTCGCGATCGAGCCCGGGGAACGCATCGGCCTCCTCGGTCGGCCGGGGTCCGGTAAATCCACCCTTCTGCGCTGCATCGCCGGACTCGGGCAGCCCGATGCCGGCCAGATACTGATCGATGGCGTCGCCTTGGCGGACATCGCCGGCAGCGATCGCGCGCGCTGGCTCGCTTACAAGGCGCAGGATCCTGTCCTGTTCGCCGCGACGCTGGACGAGAACCTGCGCATCTCCGGCTGTCGTCCGGAGTCACCCCGTTTCGCTCGCGCCTTGTGGGCGTCGGGGCTCGATGATGAACTGCGCAGCGGGCGCCTGACGCTGGGCATGGCGATTGCTGAGCGCGGCGCCAACCTGTCCGGCGGACAGCGCCAGAAAGTCGCGCTGGCGCGCGTACTTGCGCAGGAAGCGCGCATCCTGCTGCTCGACGAACCGACGCTAGGCTTGGACCCGGACGGCGAACGGCAGTTTGCCGAGCGACTGCCCGAATTGCTCGAAGGCGGAGTGCTGATCGTCAGTACGCACAGTCCGGTCCTGCTTTCGGTGGTGCAGCGGGTGATCGCGCTCGACGCCGGCAGGATAGTCGCCGACGGGCCCAAGGATCGCATCCTGCGCGTCGGCGCGGGCAAGATCCAGGCGGCGCGCTGAGTCGCTTCGCCCATCCTGCGCGATGGGCAGGTGGCCGCGGGGAAGCCGCCAGTTATTTGGCGGAAGCGGTGAGATTCGAACTCACGAACGCCTTGCGACGTTGCCGGTTTTCAAGACCGGTGCAATCGACCACTCTGCCACGCTTCCGGGGGCTGCGGATTCTAGCAGCCTGCTCACACTTTCAGCCGCCCTGGTTGAAGCTCGAGAAATCCGGCTTGCGCTTTTCGAAGAATGCGGCGAAGGCTTCCTTGGCTTCGGGAGACACAAGACGCTGGCGAAAAACATCGGCTTCCACGTCCATGATCTCGCGGACCATGGCGTTCTGCGCGCGTTTCATCAGTTGCTTGGTCAGGCGCAGGGAAGCGGCGGGCTGCGCGGTCAGCTTGCGGCAGCGTTCGATCGCTTGCTCGAGTACCTGCCCATCCGGCAGCACCGCGTTGACGATGCCGGCATCGAGCGCGGCCTGCGCACCGAAGACTTCGCCCAGCATGAGCATTTCGGCGGCACGGGCATGGCCGGCGCGTAGCGGGAGCAACAGGCTCGACGCCGCTTCCGGAGTCAGGCCGAGGTTGGCGAAGGGCACCGCAAAACGGGCGCTGGCGCCGGCATAGACCAGGTCGCAGTGCAGCAGCAGGGTGGTGCCCACACCGATTGCAACGCCTTCGACCGCGGCGACAAAGGGCTTTTGCAATTTGGCGAAGCCCTGGATGAAGTGATACACCGGCGCGCTTTCGTCCATCGGCGGTGTGGCGAGGAAGTCCGCCAAGTCATTGCCCGCGGTGAAGTTGCCGCCTGCGCCCGAGATCAGTATCACCTGTACCGCAGGATCGGCGTCGGCGGCGGCGAGGGCGTCGGCCATCGTCCGGTACATCGCCGCCGTGAGCGCGTTCTTCTTTTCGGGACGCGCCATTTCGAGGTGGAAGACGCCACCGGAAAGCTGGGTGTGGACCATCGCGTTCATTTCTTCGCCTTCGACATGAAGGCGGCCATGGCGGCCTTGCGGTCGTCATTGACCTTCTGCGCATGGGGACGGTCGCCGACCAGCTTGAGATAAGCCTTTGCCTGTGGCACCAATTCCTCGACGAAATCGCGGTCGTAAATCTTGCGCGTGGTCTGGCTGACCAGCGGCAGATGCACCCAGGCGGCACAATCTGCGTGGGTAAAGTCGGTGCCGGCGATGAATGGCGAAAAGCGCACCAGGCGATGCAGGCTCCGGAGCCCCTTTTCCAGCAAGGGCGCGACTTCCTTTTTGGTTTCCTCGGAAACCTTGCCACCGAAGAAAGCTTCGCCATAGAGACGCCGGGCCGGCAATTCGAGATGCAGTTCGATGTGCTCGATCAGTTCGCGGCAACGGGCGCGGGCGAATGGGTCGCGAGGGTAGAGCGGCGGCTCGGGCCAGGTGTCCTCGATGAACTCGGTCAGCACCTGCGATTCACTGAGCACTCCCATGGGCGTGCGCATGAAAGGGACCTTGCCCATCGGCGATTCGCTCAGCAGTTCCTCGCTTTGCGAAGGGTAGACCTGCGCTTCGGTAAAGGGGATGCCCTTTTCCAGCAGCGAGAACTTGACCTTGTTGTAGTAGTTGCTGACGGAGAAACCGCAAAGGGTGATCGGTGTGGTCATTCATGCTCCCTCGAATCGGTAGTCACGCAACCGCTCGCGCAGCTGCAACTTGGAAAGTTTTCCTGTGGCTGTGTGCGGCAGGTCTTCGACGAAGATTACGTCGTCCGGTATCCACCACTTGGCCACCTTGCCTTCGTAGAAGGCGATCAGCTCCTCGCGGCTGACTTCCTGACCGGCCTTCTTCACCACCACCAGAAGCGGACGTTCGTCCCACTTCGGATGGGCCGCGCCGATCACTGCGGCTTCGGTCACCGCCGGATGGGCGACGGCGATGTTTTCCAGGTCGATCGACGAGATCCACTCGCCGCCGGACTTGATGACGTCCTTCGATCGATCGGTGATCTGCATGTAGCCATCGGGGTCGATGGTCGCGACGTCGCCGGTGGGAAACCAGCCGTCCCGCAGGGCGTTGCCGCCCTCGCTCTTGAAATAGCCGCTGGTGATCCAGGGGCCGCGCACCATCAGGTCGCCGAAGGCCTTCCCATCGTGGGGCAGGGGATTGCCGTCGCCGTCGACGATTTTCAGCTCGACGCCGAAGATGCTGCGACCTTGCTTGAGCCGGATGCGGTCGCGCTCTTCGGCTGAGAGCGCGAGGTGCTTGTGCTTGTAGGTATTGACGGTGCCAAGCGGGCTCATTTCGGTCATGCCCCAGGCATGGAGCACTGTGATGCCGAACTGCTCGTCGAAGCTGCGGATCATTGC
Source organism: Sulfuritalea sp. (assembly GCA_016716965.1). Taxonomy (GTDB): domain Bacteria; phylum Pseudomonadota; class Gammaproteobacteria; order Burkholderiales; family Rhodocyclaceae; genus Sulfuritalea. The sequence goes on along the minus strand of JADJUP010000053.1, from coordinate 54,612 downwards.
GGGCGGTGCCGCCGAGCCGCCGATCACCAGGCGCTTGACGGTCGATAGCTTGAGTTTGTTCGCCTGCAGGTATTGCAGCAGGCCGAGCCAGATGGTCGGCACGCCGGCCGACATGGTGACGCCTTCCTCCTCGAACATCGAGTACAAGCTGGCGCCATCGAGATGCGGCCCGGGCATCACCAGTTTCGCCCCGGTCAGCGCGCAGGCATAGGGCAGGCCCCAGGCATTGACGTGGAACATGGGCACCACCGGCAGGATGCAGTCGCGCGCCGAGGCGCCAAGCCCGTCGGGCAGGCTGGAGCCGTAAGCGTGCAGCACCGTGGAGCGATGCGAATAGAGCACGCCCTTGGGATTGCCGGTGGTGCCCGAGGTGTAACACAGCGAGGACGCGGTGTTCTCGTCGAACTGCGGCCATTCGAAGTCATCGCTCTGCGCTGCCAGCAGTTCTTCGTAGCACAGCAGGTTGGGGATGGCATTGCCGGGCATTTCGTCCCGGTTGCACAGGGCGATCCAGCCCTTGACGCCCGGACAGTGCGGCAACAGGGCTTCGATCAGGCTGGCGAAATTGACGTCGAAAAAGACATAGCGGTCTTCGGCGTGGTTGGCGATGTAGGCGATCTGTTCCGGGAACAGTCGCGGATTGATGGTGTGGCAGATGGCCGCCGTTCCCGAAACGGCGTAGTAGATTTCGAAGTGGCGATGGGTATTCCACGCCAGGGTGCCAATGCGATCTCCCGCATTGACACCGAGCGATTGCAGGACACGCGCCAGTTGCCTGGACCGGCGATGGGCGTCGGCATATGTGTAGCGGTGTGTGCCGCCGACCGGCAGGCGCGAAACGATCTCGGTGTCGCCGTGATTCTGCGCTGCGTGTTGCAGCAGCGCGGAAATCATCAGCGGCTGGTTCATCATCAAGCCTTGCATGGAGACTTCTCCTCTCTGTTGTCTTGGTCGTGCGCCAGACTGGGAGGCAACCTTAGCATTGGATTTCCCTCGAAACAATCGGGAATGTGCCTGGGCGCAGATAGTTCCGCTGGGCGGAACCGAAAATTGCCCCTGTGCCGCAAGGACTGGTCAGCCCAGGTCCTCGCGGCTGGCGTCGGCCCAGCAATTGGGGGTTTCGTAGAGCCGAATCCGTTCCAGGTGAAGATGGTTGCCGTAGCTGTCGCGATAGAGCGGATCAAGGATGGCAAACGCGGCGCGGGCCAGGTTTTCCGCAGTAGGTACTGAGTCGAGCAGCACGGTCTTGTGTCCGGCGATGCCGGCAAGAAAGTCCGCCACGGCAGTGTCGTGGCGCCACACCAAAAAGGCATGGTCCCAGACGTCCACTATGTGGCGCTTGGCAATGGCCTTGACCTCTGAGAAATCCATCACCATGCCGTCATCGGGACGTCCGGCAGCATCGATGACGCCACCGGCGAGCGTAATTTCGAGCGCGTAACGATGGCCATGCAGGTGGCGGCACTGGCTTTGGTGATTCGGGATTCGATGGCCCGCATCGAATTCGAGGCGGCGGGTAATGCGCATGGTCGGGATAGCCGGGTTTGTGGCAAAGTGGTCGCAGCCTTGGGGCCGGCGAGCGAGCTGGCGCGCATTATAGCTGCGCCGTCCTGCCGTCCCGCCGGCGCCGACTTTTGTCCTTTGCGGTTCAAATGCCAAGACATGCCACGCATCCAGCTCGCCACCGACGATCACTCCCGCGACAGTGCCGGAATGCGTTATGTCTATCCGGTGATATCGCGCCGCGCCGGTGGCGTTTCGGTCGGCATCAACCTGAATCCGAACAATGCCTGCAACTGGCGCTGCATCTATTGTCAGGTGCCGGACCTCAAGCGCGGCGGCCCGCCACCGATCGATCTGGCCGTACTGGAACTCGAACTGAACCATTTCCTGCGAGAAGCGGTTTCCGGCGACTTCATGGTGACGCGGGTACCGGCCGGAGCCCGGCAGTTGGTCGATGTGGCATTTTCGGGCAACGGCGAACCGACCAGCGCGGCTGAGTTCCCTGCTGCGGTGGCACTCGTCGAACGGATGCTGGCGGCACACGGGCTGGCCGGCAAGCTCATCATCCGCGTGATTACCAACGGCAGTCTGCTCGATCGCAAGGCAGTACAGCGGGGGATTGCGCAGATCGGTCGCGCCGGGGGCGAAGTCTGGTTCAAGGTCGATGCCGGCACGGCGGCGGGGTTCGCCCGCATCAACGGCACGCGCGTCCGCCCGGACCTCGTGTCGCGAAGGCTTGCGGTATGCGCGGGATTGGCGCCGACCTGGGTACAGACCTGCATGTTCCGGCGCGATGGGGAATTGCCGACCGAGCAGGAACTGTCTGCCTGGCTCGATCTGGTGGCACCGTTGGCGCCGCAATTGGCCGGTGTCCACCTTTATGGCCTTGCCCGTCCTTCGATGCAGGTGGAAGCTCCACGCCTGGCGCGAATCGAACCGGCGTGGATGGAATCCTTCGCGACGCGCGTCCGGCAGTCGGGATTGACCGTACGGGTCAGCCCCTGAACGTCGCCGCCGCGCCGCCTTATGCGGCTTTCCTGCTTTTCGCGGCAGCCTTGGCCTCTTTCTTGAGTTCCTTGAGCAGACCGGGCTTCGCCGAGCGCAGGTACTCGACGACCTCGTAGTCGTCGCGCTTGATCTTCTGGATATCGATCTGTTCGACGTGAACCAGGCGCAGCAACTGCTGTACCGGACGGGGCATGTTGCGTCCGCTTTCATACCGTGAGCCGCCGCTTTGGGTTACGCCGAGCTTCGCCCAGAACTGCTGCTGGTTCATTCTCATCTTGTTGCGGATTGCACGGGCATCTATTTTGTCGTTGGCTACCATTGTTTGCTCCTTTGGTTAATTGTTTTAAGGCTTCTGTCTACCCGGTTCATGCCGTTGAAAATCTATTACCAACGTAATAGTCAGGCGACTATAGGACAATTACTTTCGACATACAAGAAAATTCTTGTGACATTAGTACCCACGGATAATTCGACGCTGTCCATGGTCTGTTTCCCGCACCTGAAAAAGGGACATCGACTATCGGGTAAAATCGTTTTTTTCCAACTGAAGAACAACGGCAATGGCATTGATCGTTCAGAAATACGGCGGAACTTCCATGGGGTCGCCGGACCGCATTCGCAGCGTCGCGAAGCGGGTAGCCCGCTGGAAGGCCCAGGGGAACCAACTTGTGGTGGTGGTATCCGCCATGAGCGGAGAAACCAACAGGCTGATTGCCCTGGCAAAGGACGTGTCGGCTAGTCCGGACGAGCGCGAACTCGATGTGATGATCTCAACCGGGGAGCAAGTCACCATTGCGCTGCTGACGATGGCGATCCGGGATTTGGGACTGAAAGCCCGCAGCTATACCGGTGGCCAAGTCAAGGTCCTGACGGATAGTACTTTCACCAAGGCGCGGATTCTGGAAATCGACGACGCCAACCTTCGCCGCGATCTGGATAATGACATGGTTATCGTTGTGGCCGGGTTCCAGGGCGTGGATGTCAACGGCAACATCACGACGCTCGGTCGCGGCGGTTCGGATACGTCGGCGGTGGCGCTGGCCGCTGCGCTGAAGGCTGACGAATGTCAGATCTACACCGATGTCGACGGTGTGTACACGACCGATCCGCGCATCGTGCCGGAGGCGCGAAAACTCGATCGCATCACATTCGAGGAAATGCTGGAAATGGCCAGCCTCGGTTCCAAGGTGTTGCAGATTCGCTCCGTGGAATTCGCCGGCAAGTACAAGGTCAAGTTACGCGTGCTCTCGAGCTTCGAGGAAGAAGGCCAGGAGACCATGGGCACGCTTATTACTCTCGAGGAAGATACCAAAATGGAACAACCGATCATCTCCGGCATTGCATTCAATCGGGACGAGGCCAAACTGACCGTCCTCGGCGTGCCGGATCGTCCTGGCATTGCCTACCAGATCCTCGGACCGATCGCGGATGCGAACATCGACGTCGATATGATCATCCAGAACGTCGGCCATGATGGCACGACGGACTTTTCATTCACGGTAAATCGCAGCGAATTCGCCCGCACCAGGAAGATGCTGGAGGAGCAGATTCGCCCGCATGTCGGCGCACGCGCCGTCGACGGTGACAACAAGATCTGCAAGGTATCCGCAGTTGGCGTTGGGATGCGTTCCCATCCCGGCGTCGCTAGCAAGATGTTTCGCATCCTCGCTGAAGAGGGCATCAATATCCAGATGATCTCGACCTCCGAAATCAAGATTTCGGTGGTAGTCGACGAGAAGTACCTGGAGCTTGCCGTCAGGGTTCTGCACAAGGCTTTCGAACTCGACCAAGCGGCCTGATTCGTCGCCTGAGCGACCACATCTGACTTGCGAGCGACGCAGGGCTGAGGTCCCGCCAGGCGGGACTTCTTTCTATTTGCTTCAGAAGACGCCCAGGGCAAGCCCGCTTGCGATCGCCGCTCCCAGTTCGCGGCAGCGTGCCAGGTCGGCGACACCCAGGTCTTTCGGAGCCAGAACTTGCTCCGGCGTTTGTGCATGGGTGCAGACTATCAGGGGTTCCGCTACCTGGCGCAAACGCCAACCGGTGGCGATTCTGGCGATTTGCCTTGCTGCATTTTGGCCGTCGCTACCCGCGCAGATCATCGTCGCATAAGGCCGCCCGTTTATCCGGTCGAGCACCGCGTAGTAGCTGCGATCGAAGAAATCCTTCATCTGGCCCGAGATTGCGGCAAGGTTTTCCGGCGTCGCAAACACCAGACCATCGGCTGCGAGCAGGTCGGTGGGTCCTGCGGTGGCTGCATGTGCAAGACGTGTCGTCGTGCCTTGCTCGAGTGCCGCGCCGGCGACCAGCGCGCGGGCCATCTGTTCCGTGCCACCGGTCATCGAGTGATATACGACAAGCAGTGTTTTCATGTCGCTTCCGCCATCCAATCAAGGCGACCGCTATTTCTCAATCGAGGCCGGAAAGAAAGTAGCTGACCGCGCGAATCTCAGCATCAGTCATCTTCGATGCAACGGAATGCATCAGCGTCTGGTCGGTAGTTCGGGAACGTTCGATAAAGCGTCGCAGTTGCAGCTCAATGTAGTCGGCATGCTGGCCGGCGAGGCGCGGCAGCATCTGGCCGCCACGGGCAGTGGGGCCATGGCAAACGGCGCAGGCCGAGATCTCGCGCGCCGGGTTGCCTGTCATGAATACCTCGCGTCCGACTTCGATCAGTGCCTTGTCCATGGTGACTTCAGGTATCAATCTCTCGCCACTGAAGTGATGGGCCAGTTGAACGATTTCTTCTCCGGTCAAGTCGGCCAGTTGGGGTGCCATCACGCTGCTCTTGCGGGCGCCGCTCTTGAAATTGAACATCTGCTTAACGAGGTAGTCCGCATTTTGTCCGCTCAATTTCGGAAACTGGGAATTCGTACCCTGGCCGGTCGGCCCGTGGCACTCGATACAGCGCTGCCTGACGATGTCAGCGACTCGACTGGAGGTGTCGGTGGCTCCATGGGCAAGACTGTTGGTTGTGATCAGGGCCAGAATCGAAAGGACGTATTTCAGGGGACGATTCATCAGGCTTCTCTCCGTATGCATGCGACACTATTTCGGAGGGTAAACGAAATCGGCATCACTGTTCACGGAGCGCTGCCCATCAGTTCGAGAAGTACTGCGATCCGTTCCTCCCCGCTCGGATGCGTACTCAGGAATGGCAGGGAACCGGGCGTGCCAGCACTTAGAAGAAGTTGTTGCAACGTGATCGCGCCTTTTTCGGCGAAACCAGCCTTGCGCATGTAGCCAAGACCGATCCTGTCCGCTTCGCGTTCGTCATCGCGACTGTAGGCCCGGTCGGCCAGCACCGTGGCGGCGTCGGCCGCGACGTTGGCCAAGGGCAGGCCGATAGCGGAAAGAACCAATCCGGCCAGGGAACTGGCGATCTCGGCCCGTCCACGACGATCGCGCATTCCTTCCAGGTGGTCAAGGTGGATGTGCGCGAGTTCGTGGCCGAGCAGCGCTGCCCAAGCATCCTGATCGGCCGCAAGCAGGCGCAACATTCCCAGAGTGAATCCAATGGTGGGCTGTTCACCTTGATAGAAGGCATAAGCATTGATTCGCGTCGACGCGAGCAACACCAAGTCGGCATGCACTTCGCCACCGCCAGCCTGAATGACCCTACCGCCGATGGCCGCTATGCGACGGAGCAGCTCCCCCCGGCGGGGGCTCCGGGGGGGCCGCGTGGCCCCCGCCCCCCCCTTCCGAGCGGCCGCCGACCACGCCCCCCGCGGCCGGCCGTTTTTTTTCGGGCCCCCCCCCCCCCCCGGGGCGGAGGCTCCCGCCCCGGAGCGCGACACCACCGGCCCCCAGCCCCCCCCCTCCCGCCCCCGGGTGCCCCCGAAAGGGTGGAAGACGCGACCGAATCAGGCCGCCCCGCGAGGAAAGGCTTTTCCGCCGGTGAGCCGCGCAGCGTGTCGGCGCTGATTGAATATTGACCCACCCTGCTGATTGAAATTTGACCCAGGGCTGGTCGCTGATTTTTGAATCAGCAATTGTGGATAAGTGTAGCAAACAGCGGGTTGTGGGGTTCTTCTTTCTCATCAGCTTTCGTCACTGGAATGCGCGGGGAGATTCGCGGAGGGCGGAGCCCGCAGCGAATTTCCCCGCGCGCCGAACTACAACGCCTCGGTAGCCTTCGTTTCCTTGGCGCCCTTGTGCTTCTGTTCACGCGACTTGATGCGCGACTTTGCAGCCATCGTGCTGTGCTGGAAACGGTAGGACTCGTTACCGGTCTCCACGATGTGGCAGTGATGGGTAAGCCTGTCCAGCAACGCCGTAGTCATCTTGGCGTCGCCAAACACGCTGGACCATTCCGAGAAGCTCAGATTCGTCGTGATGATCACGCTGGTGTGCTCGTACAGCTTGGACAGCAGGTGAAACAGCAAGGCGCCGCCGATCTGGCTGAATGGGAGATAGCCCAGCTCATCCAGAATGACGACGTCCATGCGCATCAACTGCAGCGCGATCCGTCCGGCCTTGCCGTCGCGTTTCTCGCGCTCCAGGACATTGACCAGATCCACCGTGGAGTAGAAGCGCACGCGCTTGCCCTGCGCGGCGATGCCGGATACCGCGATGGCAGTGGCCAGATGCGTCTTGCCGGTGCCAGGCCCGCCGATGAACACCGCGTTCTCTGCGCTGTCGGTAAACGTCAGCGTCGCCAGCTCCCTGACCAGGCGCTGATCGGCACTGGACGCATCGAAGTCAAATCCGGCCAGATCCCGATGCAAGGGAAACTTCGCCGCGTTCATCTGGTGCGTCACCGACCGCACGGCCCGATCCGTCGTCTCGGCCTCCAGCAGATGCTCGACCAGCCACTTTGACGATGCGGTGGTGGTGGTTTCCTGTGCCATCAGATCCGTCCAGGCACTGGCCATGCCGTGCAGCCGAAGTCCCTTGAGTTCCGTCGTGACATCACGCATTGTTGACCTCCACCATGGCAGTCACAACGGCGTCAGCGTCCCGCAGGCTGTCGTAGCGGCCCGTGTTGGCCAGCGGCGCTTCCGTCAGGTGCAAACTTGTCTCCACGCTGGCCGGTGTCGGGCTGGCGTTGAGTCGTGCCAGGACATTGAGCACGTGCTCGGCACTGAGCGCACCCGATTCGATCACCAGTTCCACGGCAACCAGTACGGCATCAAGCCCATGGACGGGGACAGCGGCCAGCACCTGCGCCATCACCTGATCGCCACCGGGGTACCGCATCAGGCCGCGCCTCAACTGCTGCAGTGGCGCCGGCAGGTCGGCAAAGGGAGCTCCATTGCGCAGCGCACCCGGTTTGCGTTCCACCAGCGGAATGTAGTGCTGCCAGTCATAGCAGACCTGCCCACGGTCAGTGAGCCGATCATGGCTGGCTACCGTGACATCCCCGGCCACCACGCTGACCTGGGTCGGATAGAGCCGGGTGCTGACCCGCTGGCCGGCCAGCTCACAGGGCACCGAGTACCGGTTACGTTGCACACTGACCAGGCAGGTGCTGGATACCCGCGCCGATTTCTCGACATAGCCATCGAATGGCGTGGGCACCGGCATCATCTCCGCAATTTCCAGCTCCAGCATTTCGGCGACACTGAATCCGCTGTGCTCAGGATGGCGCAACTCACTCCAGAGCGACCGGCACCGCTCGCCCAGCCAGGCGTTGAGCTCGGCATAGGAACTGAACCGTCGATTCTGCGCATCCAGCCAGATCCGCCGGCGACTGTCCTGCACGTTCTTCTCGACGACGCCTTTCTCCCAGCCGGAGGCGACGTTGCAGAAGTCCGGGTCGAACAGATAGTGGCTACACATCACGGCAAAGCGCGCATTGACGATACGACCCTTGCCCTTGTTCACCTTGTCGACGGCGGTCTTCATGTTGTCGTAGATGCCGCGCCGGGGAATGCCGCCCAACGCGATGAAGGACCGCGTATGGGCATCGAACAGCATCTCATGGCCCTGACTCGGGTAGGCGACCAGCCAGAAGGCCCGGCTTGCGCACAGCTTAAGGTGTGACACCTGCATGCGCCGGTAAATGCCGCCGATGACCAGACCTTCTTCGCTCCAGTCAAACTGAAACGCTTCACCCAGGTCGAATTTGAGCGGTACAAACGCGTGCGGGGCTTTGCCTTCCTTCCCCCGCCAGTCGCGGATGAAGGCCGTGAGCTGGCTGTAACCGCCGACATAGCCGTCCGCCTTGATTTGCGCAAACAGCGCCTTGGCGGTACGCCGATTCTGTTTGTTGCGGTGGGCATCCACCTTGAGCGCTTGTTCCACCGCGGCGTGGAACTGGCTGAGCTTGACCGCTCCCGGACTCCGGCGGTACGTCGGCGGTGCCGCTTCCCTGGTCGTCCTCAGCCAACTGCGTATCGTGTTTCGCGCTAAACCGGTTCGCTTCGCTATCTCGTGCAGCGACAGTTTGTCGCGCAAATGCATCCGTCGAATCTTGCCCAACATTTCCATGGTGATCACCCGTTTTCTCCTGCCTAAAAATTAAGCAGGACTAGTGGAACACCTGGGTCAGTTTTAAATCAGCACAGCACCTCTATATGGGTCAGTTTTCGGTCAGCGTCTACACCCTTTATCTCCGATGCACCGCACAAGGGGGCGGTATGAGGCTGGACGGCATGCTGCCGGCGTCGCGGCACGAGGCCGGTGCGCAACTCGCCTTGGGCTGGCTGGTGCTGGCCACGGCGGCGGTTGCCGCGTCGAGCCTGTTCGCCATACTGATCGTGATGGCCAGGGTGCCGGGACTGGGCTCGCTGTTTCCCGGTACCGAGTTCTATCGTGTCGCGCTGACGCTGCATGTCGATCTCTCGCAATGGGTCTGGTTCATGGCCTTTGCCGCCATGCTCTGGAGCCTTGCCGCGCGTCGCGTGCCGGGACCGGCGCAGTGGGCGGCGCTGGCGCTGGGCGCGCTGGGGGCCTTGCTGATGGCGGTTTCGCCGGTGCTGGGGGCAATCCGGCCGATCATGAGCAACTACATTCCGGTGCTCGACAGCGCATGGTTCCTGGCCGGCCTCGGTATCTACGGCGTGGCGGTGCTGCTGGCGGCCCTGGCGGCGGTCGGAGAGGGGGCCGACTTCAGCCTGCGCCGTGTCGCCAGCGCCGACTCTTCCGCCGCGGTGCTGCGCCTGGGCCTGTTCCTTGCGGCAGCCATCGTGCTGGTCGCGCTGGCGCTGCTGGCGTACACGGGTGCGACCATGCCTTCCGGCGCGGCCGGCCACGCCTTTTATGAAATCCTGTTCTGGGGCGCCGGACACATCTGGCAGTTCTGCCTGACCACGCTGATGCTCGTGGCGTGGCTGGCACTGTGCCCGCCTGGGCTGGCGCTGTCCTCCGGCGGCCTGCTCAAGTTTCTGCTGCTGCTCGGGGCGCTGCCGGCATTGGCGGCGCCGCTTCTGCTGCCGCCCGCTGCGGCAGGCGGTGACCATTTCGCCGCCTATACGCTGCTCATGCAATGGACCAGCTGGCAGGTACCGCTGCTGTTCGGCTTCCTGCTGCTGCGCAGCCACTGGCGCAGCCGGGTAGCGCCGGCGGCCGGCCTTACGCTATCGATACTGCTGCTGCTCTCCGGCATCGTGCTCGGTACCATGATCGACGGTCAGACCACCCTGGTCACGGCCCACTATCACGGCACCATCGGCGCCGTCACCCTGGCCTTCATGGGGCTCACCTATGGCATCTTGCCGGTACTCGGCCATGAGATGCCGCCGCGGCCGCGCATCGACCTGCAACTTCGCTTCTATGGTTACGGCATCCTGCTGATGATGTCCGGCCTGGCCGGCGCCGGCCTGATGGGGGCGCCGCGCAAGACGGCAGGTAACGTCGGCATGGAGTTCGGCGTCGAGACGATCTCGCGCATGGTGCTCGGCCTGGGCGGCACGCTGGCGACCATTGGCATCCTGATGTTCCTGGTGTTGGTGCTGCGCCAGATCTGGCCGCGACTTCCGGCGCGCGTGGTGCGCCATGGCTGAGGTCGCCGCAAGTCCCCGGCGCGGGCGGGATCCGCGCATCCTGGCCCTGGTGGTGACGGTGGCACTGGTGGTCGGCGGCGGCTACCTGCTCGACCGCTGGATCAACGAGGGCGACCGCACCGACCTCAAGGCACACGTCGACCAGAAGCAGCGGGAGGAGATCGACCGGCGTTTCAAGCAAGGCGTGGTGATGCTTCACGCCAGACAGTACGAGCATGCCATGACGGCATTCCACCGTGTCCTGCAACTGGCGCCCACCATGCCCGAAGCCCATGTCAACATGGGCTTCGCCATGATCGGCCAGAAGCGCTACAAGGAGGCCCTCGATTTCTTCGACGGCGCCACCGAACTCAACCGCAACCAGCTCAATGCCTACTACGGCATGGCCGAAGCCTACGAGGGACTCGGCGACTACCGTGGCGCGCTGGAGGCGATGGAGGCCTGGCTGCACCGGGCCAAAGCCGACGATCCGTTCCGTCGCCGCGCCGAATCCGCAGTCTGGGAATGGCGCGAGCGTTTGAAGAAGAATGCCGGCGCCAAATTGCCGGCGCCGAAATAGATCGTGGCACGCGACTTGCGTTCAAGACGCCGGCTGTACAATCCCGTTCCCCCGCAATCCAACCCGTTGGCGGAGACATCGAATGTTCCCTGAACTAGGCCAGTTTTCCCTGATCCTCGCGCTTGCCGTGGCTCTGGTGCAAGGCGTCGTGCCCATCGTCGGCAGCCTGCGCGGCGACGTGCGCCTGATGGGAGTTGCGCGACCAGCGGCGGCGGCGCAGTTCCTGACCCTGTCGACCGCGTTCGGCTGCCTGGTAACGTCGTTCGTGACCAACGATTTTTCAGTGCTGTACGTCGCGCAGAACTCCAATTCCATGCTGCCGATGTTCTACAAGGTCACCGCCGTGTGGGGTGGCCACGAAGGCTCGATGCTGCTCTGGGTGTTCATCCTGTCGGCGTGGACCGTAGCAGTGGCGGGCTTCAGCAGCCGTCTGCCCTTGCAGACGGTGGCCAATGCGCTCGGCGTGATGGGGCTGATCACCGTCGGCTTCGTGCTCTTCCTGCTGCTGACATCGAATCCCTTCGAGCGCCTGTTGCCCGCCGCGGTCGATGGCCGCGACCTGAATCCGTTATTGCAGGACGTCGGCATGGCCATCCATCCGCCGCTGCTCTACATCGGCTATGTAGGCTTCGCCGTGGCCTTCGCCTTCGCCATCTCGGCCCTGATCTCGGGCCACCTGGATGCGGCCTGGGCGCGCTGGTCGCGCCCGTGGACCACGGTGGCCTGGCTGTTCCTGACTTTGGGAATCGCCATCGGTTCCTGGTGGGCGTATTACGAACTGGGTTGGGGCGGCTGGTGGTTCTGGGATCCGGTGGAGAACGCTTCCTTCATGCCTTGGCTGGTCGGCACCGCGCTGATCCATTCCCTGGCGGTGACCGAAAAGCGCGGGGGCTTCAAGAACTGGACCGTGCTGCTGGCGATCATGGCGTTCTCGCTCTCATTGCTGGGTACCTTTCTGGTCCGTTCCGGCGTGCTGACCTCGGTTCATGCATTCGCCACGGACCCGCGGCGCGGCGTGTTCATCCTCGGTTTCCTGGTCGCGGTGATCGGCATCTCGCTGCTGCTGTATGCCTGGCGCGCGCCATCGGTCGGATTGGGCGGCAAGTTCGAACTGCTGTCGCGCGAAACCTTCCTGCTGGTGAATAACGTGCTGTTGGTGGTGGCTGCCGGCGCGGTGCTGCTCGGCACGCTGTATCCGTTGTTCCTCGATGCGCTGGGGCTGGGCAAGGTGTCGGTCGGCCCGCCGTATTTTGAGTCGGTGTTCGCGCCGCTGATGGCACCGCTGGTGTTGCTAATGGGGCTCGGACCCTTCGCGCGCTGGAAGCAGGCGCGCTTCATCGATTTCTGGCCGCGCCTGCGTTTTGCCGTGGCCGCTGCCGTGGTGGGCGCGATCGCGCTGCCGCTGCTGCTGGGGCGCTGGTCGCCGGCGGTGGCGTTCGGTGTGCTGCTTGGATTCTGGGCGATCGCGTCGAGCCTGACCCAACTCTACGATCACCTGCGCGAGCGTGGCGGCAACGCCAGTATCGTGCAGCGGCTGGCGTCGGTGCCGCTGGCGAAATGGGGCATGCTGTTGGCCCACATCGGCATCGGTGTGTTCATCCTCGGCGTCACCCTGGTCAAGGGCTTCGAGACCATGAGCGAGGTGAAAATGCAGCCGGGCGAAAAGGCGACCGCGGGCGGCTACGAGTTCCAGTTGATGAACATCGGCGAGCGGCGTGGCCCCAACTACATGGCGGTGCGCGCCACGATGAACGTCACGCGCGACGGCAAGGCGGTGACCGTCATGCATCCGGAAAAGCGCATGTACTTCGTGCAGAAAATGCCGATGACGGAAGCCGCGATCGACACCAACGTCTTTCGCGATCTCTACGTCTCGCTGGGCGAACCGGTCGACGATGTCTCGTGGATCGTGCGCGTGCAGCACAAGCCGCTGGTCAGCTGGATCTGGGGTGGTTGCCTGTTGATGGCGTTCGGCGGCTTGCTCGCCGCGTCGGACCGCCGCTACCGGATACGGCAGCGTGCGGAAGTCGCGGAGTCCGGCTCCGCGGTCATGGTTTAAGGAGTTTCAATGCGTCGCTTTTTGCTTCCCCTGGCAGTATTCATCGTCCTCGCCGGCTTCCTCGCCGTCGGATTGCGCCTGAATCCGCGCGAAGTGCCGTCGCCCCTGATCGGCAAGCCGGTGCCTGCCTTCCGCCTGGCGCAGTTGCACGCCGGCGACAAGACCATCGGGCCGGAGGACCTGCGCGGGCAGGTCTGGCTGCTCAATGTGTGGGCCTCGTGGTGCGTTTCCTGCCGCCAGGAGCATCCGGTGCTGATCGACCTCGACCGGCAGAAGAAGATCACCATCGTCGGGCTCAACTACAAGGACGAGCGCAGCGCGGCAATCAGCTGGCTCAACCAGCATGGCGGTGATCCATACCAGGTTTCAGCAGTCGATGCGGATGGTCGGGTCGGCATCGACTTCGGCGTCTATGGCGTGCCGGAAACCTTCCTCATCGACAAGAACGGGGTGATCCGCTACAAGCACATCGGTCCGGTCACCGCCGACGCGATCAAGAACAAGATCCTTCCGCTGGCGGAAGAACTCTCCCGTGGCTGACGCGATCGGCGCATTGAGGGCGATGCTGCAAAAGTCGGCGCTGGCGCTACGGCAGTTGCTGCTGGCGCTGCTGCTTGCGACAGGTTTTCAGTCCGCGCTGGCGGCCGAAGGCATGGCGCAGCCGGTGGGCGACCCCGTGATCGAGGCCCGCGTCAACAAGCTGGCGGAAGAACTGCGCTGCCTGACCTGCATGGGGCAAAGCATCGCGGACTCCCAGTCGTCGTTTTCCACCGACATGAAGCGTGAAATCCGGGAGATGGTCCGCACCGGAAAGAATGACAAGGAAATCATCGAGTTCATGGTCCAGCGCTACGGTGATTTCGTGCTGTATCGCCCACCGGTCAAGAGTACTACCTGGCTGCTGTGGGGCGGCCCCTTCCTGTTCCTGATACTGAGCCTTGGCTTCCTGGTGATGAAATTGCGCAAGCGCGGCAGCCAGGTCGCGACGGAACTGACCGAGTCGGAACACCAGCAGGCAGCGCAAATGCTGGGAAAACGTGAGAGTGATCGTACATGAGCGTGTTCGTCGTTGCCGTTGCCCTGTTGACGCTGGCGGTGCTGGCCCTGCTGTTGCTGCCCCTGTTGCTGCGGGAAAAGAATCAACAGGTGGGAAATTCCGGCGAGCTGAGCATCGCCGTCCTGCGCGATCAGCTAAATGACCTGGAGGACCAGCGCCAGGCCGGTTTGCTGGACCCGCAAGTGTATGCCGAGGAACAGGCTGAGCTGGAGCGTCGGGCGCTTCAGGATGGCGCCGCGGGCCGTGCGTTCTCGGCCCAGACAAGCGCACGCAAGCGCGTCCTGGCGTCGATCATCGGCGTTGCCGTGCCGGCTTTGGCGATTGGACTGTACGCCATGCTCGGATCGCCGGATTCGCTGAAGCCGCAGCCTGCGGTGGATACCGCCGGCAATCACTCCCTGTCGCCACAGCAGATCCAGGGCATGGCGGCCAAGCTGGCCGAACGCCTTCAGGACAATCCCAACGACGGCGAGGGCTGGCTGATGCTGGGCCGTTCCTACACCACGCTGGGACGCTATGCCGAAGCGGCCGAGGCATTCGGACGTGCCACGGCGATCCTGCCGCCCAATGCGACAATGCTTGCCGACTATGCGGACATCGTTGCCATGGCGCAGGGGCGGCGCCTCAGTGGCGAACCTGAGAAGATCATTGCCCGCGCGCTGAGCCTCGATCCCCGCCATATCAAGTCATTGGCCCTTTCCGGCACGGCGGCGTTCGAGCGCGGCGACTATGCCAGGGCGATCCAGGACTGGCGCACCATCCTGACCCTGGTGCCAACGGACTCAAGCGCCGCGCAGAGTATCAGCCGGAGTATTGCCGATGCCGAGCGTCGCCTGGGTGGCAGCGGTTCGCAGGTCGCAGCGGCGGCCACCGGCGGTTCCCCGGATGGGCCGGCAGCGCCTCCCGCTTTCGTTTCCGGTACCGTGGTACTGGCCCCCGACCTGGCCGGCAAACTGCCTGCCGACGGCACCCTGTTCGTCTTCGCCCGCGCTGTCGATGGATCGCGCATCCCGCTCGCCATGGCGCGCATCAACGCGGCCAGGCTGCCTTATTCCTTCCGGCTAGACGATACGATGTCGATGGCCCCCAACGTCCGCCTGTCATCGGCCAAGTCGGTGGTCATCGGAGCACGCATTTCGCGCAAAGGCGACGCGCTGGCCCAGCCCGGTGATTTCGAGGGACTCTCGGCGCCGGTGGCTGTCGGCTCCAGCAACGTGGCGGTGACGATCGGCACCATCGTCAAGTAAGAGGTGGCGCCGCAAGGGGGCGCAGGCTGGCGTCTTGCCAGCCGAACGCCTGTCAGCGCTTGGGCTTCGCGGACTGGGCGACGGACTTTTCGGTCGTCTCCATGGCCTTGCGCGCTTCGACATGGCCTTTGCTTGCAGCGACACGGAACCAACGGATCGCTTCGTTCTTGTCTTCCAGCACGCCCTTGCCGGCGATGAACAGCAGCCCCAGCGTATAGGCAGCCTCGGCGTGACCGGCACTCGCGGCCTGGAAATACCAGATCGCGGCTTCCTTGTCGGGATCGGCGACGCTTTTGGCGGCGCCGCTGCCGAACAGATAGGCATGGGCGATCTGGTACATGGCTTCCGCATTGCCGGCGGCGGCGGATTTCTTCCACCAGTAGATCGCCATGTTTTCGTCTTCCGCAACGCCTTGTCCATGATAGTAAAGCCCGCCAAGGCGGAACTGGGCCATCGCGTTACCTTCGTTGGCGAGCCGGGTGAGCACCTCGACCGCCTTCGGGTTGCTGCCGGCTTCAAGTGCCTTCAGCTCGTCGTCGAGCGGAGTCGCATGGGCTGGGCCAGCAGGGAGAAGCGCAATCACGAGCGCGGCTGAAGCGAACCATTTTGAGGACATCAGGATTTCCTTGTTGGCGACGCATTGCGGACAGGCGATACATCTTCGATAATTGTACCTTTCCTCCCATCTTCACCGGAACATTGGTTCGTCTCGATAACGATGTCGCAAAGCGTCAAGTCCGCCGTCGAAGTTCCGGAATCGCTTTTCCCCGCGGAGACCGGTGGAGCCCGGTCGACCAGTTTTTCACGGACTGGTTCGCGGGTACTCGGGGGGCTGCTGATCTATCTTTTGCTGGCGACGATGGTTATCGGGTGGGAGCGCAGCCAACTGTTCGAGGCGGTCGGGCAATTGAGGCGGTCCATGTCCAGGACGAGCAGCAAATCGCGCTCAACTTTGCGGTTTCCCATGCCGTTCTGGCAGTCAATGAGCAATACTTCGCCAAGGACATCCCCGGTGCGGCAAAGATCATCACGCTTGACCTCGATACGGTGATCTCGATGCTTGGGCGCATCGGCTGGGCGAGCGATGAAACCAGGCGTCATTTATCCGAGCTGGATCGGATCAATGCCGCTCTGCAGAGGGAGCCCTCGCGCGCGCTGATCGGCGAACTGCGGGAGGAACTCCACAATCTGGTGCTCCACCTCGATCGGATGACCTCCGACAACCATGCGAAAAAGCAGCTGTCATGCAGGAATACCGCGAAGTCTTCCATCGCTTGACGTTGGAGCTGTTCGCCCTGATGGTGATCGGGGTAATGATGGTCGGGTTATCAGCAACCTTTTTCCGTGAGCTCTGCGGGATATCGGCGCCGCAGCGGCGCGCGAGATAATCCGCGGCTACCGGGGCGCACCGCTGGCCGTTACGCGCGGCGACGAACTCGGCGACCTCATGTCCGCCGTCAATGACATGGAAGCCGAGCTTCGATCCCGCGACAGCGAGCTTGAGTTGAGCAGGCAGCAGCATTTCCATACCGAGAAAATGGCGGCGGTAGGTTCCCTCGCCGCGGCGGTAGCACACGAAATAAACAATCCGCTGGCGGCCATTGTCGGACTCGCGGAAAACCTCGTCGCGAAAGCAGGGCGGCTATTCGGCACGCAGCGCCGATCACCAGATTGACCTGATCCTCGACCAGGCACGGCGGGTAATGACCATCACGCGCCAGATCGGCGAATTCTCCCTGCAACGTCCGTTGATTCCCACCTTCATCGACCTCAATGCGCTGATCAAAAGCACATGCACCTTTATCAGTTTCGACAAGCGGTTTCGCGGGGTATCGCTGCAGCAGGACCTGGCGGCGGGCCTTCCTGCGCTATACGTGGTGTCCGACCATATCGTCCAGGTGTTGATGAATGTGCTGATCAATGCGGCGGATGCCCTGGAAGGACGGGAGGAACATGCGCCGACTATCCGGGTCGAAACCCGGCTCGATGGCGATTATGTCGTGCTCACGGTATCCGACAATGGTCCGGGCATAGTTCCCGAGAACCTCGGTCGGGTATTCGATGCGCATTTCACCACCAAGCCGCCGGGGCGCGGTTCGGGCCTTGGCCTGTCGCTTTGCCGTAGCCTGGTCCAGCAGGACGGTGGCGACATTCGGGTGACATCGGTTGCGGGACAGGGCGCCACCGTGCGCATCGCCCTGCCGGTGCCGACTGACGCAATGCCTTAGGAGAACGTGGATGCACGTACTGATCATCGATGACGAACTGGCCCTCCGGCAGATCATTGCCGCGACCGTGCGCCGTGCCGGGTACTCGGTGGACATGGCCTCCGGCGTCAAGGATGCCGCGGCCAAGCTGGTCCGTGGCGACGTCGATCTGGCGATCTGCGATATCCGCATGCAGGATGGTGACGGGGTCGAACTGGTACGAAGCATGAAAGGCGCCGGAGTGCCGACCACGTTCATCATGGTGACCGCGTTTGCTTCGGTACAGACGGCGGTCGAGGCCCTGCGCGCGGGCGCGATGGATTACATGGTCAAGCCGGTCGACAGCGAGGAACTCCTCTATCGGCTGCGCCAGGCGCAGACTGCTGGGATTAAGGCGAAAACGTCGCCTGCGGAAGTTCGTCAGTGCCGAGCGGGACAACACCCGTTCAAGTTTACTCCGCGCCATGATGGCGTCGAACGACTGGCTGCGGGTGGCATCAATTGGGAATACGGTCCTGATCACCGGCGAAAGCGGGACCGGCAAGGGCGTTTTGGCGCGCTCGATTCATGACCAGAGCGCGCGCGCCGAGGCGCCCTTCATACCTGTGAACTGCAGCGCGATTCCGGAGAACCTGCTGGAAAGCGAACTCTTCGGGCATACCAAGGGTGCATTCACCGGTGCCGCACAGGCGCGCAAGGGCCTCTTTGCCCAAGCCGATACCGGGACGCTGTTTCTGGACGAAATCGGCGAGTTGCCCCTGCACATGCAAACAAAAATGCTCCATGTAATCGAAGACAAGGAGATCCGTCCGGTTGGAGGCGAGCAGTTGCGCAAGGTCGATACGCGGATCGTGGTGGCGACCAACCGTGATCTACCGGCAATGGTGGCCGCCGGAACGTTCCGCGAAGACCTGTTTTTCCGGATTTCACAGTTCCACATCGACCTTCCACCCTTGCGCGACAGGGTGGAAGACATACCCCTGCTGATCCGGTTTTTCCTGCAAACACTCAAATCGAAGGGCGACAGCCACATCGAACTTGACCCGGCGGCGGAGGAATTGCTGCTTGAATACCGCTGGCCAGGCAACGTGCGGGAACTGGAGAACGTGCTCGGTCGCGCTTTCATCATGGCTGACGGCGGCCGTATAACGATCGGCGATTTGCCACCAGGCCTGTCGGCACGCAGCAACCGGCCGATGCGTGACCCGAAGGCTGGCGTCGCGGGTGGGAGCCTGCGGGAGCAGGTTCGCCGCGCGGAAGCTGATATCATCTTTCGCGTACTCAAGGAGTGCGACGGTGACCGCAAGGCCGCGGCACAGCAGTTGGAAATAGGACTCTCGAGCCTTTACCGGAAACTGGAGGAGTTCGAGGCGCTGCGAATGACGTAGAACGTTGCGGCTGGATTGTGCGTATTGCCACACTGACAAGGTGAATTGAATGGCTGGATCGGTTTCATGCAAGGGTTGCTCGCGGGCTGCAGCCATTGGATTGCTGGTGTTCGGGCTTGGTGTGGGCCAGGCCGGCGCCGGGCAGGAGGAAGACTTTGCGGCGGGAATGGTTTCCTATCGGCGCGCGGATTTTTCAACCGCGATACCTTTGTTGCGCAAGGTTGCCGATGCCGGACATGCCGAGGCACAGGCTGTGCTGGCTTCGATACTGGACGCCGCTGATTCGGACGAGGAAGCGGTTTCCTATTATCGGAAGTCGGCAGCCGCCGGAAACCTCGATGGAATTTTCGGGCTCGGTGGGATGCTTGCAAACGGTGAAGGCGTGGCCAAGGACGTCAAGGAAGCAAGGGCGCTTTACCTGCGCGCCGCCGAAGCCGGGCACAAGCAGGCGATCGGTGCCATCGCGCAGGCGTACATTCGTGGCGAGCTGGATATTCCGGAAGAGCAGCGCAAAGGCAAGGAGGCGCTTGCCTGGATCAATCGCGCCGCCGACGATGGCTTCGTCCTGGCCATAGAAACGCTTGAGAAGGCGTATCGGACGGGGGATTTTGGCTTGGCGGTGGACGTTCAAAAGGCGGATCAATTCAAGAAGAAGTTGCTCACCATTTCGGGCGCCAAGGAAAAGAAGGGGCGCCGTCGAGGAGACGGAAAATGATGTCAAAGCGATTTATTGCGGCCATTCTCTCCGGATGTGCGACGCTCGCCGTTTCCAGTGAGGCGCTGGCGGCGATCTCGCCAGGGACAGCGTGTTACAACATGCTTGTGCTGTGCCTGGGATGAACGGCATTCCCGTGATCCAGCAGGCGCCGAGTTTTTCCGCCAAGGAGCGCTTGATGCAACCGGACATGGTGCTTCTTCAGTCGGTGAAGATGGGCAAGACCCTGATGCCCCCGTTCATGGGGATTTTGAAGGACGACGAGATACTGAGCGCGCTTCTTTATGCGCGAAATCTGCGCTGAAGGAGTTGGTACGATGTTCTTGAAAGTATGCTGCAGGTTTGCAGTGATGGTGGTGTCACTTGCCGTATCCGCGACAGTTTTTGGTCAGGGCGAGAAAGTCGTGCGAGACGGAACAACACCACGTTCGCCTTGCTGCACGACAAGGCAGGTAACTCGCTGTGGGTCGGCACCTCGGTCGGCGTCATGGAAGTAGACCTGAAGACGGTCGCGCCCCGTCGCACCTTTACCCGGAACGACGGACTCGCCAATGAGTATGTGTTCGCGATGGGAATCGATTCGCAGGGTTACAACTGGTTCGGTACCAATGCCGGAGGCGCTTCGCGCTACAAGAACGGCAAGTGGAAGACCTACTTTCCGATGCACGGCCTGGCGGACTATTGGATCTATTCCTTCGCCAACGACAAGAACGGCAATTTGTGGATCGGCACGTGGGCCGGCGCCAATCGTTTCGACGTAAAGACCGGCAAGTTCACCACCTATGTCAAGGAGTTGATCAACGAGTGGGTCTATGGCCTCGGCGTGGATAAGGAAGGGCGCGTCTGGTTCGGTACGGAGGGCGGCATATCGATGTTCGACGGCAAACGCTGGAAGTCATGGACGCACAAGGATGGCTTGGGCGCCGACAATCCGGAGGGACAACCGACAAGCCCGAACACTGGCTTGGGAACCCGCTCACGCCACGACCTTGCCACCGAAGTGCAGGGGATGGGCACCTACAACCCCAACTACGTCTTTTCGATTCTGATAGCCAAGGACAACAGCGTTTGGGCAGGTACCTGGGGCGGTGGCGTCAGTCGCTGGGACGGTGCCAAGTGGACGAGTTTATCGACCAAGAACGGGCTGGCCGGAAACATTGTCTATTCGATGGCTCAGGACGAGACCGGTGTGTTCTGGTTCGGTACCAACAAAGGGGTGTCCCGATTCGACGGCACCAACTGGCGGACGATCGGTGCCAAGGACGGCCTGCTCGACGAGAACGTATATGCAATTACGTTGACGCCCGGTGGCAACGTGTGGGCCGGCACCAAGGGCGGCGTGGTCAGGATTGCGGCAAAGTGAAGAACATGAATACTACAAAAATGGCAATTGATTCGTTCCGGCACCTCGCGCTGGGTTTCCTGCTGCTGGTTCCGGTCGGCGCTTCGATAGGAGCAGAGCCCACCCCGCAAAAGCCCCCTGTGGCGCCTGCTACGGGGCGGCGACCCACCTGACTGGGTCCCGGGCATCCGCCTGTCCCGCCGCCGGCTCGCGAAGGCAAGGTCTCGGTGGATGCCACCGCGAAATTCACCCACTTTCGGGTCGGCAACAAGAATGTCAAGTCGCTCTATACGGAGGGAGGGGTAGTCTGGGTAGGTACCTCGGGCGGAGTTGTGCGCTACGACACCAAGAACGACAGCTTCAAACTTTTCGACACCAAGAACGGACTGCTGTCGAATGGCATGTTCTATGTTGGCAAGGTCAAGGGAAAGGTTGCCGTGGGTACTTACGGCGGTGGCCTCTCCCTTCTCGATGAGAAGACCGGAAAGTGGCAGACCTACAACATTCCGGACGGGTTGGGCGATGCCTTCGTTTACGACGTGATTACCGCAAAGAATGGCGATATCTGGATAGCGACGTGGTCTGGTGCCAATCGTATCCGCGGCGGCGATCTTGATAATCGCAGCAAGTGGGACCTCTATACCGTTGACAACACCAAGGGTGGACTGCCTAACGACTGGGTTTACGGACTCTCGGAAGGAAAGAACGGCGATATCTGGCTGGCGACCGAAGGTGGCATGGCGAGGTTCGCCAACAATCGATGGGAGAACTGGAATCACGCGAAGGGTCTGGGTGCAGCCTATGACAGAGTCAGGAAAGACATAGCGTTCAAGAATGACCCCGGCAAGCAGTCGGTACATCACGCCAAGCAGAAGGAGGAAATGGGGCTGAAGGATGTCGATGTCGCCTACAACCCGAATTACGTGGTGGCACTCGAAGTCGATGCACAAGGACAGATATGGGCGGGTACCTGGGGCGGCGGCTTGTCGCGCTTTGACGGACGTCGCTGGCAGAGTTACACCACGGCCGAGGGTTTGCCGGGTAATCATGTCTTCGCCCTTCACATCGATGGCAAGGGGCAGCTCTGGATCGGTACCAACAACGGCCTTACCCGCTGGCAGAACGGGAAATTTTCGAAATCCATGACGACAGCGGATGGCCTGTTTGCCAATAACATCTTCGCCATGACCTCCACGCCCGACGGCGCTCTGTGGGTCGGCAGCTATGGCGGGGTAGCCCTGCTGCGTCCCGGAAACTAGGCGGCGATGTTCTGGCTCGGCATCCGCCGTCCAGAAGGGTTGGCGCTTCGGAAACTGTGACTGCATTTGCCGCATTGTCCGCGATTCGCAGGCACCGTTTGGCCGGCCTCTGCTGCCTAATGGTCTTGCTCGTACCCGCGGGGCTCACAGACTCCGCTGCCGCCGATGACAGATTCCTGCTGGCGTTGCTCAAGGCAGCGCCGAACGTCGCACCTGCGGAGGAGCTTCCACAGTCTGCCGCTGAACCGCAAGCGGAAGAATTGCACCCTGCGCGGCGTGCGCTGTCACTAAACCCGATTCACGACGAATCAAACCCGGATTATCCGCGACTGCAGAAAATCGACGAAGCGACGCGTCTGCTCAAGCGGGATGCGATCGGTTTTCCCGACTGGATGGCGGCTTTGCGATCGGGCGCCATTGCCCCTCGTGCCGGACTTTCGGAAAAAGAGACGATGACCGTGCTGGATCTGGACGTGTTGATGAAGAACACACGAGAAATGCCACAGGTCGTATTTCCCCATCGTGCACATACGCAGTGGCTGGACTGCTCGAACTGTCACCCGGCGCCTTTTGTCGCGCAGGCCGGTGCGAACCCGGTTTCGATGAGCGAAATATTTCGCGGAAAGTACTGCGGGATGTGTCACGACAGGGTAGCTTTCATAACTTTCTTTTCCTGCGAGCGTTGCCACAGCGGACCGCGGCAAGCTCCGATGTAAGTGAAAAAGCTGCCATATTGATGGCTAGGCCAATAAAACTGCATTGGGCAGGCAAATTGGTGACGTTGGTCATCGCTGCTTCAGCGGGAACCATCCGGGTGCTTATTGGTTCATATGGGAGCTTGCTTCCAAGCGTTTTCGGAGGCAAATTTCTGTCGTGTTCAAATCGGACACGATTTTTGCTACAGTTACGGTCGGCCTCCAATAACTGGAGGACTTTTACTGGAGAAATAAAGAATGGATCAGTCTCGTCGCAAGATGCTCAAGTTGGGTGGTGCTGCTCTGGCAATGATTCCCGTGGTCGCTTTCGCTGCTAAGAACGATGCGATGCGCACTTCGATGAAGTACAAGGACTCGCCCGAAGGCGACAAGAGCTGCGCCACTTGTGTGCAGTTCGTCCCCGGCAAGGCTCCGGCCGATAAGGGTGGCTGCAAGATTTTCCCGGGCGACACCGAAGTTTCCCCCAAGGGCTACTGCGTGGCCTGGGCCAAGAAGGCCTGAGTACCGCAGGATTCAATCAAAGGGGCGGCGACGCCCCTTTTTTTCGGCCGAATTCGGCCATCAGCAGATTGACCGGTTGGCGCGACGTGCGTGATTGTTGAGTGACAAGGGCGCACACGATCCGGAAAAGGTTGAACCTTATAATTTGTTGATAGATGGCAATGCAGGCTTCAAACTTGCATTAAAACTGACGCATTCCCCGGCATTGGTTGTTCGGCGACGCAGGCGCCGTGGAAGTACGGCGTCAGCCGCGAAAATCGTCGGGCCTGTCGTCCTGCTTTCTCATATTCCGGAAACTGGTTGCCAAAATTGATAAGCACACTTCGGAGATTCGTCGCTGCGAGACTGGGTGCGCAGGTGGCTGCAATCCTGGCCGGGATCCTGTTCATGATTCCTGTGGGCGGGTACTACATGCGCGATCACCATGGTTTGGGGGCGAGAAGTCAGGATGCGGTCCGGGACGCGCGCTTGCGTGCGACTCTTCTTGAATCCCTGATCCGACAAGCCGAGCAGGCGCCTGCGATGCTGCTGGATGCAACTCGGCAGGGCGACCAGACTGGAGTTGAGCGTGTTGCCAGCCAGTTGTTTTCGAGCAATCGCACACTGCATCGCCTGGAACTCACCCGCGATGGATGGCCAGCACTTGGTTTCGAGCGGAAGGCTGGTCCTGGCGTCGGGATTGTCCGAGCGGAAATCGCTGACGATGGCGCTTCGGGCGTCGACCTTGCTGGCACGGGAACATTGAAAATCTCGATTGGCGAGGAATATCTTAGCTTTGCCCGGGCAATCTCTAACGATGCTGCAAGCGGTTCGGTCCGCTCGGCAGAGAGGGCGGTTGCGAGGATTTCCCTGGCTGATCTGTCCGTCGCACTGAATCTGGATGACTTGAAGGCGGAAGGGTACTCGATCAGGCTTGAGTATTTCGATCGTGATGGCTCCGTGGGAAAGCCGTTGCTGCTGGCGGGAGACAGCTTGAGGGAAGGTGCCATCAGCCAGGATATTCTCCTTTCGGGTGGCGCCAAACTTGGCTTGCGTACAAGCTTTCCTGACGCCTGGAACGCGACACCCATAGCCACCACAGAGCTGGTCCTGCTTCTTTCGTGCGGGTTTCTTGTCGCGGTGCTGACGTATCTGCTTTTGCGACGCTCTGAGGAGATGCATGAACAGGTTGCCCTGAGAACGCTACAGCTTGCACTCGACAAGGAGGTATTGAAGTCGGAAGTGGAGCGTCGCAAGGAAACCGAAGCCCAGTTGCAGGATTCGCATGCTTTGCTCGATTCAATTTTTGAGCACATTCCAAGCATGATCGTCCTCAAGCGAGCCTCGGATCTTACGGTGGCGCGTGTGAATCAGTCTGGAGCGAAGATATTCGGCCTGGAAAAGTCGGCGCTGCTGGGACGGTCGAGCAAGGATCTGTATCAGGGCAAGCAGGCCGAGCAGGATACCGAATCCGATCTCGCCGCCATCGCCGAAAAGGGCTTGGTCGAGATGCCGGAGCAGGCGATCAGGATGCGTGATGGTTCCACCCGCTGGGTGAGGCTGAAAAAAATCGCTTTGTTCGACGGGAACGGTACGCCATCGCACATCCTGGAGATTGGCGAGGACACCACGGCGCATCGCCACCTTGACGAAGCCCTGACTGAAAACCTGAATTTCGTCGAACAGTTGCTGACCGCGATTCCAACACCCGTTTTTTTTAAGGATTCAGACGGGTGCTATATCGGGGTCAACAAGGCCTTCGAGGATTTCTATGGCACCACCAGCGAGGCCATGATCGGCAAGACGGTATTCGATATCGCTCCGGCACATCTTGCCGAGGTGTATGACAAGGCTGACCGGGAATTGCTTGCGAGCGGTGGCAAACAAACCTATGAAGCACGCGTCAAGTCGTCGGACGGCGGGGAGCGCGACGTTGTCTTCTTCAAGGCGGTGTTTTCGACAACCCAGTCGGCGGTCGGCGGAATCGTCGGCATCCTGCTCGACGTGACCGAGCAAAAAGCTGCGCAGCGCCACATCCTGCGCCTTAACCGTACCCTCGCCGTCGTCAGTGAGACCAATGAATCGATATTGAAAACGCGGGACTGCCCGACTCTGATTCAGGAAACCGTGGACATCCTCCATGAAACCGGCGGTTTCCCGCTGGCATGGGTCTATTCGAACGACGACGACCTGCCGGCGATGGTTGTCATCGGCGAGCATCCTGACCTGGCTCAGTCCATCACATCGATACTGCGCTCCAGAATGGCCACGGATGCCACTGACAGCAAGACGTTCGAGGCTGGTCATTGCTGCTTCTTTTCTTCGCTTGGCGATGTCGGTCCGGCCTTGGGGGCAGGCGCTCGCTTGTTCGACGATCATGGTCTAGCGCACCTGCCGCTGAGAATCCGCGGCAGGATCGCGGGCGGCATCTGCATAGTGGGCCCGGCGGAGGATCTGGCGGATGCCGAAGAGCAGCAGTTGCTTGGCAACCTGGCCGAGAACCTATCGCATGCGCTCGAATCGCGTGAACAGGATCGCGCCAGGCAAATTGCCGAGCGCAAGCTTGAACTCGCGTCCCACGTCTTCGAGAACAGCGCCGAAGGCGTCATGATCACGGACAGCGACAACAAGATCCTGATGGTCAATCGCCGCTTCTCCGAAATTACCGGCTATAGCGCAGACGAAGTTGCCGGAAACTCGCCGAGCATCCTTAACTCCGGGCAACAGGACAAGGCGTTCTACAGCAACATGTGGCGCTCGCTTACGAATCGTGGCGAGTGGCACGGTGAAATTCGCAATCGCCGCAAGGATGGTGAGGTCATCGTCGAGTGGATGAACATCAGCGCCGTGAAGAACGATGCGGGCGAGATCGTCAACTATGTCGCGGTGTTCTCCGAGATTACCGTGCACAAGACCATCAAGAAGCGCATGCAGTTCCTGGCGCATTACGATGCACTGACGTCGTTGCCGAACCGCATCCTGTTCAGCGACCGGCTGGAACAGGCCATCATTGCCGCACGGCGCGACAAGCGCTCTGCGGCCCTGATGCTTATCGACCTTGATCACTTCGACCAGATAAACAAGTCGGTGGGACACAGCGCCGGCGACATGCTTTTGCAGGAAGTGTCGGCGCGCCTGCTTGCCTCGGTCGATGCCGGAAACTGCGTGGCGCGCCTGGGCGGTGACGAGTTCGCCATTGTGCTTTCGGATGTTGGTTCGCCGGACGAGGCGGCGGCGCAAGCGAACCGGATCCAGCAGGAACTGGGCCGAACGCTGTATGTCGAGCATTCCGGCGTCTATGTCTCCGCCAGCATTGGCATCAGCATGTTTCCTCGCGATGGCGAAGACGCGGAAGCACTCACCCGCAGCGCCGACGCTGCGATGTATCTGGCCGCGGAGGCAGGTGGCAATACTTACCGGTTTCCACAGAAGAACGACAAACTCTCGGATCAGATCCAGCAGCGGGATCGCTTGCATCGGGCGATCGATCGCCAGGAACTCAAGGTGTTCTATCAGCCGCTGGTGTCCGGGGAAACTGGTCGGATTGTTGGTGCCGAGGCGCTTCTGCGTTGGTTCAGGCCCGAAGCCGGATACGTGAGCCCGGAGTTCTTCGTACCCATGCTGGAGGAGGCGGGACTCGCGGAGCGGGTTGGCGACTGGGTATTGCGCACGGCGCTGGAGCACAACATTCAATGGCGCAAGGAGTTCGATAGCGAACTTTTCGTCGCGGTGAACTACTGCGGCGCACAGGTTGCGGACGAGATGGCGGTGGAAAAAGTCGAATCCCTCATGAAGGCGATGACCTTCGATCCGCACTATCTCAATCTGGAAATCTCTGAAACCACGCTGATGAAGGATGCACCTGCCGGCCTCACGCTGCTTCATCGTTTCAATGACCTGGGAATTCGATTGTCGATGGACAATTTTGGCACCGGATATTCCAGCCTCAGCTACCTCAACCGCTTTCCGATCGATTCCATCAAGATCGACCGTTCTTTCATCCAGGACACGCCCAACGATACCGAGGCCGTTGCCATCACCCGCACCATCATTGCGATGGGACATGCCCTGAACCTGAAGGTGGTCGCGGCTGGCGTGGAAAATGCCAGCCAGGTCAGCTTCCTGCGGCGAGCGCGTTGCGATGTTCTCCAGGGATATCGATTTTCGCAGGGCGTCAGCGCTGAGGAGTTCTCGCTGTTGCTCGCGGAAAACCAGAGGGCCGGATCGTTGTTTCCCGAGTCAGAGGGCTCCGAACGCCTGCACCTTGTCGGCTGATCAGCCTGTGACTGCCAACACCCGCTAAACTGTCTGCGTACGCCGGCAATCGTGGCGGCGCCCGTTCAGGGAAAGCAAACGTGGAGCGACGCAGGCCGATGCCTGTGCTTCGCATGGCGGATCAACTCGAATCGACGATCGTTTGGACAAGGACTCACTCCCCGGTACACGCCAGTTGTCGCTGGAAGCCGAACTGGCCCAATTGCGGGCCGAACTCGCGCACGTGCGCGAGCAACTGGTCGACACCGAAAAGGCCTTCGGTCGGTTCGTTCCTCGCGAGTTTCTGCATTTCCTCTCCATCGACAATGTCCGTGCCGTTCGGCTTGGGATGCAGACGGAACGCAAGATGACCATCCTGTTCGCCGACATCCGGAACTTCACCGGACTGTCGGAGACCATGACGCCGCAGGAAAACTTCGACTTCATGAACTCCTACCTGTCGCAGATGGAGCCAATGATCGTTCCATTCCGCGGATTGATCGACAAGTACATCGGCGATGCCATCATGGCGCTGTTTCCGGAGAGCACCGACGACGCGGTGCAGGGAGCCCTGGCCATGCTCGGGCGGCTGGAGATCTACAACAAGGGGCGGGCGCGTGCAGGGTATCGACCGATCCAGATCGGCATTGGCGTGAATACCGGAATCGTCATGTTGGGCACCGTGGGCGGCATCGGGCGAATGGAGGGTACCGTCATCAGTGACGCGGTTAACCTGGCTTCGCGACTCGAACAAATGTCCAAGACCTACGGTGTACCGTTCCTCATCAGCGAACATACGTTGCACAGCCTCGAAGATCCGTCACGCTACAAGATCCGCTTCCTGGCCCGCCGCCGGGTCAAGGGCAAGCAGGAAGCGCAGTCGGTGTATGAGGTTTTCGACGCTGACCCACCCTCGATGCGTGCGGCGAAGCAGCGCACGCGCAAGCGCTTCGAGGAGGCATTGGCGTTCTATTTCGTGGGCGACATCTTTCGTGCAAGGACGCGCCTCGTCCGGTGCCTCGAGGAGGCACCAGACGATGCACCGGCCCGCTTCTATCTGACGCGTTGCGACGAATTCCTGCGCAGTGGCCGTACGGAAGGCATCGAAGAAAACGAGCTTACCCAGACCTGGAGCGAGGAATACAGTTGTGGTGTGGCCGAAATCGACAGCCAGCACCGAATTCTGCTTAGCCAGATGAATGCGCTGGCTACCGCGGTTCGCGAGGGACGCCTCGCCGACACCGTGCCTATCCTCGCCCGCATCGAAAGGGACGCGCGACTACAGTTCGATACCGAGCAGGCACTGATGCAGGAGACACGCTACATGTTTCTCCAGGAACACACGCACCAGCACCGACGCTTTCTTGACAATCTTCAGCAGCTCAGTGCCGAGATACGCGCGGAATCGGAGAACCCGGTTTACCTGGCCTTTCGCATCAAGCTGCTGCTGATGGACTGGACCATCAATCACAGCGTCAAGACCGACCGGCACCTTGGGCAACACCTGAAGTCGCGCAGCGGCGGTTGACGTGAAAATGGCCAGAAGCCTTGAAATTACTCGGCGTGCTGGCCATTTGCTGGGCTGCTTTGGATGTGCAATTGGTGGGCGGTACTGGGATCGAACCAGTGGCTTCCACCGTGTGAAGGTGGCACTCTACCGCTGAGTTAACCGCCCGCGAAAGAGCCGCGCATTTAACCACAAAGCCCCGTCGGCGGTCAATCTGCTTGGCGGCGTGGCGTAGAATTCGCGCATTTCGCCAGCCTGGAAATCCCATGACGGTTCGTACCCGCTTCGCTCCAAGTCCCACCGGTTTCCTGCACATCGGCGGCGCCCGCACGGCGCTGTTTTCCTGGGCCTATGCCCGGCGCCATGGCGGAACATTCATCCTGCGCATCGAGGATACCGATGTCGCGCGATCGACGCCCGCGGCGGTGCAGGCGATTCTGGATGGCATGCGTTGGCTGGGCCTGGCGCATGACGAGGGCCCGTTCTACCAGATGCAGCGCATGGATCGCTACCGGCAGGTGATCGCTGAAATGCTGGAGGCCGGCACGGCGTACCGCTGCTACATGTCGAGGGAGGAACTCGATGCATTGCGGGCGGAGCAGGAAGCGCGCAAGGAAAAGCCCCGCTACGATGGCCGCTGGCGCCCGGAAGCCGGCAAAACGCTGCCGGAGCCTCCCGCCGGTGTAGCGCCGGCGATCCGCTTTCGCAATCCGAAGGACGGGGTCGTGGGCTGGCAGGACCAGGTCAAGGGGCGCATCGAGTTCGCCAACGGCGAACTCGATGATTTTGTCATCGCTCGCGCGGACGGCACGCCGACCTACAATTTCTGTGTCGTGGTCGATGATCGCGACATGGACATCACCCATGTCATCCGCGGTGACGACCACGTGAATAATACGCCTCGCCAGATCAACCTGTTGCAGGCGCTCGGCGCACAGGTGCCGCAGTATGCCCACCTGTCGATGATTCTCGGCGACGATGGCCAGAAGCTGTCGAAACGCCATGGCGCCGTATCCGTGATGCAGTACGAAGAGGATGGCTACCTGCCGGAGGCGGTGCTCAACTACCTCGCACGCCTGGGTTGGTCACACGGCGACGAGGAAGTGTTCGGCATGGAGCAGTTCGTGAAGTGGTTCGACCTGGACCACATCACGGCGTCGGCCGCGCAGTTCAACACCGAGAAGCTTAACTGGCTCAACGCGCATTACGTGAAGCTGGCCGATCCGCAGCGGCTCGCGGCGGAGGCCACCCGCCGCCTGGCGGCGCAAGGCGTGGCAGTCGCCGGCGGGCCCGACGTGGCCGAAGTCGCCATCCTCTATCGCGACCGCGTGTCAAACCTGAACGAACTTGCCGATGCCATTCACCCGTTTTTCGTCGCAGCCGTGCCGGCTGCCGAACTCGTGGCACAGCATTTGACAGATGCTGCGCGAAAAGGGCTCTCGGCCTTGAGCGAAAGGCTGGCGGACTGCGACTGGAAGGCTGCCGAGCTCGGCCAGGCCGTCAAGCAGACCGCCGCCGAGGCCGGCCTGAAAATGCCGCAACTGGCGATTCCGCTGCGCATCGTCCTGCTTGGACAGCCGCAATCTCCGTCGATCGATGCCGTGCTGCAAGTGCTGGGGCGCGAGCGCGTGCTGGAGCGCCTTGCCCGGGAGATTCCCGGCTGACTCCGGATTGACAAGTGCTCGCTTCAAGGCGAGAGTTACCGCAGCCAAAACCGGCGCGAACCATGTTCCGCATTCTGCCTACCCTGCTTTTGCTATTGTTCGTCACCGGCTGCGCGACCTCTCCGGAAGGCCGCACGCAGCTCGTCGCACCGGCTCCTTTGCAAGGGTTCAGTGCCGTGTATTCCGAGTTCGACATGCAGTTGCAACTGGTGACCGCGACGGACGCACCTTCATGCACGGAAGCGGAGTGTGCGGCCGACCGGGCCTTCGATCAGCGCATCCTGGCTCTCGGCAAGCGTCTGGCTGACATCGCCTTTCGCCAGCACCCCGACCTGCACCTGCGGTTTCCGCGCTTCGACATCGTGGTTGCGGACAAGGCCGATCCCGGCGCGGCATCGAGTGCGGGAGGAACGGTGGTGATCTTTCGCGGCGTGCGCCGCCTTGAACTGGACGATGCGGCGCTGGCGTTCATTCTGGCGCGCGAAATGAGCCACGTGATCGCCGGCCATCATGACGAAAACGTCACCACCAGCATTTTGGTCGCGCTGGCGGCGCAAATCCTGTTTCCGGTGCTCAACCTTGGAGCGCTGATTTCCGGCAGCGCGGCGACGACCGCGGCAACGACCGCCGCCAGCTCCGCCGTGGCGACTACCGCAGTGGCATCCGCCGCATCCTTCGCTGGTTCGCGTGCACTGCGTGCCAGCTATCGGCCGCAGCATGTCATTGAAGCCGAGACGATCGCCATGAAACTGCTGGTCGCCTCCGGATGGGATGGGCACGAAGTCAGCGATCAGCTTCAGTCGCTGCGTCCGGCGCTGGCCGACGAGCCCGGCTGGGTGGTCGAACTGCGCGAATCGACGCAGCGCATTGCCGTGTTGCTGCAGGGGCCGCCGATGCCGGAGACCGCAGGAATATCCGCTCAGGTTGCGCCAACGCCGCCGTTTGTACTGCCGCCGCCCATGATCAGCAAGCCGTTCTGAAGCTTCACCCGGTCGCCGTTGTGCCACGCAGGTGGCGTGTCGCTGCTGAAGGTCCGTGTGCTGCCATCTTCGAAGCGGACTACCACGTCATAGCGCTTGCTTTCCTTGACGGCTTTTTCCAGGTGGTTGCCGGCAAAGGCGCCACCAACCGCTCCCAGTACGGTTGCGATATCGCGCGCTGCGCCGCGGCCCATCTGATTGCCGATCAAGCCGCCGACCAGGCCGCCCGCGACCGCGCCGCCACCGCTGCCTTTGGCTTCCAGCGCCACTTCCCGCACGGCCTCGACCACGCCGCAGTCGGCGCAGATCGCCTCCCGCTGCGACGAGCCCACATAAGTTATGCCTCCGGCGGCGCCGGAGGCGGTATCCCTTGCGGGCGGCGCTGGCGCTACGGCGTATTCGGGAGCCGGTTCCTGTCGCGAGGAGACGCGGGTATAGGTCGGCGCGTACTCGGTCCGGCGGGCGACGTTCGGCGCGCGTTCGACGGGCTTGCTTGCCGGTTTGGCCTGCTCCTTGGGAACCGTGACGGTCTGCTGGATGGAGATCGGTGCCGGTGCCGTGGTCGCCGCCAGCTTGGCAGGATCGGCGGTTCGCGCGCCGGGGCCGGGCAGCCAGCCGGCGAGCACGCCGACTCCGGCCAGGCTGAGGATCGTGACGGAGGCCGCCGCGACCAGCAGCAGCGGGTGGGTTTGCGGTGCGGCGATGTGGGCGTGGCCTGCTTGCGTTGCTTCCATGGTGTGCTCCTTGTGAGTGATTCGCATGAACACATTAACGTTCCACCAGCGCCGTACGGGACGGCCGCAATCGGCTGTTACATCTGTTACAAACCCGGTGTGGCGCGGCGCAGCGCGCGGAGGTGGAAGCGCGCCGGGTCAACGGCGCGGACCAGGTCGCGCTCGATCGGCAGCGGTTCGCCGTCGAGTTGGCTTGCCAGCAGTTCCGCCGCCAGCGGTGCCCAGACCATACCGCGCGCCGACAGGCCGAGCAGGGCGTGCAGGCCGGCTCGGCGCGGCAGGTTTTCCAGCGTTGCGGCGCCGGTGGCGGCCGCATCCGTGTCGGGCAGTTGGCCTACCAGCGGCAGCCGGTCAGGCGCCGCGCTGCGCAGGCCGACGCGCCCCGCGAGTTGTGCCGCATCGAGTCCATCGGCGATGCCCGGCAGCAGTTCGTCGAGCCGTTGCAGGTTGCCGGCATGGTCGGCAACGCGGATCGCCAGGTCGGCGTCGCCGCTGTCGAAACTGGCGCCGAAGCAGGCCGTGCCCGCATCCGCCGGTGTCAGATAACCGCCGCGGCAGACCACGTGGCGCAGGAAGGAAAGGCGTTCATGGGCGTCCTCCGGCAGGTAGCTGACCTGGCCGCGAATCGGTGTCAGGGGCAAGGGCGCGGGCAGCAGGCGATTGGCGGCATGGGCATTGGCCAGGACGACATGCGGCGCGGCTGCGAGCAATTGGCCGTCGGCAGCGAAGGCCTGCCAGCCATCGGCCGTCTGCCGCATCGACGCGACCTCGGTATCGAACCGTGCATCGATGCGCTCGCCGCCGGCCGCAAGCAGGGCGTTGCAGACGCTGCCGGGGCTGACCCAGCCACCGCCGGGGAACCACCAGCCGCCGTGCACCACCGCGTGGCCTATCAGGCGTGTCGCGGCCTCGCGCTCGAGGAAGGCGGCGAAGTCGGCAGGCGGCATGACCTGCTCGATCGTCGCTCGCTGCAGGACTTCGTGTGCGGCGTCGCGGGCCACTTGCAGTACGCCGCAGGGCGACCAGCGCACGCCGGGAAGCCCTGCGAGGCGACGCAGCGCATACTGGAAACAGGCGCGTGACAGGCGTGCCGCCAGCGCATCGTCTTTTGCCAGATGGGGCAGCAGGATGCCGGCCGGATTGCCGGAGGCTTCCTGTGCGGGCCGTGAGTGGCGCTCGAACAGTGCCACCTGCCAGCCGCGTTCGGCGAGGCGTTCGCTGACGGCGGTGCCGGCAAGGCCGGCGCCGATGACAATGGCGCGGCGGTCATGTCCCAGCGGCCCATTTCCAAAAGTCGGCGCTGGCGACACGGCGTTGGCCAGGGTGGCGCAGAGCATCTCGCGCTTGGTGGCAAATCCCGGGCGGCGCTCCAGCGTCCAGCCTAGGCTTTCCAGCGCGTGGCGCAAGTCGCCGGCAACGCTCCAGGTGCCCAGCGTCGCCCCGGGCCGGCACAGGCGCGTGATGGAAGCGAGCAGGGCGGGCGACCACATGTCGGGATTCTTCGCCGGCGCGAAGCCGTCGAGGAACACGGCGTCGGCCTGCGCCACCAGCTGTCGCAGCAGGGACGATGCGTCGCCGAGCAGCAGCGTCAGCGTTACCCGGCCGCCATCGAAATGCAGGCGATGGAAGCCTGGCGAGAGCGACGGCCACTGTGCCAGCATGGGCCCAGCCAGTGCCGCCAGTTCAGGGTAGGCCGCCAGCAGCGCGGCGAGGTCGTCGCGCCGGAACGGATGCTTCTCGACCGAGATGAAATGCAGCCGGCCCCGTGCTTGCGACTCGCGCCAGGCCTGCCAGGTGGCGAGGAAATTCAGGCCGAGGCCGAAGCCGGTTTCGAGGATGGTGAAGGGCTCGCCGCCAAGCCAGCGCGACGGCAGGTCGTTGCCGGCGAGGAAGACATGGCGGGCCTGCGCGAGCCCGCCGTGGGCGGTGTGATAGACGTCGTCGTAAAGCGCCGAGTACGGCGTGCCGTCGCCGGCTGCCGCCGGTTCGGCGGGAACCAGCGGAGGTGACTTCACTCCGGCATCACTCGCGGCGCATCTGCGGGAACAGGATGACGTCGCGGATCGATGCCGAATTGGTCAGCAGCATCACCAGTCGGTCGATGCCGATGCCGCAGCCGCCGGTCGGTGGCAGGCCGTACTCCAACGCCCGAATGTAGTCGGCGTCGTAGTACATCGCCTCCTCGTCGCCGGCTTCCTTGGCCTGGGCCTGTTGCATGAAGCGGGCGGCCTGGTCCTCGGGATCGTTGAGCTCGGAAAAGCCGTTGGCGATCTCGCGGCCGACGATGAAGAGTTCGAAGCGCTCGGTGATCGCCGGATTGTCGTTGCTGGCGCGCGCCAGCGGCGACACCTCGGCGGGGTAGTCGATGATGTAGGTCGGTTCCCACAACTCGGCTTCGGTGGTTTCCTCGAACAATGCGAGCTGCAGCGTGCCTAGCCCCGCGTTCTTCATGTGCGGCGCCTTGAGGTCGAAGCGCAGCTCGGTCAGCTTGTGCCGCAGCCAGGCGATGTCGTTCAGTTGCTCGAACGTGAAGCCGGGGTGGTAGTGGTGGATGGCGCCGACGATGGTCAGGCGCGCGAAGGGCTTGGAGAGATCCAGCGTGCGGCCCTGGTACTCGAACACCTCGGTGCCCAGCGCCTCGCGCGCCGAATGGCGCAGCAGGCCCTCGGTGAAGTCCATCAGGCGGCGGTAGTCCGTGTAGGCCTCGTAGAACTCCATCATGGTGAATTCGGGGTTGTGGCGCGGGCTGAGGCCTTCGTTGCGGAAATTGCGATTGACCTCGAATACCTTCTCGAAACCGCCGACCACCAGGCGCTTGAGGTAGAGCTCGGGCGCGATGCGCAGGAAGAGTTCCATGTCCAGCGCGTTGTGGTGGGTGGTGAAGGGCTTGGCCGCGGCGCCGCCGGGGATGGGATGCATCATCGGCGTTTCGACCTCGAGGAAGCCGTGGTGCATCATGTAATTGCGGATCGACTGGATCATCCGGCTGCGGGCGACGAAGGTGAAGCGCGTCTGCTCGTTGGTGATCAGGTCCAGTTCGCGGGCACGGTACTTCTGCTCGACGTCGGTGAGGCCGTGGAACTTTTCCGGCAGCGGCCGCAGCGACTTGGTCAGCAGGCGGATGCTGCGGCACTGCACGGTCAGTTCATCGGTCTTGGTCTTGAACAGCACGCCTTCGCAGCCGACGATGTCGCCGAGGTCCCAGCCCTTGAATTCCTTGTGCGTCTCCTCGCCGGTGATGTCGTTGCTGACGAAGATCTGGATGCGTCCGGAAACGTCCTGGATGCTGGCGAAGCTGGCCTTGCCCATGACGCGCTTCAACATGATGCGCCCGGCGACCTTGACCTCGATCGGCGTCGCTTCGAGTTCTTCGCGCGTCTTGGCGCTGTAGAGTTCGTCGAGCCGGCCGGCGAGATTCTCGCGCGAGAAATCGTTGGGGAAGGCCTTGCCCGTGGCGCGCCAGGCGGCGAGCTTTTCGCGGCGCTCGGCGATCAGGCGGTTTTCGTCGACGGGTGGGGTTTGGGTGGTGTCGGTCATGATGGTCTTCAGAAGAAACGATGAACGGCAAGCCCAAGCGCCTCGGCGGCGTCGGCCTGTATCTTGTCGGCGGTGGCGAAGTGGGTCGCGCCGCAACTGCGCGCCGCCGCCAGGTGCATCGCATCGAGCGCGCGCAGGGGCACCGCCGGCAGGATGTCGATCAGGTCGCGGGCGGAGGCGTAATCGCCCAAGGGCATCGGGTGGATGCGCCAGGCGCCGCTGCGCACATGGCTGTCAAACTCCGCCAGCGCGCGCTGTTCGAGCTGGCCGTCGATCTGCCCGCCGCGCCGACGGCGTCCCAACAGGCAGCGAAACTCGACCAGAGTCAGCGCCGCGGTGACCGGCGCGTCCTGCGCGTCGGCCCATTCCAGCACGCGCAGCGACTGCGGCTCGCGCACGTAGCACTTGGCCAGCGCGCTGGTATCGATGTAAGCGCTCAAGCGCGGTCTTCCCGGTCTTCGGCCAGCAGGGCTTCGCTGGGCACCGTCTGCATGGTCTGGCTTTCGAGGAAGCTGCGCAGGTCGCGGAAATGCGCGCGCGGCGCGATCGGCAGGATGCGCGCCACCGGCTCGCCGCGCCGGGTGACGATGACCTCGTCGTCGCTGGCAAAAAGCTGTTCCGGATGGGAAAGCCCTTCGCGCGCCTCGCGGATGGTGATCGTTTTCATGGGAAACCTGCATGTGTCACAACGGGCGATATTGTGACACAGTTATGGGCAGGCGTGAGCAAAGAGGTCTGGAGCAGGGGCGAAGAGGGGGAAGAGCCGCATTTGATTCTGTCCTCGGCCTGCGCCGCCGGTTGTGGCTCAGCACACGACCGGCAGCAACGCAGCGCGGGGTCGGCTAAGCCGGGCCCCGCCGCCCCGCCCCCACCCGCCCCCCCCCCCCCTTGCGGAAGTTCAACCGTGAGTAGCCGACCGTTGGCCAAGGCCGAAAAGCTGGCGAAAACCGCCGTGTCGCCAGCGCCGACTTTCGCGAAGTTGATCTGCGCCCGTCTGCGCGCCATGGTCGCAGGCTTGCCGCGCTTAGCTGTTGCGAACCGTGCTCTGTCGTCCCGAAGACCTTGCCTCAGGGCTTGCGGCCGGCGGTTTGCTTCAGCCAGTCCAGCGCCTCGCATTTCCGCCAGGTTTCGAGACTTGCGATGCGATAGCGCCAGGCTTCGTCGTCGCCGCCGTGGGTGACCATTCCCGGCGTCAGCGGTGGCGGTTTGGGGCGGGCGGCGGTCATGGTCTTGAGCACCTTGGGCAGGCGTTTTGCCGCATGGGCGAGTGCCGCCACCGCGTCGCTGCGCCGGCCCAGCAGGTAGAGCGCCAGAACGCGTCCATACAGGATGCCGGCCAGATCGTCGCCCGGATAGCGGTCGCAGACCGCCAGGGCATCGGCGGCGCGTCCGGCTTCGCAATAGGCATGCACCAGGCGCTCGCGCTGGCCGCCGTTGTCGTTCGGATTGAGCGTGAGCACCAGCCATTCGAGCAGGGGTAGTTCCTCATCCGAGTAGCGCGCCAAATCGATCTTCTGCATCAACAGCCGCAGGGCGGGCCGGTTTTCCATCCAGCCCCATTCCAGCGTGAGCCCTTCCGCCCGGTTGTCGGCCAGCACCCGGCGCAGCAGGGCGATGGCATGGTCGAACAGGCTGTCTTCCAGGCGGTCGGGCCGGTCATCGGCGTCTTCCGGAAACAGGCTGTCGCCCAGGATGCCGATCACGTCTTCGATCACGGCGAAGCTCTGCCAGGCGAGCGCATGGCTGCCCAGCCAGTCCATCCAGCGGGCGTCGCTCCACGGGTTGCGTTCCTCGGCATCACCCCAGTACATATAATCCCAGTCCTGCTCGACGGCGGCGAGTTCAGGCAACGCCTGCAGCGGGCCGGCGTCGGCGTCCTGCGGCGAAAGTCGGTACTGGCAGGACGGCGCCGGCAGGTTTCCGATCAGGCTTTCCAGTGCGTCGAGGTCTTCCGGCGTGGCTTCGGCATCCCAATCTTCGCCGTGCTCGGCAAGCATCGCGCGCAGCACTTCCGGGTCGCGCGCCACGTCCTCCATCAGGGCGACGACGGGTTCGCCGGCGTAGCCGAGCTTGACCAGCCGCCTGGCCCAGAACGCGGCGCGCGTCCGGACCTCGTCGTAGCGGTCCTGGTTGGCCAGGAGAACAAGTTCGAGATGGGCGAGTGACGGGTTGTCGGGTTCGATCCGTTGCGCTTCCTTGAACACTTCCCAGGCCAGGGCGTGCTCGCCGCTGTCGGCGTGCAGCGTCGCCCGGCGTTGCCAGGCGGTGGCGCGCAACTGTTTGTCCTCGGTCCGCATAAAACGCTCGACCAGGGCAAGCCGCGCATCGGCGCGGCCGTCATCGAGATAGAGGTCGCACAATGTATCGAAGGCGTGTTCATGGCGCGCGTCCAGCTTGTTGCCGGGCGCCAGCAGCGCTTCGAGCAAGAACGTGGCGGGCCCGATGCGGCCATCGGCTTGCCACTCGGACGCGACATGCGCCACTTCTTCGGGGTCGAGTTGCCTGAATGGCAAATTCCCGTAGTCCGCCACGGGCACGGTTTCGAGGACATAGCTCAACACGGTGAATCCGCCACTGGGGAAGGGGGAGCTTCCTTCCAGCGGAGCACAGCACTGCTTGTATTTCCTCCCGGAGCCGCAGGGGCAGGGGGCGTTGCGCTCGGGCTTCGGCAAGGTCAGCCGCTTCCAGCCCAGGTCGGGCCGGGGCGTGTTGTTCCATATTTCGCGAAACAGCGCCAGGCCGATCGACCGCTCCGCGCCGGGCGGCATGCGTGCGGCAAAATCCGGAGCGCACTGCGGCAATTCGGCGAGAAAGCTGTCGAAGGCCTGCTTGAAGTCGGTGCCGGCAAGGGCTGCCTGCACACCCGTGCGCAACAGGCTATCGAGTTCGGCGTTTGCCTCGTGGCTGGCGTCGGCAATCATGGCGGGGCGCAGCCTGTTTTCTACACGCCCTGCTTCAGGCTGGCCTCGATGAAGGCGTCGAGGTCGCCGTCGAGCACCTTCTGCGTGGCGGATATTTCGACGTTGGTGCGCAAATCCTTGATGCGTGAATTGTCCAGCACGTAGCTGCGGATCTGGTGGCCCCAGCCGACGTCGGTCTTGCCGGCTTCGAGCTTATCGGCCTCGGCCTGGCGCTTGCGCAGTTCGAGTTCGTAGAGGCGTGACTTCAGCATTGCCATCGCCTCGGCGCGGTTCCTGTGCTGCGAGCGGTCGCTCTGGCACTGCACGACGATGCCGGTCGGCACGTGGGTGATGCGGATCGCCGAGTCGGTCTTGTTGATGTGCTGGCCGCCGGCGCCGGAGGCGCGGAAGGTGTCGGTGCGCAGGTCGGCGGGGTTGATCTCAACCTCGATGGAATCGTCGATCTCGGGATAGACGTAGAGGCTGGCGAAGCTGGTGTGGCGCCCGCCGGAGGAATCGAAGGGTGACTTGCGCACCAGGCGATGCACCCCGGTTTCGGTGCGCAGGAAGCCATAGGCATAGTCGCCCTCGACCTTGAGCGAGGCGCTGCGGATGCCGGCCACGTCGCCGTCGGTCTGCTCCAGCAGCTCGGTTTTCCAGCCCTTGCGCTCGCAGTATTTCAGGTACTGGCGCAGCAGCATCGAGGCCCAGTCGCAGGCTTCCGTGCCGCCGGCGCCGGCCTGGATGTCGATGAAGCAGTTGTTGGGGTCGGCCGGGTTGTTGAACATGCGGCGGAACTCGAGGTCGGCAACCAGCTTCTCGGTCGCATCGAGGTCGGCTTCCACCGCCGCCATGGTGTCTTCGTCGTCTTCGTCGCGCGCCAGTTCGAACAGTTCGCGTGCTTCCGCGAGGCCGGTGCTGACCCCGGAGAGGGTGCCGACTACCGCTTCGAGCGACTTCTTTTCCTTGCCGAGGGCCTGCGCCCGCTCGGCATCGTCCCAGAGCTTCGGGTCTTCGAGGATCTGGCTCAGTTCGCTGAGCTTTTCCGCTTTTCCGTCGTAGTCAAAGATACCTCCGCAGTTGCTCGCCACGACCGGAAAGGTCGGCGATACGATTGGCGACGGCGTTGATGCGTTCGGCTTCCATGGCGGGTCTGATCCTGGCGGGGCGAAAGCCGATGATTATACGCGTTGGTACCCCCGGCCGGCTTGCGGCGAGCGGCTCCGAATCGGCCTGCGGCGCGATGTGTTAACCTCGGCGCATCGAATCCGGGATTGATTGCGATGTCCGACATGATCTTCTACGAGCGCGTCGTCGCGCTCAGCGACAAGGCCCACGCCGGGCTCAAGGTGCGGCCCGCGACCAGCTTCGCCTATGCCGCGCGAACCAACTCGGTACCGCTGCTGGCCGGTGAATTCTTCGATTGCGCCCGCGAATATCCGATCGTCTTCGCCCGTGGCAGCGGTAGCCCACTGCCAGCGGCGCTGCTCGGCCTGCGTGAGAGCGAAAACCTGTTCGTCGATGCGGTGGGGAAATGGGATGCGCGTTACATACCCGCTTTCGTGCGGCGCTACCCATTCGTGCCGGGCAAGGGGCCGACAGGTGAACTGGTCGTTTGCATCGACGAAGCCTCGCCGTGCTTCGGCACGACCGAGGGCGAAGCGCTGTTCGTCGGCGGCAAGCCGTCGCCGCAACTGGAGCACGCGATCAAGTTCCTCGGCGAGTTCCACCAGGCGACGGCTGCCACAGAAAGTCTCGGCCGCCGCCTGGACGAACTTGGCCTGCTGCGCCAGGCGGATTCGCTGGCGCAACTCAAGGACGGCACCCAGTTTCGCCTCAACGGCCTGAGCGTGGTCGATGAAACCCGGCTGCGCGCGCTGGGCGCGGAAGTGGTGCAGGAACTGTTCGCCAACGGCAGCCTCGCGGCGATCTACGCGCACCTGATGTCGCTAGGCAACCTGGGCGTGCTGGCTGACCGCCTGGGGCGCCGCGAAGTCGGGCGCAAGCCGCTGGCGACACGCTGAACGGGCACCGGCCGCGCGGAGAGTCTTGCCTGGCGCGGACCTCCAACCGGGCGAGACTTTTCCGCTATCATTGGAATTTCCCGCAGTAGCATTTCCATGGCCAAATACGTTTTCGTTACCGGTGGTGTCGTGTCCAGTCTGGGCAAGGGCATCGCCGCCGCCAGCCTCGGGGCGATCCTCGAATCGCGCGGCATCAAGGTTACCCACCTCAAGCTCGACCCCTACATCAACGTCGATCCCGGCACGATGTCGCCGTTCCAGCACGGCGAGGTCTTCGTCACCGAGGACGGTGCCGAGACCGACCTCGACCTGGGCCATTACGAGCGCTTCACCAGCGCCAAGATGGGCAAGCGCAACAACTTCACCACCGGCCAGATCTACGAGTCGGTGATCAAGAAGGAACGGCGCGGCGAGTACCTCGGCAAGACCGTGCAGGTCATTCCGCACATCACCGACGAAATCAAGATCTTCATCAAGCGCGGCGCCGAGGGCGCCGACGTGGCGATCGTCGAGGTCGGCGGCACGGTCGGCGACATCGAATCGCTGCCCTTCCTCGAAGCCATCCGCCAGATGGGCATCCAAGAGGGCCGCCAGAACGCCTGCTACATCCACCTGACCCTCGTGCCGTGGATCCCCACCGCCGGCGAACTGAAGACCAAGCCGACCCAGCACTCGGTCAAGGAACTGCGCGAGATCGGCATCCAGCCCGACATCCTGCTCTGTCGCGCCGACCGGCCGATTCCCGAGGACGAGAAGCGCAAGATCGCGCTGTTCACCAACGTCCAGCCCGAGGCGGTGATTTCCGCCCTCGATGCCGACAGCATCTACAAGATCCCGGCCATGCTGCACGACCAGATGATCGACGAGATCGTCTGCCACAAGCTGGGCATCCTCGCTCGCGCCGCCGACCTGTCGGTGTGGAAGAAGCTGGTCGATGCGCTTGAACATCCGCAACACGAGGTCAACATCGCCTTCGTCGGCAAGTACGTCGATCTCACCGAGTCCTACAAGTCGCTCACCGAGTCGCTGGTGCATGCCGGCATCCACTGCCGCAGCAAGGTGAGCATCCAGTACATCGATTCCGAGGACATCGAGAAGAACGGCCCCGGCGCGCTGGCGGCGATGGACGCGGTGCTGGTGCCGGGCGGCTTCGGCCGGCGCGGCACCGAGGGCAAGATCGCAGCGATCCGCTACGCGCGGGAAAACAAGGTGCCGTATCTGGGCATCTGCCTCGGCATGCAGCTGGCCACCATCGAGTTCGCCCGCCACGTCGCCGGTTTCGAGGGCGCCAACAGCACCGAGTTCGATGCCGAGACGCCGCATCCGGTAGTCGCGCTGATCACCGAGTGGCAGGATCGCGAGGGCCGCGTCGAGAAGCGCGACGCCAGCTCCAACCTCGGCGGCACCATGCGCCTGGGCGCGCAGCGCTGCCCGATCAAGGCCGGCACGCTG
Source organism: Sulfuritalea sp. (assembly GCA_016716965.1). Taxonomy (GTDB): domain Bacteria; phylum Pseudomonadota; class Gammaproteobacteria; order Burkholderiales; family Rhodocyclaceae; genus Sulfuritalea. Next base: position 12,074 of record JADJUP010000053.1, on the reverse strand, counting down.
GCGGCGTCGATCTACGGCGCGGAAGTGAATGAGAGGCATCGCCACCGCTACGAGGTGAACAACACCTATGTGCCAAAGCTCGAAGCCGCCGGCATGGTGATTTCGGCGCGCACGCCGACCGAGGACCTGCCCGAGATGATGGAGCTGCCGGCCGCAACCCACCCGTGGTTCGTCGGCGTGCAGTTCCACCCCGAATTCACCTCGAACCCGCGTACCGGACACCCCCTGTTCATCGCCTACGTCAAGGCGGCGCTGGCACGCAAGGGAATCCAGTGAAACTCTGCGGCACAAAATGGAAGGTCGCAGCATGAATCTGTGCGGCTTCGAGGCCGGCCTCGACCGGCCGCTGTTCCTGATCGCCGGTCCCTGCGTCATCGAATCGCGCGACATGGCCTTCGACACGGCGGGCAAGCTGCAGGAAATCTGCCGCGCGCTGGGCGTCAATTTCATCTACAAGTCTTCCTACGACAAGGCCAACCGCAGTTCGGGCAAGTCCTTCCGCGGGCTGGGGCTGGAGCAGGGGCTGGACATCCTCGCCGACGTGAAAAAGCAGCTCGGCGTGCCGGTGCTGACCGACGTCCATGCCGAACACCAGGTGGCGGCCGTCGCGTCGGTGGTCGACGTGCTGCAAACGCCGGCCTTCCTTTGCCGCCAGACCGATTTCATCCAGGCCTGCGCCGCCTCCGGCAAGCCGGTGAACATCAAGAAGGGCCAGTTCATGGCGCCCGGCGACATGAAGCAGGTGGTGCTCAAGGCGCGCGAAGTGAATGGCGGCGCGGACAACATCATGGTCTGCGAGCGCGGTGCGTCCTTCGGCTACAACAACCTGGTGTCCGACATGCGCAGCCTGGCCATCATGCGCGAGACCGGCTGCCCGGTGGTGTTCGACGCCACCCATTCGGTGCAACTGCCGGGCGGGCAGGGCGACCGCAGCGGCGGCCAGCGCGAGTTCGTCCCGGTGCTGGCGCGGGCGGCAGTGGCGGTCGGCATTGCCGGCCTGTTCATGGAAACCCATCCCGATCCGGCCAAGGCCTTGTCAGACGGCCCCAACGCCTGGCCGTTGCCGCAGATGGCGGCGTTGCTGGAACAACTTGTGGAACTCGATGCGCTGGTCAAGCGGAAGGGGATGGCTGCATGAGCAAACCTGCCTACATGATCGTGAATACTCGTTCCAGCGATCCGGACCGCATGGCGGAGTACCGGAAGGTGGCACAGGCCGCCGTCGAGCAATACGGCGGACGCTATCTGGTGCGCGGCGCGCCCTATGTCACGCTGGAAGGCGACTGGCAGCCGACACGCCTGGTCATGCTGGAGTTCCCCAGCATGGAAATCGCAAAGACCTTTTACGATTCTCCCGAATATGCCGTCGCACGCGAGATACGCGCGGGCGTATCGGATTTCGACATGCTGCTTATCGAAGGTTTGTAAATTACTCAAGAGGAAATAGCCATGAGTGCAATCGTTGATGTCGTCGCCCGCGAGATTCTCGACTCGCGCGGCAATCCCACTGTCGAAGCCGACGTCCTGCTCGAATCCGGCGTCATGGGGCGCGCCGCCGTGCCCTCGGGTGCTTCCACCGGCTCGCGCGAAGCCATCGAGCTGCGTGACGGCGATGCCGCGCGCTACCTCGGCAAGGGCGTGGTCAAGGCCGTGGAGAACGTCAATACCGAGATTTCGGAAGCCGTGATCGGCCTCGACGCCGAAGAGCAGACCTTCATCGACATGGCGCTGATCGACCTCGACGGCACCGAGAACAAGTCGCGCCTGGGCGCCAACGCCATGCTCGCCGTCTCGATGGCGGTGGCCAAGGCCGCGGCCGAGGAGGCCGGCCTGCCGCTGTACCGCTATTTCGGCGGCTCCGGCCCGATGTCCATGCCGGTGCCGATGATGAACGTCATCAACGGCGGCGCGCACGCCAACAACAACCTCGACATCCAGGAATTCATGATCCTGCCGGTCGGCGCCACGAGCTTCCGCGAAGCGCTGCGCTGCGGCGCCGAGGTGTTCCACACCCTGAAGAAGCTGGTGGACAAGAAGGGCTACCCGACCACGGTCGGCGACGAGGGCGGCTTCGCCCCCAACGTTTCCGGCAACGACGAGGCCATCGAACTGATCCTCAAGGCGATCGAAACCGCCGGCTACACGCCGGGCCAGGACGTGGTGCTCGGCCTCGACTGCGCGAGCTCCGAGTTCTACAAGGACGGCAAGTACATCCTCGCCTCGGAAAAGCTCGAACTGAGCTCCGAAGCCTTCGCCGACTACCTGGCGACGCTGGCCGACCGCTACCCGATCATCAGCATCGAGGACGGCATGGCGGAAGGCGACTGGGCCGGCTGGAAGGTGCTCACCGACAAGCTCGGCAAGCGCGTGCAGATCGTCGGCGACGACCTCTTTGTCACCAACCCGAAGATCCTCAAGGAAGGCATCCAGAAGGGCATCGCCAATTCCATCCTGGTCAAGATCAACCAGATCGGCACCCTGACCGAAACCTTCGCCGCCGTCGAAATGGCCAAGCGCGCGGGTTACACCTCCGTCATTTCGCATCGTTCCGGCGAGACCGAGGATTCGACCATCGCCGACATCGCCGTGGGCTTGAACGCGATGCAGATCAAGACCGGCTCGCTGTCCCGCTCCGACCGCATCGCCAAGTACAACCAGCTGCTGCGCATCGAGGAAGACCTCGGCGATACCGTCTCCTACCCCGGCCTCGACGCCTTCTACAACATCAGGAAGTAGGCCGTCTCGCGCGTTCCGCGATGAACTGGCCGACGCTGGTGCTGGTCGCCCTCATCGCCCTGCTGCAGTATCCATTGTGGCTGGGCAAGGGCGGCTGGATCCGCGTCTGGGACTACGAACGCCAGTTGCTGGCGCAGCGCGAGTACAACCGGAAACTGGAACAGCGCAACGACGCTCTCGATGCCGAGGTGCGCGACCTGAAGTCGGGCTTCGAGGCCATCGAGGAGCGCGCCCGTTACGAACTGGGCATGATCAAGGAAGGCGAGATTTTCGTCCAGGTGCCACAGAAGGCGTCTTCTGCGCCCGTGCCGCCAGCGCCGACTTTGCCGGCACCGGCCGCGGCGAAATAGCTCAGGCGGGTTTCAGCTGCGCCCGGTAGCGCCGGGCATTGTCCACGTAGCCCTGCGCGGCAAGCAGCAGCCGCGCCACTTCCTCGTCCGTCAGCTGGCGCACCACCTTGCCCGGCGAGCCCATCACCAGCGAGCGTTCCGGGATCACCTTGCCTTCCGGAATCAGCGAATTGGCGCCGATGATGCAGTGGCGGCCGATCACGGCGCGGTTGAGGATCACCGACTTGATGCCGATCAGCGACTGCTCGCCGATGGTGCAGCCGTGCAGCATCACCAGGTGGCCGACGGTGACGTTGGCGCCGATCGTCAGCGGTACGCCGTCATCGGCGTGCAGCACCGAGCCGTCCTGGATGTTGCTTCCGGCACCGATGGTGATGGTGTCGTTGTCGCCGCGAACCACGGCGTTCCACCAGACGCTGGCCTGGTCGCCGAGGCGCACGTCGCCGATGATCGTGGCATTGGGGGCGACCCAGGCCTCATGCCCGAGCACTGGCTGGCGGTCGCCGAGGGTGTAGATGGCCATGAAAACTCCTTCAGGTGGCGACGTCTAGCGTTCCCGCTTCTTAGCTGCGGCCGCTTCGCTTAACGCCGATGATACCGGCGTTAGCCTTCTCTGAAACTTCACGGTCTACGACCGTTTCGTTTTCCACTCGGGCTTGGCGCCGGCTGGCTTCTTCCAGTCCGGCTTCTTGCTGTCGCGGGTCGGCGGGGCGCGGCGCGGCGGGCGGGTGTCGACGAATTCGCCGGGCTCCATGACGCGCGTCTTGAGCGCGAACTGGCGCACGCGGATGCGGCGCAGGATGTCCATCAGGTCGTTCGACAGGTTGGCCGGTAGTTCCACCGAACTGTAGTCGTCGAACAGGTTGATCTGGCCGATGTCCTTGCCGGCGATGCCCGCTTCATTGGCGATGGCACCGACGATTTCCTTGGGCAGCACGCCCTGGTTGCGGCCGATCTCGATGCGGTAGCGCGCCAGCGTGCCCGGCGCGAATGTGCGCTGGGTTACCGGCGTGTCGCTGCGGCCGTCCTTCGCCGGGCGCTCGCGGCGCGGTTCGGCGGCGGCGCCGTCGTCGGGCTTGCTGCGGGCCTTGAAATCGGGCTTGCGTTCAAAAGTCGGCGCCGGCGACACGGCGTTTGTCGGGGAAGCGGCCGGCGCCGCATCGCGCGGCGCGTGGTCGTTGACGGCGCCGGGCATCTGCAGCGGCCGCTCGCGCGTCGCCAGCCAGGCCAGCGCGGCGGCGATCTCGCGCGCGGCGATGTCCTGCTCGCCTTCCATGCGGCGCACCACGTCGAAGAAGAAATCCAGCTTCTCGGTCTTGATGATGTCCACCACCTGCTGCGTGAACTGGGCGACGCGGCGGTTGGCCACCTCGCCCGGCGTCGGCATGGTCAGCGCGGTGATCTTCTGCTTGGTGGCGCGCTCGATCAGCTTCAGCATGTACATCTCGCGCGGCGCCAGGAACAGGATGGCGCGGCCGGTTCGCCCGGCACGGCCGGTGCGGCCGATACGATGCACGTAGGCTTCGGTGTCGTAGGGCACGTCGTAGTTGATGACATGGCTGATGCGCGCCACGTCCAGCCCGCGCGCGGCGACGTCGGTGGCGACCACGATGTCGATGGTGCCGGCCTTGAGCCGTTCGATGACCTGCTCGCGCAGCCCCTGGGTCAGGTCGCCGTTGAGCGCGGCGACCGAATAGCCGCGCGCTTCGAGCTTGTCGGCCAGTTCCACGGTGGCGGTCTTGGTGCGCACGAAGACGATGGCGGCGTCGAAGTCGTCTTCCACTTCGAGGATGCGCGTCAGCGCTTCGAGTTTCTGCCCGGTATGCGTCTGGCAATACGACTGGCTGGTGGTGACCACGGTCGAGGTGGCCGAGCGGATCTTGATTTCCTTCGGGTCGCGCAGGTGCTCGTGCGCCACGCGGCGGATCACGTCGGGCATGGTGGCCGAGAACAGCGCGGTCTGGCGCTCGGCCGGGGTGTGTTCGAGGATCCACTTGACGTCGTCGATGAAGCCCATGCGCAGCATCTCGTCGGCTTCGTCCAGCACCAGCGTTTGCAGGTTGTTCAGCACCAGGCTCTTGCGCTCCAGGTGGTCCATGACGCGGCCCGGGGTGCCGACGATGACGTGGGTGCCGCGCGACAGCGCGCGCAACTGCACCACCATGCTTTGCCCGCCGTAGATCGGCAGGACGTGGAAGCCGGGCATGTGGTGGGCGTATTTTTGCAGGGCTTCGGCGACCTGGATCGCCAGTTCGCGCGTCGGCGTCAGGATCAGCGCCTGCGGCACGGCGCGCTTGAGGTCGATCTTCTGCAAGAGCGGCAGGGCGAAGGCGGCGGTCTTGCCGGTGCCGGTCTGGGCTTCGCCGAGCAGGTCGTGGCCGGCCAGCAGCACGGGGATGCAGGCGGCCTGGATCGGCGAGGGCGTCTCGTAGCCGACATCGGCGAGCGCCTTGAGCAATGGTTGGGCAAGCCCGAGGGTGTCGAACCCGGCGGCGGTGATTTCTGGGGTGGTGGTCATGGCGTACCTGCGCTGGGCAGGGAATTTCGAGGGAAAGGCGGGCCGGGAAACGTCAAGCGGCCGGAGAACCGCGCATTATCCCCCAGTTCGGGCCAAAAAGCCCGTGTTTATTCGCGGTGACCCGCTCCTGGCCCGGCGCCGGCAAGCGCTTGATTGACATCGACTCGGATGGATACGTATGATCATGCGTATTACTCGGTCGCAGGAGACGTTTGATGCAAACCCCTTACGACGTCGCAGCCAGGAAAGGCCGGCTTTCCCTATCGATCAACCAGGATCTGCTGGACCGTCTCGAACCCTACAAGCAGCAGCTCAACTTTTCGGCGCAGGCCGAGCAGTTGTTCGCCCGCTTGCTCGACGAACTGGAGAACCGCGCCTGGGCAGAGCGCAACGCCGAGGCGCTGGCCGCCCATGGCCGCGACATTGCCGCGACCGGTCTGGCGGGTGCCGAGTTCGAGCGGACCTGAGTTGACGCAGTTCCACATCTATCCCAATCCCGGCACGAAGCAGGTCGAGATTCCCTATCTGGTCGCGATCCAGAACGACCACATTAGCAGCCGAACCGGTGCCACCGTGGTGATTCCCCTGCGCGCCAATGCGCATCCGGTCGAAATCATGGCACCGCTGGTCGAGGTTCCGGGTCGGGGGTTATTCGTGTTGTCCACCGATGAGATCTTTGCCATCGACAGCGTTCGCCTCAGGCACGCGGTGGGCATCCTGAGCCAGTCCGATCGCGCGAAGATCAAACCAGCGCTGGACAAGGTGATCGGCGACTACTGATCCGTGTCGTCATCGGGCTGCGAGCTTTATTCGTTGTCGACGTGGCGTTCGATCACGCCGTCGATGAACTTGCGCAGGAAGCCCTCGGTCTGCGCGCTGTGGAAGCGGTCGATTTCCACGCCGTGGCTGTAGGCGATCACGGTCGGAAAGCCGCGCACCTTGTGCCGCCCGGCGATGCGCATGTTCTCGTCGGCATCCACGTTGGCCAGCAGGAAGGCGCCCGCGTAGCCGTCCGCCAGGCGGTGCAGCAGCGGCCCCAGCACCCGGCAGGGCGCGCACCAGTCGGCGCCGATGTCCACCAGCACCGGGGTTTGCTGCGAGCGCGCCACCACCGCCGCCTCGAAATCCTCCTCGGTGACGTCGAAGATCGTTGCTGTTGCTTCCTGTTTCGTGTGCATCGTGCTTCCCCGCCTCAGACCCGCAGCAGCGCCACCTTGAGCGGTGGCTGGCCGTCGGAACTCGGGAAGTCGGCTTCCGGCAGGATCCACTCCATCTCGCGGATCGGCCGGCCGGCCTTGGCCGCGCTACGTTGCAACTGGTCCAGCCAGGCATCGCGCTTCACGTCGGCGACGTTGTTGGTGCAGATCAGCGTGCCGCCCTCGGCGACGCAGAGCAGGGCCGGCTTGAACACCGAGGCGTAGTCATTGACCAGGTCCACCACGCCGAAGGGACTCTTGGCGTAACGCGGCGGATCGAGGAAGACCAGGTCGAAGGCCTGCTTTTCCAGCTTCGGAAAGGGAGGCATTACCTTGCCGCGCACCCGTTCCGCCTGGCCCAGCCCCGAGTACTGGCGCATCGCGGCGAAGGCATCGCACTTGACGAAGCGCGGGCGCACCGGCAGCGCGTTGAGCCGCGCGCTTTCCTTGCCGATCGACAGGCTCGAATCGGAGAAATCGACATTGACCACGAAGCGCGCGCCGGCCTTCGCCGCCGCGATGCCGACGCCGCAGGTGTAGGCGAACAGGTTCAGCAGCGACTTGCCCGGCACCTCCTGCATCACGCGCCGGCGCGCCGCGCGCAGGTCGAGGAACAGCCACGGGTCCTGCCCGGCATGGCGCCCGGCGATGCGGTAGGCCACGCCCATCTCGTGCATCTCGCGCGGCAGCGTCGCCGCCTCGATCTCGTCCGGCGGCAGCGGATTGCCGATGCGCGAATTGGCCTGGCTGCGATCGTTGTACACCAGCGTCAGGCCCGGCAGGCGTTCGGCATAGAAGGCGCGCAGCGCCGCCAGCGCCTGCGGCGCCAGCGGGCTGTGGAAGCTCTGCACCAGCAGCAGTTCGCCGTAGCGGTCGACGGTCAGCCCCGGGTGGCCCTCGACGCTGCCGTGGAACAGGCGGCAGGCATCGGTCTGCTCAGCGGCGAGGCGCGCGAACAGTTCGGCGCGCGCATCGAAGGCGGCGGCAAGCAGGGGGATCAGATCAGTGGACATGGCGGTGTTCCGGCAATGGCGCCGCGAGCGCCGAAGGCGGGCATTCGCGGAAAGGGCGCCATCTTACGCGCAAGCCGCGGTGGCGTCGCCCTTGCCGTAGCGCCGGCGCCGACTTTCGGGCCGGCGCCGAATGGTGGCCACGATTCCGTTCAGCGTTCCTCGGGCAGCAGGCCGAAGCGGCCGCGCGACAGCCAGCAAAGCAGGAAGTCGTAGGTATTGCCGACACGGTTGCCGACCTGGATCAGCAGGCAGGCCGTGTCGATCTGGCGCGCGACGGCAGCGCCATAAGTCGCGTCGAGGAAGGCGCGGGCCTCGGCCGTTGGCTGCCCGTCGCGTTCGGCGCCGTGGATCGCATAGCGCAGTCCCGGCAGTTCGTCGGCGGGGCAATTGCCCAGGTCCAGCATCAACAGCGCCGCGATCTCCGTTTGCGACAGCCCCGCGTGCCGGGCGAAGATCTGGTGGCCCCAGGCGCAATGCCGGCAGCGATTGACGGCCGTCACCACCAGCATCAGCCGCTCGCGAAAGCCGGCGGATATGCCGCCTTTCATCGATAGAGCAAGCACGCTGCCGAACACCCCGGCGACGCGGCCGAGGTCGCGCAGGAAATGCAGCGGGCCGCTGTAGATGCGCCGTCGAAAGCCTGCGCCGGAAATCGTGTGGTCCATGGTTGTCAGCGTGCGCCGCGTTGCCGCAGCGGTGTCAGCAGGTCGTTCAGACCATTGTGGTCGATCTCGTGCATCAGCGCCAGCAGGCGCCCGATCTCGCCCGGCGGGAAGCCCTCGCGGGCGAACCAGTTCAGGTAGTTGCCCGGCAGGTCGGCGATCACGCGACCCTTGTGCTTGCCGAAGGGCATGACGCGGGTCACCAGCAGTTCCAGGTCGGCGGGCTGCATCGTGTTCAGGCGGCCCGGTCGGGCAGCGCAAGGGCTTTCAATTTCACCGCGCGTTCCGCAAGTCGAATCGACGGTTTCGCCTCAGTCCTCGAGCGGACGCAGGCGGGCGATCATTTCGTTCCAGGCCTGGATCGCCTCGGCCGTGGCTGTCGCCTCGTCCTTGCCCGTTGCCGGAACCTCCGGCCCCGACTGGCCGCAGACGGGGCAATTCACCTGGTAGAAAACCTCCTCGCGCCCATCCGCTGTGCGGCGGGTGCGGCGGCGCACGTTTACTTCGGCACCACAGGTGCAACGTCTCTTTTCGCACGCCCGGGTATCGGGACAGACTGCCTGGCGTAGAGAAATTCGGGGATGGTGTGGGGACTGAATCGCTCTGCGGCCTTCGACAGCCAGGCCATGAGTACCACCGCCGTGAGTACGTTGACAGCGAATCAGGCCGCTTGCCACGAAAGCCTTGGATGCCTATGACTTTCGGTTTAGTCCATTGGGGCTATTGCGCGACTCGCGTTGGGAACGCAGAATCCGCTACGTTTGTGTTTGCCAATTGATCCCTTACTCGAATACGGTGAGAACATGACCAATAAAATATTTCGAAAGATGGGCGGGCTACTCCTGACGCTGGCTAGCGCGAGTGTTCTGGCGGCACCGGTTGTGGTGGATCCTTGGCATACCGCCGGCAAGGGCAACGCGACGTGGCCGTTTGGAAACTTTGCTGTGTCAGGCCTCGAACTAACTGCCCATACCCGCACGGACTGGGGCAGTGCCGGTAGCTTCAACGGCCAGGCCGTAATCTGGGCCACCAATTTCAGTGACCTTCATGGCGTTACCTATACGTCCCAACCGGTAGGTGACATCGGCCTGATGCCGGTTTTCGGAAATGACGACGGCGTCACGCTGTACGACTTCGATTTGGGGGTGTGGGGTGGCACAAGTTCGAATGTTGCAGTCCGGATCTACAACGGCGACTACAGCCAGATCCTTTCTCAGGAACAGTGGCGGTCGGGTGCCCCAGCTTGGATCCTATTTCGCCAACGTGTTCAGTTTGAATGGCATCCACGTCCAGTTCGCATCGGGCGACGTCCAGCGTGGGATCGACATTATCCGGATTGAAGGCGGCAACCCGTTGAACATTGCCCTATACCGGAGCCAGACTTATGCCATGTTGCTGGCTGGCCTCGGCCTGCTGGGGGCGTTCGCCCGTCGCCTGAAATGCTGTCCGCCATTGCGAAACAGGGTGGGATTGCCGGGAGTGTGCCCCAGCCTGGGTTCATTCGGCGATGGCGGTCGATCCTGATGTTGCCCACGGCCGCGAAAGCGGGCTACAATTCTGGAGTTTTCGCCGGTGCCGCCAGCGCCGACTTTTGGGTGGCCAGCGTCGCGTTACGCGACCGGCGCAGTGGTGCCGGTTTCAGTCCGCTGTGGCTGCGAGCGGTGCTGCGCGTGCTCGCGTCAGCCGAATAGAAATGGCAGCGGCGCTGCGGCCGCAAGCCTTGGCCTGGTACATGGCGATGTCGGCGTTGTGGAGCAGCACGTGGGTGTCGACGCCATCCTGCGGGAAGGTGGTAACGCCGACGCTGCACGATATGCCCACCGTTACGCCGCCAATGTCGAACGGGGTCGCCAGCGCCGCGAGGATCTTCTCGGCGACGGTTTGCAGGGCGTCGTGCTCGGCATGGCCTTCGAGCACTACGGTGAATTCGTCGCCGCCCAGGCGCGCTACATGGCCTTCGCGCACGCAGCCCCGGCGTCAGCCGCTCGACTTCGCAGGTTGCCTGCCGGCACCGTGGCCGTGGGTGTCATTGACCCACTTGAAGTGGTCGAGGTCGATGAACATGAGCCCGATGGTCTGGTGGTTAGCGGCGGTAGCGGGCGCCAGGCGCGCATTGAGGCGGTCGTGGAACAGGCTGCGATTGGCCAGCCTGGTGAGTGCATCGAAATTGGCCTGGCGCCAGACTTTTCTTCGCGGGTCTTGGCGCAGTGATATCGGAGAAACAGCGGATGCGAGCGGCGAAGCCTTTGCCGCGGCTGGTCGCGGATGGCGTTGATGTTGATCCACCGCACGTAGATTTCGCCGTTCTTGCGCCGGTTCCAGATCTCGCCTTCCCAGTGGCCCTTGTCGCTGATGGACCCCCACATGTTGGCATAGAACTCGGGCGGGTAGCGGCCGGACTTGAGGATGGCGGGCGTCTGGCCGACAGCTTCCGCGGCACTCCAGCCGGTGATCGCGGTGAACGCCGGATTGACCAGCAGGATGCGGGCATCGGTGTCGGTCACCATGATGCCTTCGTTGGTGGATTCGAACACCGACTTGGCGAGACCCAGTTTTCCTTGGCGCGCGGGTAGGTTTCGGTGATGTCGCGGCTGATGCTGATCAGCCCCAGTTAAGCCTCTGCTCCTGGGTGCCGAGGAAGCGGCGCCTCTACGGTGTCCAAGAGGACTTCGCGGCCATCGGGGTAGAAGACCCATCTCGTTGCGCCGGGTCTGGCTCCGCTGCTGCATTTGGCGGTCGCCGAGACGGAAGAACTCACGCCGGCCTGGTCGAAGAAGTCGAAATCGGGCGCACGACCTGCTCGCATTCCGGGTGCCCGGCGAATCCCGGCGAAAGCCTTGTTGCAGCCGAGGTGAAGGTGCTGGGGATGTCCTTGAAGAAGATCAGCCGGGCACCGAATCGATCAGGCTGCGCGAAAGTTGGTGGCGCTCTGCTGCTCGGCCAGGGGCGATGGCGGAAGCCTTGGGCGCGGTGAAGTCGATGAAGACGCCGGTCAGGCGATCGGCTTGTCTGCCGGCTTTGCCCAGTACCTTGACGATGTCGCGCACCCAGGCCACTGAGCCGTCCTGCTTGATGAAACGGTAGGCGAACTCGTGGTCGGCATTTTCTCCGTCTGCGCGTCGGCAGCTGCAAAACCGCCTTCGGTTCGCGGTCGTCGTCGCGCAGGTGGCGATGCCAGAATCCCTGCTCCGACCAGGCGGCGGCGGGGTAGCCGAACATCTTTTTCGATCTGCGGCGACACGTAGCCAGCGTTAGGTGGCGATGTCGAATTCCCAGGTTGCGACGTTGATGTTTTCGGACGACGCCGCGCAGGCGGGATCTGCTGGCGGCGGTTTTCTGCCTGGCGGCCCAGGCGCTTTGCCAGGCGCGCCAGTAAAGCCGCCAGGCCGATGATGGCCAGCGATGCCATCAGGCTGATGATCAACCGCACCACGAAGGTGTCGCGATACTCGGTGAGATAAGGTCCTGCTCGGTCTGCGAGACGATGACGGCGAGAGCGGCTGGTCTCGACCCGGCGGGAATGAATCAGGCGCGCCAGCCATCGACCGGGCTGACGATCACGCGGCTTTCGATCGCCACCTCCCGGCCGGGCAGGACGC
>JADJUP010000052.1 GCA_016716965.1 Sulfuritalea sp. | reverse complement strand
CGCGCTAGAACGGGTTCAGTGACTTCCGCTTTAGCTGAATTTATAACGCGCCCGCAAGTTGAAACTTAAATCGGCGCCGAAGCAGAAACTATACGCGGCAAACGGCGGATGTCAACCGCGTATCATGCCGCGCATGCCCATCGATCTTGTTGGTTACGCTGCTGCGATCCTGACCACCATAGCGTTTGTGCCGCAGGCCCTAACGTCGTGGCGTACTCGCGATTTGTCGGGCGTGTCGTTACCCATGTACAGCATCTTTACCGCAGGAGTTGCGATGTGGCTGGCCTATGGCGTCATGCTTGGAAGTTGGCCGATCATTGTTGCCAAATGCGATCACGCTGGCGCTGTCGGGCATTGTGCTGGCTCTTAAGATGATGCACAGATGAGCGGCCAGCCAAGAAGAACGCAAAACGGGAGCCGAAGCCCCCGTTTCAGTTGAATCGCTACTGACCGTCATGCGCTCAGTTTCTGTCGCCGCCGTCTTGCGGTCAGGCCGAGACCGAGTCCGGCGAGGAGCATTGCGTAGGTTTCTGGTTTCGGGAACGGGGTCAAGACAAATCCCTCCCATTGACCAGACAAGCTGTTGCGCGCGATTCCAGTTATTGCCCCTTGATTGTTGATTCCCTCTGCGATGACTAGCGACCATCCTGAATTTACAACGCTGGCATCCAAGAAGCTGTTCAGGTCAATTACCTTACCGCCAGCCCACAACGCGGCGTGCTGATAATTTGTAGTCGTAAAGGGAATCGCCAACAATTTGCCCTGCATTATTGATCCCTCGGCGCGACTCCATCCGCCCAATGTTCCAAGATCGGATACGACTCCGCCATTCCAGGTCGTTGCGTGGGTGGTCAAATTGTTGGTTAGCGCCGAGTACCCCACCACTATTCCTGAATCATTGATTCCGTAGGCCCGCGCCCCTAAACCTCCCAGCCCTGGCAGAACGGTTGTTGTAATTCCATCCCAGACAACCGCGTCGTACATTGCAGCACCCGCGACTTGTCCGGAAGCATTTATTGCCCTGTTTGGTCCGGACCGCTACCTAACTGCGTTACGGTGCCACCATTCCATATCACGGCCTGCTGGCGCTCATTAGTTCCAGCGACTTGCCCCGATTTGTTGATGGCAAAAGCCATTCCGGGACCCAGGTCCCGAGTTGTGGAGCCACTCCAGACTACTGCGTGCCAGTCGTTTCCTGTCGTGGACACGTTGACGCCCCCAACTACCTGCCCACCGTTGTCTATTCCGTAAGCCTGGCTTATCCCGCCACCCGCATAGCCAAGAGCCGACGGGGTGCCGTTATTCCAAATTGTCGCTTGCGAGCTTTCCAGATTTGTATTGAATGAAATTCCGACTACTTGGCCGAAGTCGTTTATGGCTGTCGGCTCAGCATTTAGATAGCCATTCGCTGCGGGCAAAGCAGTAAACCGATAGGCCTGAGCGATGGCCTGACCTGTACCGGCAAACAAAGCCATTGAAGCCAAAGCACCCGCAACAACAGCATTCGTGAATTTCATGGCAACCCGCTCCCGAGGCTCTTCCCCAGATCGCACAGTAACCGAGAATCACAAATAACCATATAGGGCGAATAGACTAACGAACGTATCTTTATCTCTAAAGCAACGACGCATGGTACGGTGCATAGGCGGATCGGTTCAGGGATGAAAAGGCGCGGTGCGCTGATCAATTCTGAGCGTCCGGCGTGTCCCAGGAAGCTGACGTACCGGCGCGTCGGAGTCTCGACCGTCCGCAATTTGGTGGCTGGGGACCTCGCGGATGCACGGTGTTCCCCGCCTCGAACAACCGACCCTGTCCGGTAGGGTGAGTTCAGCAGATTGCCGCATTGCGGCCATTCGGCAATCTTGCACCGATCGGCGGCGGCGACCTTGCACCGATCGATCGCGGTGAAGGCGATCGGATAGATGCCCGATGTCGATCGATCCATGCGGGTCTGACGAATGATCCGGTGAGATTGCTGCATAGCGTCTGACGCATACACTTCCCAAGCAATTCCTCGCGCGCGCCTGCGCGTACTTACCGGTAACCAAGGTTTCCGACGACGAACAGCAGCGGCCTGAACAATTATTCCATCACTGTACCTTGTGCCTAATTGCGCTAGTTCGCGGCACCTTGCCATTGCACTGAATTGACGCGTTGTCACACTGCCAAACCAGTCGATCGCTGGAGGTTCCAATGGGATGTCCAGTTTGGCCCCTCAGAAACCGACTTAGGTTACGCCTGCTCGATTGCATCGCGGAAGGATCGGTTACGACCTGACGAGGTCGGTCCCTCGTTACGGTTCTCTACGGTTCCCGCACTGCTGGGGAACCGTAAAAGCCTTGGTATCAGGGCCTTAACAGCCGATTTCTGCTTCGGTTCTCGGCCCCCCTGTACACACCTCCACCAAACATAGGGAGAGGGGGTGATATACAGAGAACCATAGAAGAAACTACCCGCAAAGGCTCTGATACAAAAGGAGTTACGGTTCTCGGGAACCGTAGGAAAACCGTGGAAACCATAGAGAACCGTATCAAACGTTATCCCCGCCAACTTAGCCATCGCGTTTTCTCGGGCCGGCCATTTGGGTGCATCGTGTCCATATATCCAGACTCAACGTCCGGACAAGTCCACCAGATACGCTAAAGCCTCATCGAATCGGCGCTTGTCGAGCTTGCTGTTTCGCATCACCAGCGAATAGGGCGCGACCTTCCTGTCGAGCAGCCATTTCTCGTGCGGCTTCTGGGGCTTGAAATCTCCGGCCAATACCCGTCGAAGCAGTTTGAGAATTCGCTGTGCATCCGATTGCGTCTGCCCTCCGTGCATGTATTCGCCACTGAAGCGCAGCAATGCTGCATCCGACGCATGAAGGAACTGTTCAGCCCATTCCAGATGTTCGAGGGTTATCTCGGGCCGCGTCGGGCAGTCCCAGACCGCCAGCACACCGGCTATGCGCTCGCACTTCTCGCATGAACGAGTCAGGAGCGCTTTGGCGAACGGTGACTGGGATGCAAGGCGCTCCTGATCGAACTTAACCAGCAGTTCACGGAGGCGGTTCTCGACGCGCTCGCCAATCAGGATAGAATCGCGATTGCCGTTCAAGTCCGCTACAAACGCAGCGTGCTTCGTGGCCTGAGCAATTGCATCAGCCGCCATTCGCACAACCGCCGGAAGCTCGAATGAACCCTTCACCCTGCGCGGCTCAATCCCCGTCTGCCCGAAGGCAAAGACAAAGCGGCCAAGGAGGCCGTCTTCGATATTGCTCACGCCCATTGCCTCGCCGAGCTTCTCAGGCGTGGCAAAGCCAAGAAGACTCACCATCGGGTTCTGAATGGCCTGGGACGGCGTTGTTCCTCGCCCTGATGCACGGACACGAGTTTGGTAAGTGCCTTTCGATGCAGAAAACAATTGCAACAGCGTGCCCGCCAGTTCGATCAGGTGAGGAGGCGCTTTGCTGTTGTTGATCGCGGCAAAAAAGTGGGCGATCTCATCGAGGGCAATCAGTGACCCCGTGTTACTCACCAAAGCATCCTCCAGACCCTGACCGGATGCTGGCTTGCCGATGAGCTTTCCTTTAGCCGCACTGACGAGCGATATTGCGATTGACCGGGGGAGGTCCTTGCCTTCGCCCGTGCCGGCAATTCCACAACCAAACAAGTTCAGCCGCATACCACTCGGAAGCCTGAAATTGCCAGAACACGATGCCGCCATGCCGAGCAGCGCCGACAGCGTGCAAAGATCACGCTGCGGCTTAGTTGAGACCGCCAAAGCTGCCTGAACGACCGCGTACATCACACCACGGAAAGGCGGTGGGTATGCAACTTCAATGCTCTCTGTGAGGCTAGGATCGACGCTGGGGGCACCTACCGGCATCAGACGTAACTCTTCTTGCCGCATCTGCGCCATCACGGGTTCCAGACTTGCCGCCCATTCGCACATCTGCCGGTAGCTCGGCGTGGTCCGCATATCGTTCAGCGCCAGCGGCTCGGCCCCAGCATCAGCTGCACCAAAGCAATACACCCGTACCGCGTCGAAGGCGTTCAGCGGACTGCTGCCTACAGGACTGGTGTTGTGCGTGTTGCACAGGTGCAGCCGATCATCGGTCAGGTAGGCACCCTCCTTGGCACCGTTCCCGTCACGCCATGTGAGCCTGCGGTCGCTTCCGGGGGCAAAAGTAAAGTGCTCCTTGAGCGGACCAGCCAACACCTGCTCGATGGTGTACGCCCGGCAGAAGGCACCCACGACGCCCCGCTTGGTCCGTGGGTCTATCATCTCCCTACCGCCCCGTGGCGTCGCAGCAGAGGCCCTCTCGGCCGGCGTCAACACTAGCGCTACCTCACCGCCAGGTACATATCCTGATCGGACCGGCACCGGATCAACAACGCCTTGGGCAAACACCGGCAGCGCCGTGTAATGTACCTGCACGACACGGTACAGGGCTTTGTCTACGGCCGCCGGCGCCCACGCCTCCAGTTCGGCGCAAGTGTGTGGCGTAGCCAGCCAGAACCAGACGTGCACCTTCAACAGGCCGCGCTTGGTCGGATGCCCCGCACTGCTCGACAACTGCCAGTGAAACCCTGCCCCGTAGAAGCAGGCCGGCAGGTGTTCCTCGATAAACGCATGGATGGCCCGAACCGGCTCCCGCACGGGATCGATCCCCCCTGGTGGCGTGAAGTTGTCGATGTCAATGCACATCCAATAGTGTGGCAGGTCCTCGAAAAGCTCCTTCCACCTGCGAAACCAGCCTGGGCTAGTGACCGCAGGGACCGCCTGACCGGTGGCCGGATCTGACCGCGACTGCGTCGCCGCGTGGTCGTCACCACGGAACGTGCCTCGGATGATCAGACATGACAGTTGGCTTTGGATATGGGTCAACAGTGCTGAGAGTGCCGCAAGGTCCGCCAACGGCATCGTCTGGGGCTGGAACTGCCACCCCGCGTCGTATTCCGCGATCGTCCCGTCGGACAGCCAGAGTTTGCTTGCGCGCTTGTGTGCTTCACCTGCAAGCACCGTCACCGTGTCCGGAATGGCGGGTCCCGATACTGCGTACTCGGCACTCATACGGGCCACCCTGCGATTAATCGCTGCGCTATTGCGACGAGGTCAGCCGCACTCCCCGGCGGTGCCGCAAGAAAGCAGAAAGTCACACCAGCCCAGTAGGTACCGATATGCCCTGGCAATTGCACGCAACGCCACCCGTTGGCGATACACCACGCAGGAAATTTGTCAGACGAATATGGCTCGTTGGTCAATACAAGGTTCCGATTGCCATCGTGCCAAACCGTGGCGTGATCCCATGGGTCAATGCACACCATATCTCGGACCTCACGCTCTCGTCGCCATTGCTTTGAAGGTGTGAGTCCAGATAGGTCAGCAAATCTGACCACATTGCGATGCTGCGCTAGGCGACGTTCGGCGAACTCAAAATTGTCATAAGGATATGCGTTTCCGATGGCGTAGCCAGTCTTCAACGCTCTGCTTACTCGTAGGAATTGCGCATGTGGCTCGTAACTTTTTGGCTGGCACTCAGCGTGTATTGCGCCGGTGAGTACGCCGTACCTTTCGCTGCCCGGCAAGTGATTCCAGTTCGGGTCGGAACGGGAAATCTTGTAGTACCGGAGGCGGGCAATGATCTGAAAGTTCATGGCCGGCCTTTTTGCAAGGAACTAAGGGGACCCGATAGGCTCGGGCGCGGCCAGCAAGCAGCGTGGCCTTGACCAATTCAAGGAGGAGGATAGAATTGCACTTGTCTAGGGCGCTCGATTCTGTTGTTTGGAGTCGGGCGTTTTTCATTACGCGTCCCCCATACGGTGTGCATCGATCCATCGGTCGAATGCGTAAAGGTCGACCAGGACTTTCGCCCCAATCTGCACCCATACGCCAGCAGGTCCGGTGCCGTTGCCTTTGATGGTTTCGCCGCGTGAATTCTTTCGGTCGTGCGCCTTGAATTTCAGGTCACGGAAAGCGGCGGGCGTGAATGCCGGGCGAAGCTCGGCAGCTTGATTGATGGTGGCATAGCGAACGGCAGCAGTCGTTGCCATCGTCGGGGGAATTGCCAGCGTTGCAGCGGCCAGCTTGGTTTGATGCGATGCGTTTGATTGCATGTTTCATTCTCCGAAGTTGAGGAAACTTGCCAACTTCGGCGCTTCGCTGTTATGCGTTGCGCTTCGTCGGTAGAGAGAATGAAACTGCTCTGGGGTAGTGGGCCGTCTAGGAGTGGGAGAGTAGGAATCCCACCTTCCCACTAGCAGCCATGCGGGTTTCCGCCTTGCTGCCCTCGGTAGATTTCCACGTTTTCAACATCAATACGCCCTGCATCGCGGGCAGCTTGCCATGCCTTTTTGAACGTGTCGGGTGTGAATCGGTGGGGCGCACCTTTCAACTTATCGAGGCACTCGGCCTCAATGATGGCCTTCCCGCCAGTAGCCACAGATAGCGGGTCATACTTGAGTCGCGTTGCCGTTTGAACGATTGCGTTGATTCTGATTTTAGTCAGATTCACTGTTGCCGCCGTCGCACCAGCGCCGACTTTTGCCACGCCTCCCGCGCTGCCAGAGTCAGCAGACAATTCCTCAATCCGCGCCAGCACATACTCATCAATCCATTGGTGATGTCGCAGTCCTTCACGCTTCGCCACGTCGCGCCAGTCAAGCAAAGTGCGCGGCTTCTGGTCAGTCTCGGCAACATCAAGGAATGCACGCAGCAGTAATCGATAGCGGTCGGGCGATGCCTTGTCGTCATCCACATAGATACGCTCGGGGTCAGGGGCATTGCCTTGCCAGTCTCTTTCGAGCGGGTCAATCCTACACAGCAGCATTGCCGCCTCGTCAGGCTTCACGCTGGCACGCTTGAACCACATTGCGGCATTCATGGTGTTGTCGTACCAGCCAGTCCTGTGCTCGTGCTCGCCTAGCACGGCATCCACCGCTTCCTCGTCAATGTAGCCGGCCATGCCAGCATCCGGCAGGAAGGCCCGTAGTTGCCCCAAGGTGCAGGGCAGGGACAGCGCGGGCTTGTCGTACTGACCTGTTGGGTGCCATGTCACTGCGGCCCGTTCTTCCGGGATCAGCGTCGCATCTGCATCCGGCAGGTCGACATGAAGGCCATTGGCTTCCACGCGAAAGCCGCCGAAGTTGGCAGGGTCATCGACGTGGCAGATTGTCACGAAGTCCGCATAGCCAATCATCGCCCGGTCAGCATCCGGCCCACGGCGCGGGCAGTCCTCGAAACCTTCCAGCACTGCGGCCCTTGTGTCGCCGTCAAGCATCGGCGCAAGAATCACCGGCCGGTCGTCAGGCGTGCGCTTGTGGTCGGTTTCGCGCTCGCGCAGGAATTCATTTAGCCACACGAACACGCCCGCAGGCAGTTTCAGTGCTGCCCCTCTGCGCCACGCGGCATAACCGGCATGGTCATCCTCTGCATCAACATCCGGTCGGCGCTCGCGCAATTCAGCCTCGAAACCTTTGACCTCGGCCATTACCGCAGTCCATTCGCTTGCCATGACAGGCAGCGATTTTCCTGCTGACCGGTGGAAGGCGACAAGGTTCCGCAGCTTTTCAAAGGGCGCAGCAGTTGCACGCGCAAGGCTTTCCGCCACGAAGTCAGGCGAATACCGCCAGCCGGTCACATAGGGAATCGCCCGCACCGGCAGGGCTTCGCGCCCGTCAATCCAGATGGTCAGTCGCCCGCCTGTCATCATTACTCCTTTCATCTATTCACCCGCTTAATCCAACTTGTAGTTCGTTCCGCACTTGTTGTTCAGCACTCGCCGCATCTGCCGGGAGGTACTCGCGTGCGCGGTCGCCGCGTCGATGAGGGCGGGGTATTCGAGAGCTTTGCATTCCAGCACCAGAATCAATGTCTCAACCAGCGAATGGTTCTTTGTCTTCGCCACGATATCCAGGCACGCATTTATCCACTCAGCTTTGAGTTCGCTTGCGGACGGTAAGTAGCGGACGATGCGAAATAGAACGTGGTCTGCAAAATCTGCGTGGTTAGATAGCTCGGGCAACCATCGCCGCAATGCGCCCTCCGCCTGCAAACGTCCCAAGGGCAGGGAGTTAAATGCAAGCTCTAGCGCACCGCGCCAGTTCGGCAGCGCAATAAGTTCCACGATGCCGATTTCTTCAAGAGCATTCGCCAACGGCCCTCCCAGGTCTCCCGCCAATTCCTTCAACTTGTTCCGATAGTCGAGCGAACCACAGGTGGTGCAGTAGGGTTCAGTGCACCAATTCTGCTCATGGGCTTGCGCGATGATGGCAAGTAGCAGATTGTTCACTTCGTACCCCCTGCCACGCCCATGCGTGCGGCCAGCTTGTCCCCTAGCTCGGTCACGCGGTCGGGCGCAAGGTGCGAATAGCGCAGGCTCATGGCGAGCGTCTTGTGGCCTAGCACGCGGGCTACCTCGATTGCCGATACTCCCGCCATCGTCAGGTAGCTGGCGGCGGTATGGCGCAGGTCGTGCCAGCGAAAATCCGAAGTCATCACGGGCGGCGCTTCGTCGTTGGCGGCAACCTTGCTGCGCCCCTTGCGCGTTGCCTTGCGCACGTCGATACCCTGCCAGCACAAGCGCGGCCTTCCACGGCTCGCGCAATTCCAGTTCCTTGCAATCCGCTGGCGGCGGAAAAACGCGGTCGTCGTCAATCTGGCGCACCTTGTTGCGGGCCTTCAGCAGTTCCACGATTTCACCCGACAGCGGCAGGGCGCGGCCGGCGTTGTTCTTTGTCTCGCCTTGGTGCAGCGTGATGGCGCGGCGCTTGAAGTCGATTTGCGACCAGCGCAGTCCGAGAATCTCCCCCTTGCGCGCTCCGGTCGTCAGTGCCAGCAGGACAGCGGGCAGCAGGTCAGAATGCGACGATGCGCGCACGGCATCCAGCAAGCGTGGCAACTCGTCATCACTCAGGAACCGCACACGGCCCCCGGCCTCTTTTGTCTTGGTCACGCGCTCGCACGGATTGCGCTCAATCCAGCCCAATTCCTTGACGGCGTAGCTCATGGCCGACGACAGCGCGGCAATGGTGCGATTCACGTCCGCCCCGGTACGCTGCCCGCCCCCGCGTTGTTTCGGAGTGGCAAGCAGTTCATCCCGCCATTCCGCGATTCTGGCCGGCGTGATGGCGTCGAGCATTTCCGCCCCGGCCTTCGTTCGCCACCAGTCAAGCTGGCGCTTAACCTCGTTCCATGACTTGAGGCGCGGCGCGGCGGCAACGGCGTACTTGTCGAAAAGCTCGCCCAGGGTCTTCAGCTTGGCGGCGCTGAAGTAGCGACCGGCCTTCATATCCCGCTCGGTTTTCGATCCCCACTCGCGGGCATCGGTTAGGCGGTCAAATGTCGCGGTCGCGGTCGGATGCCCCTTGAGGCGAACCATCACGCGGTAGCTGGTCGAGCCGTCGTCGTTCTTGCGCTTTTGAACTGTTGCCATGATTGCCCCCGTTGGTTATGCAGGACTGATAGCAACAGATTAAAACAAGGGGCAATAGATTGCAACAACAGAATTGCAATCTGTAGGCTATTTCACTTACAACGCTGTTTCATTGATGTTTTCGCATATCTCAACAAACGTGCGGCACACTGGCGGAACATCAAGCCCCAAATAACGCGACTTATCCACAGAAAAACGGCGGGCCGGCCGGTTGTGCCAGGCGCGAACTTGAAGGATTGATTTTGCTGCTCATTGCTGGCCGGCACTGTGCCGCCAGTGTGCCAAATGAAAAGGCCTCGAAGGTCGGAAACCCTGTGAGGCCTTGGTATTGCTGGTGCTGTTGGCCGGAATCGAACTGGCGACCTACTGATTACGAATCAGTTGCTCTACCAACTGAGCTACAACAGCGTCCTGAAAGGCCGCGAATTATACCTGCTGGCCACAACGCGTGGCAACGTGGCGGGCGGTCTCCCGCCGGTGGCGCTTATCCGGCCAGCAATTCCTTCGGCAAGGGGAAATTGACGTTCTCCTCGACGCCCGAGAGGGTCTCGATGCTGCCTGCACCCAGGGCGCGCAACCGTTCCACCACGCCATTGACCAGCACCTCGGGCGCGGATGCGCCCGCCGTTACACCGATCCGCGCCTTACCCGCCAGCCAGGCGCCGTCGATCTGGTCCGCGCCATCGACCAGGTAGGCCGAAATACCGCCGATCGCCGCGACCTCGCGCAGGCGGTTGGAATTGAACTGTTCTTCGAGCCGACCACGATGACCACATCGACCTTGCCGGCCATCGCCTTCACGGCATCCTGACGGTTCTGGGTGGCGTAGCAGATGTCGTCCTTGCGCGGCCCGACGATCTTCGGAAAGCGGTCCGTCAGCGCGCGCACGATCATCCGTGCGTCATCGACCGACAGGGTGGTTTGCGTGACGTAGGCCAGCGGCGCCGTACCGCCAGCGCCGACTTCCAGCGAGGCGACGTCATCGACGTTTTCCACCAGGTACATGCGGCCGGTGGCCTGGCCCATGGTGCCTTCCACTTCGGGGTGGCCCTTGTGGCCGATCATCACGATCTCGTAGCCCTGCTTGTGCAGGCGCGCCACTTCCAGGTGCACCTTGGTCACCAGCGGGCAGGTGGCGTCGAACACCTTGAGGCCGCGCTTTTCGGCCTCGATGCGCACCGACTGCGGCACGCCATGGGCGCTGAAGATCACCGTTGCGCCGTCCGGCACCTCGTCGAGGTCTTCGACGAAGACGGCGCCCTTGGCCTTGAGGCCATCGACCACGTAGCGGTTGTGCACCACTTCATGGCGGACATAGATCGGCGCGCCGAACTTTTCCAGCGCGCGCTCGACGATGGAAATCGCGCGCTCGACGCCGGCGCAGAAACCACGGGGGTTGGCGAGAAGGATTTGCATCACAGTATTCCGATGATTTCGACTTCGAAGCGCACCGGCTTGCCCGCCAGCGGATGGTTGAAATCGACCAGCACCGCTTCGTCATCCAGTTCGCGCACGATGCCGGTGAATTTATCGCCGTTGGGTGCAGCGAACTGGATCAGGCCGTGCAATTCGGGGCTTGAGTCGGGCGGCAGCGCCGAGCGCGCCATGCGCTGGGTCAGTTGCGGATTGTGTGCGCCGAAGGCCTGGTCGGCATCGAGCAGGAACACGTGGCGTTCGCCGACATTGACGCCGATCAGGCAGTGCTCCAGCGTCGGCGCCAGTTCGCCGCTGCCGAGCTGCAGCGTCGCTGGCGTCGAATCGAAAGTGCTCACCAGTTCCGTGTCGTCGCCGGTGGCGACTCGGTAGTGCAGGGTGATCAGGTTGCCGGCGCGTACGGTCTCGGTCATGGGGTGCCCGTTTCAGTTTCCTTGCCGTAGCGGAACTGATGCCAGAGCATCAGCACCACGCCGACGGTGATGGCCGAATCGGCCACGTTGAAGGCCGGCCAATGATAGCCCGCCAGGTGAAAGTCGAGGAAGTCGACCACGGCGTCGAAGCGCAGGCGGTCGATCACATTCCCGATCGCGCCGCCCAGGATCAGCGACAGGAGTCGGCAGCAAGCGCTCCTGCGCATGGTGGCGCAGCATGCTCAGCAGCCAGGCGGATATGCCCAACGCGAGAGCGACGAAGAACCACTTCTGCCAGCCGCCGGCGCCGGCGAGGAAGCTGAAGGCGGCGCCCGAGTTATAGACCAGCACGAGGTTGAAGAACGAGGTTACGCTCAGGCTCTCCATGAGGCGAAAACTCCCCAACACCCAGGCCTTGCTTGCCTGGTCGAGCAGCACCACGAAAGTCGCCAGCGCCAGCCAGCCAGCCAGCCTAGGCAATCTGGCGCGCCTCGCCGGCGCCGAACAGGTTGGACGTGCAGCGTCCGCAAAGTTCAGGATGCTCGGTATCGCGGCCGACGTCCTCGCGCCAGTGCCAGCAACGCCCGCACTTGGCGTGGGGCTGGGCGTCGCCGATATCGCCGTGTCGCCGGCGCCGACTCTTTCAATGGTCACCTTGGAGCAGATGAAGACGAACTTCAGATCCTCACCCAACGACGCCAACAGGTCGTAGATTTCCGGCGCGACGCTCAGGCTGACTTCGGCCTGCAGCGAGGAGCCGATCTTGCCGGCCGAGCGCAGTTCTTCGAGCACCCGGGCGACGTCGGCACGCAGCGCGCGTATCGCCTGCCACCGTGCCACCAGCGCCGACTCCTCGGCCTGTTGGGGCAGTTCGTGCCAGGTGGACAGCATCACGCTGTCGCCCTGCTTCAGCGTGGTCCAGATTTCCTCGGCGGTGAAGCTGAGCACCGGCGCCATGAGTCGCGTCACGGTTTGCAGGATATGCCACAGCGCGCTCTGCGCCGAGCGCCGGGCGCGGGAGTTTTCCGCGGCGGTGTACAGCCGGTCCTTGAGGATGTCGAGGTAGAAGGCACCGAGGTCTTCCGAACAAAAGTTCATCAGGCCCTGCACCACCTTGTGGAACTCCGAAGCGCGCGTAGTCGGCCGCACTGTGTCTGCAAAGCCCGCGTCAGGGCCAGCGCGTAGCGGTCGGATTCCAGCCATTCTGTGGGCGGCAGCATCTGCGTCGCCGGATCGAAGTCGGCGGTGTTGGCAAGCAGGAAGCGCAGCGTGTTGCGCAGGCGGCGATAGACCTCGACCACGCGCGGCAGGATGGTCTTTTCGTCGATCGACAACTCGCCCGAGTAATCGGTGCTGGCCACCCACAGGCGCAGGATTTCGGCGCCCAGCGTGTCGGAAATCTTCTGCGGCGCGACGACGTTGCCCTTCGACTTGGACATCTTCATGCCCTTGCCGTCGACCACGAAGCCATGCGTCAGCAGCGCCTTGTAGGGCGCGCGGCCGTCGATCGCGGCGCCGGTCAGCAAGGACGAATGGAACCAGCCGCGATGCTGGTCCGAGCCTTCGAGGTAGAGGTCGGCCGGGTAAGTGCTTTCCGCCGCATGCGAGCCGCGCAAGACCGTCTTGTGCGTGGTGCCGGAATCGAACCAGACATCGAGCGTGTCGCGCATCTTGTCGTAGTTCGCGGCTTCGTCGCCCAAGCAGTTCGGCCGCATCGAGCTTGAACCAGGCGTCGATGCCCTCTTTTTCGATCTTCCGCGCCACGGCCTCCAGCAGTTCCAGCGTGCGCGGATGCGGCTCGCCGCTTTCCTTGTGCAGGAAGAAGGGAATCGGCACGCCCCAGTTGCGCTGGCGCGAAACGCACCAGTCGGGCCGGTTGGCGATCATCGCGTGCAGCCGCGCCTTGCCCCAGTCGGGATAGAAGGTCGTCGCTTCGACGGCGGCCAGCGCCTTGTCGCGCAGCGTCCTCGGTGTCGCCGCAGGCGACCTGACACCATCGCCCCCTTTCCCGGAAAGGGGGTCGGGGGGATTGCCGTCACCTGCGATATCAGCGGCAGCAGAGTCGACTACGCGATCCATACCTACAAACCACTGTACGGTAGCTCGGTAAATTATCGGCGTCTTGTGGCGCCAGCAATGCATGTAGCTGTGCGTGATCTCGCTGCTGGCGAACAGCGCGCCGACCTCGGCCAGCTTCTCGATGATGACCGGATTGGCCTTCCAGACGAACATGCCGCCGAAGAAGGGCAGGCTGGCGGCGAACACGCCGTCGCCCTGCACCGGGGTCAGGATTTCGTCGTTGTGCATGCCGTGCTTCTTGCAGGAGTCGTAGTCCTCCAGGCCATAGGCCGGCGCGCTATGGACGATGCCGGTGCCGGCGTCGAGCGTGACGTAGTCGCCCAGATACACGGGCGAAGCGCGATCATAGAAGGGATGGCGGAAGGCCACCTGGGCCAGCGCCGCGCCCTGGCAGGCGCCCAGCACCTCGCCGTCGAGGCCGAAGCGCTGCAATGCCGCGCCGCGCAGTTCGGCGGCGAGGATGATGCAGCCGCGCGCCGTCTTCACCAGTTCGTAGGTGAATTCCGGATGCATGTTGAGCGCCTGGTTGGACGGGATGGTCCACGGCGTGGTGGTCCAGATCACCGTCCAGCAGTCGCCCTCGGGCAGCGCCGCGATGCCGAAGGCATGGGCCACGCGCTGGCGCTCGCCGTCGGCCAGGCGAAAGCCGACGTCGATCGCCGGCGACTTCTTGTCCTGGTATTCGACCTCGGCCTCGGCCAGCGCCGAGCCGCAGTCGAAACACCAGTTGACCGGCTTCAACCCCTTGAACAGGTAGCCGCGCTGGTAGAGCTCGCCCACCGCGCGGATCTCGTCGGCCTCGTTGCGAAAGGCCATGGTCAGGTAGGGATTGCCCCAGTCGCCGAGCACGCCGAGGCGGATGAAGTCCTTCTTCTGCCGCTCCACCTGTTCGGCGGCGAAGCTGCGGCACAACTCGCGCGCCTTGTCGGCCGGCAGGTGCTTGCCGTGGGCCTTTTCGATCTGGTGTTCGATCGGCAGGCCGTGGCAGTCCCAGCCCGGCACATAGGGCGCGTCGAAGCCGGCCAGCGTCTTGGAACGGACGATGATGTCCTTGAGGATCTTGTTCACCGCGTGGCCGATGTGGATGTCGCCATTGGCATAGGGCGGGCCGTCGTGGAGGACGAAACGCGGGCGGCCCTTGGCGGCGGCGCGAATCTTCTGGTACAGCTTCTGCTCCTGCCACTGGGCGATCCAGCCCGGTTCCCGCTTGGCGAGGTCGCCGCGCATCGGAAACGCCGTGTCGGGCATGTTGAGGGTCTTGCGGTAATCAGCCATGGGTCCTGCCGTCGTTTAGCGTAAAAAAAGCGCGCACGTCTGCGACGTCGCGGGCGATCTGGGCCTTGAGTGCATCGAGGGAGTCGAACCTGGCCTCGCTGCGCAGCTTGTGCAGGAAATTCACGTCGACATGGCGGCCGTAGATGTCGCGGTCGAAATCCAGCAGATGCACTTCGAGCACCGGCTTGAGGCCTTCGGCAATGGTCGGCCGCACGCCGATGTTGGCGGCGCCGGGCAGGGGCTGCGCGTCTATGCCCGAGACGGTCACGGCGAACACGCCGGACAAGGGCAGGCGCTTGCGCTTGACCTGGATGTTGGCGGTCGGAAAGCCGATGGTGCGGCCGATCTTCTTGCCGTCCATGACGCGGCCGGCGATGACGAAAGCGCGCCCGAGCAGTTGCTCGGCATGCTCGATGTCACCGGCGGCCAGCGCCTCGCGCACGGCCGAACTGGAAACCCGGATGCCGCCGAGATCGACCGTGTGCATCGCCTCGACCACGAAACGGTGTTCCTGCCCTGCACGCTGCAGCATCGCGAAATCGCCGCCACGCGCCTTGCCGAAGCGGAAGTCGTCGCCGATGATCAGGTGCCTGACCGACAGGCCCCGCACCAGGATCTGCTCGATGAACTGCTCGCCGGTGAGCGCGGCCAGCTTGCGGTCGAAACGGCAGACATGCACGCGATCGACGCCGGCCTCGGCCAGCAGTTCGATCTTGTCGCGCATGCTGGCCAGGCGAGGTGGCGCCTGGTCTGGCGCGAACAATTCGCGCGGGTGCGGCTCGAAGGTCAGCACCGTCGCCGGCAGCGCAAGCTCGCGCGCCTTGGCCGTCAATTCGGCAAGCAGTGCGCGATGGCCGCGATGCACGCCATCGAAATTGCCGATGGTAAGCACCGTGGACGTCGTCGCCCGCTCGGGAACACCGCGAAAAACCAGCATGGGAATTAGCGTGAAACAGCTCGTTCGGAGCGACTGGTGATAGCCGAGCGAAGCGAGCTGACCAGAAGCCTCCCCGCGAGGGGAGGATGGGAGGGGCGGGCCTTTAATTCGCTTTTCGCGCGTTTCATCATCAGGGATGCCGTGTCACTGCTGCGTGAAAGTGAGGCTGCAGGGAAAGCGGGCGATTATATCAAGCTGAGCGGGCGGCACCGGCCCCTGCCGGGCCATGGCCGCAGGGCTTCCGGGGCTGATCAATCCAGCCGCGCCAGCTTCGACTTGGCCAGTGGCGGATTCTTCGCGAAGTAGCGGCGGATGCCGCGCAGGATGGCCTCGGCCATCTGGTCCTGGTAGGCCTCGTCGTTGAGCCGCTTCTCTTCTTCCGGGTTGGAGATGAAGGCGGTTTCGATCAGGATCGAGGGGATGTCGGGCGCCTTCAGCACCGCGAAGCCGGCCTGCTCGACGTGGGCCTTGTGCAGGGTGTTGATGCGGCCCAGTTCGCCCAGCACGTCCTTGCCCAGCTTGAGGCTGTCGTTGATGGTCGCGGTCTGCGACAAGTCCAGCAGGGTGCGTGCGAGGTAAGGGTCCTTGACGCCCAGGTTGACCCCGCCGACCAGGTCGGCCGAATTCTCCTTGTTCGCCAGCCAGCGCGCCGCCGAACTGGAAGCGCCGGTCTCCGAAAGAACGAAGACGCTGGAGCCGCGCGCCGTCGGTTTGACGAAGGCATCGGCATGCACCGAAACGAAGAGGTCGGCCTGCACCCGGCGCGCCTTCTGCACGCGCTGGTTCAGAGGAATGAAATAGTCGCCGTCGCGCGTCAGCACGGAACGCATGTTCGGCGTGGCATCGATCTTTTCCTTGAGCCGGCGCGCCACGGAGAGCGTCACGTGCTTTTCGTAGCTGCCGCCGCGACCGATCGCGCCCGGATCCTCGCCACCGTGCCCGGGATCGAGGACGATGGTGACCATGCGGGCAACATCGGGCTTCTGTTCGGGCTTTTCGGCTTCGACCGGGGCCTTGCCTGCCGCTTTGGTCTCCGGCTTGGGGGCCGACCCGTCGGACTTTTCCAGCAGCGCCATCAGCGGATCGACCGGCTCGGCGGGAAAGAGGTCGAGCACCAGGCGGTGGCCGTATTCGCCCACGGGCTTCAGCGCGAAGACCTGGGGCTTGACCTCGCCCTTGAGCTCGATCACCACACGCACCACGCCCGGCTTGTTGCGTCCGGCGCGGATCAGCCTGATGTAGGGATCGGCTTCGATGATCTTGGCCGGCAGCGACTGCAGCACCGAATTGAACTCGATGCCCTCGATGTCCACCACCAGTCGCTCCGGGTCCTTTACCAGCAGGTGGCTGTAGCTGATCGGCCGGTCATGCTCCAGCGTCACCCGCGTGTAGTCGCGCGCCGGCCAGACGCGCACCGCGAGGATGCTGCCGGCTGCCGTGGCGCCGGCGCCGACTCTTGAAACCAGCAGCGTCAGGCCGGCGGCGGCGAACTTGAGGACCTCACGCCGGCGAGGCATGTGCGTCCCCGGTCGGTGGCAGCGGACATGCCGGCGATGCGCCCCGCCGCGCCTGCGGCGGAAGGCAGCTGCAATTCAATTCGCATGTCGGCGGCAGGCAGGTAAGGCGCGGCCTTGTCGGGCCATTCGACCAGACAGATGCCGCTTCCTGAAAAATATTCGTCGAGCCCCGCATCGAGATATTCTTCCGCCTGATTGAATCTATAAAAATCAAAGTGATAGAAGTGTAATCCAGAAAGGGGATGAACTTCAAGCATCGTGTAGGTGGGGCTCTTGACCGGACCGGACTCGCCGGCCGCGCGCAACAGCCCGCGCACCAGCGTCGTCTTGCCCGCGCCGAGGTCGCCTTCCAGCCAGATCACCATGCCGGGCGCGAGATGCGCCGCCAGCGCCGCGCCCAGGGCCAGCGTGGCGGCCTCGTCGGGCAGGGCTAACGTAAGATGATCGGCATGCATGTCGATGGCGAAGACTCAGGACAACTGAAGGAAAAATCCGGGGCTGGGGCACGGACCTCGGCTTCGATGCGATCGGCTTTTCCGGCACTGCCATCGACGGCGCCGCCGAGAACCTGTCCGCATGGCTGGCGGCGGGCTGCCACGGCGACATGGATTATATGGCGGCGCATGTCACGGACGCCGGCAACAAGCGCGCATTGCCGACCGAACTGGTGCCGGGCACCCGCAGCATCATCACCGCGCGCATGAATTACCGTAGCGCCAGCGCCGACTTCTCAGAACGCCTTCTGCCAGTTCGCCGCCAGCCAGGCGCTGGGCGCCTCGCCCTTGCTGGTCAGGTTGAGCGATAGCGAGGCGGTGCCCTCCGCCAGCTTGCCCTCGACGCCCGCGCCGACGCGCAGCCAGTCGCGCTGGTTGGCCGCGCCGGCGAGGTCGAAACCGAACAGGCCGATCACCTCGCCGACCGTGCGCGCACCAGTGCGTTCCATGCGGCGCACCGCTTCCAGCGTGCCGACCAGACGCAGGCCGTTGTCCAGGGGCCGCAGCGCATTCACGCCCGCGCGCAGTTCGGTCGCCTTGTCCCTGCGCGCATCGAAACGGGCCGGAAAACCGCCGCCGGTTTCCGTGTAGGCGTCCAGCTTCGCCTCGCTGTAGCTCAGGTCGACATACGGCGAGAAGTCGGCGCTGGCGATACGGTAAGCCGCGTCCCAATCCAGCCGTGCGCGCAGGCCCCAGGTGTCCACGCCGGGTTTGCCGGTGGAAGCATCTTCCAAGCCGGCGTTCAGGTAGCCGCGGCGCAGGTCAGCCTTGCCCCAATGGCCGTAGCCGCCCACGGTCGCCCAAAGCCTGCCCGCCACCGGAACCAGCGCCTCGACCAGCAAATAGCTGCCGTCGCTCTTCGCCCGGCCGTTGAGCAACAGACTCTGTTTCGCCCAGGTCTGGCCGAGCGAGACATTCAACTGCAGCGGCCCCAGATCGTGACCGAGGCCGATTTCTGCCAGGCCCATGTCGCCGGAACGCGGACCGTGATCGTCGCGGCCCCAGTCGCCGGCCAGCCAAAAGGCTTTCCCTCCCGGCTCCACGCGTCGGGACAGGGGGCGGCTGTGGGCACCGTTGAGCACCGTGCCGACGGCGGAAAGCGTCATGTTGCCACCGGTTGAGGCGGCGCCGAGGCTGGTCTGGACGTCGGCGAGGGTGACGAGGCCGCTGGCGGCAAGGGCGACGCGGGCGATGAAAGCATGGCCGTTGTCGAGGTAACCCACCACGACGCTGCCATCGCTGCTGGTGGCGCTGGCGTCCGCGGCATCGTCGGTCGGCACCGTTAAACCGGCGGCGCGCAGCCAGTCTGCGACCGACTGCATGCCGGTTGCCTGCGTCCACCGGAAGGCGCGATAGCCCGCATTGCCAGCGGTGTAAGCCCTGCCCACAACCACCGAGCCGTCGGCGGAGACGGCGTTGGCCCACGAAAACGCCCCGCCCAGGGTGCCCAGATCGACCATGCCGCCCTCGCCTGTCCAGCGGAAGGCGCGACTGGCCCTATCGCTGTTACTGGCCCAGCCCACCACCACCGAGCCGTCGGCAGAGATTCCGGAGGCAAACGCATTCGTCCCGCCCAGCGTGCCAAGATTGACCATGCCGCCCCCGCTGGTCCAGCGGAAGATGCGAGCGTCCTCAACAAAGCCGTCGGGGGACGCCCCCCCCCACAACCACCGAGCCGTTGGCGGAGACGAAGTAGGGATAAGGGAAATTCATCCCGTCCAGAGTGCCCAAATCAACCATGCCGCTCCCGCTGGTCCAGCGGAAGATGCGAAGGGCACCATTGCCTGCGGGGCGGGCTATGCCCGCCACCACCAAGCCGTCGGCAGAGACGGCAGTTGCCGACGAATAGCTCCCGCCCAGGGTGCCGAGATCGACCATGCCACCCGCGCTGGTCCAGCGGAAGGCGCGAATGGTCGCATTGCCGGCGGTCCAGGCATCGCCCACCACCACTGAGCCGTCGGTGGAGACGCCGTAGGCCGACGAATACCTCCCGCCTAGAGTGCCCAAATCAACCATCCCTCCGCTGGTCCAGCGGAAGGCGTGCCAGTCCGCATTACCGGCGGTGTAGGCAGTGCCCACCACCACCGAGCCGTCGGCGGAGATGCCACGAACAACAGGCAAACCCCCGCCCAGGGTGCCGAAATCGACCATATCGCCTCCGTTGGTCCAGCGGAAAACACGACGGTTCGCGTCGTTGGCGTCACTGGCGTGGCCCACCACAACCAAGCCGTCGCCAGAGACGCCAGGGGCCATGAAGGCCCACGGATACCGTCCGGCGCCGAGATCCTCGATGCCGCTTTGCGCGCTCGCGGACAAAGGCAGAGCCAGCAGCGGCGTCAGGGCAAGCCTCAGCGCGAATGCGAGGCGGCGCGGACGGGACGGCCAGCTTCGCTGCGGACGGGAATAATCGTTGATGCGGCGGCTCATGTTGTTGTTCTTCCTGCGCAAATGCCCTATCGGGCGCGACCTTATCCGCATATCGACTATCGGTCAATTCATTCTGCATCGACTGGCCGGCAATGCGACCGCTGGTAGCGTGCGCTCAGGAAATCGACCAAGGAAAGGGGGGCTTGCTTCTGCCGGCTGACGGAAGTGCTCAAGCGCGTCGGCGACGACGGAGGCTACCCGACGCGCCTGGCCGCGACGTTTGACCTTCTGTCGGCAAACATCGGCAAGCGAACCGCTTGAAAAGCTCCACGAATGGCTCTATATTTGTAGCCGTTTACAGGAGGACTCATGGACACGATTTTTGCCGACCGCACCATCAGCATGTCCGAATTCAAGCGCAATCCGGCGCAGGTATTGCGCAGCGCGGGCGAGAATCCGGTGGCGGTGCTCAACCACAATCGCCCCGCCTTCTACATGATCACGCCCAGCCTGTTCGAGGCGCTGGTCGATGAATTGGGGATCGGGATTTGCTTGAAATTGCCCGCCGCCGCCTCGCCAACAAGGATGCCGCCATCGAGGTGGATATTGACCAAATCTGATGTCGGCGGGGCGACGCCGCCCTACCGGCTCAAGTTCCTGCCCGAAGCGCTTGTCGAGTGGCAAGCGATGGACGGCAGCGTCAAGGACGTGCTGCGCAAGGCACTCAAGAAACGCCTTGCGCAACCGCATGTGCCGGGCGCGGAGCTGCACGGCGATCTGCGCAATTGCTACAAGATCAAGCTGCGCAAGCAGGGCTATCGCCTGGTCTACTCGGTCGAAGACGATGTGCTGACCGTCCTGGTGCTGGCGGTCGCCAAGCGCGAGGGGTCGGTGGTCTATCGGTTCGCTCTCGAACGCCGCCACGCCGGCGGGAAATAGCCCGGCACAACAGTGTCGCCCCTCCACGCGATGCCGCCGTCTTGCGCCTCGGTCCGCCTCGTTCATGCCGCCTCGCGGATACGACCCGCGCAGGCACGTTGGCGCTAGCGTTCCTGAATGTCCGACATGCACGGAGCGAAGGAAAGGATTCGCAGCTGGGGCCGCGAGCTCGGCTTCGATGCGATCGGCTTTTCCGGCACTGCCATCGACGATGCCGCCGAGAACCTGTCCGCCTGGCTCGCGGCGGGCTGCCATGGCGACATGGATTATATGGCGGCGCATGTCACGGACGCCGGCAGCAAGCGCGCATTGCCGACCGAACTGGTGCCGGGCACCCGCAGCATCATCACCGCGCGCATGAATTACCGTAGCGCCAGCGCCGACTCTTGCGCGATACTCGCCGACGGCGAACGCGCCTTCGTCTCGCGCTATGCGCTGGGCCGCGATTACCACAAGCTGTTGCGCAACCGGCTGCAGCAGCTTGCCGACCGCATCACCGCCGAGATCGGCGAATTCGCGTATCGGGTATTCACCGACTCGGCGCCCGTGATGGAAGTCGGCCTCGCGCGCAACAGCGGTCTTGGCTGGCGCGGCAAGCACACGCTGCTGCTCGATCGCCACGCGGGTTCCTGGTTCTTCCTCGGCGAAATATTCACCGACCTGCCGCTGCCGCCCGACGCGCCGGTCACCGACCACTGCGGCACCTGCCGCGCCTGCCTCGACGCCTGCCCGACACAAGCCATCGTCGCGCCCTATCAGCTCGATGCGCGGCTGTGCATTTCCTACCTCACGATCGAGCACAAGGGCAGCATTCCCGAAGCATTGCGCCCGCAGATGGGCAACCGCGTCTACGGCTGCGACGATTGCCAGTTGGCCTGCCCCTGGAACCGCGATGCGCCATTGACGCGCGAAAGCGATTTCGCGCCGCGCCACGGCCTCGACCAGGCGAGACTGATCGAGCTTTTTGCCTGGGAAGAAAGCGATTTCAACGAACGGCTGGCCGGCTCGCCCATCCGCCGCATCGGCCATGAACGCTGGCTGCGCAACATCGCGGTGGCGCTGGGTAACGCACCGGGCAGCGACGAAGTGATCAGTGCGCTGCGCTCACGCGCCGGCCACCCGTCAGCCCTGGTGCGCGAGCACGTAGCCGTGGCGCTGCAGCGCCACGGCGGAAACCTAGCCCTGCGCGATGGGCCGCGCCGGATCGGCGCACCACTCGCTCCACGAACCGGGATACAGCTTCGACCCGGACAGGCCGGCCAGTTCCATCGCCAGCAGGTTGTGGCAGGCGGTCACGCCCGATCCGCACTGCTGCACCACCTGCGCCGGCGGGCGGTCGCCCAGCAGGGCGGCGAACTCGGCGCGCAATTCGTCGACCGGCTTGAAGAAGCAGCCGTCGTCGTCGAGGTTGTCGAAATAGAAGCGATTCACGGCGCCAGGAATGTGGCCGCCCACCGGGTCCAGCGTCTCGTTCTCGCCGCGAAAGCGTTCCGGGCTGCGCGCGTCGAGCATCAGCATGCGCGGCGAGCCGAGGTCGGCCAGCACCCGGCCGACGTCGACCGCCATGTCGCGCGGACGCGGCACGAACTGGCGTGGCGCTACTGTCGGCACGGTGGATTCCAGTGCCCGCTTGCTGCGCTTCCAGCCGGCCAGGCCGCCATCGAGCACCGCCACCCGTTCGTGCCCCAGCCAGCGCAGCAGCCACCACAGCCGCGACGCGAAGATGCCACCTTCATTGTCGTAGGCCACCACCTGCGTCTCCCGGTCGACACCGCATTCGGACATGCGGCGGGCGAATGCGTCCATGTCCGGCAAGGGATGGCGACCGTTGCTGCCGTTGGTCGGCCCCGACAGGTCATCGTCCAGATGCAGGAACAGTGCGCCCGGAATGTGCCCTTGGGCGTAGGCCTGGCGCCCGTACTGCGTGTTGCGCAGGTCGTGCCGGCAATCGAATACGCGCCACTCGGGATGCGCGGCGAGTTCTGCGACCGTGACCAGGTGCCGCAATGTGACATCGCTCATGAGTCGGCTTCCGCCAGCCAGGCACGGGCCTCGGACTCGTCCTCGAACACGGTGACGTCGGCATTGACGAAGAGTTGCGACAGCCAGGCGCTCCACGCCACCCACTGGCTGTTGGTAATCACCGCGATGCGCCGGAAGTCGCCCGAGTGCTCCTTGGAAAAGCGGATTTCCTCCCACGCCACGTCCAGCGTGAAATCCGCCATGTCGCGCAGATCGACCAGCAAATTGACCGGCCCCGAAAACTTGATCTCGTGCAACACGAGTTCCTCGAATTCCATGAAATCGGCCAACGTGAACTCGCCGAACACGGCGAATTCGACGAGATGGCCCTGATGCTGTGTGGTGATCATTTTGGTTCTCCTTCTCGCGAAGAATATCAGCGGGGAGCAAAAAGACAATGGCAATCCTGCGACCCGGTATGAATCCGGCGAAAGACGGTAGCCAACAGGCGCGGTGGAAACGACAAGGGCCCGCGAACGGGCCCCTGGTTTGCGCCGTGTTGGAAGCAGCCGCTTACTTCTTTGCCTTCTTGCCCGACACGGCCAGCTTGAAGCCCGCGCCCGCACTGAACTTCGGCACGGTGGTGGCGGCGATCTTGATCGCGGCGCCTGTTTTCGGATTCTTGCCGGTACGCGCCGCGCGCTTGGCGGACTTGAAAGTGCCGAACCCCACCAGCGTGACGGGGTCGCCCTTCGCTACGGATTTGACGATCGCGGCCATCGCGGCATCGAGCGCCTTGCCTGCGGCAGCCTTGCTAATGTCTGCTCCCTTGGCGGTAATTTCGATCAGTTCAGCCTTGTTCATGCTCTGGTTTCCTCCGGATATATTGTTGGGGCAGCCCGCCCAAAAAATATTCTAAACCCATTGCCCATGCGAGGTGGAAGGTTTTTTATGCAGATGGCGCAGCGCTGCCCGCGATGATTCCGCCACCCAGGCACACTCGCGATTCGTAGAGCACGAGCGACTGTCCGGGCGTCACCGCCCATTGCGGAGCGGCGAAGAACACCTCGCACCGCTGCGCATCGACACGCTCGACTTGGCAGGCCGCATCGGGCTGGCGATAACGGGTTTTCGCGGCATAGACCCAATGCGGATGCGGCGCCCGCCCGGATACCCACGACAGGTCCATCGCTTGCAGGCTGCCCGCAAGCAGGGCCGGATGTTCGTGCCCCTGCACCACCCAGAGGATGTTCCGCTCCATATCCTTGCCGGCGACGAACCACGGTTCCTCCGGCGCACCCTTGACCCCGCCGATGCCCAGGCCTTCGCGCTGGCCCAGCGTGTAGTACATCAGGCCCTCGTGGCCGCCGACCACGCGATCGGTGCCGAGCACGCGGATTTCACCCGGCTGCCGCGGCAGGTAGCGCGCGAGGAACTCGCGGAAGGGCCGCTCGCCGATGAAGCAGATGCCGGTCGAATCCTTGCGCGCGTGGTTGGGCAGGCCGGCTTCCTGCGCGATCCGCCGCACCTCGCGCTTGTACAGGTGGCCGACGGGAAACAGCGTCTTCGCCAGTTGCGCCTGGTTCAGCCGGTGCAGGAAATAGCTCTGGTCCTTGTTGCCATCCTCGCCCTTGAGCAACTGCCATTCGCCGAGGAATTCCCGCACCTGCGCGTAGTGGCCGGTGGCGATCTTGTCGGCGCCCAGCGCCAGGGCGTGGTCGAGGAAGGCCTTGAACTTGATTTCGGAATTGCACAGCACGTCCGGGTTCGGCGTGCGCCCCGCCTGGTACTCGCGCAGGAAATCGGCGAACACGCGCTCGCGGTACTCGGCGGAAAAATTCACGGCCTCGAAATCGATGCCGATCACGTCGGCGGCGGCCGCCGCATCGACCACATCCTGGTTCGCCGAACAGTACTCGTCGCTGTCGTCACCCTCCCAGTTCTTCATGAACAGGCCGGTCACCTCGTAACCCTCGCGCTTCAGCAGCAGCGCCGCGACCGATGAATCGACCCCGCCGGAGAGGCCGACAATGATTTTTCCCTTGGACATGGTGGTCAGTCGTAGTGCCGGATAAGGTCGAGCGGGAAGCGTCGGCCGGCGAGCCAGTCGCTGACGCACTGCCAGACCAGCGGGCTGCGGTGCCGTTCCGCGCTGGCGCGAATTTCTTCCGGCGTCAGCCAGACCGCGTGCAGGATGCCTTCGTCCAGAACGCGCCCGGCCTCGTGCGCCCCCAGTTCGCCGGCGAAAGCAAAGCGCAGGTAGGTAATGTTCCCAGACGACCTTCCCCCCCCCTTCCAGGGTGCCCCCCCCCCCCCCCCCCCCCCCCCCCCCCCGCGGCGCGGCCGCGGCCACTGATAGACGCCGACCAGCGCCGTCGGCGTGAAGTTCCAGGCTGTTTCCTCGAGGGCTTCGCGCGCGCAGGCCGCCAGCAGCGACTCGCCCTCGTCGAGATGGCCGGCGGGCTGGTTGAAGCGCAGGCCGTCCTCGGTTTCCTCCTCGACCAGGAGAAAGCGCCCGTCGCGCTCTACCACGGCGGCGACGGTGACGTTGGGTTTCCAGACTCGATTCATCCGCGCATTTTAGCGCCCCTGTTAAAATCGCTGCCTCAACCAACGCAATGCTGGAGACCCACCATGTCCATGGCCGACCGTGACGGCTTTATCTGGTACGACGGCAAGCTCGTGCCTTGGCGCGATGCCACCACCCACGTGCTGACGCATTCGCTGCACTACGGCCTTGCCGTATTCGAGGGCGTGCGTGCCTACAAGACCGTTTCCGGCACGGCGATCTTCCGCCTCAAGGAGCACACCGACCGGCTGTTCAATTCGGCGCACATCTACCGCATGCCGATGCCCTACGACAAGCCGACCCTGATCGAGGCGCACAAGGAAGTCGTGCGCAGCAACAAGCTCGAATCCTGCTACCTGCGTCCGATCGCCTTCTACGGCTCGGAAAAGATGGGCGTCAGCCCGCGCGGCGCGGCGACCCACGTGTCGATCGCCGCCTGGCCCTGGGGCGCCTACCTCGGCGAGGAAGGCATGGAGAAGGGCATCCGCGTCAAGACTTCGAGCTACTCGCGCCACCACGTCAACGTGAACATGGCGCGCGCCAAGTTCGCCGGCACCTATGCCAACTCGATCCTGGCCAACATG
Source organism: Sulfuritalea sp. (assembly GCA_016716965.1). Lineage (GTDB taxonomy): Bacteria > Pseudomonadota > Gammaproteobacteria > Burkholderiales > Rhodocyclaceae > Sulfuritalea. The sequence goes on along the minus strand of JADJUP010000052.1, from coordinate 130,905 downwards.
GAAGCCACCGAGGACGGCTACGACGAGGCCCTGCTGCTCGACGTCGATGGCTTCGTCGCCGAAGGTGCGGGCGAGAACCTGTTCGTGATCAAGGACGGCGTGATCTATGAACCCGAGATCGCCTCGGCCCTGATGGGCATCACGCGCAACACGGTGATCACGCTGGCCGCCGAACTCGGCTACAAGGTGATCGCCAAGCGACTCACGCGCGACGACATCTACATCGCCGACGAAGCCTTCTTCACCGGCACGGCGGCGGAAGTGACGCCGATCCGCGAACTCGACAACCGCACCATCGGCGCCGGCAGCCGCGGCCCGATTACGACCAAGATCCAGAGCCTGTTTTTCGACGTGGTGAACGGCAAGGTGCCGGCTCACGCCGACTGGCTGTCCTACATCTAACGCGCTCGATAGCAAGAATCACCCGCCGATGATGAAACACGCGAAAAGCGAATTGAAGGCCCGCCCCTCCCCCCGCCCCAGGGGGCTGATCGGCTCGCTTCGCTCGAAAATCCACAGCGACCTCCCTACACTCTTTCACGCTAACCACGCTTGAGGAACACCATGAGCACTCTCGACGAAACCCAGCGCCAGGTCGCCGTGACCGCCCACGACCTGCCGCTGGCCTGCCCCCGGCCCGGCGCCCCCCTGTGGGCGCGCCATCCCAAGGTCTTCATCGACGTCCTGAAGAGCCCCACGGGCGAGGCGGCCTGTCCCTACTGCGGCACGCAATACCGTTTCACCGGCGAACGGCCGAAGGGCCACCATTAAGGCGGGCCGCGCCACGCGGTCTGTCCTTCCGGCGTGAAGATACTGGTCGTCGCACCGTCCTGGATCGGCGACACGATCCTCGCCCAGCCACTCCTCGCGCTGCTCAGGCGCAATCATCCGACGGCCCGCATCGAGGTGCTGGCCGCGGCCTGGTCGGCGCCGCTGCTGGGGCGCATGTCCGAAGTCGACGCTGTCATCGCCAATCCTTTTCGCCACGGCGACTTCAGCTTCGGCGCACGGCGCGCCCTCGGTCACCGTCTCGCCAGCGCCGACTATTCGCACGCCTACGTCTTGCCGAACTCCTGGAAGTCGGCATTGGTCCCCTACTTCGCGCGCATACCCCATCGCATCGGTTACCAGGGCGAGTCGCGCTACCTGCTGCTCAACGAGCGCCACCGGCTCGACCCCGCCCGCCATCCGCAACTGGTGCAGCGATATGCGGCGCTGGCCGGCCCCTTGCCGGCAGACCTGCCGCAACCGCGGCTGAATTCGACGCCCGAGCAACAGCAAGCGGCGCGCACGGCGCTGGGCCTGCCCGCCGCTGCACGGCCCGTGGTGTTCTGCCCGGGCGCCGAGTACGGCCCGGCCAAGCGCTGGCCGGCACGCCACTTCGCTGCGCTGGCCGACTGGTCGCCACGCCGGAGAATCCCGCATGGCTGGTCGGCTCGGACAAGGATGCCGCCGTCGGCGATGAAATCGCCGCCGCGGCGCAGGGCGCGGCGCTCAACCTGTGCGGGCGCAGCACGCTGGAACAGGCGATCGACCTGATCGCTTCGGCCTCCGGCGTTGTGAGCAACGATTCGGGCCTGATGCATGTCGCCGCCGCGCTCGACCGACCGTTGGTGGCGCTCTACGGCTCTTCGTCGCCGGCCTACACGCCGCCCCTCTCGCCACGGGCGCGGATCATCTCGAAAAACCTGTCGTGCAGCCCCTGCTTCAAGCGCGAATGCCCGCTCGGACATTTCGACTGCATGAACGGCATCGCGCCCGAACAGGTCGCGCAAACCCTGCAGGCATCGCGCTGACCATGCCCGGCCAGAAAATCTTTGCCAGCCCGCAGGATGTCGAGGCGGCTTTCTACGAAGCGCTGGAGAACTCCGACCTGGAGGCCATGATGGCGGTCTGGGCCGAGGACGAAGAAGTGGTCTGCGTGCATCCGGGCGGCCCCCGCCTGGTCGGCTACAGCGAAATCCGCGAGGCGTGGCGGCGGGTCTTTTCCGGCGGCGGGAAGCTGCGCGTCCGCCTTTCGCAACAAACCTCGATCACCACCCCGTTCGCGATGATCAGCACGCTGCTGGAAAGCATCGCCAAGGCCGACAACGAAAATCAGAGCGCGCCGGTGGCGGCGACCAACGTCTATGTGCGCGGCGCGCTGGGCTGGCGCATGGTGGCGCACCACGCCTCGCCGGTGCCGCCCGCCAGCGTCGGCGACGCGCCGCGCGTCCTGCATTGAGGCCACCCGCCGACGCCGCACCCTACCAGGCGGCGGCGTGGCTGCCCGGCCGCCACGCCCAGACCATCTGGCCGCTGCTGATCAAGGGGCCGTTGCCGCGCTATCGACGCGAACGCTGGGCAACGCCGGACGACGATTTCATCGACCTCGACTGGGTTGAAGGCACGCCCGGCGCGCCCTGCGTGGCACTGTTCCACGGGCTCGAAGGCAGTTCGCGCAGCCATTACGCGCGCCGCCTGATGCACGCCGTGGCGCAACGCGGATGGCATGGCGTGGTGGTGCATTTTCGCGGCTGCTCGGGCGAGCCCAACCGCCTGCCGCGCGCCTACCATTCCGGCGATTCGGCCGAGATCGACTGGATCCTGAAGCGCCTGCGCAGCATTGGTTACCCCGCGCTGTTCGCCGCGGGCGTTTCCCTTGGCGGTAATGCACTGCTGAAATGGCTGGCCGAACAGGGCACGGCGGCGGCCGACGTGGTCGACGCCGCCGCATCGGTAAGCGCGCCGCTCGACCTGGCAGCCGCCAACCTGGCTCTGTCTTCGGGGTTCAACCTCGTCTACGCGCGGCATTTCCTGCGCACCCTGATCCCCGCGGCACGCGCCAAGGCGCGACGGTTTCCCGGCCGCTTCGACCTGCGCCGCGCGGAGTCCGCGCGCACCCTGCGCGACTTCGACGATGCCGTCACCGCGCCGCTGCACGGCTTCCTCGGCGCCGACGACTATTACGCGCGCAGCAGCGCCGGTCCGCTGCTGGCCTCGATAAGCATGCAGACGCTGCTGCTTCATGCCGCCAACGACCCGTTTCTGCCGATCACGGCGATGCCGCGCCTTGAACAACTGCCCGCCGCCGTGACCCTTGAAATCCACCGCCACGGCGGCCATGTCGGCTTCGTACATGATGCCCCGCCGGGCCGCATCGACTGGCTGCCGCAGCGACTCCTGGCGCATTTTTCCAGCCGGCAGCCCGAATTCGGCCGCATGCGATAATCCCTTTACCTCCTTGCCCAAGCGCCCGTCATGCAAATACCTGCCCCCGAAATCTTCAAGGCCTACGACATCCGCGGCATCGTCCGAACCACGCTGACGGCCGAGACCGTTCGGCAGATCGGCATGGCCCTGGGCACCGAGGCGGTGTCGCGCGGCATCAAGGCCATCGTCATCGGTCGCGACGGCCGACTGTCCGGCCCGGCGCTGGCAGGCGCCTTGGCCGACGGCATCACATCCACCGGCACCGACGTGATCGACATCGGCCGGGTGCCGACGCCGATGACGTATTTCGCCGCCCACGAACTGGGCACCGCGAGTTGCGTTTCGGTTACCGGCAGCCACAACCCGCCCGAATACAACGGCCTGAAAATGGTACTCGATGGCCAGACGCTCTACGGCGAGATGATCCAGGACCTGCGCCGCCGTATCGTCGGCGCCGACTATTGCGAGGGCCACGGCCACGTGCATCACGCCAGCGTGCGCCAGGCCTACCTCGACCGCATCGTCGACGACGTCAAGCTGGCGCGGCCGATGAAGGTCGTCATCGACTGCGGCAACGGCGTCGCCGGCAGCGTCGCGCCCGACCTGTTCCGCCGCATGGGTTGTTCCGTCACGCCGCTGTTCTGCGAGGTCGATGGCAACTTCCCGAACCACCATCCCGATCCGTCCAAGCCCGAGAACCTCATCGACCTGCAGCGCGTCGTGCGTGAAACCGGCGCCGAACTCGGGCTGGCCTTCGACGGCGACGGCGACCGGCTCGGCGTCGTTACCCGGGATGGCGAAATCATCTATCCCGACCGGCAATTGATGTTGTTCGCCGCCGACGTGCTGACGCGCAATCCCGGCGCCCAGATCATCTACGACGTGAAATGTTCGCGCTGGGTCGCGGAATCGATCCGCCACCAGGGCGGCCGGCCGCTGATGTGGAACACCGGCCACGCCCTGATCAAGACCAAGCTCAAGGAAACCGGCGCGCCACTGGCCGGCGAGATGAGCGGCCACATGTTTTTCAAGGAGCGCTGGTACGGCTTCGACGACGCGCTCTACACCGGCGCCCGCCTGCTCGAAATCATCTCGCGCTGGAAGGATTCCAACTGGCCGCTGAAGAACCTGCCCAATGCCATTTCGACGCCGGAACTCAACATCAAGATGCAGGAAGGCGAACCACACACGCTGGTGACCAAGCTGCGCCAGGGTGGCAAGAAGCTGCTGCCCGGCGCAAAGGAACTGATCACCATCGACGGCGTGCGCGCCGAATATGCCGACGGCTTCGGCCTGGCGCGCGCCTCGAACACCACGCCGGTGATCGTGCTGCGTTTCGAGGCCGATACCCAGGCGGCGCTGCGCCGCATCCAGGACGAATTCCGGTCGGCGTTGAAAGCCATCTGGCCGGGGCTGGACACCGGCTTCTGAACCGACAACGGCGCCCTCAGTGGGCGCCTTGATGGCGCGTGGCGCCGTACCTCCCTGCGCCGTACCGTCGCCCAGCGCCGACTCTTAGAGCTTGGCTTCGACCCAGGCCCGGACCGAGGCCAGCGCTGCCGGCAAGGCCGCCGGTTGGGTGCCGCCGGCCTGCGCCATGTCCGGCCGCCCGCCACCCTTGCCGCCGACCTGCTGCGCGACGAAGTTGACCAGTTCGCCGGCCTTGAGCTTGCCGGTCAGGTCCGCGGTGACGCCGGCGATCAGGCTGACCTTGCCGTCGGCGCTGCTGCCCAGGACGATGGCCGCGCTCTTCAGCTTGTCCTTCAATTTGTCCAGGGTCTCCCGCAGCGCGCCGACGTCGGCGCCTTCGAGGGTCGCGGCCAGTACCTTGATGCCCTTGACATCGACCGCCTGATTCACCAGGTCGTCGCCCTGCGATGAAGCGAGTTTGCCCTTGAGTGCCGCCAGTTCGCGCTCCAGCTTGCGCACCTGGTCGAGCACCGCGGCGACGCGCGCCGGGGCTTCCAAGGGCAGCACTTTCAGGGTGCCGGCGACTCCGCCGAGGGCCGACTCCATGCCCTGCATGTAGGCCAGCGCCCGATCGCCGCAGACGGCCTCGACCCGACGCACGCCGGCGGCAACTCCACCTTCGGCGAAAATGCTGAAGAGGCCGATGTCGCCGGTGCGGCGCACGTGGGTACCGCCGCAAAGTTCGCGCGAAGACCCGATGTCGAGCACGCGCACTTCGTCGCCGTATTTCTCGCCGAACAGCATCATCGCACCCAGCGTCTGCGCTTCGGCGATCGGCAGGATGCGGGTGGCGCAATCGGTGTTGGCGAGGATCTCGGCATTGACGATGTTCTCGACGCGACGGATTTCCTCATCGCTCATCGGCTGCGCGTGGACGAAGTCGAAGCGCGTCTTGTCCGGATCGACCTGCGAGCCCTTCTGCTGCACGTGCGGGCCCAGCACTTCGCGCAGCGCCTTGTGCATCAGGTGCGTCGCCGAATGGTGGCGCACCGTGCGTGCGCGGGCCAGGGTATCGACTTTCGCCGTGACGCCGCCGCCGACTTTCAATGTTCCGGTGCGCACCACGCCGTGGTGGCCGAAGACGCTGGCCTGGATCTTCTGGGTGTCCTCCACGGCGAAGATGCCGTGGCTGGACCGCAGTTCGCCGACGTCACCGACCTGGCCGCCGGACTCGGCGTAGAAGGGCGTGTCGTCTAGCACGACGACACCCATTTCGCCTTCGACCAGTTCGTTGACCGCCGTGCCGTCGCGGTACAGCGCGAGAATGTTGCCGCGCGCCTCCAATCCTTCATAGCCGTGGAAGCGAGTGGCCGGGCCTTCGTACTCCAGGTTGGTCGCCATCTTGAACTTGCCGGCGGCGCGCGCCTGTTCCTTCTGCCGCGTCATGGCCGCATCGAAGGCGGCGCTGTCCACGCTCATCTGCCGCTCGCGGCAGATGTCGGCCGTCAGGTCCAGCGGAAAGCCATAGGTATCGTGCAGCTTGAACGCGGTCTCGCCGTTGAACACGGTAATGCCGGCCTTGTCCATCGCTTCCAGTTCGGCTTCGAGGATTGCCATGCCGTGCTCGATGGTGGCAAAGAAGCGGTCTTCCTCCAGCTTGAGGATGTCCATCACGCGCGCCTTTCCGCTGACCAGTTCCGGGTAGGCGGCACCCATCTCGGCCACCAGGTCGGGCACCATTTTGTGGAAGAAGGCGCTGCGCGCGCCGAGCTTCCAGCCGTGGCGGATGGCGCGCCGGATGATGCGGCGCAGAACGTAGCCGCGTCCCTCATTGCCAGGGATCACACCGTCGGCGATGAGGAAGGAGCAGGCGCGAATATGGTCGGCCAGCACGCGCAGCGAGGGGCTTTCCATGTCGGCGTCCGAGGTTTCACGCGCGGCGGCCTTGATCAGCGCCTGGAACAGGTCGATCTCGTAATTGGCATGGACATGCTGCAGCACCGCCGAGATGCGCTCGAGGCCCATGCCGGTGTCGACCGAGGGCTTGGGCAGCGGATGCATGACGCCCGCTTCGTCGCGGTTGAACTGCATGAAGACGTTGTTCCAGATTTCGATGTAGCGGTCGCCGTCCTCGTCTTCGCTGCCCGGCGGGCCGCCCCAGATGTGCTCGCCATGGTCGTAGAAGATCTCGGTGCAAGGGCCGCAGGGACCGGTGTCGCCCATCATCCAGAAGTTGTCCGAGGCGTAGCGCCCACCCTTGTTGTCGCCGATACGGATCACTCGCTCGGCCGGCACGCCGATTTCATTCGTCCAGATGTCGTAGGCCTCGTCGTCCTCGGCATACACGGTGACCCAGAGCTTTTCCTGCGGCAGCTTGTAGACGTCGACCAGCAGTTCCCAGGCGTACTTGATGGCATCGCGCTTGAAGTAGTCACCGAAGCTGAAGTTGCCCAGCATCTCGAAAAAGGTGTGGTGCCGCGCGGTGTAACCGACGTTTTCCAGGTCGTTGTGCTTGCCGCCGGCGCGCACGCATTTCTGCGAGGTCGTGGCGCGGTTGTAGCTGCGCTTGTCGAAGCCGAGGAACACATCCTTGAACTGGTTCATCCCGGCGTTGGTGAACAGCAATGTCGGATCCTCGTGTGGCACCAGCGAACTGGAGGCGACGATCTGATGGCCCTTGGAGGCGAAAAAGTCGAGGAACTTCTGGCGGATTTCAGAGCTTTTCATGGCGGGCGCGCAGCCTGAGAGGCAAAGCGCGGATTTTACGCGATGAAGGCCCCGCCCGCGCGGGGCGGGCGGGCCGGTGTGGCGGCTGCCGGGCTTACTTTCTGCGCGCGGGACGATCCTTCTTGCCGTCGTGGTTGAGGTCACGCTGGCGGTCGTGCTTTTCCTTGGCGATGTGACGGCTCTGCACGTTCTCGGCCTTCTTCAGACGCGCACGCTCCTTCGGCGTCACCTTGCCGTCGGCCTTGGCCTTGTCTTCCATCTGCTGCACGCGCTCCTGGCCTTTCTCCAGGCGCGCCGCTTCCTTGCCCGTCAACTGGCCGGAGGCCACGCCCTGATCGATGCGCTTCTGCTGATTCGCCTGGCGCTCGTCGACTTTGGGCGTCGCGGTTTGCGCCAGCACGGGCAGCGTGAATGCGGCGAGAACGACAAGCAGCAGGCTGGACTTGGATTTCATTTGTTGCTCCTTTGTTCTGGTATGGGACAACCCCATGCGCAGAGTAACGCCGGTGCCGAAATTCGGGTGACAGGAAAATGTAAGCGGGGGTAAGCCCAATTACATTTCGGCCACCTGCCAGAGGTCCGGGCGATCGGTGAACACCGCGCTGACCCCGAGTGCAAAGAGGCGCGCGGCATCGTCGCGGCGATTAACCGTGTAACAGGCCAGCGGATAGCCGGCGTTGCATACTTCCCGCGCCATTTCCTCCGTCAATGTGTTTCCCGCGCAATGCAGAGCGCGTGAACCCGATTCCGCCATCCGCACGCGCCAGTCGGCGGGGACCGCTTCGACCAGCACGGCGCGCGGCAACGGCGGTGCCTCGACGGCGGCCGCCTGCAACGCCTCCGGGGAAAACGACGAGAGCAGCAGCTTGCCGCCGATGGCAGTCGCAACACGGGCGACGGCGCGCCCGGTCTCTGCTTCGTGACCCGCGGCGGGTTTGATCTCGACATTGGCCCACAGCCCGAGCGAAGCACACAGCCGCAGGGCCTGTTCGAGGCTCGGTAGCGACTCTTCGCTGAAGGCCCGATGATGCCGGCAACCGGCATCGAGGAGCAGCAAGCGTGTGGAGTCGATTGCCGCCACGCTGCCCAGGCCTGTAGTAGTGCGCTCCAGGGTCTCGTCGTGGATCAGCACCGGAACGCCATCGGCACCGAGCATGGCGTCGAACTCGACGCCGCGGCAGCCGATGCGCGCCGCGATGCGCAAGCCGGCCAGGGTGTTCTCCGGCGCCAGTGCCCCGCCGCAGCGGTGCGCGATGATGCGCGGATAGATCATCGCCGGCGTGGAGCCGGTCCCGCCTTCGGCGGCGGGGCGATCGCCTCATTGACGCGACGCATGGCATTGTCCAGCGCTTCCTTTGCCGCCCGGTCGGTGGTCCACACGAACTCCACTTCCTCGCCGAGGAACTCGTGCAGGCGGTCGCGAATGGGTCCGTGTTTGATCCGGGTGCTGCCCTTGCGCGACACCGACAGGCGCTTTTGCGCCGCATCCAGCAGATTCGGCGGGATGTCCGAACTGCGCAACGCCGCCAGGGCGCCCGGCGTCATCGGCAGGAAGCTGGTCGCCTGCACCCACTCCTTCTGCACCTCGGGGCGCATCAGGAAGCTCATGAACTGCGCGGCGAGCCGGTATTCGTCCTTCTTGTGCCCGGCCAGCACCCACAGTCCGGCGCCGTCGGGCAGGACATCGTTGGGCTTCGCCGCATAGGCGTCGTCGTAATGCGGCAGGGGATGGATGCCGACATCGATGCCGGCTCGCCGGGCCTCGGCGAAGAGCGAGGACTCGCCCGTCAGCATGGCGCATTCGCCGCCGAGGAAGCGCCGGTTTCCCTCGCGGCCCGGGCCGGAATAGTGGAAATAGTGGCTCTTCTGCCAACTTGCCAGCAAGGCAAGATGCTTGACGTTGACCATGCCGTTGAGCAGAACCTGATCAACCTTGCCGCCTTTCGCCATCAGGGGCTCGCCGGCCTGCGCCGATATGTTCTCCGAATGCACCCAGGCGAAACGGGATGTGGTCAGCGGGCATTTGCCGCCACGCTCGTAGATCTCGCCGGCCACCTTCTGCAGCTCCCACCAGGTGCGTATCGGCCGGTCCGGGTCGACGCCGGCCTGACGCAGGGCGTTGCGGTTGGTATATAACACGGGCAGGGTCAGAGCCAGGGGCAGCGCCTGGATGCGTCCGCCGGCATCATCCACCGCATCGGCCACCTGCGGATAGAACTGCGCCGCGTCAAGCTTCTGTCCGGCTTCGCGCATGATTTCGTGCAGCGGGCGGAAACGGGGTCGCGTCGCGAAGATCTCCATGCTGTCGTCGGGATCGAGCAAGGCGAGATGCGGCAGCACCTGCTTGTGCTCCACGCCGCGCGCGTCCTGCAAAAGCACCCGACCCTTGCCCTTGAGTCCATCGTTGAAGCGCAGCACCAAGGTCGCCAGCGTATCCAGCGGGCGGCCATCGAGGTCGTGGCGCAAGGTGATGTCCTGGGCTAATGCCTGCCCGGCCAGGCAGCACCCCAGCAAAATCCCAAGAAAATTTCCCATTCGGCCAGCTTTCATTCGAGCGAACAGACCAAGTTTATACGCGAACGACGCGGGTCCCTAAATGGTTGCACCCCCATCGCTTGTCGATTACGCTATGGCTGAATTTCCCACTGGAGCAGGCATTCCGCCCGTGTTACAAGCGTCATGAACACCTCACAACGAATCGCCGTGTTCGTGGCGGTGGCCAACCTGCTGCTGCTGGCGGCTTTCCCGCCTTTCGACTACGTATCCCTGCAACGTGGCAACGTGCCGACCTTCGACGGCTTCTACTTCGCCTTCGGCCTCCACCCCAACCGCGTCCTGAACATGGATTTCCTCCTGCTGGAAATCATTGTGGTGCTGATCAACGCCTGCATCGCCGTGCTGCTGCTGCGCGCCCCGGCAGCCAGCCAGGCGCGCAAGCTGGGCGGCAACTGGCGGCAGCGGTCGGTGCTCCTGCTGGTCGCCATCAACCTGGTGCTGATGTTGCTGTTTCCGCCCTTCGAGTACTACTCGGCCATCACCAAGGCCGCCCTGCCCACCTTCGAAGGTTTCTATTTCGTGTTCGGCGACAATTCCCAGCGCCAACTGGTGACGCCGATCCTCTACATCGAAGTCGCCCTGGTCCTGATCAACGGCGCCCTGTTGTGGCTGGCCTTCCGCGACAAGACTCCGGACGAACTGTCAGCGGAACAGGTGCGCGCGCTGGCGCAGCGCGTGAAGGCCGCCCAGAGGAAATAAGCAATGTCGGCCTCGCGTCGCCGCCGGCACCGGTTTCGCGCCTTGTTTTCGTCGGTATCTTCGGTATAATCCGCCCCTCTCAAGCGCCCGTAGCTCATCTGGATAGAGTACTTGGCTACGAACCAAGGGGTAGGGAGTTCGAATCTCTCCGGGCGCGCCAGCAATATCAAAGGGCCTGCAGCAATGCAGGCCCTTTTCGTTTATGTCCGCGCCAAAGGCGCGGACGGTATCCCGGCGATGAAGCCTGTGCCAGACTTGCGCTTCTGGCTCATCCGCGAGCCGATCGAGACCCGCCACGAACCCCAGGGGCACGCCATGGACACCATAGACTTCCTCGTCCGCAAGGACCAGCTTTCGAGCACCGAATTGCGCACGGTGCCGGCACCCGTCCTCGATGCCGGGCAGATCCGCCTGCGCGTGGACAAGTTTGCGCTGACCGCCAACAACATCACCTACGCGGCCTTCGGCGATGCCATGAACTACTGGGGTTTCTACCCGTGCGAGGACGGCTGGGGAAGAATCCCCGTGTGGGGTTTCGCCGACGTGATCGAATCCCGTTGTACCGGCATCGCGGTCGGCGAGCGCTTCTACGGCTATTACCCGATGTCGTCCGCCGTCGTCCTGCAACCGGCGCGACACTCCACCTCTGGCTTCGTGGATGGCGCCGCACATCGGGCCGCGCTGCACGCGGTTTACAACACTTACCTGCGCTGTTCCAGCGATCCTTTCCACACCGCGCAAACCGAGGACCTGCAGGCGCTGCTGCGGCCCTTGTTCATCACCTCGTGGCTAATCGACGACTTCCTGGCCGACAACGCTTTCTTTGGCGCCGGCGACGGCGTCGTGATGCTCTCCAGCGCCTCGAGCAAGACCGCCGGGGGCACGGCCTTCATGCTGGCTCAGCGCAAGGGCATCGAACTGGTCGGCCTGACCTCGGCGGCGAACGTGGACTTCTGCAAGAGCCTGGGCTGCTACCACCGCGTCCTCGACTACGGACAACTCGACCAGATCGCCGCCGACGCGAACTGCGTCTACGTCGACTTCGCCGGCAATGCCTCCCTGCGCAAGGATATCCACTCGCGCTTCGCGAACCTGAAATACAGCAGCTCGATCGGCGGCACCCATGTCGACCAGCTCGGTGGCGCGCGCGACCTTCCGGGTCCACGGGCGACGCTGTTCTTCGCCCCGGCGCAGATCAAGAAGCGCAGCGGCGAATGGGGCGCCGACGTCCTTGGCCAGCGATTGCTTCAGGCATGGCAGGCGTTCCTTGGCACCGTGAGCGATCCAGCAGCACCCTGGCTGGTGGTAAAACATCACCGGGGACCGCAGGCGATTACGTCCGCCTATGCCGACGTGCTCGCCGGTCGCGGCGACCCCCGACTCGGCCACATGCTTGCGCTGGCATAGACCCGGCGCAATCTCGCCTTTCGCCTGGCAAGAAAAAAGGCCTGACCGGAGTCTGACCTTTATGAACTGGTGGAGGTGAGCGGGATCGAACCGCTGGCCTCGACGTTGCGAACGTCGCGCTCTCCCAACTGAGCTACACCCCCATGAGGGGCCGGATTATATCAACCGCGCCAGGGCAAGGGAAGCCGGCCTCAGACGAGGCTGACCTCCTTCAGCGCGCACTTGGTGACCCCCAGTTCTGTGCGCACGACCAGTGGATAGCTGTTGCCGAGGAAGGTACCGACCGCAGCGATGTTGTAGCCGACGACGATGCCTGGGATGTTGCCGACCAGGACTTCGCGCCCGACCACGAAGCCCTGCTTGATGGCAATGCTCACGGCGCCGGCTATCGCGTTTGCGGATCGTTCGGTGCCTTGTCGACCGGACCCCGGGCGCACGCCATTGCGTTCCTTGGCAGCCATTTTGTCGCTCCTTTGCGGAAATTCCGCTCTCAGGAAAATTATCGGCCGCTGCCAAAAAACTTTAGGCCTTGATGAAATTAATGTTTCACCCCTATTTCGAACCGGCCGCTGCCCGCCGCAGGCGGTCCGCGACGGCCCGCCACGCCTCGTCATCGGGGGGTGCCGCAACCAGGATCAGGTTGCAGGAGAGCGAGTCCAGTTCGCGCAGGCGCGCATACAGGTCATGCGCAAATCGCTCCGGATCGATATCGGCCACACGCCAGACCAGGCGTTCGTGCGCAATCCCGGGCGCATGCGGTGCCAGCACGGCGACGCGCTGTCCTGCATCGAGCGCACGCGCGGCGATCGCGCCGAGGTCCGTCGCGGCGGCCAGTTGCAACGGGGTGCGCGGGGCATAGTGGGCCTCCAGGCTGCCCGAAACCCGAGGCGCATCCGCCGTGCCGCCGAAGGCCGGAACGGCGCCCAACACCCGGCCGATGGCCAGCGCGTCGAGCATGCCGGGACGCAGGATGCGCGGCGCGGCGCCAGACAGGTCGAGGATGGTGGATTCGATGCCGACCGCGCAAGGACCGCCATCCAGCACCAGCGCCACGGCATCGCCGAGGTCCTCGCGCACATGAGCGGCGGTGGTCGGACTGATGCGTCCGAAACGGTTGGCCGAAGGCGCGGCAACCCCGCCATCGAACTCGCGCAGCAGTTGCAGGGCCAGCGGATGGTTCGGCACGCGCAGGCCGACCGTATCCTGGCCACCGGTGATCGCATCGGAGACGGATGGCCGGCGCTTGAGGATCAGGGTCAACGGGCCGGGCCAGAATGCGGCCGCCAGCCTGTGCGCCACCTCGGGAATGTCCGCCGCCCAGCGCTCGAGGTGGCTGGCATCGGGCAAGTGGACGATCAGCGGATGGTCGGCGGGTCGACCCTTCGCGGCGAAAATCTTCGCTATGGCCTGCGGATTCGCCGCGTCGGTGCCCAGGCCATAGACGGTTTCAGTGGGAAAGGCCACCAGTTCGCCCGCGCGCAGCAAGGCCGCCGCGCGGGAGATCTCACTCATCGCGGATGCCGATCAGTTGCCGTGCCGCCAGCGCCGACTTTTGCACCTCCGCCGCATCGCTGCCGATCACCGTGAAGTGGCCCATCTTGCGTCCAGGCCGGGCGTGGTGCTTGCCGTAGAGGTGCAGTTTGAGGTTGGGCACGGCGAGCAATTGCGCCCAGTCGGGCTCATGGGCGTGGTGCGGGTCGCGCAGGTACCAGAGGTCGCCCAGCAGGTTCACCATGACGGATGCCGAATGAGCACGCGCCTCGCCCAGCGGCAGGCCGGTCAGCGCCCGCACCTGCTGTTCGAACTGGTTGGTGACGCAGGCGTCGATGCTGAAGTGTCCGGAGTTGTGCGGGCGCGGCGCCATCTCATTGACCAGCAGCCGTCCACGCACGACGAAAAATTCGACGGCGAGCGTGCCGACATAGCCCATCTCCCGCGCGATACCTTCGGCGATTTCCTGGGCGTCGCCGGCCGTGCAGCCGCCGGTGCGCGCCGGCACGATGGATACGTCGAGGATGCCATGGCGATGGCTGTTCTCGGCGACCGGGAAGCACTTGACGCCGCCCGCCTCGTCGCGCGACAGCACCACCGACACCTCGTAGTCCAGCGGCAGCATCTGCTCCAGCACGCAAGGCTCGTTCTTCATCTGGCGAAACGCCAGCAGCGCCTCTTCGCGACCCGTGACACGGATCTGTCCCTTGCCGTCGTAGCCGAAACGCGCCACCTTGAGGATGCCGGGAAACAGTCCGGCATTGGCCTGCGCGATGTCTTCTTCGCAGCGAATGTCGGCATAGGGCGCGTGCGGAAATCCATGTTGGCGCAGGAAACCTTTCTCCGCGCTGCGATTCTGGCTGATGGCAACGGCGTCGGCACTCGGCCGCACCGGGAGGAACTTCGACAAATAGGCGAGGCTGCCCGCTGGCACGTTCTCGAACTCGGTGGTCACCGCGGCGCAGGACTCTGCCATCTGGTTCAGCGCATCGGGGTCGTCATAGGCCGCGACCAGGTGCCGGTCGGCGATGCGCCCTGCCGGACTCTGCGCGTCGGGATCGAGCACCACTACGCGATAGCCCAGTTCGTGGGCGGCGATCACGAAGAAGCGGCCCAACTGGCCGCCACCGAGCATGCCGAGCGTGGCGGGGGGAAGAATCATTGCCTCAACGCTTTATGGCGCGGAAACCTATATCGCGGCGGCACTGCATGCCGTCGAAACTGATCTGGTCGAGTACCTCGTAGGCGCGCTTCTGCGCCGCCTTGACGTTGTCGCCCAGCGCCGTGACGCAAAGAACGCGGCCGCCGGCCGTAACCACCTCACCCTTGCCGGCCGCGGTGCCGGCATGGAAGACGTGGCTGTCTTCGGTACGCGCGGGCAGGCCGTGGATCACGTCGCCCTTGCGCGGCGCGTCCGGATAATTGGCGGCGGCCATGACCACGCCAAGCGCGACGCGGCGGTCCCAGTCGACCTCGACTTCATTGAGCCGGCCGTCGATGGCGGCATCGACGATATCGACGAAATCACTCTTCAGCCGCATCATGATCGGCTGCGTTTCCGGATCGCCCATGCGGCAGTTGAATTCGAGCACGCGCAGGCTGCCGTCGGGCTTGATCATCAGGCCGGCATACAGGAAGCCGGTGTAGACGATGCCGTCGGCGGCCATGCCGTTGATGGTCGGCATGATCACCTCGCGCATGACACGGGCGTGGATTTCCGGCGTCACCACCGGCGCCGGCGAATAGGCGCCCATGCCGCCGGTGTTCGGCCCCTGGTCGCCGTCCTTGAGCCGCTTGTGGTCCTGGCTGGTGGCCAGCGCCAGCGCGTGGCGGCCGTCGGCCATGACGATGAAGCTGGCTTCCTCGCCGTCGAGGAATTCCTCGATGACCACGCGCGCCCCGGCGTCGCCGAGCTTGTTGTCGGCCAGCATCATGTCCACCGCGGCGTGGGCTTCGGCCACATCCATCGCCACCACCACGCCCTTGCCGGCAGCGAGGCCATCGGCCTTGATGACGATCGGCGCACCCTCGGCGTCGATGTAGGCGTGGGCGGCCCTGATGTCGGCGAAGGTCTGGAACTTCGCGGTCGGAATCTTGTGCCGCGTCATGAAACGCTTGGCGAAGTCCTTGGAACTTTCGAGCTGCGCGGCGGCCTTGGTTGGGCCGAAGATGCGCAGGTTGCGGGCACGGAACACATCGACGATGCCGGCCGCCAGCGGCGCCTCGGGGCCGACCACGGTGGCATGCACCTTCTCGCGCTGGGCGTAATCGGCCAGCGCGTGGATGTCGGTCAGCGGCAGGTTTTCCAGTTCCTGCTCGCGCGCCGTCCCGGCATTGCCCGGTGCCACGTAAACCTTCTGCAGGCCCGGCGATTGGGCCAGGCGCCAGGCCAGTGCATGCTCGCGCCCGCCGGAACCCACCACAAGAATCTTCATGGCTCAGTGACGGAAATGGCGGAAGCCGGTGAACACCATGGCCAGGTTCTGCTCGTCGGCCGCGGCAATGACTTCGGCATCGCGCACCGAGCCGCCAGGCTGGATCACCGCCGTGGCGCCGGCCTTGGCCAGCACGTCGAGGCCGTCGCGGAATGGGAAGAAGGCGTCCGAGGCCGCCACGCAGCCGACCACGGTCAGGCCATTGTTCTCGGCCTTGATCGCGGCAATGCGCGCGGAATCGACGCGGCTCATCTGGCCGGCGCCGACACCGACGGTCATCGCGTCCTTGCAGTACACGATGGCATTGGACTTGACGTACTTGGCGACGCGCCAGGCGAACAACAGGTCGGCCATTTCCTGGGCGGTAGGTGTGCGCTTGGTCACCACCTTGACGTCGGCCTGGACGATGCGTGCCTCATCGGCGCTCTGCAGCAGCAGGCCGCCGCCGACGCGCTTGTAGTCGAGCAGCCCGGCCACCTTGCCCAGGGGCACCACCAGCACGCGCAGGTTCTGCTTGGCGGCGAATACCGCGCGCGCCTCGGCGGTGATCTCGGGCGCGATGATGACTTCGGCAAACTGGCCGGCGATGGCTTCCGCCGCCGCCTTGTCGATCGCAACGTTGAAGGCGATGATGCCGCCGAAGGCCGAGGTCGGATCGGTCTTGAAGGCCTTGCGATAGGTCTCCAGCGCATCGGCGCCGACCGCGACGCCGCAGGGATTGGCGTGTTTGACGATGACGCAGGCGGCCGGCGCGATCGAGGCGTCGAAGGCCTTGACGCATTCCCAGGCGGCATCGGCGTCGGCGATGTTGTTGTACGACAGTTCCTTGCCCTGGATCTGCTGGTAGCTGGCGATGCTGCCGGGCACGGTCGTCGTTTCGCGATAGAAGGCGGCCTGCTGGTGCGGGTTCTCGCCGTAGCGCAGGGTCTCCACCTTGTCGAAGGCCAGTTGCAGCTTCTCGGGGAAAGGACCGGGCTTGTTCTGCTCGTCGAGCGAGGTCAGCCAGTTGGCGATCGCCGAATCGTAGCGGGCGGTATGCGTGAAGGCCTTCTTCGCCAGGGCAAAGCGCGTGGCATAGGAAATCGCACCGCCGGCCTTGAGTTCTTCCAGGATCGGCGCGTAGTCCTCCGGATCGGTCAGCACGGCGACGCCGCCCTGCTCGTTGCCGTGGTTCTTCGCCGCGGCGCGCACCATGGTCGGACCGCCGATGTCGATGTTCTCGATCGCGTCGTCGAGGGTGCAGCCGGGCTTGGCCACCGTCTCGCGGAAGGGATAGAGGTTCACCACCACCAGGTCGATCGCCTCGATGCCGTGCTCGGCCATGACGGACAGATGCTCGGGCAGGTCGCGCCGGCCGAGGATGCCGCCATGCACCTTGGGGTGCAGGGTCTTGACCCGGCCGTCGAGCATCTCGGGAAAGCCGGTGTAGTCGGAAACGTCGGTGACGGCGAGGCCGGCATCGCGCAACAGCTTGGCGGTGCCGCCGGTGGAAAGAAGCTTGACCCCGAGCTGGGCCAGGCCGCGGGCGAAATCAACCGCGCCGCGCTTGTCGGATACGCTCAGGAGCGCCTGTGTGACTTTCATGGGAACCTCTGGAAATTAACGTGAACCAACTCGTTCTGGGCGACCGGCAAAAGTCGAGCGAAGCGAGCAGATCAGTAGCCTCCCCGCGAGGGGAGGATGGGAGGGGCGGGGCAATAATTCGCCTTTCGCGTGTTTCATCTGCTGTAGACGGCACTCGGTGCCATGAGCTTCAGAGCAGTTCATGTTCGACCAGCATGCGGCGCAGGGTGCCGCGGCTGATGCCCAGCATCTCCGCGGCAACGGTCTGGTTGCCTGCCGCCTGCTTCATGACCACCTCAAGCATCGGCCGTTCGACGCACTTCAGCACCATGCCGTAAACGGCGTGGGGCGCCTGGCCGTCGAGGTCGCGGAAGTAGCGATTGAGGCTGCGCCGCACGCAGTCGTTGATTTCGCTGCTCATGCCGCTTTTACCTCCTCGCCGCTGCCACCGTAAGTCAGGCGCTCGTTCGCCGCCGCATGGCCGAGGAAGAACTCGTCGGCGGCGTCCAGTTGTTCGCGCACCGTCTGCAACTGGTTCATGGCATGCCGGAAATGCGCGGCGCCGACCAGGCCTTTGGTATACCAGCTGATGTGCTTGCGCGCGATGCGCACACCGGTCTCTTCGCCATAGAAGCCGTAGAGTTCGGTCAGGTGCCCGCGCAGGATGCCGTGTATCTCGTCAGCGCGCGGCGCCGGCAGTTCTTCACCGGTCGCCAGGAAATGTTCGATCTCGCGAAACAGCCAGGGACGGCCCTGTGCCGCACGGCCGATCATCACGCCGTCGGCGCCGGTGTAGTCGAGGACGAAGCGGGCTTTCTGCGGCGAGGTAATGTCGCCATTGGCGATCACCGGAATCTTCACTCGTGACTTGACCAGGGCGATGGTGTCGTACTCGGCCTCGCCCATGTACTGGTCGGCGCGCGTACGGCCGTGAATGGCGATGGCGCGGATGCCGGATTCCTCGGCGATCCGTGCGATGTTCGGCGCATTTCGATTTGCGCTGTTCCAGCCGGTGCGAAATTTGAGCGTCACCGGGGTGTCGGGAACAGCAGCCACCACGGCCTCGAGAATCCTGGCCACCAGCGGCTCGTTCTGCATCAGCGCCGAGCCGGCCATGACGTTGCAGATCTTCTTGGCCGGGCAGCCCATGTTGATGTCGATGATCTGGGCGCCGTTGTCGGCGTTGTAGCGAGCGGCCTGCGCCATCATCGCCGGATCGGCGCCGGCGATCTGTACCGAGATCGGATCGACCTCGCCTTCATGGTCGGCACGGCGACGCGTCTTGGCGCTGCCATAGAGGAGCGAATTCGAGGTGACCATTTCCGATACCGCGAGCCCGGCGCCAAGCGACTTGCACAACTGGCGAAACGGACGATCCGTGACCCCGGCCATGGGCGCGACAAACAGATTGTTGCGCAACTGAAAGCCGAGAAAATCCATGTCGGAATGGGGAGCGAACGCAATCGGGAGGGCGCGATTTTAGCGCAAAGCGGGCTGCCGGCAATCGAGGATGTTTATTGGGCATCGTTCCTGCGTGACATAAATCACGGCCAGGCGCGGGCACCATAAATCATTCGCTTGGCAACGAAGCCACGCAACTCCGGCAACAGGTCAAGCGCCAGCAGTCCGGCGCCCCGCAGGTGCCGAAGCGGCGCGAAATCCGAGGCAAAACCGTCGATCAGCAAGTCGGTAAACGCGATCGCGCCGCGCCGGTCCGCGCGCCGGCCACGCGCGTAGCCGGCCAGCACCTCGGGCGTACCTGGGTCGGCAGACGCACCAAGTTGGCGCGCCAGCTCCCAGATGTCGCGCAGGGCCAGGTTGAAACCCTGGCCGGCGACCGGATGCAGGGTTTGCGCCGCGTTGCCGAGCCACACCTGGCGGGCACCGACCGGATGGGGCCGGAAACGCAACCCCAGGGGGTAGGCCACCCGCGGCGTCGCCGAGATGAAGCGATGGCGGTTGCCGAAACGCTTTTGCAGCAGCGCGAGGAAGGCCGCATCGTCGAGCGCCCGGACCTTGTCGACAATCGCGTCGTCGCAAGTCAGCACCACCGAATAGCCCTCACCCAGCGGCAGCAGCGCCACCGGACCTTCGCCGGTGAAGCGTTCCCAGGCGACATTGCGATGCAATCCATCCATTCCGACATTGCACAGCACCGCGTGCTGGCCGTAGTCGCGCCGGGTACCGGCGCCGGGCTCGACCATGCCTTCGGCCCAGGCCGTCAGCGAAAAATTCGCCGTATCGCCAGCACCGTCCCCGGGGATACCGCTTCGCATAACTCTTGCCGACTCGCGATAGACGATTCCCGCCTTTGCGGCCGCGGCATCGAGCGCGACGATCAGGTCACGCGCCGGCAGCACCCAGCCGAGCGAGTTCAAACCGAGTTCGGACGCGCGCAGGAGCGTGCGGCCGAATCCGCCCCGCTGCGATATGTGTATGGTTTCGATCGCCGTCGCCGAAAGGCCCGACCAGGCGCCAAGCCAGTCGAGTATCTGGCGTGAACCTTCGGAGAGTGCCAGTACGCGCTGGTCGCGGCGAACCGCCGCGCGCTCGCGCGCCTCGAAAATCTCACTGCCGACGCCGTGGATCTTCAACGCCAGCGCAAGGGCCATGCCGGCTGGGCCACCGCCGACAATGGCAACCTGACGGTTGCCATTGTCGGCGGTGGAGCCGCGAACTGATTGGCTTTCCCCCTGGCCCCGCCCCACGGCCGGCTCTGCATAGCCGGCCGGCTGCGGCGGCGCGGAGCATGCTCCGCGAAACCCCGCCTCGCCCCGGGGAAGGGGGTGACTGGTCAGGCTCGCTTCGCTCGCGCTGGTGTCAGTGGCCACGGGCGTCGCGCATCAGCGCTTCGATGTCGGCGATTTTCTTGGGGGCGGCGGCGGTGATGATTTCGCAGCCGTCGGCGGTGACGACGGCATCGTCCTCTATGCGCACGCCGATGTTCCAGAAGGCTTCGGGAACGTCGTCAGCCGGGCGGATGTAGCAGCCCGGCTCGATGGTCAGCACCATGCCCGGCGTGAGGGGTGCCCAGTGCTCGCCTTCCTTGTACTCGCCGGCATCGTGCACGTCCTTGCCCAGCCAGTGGCTGGTACGGTGCATGTAGAAGCGCTTGTAGCTTTCCGACTCGAGCACGGCATCGAGCGAACCGGCCAGCAGCTTCATGTCGAGCATGCCCTGGGCCAGCACCTTGAGCGCGGCGTCGTGGGGATCGGCGAAGGTGGCGCCGGGGCGCAATGCGGCGATGGCCGCAGCCTGCGCGTCGAGCACCAGGTCGTAGACATCCGCCTGCGGTCCGCTGAAGCGCCCATTGACGGGGAAGCAGCGGGTGATGTCGGAGGCATAGCCGCCGAGTTCGCCGCCGGCGTCGATCAGCAGCAGGTCGCCGTCGCGCAAAACCTGATCGTTGCCGACGTAATGCAGTACGCAGGCATTGGCGCCACCGGCGACGATCGAGGTGTAGGCCGGGTACTCGCAGCCATGGCGGCGGAACTCATGCAGCAACTCGGCTTCGACTTCGTACTCGTAACGGCCGGGCGCGACAAAGCGCATCGCGCGCATGTGCGCATTTGCGGAAATTTCCGCCGCGCGGCGCATGGTCGCCAGTTCCGTCGCATCCTTCACCAGGCGCATCGCGTCGAGTTCGGCGCGCACGTCGCGAATGGCCGGTGGCGCGCGCTTGCCGCTGCGGCTTTCGGCGCGCACCTTGTTCAGTGCGGCGGCGATGCGCTGGTCCCAGCCCGCGTCGTGGCCGAGGGAAAACCACAGCGCCGGCTGGTCGGCGATCAGCTCCGAAAGTTTGGCGTCGAGTTCGGCAACCGGATGCGCGGCATCGAAGCCGAAGGCCTCGCGCGCGCCGTCCGGACCATGGCGGAAGCCGTCCCAGATTTCGCGCTCGAGGTTCTTTTCGCGGCAGAACAGGATCGCCTGCGGCGGCGCGTCGCCGCGCCCGACGACGATCACCAGCACCGCCTCCGGTTCGGTAAATCCCGTCAGGTACTGGAAGTAGCTGTCGGCGCGGTAGGGGAAATGCGTGTCACGATTGCGGGTCTGCTCGGGCGCGGTCGGAATCAGCGCGACGCCGCCGCCGCTCGCCTTCATGCGTTCGACCAGCAGGAGTCGGCGCTGGCGATACGGCGCGAAGTGGTCGCTTGCGGGAGCCGGGGTCGTATTCATCGGTTGATTATATGTCCCGTCGCGTGGGTGCCGCGGATGACGCAGAAGCCGCGCCAAGCTCGTCGTCGAGCGCGGCCAGGCGCTGCGGCGTGCCGACGTCCTCCCAGCGCCCCTCGTGGAATTCGCCGGACACCCGCCCGGCGTCCATTGCGGCACGCAGCAGGGGTGCGAGCTTCGCCGGCGTACCGCGCGCAATGCCGGCGAAGAGTTGCGGGCGATAGATGCCGATGCCGGAGAACGTGCAGGCTCGCGCGCCGGGTTCGCCCGCCGTGGCGTCGGCGCCGACTCTTGCCCCGCGCAGGCTGAAATCGCCTTGCGGGTGCTGCGGCGGATTCGGTACCAGCACCAGGTGCGCGAGGTCGCCGGGCAGCAGCCGATGCGCCGCCCGCGACACATCCCAGTCGCACCAGATGTCTCCATTGATCACCATGAAGGGCGCCGCGTCGCCCAGCAGTGGCAGCGCATTGGCGATGCCGCCGGCGGTTTCCAGCGCGCCCGGAGGTTCCGGCGAATAGCGGATCGACAGACCCCAGTGGCTGCCGTCGCCCAACGCGGACTCGATCTGCGCGCCGAGGTGGGCATGGTTGATCACCACCTCGCACAGGCCGGCTTCGGACAGCCGCTCCAGGTGCCAGGCGATCAGCGGTTTGCCACCCACCGCCAGCAGCGGCTTCGGCGTGTGGTCGGTCAACGGCCGCATGCGTTCGCCGCGACCGGCGGCGAGAATCATCACTTTCATTGGGCGATTGCCCGATGAAAGTGATGATTCTCGCCGGGGGCGAGCAGGCGTTGGCTCCCCCCCGATCCACGGGCCGCTTTGCACAGCGGCCCGGCTGCGGCGGCGCAAAGCAGTGCTTTGCGAAACCCCGCCTCCGCCCCCCTCTCCGTGAGAGGGGGTGACCGGTCAGGGTCCGCGCCTGGCGCGGACCAATCCAACTACTCACTGCGCATCCCGAGGCTCCCGGCATCCATCGTGTAGCCCAGCACCGTGACCTTGTCCTCGACCTTGTCGAGGATCTTGCGCAGCGGGGAAAGCTCGCTGTAGCGTTCGCAGGCCTTGCGCAGGTAGCGTGCGACCAGCGGCATGTCCTTGAGGTAGCCATCCTTGCCGTCGCGGTGCCAGAGCCGGGCGAAGATGCCGAGCACCTTGAGGTGGCGCTGCACGCCCATCCATTCGTAATCGCGGAAGAACACGCCGAAATCGGCGGCGATCGGCAGGCCGGCCTTGCGCGCCTGCTCCCAGTAGCGCACCAGCCAGTCCAGCGCCAGGTCCTCGTCCCACTCGATGTAGGCGTCCTTTAGCAATGACACCATGTCATAGCTGATCGGCCCGTAGACGGCATCCTGGAAGTCGATGACGCCGGGGTTGCGGCCGCCCTCCGATGCGATCCGCATCAGGTTTCGCGAATGGTAATCGCGGTGCACGAATACCTTCGGTTCGGCGAGATTGGTCGCAAGGATGCGCTCGAAGGCTTCTTCCAGCGCACTGAGCTCGGTGTCGCCCAGTGTGAACCCGAGATGCTTGTCGAGATACCACTGCGGGAAAAGGTCGAGCTCCCGACGCAGAAGCACGCGATCGTACTCGGGCAGTACGCCCGGGCGGCTGGCCTGCTGTATCGCCACCAGGGTAGCTATCGCATCGGCATAGAGCGGCACGGCATTGTCGGCGTCCAGCGCCTGCAGGTAAGTGGCGTCGCCGAGGTCGGACAGCAGCAGGAAACCGCGTTCGAGGTCCTGCGCGATGACTTGCGGCACATGCGCTCCGGCAGCCTGGAACAACTCCTGGACGTGGAGCCAGGGGCGGCAGTCCTCGCTGGCCGGCGGCGCATCCATGACGACGCGGGTCGCGCCATCAGCAAAAGTGACACGAAAATAGCGACGGAAACTGGCGTCGGCCGAAGCCGGTGCAAGGCTGAAATCACGCCCGGGAAAGAGGGCGGCTAGCCAGGTCTGTATCTGCTGCTGGCGTTCCATGGTCGGGTGGCGCTGGATATCCGGAACGGTGCAAAAGCTTTGTCCTGGAGCGCCTTGCGCGGGGTTGAGGTGTTAGAATTATTGATTCTAGCATCGGCCGGCAATGGCTTTCCCCGACTGTGGCGCGCGGGGATTGCGCCGCGATTTTCCGTTCCCGCTGCAGCTACTCTACGACACGGCATGCCTCGATCGCATCGCGGACAATTCGGCCCGGATTCACTGCTTGTCCTGCTGGCGCTCGCCTCGGGCCCGGTGGCGGCTCAAGTCATTGCCGCCGCTGCGCGTAAATCCTGCCCTACTGGGCGCCGGTACTCCGCAACCCCCGGCCGTGGCCGCCGTCGCGGCACCGGCGCCAGCGCCCGTGACCGAGCCGGTCGCCCGGACGGCGCCGGCACCAGCCACCGAAACGCCGGCGCCATCGGCCCCGGCGCCGATCGCGGCCAAGCCAGCCGCCGCAAAGATCGATACCCCACCGCCGACGCGCGTCGCTCCCGTACATCAACAGGCCGCCGCGAAGCCCGCTGCCCCGGCGCCGAGCGCCCCGCCCGCGCGTCCTGCGCCGGCCGCCGCGGTCGCCATAGCGCCGCGCCCCGCCCAGGTCGCGAGCCCCGAGCCAGGGCCGGCGACCAGCGAGTCTCCGCCCACACCCGCACGGACACCAGTCGTCGTCACGCCGGTCGAAGCCATCGCCAAGCCCCAGGAGCCACCGCTGGTGGCCGAACGCCCTGCACTGCCGCCACTCTATTCGGCACATGTCGCCTCCGGCGCACTGCCCGAACCGATCTTGCGCGCATCCCCCGCCGTGGCACCCTACCTCCGGCAGCCCGGTGACGTGCTGCCGACCTTCATCGCGGCCGAGCAGATCGCTGGCCGGAACGACGTGGAAGTCGTCGCTGAAGGCAACGTCGAATTGCGCAAGCGCAACTCCATCCTGCATAGCGACAAGCTGACCTACTGGCAAGACACGGACGAACTGGAAGCCTCGGGCAACGTGCGCCTTTCGCGCGACGGCGACCGGGTTCAGGGCCCCCGGATGCGCATGAAGATGGATGACAGCACCGGCTTCTTCGAACAACCGGAATACAGCATTCGCCGCATCAAGAACGGCTCGGCGGCAACGCTGTGGACCGGGGACGAAGAGCGCGCCTCGGCCGACCTCACCACCGGACGCGGCACGGCGGCCCGCATGGAGTTCGAAGGTGAAGGCAAGTTCCGCCTGACCGATGCTACCTACAGCACCTGCGCCCCGGCAGCAGGTCGCGATCCGGACTGGTTCGCACGCACCACCGACCTGCGCCTCGACTATGACACCGAGGAAGGCAGCGCCCGCAACGCGACGCTGGTTTTCATGGGCACGCCCATCCTCTATGCACCGTGGATGAGCTTCTCGCTCAACAACGAGCGCAAGAGCGGCCTGCTGACGCCCACCTTCGGGTCCACCAGCAGCGGCGGCGTCGAGTTCACCCAGCCCTTCTACTGGAACATCGCGCAAAACATGGACGCGACCCTTGCGCCGCGCATCATGGCCAAGCGCGGCACGATGTGGAACGGCGAGTATCGCTACCTCCAACCCAATTACGGTGGCAGCTTCCAGGGACAGTATCTGCCCGAGGACAGGCTGACCCACCAGCGCCGATCATCCTATTCGCTCAACCACAACCAGAATTTCGGCAACGGATTTACCGCCTCGCTGGCGCTCAACCACGCGTCCGACAGTACCTTCTTCAGCGACCTGGCGAGCGGGTCGACCGTGATCGCGCAGACCAACCTGCTGCGCCAGGGCACGCTCAGTTATGGCGGAGGCTGGTGGTCCGCGAACCTGCTGGCGCAGAGCTACCAGACCTTGCAGGACCCCTCCCTGCCGGCGGTCACGGAGCCCTATCGCCGCCTGCCGCAACTGACAGTGAACGCCAGCCGCGGCGACCTGCCGCTCGGCGTGAATTTCGCGTTCAGCGGCGAGCACGTCAATTTCCGCAATCCGACACTGGTGCAGGGACGCCGCCTGACGCTTTATCCCCAGTTGTCGCTGCCGCTGCAGACCGAGATACTCAGCCTCACACCCAAGATCGGCATACATTCCACGCGTTACGTGCTCGACCGCCAGGCAGCCGGCACGCCGGACAAGCTGACCCGCGAGTTGCCCGTCTTCAGCGTGGATTCGTCGGTCACCTTCGAGCGCGACATCGACTGGCTGGGGACGTCGCTGACGCAAACGCTGGAGCCGCGCGTCTATTACCTCTATGTGCCGGCGCGCGACCAAACTCAGATCCCGGTTTTCGACAGCGCCCTGAACGACTTCAATTTCGCCCAGATTTTCGGCGAAAACCGCTACGGCGGCGGCGACCGCTTCGGCGATGCCAACCAGGCCACGGCCATGCTGACGTCGCGCCTGATCGATCCCGCCACGGGTGCCGAAACCCTGCGCGCGGCCTTCGGCCAGCGCTTCTATTTCACCACCCAGAAGGTCGGCCTGCCCGGCGAAGTCCTGCGCAGCGATCGCCAGACGGACTTTCTCGCGTCGCTGTCCGGCCGCATCCTGCCCAAGACCTATGTCGACACCGGCGTCCAGTACAACCCGCGCCTGAACCGCATGGAGCGCCTCAACGTCGGCGGACGCTACCAGCCGGAAACCGGCAAGGTGCTCAATGCCGGCTACCGCTACTCGCGCGACCAGCTCGGCCAGCTGGACCTGTCGGGACAATGGCCGATGTTCGGCGGCTGGCATGCGGTGGGGCGCTTCAATTATTCGACCAAGGACCGGCGCATGATCGAAACCGTGGCCGGACTCGAGTATGACGGCGGCTGCTGGGTGGGACGCATCGTCATGCAGCGCCTGGCGACGCTGACGCAAAGGTCCAACACCGCGCTGTTCTTCCAGCTCGAATTGAACGGATTCGCCAAGGTCGGATCCAATCCCCTCGACATCCTGAAACGCAACGTGCCGGGCTACGGCGCGATCAACCAACAAGACCAGGCGGCACCGCTCACTCCACCATGACCCTCCGGCTTCTTCTGTTGTGCCTGCTAGGCCTTTCCGCCATCGCCCCGGCGCAGGCCCAGACGCGACGATCCCAACCGATAGAAGTCGATCGCATCGTCGCGGTGGTCAATGACGATGCAATCACTGCGTTCGAGTTGCGGGCGCGGATGGCCACCGTCGAACGCCAGTTGCGCAGCCAGAACGTGCAGTTGCCGCCGGGCGACATCCTCGAACGGCAACTGCTCGAACGCATGATCACCGACCGTGTGCAACTGCAGTTCGCCCGCGACACCGGCCTGCGCATATCCGACATCGAACTCGACGCGGCCTTGCGCCGCATCGCCGAGGGCAACAAGCTTTCCCTGCAGGACTTCCGTGCCGCGCTGGAACGGGACGGGGTATTGTGGACCAAGTTCCGCGAAGAGATCCGCGACGAAATCGTGCTGTCGCGCCTGCGCGACCGCGAGGTGGAAAGCCGCATCGTGGTGTCCGACGGCGAGATCGACAACTACCTGGCCAATCCGGACCAGGGCGAAAGCCTTGCCAACGTCGAGGTGCAGACGGCGCACATCGTGTTGCGCGTGCCCGAACAGGCCTCGCCGGACCAGCTGATGCGGATCGGCGCCCGCGCCCAGGCGGCGCTCGACCAGCTCCGCCGCGGCGAGAATTTTGCCAAGGTGGCAGCGAGCTATTCCGACGCGCCGGACGGACTTAGCGGCGGCAGCATGGGAGCGCGTCCGCTCGACCGCCTGCCGGCGCTTTATGCCGATGCTGTGAAGAAGCTCAAGCCGGGCGAGACCAGCGACATCCTGCGCAGCCCGGCTGGCTTCCACATCGTAAAGCTGGTTGCGCGCCAGGGCGGAGGCGGTCCGAAGGAAGCGGTGGCACTGAAGCAGACACGCGCCCGCCATATTCTGATCAAGGTCAACGAACTCGTCTCGGAAGCCGAGGCACGACGCAAACTGGTCGGCCTGAAAGAGCGACTGGACAACGGCGCCGACTTCGCCGAGCTGGCACGCCTGCACTCCAACGACCTGTCGGCGGCCAAGGGTGGGGACCTCGGCTGGATGTACCAGGGTGATACCGTGCCCGATTTCGAGAAGGCGATGGACGCGCTCAAGATCAACCAGGTCAGCGAGCCTGTCCAGTCGCCCTTCGGTTTCCACCTGATCCAGGTACTGGAGCGCCGCACCGAGGACGCCACGGCGGAGCGCCAGCGCCTGACCGCGCGCCAGGTGCTGCGCGAGCGCAAGTCCGACGAGGCCTACCAGGACTGGGTCCGGCAAATGCGCGACCGCGCCTATGTCGAATACCGCAACGAAGAGCGCTGAACCGCCGCTGATCGCCGTAACCTCCGGCGAACCCGCCGGCATCGGGCCCGACATCTGCCTGTGCCTGGCACAGCGGCAATGGCCGGCGCGACTGGTGGTCCTCGGCGACCGCAACTTGTTCGCCGAACGCGCGCGGCAACTCGGACTTGACGCAGCTTGCATCGATACTCGTCACGTCCCGCTGCGGAAGTCGGCGCTGGCAGGACGGCTGGATGCCGCCAATTCCGGCTACGTCCTCGACATGCTCGACGCCGCGCTCGACGGCTGCGTCGCCGGCGAATTCGCGGCGATGGTCACCGCGCCGGTGCACAAGGGCGTCATCAATGATGCCGGCATCGCCTTCAGCGGCCATACCGAGTACCTCGCGCAACGCACCGCCACGCCGCGGGTGGTGATGATGCTGGCCGGCGCGGGATTGCGCGTGGCGCTGGCCACCACCCACCTGGCGCTAAAGGACGTTCCCGCCGCGATCACGCGCGACGATCTGGAAACCACCCTGCGCATCCTCCACGCCGATATGCAAATCAAGTTCGGCATCGCCGCGCCGCGCATCCTCGTCGCCGGACTCAACCCCCATGCCGGCGAAGGCGGCCACATGGGGCGCGAGGAGATCGAAGTGATCGGTCCGGTACTGGAGAAGTTGCGCGCGGAAGGCATGAATCTGGTCGGCCCATTGCCGGCAGATACGTTGTTCACGAAGAACGTCCTCGCCGGCTCCGACGCGCAACTGGCGATGTACCACGACCAGGGCCTCGCCGTTCTGAAGTACGCGGCCTTCGACGAGGGCATCAACGTCACGCTGGGTCTGCCAATCATCCGCACGTCAGTCGACCACGGTACGGCGCTCGATCTCGCAGGAAGCGGCAAAGCTTCCCCGCAAAGCCTGTTCGCCGCGGTCGACGCGGCTATCGACATGGCACGGCGGAGCGCGGACGCGCCGCCCGCAGGGCCGCCCCAAGGGCGGCGCAGCCAAAACCCGGAGCCGGCGCAGCCGGCGAACCACAGTCACCCTCTCCCTCGGGGAGATGGCCGGGGTGAGGGCTGATCATGTGCCAGCTGCTCGGCATGAACGGCAACACGCCGACCGACATCTGCTTTTCCTTCGAAGGTTTCCGCACGCGCGGCGGGCTGACCGACGTGCACAAGGACGGCTGGGGCATCGCCTTCTTCGAAGGGCCGGGCTGCCGGGTGTTCATCGACGTGGCGCCATCGGCGCAGTCGCCAGTGGCCGAACTGGTGCGCCATTACCCGATCCATTCAAAGAACGTCATCGCCCACATTCGCAAGGCGACCCAGGGCCGCATCGCGCTGGAGAATACCCATCCATTCCAGCGCGAACTCTGGGGCCGCTACTGGATCTTCGCCCACAATGGAAACCTGAAGGAATTCGCCCCGGCGCTGGACGGCAGTTTCGTCCCCGTCGGCGACACGGACTCCGAACTGGCGTTCTGCTTCCTCTTGCAACGCCTGCGCGCGGAGTTCGGCGACGCCATGCCATTGCGCCAGCCAATGTTTGATTTTCTGAGTGGCATCACGCGCGAAATCGCCGCCCACGGCGAGTTCAATTTCCTGCTCAGCAATGGCAATTGCCTTTACGCACACTGCGCCACCAAGCTCGCCTACATCCTGCGCCAGGCCCCGTTCGCCGTCGCCCACCTCAAGGATCAGGACGTCAGCATCGACTTCAGCGACGTGACCAACCCGACCGACCGCGTCGCGGTGATCGCAACGCTGCCACTGACCGACAATGAAGCCTGGACCACCATGGAGCCCGGTACCCTGATGGCATTCAAGGACGGCGTGCCTGCAGCCGCGGCGCGCACCGCATGAAGTCCGTCGCCGGGCACGTCGCCCGGAAGCGGTTTGGCCAGAACTTCCTGGTAGCGGACGGCGTAATCCGCAAGATCATCGACGCGATCGCGCCGCGCGCCGGCGACACCGTGGTCGAAATCGGTCCCGGCCTCGGCGCCCTCACCGAACCGCTGCTGGAACGCATCGATCACCTGCATGTGGTCGAAATAGATCGCGACCTGATTGCACGCCTCCAGCAGCGCTTTCCGCCCGAACGGCTGACGATCCACGAAGGCGACGCACTGCAATTCGATTTCGCCAGCCTCAAGGGCGAAGGCCGGCTCAAGATCGTCGGCAACCTGCCTTACAACATTTCCAGCCCGCTGCTGTTCCACCTGGTGCCATTCGCGCCGCAGGTGTATGACATGCATTTCATGCTGCAAAAGGAAGTGGTCGACCGCATGGTGGCCGAACCTGGCAGCAAGGATTTCGGCCGGCTTTCGGTAATGCTGCAGTACCGCTTCCACATGGAGCGCATGTTCGTCGTGCCGCCCGGCGCCTTCAATCCGCCGCCCAAGGTCGACTCGGCCATCGTGCGCATGATTCCCGTCGATTTCTCA
Source organism: Sulfuritalea sp. (assembly GCA_016716965.1). Classification (GTDB taxonomy): domain Bacteria; phylum Pseudomonadota; class Gammaproteobacteria; order Burkholderiales; family Rhodocyclaceae; genus Sulfuritalea. Next base: position 100,553 of record JADJUP010000052.1, on the reverse strand, counting down.
AGAGTCGGCGCCGGGGGCACGGCAAGCGACCCCGAGTTGTTCGCCAAGGTGGTGACGGCGGCATTCTCCCAGCGCCGCAAGATGCTGCGCAATACCCTGCGCGGATTCGTCGACGAGGCCGCGCTCACCGCGCTGGGCATTACCCCGACGGCGCGCGCCGAGGACATTCCGGTCGCGGATTATGTGCGCCTCGCCAATTCGCTGGCCGACCTTGGGCGACACTGAAGCAGCGAGTTTCGGTCGCCGCATCGCCGTGATCGGCGGTGGCCCGGCCGGCCTCATGGCGGCGGAAGTGATCAGCGGCGCAGGCTTGCCGGTAGACCTTTTCGACGCCATGCCCTCGGTCGGACGCAAGTTCCTGCTGGCCGGTCGCGGCGGCCTCAACCTGACGCACTCGGAACCGGACGACCGGTTTCTTTCGCGCTATGGCACCCGCCGTGAGCAGATCGAGAAATGGCTCGAGAAGTTCGGCCCGGAACAGCTGCGCCACTGGGCCGGCGAGTTGGGCATCGAAACCTTCGTCGGCAGTTCGGGACGGGTATTCCCGCGCGAAATGAAAGCCGCGCCGCTGCTGCGCGCCTGGCTGCATCGGCTGCGCGCTGGCGGCGTGACGGTCCATGCGCGGCATCGCTGGCTGGGCTGGGATGGCGACGGCGCGCTGCGCTTCGCTACCCCAGGCGGCGAATCAAAAGTTATGCGAAGCGGTATCCCTGGGGACGGCGCCGGCGCCACGGTGCTGGCCCTCGGTGGCGGCAGCTGGGCACGGCTGGGCTCGGATGGCGCCTGGGTCGCCCTGCTGCGCGAGCGCGGCATCAGCGTGGCAGCGCTGCGTCCGGCCAACTGCGGCTTCGACGTGGCCTGGAGCGAACACCTGCGCAATCGTTTCGCCGGCACGCCGGTGAAGTCCGTCGCCGTCGGCTTCATCGCGCCGGACGGATCGGTGACAAGGCGCGAAGGCGAGTTCCTGGTCACCCGCAACGGCATCGAGGGCAGCCTGATTTACGCGCTGTCGGCGCCCCTGCGCGACTGCATCGAGGCCACCGGCAGCGCCTTGCTGCAGGTCGACCTCGCGCCCGGACGCACACTGCGGCGACTGGCGGAGGACCTCGCGCACCCGCGCGGGCGCGATTCGCTGGCCAACCACCTGCGCCGTCGCGCCGGCATCGATGGCGTCAAGGCGGCGCTGGTACACGAGTTCGCCACGCCGGAGCAGCTTGGCAGCAGCGGACCCCTCGCGGCGCTGATCAAGGCCTTGCCGATCCACTTGCTTGCGCCGCGCCCGCTCGACGAGGCGATCAGCAGCGCGGGAGGCATCGAGTTCGCAGCGGTCGACGAAAACCTGATGCTGCGTGGTCTGCCCGGTACCTTCTGCGCGGGCGAAATGCTGGACTGGGAAGCGCCCACCGGCGGATACCTGCTGACGGCCTGCCTTGCCAGCGGGCGCACCGCCGGTCAAGGCGCGCTGCGCTGGCTTGCCTCCAGCGCCGCCGCGTCAGGACGATAATGCGCGGGCCAACGACACCCCGCCACCCCGCCGCACGCCGCCTGATGCTTCGCGCCATTGCCGTCATTGCAATTTTCGCCTCGCTCGCCGCCGGCGCGGCGCACGCGGGCCCGCCCGAGGGCAGCGAACTGCAGTTGTTCGTCGAAAACGACCTGCTGGCGCGCACCGATCGCTACTACACCAACGGCATCAAGTTCGGCGGCGGCGCGTCCTTCGACCTGCTGCAGTTGCCGGCAAACGAAATCCTCGAGGCGATCGCGCCCAAGGCCAGCAGCGAAGTACGTTTCGGCCTGTTCGTCGGCCAGAACTTGTACACGCCGAGGGCGATCACGGTCAGTGCCGCGCAGCCATTCGACCGCCCCTGGGCAGCCTGGCTCTACCTCGGCGGTGTGGCGCAGCGGGCGACGCAGAACCGCCTCGACACGGTGGAGATCGACCTGGGCGTGGTCGGCCCCGCCGCACTGGGAAGGGAGATCCAGTCCGGCTGGCACAAGCTGATCGATGCGCCGAAGCCCATGGGCTGGCACAACCAGATTCCGAACGAGCCGGCCTTCCTCGTTTCCTGGCTTGCCAAAGGCAAGTACAGGGTGGGCAGCATGCAAGGCATCGATCTGGAGCTGATTCCGCATGGCGGCACCACGTTAGGTACCACCTTGACGCTCGCCCGCGCCGGCGGAATGCTGCGACTGGGCCGCAATATGACGGGCTTCGGCACCGACACCATCGAACCCGGCGGCGCGATGCTGAAAAACATACGCCGCGACATCGAGCCGGCCCGCGCGCAGGACATCGAGTGGTGGGTTTTCGCCGGCCTCGACCATCGGCTCGTTGCCCACAACATATTCCTCGACGGGACGGTGTTCCGCGACAGTCCCGGAGTGCAACGACGGCCGCATGTGTACGACATCACTGCGGGCCTCAGCCTGCGCGTCGATACGCTGCGTTTTTCACTGACGCGGGTGCGGCGCAGCGAGGAGTTCTACACGGCGGGCAGCAATGGCGGACGCCAGACTTTCGATTCGATCAACCTGGGCATGGAGTTCTGACGGCCCCAGGAATTCCGGCCGCGCAAAAAAGCACAAGGCCCGTACCACCCATCGGCGGCACGGGCCTTGCACGATGAATCCTCAGGCCGACTTCTTCATCGGGCAGGTATTCAGGCCAATCAGGGGATACACGGGGCACCAGCCGATGGCACCGGTGGCCAGGGGCACGACGCCGATCCAGGCCCACACCGGTCCACCCATGGCCGCCCAGGCAACCAGTCCGAGACCCGCGCCAATACGCAATACACGATCGATTCCGCCGACATTCAGTTTCATGGTTTTCTCCTTGAGGGGTTGTGCAACAGTGGGTGCATTACACCAGTTGCGTCGGCGCTTGAATGTAACCTAAGTCACAGAGGCCAATTTGCGCAAACCCGCAGCGTCGAGCAGTTCCACCTGCTCGCGGCCGAGGCGCACCAGTCCCTGTTCGGCAAAGCCCTTCAGCAGCCGGCTGACCATCTCCCTCACGCTGCCCAGTTCGTCCGCCAGTTGCTGGTGCGTGGCGTGCACCACCCGTCCCTTGCCCAGCAGCAGCGCCGCCAGGCGCTGGTCGAGCTTGCGGAAGGCGACCTCCTCGACCAGTTGCATCAGCTCCGCCATGCGTTCGGAGAACAGCGCAAAGACGAAATCGCGAAACGCGGGCTCGCCCAGCATCTCATCGAACAGCGGACGCGGCAGCAGGGCCAGCGTGGTCGCGCCTTCACTGGTGCCGCGCGCGTTGTAGTCGGCGTGGCCGAGCAGGCAGCTGGAGGTGATGATGCAGCTTTCGCCGGCGAGCACCCGGTACAGCGGCAGCTCGCGGCCGTTGCCGCTGATCTTGGCGACGCGGATCGAGCCTTCGAGGACGAAGGGAAATCCGCGGCAGGGCTGGCGCTCGTCGAACACCACCGTGCCCGGCGCGATCGACAGCGTCTGCAGGGTTTCGCGGATGCGCTGCAGCAATCCCGTCGGCAACCGGTCCAGCACCGGGTAGAGCGCCAGCAGCGCGTCCGCGCTCACTGGACTGCCCTCCCCCCAGCCCCTTGCCCACGGCAGGGGGTGAGGGTGATTCGCGGGCTGTGCCCGCTCCTCGCCGATGGTTGCGCCGCCCTTGGGGCGGCCCGGCGGGCGGCGCTCACGGCGCGCCATCCAGCGTGGCGATCACCGGCGCGTGGTCGGACGGGCGTTCCAGCTTGCGCGGCGCCTTGTCGATGCTGCAGGCGGTACACGCGGCGGCGAGCGGCGCGGACAGCAGGATATGGTCGATGCGCAGGCCGCGATTGAGGCGGAAACCCATCTGCCGGTAATCCCACCAGGAATAGAGCTTGGGCGGCTGTTCGAATAGGCGGAAGGCATCGGCCAGCCCGAGGTCGACAAAGCGCCGGAACGCGGCACGCTCGGGTTCGCTGCACAGGATCTGGTCCTTCCACGCTAACGGATCATGCACATCGCGATCGTCGGGCGCGATGTTGAAGTCGCCGAGCAGGACCAGCTTCGGGAAGCGCTGCAGCTCGTCGCGCAGATGGTCGGCCAGGGCCGCCAGCCAGCGCAGCTTGTACTCGTACTTGTCGGCTCCGACGGCCTGGCCGTTGGGCATGTAGGCGCAGACGACCCGGACATCATCCACCGTGGCGGCCAGCACGCGCTTCTGCTCGTCGGCGAAACCCGGAATGTCGCATGCCACATCGTCAAGCCCGCTGCGCGCGAGGATGGCGACGCCGTTGTAGGTCTTCTGTCCGTTATGCACGGCGCGGTAGCCGGCGGCTTGCAGCTCGGCATGGGGGAAGGCCTTTTCCTCCATCTTGGTTTCCTGCAGGCACAACACGTCAGCCTGCGTCGCCGACAGCCAGTCGAGCACATGGGGCAGGCGCACCTTGAGCGAATTCACGTTCCATGTCGCGATCTTCATGCACCGATGATACCCGAGCGAGGCCACCGTCTATAATCAAGACAGGCAGGCCGACCATCACATAACGGGAGGTCAATCATGTTCGATTCGCCGATAGGACCCTGTCCGGTTTGCGGGCAATATGTAGTTCTCGACCAGACCCAGGCCGAATGCTCGAGGGAGCATCAATGCGATGGTGCATTGCCATGTCCGTTGCAGGATTGCTTCACCGGGATCGATTTCAGCATTGAGCAGCCAAAGGAGAAACTTCGTGACAAAGGCTACTGAGCGGCGCAATTTCTGGCGAGCCGTGTTTCATTCCCCGGTAAGACTGACCACGGCGGGCCGCAGCTTTTCCGCTCAGCTCCTGGACATCTCACTGAAGGGTGCGCTGCTCGAAACCGACGCTGCCTGGCAGGGAAAGCCGGGTGACCAGTGTCGCCTGTCGCTGGAACTGGCGCCGGGTGCCACCATCGCCATGGAGGCCGACGTGATGCATGTCGAAGGACCCCACCTCGGACTGCGCTGCCGGACGATAGATGTCGACAGCATCACCCACCTGCGCCGCCTGGTGGAGCTCAACAGCGGCGACGCGGCGATGCTCGACCGCGAATTCGGCAGTCTGGTCCGGGAAGGCTGAGCGCCGCAAAAAGTTGTGGCCCCGGCAAAGCCGGAGACGGTATGCCTTGCAGTCGGCGCTGACGCTACGGCGTTTCAGGCGGCCGATGTTTGCAGATCGGTCATCCCGTTGTGCCGCAGCAAGGCGTCCGGTAGCGGATCACGACCACGGAAGGCCCTGAAGGATTCCAGCGCCGGACGCGAGCCGCCGACTGAAAGGATCTCCCGCCAGAAACGTTCGCCGGTCGCCGCATCGAGCGTACTGCCCTTGCCCGCGGCGGCCTCCTCGAACGCTTCGTAGGCATCGGCCGAGAGCACTTCCGCCCACTTGTAGCTGTAGTACCCGGCCGCGTAGCCGCCGCCGAAGATGTGCGAGAAGCTGTGCGGAAAGCGATTCCACTCAGGCGGCACCAGCACGGCGACTTCGCGCCGCACCTCGGCCAGCAGGTCGAGGAACCCGCGGCCGGCGCCGGGCATGAATTCGCCGTGCAGCAGCAGGTCGAACAGGCCGAACTCTATCTGGCGCAGTATCTGCATGCCGCTCTGGAAATTCTTCGCCGCCGTCATCTTGTCGTACAGCGCACGCGGCAGGGGCGCGCCGGTGTCGACATGGGCCGTCATGCCGGAAAGAACGTCCCACTCCCAGCAGAAGTTCTCCATGAACTGGCTCGGCAGTTCGACGGCATCCCATTCGACGCCATGGATGCCGGACACCGGCAATTCGTCCACCTGGGTCAGCAGGTGGTGCAGGCCATGCCCGCATTCGTGGAACAGGGTGATGACATCGTCGTGACTGAAGGTGGCCGGCCGCACCGTGTCGCCCTCGCTGACCGGCGCGGGGAAATTGCAATTCAGGTAGGCGACCGGAGTCTGCACACCGACCCCGACGCGGCGACGGGTGATCGCCTCGTCCATCCACGCCCCGCCGCGTTTGGTTTCGCGCGCATACAGGTCAAGGTAGAACTGGCCGATGAGCTTTCCGCCGCGCTCGATGCGGAAGAAGCGCACGGCGGGATGCCAGACCGGCGCGGCATCGGGCAGGACGCGGACCGCGAACAGCGATTCGATGACCCGGAACAGTCCGGCCAGCACCTGGGGTTCGGGAAAGTACTGCTTCACCTCGTCGTCGGAGAAGCTGTAGCGCTGCTGCTTGAGTTTTTCCGAGGCCCAGGCCAGGTCCCAGCTCTCCAGCGCTTCCAATCCCAGTTCCTGCCGGGCGAAATCGCGCAGTTCGGCGACGTCGCGGACGGCGAAAGGACGGGCCTTGGCGGCCATGTCGCGCTGGAAGGCAGCGACCTGGGCCGGCGTGTCGGCCATCTTGGTCGCCAGTGACACCTCGGCGAAACTGGCGTAACCGAGCATTTGCGCTTCTTCGTGGCGCAGGGCGAGCAGGCGCTCGATCAATGGCCCGTTGTCGCGTTCCGCGGGGCCGAATTCGGACGCGCGCGTTGCGTAGGCCCGGTACATCCGCTCGCGCAAGCCGCGGTTGTCGCAGAACTGCAGCACCGGAATGTAGGACGGTGCGTGCAGCGTAAACTTCCACCCGCCGCGTCTGGGAAACTCGCCGTCCTTCTCGGCAGCGGCACGAGCGGCAGCCTTCGCGTCCTCGGGCAGGCCCGCGAGGTCGGCTTCGTCGCTGATCCATTCCGAATGGGCGTTGGTGGCGTCCAGCACGTTCTCGGAAAACTTGGCCCCCAGCGCGGAGAGTTCTTCCTGGATCTCCTTGAAACGCGGCTTGAGATCTTCCGCCAGATCGGCGCCCGACAGGCGAAAGTCGCGCAGCTCGTTGTCGATAATCTTGCGCCGCGCCGGGGACAGCGCGGGGTATTGCGTTCCTGCGGCAAGTACCTTGTACTTGGCGAACAGCGCCAGGTTCTGCCCGAGGTCGGCATAGAAGCTGGAAACATCCGGCAACAGCGCGTTATAGGCTTCGCGCCAGGGTGGCACGTCATTGACCGAGTGCAGGTGGCCGACGATGCCCCAGGCCCGCGATAGCCGCTCGCCGGCATCGAGCATCGGCTGCACGAAGTCATCCCACGTCGCGCGCGTTTCCGGCGCGACAAGGCGCTCGACGAGGCTGCGGTTCTCGGCAATGAGCTGGCGTATCGCCGGCGCCACGTGATCCGGGGTCACGGCGTCGAAACGCGGCAGTCCGGAGAAATCGAGCAATGGATTCATTTCGGTCCTGAGGTGGGGAATCGGAAGACAGTTTGGGGCGGCCCCCGGAAAACGCAAGGGCGCCGGTCGTGCAATCTCCCCGGCTGTCTGCTGCCTTTCCTGCCTATTCGACCAGTTCCTTGTAGGCATGGAAGCTGGCATGGCCAAGCCAGGGCATGACCACGATCAACCCCAACAGCGCAGTGGCGAAGCCGAGCCCGGTCAGCAACATCAGCAGCGCCGCCCAGAACGCCAGCGGCAGGGGATTCTCGGCCACCGCATTGACGCTGGTGGACAAGGCGGCCAGGAGGTCGCTGCGGCGATCGACCAGCATCGGCATCGATACCACGCTCAGCGCAAACACCACCGCGGCAAGCAGGCCACCGCTGCACATGTAGATGAAGAACATCAGGTAATGCTGGGGATTGACCAGGACCTCGATGATCATCGCCTGCGGCGCCAGCGCCGGCCCCTTGTAGAACAGCGCCACGATCACCACCGAAGCGACCTGCCAGGCGGTTCCGGCGAGGATCGAGAGCAGTCCGAAACCGACCAGGGCCGAAGGATTGCGTCGCCACGCCAGCATGGAATCCGTCAGTGCCGCCGGTTCGCCGGCCAGGTAGCGGCGCGAGAGTTCGTAAAGCCCGGCCGCGAGCATCGGCGCCACCAGCAGGAATCCGGTAATGGCGGCGGCAAAAAGATAGGGCAGGCTGGCCGTGACGCCGAGGATCACGGCACCGGCCACCGCGATCGCGATGCCGTAGAACAGGCTCGCCGCCGGCTGCCGCCAGAGATCCCGCCAACCGAGACCCAGCCAGCGCAGGGGTGCGGCGAATCCGATGCGGCGCACATTCGGCAGGGATGTGGCGCCGGAAGTCGGCGCTGGCGGCACGGCGAAGGAATCGCTCATCGGAGCCGGGCCCAGACCGCGATCACGCCGCCGGGATGCCCGTGAGGCGGGTCAGTGCCTCCAGGTAGTTGGCGGTGGTCTTGTCGATGATGTCCTGCGGCAACTTGGGTCCGGGCGCCGTCTTGTTCCAGTCCAGGGTTTCCAGGTAGTCGCGCACGAACTGCTTGTCGAAGCTGGGCGGGCTGATGCCGACCTTGTAGCGATCGGCCGGCCAGAAGCGCGAGGAATCCGGGGTCAGTACTTCGTCGATCAGGTGCAGGCGGCCTTCCTCGTCCTGGCCAAACTCGAACTTGGTGTCGGCGATGATGATGCCGCGCACCCGGGCGAATGCCGCGGCCTCGCGATACAGGCGCAGCGTGGTGTCGCGCACGGTCTTCGCCAGTTCGGCGCCGAGCATCCTTTCAACCGTGGCATGGTCGATGTTTTCGTCATGGTCGCCCATCTCGGCCTTGGTCGCCGGGGTGAAGATCGGCTCCGGCAGTTGTTGCGCCATGCGCAGTCCGGCCGGCAGGGCGATGCCGCACACCGCACCCGTGGCCTGGTAGTCCTTCCAGCCCGAACCGATCAGGTAGCCGCGCGCCACCGCCTCGATCGGCAGCGGCTTGAGGCGCTTCACCACCAGTGAACGACCGCGCACCTGGGCTTTCTCGTCGGCATCCACAACGACGGCTTCCGGATCGATGCCGGTCAGCTGGTTGGGAATCACATGGGCCAGCTTGCCGAACCAGAAGTTGGCCACGGCCGTCAGCACGGCACCCTTGCCGGGAATCGGATCGGGCAGGATCACGTCGAAGGCCGACAGGCGGTCGGTGGTGACGATGAGCAACTTGTCATCGCCCACGGCGTAGATGTCGCGCACCTTGCCGCGTCCAAGCAGCGGCAGGCTCTTGATGGTCGATTCGAACAGGGGGGGCGTGGCGACTAGGGGCATGGCTGTGCTCTGAAAAAGGTTTATTCGCGAACGTAGGCTTTGCCGGGATCTTTATCGGCATCTTCGCGATAGGGGTAGCGCACGTGACCATAGCGGATCACCAGCACGGCAACGGTCAGCAGGAATATCGCCGAGGTGACCGCCAGCATGCGCCATTCGTTCATCTCCTTGAGATCAAGGATCAGGTAACGCGCCAGGGCGACCATGCCTATGTAAAGGGGAAAACGCACCGGCAATTGCCCGGACTTCACATACTGGCCGATCATCGCCAGTACCTCGAGGTAAAGGAACATCAGCAGCAGGTCCGACAGCGAAACCCGGCGCGCCTCGACCATCACCATCGCCTCCTGATACATGGCGATGGTCGTGGCAACGGCGATTACCAGCAGGCCGCCGTATTCGACGATGTCGAGGCTGCCACTGAAAACCTTGCGCAGCCGGTCAAAAGTGTGGGACTTGATATCCATGGAAGACCCAAGAAAAAGGCCGCCGGATCGCTCCGACGGCCCGAAACTTTACTCCAAAACCATTGCTACTTGACGATCGCGTTCAACTCGCCCTTCTTGTAGCGCTCGGCCATCTTTTCCAGCGACACGGCCTTGATCTTGCCGGCCTGCCCGGCGCAACCGAAGGCGGTGTAACGGGCCACGCAAATGGCCTTCATCGCCTTGCGGGCTTCGGCCAGGTACTTGCGCGGATCGAAATCCTTGGAGTTCTCGGCCATGTACTTGCGGATCGCGCCGGTGGAGGCCATGCGCAGGTCGGTATCGATGTTGATCTTGCGCACGCCGTGCTTGATGCCTTCTACGATTTCCTCGACCGGAACGCCATAGGTTTCGCCCATGGTGCCGCCGTACTGGTTGATGATCTTCAGCCAGTCCTGCGGCACGGAGGACGAACCGTGCATCACCAGGTGGGTGTTCGGGATGCGGGCGTGGATTTCCTTGATGCGGTCGATGCGCAGCACGGCGCCGGTGGGTGGCCGTGTGAACTTGTAGGCGCCGTGGCTGGTGCCGATGGCGATCGCCAGTGCATCGACGCCGGTCGCCTTGACGAACTCGGCGGCCTCGTTGGGATCGGTCAGCAACTGGTCGTGCGACAGTTTGCCGTCCGCACCGTGGCCGTCTTCCTTTTCGCCCATGCCGGTTTCCAGCGAGCCGAGACAGCCCAGTTCGCCCTCGACCGAAACGCCGATGGCGTGGGCGATGTCGACCACGTGCTTGCTGACGCGCGCGTTGTACTCGAAGCTCGCCGGAGTCTTGGCATCTTCCTGCAGCGAGCCGTCCATCATCACGCTGGAAAAGCCGGAGCGCATCGACTGGATGCAGATCGCCGGACTGGCGCCATGATCCTGGTGCATCACGATCGGGATGTCGGGATGGGTTTCGATCGCCGCCTCGATCAGGTGGCGCAGGTAGGGTTCGCCCGCATACTTGCGAGCACCCGCAGAGCCCTGCATGATGACGGGGCTGTTGGTCTCCTGGGCGGCTTCCATGATGGCCTGGATCTGTTCCAGGTTGTTCACGTTGAAGGCCGGCAGGCCGTAGCCGTTTTCGGCGGCGTGGTCGAGCAGTTGACGCATGGACACTAATGGCATGGCTATCTCCTGAAAATGAACGGTTCGTGACGGAGTGGCGGGCTAGTGGTTGGAGCGGTGTTCGCCCACCTTGATGATCTTCATGGTGTTGGTGCCGCCGGGCTTGCCGATCGGCTCGCCGATGGTCATTACGATCAGGTCGCCGACCTCTACGGCCCCTGCGGCGATCAGGGCCTCTTCGGCATCGAGCAGGATGCGGTCGCGGTCGTGCCCGCTCTGCGGCACCATCACCGGGAAGACACCCTTGAAAATGCTGACCTTGTAGCGCGTCCGCACTTCCTGCGTCAGTGCGTAGATCGGGATGCCCGTATTGAGGCGTGACATCCACAGCGCCGTCGATCCGGACTCGGTGAGGGAGGCGATGGCTTTGACCTTGAGGTGATGCGCGGCGAACAGCGCGGCCATGGCGATCGACTGGTCGATGCGGGTGAACACGCGATGCAGGAAATGCGTGTCGAGCGGGAAATCGGACGACTTTTCCGCTTCGACGCAAATGCGGGCCATTGCCTCGACCGTCTGCACCGGATAGTCCCCGGTCGCCGTTTCCGCCGAAAGCATGACCGCGTCGGTGCCGTCGAGCACCGCATTGGCGACATCGGACACTTCGGCGCGCGTCGGCACCGGGCTGTGGATCATCGACTCCATCATCTGCGTCGCGGTAATGGCGAACTTGTTGAACTCGCGCGCGGTGCGGATGATGCGCTTTTGCAGCGCCGGCACTGCGGCATCGCCGACTTCGACCGCCAGGTCGCCACGCGCCACCATGACCCCATCGGTCGCCTCGAGGATGTTGTCGAGGTTGGCGATCGCCTCGACGCGCTCGATCTTGGCCACCAGCAGGGCATTCGAGCCCGCCGCCTTGAGCAACGCGCGCGCGAGTCGCATGTCATCGCCGGACTTGGGAAAGGACACCGCGACATAGTCGATGCCGATGCTCGCCGCGGTCCGGATGTCCTCCATGTCCTTGGCCGTCAGTGCCGGGGCCGTGAGGCCGCCGCCCTGCTTGTTGATGCCCTTGTTGTTGGAGAGTTCGCCGTCATGGCGATTGCGGCAGCGGATCTCCTTGCCATGCACCTGCAACACGTCGAATACCGTGCGACCATCGTCGAGCAGCAGGACATCGCCGGCACGCACGTCGTTGATCAGATCGGGATAGTCGAGCCCGACACGCTCCTCGTTGCCGACGGTGCAGGCGGCATCGAGGATGAAATCCTGCCTGGCCTTGAGCGCGATCGGGCCATTGGCGAACTTGCCAATGCGGATTTTGGGGCCCTGCAAATCGGCCATGACGCCCACCGTGCGCCCGGCATCATGTGCAGCCGTCCGCAGCGCCTCGACCCGCTTGCGATGGTCGTCCGCGGTCCCGTGAGAAAAATTGATGCGCACCACGTCGACCCCGGCGGTCACCAGGGCCAGCATGCTTTCGGGGCTGCTGGATGCCGGCCCCAGCGTCGCCACGATCTTGGTAGAGCGTTGCAGGGGTGGCGCGGTCTGTTGCACGGTGGTTTGGATCACGATCAGCCCTTGGCGCGTTGCTCCAGCATGTCCACGGCAGGCAGCTTCTTGCCTTCGAGGAATTCGAGGAAGGCGCCGCCGGCGGTCGAGATGTAGGACACCTTGTCGTAGATGTCGTACTTCTGGATCGCGGCGATAGTATCGCCGCCGCCTGCCAGCGTGAATGCCTTGGTGTTGGCAATGGCCATGGCGACCGCCTTGGTGCCTTCACCGAACTGGTCGAATTCGAACACGCCGACCGGGCCGTTCCAGACCACGGTGCCGGCCTTCATGATGATGTCGACCAGTTCCTGCGCCGACTTCGGGCCGATGTCGAAAATCATGTCGTCGTCGCCGACTGCACCGGCATCCTTGGCCACGGCCGGCTCGGCAGCATCGAACTTCTTGCCGCAGACCACGTCGACCGCGATCGGGATGGTCGCGCCGCGCGCCGTCATCTTCTTCATCAGGGCCTGCGCCGTGGGAACCAGATCGTCCTCGCACAGCGACTTGCCGACGTTCTTGCCGGACGCCTTGAGGAAGGTATTGGCGATACCGCCGCCCACCACCATCTGGTCTACTTTTTCAGACAGGGCTTCGAGCACGGTAAGCTTGGTCGACACCTTGGAACCGCCGACGATGGCCACCATCGGCCGCGCCGGGGTCGCCAGCGCCTTGGTCAGGGCTTCCAGTTCCTCGGCCACCAGCAATCCGGCGCAGGCCGCCGGCGCGTATTGGGCGACGCCGTAGGTCGAGGCCTCCGCACGATGCGCGGTGCCGAAGGCGTCCATGACGAACAGGTCGCACAGCGCCGCGTACTTGCGCGCCGTGGCTTCCACGTTCTTCTTTTCGCCCTTGTTGAAGCGGCAGTTTTCCAGCAGTACCAACTCGCCGGCCGCCACATCGAATCCGCCATCGACCCAGTCCCGGACCACGCGTACGGGCTTGCCCAGCTTGGCGGCCATCACGTCAGCCACCGGCTTGAGCGAGTTCTCCTCGGCGTAGACGCCTTCTTCCGGCCGTCCGAGGTGCGAGGTCACCATCACCTTCGCGCCGGCCTTGAGGCAGAACTCGATGGTCGGCATGGACGCCGTGATGCGGGCGTCCGAGGTGACCTTGCCATCCTTGACCGGGACATTGAGGTCAGCGCGGATGAAGACCCGCTTGCCCGCCAGGTCGAAATCAGTAAGACGCTTGAACGTCATTGCGAATCTCCCTGATGACTACTTCGCAACGTGCTCGACAAAGCGCAGCATGTTGCAGGTATAGCCGTACTCGTTGTCGTACCAGGCCACGACCTTGACGAAGGTCGAGTCCAGTGCGATGCCGGCATCGGCATCGAAGGTCGAGGGCAGCGAGCTGCCGCGGAAGTCGGTGGCGACGACCTTCTCTTCGGTGTAGCCCAGCACGCCCTTCATCGAGCCTTCCGAAGCAGCCTTCATCGCCGCGCAGATTTCCTTGTAGGAGGCTTCCTTGATCAGTTCCACGGTCAGGTCGACCACCGACACGTCGGAGGTCGGGACGCGGAAGGACATGCCGGTCAGCTTCTTGTTGAGTTCCGGAATCACCACGCCGACAGCCTTGGCGGCGCCAGTGGATGAGGGGATGATGTTTTCCAGGATGCCGCGGCCGCCGCGCCAGTCCTTGTTGGAGGGGCCATCGACGGTCTTCTGCGTCGCCGTGGCGGCATGCACCGTGGTCATCAGGCCGCGCTTGATGCCCCAGGTGTCGTGCAGCACCTTGGCCACCGGCGCCAGGCAGTTGGTGGTGCAGGAAGCGGCGGAAACGATCTTCTCGCCGGCATAGGTCTTGTGGTTCACGCCATAGACGAACATCGGCGTATCGTCCTTCGAGGGCGCGGACTGCACGACCTTTTTGGCGCCAGCGTCGATGTGCTTCTGGCAGGTATCCTTGGTCAGGAAGAAACCGGTACATTCGATGACGATGTCGACGCCGATCTCGTTCCACTTCAGGTTGGCGGGGTCCTTCTCTGCCGTGAGGCGAATCTTCTTGCCGTTGACGACCAGGGTATTGCCGTCGACGGCAATGTCACCCTTGAAGTTGCCGTGCACCGAGTCGTATTTCAGCATGTAGGCCAGATAGTCGGGTTCGAGCAGGTCGTTGATGCCGACCACTTCGATCCCGGGAAAATCCTTGGCAATGGCGCGGAATGCCATGCGGCCGATGCGGCCGAAACCGTTGATGCCAACTTTGATAGCCATGTGAATATCTCCTGGTTGCGTTTAAATGAATTGCTCGACGGTCTTCACGAGGTTTGCCACCGTGAAGCCGAATTCCTTGAACAGGGCGCCGGCCGGTGCCGACTCGCCGAAACGGTTGAGACCGATCACCGCGCCCTGACCCCCGTCGACCGCGCCGACATATTTGTGCCAGCCGTCGCTGACGCCGGCTTCGATGGCGACGCGCGGCACGCCTTTGGGCAACACCGATTCGCGGTACGCGGCATCCTGCCGATCGAACACATTGGTGCAGGGCATCGACACCACTCGCACCGGAATTTCAGCTTCCATCGCCGCCTGCGCCTTGAGCGCCAGGTCGACTTCCGAGCCGGTGGCAATGATGACGACCTTGGGTTTGCCGTTCTTGGCCTCGGAGATGACGTAGCCGCCCCTGGCGATGGCGGCGACGGTCGCCTCATCACGTGCCACGAAGGGCAGGTTCTGGCGCGACAGGCACAGCGAACTGGGTCCGTCGAGCTTTTCCACCGCGGCGATCCACGCCACCATGGTTTCCACCGTGTCGCAGGGACGCCAGACATCCATGTTCGGAATCATTCGCAGCGTGGCGGTTTGCTCCACCGGCTGGTGCGTCGGCCCGTCTTCGCCGAGCCCGATCGAATCGTGGGTGAAGACGTAGATCACGCGCTGCTTCATCAGTGCCGACATGCGCAGTGCATTGCGCGCATATTCGGAGAACATCAGGAAGGTGCCGCCGAAGGGCAGCACGCCGCCGTGCAGCGCCATGCCGTTCATGATCGCCGCCATGCCGAATTCGCGCACGCCGTAGGAAATGTAGTTGCCTGGCGTGCGGCCGGAGACGTGCTTGCAACCCGTCCAGTTGGTCAGGTTGGAACCGGTCAGGTCGGCGGAGCCGCCGAGGAACTCGGGAAGCGCCGGGGCCAATGCGTTGATGGCGATCTGCGAGGCCTTGCGCGTGGCGACCGTTTCGGCCTTGGCATTGACGGCGGCGAGGGCCGCTTTCGCATGGTCGGCCCAGTTGGCGGGGAGTCCGTTGCCCATGCGGCGCTTGAATTCCGCGGCCTCGGCGGGAAAGGCCTTGGCGTATGCAGCGAACTTCTCTTGCCAGGCGGCTTCCAGCGCCGCGCCCTTCTTCTTCGCATCCCAGCCGGCATAGACTTCCTGCGGAATCTCGAAGGGTCCGTGCGGCCAGCCGATGTTGGCGCGGGCGGCGGCAATTTCTGCGTCTCCCAGGGGCGCGCCGTGGACGTCATGCGTGCCCTGCTTGTTCGGTGCACCCATGCCGATCACCGTCTTGCAGCAGATCAGCGTCGGCCGCTTGGTGTCTTCCATGGCTTCGCGGATGGCGATGTCGATGGCGGCGGGGTTGTGTCCATCGACATTGCGGATCACCTGCCAGCCATAGGCGTGGAAGCGCTCCGGCGTGTTGTCGGTAAACCAGCCCTCGACGTGGCCGTCGATGGAAATTCCGTTGTCGTCCCAGAAGGCGGTCAGCTTCGACAGGCCCCAGGTTCCCGCCAGCGCGCAGGCTTCGTGGGAAATGCCTTCCATCAGGCAGCCGTCACCGAGGAATACATACGTGCGATGGTCGACGATCTCGTGGCCGGGCCGGTTGAATTCGTTGGCCAGCAGCTTTTCCGCCATGGCCATGCCGACCGCGTTGGTGATGCCCTGGCCGAGCGGACCCGTGGTGGTCTCGACGCCTGCCGCGTAGCCGTATTCCGGATGGCCCGGCGTCTTGCTGTGCAACTGGCGGAACTGTTTCAGGTCCTCGATCGACAAATCGTAGCCGGTCAGGTGCAGGAGGGCGTAGATCAACATCGAACCATGGCCGTTGGACAGCACGAAACGGTCGCGGTCGGCCCATTTCGGATTCGACGGATTGTGGCGCAGGTGGCGGTTCCAGAGCACTTCGGCGATTTCCGCCATGCCCATCGGCGCGCCAGGATGGCCGGAATTGGCCTTTTGCACCGCGTCCATGGCAAGGGCGCGGATGGCATTCGAAAGATTGGAACCAACGGAGACAGGGGACGGCGACGTTGTCATGGCGGCTTCTTATAGGTCGATAGACGGGATCGGTTCCGTCTGGGTAGCCCGGTATTATCGGCGAAACCGGGCGGATCGCAAACAGCGGGCGACGGCTGCGGACAGTGGAAATCTCGGCGCATGGCGCCGCTGAAGTCCCGACTTTTGTGCCTGGCCGGTCGTCCCCCGCTAACTCAGGCCCGCTTGCGATTCTCCATCATGCGCAGGATGAGCGGCGTGAAGATCAGCTGCATGGCCAGTTCCATCTTGCCGCCGGGCACCACGATGATGTTCGGCCGCGACATGAAGGAGTTGTGGATCATGGACAGCAGGTAGGGAAAATCGATGCCCTTCGAATTGGCGAAGCGGATCACCACGAAGCTCTCGTCGGCCGTCGGGATGTCGCGGGCGATGAAGGGATTGGAGGTATCCACGGTCGGCACACGCTGGAAATTGACATGGGTGCGCGAGAACTGCGGCGTGATGTAGTTGATGTAATCCGGCATGCGGCGCAGGATGGTATCCACCACGGCCTCGGTCGAGTAGCCACGCTGATTCTTGTCGCGGTGCAGTTTCTGTATCCACTCGAGGTTGACGGTCGGTACCACGCCCACCAGCAGGTCGGCATGTTGCGCGACATTCACTGTGTCGGTGACGGCGGCGCCGTGCAGGCCTTCGTAGAACATCAGGTCGGTCCCGCCAGGAATGTCTTCCCAGGGCGTGAACTCGCCCGACTGCTGCCCGTAGGGAGCTGCTTCCTCGGCGTTGTGCAGGTACTTCCTGACCTTGCCCGTGCCGTTCTCGCCGTAGCCCTTGAACAGGCCTGCCAGCTCCTCCAGAAGGTTCGCCTCCGGTCCGAAATGGCTGAAGTGGTTGTTGCCCTTCAGGCGCGCCTCTTCCATTGCCTGCTTCATGGCCTTGCGGTCGTAACGATGGAAGGAATCGCCTTCAACGATCGCTGCATTGAGCTTTTCGCGACGAAAGACCAGGTCGAAGGACTTGGTGACCGTAGATGTGCCGGCGCCGGAGGAACCGGTGATGGCGACTATGGGGTGCTTGACCGACATGGAAGTCTCCTGATTAACTGTTTATTCGGTTCTGAACAGCGAGCGGGATGAAAACAAGGGCGAATTGAAGGTTTCTGGCTCCTTGCCGTTCGAATAATCGACGTGGTATTCGGTGACACGCTCGACTTCGTTCTTTGAGCCGAAGATCAGCGGCACGCGCTGATGCAGGTCGGTCGGCGACATTTCCATCACGCGCTCGCGCCCGGTGGTCGATTTTCCGCCCGCCTGCTCGATGATGAAGGAGATCGGATTGGCCTCGTAGAGCAGCCGCAGGCGGCCCGGCTTGGTGGCATCCTTGCTGTCCTTTGGATACATGAAGATGCCGCCGCGGGTCAGGATGCGGAAGGCTTCGGCCACCAGCGAGGCAACCCAGCGCATGTTGAAATCCCTGCCGCGGGGACCCGTCTTGCCGGCCAGGCATTCGGCGACATAGCGCTGCACAGGGGGTTCCCAGAATCGCGAGTTTGAAGAGTTGATGGCGAACTCGTGGGTATCGTCCGGAATTTTCATCTGCGGATGCGTCAGGATGAAGGCACCGATGTCGCGATCGAGGGTGAAGCCGTCGACGCCGTCGCCGGTGGTGAGCACCAGCATGGTTGATGGCCCGTAGAGAGCCAGGCCGGCGCAGACCTGCTGCGTGCCGGGCTGCAGGAAGTCTTCGAGAGTGGCGTCCTGGCCGGGTTTCGGCGCACGCAGGATCGAGAAGATGGTGCCCACCGTCAGGTTGACGTCGATGTTGGAGCTGCCGTCCAGCGGATCGAAGACCAGCAGGTACTTGCCACGCTTGCAATGGGCGGGAAGGACGTACACATCTTCCATCTCCTCCGAGGCCATGCCGGCGAGGTTGCCGGACCACTCGTTCTCCTGGAGCATGACGTCGTTGCTCATGACGTCGAGCTTCTTCTGCACCTCGCCCTGGACATTGACCGACGCTGCATCGGTGCCGGCGTTGCCCAGCGCGCCGATCAGGGCACCCTTGTTGACCTGGTTGGAAATGATCTTGATCGCCGTCGCCAGCGAGTTGAGCAGGCTGGAAAACTCGCCCGAGACGCCCGGATGCTTGTGTTCCTGCTCGATGGTGTAACGGGTCAGTGTCTTGCGTCCCTGATGCATGGATCCTGCTCCTTGAATGTGTGCCGGCATATCTGCAGCCGCCCGGCGGGCCGCATAACCCCGTTTGCTCAGCGGACAATGTAATCGCATCGATCTATAAGCACCATTCACTTTTTCTTATCCTTTTAATAAGCTGCCTATTTGCCGGGCCGGCGGCAAAATGCGCCCATTTATACTGGCGGCGTTCAACCGGAGACTGTCATGCCATCGCTTCCCTTGTGTGCCCTTTTTGCAGCGATCACCCTCCCCCTTTCGGTAGCGGCCGCTGCGCAGTCGCTCTCGCCGGCCGGACTCTGGCAAACCATCGACGACGAAACAAAGGCGGCGAAATCCCTGGTGCGCATTACCGAACGGGACGGCATCGTTTCCGGGGTCATCGAGAAAGTCCTCGACCCGGCCAAGCGGGACGCAAAGTGCGAGGAGTGCGCCGACGACGACCCGCGCAAGGGAAAACCGGTGACGGGCATGACCATCCTCACCGGACTGAAGAAGGAAGGCGACACCGTGTATGGCGGCGGCACAGTGCTTGATCCGAACAACGGCAAGGTCTATGCGGCCAGGGTGACCGTCATCGACGGCGGGCGCAAGCTGGAAATGCGCGGTTCCTTCCTGTTCATCGGGCGCACCCAGACCTGGCTGCGCGTCGAATAGCCGAAACCACCCAACGCCTTAGCGCGTCAGTTGCAGGTAAAGGCTGGGCAGGGCTTCCGGCAGTCGCTCGACCCGATCGAGGACCCGCCAGTTCTTGCCGAAGATGTCGCGCACGTATTCGTCGGCTTTGGGATCCAGGCTGAGGCAGAAACTCGTCACGCCCCGTGCGGCCAGTTCCTCTACCGCCTTGCGCGCATCGTTGCGCAGATGATCGGGTTCGGTGACGTCGATGTCGGCCGGCTCGCCGTCGGTCAGCAGCAGCAGGATCTTCTTGTCCGCGCGGCGATGTTCGAGGTAGTGCCCGGCATGGCGCAGCGCGGCGCCCATGCGCGTCGACCAGCCGGCCTGCATCGCGGCCAGGCGGGCTTTGACCGTGTCGTCCCAGCGCTCGGAAAAGCCCTTGATGTGCTGGTAGCGGACTTCGTGGCGGGTATTGGAATGAAAACCGGCGATCGCATACGCATCGCCGAGGTGGTCGATGGCCCAGGCCAGCAGTGACACGGCTTCCTGGCTGAGTTCCAGGATCGTCTGCCCGTTCGCCGTGTCGCCGGCGCCGACTTTCTGGTTGAGCGACTCCGACAGGTCGAGCAGGAGCAGGACGTCGATGCTGCGGCCGTCGGTGCGGTGGCTCATGTTGATGCGCGGATCGGGCGTGGCGCCGCTCTTGTAGTCGATCAGGGAACTGATGGCGATGTCCAGGTCGAGGTCGCTGCCCTCCTCCTGGTAGCGGATGCGCACCTTGTCCTGCGGCTTGAGCAGGTCGAGCAGGCGCTTCAGGCGCTTCGCCAGTGCGGCGTGCTTTTCCAGCAGGCGATCGATGTCCGCGGGATTCCCCGAAGGGTGCAGGGCCTCATAGACGCTGGCCCAGTCGGGCCGGTAGGTTTGCGACTGGTAATCCCATTCCGGGTAGCGACGCGGCGGCAGCGACTGAACCTCGGCCGGCTTCGCATTCTGCTTGGCAGGATCGTCGAAGAAATCCTCGTCGTCGCTGTCCTCGATGTACTGCCACAGGTGGCGGTTGTCGTCGCGGTAATCGATCACCGTGTTGTCGAAATGGACGCGAGCCAACTGGTCGCTCTGGCGCCGCGTGCGGGCCACATACAGCAGCGCCAGGTCGGCCATCTCGCGCGTGCTGGAGACGCCGTCGCCCAAGGTCTGGTGGAAGCGCGCGACGAAGTCGAGCAGTTGCGGATTGGTGTAGGGATGCTGCGGATCGAGCAACGCATAGGACAGCATGGCGAGGCGGTGGCGCAGGCAGGAGGTTGTCTCCGGGTCGCAGTCGGCCTCACCGGGTAGCGGATGCAGGGCGAGGAAGATGCGCCGCAGGCCGGGATATTCGCGGATCAGCAGGGTCTCGATGCGACAGTCCTCGAAGAACTCCACCGCCATGCGCTGGAAGGGGCTGTAGTTGTCGGCGATGATCGAACTGCTCCAGCGCCGATGGCCGGCCATGTGCGCCAGTACCGCGCGGTAGCGGTCGAGGCCGCCGACCACTCCGCCGGGAGCCTGCACATCGTCGAACACGTCCGGCACGCGCATGCCGAGCCTGTCGTAATAGGGGATCGGCTTGCGCAACTCGTCGAAGGCCGTCGAGTAGGGCACCAGTTGCTCCGTGTCCTGCCATAAGGCCCGCAAGTACAGGTCGAGCTTGCGCTCGACGTCGGCAAACAGCGTGCCGTGGCGTTCGCGCTGCAGCACGGCCCGACTGTCGGCTGATTGCAGGCTGAAGTAATCGACTTGCCGCTCCGGATGCTTGCTGTAGTTGCGAATGCCGTAGTCGGTCCAGTTCCTCAGGCCGGCGGTGGACAAGAGGCCCAGCAGGCGCGGCGCCTGCTCGAAAAAATGCGGCAGGCCGGGACTGGGGAAGGTGGTGTGGTGACCGTGGATCGATCCCGTGGTGCGTGCCATCAGGTTCAGCGCGATGTCGACATAGACCTCGACCTGCTCGGCCGACTGCAGGCGCCGGGCAACGGCCGCCAGGGTTTGCAGGAAGGGCGTGATCGCCTTGCTGTTGGGCGACTTCTGCATCACGCGGATGGCGGCCATCACTTGCGGCAGCAGGGGCTCCTGATCGCCGCTGGCGGCGGCGACCACGGTCGGCCATTCTTCGAGGAATGCCAGCAGCGGCTCGGGACCGCGCCCGAGCTTGCCGATGACGCGCGCCGCTTCGAGGTAGGCGTCCAGCTGCGGCTTGCTGAAGCTGGCGAGCGCGGCGTAGATGCACTCTTCGAAGACGTCGGCGACGGTCGCAAAGCCGCAGTCCAGCGTCTGCCAGGCCGCCTGCACCTGGGGATGCTCATACGTGCGACTGCGCGCATCCGGAACCTGTCTGACGCCCGTGACCATCGCCTGATCGCCGCTTGGTTTCGGTTAGTGCCGCTTAATGCCGCTTATCGCCGTGGCGCCAGCGCCGACTTCTCAGGCGAAGCTGGCATCGACGGCATGGTCGAGCGTCGCGCGGATGTCGGCGTCGTCGGTGATCGGCCGCACCATGGCCATGCGGCAGGCGTCCTGTGGCGCGACGCCGCGCTTGATCAGCGTTGCGGCATAGACAACGAGACGCGTCGAGATGCCCTCGTCGAGGCCGTGGCCCTTCAAGTTGCGTGCGGTCTGCGCAATCTTGACCAGCTTCTGCGCAGTTTCGGCATCGAGGCCGGACTCCTGCGCCACGATCTGCGTCTCCAGCGCCGCTTCGGGATAGTCGAAGTCGAACGCGGTGAAACGCTGCTTGGTCGACTGCTTGAGATCCTTCATCAGCGACTGGTAGCCTGGGTTGTAGGAGATGACGAGTTGAAAATCCGGATGCGCTTCGATCAGTTCACCCTTCTTGTCCAGCGGCAACACGCGACGATGATCGGTCAGCGGATGAATCACCACCGTGGTGTCCTGACGCGCTTCGACGATCTCGTCGAGGTAGCAGATCGCCCCCATGCGCGCTGCGGTGGTCAGCGGGCCGTCGAGCCAGCGCGTGCCGTTGGCATCGAGCAGGTAGCGGCCGACCAGGTCGGAGGCGGTCATGTCCTCGTTGCAGGCGACGGTGATCAGCGGCTTGCCCAGCTTCCAGGCCATGTATTCGACGAAGCGCGACTTGCCGCAACCGGTGGGCCCCTTGAGCATGACCGGCAGGCGCGCCGCGTAAGCGGCTTCGTAGAGGATGACTTCCCTGCCCTGGGCCTGATAAAAGGGTTCCGTCCTGACGAGGTATTGCTCCTTGTTCGACATGGCGTTATCCGATCAATTCAGTCAAGTATGCGAGTCCAAAAAACCCCGCCGCAGCGGGGTTGTTTCTACCAGAGTGCGACTTACTTGTGCACGCCGAGCTTTTCGCGCCAGCCGGGGAAGATCTTGTCGGCATCATTCGGGAAGGATTCGAAGGCGCGGGCGAATTCCTTGTGGCTCTTGGCGAACTCGATCGGATCGGCGCCCGCCTTCCAGCACTCGTAGGACTGGCGCAGGGAAATCGCACCGGCAGCCGGGCTGTCGATATGGCCGTAGGAGCCGCCGCCGGAGGTGTTGATGACGTTGCCGTGGCCGAGGTTCTCGAAGAAGCCGGGCAGGCGCAGCGCGTTCATGCCGCCGGAAATGATCGGCGTGGTCGGCTTCATGCCGTACCACTTCTGGAAGTAGACCGGGCCCTGGCACTCGTCGCGCTCGATCATGTAGGCGATCAGCTTGTCGGACTGGTCGCCTTCCATCTTGCCGTAGCCCATGGTGCCGACGTGGATGCCGGAAGCACCCTGCAAGCGGGAGATCTTGGCCAGCACGAAGGCGGTGTAGCCGCGCTTGGCGGAAGGCGAGGTAATCATGCCGTGGCCGGCACGGTGGTAGTGCAGGTACTGACCCGGATACTGCCGGCGCGCGGTGGTGATCATGCCGGGACCGCCGACGAAGCCGTCGACCAGGAAGGCGACCTTGTCGGCGTCGGGGCCGAAGGCTTCGAGGATGAAATCGGCGCGATGCAGCATCTCGTAATGGTCGTCGGCGGTGATGTTGGCCGAGAAGATCTTGGCCTGGCCGGTTTCGTCCATGGCGCGCTTCATCGCGTCATAGACCAGCGGATAGACCTTCTTCGCCGGGCAGAACACCTGGTTGCCCTGCGGTTCGTCGTTCTTGATGAAATCGCCGCCGAGCCAGAACTGGTAGGCCGCCGCCGCAAAGGGCTCGGGACGCAGGCCGAGCTTGGGCTTGATGATGGTGCCGGCGATGTAGCCGCCGTCCTTGACCGGACGGCCGAGGATGCGCCACATGTCGGAGATGTCCTTGGACGGGCCGTCGAACAGCTGGATGGCGCGCTCGGGCATGTAGAAATCGTGGATCTTGGCGTGCTCGATGTCGCCCATGCCCTGGTTGTTGCCGATGACCAGCGTCAGGAAGGACACGATCATCATGCGGCCGTCGGTCATGTTGCGGTCGAACAGGTCGATCGGATAGGCGATCCGCATGTCCTCGGTGGCTTCGTCGATGTGATACACCAGCGCATCGACGCCGCGGGTGAAGTCGTCGGTGGTGCTGACCTCGACGTTGGTGCCGGTGGAAGACTCGGCGGCGAAGTGGGCGGCGGCTTCGAGGTAGCCGTAGCCGGCCTTGGGCTTCATCTTGTAGGCGACGAGGATGTGCTTGCCACCCTTGATCAGGTCTTCTTCCTTCAAGCTCAGGTCGGCGTAGCGGTTCGACTGGTCCATGCGGTTCTCCTTGGTATTTGTTCGTTCAGGCAAATGGTGCAGCGGATGGACGGCATGTTAGCCATGCCACTGCATAAGTTAAAGTCACGATTTTTTATCACTACCATAAGCTGTTTCATGCCAGTGCCGTAGCAGCGCTACGGTCACCTCGCCCAGGTCGGGCAGCAGAGCGAGCGCGCCGGAAAAGTCGTGGTCATCGGTATAGGCAGTGCGCGTGACCACCGTGGCCAGCCCGGCGCCACGGCTGGCCTTGAGGCCATTGGCGGAATCCTCGATGGCCAGACAGGCGGAAGCCGGCAGGCCCAACTGCGCCAGCACCCACTGGTAGATGTCCGGCGCCGGCTTCTTGTTCGGCACCGTATCGCCGGCGCCGACTTTTTCGAACAGCGCCAGCAGGTCCGGGGCCAGCAAGGCGCTGATGTTCTCCGGCGTGGTGGTGGTCGCAATTGCCAGGCGCAGGCCTGCCGCCCGCGCTGCGCGCAGCAGCGGCTCCACACCCGGACGCAAGGGAATGCCTTGTGCGCAGAGCGCCACGTAGTATTGCGTCTTGGCCGCATGCAGTTCCCTGATGCGCGCTTCGACATCCGCCAGATGCAGGAACTCCGGGGCATATCGCTCACAGAAGAAGCGGATGCGCTCCTTGCCGCCGGTCACTTGCAGCAGTTCGCCGTAGAGCGACTCGTCCCAGTGCCACGGGAGCCCGGCCGCGGCAAAGGCGGCGTTGAAGGCCGGGCGATGGCCGTCGCGTTCCGTATCGGCCAGCGTGCCATCGACATCGAAGATCAGGGCTTCAAGCATGGCGGAAGAATAACCCCCAGTCACCCATAAGCAACAGTCACGGTTTCTTATGCCGGTGATAAGATTCACGAAAATCGCCCGCGACGGCCCGCGGAATCGACGGCCGGAACGGTCTTCTGTCCTCCTCCGGGTCCGCACATGAAAAACGTAACCCTGCGCCAGCTGAAGATCTTTGAGGCGGTGGCGCGCCACCTGTCCTTCTCGCGCGCCGCCGAGGAACTGCACCTGACGCAGCCGGCGGTGTCGATGCAGGTCCAGGCGCTTGAAGACCAGGCCGGGCTGCCGCTGACCGAGCAGGCCGGCAAGAAAGTCCGCCTCACCGCCGCCGGCGAGGAGGTGGCGCGCCAGGCCAGGCGCATCGCGGAACAGTTGCGCGAAGCCGGCGAAGCACTGGCGGCGCTGAAGGGAGTCGAATCCGGCAAGCTGAAGATCGGCGTTGTCAGCACAGCCAAATACTTTGCGCCTTCGCTGTTGGCCGAATTCCGCCGTCGCCATCCGGGCGTCGAACTAAGCCTGACGGTGAGCAACCGCGGCACCATCGTGCGCTACCTGGCGGAAAACGACATCGACCTCGCCATCATGGGCACGCCTCCGGGAGAGTTCGAAACTGTTGCCAAGGTATTCGCCGAGCATCCGCTGGTCTTCATCGCGGCGCCGGAGCACCGACTGGCCGAAAAGCGCCGTATCGACCCGAAGCAGCTTGCTGACGAAACCTTGCTGATCCGCGAACCCGGTTCCGGCACGCGTGGTGCACTGGAGCGATTCCTCGACGAGCACAAGGTGGTGCCGGCGGCGTTCATGGAACTCGGCAGCAACGAGACCATCAAGCAGGCCGTGATGGCAGGGCTCGGCCTGTCCTTCATTTCGGAACACACGATCGGTCTCGAGCGTGCGGTGGGCCGACTGGTCAAACTCAATGTCAATGACACGCCGGTCAGGCGCCAGTGGCGCCTCGTCTACCGCACCGACAAACGCCTGATGCCGGCGGCGACCGCCTTCGTCGAATTTATGGACAGCGAGGGCTCGCGCCTCATTGCCGCACAGGTCGGTCCGCAGGTGGATTTATAGCCGGTGGCGCTTCCGGCGCCCGGCTCACGGGATTCCGCGGACGCCAGATCGCGACCATGACGCCGAGGCTGGTCAAAAAACTCTTTGCATGGCGTTGGCCGTCCAGCACCAGGCGCGGGCCGCCACCGGGTACCGCCGCCAGTACCAGGTCGGTCACCTGATCCTCGCTAATCTGCATCCTGCCCTCGGCATGCCAGGTCTTGAGATGGCCGCAGGCATCACGATCGATCAGCAGGGACTTGTCCTCGGTCGCGTCCACCAGTTCGATGATCACGCCCTGGGGCGTGCTGCGCGCTCGCGCGGCACCGAGCGAAGTTGTGATCGGGGCACTGCCCTGCGGCTCGGCCAGGGAATCAAGCAGCATCACCTCGTCGTCGCTCAGCTCCGATGGCCCGTCGCCGTGCCAGACCCGGAATCCCCCACCCGGCTGCATCTGAATCAGCAGATTGTTGGTCTGGGCCATGGCCGAGGCCGCCGACAGGACGAACACCAGGCATGCCGCGAACGCACCGAGAATGACTTTCATGCCGCCCTCCACTTGATCGAGCAGCCTATGCCCGGCGTCTGCCGTGCCGGCCCCTGCCCGGTCAGGGCCACTTGCCGCATCGCCTCGAACAGTTCGCGGCGGGCATCCTGCGGTGCGGTTTCCTTGCGCGACTCGTCGAGCCTGCCGCGGTACTGCAATTCGAGCCTGGCGTCGTAGCCGAAGAAATCCGGCGTGCATACCGCGCCATAGGCCTTGGCCACCTCCTGCGTGGCATCCAGCACATAGGGGAAGGGGAACGCCAGGTCGCGCGCCAGGCGCTGCATGTTTTCCCACGAGTCTTCCGGATAATCGGTCGGGTCGTTGCTCATGATGGCAATGCTGCCCACGCCCAGTGCGGCAAGCTCCCGCGTGTCGCGCAGGATTCGATGGAGCACGGCCTTGACGTAGGGGCAGTGGTTGCAAATGAACATCACCAGCAGTCCCTGCGGTCCACGCGCACTCGCCAGTGTGTGACGCCCGCCGTCGACGCCGGGAAGCTCGAAATCGATCGCCGGGCGGCCGAAGTCACATACGGGCGGGGAAATACTGACCATGGTTTGTCTCCGATCGTGGTTCCGATGGCTCGCATCGCCACCTCGAATATACGGCTCTGTCGACGCCGAAACCGGGTCCAGCGTTGCTCAATAGTTCGCTGGCAGAGCCGGGGCAGCACTGAAGCCCTGTTTTGGCGATAATCCCCCAATGATACCGAGGTTCTTCTGCCCCTTTCCGCTCCATCCCGGCGCCACGGTCGAACTGGCGGCCGAGGCCGCGCATCATGCGCTGAAAGTCCTGAGAGTCGGCGCCGGCGACACGGCGATCCTGTTCGATGGGCGCGGCGGCCAATGGCGTGCGACGCTGAATCCGGCCGGCAAGGCCCTGCGCGCCACCTTGATCGAGTTCAATGACACCGAATGCGAGCCGCCGCTGGTGCTGACGCTGGTACAGGCGCTGCCCGCCAGCGACAAGATGGACTTCGTGGTGCAAAAGGCCGTCGAACTCGGCGTCGCGCACATTCAGCCGGTCGCGGCGAAGCGCAGCGTGGTCCGGCTTTCCGCCGAACGCGCCGAACGCCGCGTCGAGCATTGGCGCAACATCGCCATCGCGGCCTGCGAACAGTCCGGCCGCAATCGCATCCCGGCCGTGGCGCCGATCCTTGATCTGCCGCAATACCTTGGCATGGCGGCGCGGGAAAATGGATTGCGGTTCATTTGCGCGCCGGGCGCCAGCGGATCCCTGCGCGATGTCGCTGCGCCCGATGCGCCGATCAGCTTGCTGGTGGGGCCTGAGGGTGGCTTCGAGGAAAGTGAATTGCTCGCTGCGCACGCCGCCGGCTTCCATGCCATACGGCTCGGACCGCGGGTGCTGCGCACCGAGACCGCCGGACCCGGCGCGGTGGCGGCAATGATGGCACTTTGGGGAGATTGGTGATGTTCGAATCTGCGGAAATCGGTCACAAGATCGACAAGGGCGTGTACAAAAAGGAATTGCCGGCGCTGCGCGCAGCACTTCAGGATGCGCAGTACGACCTCAAGGAGAATGGCAAGATTCCGGTCATTGTCCTGGTCAGCGGACAGGACGGCGCGGGCAAGGGCGAGACCATCAACATCCTCTACGAGTGGATGGACCCGCGTTTCATTTCCACCCTGGCGTTCTCGGCGCCGACCGACGAGGAAAGCGCGCGCCCCTTCATGTGGCGCTACTGGCGTGCCCTGCCGCCCAAGGGACGCGTCGGCATCTTCGCCGGCTCCTGGTATTCGAGTCCGATCCACGACCGGCTCGACGGCAGCATGAGCAAGGCAGACATGGATGCGCGCATCGACCAGATCAACCGCTTCGAGGCCATGCTGGTCAATGAAGGCGCCCTGGTGCTGAAATTCTGGTTCCACCTCACCAAGGACGGCCAGAAGCGTCGCCTGAAAGCACTGGAGAAGGACCCGAAGACAGCCTGGCGCGTCACCAAGTGGAACTGGGACCGGCTCAAGACCTACGACAAGCTGCAGGACGTGGTCGGCCATGTGCTGCGCATGACCAATACGCCGTGGGCGCCCTGGACCATCATTGAAGGCGAGGACGACCGCTACCGCTCGCTGACGACCGGCAAGATCCTTCTCGAGTCGATCCGCCAGCGCCTGGGCAGCGCCGACAAGCACACGACGCCGGTGGCGCCGCCGATGCGGGTCAACATCGACGGTCGCAACGTGCTGTCCGAGCTGAACCTGAAACACGCGCTGAGCGAGAAGGACTACGAGGAGCAGCTTGCGAAATGGCAGGGGCGGCTGTCCGAGCTGGTGCGCGATCCGCGCTTCAAGGGACGCGCGTTGCTGTGCGCCTTCGAAGGCGCCGATGCCGCCGGCAAGGGTGGCGCCATCCGCCGCATCACGGCGGCAATGGATGCGCGCGACTACCAGATCATCCCGGTGGCGGCGCCGACCGAGGAAGAGCGCGCCCAGCCCTACCTGTGGCGCTTCTGGCGCCACATCCCGCGCAAGGGCCGGGTGGCGATCTTCGATCGCACCTGGTACGGCCGCGTGCTGGTTGAACGCGTCGAGGGCTTTTGCGCCGAAGCCGACTGGCTGCGCGCCTACTCCGAGATCAACGATTTCGAACACGACATATCGGATGCCGGCGTCATCGTCGTCAAGTTCTGGCTGCAGATCAGCCAGGAAGAACAGCTGAAGCGCTTCAAGGAGCGCGAGAAGATCGAGTTCAAGCGCTTCAAGATCACCGAGGAAGACTGGCGCAACCGCGAGAAGTGGGATGCCTACCAGGAAGCCATCTGCGACATGGTCGACCGCACCAGCACCGGCATCGCGCCGTGGACGCTGGTCGAGGCCAACGACAAGGGCTATGCGCGGGTCAAGATCCTGCGCACGATTTGCGAACGTCTCGAAGCGGAGCTTGAAGGGCATCCTGCACCGAGGCCGAAGCCGGAGAAGCCGGCCAAGGAGGCAAAGGCCAAAAAATCCGCCAAGCCAGCCAAGCTTGCCGCCACGCCCGAGAAAGGCAAGGCAATCGCGGCCACGCCGAACCCGGCGAAGAAGCCGGCCGTCGCCAAGAACCCCCCGCGTCCGACCGCTCCCGTGAAAGCCGCGCGGACCGTGAAGGCCCAACCGAAGAAAGGCAAACCCGTCCAATGACCGTGGAGACCCGCAGCAGCCAGCCCGATACCGACGCCCGCCTGGTTGCCTGGGTACGCCAGGCCGCCCCTTACATCCACGCCTTCCGCGGCCGCACCTTCGTCATCGCCTTTGGTGGCGAGGTATTGCAGGCCGGCGCGGCACAGGCACTGATCCATGACATTGCGCTGCTCGACAGCATGGGCATCCGCCTGGTGCTGGTCCATGGCGCCCGGCCGCAAATCGATGGCGAGATGCACGCACGAGGCCTGACGCCGAAGTTCCACAAGGGATTGCGCGTCACCGACGCCGAAGCACTCGAGTGCGTCAAGCGTGCCATGGGCGTCACCCGCATCGAAATCGAGGCGCTGCTGTCGCAAGGACTGCCCAACACGCCTATGGCCGGCGCCTTCCTGCGCGTCACCGGCGGCAACTTCATCACCGCAAGGCCCGTCGGCGTGGTCGACGGCATCGATTTCCAATACACCGGCGCCGTGCGCAAGGTCATCGCCGAGGAAATCCAGGCCGACCTGGCGCAGGAGAACGTGGTCTTGATCACCCCGATCGGTGCCTCGCCCACCGGCGAGATCTTCAACCTTGCCTGGGAGGAAGTTGCCGAAGCCGTTGCCGTGGCGGTAAGGGCCGACAAGCTGATCTACCTGTGCGATGCCCCCGGACTGGTAAATGCCAAGGGCGCCCTGCTCGACGCGCTCACCGCGGACGAGGCGCAAAAGCTGGCCAGTCGCCACCTTGCGGCGCAGGCGCCGGAAGTCGCACGCGTATTGCCCAGCGCCGTGCGCGCCTGCCGCGCCGGCATCGGCCGCGTGCATTTCCTCGACCGCCAGGCCGATGGCGCCATGCTTATGGAATTCTTCACGCGCGACGGCGTCGGCACGGTGATGACCAGCGCTCCGCTGGCGCGCCTGCGCGATGCCACCATCGACGATGTCGGGGCGATCCTGGGCCTGATCGAGCCACTGGAAGCCGACGGCACCCTGGTCAAGCGCGGCCGCGAGCGTCTGGAGATGGAAATCACGCGTTTTTCGGTGGTCGAGCACGATGGCGTGATCGTCGGCTGCGCCGCCGTCTACCCCTTCTCGACGGAAAAGTCGGCCGAACTCGCCTGCCTTGCCGTGATGCCGGACTTTCGTCGCAGCGGCTATGGCGACCAGTTGCGCGCCCACATCGAAGCGCGCGCGAAGAAACTCAAGCTCAAGCGCCTGTTCGTCCTGACCACGCGTACCGCGCACTGGTTCATCGAGCGCGGCTTTGCCGAAGCCGGCGTCGACGACCTTCCGGCCGCGCGCCGCGAACTCTACAACCTGCAGCGACGCTCGAAAGTTCTGGTGAAAGCGCTCTGACGGTTCGCGCCCGGGCGCCGGGCGCGAATCGCCGCGGCGGCATCCGAACCCGAGCCGGGCAGCACGCAGACAATCATCCGTTGCCCGGACTGGGTCCCTGCACCGCTCCGGGCAGGCGCACCATGGTCACCACCCGGCTGCCATTGCCAAGGTATTCGAGGCTGTCGAAGCTCATGGCCCTGGACATGGCTATGCCACGGCCATGGAGGTCGAAGACCCGTTCCGGCCGGAAGTCGACATACGTCTGCCAGTCGAAACCAGACCCTTGGTCGGCAATGGTCACACTGCAGGACGATGCCCCCTTTTCCAGCGTCACATCGACCTGGCGACTGGCGTATTCGGGCTGCCTGAGGCGGGATTCGACCTCGTCCAGCCAACGCCCCTCGCTCAGCAACTGGCCTTTTTCGGCATAGGAGATCCCCAGGTTGCCGTGCTCGATGGCATTGATCAGGAGTTCCGAATAACCGGTCACCGTGCGCTCCGGGCTCATGCTGACATCGGCCAGCAATAGCGCGAGGTCGCGCGCCTCGTCCAGGGTCCTGCAACTGAACTCGGCACGGCGCAACAGGGTGAGCTTGTTCGCCTGGCGCCCGACCATGTCGCGCAATTCGCGCTTCTGGCGCAACCCGTCCAGGGCGCTGCTGATGACAGCCTTCAGCACGTCTTCGGTGGACGGCTTGGTCAGGTAGTAATGCGCTCCGGCCGCGAGGCCCTCGATGATGTCCTCCTGGCGGTCGTCGCTGGTCAGCATGATCACCGGCAGATCCTTGAAGCGTGGATCCGACTTGAGTCGCTTCAGAAGCGAGATTCCGTCCAGGCGCGGCATCTGCTTGTCGAGCAGCACCAGGTCGAACCGGGCGGGAGCGCCATCGAGCAGTTCCCAGGCCGCCACGCCGTCGGCCACGGCTTCCAGCAGGTAGCCCGTGGACTCCAGCAACTCCAGCGTCACCATCCGGATCAAGGGATCATCGTCAACGATCAACAGGCTCGTGGTCATGTTGGGTACTCCGGTTCAGGCTTCGCTCATGTCTCTGGCGTCAGTGACGGCTTCATCGTCAAGCCTTCATGCACGCGTTGGCTTTTCCGACAAGCACGATCGCTTCATTGCCCAGTTCGTTGTGCGACAGGTGCAGCGCCATGCTGCTGACCAGGCGCAGGCCCCTTTGGTCCGCACCGGCCGCGTCCGCCTGCACGCCGGCGGGCAGGTCGCCCGGCTTGAAGCCGCTGCCGCTGTCCGAGACGATCAATCTCAACGCCGGTTCGCCGCCCACGGAGTCCAGCGCCATCTCGACCGCGATGAAACCATCGGCCAGCAGGTCAAGTCGCCTGCGCTTTTCCTCAAAAAAGTCGAGGTAACCCTCGCTCGATCGATACTTGTCCGCTGTCGGCAGGTTCAGGATTCCGTGTTCCAGCGCATTGGCAAACAATTCGGAGAATATGCCAGGCAGGTTGGGAAAATGCGCGACGAAGCCCAATGCGCCAGCCATGGCCAGAATCTCGTCGACGATGCCCACGGAACGCAACGACTCGACGCCTAGCTGCATGGACAGGCGATCGGTGGTCAGCCGAACCGGAGCGCCGGCCGGGTGCACACCTGACCACTGTATTGCGCTGGGTGAGTACCACGGCCGACAAGTCGTCGCCCTGCCCGGCGGCGATCGCCGCAGTGATCAATGCATCCATCCGCTTAGCCGCAGGCGTAGCGGCAAGCAGAGCCTCGATCGGCCTCGCCGGATCTTCTCCGGAAAATGCCGGATTCTCCCAGATGCCATCGGAAAACAGGATCAGTTGCTCGCCCGCCGAAAAACCAGGCGTTGCGTCGCGAACAGTGCCGGATCGTCTTCGTTTATGCCAAGTGCCATTTGCATCGAATCGACACGTTTCGCGATCCGGCCGTCGGGCCCTAGCAGCAGCGCCGGCGGATTTCCCCCGTTCCAGATCTCGACGACGCCGGCTTCGGTGTCGATGCTGACCAGAGTCGCGGCGACGAAACGATCGACAGGCAGCAGATCGCGTATGCGCCGGTTGAGTTCGCGTGCCAGCGTGGATATCGGATAGCCCTTGCGCGACAATCCGTCGAACGGAAAGAACAGCGGCAGGATGTTGATCGCCGCCGGCAGGCCATGGCCGACTGCGTCCGCCAGCAGCACATGCAGCCGCCCGCTGGGCGTGCGCCGGGCAAAGACCACATCACCGCTGAACAAGGCCGAGGGAACAACCCTGTACTGCAACGAATGTTGGTTGGGTGCTTCCGTGTGCGCCAGCACGCGATTCAGGATGAACGACGCAACTTCGCTTTCACGGCGCATTTCATCGTTGTAGAGCTCGATGCGGCGCTGTTGAACCCGGAGCGTGCGATGGATCTGCACCTGGCGGATGAAAGCGCGCAATTTGGCCCGCAGCAAGCCGAAATTGATCGGCTTCGGTATGAAGTCATCCGCCAGTTCGAGACCATCGAGCATGGTCTGCCGGTCGTTCAGCATGGAAAGGAACAGGATCGGCGTGTGGATCTCGCCGGACTCGGCATTGATGCGACGCGCGGCCTCCATCCCGTCCATGACCGGCATCATGATGTCCATCAGCACGAGATCCGGGTGTTCCTGGCGGTGCAGCGCCACCGCCTGGGCACCATCGTTGGCGACGACTACCGTATGCCCTTCCCGGCGCAGGAAGACCTCCAGAATATGCCGATTCGCCTTCTGGTCATCGGCAACCAGCACCTTGATCCCGGAACCGGCGGCTGTATCCATGATTTTCGAGCGGTCCGGATCAGGCGATCGAGAACAGCTTGTCAAAGCGGGCGATTTCCAGTGCCTGCTTGACCATCCCGCGGGGATTGGCGAGCGACAACGACTTTTTGGCAGCATTGGCCCGATCGCGCAGCATAAGCAGCATGCCCAACGCCGAGCTGTCGAGGTACTCCACCCCTGCCAGGTCGATCACCACCGCCTCGACGTCCCTGTTCTGCAGGGCCGTGTCCACGGCTTCGCGGAAGTCCCTGTGCATACTGAATTCGAACCGGCCGGTCAGGCGCAGGATCGCACGCCTGTCTTCCGTCCTCAGTGATATTTGCATGACGAATCTCCATGGTATGTCCTGCGCGAATGATGCAACAAAGCAGCGCGCGTGGACGCCCGGCTACGTAGATTCCGCAAATCGTCGCGTATTTCACGGATAAACAAAATACCCGCAGTTTGAGACGATGCGTGCCCGGGAGACGCAGACATTCGTATTCCAGTCGCCGGAAGGCTTGAAACCTCAAACTTTCATACATTTTGGATGCTGCATGGGCACAAACCAGTTGATACCCGATTCGGCTAACAAGCACCCGCGAGGCTTTCAATCGAACGGCATCGGCAGCCGGCAGAGTTGGCCCAGGGTAACTTCGAATCCGATGAGCATCCGCGCATCTTCTGGCAGGCCACTTCAATCATGAAACTCCTGGACAAGAATTCCCTCCTCGGACTCGGCTGGATCCTGCTGGTCGGCACCGGCGCCTCAGTGGCAGACCGCGCGGGCCACGGCATTTCAGTGTGGGCCGCCCTGGTAGCGGCCACCATCGGCTGGCAGGCCATCGCCGTCCTTTCCGCGAACCGGGCGGCTCGGGAAGCCCACGACCAGCAGGACTCCAAGCGGGAAGAGCAGGACTTGCTGGAAGAGTTTCATCGCCTGCTGAACGAATGTTCGACGCAGTTTTCCGCTCAGGTCGGATCCCTGCGCGGAGAACTGGGCCAGGTGCAAACCCTGTTGTCGGAGGCGATCCTCAGCCTGACCGACAGCTTCACCAACATGCAGGAACACACCCGCCAGCAGCGGGACGTGACCGTCTCCGTCACCCGCGGCGGCGACGACGACGGCATGGGACAACTCAAGTTCGACGACTTCGTCAAGGACACGTCATCCGTGATGCAACGCGTGGTCGACAGCATCATCGACAACAGCAAGATCGGCATGGAACTGGTCGAACTGACCGACAACATCGCGGCGCGTACCAAGGACGTACAGTCATTCCTGTCCGAGATAGGCTCGATAGCCAAGCAGACCAACCTGCTGGCACTCAATGCCGCGATCGAGGCGGCACGGGCCGGCGAGGCCGGGCGCGGCTTTGCCGTGGTGGCCGATGAAGTGCGCGACCTTTCCGGACGAACCGCGCAGTTCAGCCAGCAGATCAACACCGTGATCCAGAACATGCAGGTGACGGTAAAGCAGACCGAAGCGGCAATCCAGCAAATGGCCAGCCACGACATGACGTTTGCACTGGAATCGAAACACAGCGTCGAACGCGTGATCATGGCCATGGAAAGCCAGAACCAGCAGCGCGGACAGGCCATCGGGCAGCTCGGCGCGATCGCCGACCAGGTCGATGTCCAGGTCGGGCGCGCCGTCACCGCGCTGCAATTCCAGGACATCGTTTCACAGCTTCTCAGCCATGTCGGCCGCCGCGCGGAGGCCATCGACGACGTATCGCGGCATCTCGGCGCGCTGGCGCAATCGCTTCACAGCAGCGCGGCGCTACCCGACGCCCCGCATGCCCTCGAGTCCCTGAAATCCGAAACCCGCCGCGTATCCGAGCGACTGCAGAGCATGGCGCAGAACACCGCCAACTGCCCGGTGAGCCAGACCGAGATGAAGCGCGGCGACATCGAACTGTTCTGAACGATACGCCAGCAAAACCCGAGGGAGCAAAAAATGCCCAAAGCCGTACTTGCCGTAGACGATTCCGCCTCCATCCGCCAGATGGTGGCATTCACCCTGAAAAATGCCGGCTACGACGTCGTGGAAGCCACCGACGGCATGGACGGCCTGGCCAAAGCCAAGGCACGCGGATTCGACCTGATCCTCACCGACCAGAACATGCCGCGCATGGACGGACTGACCCTGGTCAAGAGTTTGCGCGCCATCGCCCAATACCGCACCACGCCGATCCTGATCCTGACCACGGAATCGTCGGACGCGATGAAAGCCCAGGGCAAGGCAGCCGGCGCCACCGGCTGGCTGGTCAAACCCTTCGACCCGCAAAAGCTGCTCGATGTAGTGAAGAAGGTCATCGGCTGACGCATCCATCAGACCCAGGCAGGAAGCGCGATGTCCGTCGATCTCAGCCAGTTCTATCAGATATTTTTCGAGGAAGCCCAGGAGCACCTTGACAGCATGGAGGCGCTGCTACTGGATATTGACGTCGAGCAACCCGACCCGGAGCAGCTCAACGCCATCTTCCGCGCCGCGCACTCGATCAAGGGCTCGGCCGGAACCTTCGGCTTCACGGATCTGGCGGAAGTCACCCACGTACTGGAGAACCTGCTCGATCGCGTGCGCAAGGGAGAGCTTGCCCTGCGCCCCGACATGATCGATGCCTTTCTCGATGCCGGCGACGTGCTCAAGGACCTTCTCGGCGCGCATCGCGGCAACGGCAGCGCGGATCCGGCACAGGCGAAGGCGCTGTGCCAGCGACTGGCGACCCTCACCGGCGACACTCCCGCCAGTAGCCCCGGCGCCATGCCAACGACCCACGTTTCCGGGGAACCTGTTCCAGCGCTGCCGCCGGCGGCGACGGGCTGGACCGACGTCAGCTTCGTGCTGGAACAGGGTACCCAGGAACCGGAGGCGGCGATCGACAACCTGATTGCCGAACTTGATCCAGGGTGGCAGATCTCCGTGGTCGATCGGGCCGCAAGCCCGGATGCCCGCTGGTGCCTGCGCGTGGGCGCCGACGCCGACCTGGGCCTGCTGCGCGGAATGCTGGAATTCCTTGCGCGCAGCGACAGCATTCGCGTCGATCCGGCAGGTGCTTCGAGTTCGAGCAGCACCGACGACGACAGTTTCGGGTTCTTCGACACCACTCCCGACCCAGCGCCGCCCCTGCCCGCCGATGCCTGGGGCCTGTTCGAGGACACTCCCGCCGCGCCGCCGTCGCCCGCAGCCGCCACCGACGATTCCTTCGGCCTGTTCGTCGATCTCCCCGCCCCGGAAGTCCCCGTCACCGTAGCGCCGGCGCCGACTCCCGTGCCCGTCGAACGACGCGACGCGACGCGGGCGGATCGGCGCGCCACGCCGCGAACCGGTGCATCGGGCGAAACCTCGATCCGGGTCGACGTCGACAAGGTCGACCAGTTGATCAATCTCATCGGGGAACTGGTGATCACCCAGGCCATGCTCGCCCAATCCGCATCGGACATCGACCCGGTCAAATACGCAAGCCTCTACAACGGCCTGGCGCAACTGGAACGCAACACGCGCGACATGCAGGAATCGGTGATGTCGATTCGCATGATGCCGATTTCCATGGTGTTCTCCCGCTTCCCGCGCGTGGTGCGCGATCTGGCGCAAAAGCTCGGCAAGCAGATCGAACTGAAAACCATAGGCGAAGGCACGGAACTCGACAAGGGCTTGATCGAGCGCATCAGCGACCCGCTGACGCACCTGGTCCGCAACAGCATCGACCACGGCGTCGAAATGCCGGACGATCGCGTCGCCAAGGGCAAATCCGCCGTCGGCTGCATCACGCTCAAGGCCTACCATCAGGGCGGCAACATCGTCATCGAAGTCAGCGACGACGGCGCCGGCCTCGATCGCGGCAGGATTCTGGCCAAGGCCCGGGAAAAGGGCATTGCAGTAAATGACCAGATGAGCGACGGCGAAGTCTGGCAACTGATCTTCGAACCGGGCTTCTCGACCGCCGAACAGGTCACCGAAGTCTCCGGGCGCGGCGTCGGCATGGACGTCGTCAAGCGCAACATCGGCGCCATGGGCGGTCGCGTCGAGATCGAATCGATGAAGGGCCTCGGAACCCGCATGACGGTGCGCCTGCCGCTGACGCTGGCGATTCTCGACGGCATGTCGGTCGCCGCCGGCAAGGAAACCTACATCATCCCGCTGGGCTATGTGGTCGAGTCGCTCCAGGTCGAGCGCGCCATGATCCGCAGCATCGCCGGCGTCGAGCGCCTGATCCAGGTACGCGGCGAATTCCTCCCGGTGGTGGCCCTTTATGAGGTCTTCGGCATCGCAAATACCGCGCTGCGCCTGGACCAGGGAATCATGGTGGTGGTCGAGGCCGACGGCGTCAAGGCGGCCCTGTTCATCGACGCGCTGCTTGGGCAGCACCAGGTAGTGATCAAGAGCCTGGAATCGAATTACCGCAAGGTCGCCGGAATATCCGGCGCGACCATCATGGGTGACGGCCACGTGGCCCTGATCCTGGATGTGGCAGCGCTGGTGCAGATGGCG
Organism: Sulfuritalea sp.; assembly: GCA_016716965.1. Classification (GTDB taxonomy): domain Bacteria; phylum Pseudomonadota; class Gammaproteobacteria; order Burkholderiales; family Rhodocyclaceae; genus Sulfuritalea. Next base: position 62,576 of record JADJUP010000052.1, on the reverse strand, counting down.
AGGAACGCCCTGCCCGCCGCCGCATGACTACCACTCGCTGAAGCAAGGGAGCACGACGCAATGATGGTTCAGGAACATGCAGGACAAGGTGATACCGCCGGAGGCGTACGTGCGGACGGCGACGAATATCTGACCTACACGCTGGGCGCCGAGGAATACGCGATCGACATCCTCAAGGTACAGGAGATCCGCGGCTACGAATCACCGACGACGATCGCCAACGCGCCCGCCTTCCTCAAGGGCGTGATCAACCTGCGCGGCACCATCGTGCCCATCGTCGATCTGCGCATCAAGTTCGGCGTCGGCAATGCGGATTACACGCCCTTTACCGTTGTCATCATCCTCAACCTGGGCAGCCGCGTGGTGGGCATGGTGGTGGATAGCGTCTCCGACGTGACCATGCTCCGCCAGGACAGCATTCGTCCCGCACCCGAATTCTCGGCCAGCGTCGACACCCGATACATCAAGGGCCTGTGCACCCTCGACGAACGCATGCTGATCGTGGTCGACATCGAACGCCTGATGCTGTCGTCCGAGATGGCGCTGGTTGATGAATCCCTGGCCTGAATGAAAGCCAAACCATGAAGAATCTCAACGTCGGCCAGCGCCTGACCATCCTAGTCACCGTCGCCGTTCTGGCGCTCGGTGCCGCTGCAGCGGTAGGTATCAGCGGCATTTCGACCATGTTGCGCTCGATCGAAGAACTGTATTCCCACAACCTCGTGACCACAGAGCGAATCGGTCGCATCCTGTGGCTGATGGGTGACAACCGAGCCCAGATCATGTTGTCGCTGCAACACGATCCCTCCGGCAAGTACTCGAAGCTGCACGATCATCCGGTCGGAAGGCACCTCGACCAGATGGTGAAGAACCGGGACACCATCAGCGCCATCCTCGCCGAAATGCAGAAGCACCCCTTGGAGCCCGACGAGAAGAAACTGTTCGACGCCTATGCGGCAACCCGTGGCCGCTACGTGACGGAAGGGCTCAACCCGGCGCGCGACGCTTTACTTGCAGGGCGATACGACAACGCGACCGGCATTCTGCTGACAAGAATCAACCCGCTCTATGCCGAGGCAACGGCGGCTGCCGACGCCTATACCAAGTTCATCACCGAGGAAGGCAAAGGTGACTACGAGGAAGGCCTGCGCGATTTCGCACTGGAGCGCAACCTGATCCTCGGCATCGGCCTTCTGGCCCTGATCTTCATGACTGCCTTCGGCTACCTCGTGACACGCAGCGTCACCCAGCCCCTGCGGCGCTCGGTCGACGTGGCGAATGCGATTGCCGAAGGCAGGCTCGACAACGACATCGCCGAAGACGGGCGCAACGAGATGTCGACCCTGCTCGCAGCACTCAAGGCGATGCAGAGCCGCCTGCTCGCCAGCATCGAGACCGAGCGCCGTCAGGCAGCGGAGAACCTGCGCATCAGGATCGCGCTGGACAACGTCTCCACCGGGGTGATGATCGCCAACTCCGAACGCACGATCATCTACGCCAACCATGCGGTAAAGCGCATCCTCAAGGGGGCGGAGCCGGCGATACGCAAGCAGTTGCCCAACTTCGATGCCGACAGGATGATCGGCGTGAACATCGACAGCTTCCACAAGAATCCCTCGCACCAGGCCAAGCTGCTGTCGTCCTTCACCAGCACCTATGTCGCCAATCTGGAGATCAGCGATCGGCACTTGCGGGTGTCCGCCAGCCCGGTGATCAATGAAAGCAACGAGCGACTCGGTTCCGTCGCGGAATGGATGGACCGTACCGACGAAGTCCGCATCGAGCGCGAAGTCGCCGGCATGGTCGATGGCGCCCTGCGCGGCAACTTTGAGACGCGCTTGCCGCTGGAAGGCAAAGAAGGCTTCTTCAAGCAGCTCTCCGAAGGCCTGAACCAGTTATCCGAAGTGACGCAAAGCGGGCTCACCGACGTCGCGCAGATCCTGCAGCGGGTGGCCGGCGGAGATCTGACGCAGAAGATCGATGCCGACTACCAGGGCATCTTCGGCCAGTTGAAGGACGACACCAACACCACCATCGAACGCCTGCGCGAAGTCGTCGGCCGCATCAAGGACGCCACCGAGGCCATCAGCATCGCCTCCCAGGAGATCGCCGCCGGCAATGCCGACCTCTCCTCGCGTACCGAGGAACAGGCCTCCAGCCTCGAAGAGACCTCCTCGGCCATGGAGGAACTCAACGCCACCGTGCGCCAGAACGCCGAGAACGCACGCCAGGCCAATGACCTGGCCAAGACCTCGAATGCCGGCGTGGTGCGCGGCGGCGAGGTGGTGAAGCAGGTGGTGGTCACCATGGGTGACATCCAGGCCAGTTCGAAGAAGATTTCCGACATCATCGGCGTGATCGACAGCATTGCTTTCCAGACCAACATCCTGGCCTTGAACGCGGCGGTGGAAGCCGCCCGGGCCGGGGAACAGGGCCGCGGCTTCGCCGTGGTGGCCAGCGAGGTGCGCAACCTGGCGCAGCGTTCCGCCACCGCCGCCAAGGAGATCAAGACCCTGATCGCCGAGTCGGTGGACAAGGTCGAGTCCGGCGCCAGGCTGGTGCAGGAAGCCGGGACGACGATGGACGGGGTGGTGGCGAGCTTCCAGCAGGTCGCCGCCCTGGTCACCGAGATCGCCTCGGCTTCCAAGGAGCAAAGCTCCGGCATCGAGCAGACCACCCAGGCGGTGGGCCAGATGGACGAGGTGACGCAGCAGAACGCGGCTTTGGTGGAAGAAGCCGCGGCCGCGGCCGAGAGCCTGGAGGAGCAGGCCCGCGGACTGGTGCAGACGGTGAGCATGTTCAAGCTGGCCGAGGGGGCCGGTCGTTCCTCCCTGCCGGCTCCCGTGCTGCGCGATGCGACGCCGCGCCAGTTGCCCGGCGCTTCCCGTGCCACTTCCCAGCCCACCTCGCGACCCGCCGGCCGCAAGGTCCTCCCGCCCAATATCACCGATTCCACCGAACAATGGGAAGAGTTCTGATACCCGCCCTCATCCTTTCATGAAAGTCGGCGCTGGCGATACGGCGATTTCGCTGCCCAACCGGCGCCCTGGGAGCCTCCAAATGCGTACCAACCTGCCCGTAACCAATACCGAGGTCCAACTCACCGATTCCACCCTGATCGTCTCCAAGACCGATCTCAAGGGACGCATCACCTACGTCAACAAGGACTTCCTCGACATCAGCGGATTCAGCGAAGCAGAACTGCTGGGCGAACCGCACAACCTCGTGCGCCACCCCGACATGCCGGTGGAAGCCTTTGCCGACTTGTGGGACACGCTCAAGGTGGGCCGCCCATGGACCGGCTATGTGAAGAATCGCTGCAAGAATGGCGATTACTACTGGGTGCTGGCGAATGCCGCGCCGATAGTCGAGAACGGCCAGGTCACCGGTTATATATCCGTCCGCCGCAAGGCCTCGCGCGAAGCGATCGACGCGCACGAAGCGGCCTACCGCCAGTTCCGCGAAAAGCGCCAGGGACGGCTGGTCATACGCTATGGCAAGGCCGTGACGCCGGGCGGCCTCCGGATCCAGGACTGGGGAATCGGCACCAAACTGTGGACCGGCGTCGCCGCGATCGTGATCGTCGGCCTGATCGCCGTGGGCAGTTCCTGGCTGGGCATGCATCGCGCCCAGGAGCAATTCAGCCATTACCTGAACCACGAGCAGAAGCTCCTCGACAGCCATTCCGAGATGTATGCCCAGGGCCTGCAGATGGGCCAGGCAGTGCGCAACATCGTGCTCGATCCGGGCAACCGCAAGGCCTATGACAATCTAGCCAAGGCACGGAAGGATTTCCAGCAGCAACTGGCGCTTGCAAAAGCGGTTCCGGACCCTGACGAGGCTCTGCGCAATTCGCTGGACAAGATCGACAGCCTGAGCACGAAACACTTCACGGTGCATGAGCGTATCGTCACTGCGGTACGCGCGAACGACCAGACGACGGCGCGCAAACTGCTCAATGAAGAAGACACGCCTCTGTGGCGCGAGTACAAGCAGTTGCTTCTCGACGGCCGCAAGGCAATGGACAAATCTACCCAGGACGGCCGCCAGGAACTGAAGAACACCGTATCCTCCGCCGAAGGGATTTCCCTGGCTTCCGGACTGCTTGCCCTGATCGTAGCGGCACTCACGGCGCTGCTGCTGACGAAGACCATTCGCCGGCCGATCCAGGAAATGGAAGAAACCTTCGCCAACGTCGTGCGCGGCAACTACTCGAACGAGATCGACATCACGCGCAACGACGAGGTCGGCAAGGCCATGCAGGGCTTGCAGATACTGCAGACCCGCATGGGCTTCGAAGTTGCAGAGACAAAGCGGCAGGCGGACGAAACGCTGCGCATCAAGATCGCGCTGGACAACGTTTCGACCGGGGTGATGATCGCCAACAACGAACGCACGATCATCTACGCCAACCATGCGGTAAAGCGCATCCTCAAGGGCGCGGAGCCGGCGATACGCAAGCAGTTGCCCAACTTCGATGCCGACAACATGGTTGGGGTGAACATCGATACCTTCCACAAGAATCCCAGGCACCAGGCCGATCTCCTGGCCAACTTCACCAGCACCTATGTCGCCAACCTCGAAATCAGCGACCGCTTCCTGCGCGTTTCGGCCAGCCCCGTCATCAACGAGAAAAAGGAACGCCTCGGCGCCGTCGCCGAGTGGCTGGACCGCACCGATGAAGTTCGCATCGAGAAAGAGGTTGCCGACATGGTCCACGCCGCACTGGTCGGCAACTTCGAAACCCGCCTGTCGCTGGAAGGCAAGGAAGGTTTCGTGCGCCAGCTCTCCGAAGGCCTGAACCAGCTATCCGAAGTGACGCAAAGCGGCCTGACCGACGTCGCGCAGATCCTGCAGCGGGTGGCCGGCGGGGATCTGACACAGAAGATCGATGCCGACTACCAGGGCATCTTCGGCCAGCTGAAGGACGACACCAACACCACCATCGAGCGCCTGCGCGAAGTGGTCGGCCGCATCAAGGACGCCACCGAGGCCATCAGCATCGCCTCCCAGGAGATCGCCGCCGGCAATGCCGACCTCTCCTCGCGTACCGAGGAACAGGCCTCCAGCCTCGAGGAAACCTCCTCGGCCATGGAGGAACTCAACGCCACCGTGCGCCAGAACGCCGAGAACGCCCGCCAGGCCAACGACCTGGCCAAGACCTCGAATGCCGGCGTGGTGCGCGGCGGCGAGGTGGTGAAGCAGGTGGTGGTCACCATGGGTGACATCCAGGCCAGTTCGAAGAAGATTTCCGACATCATCGGCGTGATCGACAGCATTGCTTTCCAGACCAACATCCTGGCGCTTGAACGCGGCGGTGGAAGCCGCCCGGGCCGGCGAACAGGGCCGCGGTTTCGCCGTGGTGGCCAGCGAGGTGCGCAACCTGGCCCAGCGCAGCGCCACCGCCGCCAAGGAGATCAAGACCCTGATCGCCGAGTCGGTGGACAAGGTCGAGTCCGGCGCCAGGCTGGTGCAGGAAGCCGGGGTGACGATGGACGGGGTGGTGGCGAGCTTCCAGCAGGTCGCCGCCCTGGTCACCGAGATCGCGTCGGCTTCGAAGGAGCAGAGCTCCGGCATCGAGCAGACCACCCAGGCGGTGGGCCAGATGGACGAGGTGACGCAGCAGAACGCGGCTTTGGTGGAAGAAGCCGCGGCCGCGGCCGAGAGCCTGGAGGAGCAGGCGCGTGGCCTGGTGCAGACGGTGAGCATGTTCAAGCTGGCCGAAGGGGCCGGTCGTTCCTCCCTGCCGGCTCCCGTGCTGCGCGATGCGACGCCGCGCCAGTTGCCCGGCGCTTCCCGTGCCACTTCCCAGCCCACCTCGCGACCCGCCGGCCGCAAGGTCCTCCCTCCCAATATCACCGATTCCACCGAACAGTGGGAAGAGTTCTGATACCAGATCCGGAATACAGCCATGGCCCATCAACTCACGGTACGCAAGACAATTGTTGTTTCGACGGTCATCAGCCTTGCGCTGTTGCTTGTGCTCGCGTTCGTCGTCTGGCGAGGTTTCACGACCGCGGTAGAAAAGATCCAGCATGAACACGAGGTGGTGCAGCCATCCTTCGAAGCCATGCAGGAGGTCCGCTTCGGCGTCGTTCAGGTCCAGCAGTTCCTCACCGATGTGTCGGCAACCGCCGAACCCGGAGGCTATGACGAGGCAAAATCTGCCTATGAGTCGGCGCTGAAGAATCTTGATACCCTGGCCAGGCTGCAACCCGACCTGGCAACGGCGGCAAAGGCGACCGCGGATGAGGTCAAGGTATTCAACCAGGTTGGCATTGCCATGGCCAACGCCTATGTGAGCAAGGGGCGCCTGGCCGGCAACGAACTCATGAAGCAGCCGGACACCGGTTTCGACGCCCGCGCGGCCACCTTGACAGCGAGCATGAAAAAGCTCGAAGCCACATTGCGCGAGCGCATGACCAGCAGCGCCGCCGAAAGCGAGGAACGCATCCGCGACGCCCGCCGCAACAGCTTGCTGCTCGGTCTCGCGGTGGCCATCATTTCCGCCCTGACCGGCGTTCTGCTGTTCCGCATGCTGATCCGCCTGCTCGGTGACGAACCGGCCGTCGCGGTGGCGGTCGCGCAACGCATCGCCGAGGACGATTACTCGAGCGAAATCCACCTCCGCCCGGATGACAAGGGCAGCCTGATGGTCAACCTGCTGCACATGCAGGATGCCCTGCGAACAAGAATCGAAACGGACCGTGCCGCGGCGGCGGCATCCCTGCGGGTCAAGATTGCCCTGGATAACGTCTCCACTGGAGTGATCATCGCCGACACGACCCGCACCATCATCTACGCCAACGGCGCCGTGCACAAGGTGCTCAAGGATGCCGAAAGCGAACTGCGCAAGCTGGTACCGGATTTCAATGCGGCAAACCTGGTCGGGCAGAACCTTGACCACTTTCACAAGAATCCGTCGCACCAGGCCAATCTCCTGGCGACACTCTCCGGAACCCACGTCGCCAACCTGCAGGTCGGTACTCGTCACATGCGTGTCACCGCAAATCCGGTGATTACGGCCGATGGCGAACGTGTCGGATCGGTCGCGGAATGGGTCGATCGGACCGCCGAGGTGACCGCCCAGCAGGAAGTGGCCCAGATGGTGAATGCGGCCTCTGCCGGGGACTTCCACCACCGCATCGATGTCGCCGGCAAGAACGGCTTTTTCCTCGAACTCTCCGAAGGCCTGAACCAGTTGTCTGAAGTGACGCAAAGCGGCCTGACCGACGTCGCGCAGATCCTGCAGCGGGTGGCCGGCGGAGATCTGACGCAGAAGATCGACGCCGACTACCAGGGCATCTTCGGCCAGTTGAAGGACGACACCAACACCACCATCGAACGCCTGCGCGAAGTGGTCGGCCGCATCAAGGACGCCACCGAGGCCATCAGCATCGCCTCGCAGGAAATCGCCGCCGGCAATGCCGACCTCTCCTCGCGTACCGAGGAACAGGCCTCCAGCCTCGAAGAGACCTCCTCGGCCATGGAGGAACTCAACGCCACCGTGCGCCAGAACGCCGAGAACGCACGCCAGGCCAATGACCTGGCCAAGACCTCGAATGCCGGCGTGGTGCGCGGCGGCGAGGTGGTGAAGCAGGTGGTGGTCACCATGGGTGACATCCAGGCCAGTTCGAAGAAGATTTCCGACATCATCGGCGTGATCGACAGCATTGCTTTCCAGACCAACATCCTGGCCTTGAACGCGGCGGTGGAAGCCGCCCGGGCCGGGGAACAGGGCCGCGGCTTCGCCGTGGTGGCAAGCGAAGTGCGCAACCTGGCGCAGCGTTCCGCCACCGCCGCCAAGGAGATCAAGACCCTGATCGCCGAGTCGGTGGACAAGGTCGAGTCCGGCGCCAGGCTGGTGCAGGAGGCCGGGACGACGATGGACGGGGTGGTGGCGAGCTTCCAGCAGGTCGCCGCCCTCGTGACCGAGATTGCCTCGGCCTCCAAGGAGCAAAGCTCCGGCATCGAGCAGACCACCCAGGCGGTGGGCCAGATGGACGAGGTGACGCAGCAGAACGCGGCTTTGGTGGAAGAAGCCGCGGCCGCGGCCGAGAGCCTGGAGGAGCAGGCCCGTGGCCTGGTGCAGACGGTGAGCATGTTCAAGCTGGCCGAGGGGGCCGGTCGTTCCTCCCTGCCGGCTCCCGTGCTGCGCGATGCGACGCCGCGCCAGTTGCCCGGCGCTTCCCGTGCCACTTCCCAGCCCACCTCGCGACCCGCCGGCCGCAAGGTCCTCCCTCCCAATATCACCGATTCCACCGAACAATGGGAAGAGTTCTGATACCCGCCCTCATCCTTTCATGAAAGTCGGCGCTGGCGATACGGCGATTCTTCACGCGCCACCCTTCGCCGCGACGCCCGGTTAACCATCGCACATGGCCAACGCACTGGAATCACGCGAACGCGAGTTCCATTTCACGGACTCCGACTTCGAGCGCGTCCGCAAGCTGATCTACAAGCATGCGGGCATCTCGCTGGCGCCGATCAAGCGCGACATGGTCTACAGCCGCCTCGCCAGGCGCCTGCGGGCACTGGGCATAGTCAGCTTCGGCGAGTACCTGGCCCACCTCGAGGCGAACGACGATACGGAGCGCGAAACCTTCGTCAATTCGCTGACGACCAACCTCACCTCGTTCTTTCGCGAAGCCCACCACTTCGACATCCTGCTGCGCCACCTGCAGGGACTGACGCAACGGCCGATCCGCATCTGGTGCTCGGCGGCCTCCACCGGTGAAGAGCCCTACACCCTGGCGATGACCGCCTGTGAAGCCTTCGACACGCTGACGCCGCCGGTCTCGATCGTCGCCAGCGACATCGACACCAACGTGCTGGCCGCCGCCCAGAAAGGTGTCTACCCGATCGAACGCGTCGAAAAGCTGAGCCGCGATCGCCTGCGCCGCTTCTTCCTCAAGGGCGCCGGCGCGCAGGCCGGTTACGCGCGGGTGCGTCCCGAGTTGCAGAAGTTGCTCAACTTCACGCGCATCAACCTGCTCGACGCCCGCCTGCCGCTGCAAGGGCCGTTCGATGTAATGTTCTGCCGCAACGTCATGATCTATTTCGACAAGCCGACTCAATACGCAATCCTGAAAAAGTTCGTGCCGCTGCTGCGCGACGACGGCCTGCTCTTCGCCGGGCACTCCGAAAGCTTCCTGCACGCGGCCGACCTGTTCCATTCGCTCGGCCGCACCGTCTATGAACGTGCCGACCGACCCGAACACGGCCGTCGCGCGAGGCTCTGACCATGGACGCCGCCTACGTCGAACACCTGGCCAGCAATCGCTACTTCGATCCGACGTTCAGCGCGGAGGCGGTGAAAGTGCTGCCCGGCGAATACTTCGTCACCACCACCGACATGCTGCTGGTGACCGTGCTCGGTTCCTGCGTCTCGGCCTGCATCCGCGACAAGACCAAGGGCATCGGCGGCATGAACCACTTCATGCTGGCCGACTCGGGCGAACCGTCCGTGACCTCCGCCTCGGCGCGCTACGGCACCTATGCCATGGAAATTCTTATCAATCACCTGCTCAAGCTCGGCGCCCGGCGCTCCAACCTGGAGGCCAAGGTATTCGGCGGCGGCCGCGTCATGTCGGCGCTGTCGAGTTCCAACGTCGGCGAACGCAACTGCAGCTTCGTGCTCGAATTCCTGCGCACCGAAGGCATCCCCGTTGCAGCCAGGGACTTGCTGGACATCCATCCGCGCAAGGTATATTTCTTCCCGGCGACGGGCCGCGTGCTGGTCAAGAAGCTGACGCGCCTGCATAACGACACGCTGCTGCGCCGCGAATCCGAGTATGCCGCACGACTCTCCCAGGCCCCGATAGCGGGCGACGTCGAATTGTTCTAGGGCCCGCCATGCCGATCAAAGTACTTGTGGTCGATGATTCCGCCCTGATGCGGGCGCTGCTGACCGAGATCATCAACGGCGCACCGGACCTCGAAGTGGTCGGCGCCGCGCCCGATCCCATGGTCGCCCGCGAGATGATCAAGTCGCTCAATCCGGACGTCCTGACCCTGGACGTGGAAATGCCGCGCATGGACGGCCTCGAGTTCCTGGACCGGCTGATGCGCCTGCGGCCGATGCCGGTGATCATGATCTCGTCGCTGACCGCCGCCGGCTCCGAAGTCACCCTGAAGGCCCTCGAACTGGGTGCGGTCGACTTCCTGCCCAAGCCGCGGGCCGACAACATCTCGATGCTGCAAAGCTATGGCGAGGAAATCCGCGACAAGATTCGCGTCGCCGCCGGCGCACAGGTGAAATCGGCGCCGCGTATCGTGCGCCAGGCGGCGCCTGCTGTGGCCCCGCCCAAGGCCGCCTTTTCGTCGCACCTGCTCGCCGAAACGGTGATCGCGATCGGCGCATCGACTGGCGGCACGGAGGCGATCAAGGACGTCCTGAGTGCATTGCCAAAGGAAATGCCACCCATCGTCATGGTCCAGCACATGCCGGAAACCTTCACGCCTTCCTATGCGCGCCGGCTCGATAGCCTGTCCCGGCTGACGGTGATCGAAGCCCAGGGCGGCGAGCGCCTGCAACCCGGAATGGCCTACCTGGCGCCCGGCCACTCCCACATGCGGGTAAAGAAAAGTCCCCGCGGCCTGGTGCTGGAACTTTCCCGGGATGAACCGGTGAACCGCCATCGACCCGCGGCCGACGTGCTGTTCTGGTCGATTGCCGAACTGGCGCGAAAACATTCGCTGGGAGTGATCCTTACCGGCATGGGCAAGGACGGCGCCAAGGGGCTGCTTGCCATGCGTGAGGCAGGCGCATGGAACATAGGCCAGGACCAGGCTTCATGTGTCGTCTATGGCATGCCGCGCGAAGCCGCGGAAATCGGTGCGCTGGACGAAGTCGCCAGCCTGCAGACGATTCCCGAGAGGATACTTTCGCGGCTGCGCGCCCTGGACAATGCCTCGGCACGCAACTGATTCGATGCTCCGCCCGGCTTGGCGGAAGCGATAGAAGCAAGGCTTGCCGGCGACGCACGACCGTCGAACTCAATGTAAACTGTGCGCCTTCTGTTGCAGTCTTAGCGAAAGGAAACACCGTGGCACGCATGGTCAATTGCATCAAGCTCGGACGCGAGGCCGAAGGCCTCGACCTGCCCCCCATGCCCGGCGAAATGGGCAAGAAGCTTTACGAGAACGTCTCCAAGGAAGCGTGGCAGCAGTGGATCAAGTTGCAGACGATGATCATCAATGAAAACCGCCTCAGCCTTGCCGATGCACAGCACCGGAAATATCTCGCGGAACAGGTGACCAAGCATTTCTTCGGCGATGGTGCCGACCAGGTCGGCGGCTACGTTCCACCGAAGTAAGCACCGCCCGAGGGCAGCGGAAGGACACGCCGGAACAGTCGGCGGAAACCGCCCCCAGCCCTCAGTCAGCCGGAAGCGACTTCCTTCTCTATCGCTTCGAGTCCGATATGGCGCACGTCGCGGCCCCGCACCAGGTACACGACGTATTCGGAAATGTTCTTCGCATGGTCGCCGATGCGCTCGATCGAGCGGGCGACGAACAGCAGGTCGAGCGAACTGGAAATGGTGCGCGGATCTTCCATCATGAAGGTGATCAACTGGCGCATCGCCGCCTTGAATCCGGCGTCCACGTCGCGATCCTGACGCACCACCTCGGCCGAGGCATTGACATCGAGCCGGGCGAAGGCATCAAGCGCCTTGCGCAGCATGGCCACCGCAATGTCCGCCGGCGGCCGCAGGTCGACTCGGGGAACGAAGCGGGTATCGCTGCCGTGGATGTCGCGCGCCATCTTGGCGATCTTCTTCGCCTCGTCGCCGATGCGTTCGAGGTCGGTGATGGTCTTTACCACGGTCATGATCATGCGCAGGTCTATCGCGGCCGGCTGGCGTCGGGCGATGACGTTATTGCAGGCTTCGTCGAGCTCGACCTCGTGCCGATTGACCTGGCGATCATTGGCGATCACCTGCTCGATCTGGGCCATGTCGCCCGACTCCAGCCCGTCCATGGCGCGGATCAGTTGCTGTTCGACCAGGCCGCCCATCGCCAGGACGCGCGAGCGCAGGCCCTCTAGGTCGGCATCGAATTGACGGCTGATGTGTTCCTGGTTCATGGTGCGATCCCGGTTACGATTCCGCGACTATAGACCCTGCGTGTGACGGTAATGTTTCAGCGCCCTGGTTTCAGCGCAAATAGGTTTGCACGCCATCCGGCGCCGCCAGCAACAACACATCAGCGCCACGTCGCGCGAACAGCCCGTTGGTGACCACGCCGACGACCTGGTTGATGTGATCTTCCAGGCCCACCGGGTCGGTGATCGACAGGCCATGCACGTCGAGGATCAGGTTGCCGTTGTCGGTGACGAAACCCTCGCGCAGCTTCGGCGTACCGCCGAGTTTCGCCAGTTCGCGGCTGACATGGGCACGGGACATCGGGATCACCTCGACCGGCAACGGGAAGCGGCCCATGACCGGCACGCGTTTGGACGCGTCGCAGATGCAGACGAAGGTTTCCGCCACGGCGGCGACGATCTTTTCGCGCGTCAACGCACCGCCACCGCCCTTGACCATGGCCATGCTGGCGTCGATCTCGTCGGCACCATCGACATAGATGCCCATGCCATCGACGTCGTTGAGATCGAGAACGCGGATGCCGTGGCCTTGCAAGCGCTTCGCCGTGGCCTCCGAACTCGCCACCGTGCCGCCGATGCGGTCCTTGATCGCGGCGATCTCGTCTATGAAGAAGTTGGCCGTGCTGCCGGTGCCGACGCCGAGGATGCCGCCGACCGGCAGCCGGTCCGCCACGTAGTCTCGCGCCGCGCGGGCGACCGCCTGTTTCAGTTCGTCTTGTGTCATTGATGCCTCAGGAAATGGGGGTGAATTCTATGCGATCGTAGTCCGCTCCATGGTCGAGCAGGGCTTCAAGCCGCACTCGCCAGCGCCCGGCCTCGCTGCGCACGTCAACCTCCATTCGCTCGACGAAGGTCCCGGCCGGCAATATGAGCTGGTTGCCGTCCAGGCTGACGATGATCGCATCGGACCAGCCATCGCCGCCGCCATCGACAACGCGGGCCCACGCGCTCTCCTCGCCGACCGGCTTGGCCATGGCGCAGATCGACGGCCACGCCAGTGTTTCGAGGCCGATGCTGGGTCGATTCGCGCTGTCGCGACCGATGCGGCGGATCAGGCCGAGGCGCCAGTCGATTCCTTCCGACTCGCGCACACAAACCAGTGCACCGATGCGGTGGCGGGACAATACGGCCGGCGCGACCGCACCGATGCCGGTGACACTGTGGTCGGCCAATATCCACTGTTCCATTTGCGCCTGGGCGCCCGCGGCTTCGAGATGAAGCAGGATATCCATCGGGCTGGCGACCTCCTCGGCGTCCGGCGGAACGGCTTTCTCCGATACGGCGGTTTCCGGTGCGGCAACCCTGCCGAAGCGAGTCTCTTCGAACTGCCGAATCATCCTCGCCAAATCGTTCCCCTCGTACTTCATGGAACGCCCCTTGCGGGCGAACTGGGCGGCCGCAACCATGCGTCGCGCATTGCCGAAGCCGAACATCACGCGCAAGGCGCCGCCCCCGCTGACCCGATCGCCGCCACGCTTGGGTGGCTTCGACGCCCAATGGGTCAACAGGATTCCAATCGCGCGTTCGACCTGCTCCGCGCTGGCCGGCAGCAGACCCATCCAGACTGGAGCACCCTCCTTGCCCTTGATCTGTTTGGCGAGGTTCATCAACGCGCCGCGCAGTTTCGGCACCGAACAGTAGCGCAGTTTGTCGCCGCCGGCGTCGTCGCCCGTCAGGCGCTGTGGCCCGGCGCCCCGCGACAGGTCGATGCGATGCGTGCTCTGGCTGTGGGGCTCCGTGCTGAGGTCGAGCGCGCCACAGGAACGCAGGAAGGCTTCAACGAATTCCAGTTGCTGCGGAACCAGGTTGCTTATCGGAACAAACTCGAGGTAGAGGCCGATCAGGTACTCGCCCAAAGGCGTCGTTACCTCTTCATTGCGATAGGGCGTGACATTGGTCTTCAGCAGCGAAAGGCGGGCCAGCACCTGCGCCAGGTCATGGGCGTCCTGCCAAAGCTCCGCGCCCGGAACGCGGTAGCGGAAGTGTTGCAGCTTCTTGCGCAATGCCCAGGCCATCATCGCCCTGGCCGCGCAGCGCGCCATGCGCAGTTTCTCTTCGTCGGTCGACAGTTCGAGGCCGGGGGTCAGGAGCAGCCGATAGCTGCGAAACAAGTGTGCCGCGTGCGACTCCAGGGCGGACCAGACCGAATCGGCCAGGTATTCGCGTTCCGAGGGGGACAGGTAGCGCGCAAGCAAATACCGCGCGGCGGAGTGTGAAAACTGGTCCAGCCGTTCGACGGCACGCAATGCCAGCGTCGGGCCGATCTCGTGCACGGTCGCCTCCATGTCGGCCAGGCGCCCGTCTATCTCGAACAACAGGCGCCCCGGATCGGACTCGGGAAGCCCGTCGAGCAAGGCGTCAAGGCCCGCGTCCGACGCCATTGGATGGTCGGGCACCTTTCTGTCCTGAAGCCGCGATATGAGTTTGGAGAACACAGTGCCAACCAGTCTACCGCATGATCAACTCACTTCTTGCGCATCGGCGGCAGGTCCGTGCAAGATCCGTGGGCGACTTCCGCCGCCATGCCTATGGTTTCGCCCAGCGTCGGATGCGGATGGATGGTCTTGCCGATATCCACCGCGTCGGCGCCCATCTCGATGGCCAGCGCGACCTCGCCGATCATGTCTCCGGCATTGGGGCCGACGATGCTGCCACCGATGACGCGATGCGTCTCTTCGTCGAACACCAGCTTGGTGAAACCGTAGTCAGCACCGTTGGCGATGGCGCGCCCGGAGGCGGCCCAGGGGAACTTGGCGACGCTGACCTTGCGCCCGGCTTTCTTCGCCTCGTCTTCGCCGACGCCAACCCAGGCTACCTCGGGATGAGTATAGGCAACGCCGGGGATCACCGTCGCGTCGAAGTAGCTCTTCTGCCCAGCCGCGGCTTCTGCTGCGACGTGCGCCTCATGCACCGCCTTGTGCGCCAGCATGGGGTTGCCGACGATGTCGCCGATGGCGAAGATGTGCGGCACACCGGTGCGCATCTGGTTATCGACCGGAATGAAGCCGCGCTCGTTGACCACCACACCCGCCATCTCGGCGCCGATCTTCTTGCCGTTGGGCGAGCGTCCCGCCGATTGCAGGATCATGTCGTAGCACTGCGCCTCGGCCGGAGCCTGCTCACCCTCGAACTTGACCCAGAGACCATCCGGTTTGGCATCCACGGCAACGGTCTTGGTCTTGAGCATGATCTTTTCGAAGCGCTTGGCGTTCTGCTTTTCCCAGACCTTGACCAGGTCGCGATCCGGTCCCTGCATCAGGCCGTCAAGCATTTCGACCACATCCACTTTCGAACCGAGCGTGGAGTACACCGTCGCCATTTCCAGGCCAATAATGCCGCCGCCTATCACCAGCATGCGCTTGGGCACGAAGCGAAGTTCCAGCGCGCCGGTGGAATCGACGATGCGCGGATCCTTGGGGATGAAAGGCAGGTGGAAGGCCGCACTGCCGGCAGCGATGATGCACTTCTGGAAACGGATCACCTTCCTGGCGCCGGTCTTGTCTTGCGACGTGCCCGTGGTCTCCTCGACCTCCAGGTGGTTGGCGTCGAGGAAGTGGCCGTAGCCGCGCACGGTTTCCACCTTGCGCGCCTTGGCCATCCCGGCCAGGCCGCCGGTCAGCTTGCCGACCACTTTCTCCTTGTGCGCGCGCAACTTGTCGATGTCGACCTTGGGTGCAGCGAAGCTGACGCCGAGCTCACTCGCATGCTCGGCCTCTTCCATCACCGCGGCGACATGCAGCAACGCCTTGGACGGAATGCAGCCGACGTTGAGGCAGACGCCGCCCAGCGTCGCATAGCGTTCGACGATGACGGTTTTCATGCCGAGGTCGGCGGCGCGGAATGCCGCCGAGTAGCCGCCGGGGCCGGCACCGAGCACCAGCATTTCGCATTCGAGGTCGGCCTTGCCGGCGAATTTTCCGATGCCACCAGCGGGGGCCACAATAGTCGGCGCCGGCGATACGGCGGGTGCCGGCGCTGCAACGATTTTCTCTGTGTTCTCTGTGCCCTCTGTGGCTGATTTGGTTTTCACCATTGCCACCAGCGTGCCCTCCGCCACCTTGTCACCTACCTTGATGTTGAGTTCCGTCACCACGCCCGACACCGGTGACGGCACGTCCATCGTGGCCTTGTCGGACTCCAGCGTGATCAGCGAATCCTCGGCCTTGACCGTATCGCCGACCTTCACCAGCACTTCGATGACCGGTACATCCTTGAAGTCGCCGATGTCGGGTACTTTCACTTCAACGACGTCACTCATTGGGTTTTCCTTCCAGTGTGAATTCATGGACCACGATCGGCGGCCCGGAGGAGGTATCGAATTCGATGCCGGCAGCAACGCCCGCCCGCGCAATTTCGGCGGCCGACATGCCGCCGTCGTAGAGCGCGTGCATCGCGCCGAGCGCAAAGCTGCGGCCCGAGCCGGCGGCCCAGACGCGGTCGAACTCGAACACCTCGCGATAGGAATAGACGCCGTAGATGCCGGTGGTATTGGCGATCAGGGCGGTGATCTGCGAACTCTCGTAGGGATCGTCCTCGTCTTCCTTGGGATTGAGGAAGGCGTGCTCCTTGAGGATCGGGTGCAGGCGGCGGAACGTCTCGTAGACTTCCATTCGGGAGCCCAGCTTCACGTCCTCCAGCCTGGAGAAGGCGGACAGCAACACCAGATGATGCGCCGAGGAGCCGCAAATCGCGATCCTGGAACCGGCGATGTCGAGGATCTTGTCATGCTCGCCCTTGTAGCTGCGCGCGAGCCGAGTGTCGCCGAAGGTGGTGAGGCCGTCGGCGGCGATCGCCACGACCTCACCCTTCTTGACCACGGTGAGCGTCGTCACAACATGCTTCTCCGCATGTCGGCCAACAGTTGCGCCAGATAGACATTGAAGCGGGTCGCCAGCGCACCGTCGATGACGCGGTGGTCCGCCGTCAGCGACAGCGGCAGGGTCAGGCGCGGCACGAATTGCTTGCCGTCCCACACCGGCTTCATCGCCGACTTGTTCACGCCGAGGATGGCCACTTCCGGCGCATTGACGATGGGCGCGAAGTAGGTGCCGCCGATGCCGCCCAGGCTGGAAATCGTGAAGCAGGCGCCCTGCATGTCGGCGGGCTTCAGCTTGCCGTCGCGCGCCTGCTTCGCCAGTTCACCGCTCTCCTTCGCCAGTTCGAACACGCCCTTGCTGTCGGCATTCTTGATCACCGGCACCATCAGGCCGTTGGGCGTATCGGCGGCAAAGCCGATGTTGAAATACTTCTTCATCACCAGGTTGTCGCCGTCGATCGACGAGTTGAACTCGGGGTATTTCTGCATCGCCTTGACGCAGGCCTTGATCAGGAAGGCGAGCATGGTCAGCTTGGCGCCGCCGGCCTTTTCGTTCTCCTTGTTGATCTGGACGCGGAAGGCTTCCAGGTCGGTGATGTCGGCGTCCTCGTGATAGGTGACGGCCGGGATCATGACCCAGTTGCGCGACAGGTTGGCGCCGGAAATCTTCTTGATGCGCGACAGCGGCTGCACGTCGACCGCGCCGAACTTCGAGAAGTCGATCTTCGGCCAGGGCAGCAGGTCGAGGCCCCCGCCGGAAGCGGCCGCCGCGGGCGCCGCCGGAGGCGGTGCGCTGAGCACGCCCTTGACATAGGCCTGGACATCGCTTTGCAGGATGCGGCCCTTGGGCCCGCTGCCCGGCACTTTGGCGACATCGACCCCAAGTTCGCGCGCAAAACGGCGCACCGAAGGACTGGCATGCGCCGCATTGCCTTGAAGGCGTTGCGCCGGAGTCGGCATCGCGACGCGCAACGGCGCGGCGATCGACTCGGCGGCGCCGGGACGGGTGTCCACCACGGCATTTGCCGTTGGTGCAGCGACCGCTGCGGCGACTGGCGCAGCGGCGGGCGCGGCGCTGGCGACGACCGGTGCAACTGCCGGAGCGGCCGCGGCTGCCGTAGCGCCGGCGCCGACTTTTACCAGCGCCAGCACCACACCCTCCGCAACCTTGTCACCGACCTTGACCTTCAATTCAGTCACTACGCCTGAAACGGGCGATGGAATATCCATCGTCGCCTTGTCCGATTCCAGGGTCATCAGCGAATCTTCCGCCTTGACGGTGTCGCCGACCTTGACCAGCAGTTCGATGATCGGCACGTCCTTGAAGTCGCCGATGTCCGGAACCTTGACCTCGACCACGCTCGCCGCGGCCGCGGGCGCTGCAGCCGCGACGGGCGCGGCGACCGCCGCTGCCGGGGCCGCGACCGGGGCCGGCGCGGCGGCGGGAGCCGGGGCCGCGACCGCGCCTGCGGCGGCGCTGTCGATCAGCGCGACCAGGCTGCCTTCGGCCACCTTGTCGCCGATCTTGAGCTTGATCTCGGTGACCACGCCGGAAACCGGCGAGGGCACGTCCATGGTCGCCTTGTCGGATTCCAGCGTGACCAGCGAATCCTCGGCTTTGACCACGTCGCCGACCTTGACCAGCAACTCGATCACCGGCACATCCTTGAAGTCGCCGATGTCGGGGACTTTCACTTCGACTATGTTGGCCATGGCTTACACCTTCACCGGATTGGGCTTGTTCGGATCGAGGGCGTATTTCTTGATCGCCTCGGCCACTTTCTCCTTCTTCACCTGGCCGTCTTCCACCAGCGCGGAGAGCGCCGCCACGGTGATCCAGTACCGATCGACCTCGAAGAAATGGCGCAGCTTTTCGCGCGTGTCGGAGCGGCCGAAGCCGTCGGTGCCCAGCACCGTGTAATGGCGCGGCACCAGCGAGCGGATCTGTTCGGCGAAGACGCGGATGTAATCGGTGGCGGCGATCACCGGCCCACGCGTTTCGGCGAGGCAGGCGGCGACGTGCGACACGCGCGGCTTTTCGGTCGGGTGCAGCAGGTTCCAGCGCGTGCAGTCGTTACCGTCGCGCGCCAGTTCGTTGAAGCTGGGGCAGGACCAGAGGTCGGCTTCGACGCCCCAATCGCTCTTGAGCAGCGCCGCCGCCGCGATGGCTTCCATGAAGATGGTTCCGGAGCCGAGCAACTGCACGCGCGGCCCGTTCGAGGCGGCGCCCTTGCGGAACTGGTACATGCCCTTGAGGATGCCCGGTGCCGCGCCTTCCGGGATCGCCGGATGTTCGTAATTCTCGTTCATCACCGTCAGGTAATAGAACACGTCCTCCTGCTCGGTCACCATGCGGCGCAAGCCGTCCTGCACGATCACGGCGACTTCATAGGCGAAGGTCGGGTCGTAGGTAATGCAATTGGGCACGGTAGCGGCCAACACTTGCGAATGGCCATCCTCGTGTTGCAGGCCTTCGCCGTTGAGCGTAGTGCGCCCGGCGGTGCCGCCGACCAGGAAGCCCCTGGCGCGCTGGTCGCCGGCCGCCCACACCAGGTCCAGGGTGCGCTGCATGCCGAACATCGAGTAGCAGACGTACACCGGAATGGTCTGCACGCCATGCGTCGAATAGCTGGTGCCGGCGGCGATCCAGTCGGCCATGGCGCCGGCTTCGTTGATGCCTTCCTGGAGGATCTGGCCGTTCCTGGTTTCCTTGTAGAACATCATCTGGTCGGCATCTTGCGGCACGTAGTTCTGGCCGTCCTGGTTCCAGATGCCGATCTGGCGGAAGAGGCCTTCCATGCCGAAGGTGCGCGACTCGTCGACCACGATCGGCACGATGCGCTTGCCGATGACCTTGTCCTTGAGCATGACGTTGAGGCCGCGCACGAAGGACATGGTGGTGGAGAACTCGCGTCCTTCGCCGCCGGCCTTGAGCAACGCATCGAAGGCCGACAGCGGCGGCACCGGCAGCGCTTCCGCGGTGGCGCGGCGCGAGGGCAGGTAGCCGCCCAGCGCCATGCGCCGCTCGCGCATGTACTCGAGTTCCTTCGAGCCTTCGGGAAATGTCAGGTAGGGCAGCTTCTCCAGGTCGGCGTCCGCCACCGGCAGCTTGAAGCGGTCGCGGAAAGCCTTGACCGAGGTGGTGCCCATCTTCTTCTGCTGGTGGGTGATGTTCTGCGCCTCGCCGGCCTCGCCCATGCCATAGCCCTTGATGGTCTTGGCCAGGATCACGGTCGGCTGGCCCTTGTGCGCCGCCGCCGCCGCGTAGGCGGCATACACCTTGTGCGGATCGTGGCCGCCGCGATTCAGGCGCCAGATGTCGTCGTCGGACCAGGTCGACACCATCTTCAGCAGTTCCGGATACTTGCCGAAAAAGTGCTGGCGCACGTAGGCGCCGTCGCGCGCCTTGAAGGTCTGGTAATCGCCGTCGACGCATTCCATCATGCGCTTTTGCAGCAGGCCGGTCTTGTCCTGGGCCAGCAGCGGATCCCAGTAGCTGCCCCAGATCACCTTGATCACGTTCCAGCCGGCACCGCGAAAATCGGATTCGAGTTCCTGGATGATCTTGCCATTGCCGCGCACCGGGCCGTCGAGGCGCTGCAGGTTGCAGTTGATGACGAAGATCAGGTTGTCGAGGCGCTCGCGCCCGGCCATGCCGATGGCACCCATCGATTCCGGCTCGTCCATCTCGCCGTCGCCCATGAAGGCCCACACCTTGCGTTCGTCGGTCTTGATCAGCTCGCGGTGCTGCAGGTACTTCATGAAGCGGGCCTGGTAGATCGCCTGCAGGGGGCCGAGGCCCATCGACACGGTGGGGAACTGCCAGAAGTCCGGCATCAGCCACGGATGCGGATAGGACGACAGGCCCTTGCCGTCGACCTCGCGGCGGAAGTTGTCCATCTGCTCCTCGGTCAGGCGGCCGAGCATGAAGGCGCGGGCATAGGTGCCCGGCGCCGAGTGGCCCTGGGAGAACACCAGGTCGCCGCCGTGATTCTCCGAGGGCGCGTGCCAGAAGTGGTTGTAGCCGATGTCATACAAGGTCGCCGCCGAGGCGTAGCTGGCGATGTGGCCGCCGAGTCCGGAGTCGTCGCGATTGGCGCGCAACACCATGACCATGGCGTTCCAGCGCGCGTAGTCACGGATGCGCTGCTCCATCTCGTAATCGCCCGGCGTTACCGGCTGCTGGTCGGCGGGAATGGTGTTGATGTATTCGGTGGTTGCACTGTAGGGAATGTTGATCCCTGTCTGGTGCCCCATCGCGATCAATTGTTCGAGCAGAAAATGGGCTCGCTCGGGGCCTTCCTGCGCGATGACGGCCTGCAGTGCTTCAAGCCATTCACGGGTTTCCTGCGGATCGGCATCGGACGACGCCAGTTGGGGCACGGCGGACATGACTTCTCCTCGTCTGTTGGTGAGTGTCCGCCGGAGATCGTCCCGCGGACGTCCTGCTTGGCACGCCGGAATGCGCCGCAGGGATCAGCCTGCGCAAAACATCCACAACGCTTTTCTTTCGCAGCATAGACCCGTTTTATCGACTGGCGAACTGCGAGTGTTGCGCATTATAAAATAGTACTTCACAATGCGCAATAGTGGTTTTTACGTAGGCGAACGGCGCAAAGGGGCGAGCACCATCGCCGGGATGCCCGGGACGGTCGAATTCCGACTCGCGGAAGATCAGGTTTCGGTGTCTTGCCGCCGCAGGGCGGACTTCTGCCGCGCGCGGCTGGCGCGCTTGTCCTGGCGCTGGTGGGCGCCGCCCTTCTTCAGCAGCGGGGCGATCGCCAGCGGATTGCGTGGCTTCAGGATTCTTTGTCTGGCGCGCTTCATCGCGGACGAAAGCTGATCACGGCGCGGCCGTCGGCGATTTTTCGTGGCTCCGGCTTCCAGGCGTGGCCGTAGACGATCTCGAAGCTGGCCGGCAGGCGCCCGGAGGTGTCGCGCGGCCAGGCGGCCAGGAGGCGCCGCCAGTCGCGCCAGCCCTGGCGCCCCAGCAGGCCGTCGCGCACCCCGAGGTGGCGCTGGTCGGCCAGGAAGCGGCGCGGTGTGTCGTAGGTCAGGGTGACCATTTCCATGTCCATCACCGGATCGCCGAAGCCGGCGGCGACCAGCATGTCGCCGAGGTCGTGCATGTCGAGGAAGCGCTTCGCCGTATCGCCGGCGCCGACTCCTGCGGCGGCGTCGCGCAACTCCTTCAGTGTGTCAGGGCCGAGCGTGGCAAAGCACAACAGGCCGCCGACCTCCAGCGCACGGTGCAGCTCGCGGAATGCCGGCAGCGGATCGTCGAGCCAGTGCAGCATCAGGTTCGACCAGACCAGACCGAGCGTACCGGACGCGAGGGGCAAGGCGCGTACATCGGCATTTACCAGCCGCGGTCCACGTCCCATGACACGCTGCAGTCGGGGCGCGGCGCGGCGCACCGCGTGCAGCATGGGCAGGGCAAAGTCCAGCGCGAGCGGCAGGGCTTTCGGATAACGACGTTGCAGTTCGCGGATGCCGTCGCCCGTGGCGCAGCCAATGTCGGCGACCCGCTGTGGAGCAATCTTTACCAGGTCGAGGCGCTGTGCCATGCGAGCGCCCACTTCGCGGGCAAGCACGGCAGCCGAGTCGTAGGTCGCGGCGGCCGTGGAAAAGTCGCCGCGCATTACGAAGCCAGAGCCTGTGAAGAAATCGTAGCGAGCGGGCCGCAGCGGGGTGCGGCCGGAGCGCAGCTACCGGTGTCGTCGTGTCTGAGGATGCGAGCACCGCCCAAGCCCCGATCCGGCACGCGCAGTAGATTTATTCTCAGGCGGCGTGCAGCCCCAGTCGCTTGAACAAGGCCTCGTCGCGCCCGGCTTCCGGATTGTCGGCCGTCAGCAGCTTGTCGCCGTAGAAGATCGAATTGGCGCCGGCGAGGAAGCACAGCGCCTGCAGTTCGTCGCTCATTTCCTGGCGGCCCGCCGACAGCCGCACCAGGGAAGTCGGCATGATGATGCGCGCCACGGCGATGGTGCGGACGAACTCGAAGGGATCCAGCGGCGGCGCGTTTTCCAGCGGCGTGCCGGGCATCGGCACCAGCTGGTTGATCGGCACCGATTCCGGCGGCGGCGTCAGGTTGGCCAGTTCCGCCAGCAGCGATGCCCGCGCGCGGCGCGTCTCGCCCATGCCGACGATGCCGCCGCAGCAGACCTTGATGCCGGCCTCGCGCACCTGGCCCAGGGTGTCGAAGCGATCCTGCTGGCTGTGGGTGCTGATCACCTTGCCGTAGAACTCCGGCGCGGTATCCAGGTTGTGGTTGTAGTAGTCGAGCCCGGCCGCCTTGAGGCGCTCGGCCTGGCCGGCCTTGAGCATGCCCAGCGTGACGCAGGTTTCCATGCCCAGCGCCTTGACCGCGCCGATCATGGTCGCCACGCGATCCAGGTCCTTGTCCTTCGGCCCGCGCCAGGCCGCGCCCATGCAGAAACGCGTGGCGCCCTTGTCCTTGGCCGCCTTGGCCGCGCTCACCACCTCGTCGACATCCAGCAGCGCCTCGCGCTCGGCCTCGCCGTGGTGCGCCGATTGCGAACAATAGCCGCAGTCCTCGGAGCAGCCGCCGGTCTTGATCGACAGCAGGGTCGACAACTGAACCGCATTGGGCTGATGGTGCTTGCGATGCACTTCCTGCGCGCGGAACAGCAGGTCGTTGAAGGGCAGCTCGAACAGGGCGACCAGGGCATCGGTGGTCCAGCGCAGGGCGGGAACCGGTGACGCGGCATGGACCTGGGCGGAAGCTTGGGCAGCGGGTTGGGCAGTGCGGGTGGCAGTCATCGCAGGGGACTCGCTAGAATGCGGGGAGGCGCGAATCTTGGTGGAAGGAGCCCGGCTTGTCAATTGCAGCCCATGTGGCAAAGGCCTTGCGCCACGGCGTCGCCGCCTGCCTGCCGCAGGATTGCCTGCTGTGTCGCGCCGCCGCCGGCGACGACCTGCTCTGCCCCGCGTGTGCCGACGCCCTGCCGCGCCTGTCGCCCGAATGCTGTCCCGTATGCGCGCTGCCGACTCCGGGTGCGCAAACCTGCGGTGCCTGCCTCAGGCACCCGCCGCATTTTGATGCCACGCGGGCCGTATTCCGCTACGAGTTCCCGCTCGATCGCCTGGTACAGGCACTGAAGTATGCGCACCGTCTCGCCAGCGCCGACTTTCTCGGCTGCGAACTCGCCAGCCTGCCCGCGCCTTCGCCCGCACCCGACCTGATCCTGCCGGTTCCGCTCGCGGCGCTGCGACTGGCCGAGCGCGGCTTCAACCAGGCGCTCGAACTCGCGAGGCCGCTGGCGCGATCCTGCGGCGCTCCGCTGGAGACCCGTCACGTGCGGCGCCACCGCGACACCACGCCGCAAGCCAGCCTGCCCTGGAAGGAACGGGCGAAGAACATCCGCCATGCCTTCGAATGCGACATCGACCTCGCCGGCATGAAGGTGCTGGTGGTTGACGACGTCATGACCACCGGCGCCACGCTCGACGAACTGGCTCGGACATTGAAGGCGCACGGTGCGAGCCGCGTCGAAAATCGCGTGCTGGCGCGGGCGCTCAAGGCCTGAGCCGACGCACTGACGTTACAATCGGCGCTTATCCATTCAGTGACATCCCATGGCACTCCGCGATCCGGTCGACAGGAACATGCAGCGCATGGAAGCGCGTCGATTCGCTACGCGCTGCGACGGCCAGGTCTCCCTGATCGAACGTGCCGATACCCTGCGCGAAGTCGCGCGGCTCGCCACACTGATCAACCTGCCCTTCTCGCTCTCCAGCGACGACACCGCGCGCGACGCGTTGCGCGTGGTGCAGATGCGCGCCGAGGACCGCGCGCGGGAACTGATCCAGGAACAGTTGCAGCACTTTGTGCGCTCTGACAAGAACCAGCGTGAAAATCTCAAGCGCACCATGCGGGATGCCTGGGCGAACCTGACCGGGCCACTGGGACACCTGCGAACCTGGGCGCAAAGCAAGCTCGTCGCCGCTGAACAGCAGAGCGACTGAGCGGCCGCAGACCGCCACCCTGAGCGCCTAGCGCAAGCGCTGCTCCACGTGCTGCGCGAGGTCGGCCGGCAGTCCGGGCAGGCTGCGTGCCTTCTGGTAGGCGTCGCGCGCCTCGGGGCCCTTGCCCGCGGCGTCGAGTGCGATGCCCAGCCCCGCCCACCAGCGACCTTCGCCGGGAGCCAGCCGCGTCGCGGCCTGGTAATGTGCCACGGCTTCGCCCGAACGTCCGGCACGATTCAGCAGCGCGCCGGCAAAGCCCTGGTACTCCGGACTACGCTCGCCTGCCGCCGCATGCTTTTGCAGGGTTTCCAGCGCCGCCGCGGCCTGGTTGCGCTCGACCTGCAGGCGGGCCAGCGCCAGCGTCGACGCAAGGCGCGCCGCGGCAATGTCGGTCCCCTTGCGTAACACGTCCTCCGCCTCGTCGTAGCGCCGAGCCTCGATCAAGAGCGCCGCCAGCGCCTGGCGTGCCGCGGCATGTTCGGGCTGGTCCGCCAGGGCTGTCCGATAAATTCCGATGGCGTCTTCCGCCAGCCCCTGTCGTGCTACCGCAAGACCCCGTCGATACCCGGCTTCGGCGCGTTCGGCCGCGCTCGGCTGGCGCAGCTGCTTTTCGATGAGCGCTTCGGCCGGTGCCGGTGTCGCCTTGGTCGCGACGACGGGGGCCGGCCGGGGCATCGGCTCGGCCACGGGCGGACTGGAAGTCGGCGCTGGCGACACGGCAGGGACCACAGGAGACGCTGGAGACGCTGGCTTGGGTGGCGCCGCAGGCGGCTTGCGCGCGGGTTCCGGCCTTGCCGCCGGAGGTGCGACCAATGCATCGGCCATGCGCAACGCAGGCAGGGCCACGACAGGGGTGGGGGCGGACGAGCGCACGGCCGCCGCCGCAGGCTCCGCCACTACCGCCGGTGCCGCAGCGGCCGGTGCCGCGGCAACCAGGGGAGTTGGAACGGCATCCGGTGACGGAGCGACCACCACCGGCGCCACGATGGATGGCTGCGGACCGGAAATCGGCATGGCATACCAGGCCGCGATACCGAGCGCGACTAAACCCAGAGCCGACAGCAGCAGGCGCGGCAGGACCGGCCGCGGCTCCTGGTGCGCTGCCAGCGGTGTCACCGCGGCGGGCAGCGCCGCGCGCTCGCCGTCACCGACACGGCGGGCATCGAGGTCGCGCAACATCTTGTTTACCAGGCTCATGGAACTACCCTCCCCCCGTTCCACGGCCGGTACTGCATTGCCAGCCGACTGCGGCGGCGCGGAGGGCTCACCATCCCTGCCACCAATACAGCGCCGGCAGGCCTTCGGTATCGCGGCCGGCCAGCTTGACATGGGCACGGCTGACGCGTGTCTTGCCTTCGCCGTAGGCCAGCAGCAACGACTTGTGTGCCAGCACGTTGACCAGGCGCGGCGTACCGCTCGACAGTCGGTAAAGCAGGCGCACGCTGGCGGGAGGAAACACGTCGCCGTCGCGATGTCCGGCGACACGCAGGCGGTGGGCGAGGTAATGCCCGGCTTCCTGCTGGCGCAAGCCCGGCATCCGGTAATGAAACACGATGCGCTGGCGCAGTTGGCGCACGGCGGGATTGGCCAGCTTCTGGTCCAGTTCGGGCTGGCCGAACATCACGACCTGCAAGAGCTTGCGCTTTTCGGTTTCGAGGTTGGACAGCAGGCGCAAGGCTTCCAGGCTTTCCAGCGGCATCGACTGTGCCTCGTCGATGCAGATCACCACCCGTTTGCCGTTGGCCGCCATCTCCAGCAGATGCCGATTGAATTCCTTGACGAGGTGGAACTCGTGATCCTGCCCCGTCAGATTGAGTCCGAGCTCCTCGGCAATCGCGATCAGCAGGACGCGTGGCTCCAGCATCGGGTTGGGCAGGTAGGCAACCACCTGGTCCTCGCCCAGCGTGGCAAGGAAGCGCCGGCACAGCAGCGTCTTGCCGGTGCCGACCTCGCCCGTGATCTTGATGAAGCCCTCGCCCGTGTCGAGGCCGATCAGCAGGGTGTTGAGCGCTTCCTGGTGGGCATCGGCCGAATAAATGAAGCTGGTGTCCGGGGTGATACCGAATGGCATCTCGTGGAGACCGAAGTGTTTGAGGTACATCTGGCGTCCGTGCCGGGGTAGTTCGCGCTCGATCCGACCTACTGCGCGAGCTGGCCGCCCGGATAGCCCTTGACGCGCTCCTGCACGTCCTTGATGTCCTGCGCCCAGGCGCGGTCGCTGTCGATCAGCGTCGGCTTGATCAGTATCACCAGCTCGCGCTTGCGCAAGGTCGACGAGCGCTGGCCCAGCGCGTTGGCCACGAAACCGCTGGCGCCCGGCAACTGCGAGCGGTCGGCGGCCGATTCCTGGCGCATCAGGCCGCCGATGGCGACGATGTTGCCGTCCTGGACACGAACAATGCTGTCGGTTTCGTTGATTTGGCTCACGGCGAAGGGCAGCCTGATCGGTACTCCGGTACCGAGATCGATCTGCTTCTCGTCATCGGCGACAGTACTGATGGCCGGGTGGACGTGCAAAATGATATTGCCGTCTTCGTCGATCTGTGGAGTTACGTCGAGCGATATCCCGGAAAAGTACGGCTGCATCGTGAAGCTCGGGGCCGTTGCGGCGGTTGTGCTCGTGGCGGGGACGCCAAGGGTGAGGTTGGTCAGGAACATGCGATCTGTTCCCACCTTGAGTACCGCCTTCTGATTGTTGAGCGTGGCGATGCGCGGTGAAGACAGCACCGAGACACTACCCTGGGTTTCAAGGAAATTCAGCAGTGCCGCAAAATTGGATGTCTGCAGCGCGAGGCCGATGAAGCCCTTGCCCAGGATTGCGGCCGCGATTCCCCCAGCCTCGCCCGGCAGGATCCCCAACTCTGTATTTCCCAACGCCGCAGCACCACCGCCGACGGCATTGTTTACAGAGGTAGTCAAGGTAGTGCCTGGGGCGACCGTGCCAATAGCCGTGTGGCTGTTTCCACGGCTCTTGAAGGCGCCCCAGTTGACGCCTGTCTGAAAGTCCTCGGACAGCGTGACGTCTATGATCTTGGCCTCGAGCATGACCTGCCGCTCGGCAACCAGTTGGGTGGCCCTGAGATACTTTTCGACGTTGCGCAATTCAATCGGCAGGGCTCGGACCAGCACTACACCCGAAGAAGGATTGACGACGACGCTGCGCCCTTCGGTATCGCCGACGATGGTCACCAGCGCACGATTCAGGTCGCCCCAGAAATCGCTGTCTGTCGTCATGCTGACGCGACTGGTGTCGTTGCTCCGTGCAGAGGGGGTGGTGCCGGTTGCGGTCCGCCCGGAAACCGGGGTTGCCGGCTCAGCCGTTGTTGATGCCCCCGAGGCACCTGTGCCAGAGGTCATGGAACTCCCGGTGACTCGCAAATCACTACTGCCTTGGCGCCGACTGGCCAGGTAATTTATCTGAAAGACTCTGCTTTGGATCGTATTGGGTTCGATGAAGATTCGCTTGCCCTGCACGCGATATTCGTAGCCGTAAAGGTCCCGGATCGTATCGAGCGCCTCGATCACCGTGACGTCCTTCAGGTTGACGGTAAGGCTGCCGCTGACGTCGGGTGGCATCAGCATGCTGTAGCGCGTGCCCGATACCAGGGCCATGAAGACCTGCGTGGCGGGCGCGTTGACCACCGAAAGATCGAAGCGCGGTTCCGCCGCTTCGGCCGCCGCCGGCGGCGCCAGGGGCGGCATCAACGACTTGTCGGCGACCTCGGCGGTCGGCACCTTGCGCTCGGTCGCCGATTTCAGCAGGACATCGTTGATCTGGCCGTGCACGTCGCTGCCGGCGCGCTGCGGAGCGGCGCAACCGGCAAGGATTGCGGCAACTAGCAGTACGCAGCACACATGAATGGTTGGTCTCGTGGTCGTCATTGCGTGGTTCCCGTCGTGCGCCGCTTTGCGGCAGCCTTCTTGTTTGCAGGCACTTTCTCGATGGCCGGCATGACCTTGATGACTTCGCGCCCGCCCGGCCCCTTCAATATCACTTCGCTCTCGCTGATCTTCTGTACCCGTTTGTCGCCGACCATGTCACCGACCGAAACATACTTGCCGTCGATCACCGCGGCCGACTTGCCGCCGGGCCGCAGGATCACCGTCTGCACGCCGCTTTCAACCGGCATGGCAGGACCACCGGCCGCTTCCGGCTCCATTGCAGCTGCCGGCGGACGCGTCGGGTCCGGTACCTGGGCATAAGCGCCACCGAATGCCGCCAGCGCTGCCAGGAGGAAACAGGACAAGCCGCCGCGCATCATACGACCAGCCAGTTCCGGTCGAGGCTCAGCGTGTAGACGCGCAGCACCATGACATTGCGCGGGTACTTTTCCACGCTGAAGCTGACGCTGTTCCACATCAGTTGTTGCGGCATGCGCTCAAGCTCCGCCAGATAGCCCAGCAAGTCGTTGTAGCTGCCCGCCAGGCGAATTTCCATGCCATGCTGGTAGATGCCTTCTCCACCACCCCCTTCATCACCGACCGGGGCGGCATCGGCCGCAACCTTGGCCTTGCCGCTTGCCGGCGCAGTGGTTCCCGGCGTACCGACCTGCGTCACCGGCAGGGTCTTGAGACCGAGCAGTTCGATCGATCGGCGAGCCAGAAGGCCTTCGAGAAAGGCCTGCATGCGAGCGGGCGGCACCATGCCGGACTCGAACGCCGCCAGGCGTCCGCCCACGGTCGCCAGTTCCTGCTTGATCTGCGCCAGGCGCTGCCGGCTGCCGGCGTCCGGGTCAGCGTTCTGCGCAGTCAGGAGGGCCAGCTTGGCCTGTTGCTCCGCGAGTTCGGTACGTGCCGCCACCCCGGCCTGGCCGGCGGCACGGGCCTTGAGCAGAGAGGGCTCGACCGCAAAGGCGTAGAGCAGGAAGGCGCCGCCGAACACCACGGCGAAGGCAACGATGATGCGTTCGCGCCGGGTCAGCGCGGCGAACTTCGCCGACCACTGCGACCAGTTTTCTGCGAGCGCGCTCATGGCTTTGCCTCCTTGGCCTCGGCCAGGTTCGGCGTCAGCACGAAATCGATCGGACGCACTGCAAGCGTCGATGCCCCACGGGGACTTCCTTCGGTCGCTGGCGACACGGCGGCCGCCGGTCCGCCCGTCGGCAAGGCCGGCGCCGGCTCGGCCCGATTCATGGTCAGGGCCGCGAAGCTGCGGCCCTGGAAGGCCTTTTCGCCGCCCAGGCGGCGGATGTAGTCCGGCAACGCCGCGGCATCCAGCATGCTGCCGCGAATTTCCATGTCCCTGCCGCCGGGTCCGATGACAAAGCCAGTCAGCCAGAGTCCCTCCGGTACCTGGCGGGCGAGGCCGCGCAGATGCTCGGCAAAACCGCCGGTGCTGCCGACGGCGCCACTCTCCAGCAGCTGGGCGATTTCGCCACGACGACGCAGCATGGCCTCCGCGCTCGCAACTTCTGCGATCAGCTGCGGATCGGCCTGCCGACTGGCCGCCTTGGTCGCCAATTCGACGGCTTCCTTCGCCGCCTCAAGCTGGGCTTCCGCGGCGGCGGCGGCTTCCACCCGGGTAGCGGCATCGCGCCCGGCCCATCCGCCGGCAAGCGCCAGCACGCCATAGAGCGCCGCGGCAGCGAGCAGCACGTTACCCAGCGTCCATAGTTCCCGCTGCTTGAGGAAGCGTGGATGGTAGAGGTTGATCTGTGCGCTCATGCCGCCACCTCGTCGCGCAGCGCGGCGCCGATCGCGCGCAGGCACTGGAACTGGCGCAAGGGATCGCGCAGGGCAGGCACCGCGCCCATGTCGAGCACCGACGAGAGGTCCAGTGGCGCCACGGTCACGGTCAAGTTGGCCCGCAGGTAATCGAGGAAGCCGTCGACCCCCGGTATCGGCGCCACCAGCAGCCGCGCCAACGGCACGCTGCTGAAGACACGATCGAAATTGTCCAGCGAGCGCTGCACGTCCAGTGCGATGCGCTCGAACAGGTTGGCGCGACGCTCCTCGTCGGCGACCTGCAACTGGCGTGCGGCGATGTCCACGTGGCGCACGACGAGCAGTTCACCTTCGCGGGTAAAGGTAAGCAGGCCGGAATCGTCGTCGAACACCAGGGTGGCCAGACCGCGTCCGTCCTGCTCGAACAGCGCCGCCAGGTTGCGTTGCGAAATTTCCGGCAAGTCGATCGCCGCCAGCGGCACCTTCGCCGCCTGGAAGGCCTGCACCAGCGGCGCCACCGTGGACTCCGGCGAAAGTGCGGCATATACCTGCGGCGTACCGCGATCGGTCGGGATCGGCAGCATGTCGATGGCCGCCGTCTCGACCGGAAACTCGACCTGGTCCTTGACCTTCCAGCGCAGCACTTCACGCGCTTCGTCCGCCGCACCGGGAACGGCGTCGGTCTGGATCAACTGGTAGCTGCCATGCGCAAGCAGCGTGGTGCAGCGATGACGGTCGAGCTTCAGCGACTTCTTCAGGGCGCCAAGGGTCGCCGCGGTGTCCGCACCCGCTTCCACCGAGTCAGCCAGCAGCACGCGCGGCTGGCGACCGGCCTCCCTATGCACATGCACCAGGTCAACACGTTCCGGCCGCAGAACCACGGACAACCAGCCCGGCTCGCTACCCGATTTGAAAAAGTTTCTCACTGGACACATGGGTTCCCATTTTTTCTTCTGACTATACTGACCAAGAGTAACCGCGAAAGCCATGATATTAAGGGGGAAGGGCTGGCTTTTGGACCCTTGGTTGCGCTATTTCGGGCACCGCCGTGTCGCCAGCGCCGACTCTGCATCTGCCGCGACTGATTCAATAGCGTTCGCGCAGGTAGATATAAGGTGCCTTCGGCGAGCCGAACCTGACGCGGGCGTTGGGATCCCTGGCGAAGTCGGTGCCGCACCACTTGCCGCGCAGCCAGGCAAGGCTGGCGCCGGCGGTCGCCGCCGGAAAGCCGCCGCCGATGCAATTGGCGTCGCCCGCGGTGGCGCCCAGGTTGAGGGCGATATCGAGGCCGCCGCTGGTGCCAGCGTTGGGAGCGGCAAGGATGAGCGTGCCCAGGCCATTGATCAGGGGCAGCGCCGCCGCCGGTACCTTGGTGGCACCGTAGTTCCCGGCCGTCAGCGTTCCCTGTCGGTTGCCGATCGCGACGTTGTTGCGCTGGTTCGGAATCGTAGTGCAGGAATCAACGGTGTTGGTAACCCACGCCGTTCCGTTCCAGTACATCGCGCGCAGCGGTACCCGTAGCGGCAGCAGTTCCGAGCCGTAGGCGTTGTCGAGCTTGAGGGTGCCAAAGCGGACCCGGGTTGCGGCGACGAGCGTCACCGCCGTGCAGGTGCCGTCCGAAGTACCGGCCGTGTCGGCCGTGCAACTGGTATTCGACGCGTCCATGTTGCGACTGACCAGATACACGTTATCGCTGTCGGTGACGACCACACCGATGTCGAGCGCATCGTAAGCGCCATCGACGACTCCCGCAGCCGGCCGGGAAAACCGGGTGGCCGCAAACGCATAGGCGCCGCTGGTCCAGGAAGGCGCTCCCGCCCCGCCCAGGCGCGCACCTGGAATTGGCGTGCCGCTGTTGTTGTTTTCCATCTGGACACTCACGACAGCCTTGCCGAAGGTGGCGCCGTTGTAGTTCTGGGTCTTGGCGTTGACGGTGTTGCGCGCCTCGATTGATGCCGACAGGGGCGTCGAGAAGGGTTGATCCATGTAGGAAAATCCACCCGCCAAGCATCCTGCGGCGAACGGCACTGGCGTCACAACGGTAAAGTGATCGGGGATGAAGCGACCGAAGTAGTTTGTGGTCGAGGTGTTGCCGAACAGGCAGCCGTACTTGCCGCCGACCGGCGAATTGGAGAAATCGTTGGTGCAATCGCCTGCCGAGTCGACGGCGGTATAAGTGTCATCGTAGATGCCGTTCGCGGCGAAATTGAAGTAGCCGACTTCGGAGTAGGCAAAGTTTCCTGTCGCCACTCCCGTGCCTGGATTTCCCGCGCCGAAACTGCCGCCGAGCGATCCGGCCTGGATTGCTCCGCCGTGCGCGGCCAGTTTGCTCGAATCAACTTTGGGTGTACCGTCGTAGCCTGCCAGTGCTGTTGCCGTCAGGCTGAAGCTGGCGCCGGCCTTGACCGCTGGCGTTGCCGTGCCGGATACACCGGCACCATCGGCGTTGGCGCTGGATGTTGCCTGGAGCGACAGCGGGCGGACCGAGAAGTTGTCGGTCGAACAACCGACGATGCTGGGCGACTGGTTGGCATCCGTCACCCGGCAGCGCAGGTTGGCATAGGCTTTGTTGACCGTCATGGCGGCGGCTGCCTTGCGCCCGACGTTGGCAGCGGCGAAGGTAAGCGTCTGGGAAACCGCGGGGCTGATGGCGGCTCGGCTGGCGCAGGCCGTAGCGCCCGAGCCATCGACCAGTTCCACCGTTACTGGCTTATTGACGTCGGATGCGTAGGTGGCATCCACCGTACCGTCTGCTTTCAGAGCAGCCACGTCGAAGCTGAAGGCGGTGCCGACAAGCTTGGTATAAAGATGCCCGGTCGACGCATCGGCACCGGATTCGACGCAATTGAAGTTGGCGGGTGGAGCCGGCGGCGTTATGCCGCAAGCAGCGGCGTTGTAGTCGCTCAGCACCATGGCATCGGTCAGCGCGCCGCGATAGACCTTCAGCTCGTCGAGCTGACCGATAAAGCGATAGCCGTTGTCGTTGGTCCAACCGCTCAGTTGAAACGTGTTGGCGGCATAGGCGTTGGAGTTGTTCGGCGCAGACTGCCTCTGCGTCAGGGCCCGAGCCACGCCGTCGATCCAGAGCTTGTTGTCCGCGACATTGCCGTTGGTGAATACCGCTGCCACGTGATGCCAGCCATTCGCCAGGCCGGCGGAAGGAATGCCGAAAATATCCGAAGCTGCGCTATTGAAGCCGAAAGACCCTCCCTGCAACCAAAGGTCGTGCCGGGCGAAGCCGAATGGCATTTGACTGTCGCCGCCGTTCCAGTACATCCAGAAACTCACTGAATTTTTCCCGCCGCCTCCCAGGTCGAGCGAAACGCCCGTGCTTCGCATCGACCCGTTGCCCGCGGCGAAGGAGGCTCCCGAACAGGTGTCCGGTTTGTTGGGCGATACCGCGGGCGTCGCGACTTTGGTCGCATAGGGCGTCAGAAAAGTCCCCGCCGGGCCGCCGCCGACGGAATTCACAGCGGCATGCGTGGCATCCCAGTTGTCATCGAGCCGATAGTGTGCCACCAACGTCGGCGGCGGCGGCGGCGGACAGACTACCGCCGGACTGGTCAATGCCCGATCCGCGTCCACTTGCGCCTGCGTGATCAATCCGGAATAGACGCGCACCTCGTCCAGCGCACCCCTGAACTGATAGCCGGCATTACCCCAAACGCCGCTGAGACGCATGTGCGCGCTGACAACCGCGTTGGCATTGTTCGGCGAACTGGCGCGTTGGGTCAGCACTTGCTGGACGCCATCGATCCAGAGCTTGTTGGCTGCGACGTTGCCGTTGGTGAACACCGCCGTCACGTGGTGCCAGCCGCCTGCCAGTCCGGCGGAAGAAATGCCGAAAATATCGCTGTTGAATGTATTGAAGCCGAAGGACCCGCCTTGCAGCCAAAGATCGTGCGACCCGAAGCCCAGCGGCATCACGTTATTGGTGCCATCCCAAAACATCCAGAAACTGACCGAGTTTTGCGCGCCGGGCGCCAGATTGAAAGGAAGGCCGGTGATATCGATGGCGCCGCTGCCGGCAATGCGGGTAGCGGCGCCACTCACCGGTTTGCCGCCGGAGGCGGGGGAGTCTTCCCAACCAATGCCTCCGATCAGGGTTCCGTTTCGCCCGCCCACGGTATCCAGTGCGCTGACCGGCGTACACCAGGCGACATCGTCGAAGCGATATTCGGAGAGCAGTGTGGCCTGCGCCCGCGCCAGTGAGGGAATCAGGCAGAAAGCCACGAGTAAAAAGGCGAAAATCCGCAAGAGGGGACTTTTGGCCCCAAACCCGCTCCACAGAGCATTGATCACGATGCCTCGGCGGAAATCGTCTGGTTCAGGTTTCATGATGCGATCCTTATCGGCAAGGAAGGCGAGAATAAAAGTCGGCGCCGGCGACACGGCAAGCAAACATGGGAAGGAACTCATAGCGTAACTTCGATGCGGCGTTCGATGTAGTCAGTGCCGGGAGCGGGCACAGCGGGAGGGCAGGCGCCGGCGGCAGGCCGGTTGCAGGCCGTGGACTGCAGCGTATAGACGGTTGGCCCGCCATTGACGAGGTCGACCGTCGCGATGCAGGTGACCGTAACGGTGAAGCCGGCCAGCGTAGGGGCGGCAGGGACGAACGATGTAGGTGAGGCGGGGCAGAGCCGCGTGTTTGGATTGGCGCTGCCGACCGCTACGGCCGGCGTGCCATAGCTGAAGTTGTAGGCAGGCGTGGCTTGAACCCGATAGACGCCCCATTCAATCCCGGCCCGCGCGGCCTGATAGGCGCGCACTCCCTGAAGGTCAAGCGCCAAGCCGACTTGCTGGCTGGTCGAGACGCTGACGATGAAGGCGCCCAGCGCCGCCAGCACGACAAGGATGAATATGGCGGAAACGATGGCGAAACCGCGGGGACCGGTGCGAAAGTGGATCGAACGCATTGTCATGGCGTGTTGTCGATGCGAACTTGCTGCGACAGATTGACGCTCTCGCCGATTCCGCTTGCGGGGTCTACCTGGGTCAGCGTGAGGCTGACCAGCAGCAGGCCGTTGCGGCCCGAGGCGTTGGCCGCGTACTCGATCGTGCAGGTCGCGCCACCGGCCAGGATTGCGGTGGTTCCGCCGGCCGGCGGTGTGGCCTGAACGGCATTGAAGCCGTAGTTCATTTGGCGCGTCAAGTTGTTCGCCGGAGTGCCGGTGACCGGGCAGGCGTAGGTCACGGCGCGCACCGTTCCCGGCACGACCTGAAACCGCGCATCAGGCGATGGCAGCGGCGGAACTTGGGCAGCGAAGGGATTGGCGGCGAGGGTGATGACGTTTCCGGCAATGCCCTGTACCGTGGCGCGGTTGCCGCCCGTGTAAGCATCTGCCGGTGCGTTGCCTGGGCCAAGGTTGTAAATGACGATGAAATCACCCGGGGCGATGGCGGGATTGGCGGGCACCGGCCCGAGCACGTCGAATGTCGTGTCGGCGACCGCGGTATAGCTTAAGAAGTCGCCGCCGGTCGATCCGTCGTCATCGAATCGGTAGCGACCGCCGGCACTGGTCATGATGAACTCGACATAGGTCACGCCGCCGGCCGTGGTGACGCGCAGACTGTTGGGCAACGCCAGGCGCACGTCCCGGGTGAGGCGGCGCAGGGCAAGGTCTGCCTGGTCGGTGAGTTCGGCGCGGCGCACGGAATCCAGATAGCCCTGTATCGGCCTGCTGATGAAGACCGTGGCAATGCCCGCCAGGATGCCCGTGATCGTGATGGCGACAATGGCTTCAATCAGGGTAAAGCCGGAGGTGCGATGGGGCTGGCGGCGGATCATGGCAACGAATTCGGAACGTAGCGAGTGCGATAGCCCTGGATGGCGAGAACTTCGTTGTTGAAGCTGACTGTCACCGTGACGAGCAATGAAGCGGCGGCCGGGACCGGGCTGGCCCCCGGTCCGAGAGCACTGGGCGCGACCGTGATGGTGGCGGCATATCCGATCGGCATGGGCGTACCGGAAATGTTGGTGGCGATGCCGGCGAGGCCGTTATAGTCATTGACATTGTCGAAGGGTGTGACTGCACCACCGCGCGTTTCGCCGACCTCGCTGCCCATGGCTTCCGGCGTGGCGCAGGCAGCAGCATTGATGGCTGTTGCGGCGGCAGGATCATCGGGGTCGCACCAGGTAAACGGCAGCGCAGCAACTTCGTCCATCAGGCCCTCGGCTATCGCCAGCATCTGCTTGCGGATCATCGGATCGGCGCCAGAGCGGGCGGTGAGATTGAACACCGTGAGCATCCCGGTCAGCGCGACACCCACGATCACCATGAAGACAATCAGTTCGATCAGGGTGACGCCTTGCTGGCGGCCTCTATCGCACATAGCCCGTTTCCGCTTCGACATTGATGGTCAGGCTCATCATGGCATCTGTCACCGTATAGGCGTAGAGAGCCGCTGCCGGCACGGCAGATGCGCGCCCCATTGGATCAAAAGCGAGCGCGGCCGGACCCGCCAGCACAACGGTGGCGTTGGGTGCGCAAATGGCATTGGTTGGCCCACCGCAAGCAGCATCCGTCGCCGGCAGCGGAAGCGGGCGCGGGCAGGTGCCGCGCCCGGCCACCGTTTCCGGTGTGACATTGTCAATCGTGAGGGTCAGGCCATTGGCCACCCGTGCAACGCAGACAATCCGCCGTTGTGCCACCGCCGACTTTCGTGCGAATTCAAGCGTCGCCCTCACCTTGTCGCGGTAGCCCGTTGCATCGAATCCTGAAGTCGTCAAGCGTGGCACTGCAATGGTCGCAATGATGCCGACGAGCACCAACACCGTGATCAACTCGATTAGGGTGAAGCCGGACAGCCAGTGCGGCGGACGAGGCGTCAGCTTTGTCATCGGTTCAGCCTGATCGGTAAGCACATGGCAGGAACCGAAGCGCTATCGGCGCCGACCATGGTCCGCGCCGCGGCGCGTCGAGGCCACCGGAAACAGTTCGGCCGGAGAACCAGCCCCGCCCTGCGCCGCCTGGCTTCGCCGGGTATCAAAATCCGCGAGGTGCCTGCCGTAGGCGTCCTCTCGTGCTTTCGCCCGATCTGCGCGATATCGCAACAGCAGCCCAAGAAGGATCGCGAGCATGCCCATCGTCGTCCAGTCCTTGAGAAATTCCCCGATACCCAGAATCACGAACTCGATACAAACGAGCGGATCTCCGCCGCAAGGTGCAGCCATTCAGGAATCTCCCTTGCCAACGCACCCCTGCAGTGTAGTCCAGAACCGCAAGGCAACTCACGGGGCAAGCAAACCCACCGCCTGCTTTGCCCGACGCGAAACCAGGGCGCGATGTCATGGGAGGGTGCCGAGCTTGTCCAGCGCACGGAAAAAAGCTGCCGGCATAAATGACAAAAGCGACCGGAGCCGCTCTTGTTGCCGAAGTGAGACGCCGCGCCAGTCGATCAATTCAGCCGAAGCCCTTTAATCGTTCCAGCTGCATGCTTCCCACCAACGTCAGCAGCCTGTCGTAACCGCCGGCCCAACTATCGGCACGCCACCAACGGGTGCCGCAGTGTAGGGCACGCCACAGGTTGCCGTATATCCCCCGACCGCGTTTTGGACCAACATCCCGCCGCCCGCAGTCCACGAGTATCCTTGGCTATTCAGCTCCGCGACAGTGGGCCCGTTTAGTCCAGCCATCGGGACGGTCAACGCCAGCATCGCAATGCCCTGTAGCGAGTCGGCTGGATAAAAGCTGGTCATCTGTGCACATGTCCCCGCAACGCCCTCGATAGCGGTACCTAAACCAGCCCCGGCAGCACTTGTTCCTGTAACAGCCAGCGTGCAGCCATTGATCGCCACACCGGTGGCACGAATCTGCGCCGTGGCACGAGCCATCGCAACTGCGGTTTGCATCGCTCCCATGAGCGCATTGACTCTTGCCACGCGCGCATCGCGCTGCAGGTTGGTGAACCGCGGCAGCGCCGTCGCCGCCAGAATTCCCAGAATAACGATTACCACGATCAATTCAATCAGGGTAAAACCCGTTTGGCGTTTCATGTAATTCTCCTTAAATTTGCCGTCTTCATCCTGTCTGAAGCGACGGGGGAATACCGCTATACCATCAGATGTTTCGTTGCAATACACGGAAGTATCCCAACGGCACCCGCAGTTATTCCAGCGCGATAAAAAAGAAAATGCATCTCGGTTCAGTGTAACAGCAGCCTGCCATCAGTGCCATACGAAAGACGTAGTGGAAAACACCCTGATTCGCCCCACCGGAGTCGAGCCCCCTTCTTTGTCCTGAGTCGAGCCCACGCGCCAGCGCAAGTCCCGCTTTCCCGCCTCGCGCAACTCAAGGCTTGCTTCAAGGCGCGGCCGATAGACAATTTCACGCGTCGCCTCGTCAAAACACCACTCGCCGGGCACCCCCGCCCTCTTGCAAATCCCGGCGTACCCCTCCGGCGGACTTGCCAGCCAACTCACCGGATTGGCCCCGACAAGATCCGGAATGGACGCCGTCTGTCCGCGGATTTCACGGGTCCGGACCTCTATTTCCAGGCCCTTTTCCATGTTCAGCACGGTCGTTTCGACCATCGTCCGCTCGGCCTTTTCCTGCACATAGTTTAGCGAATTGAGTAATACGGTGGCCAGCAAGGCTATGACGGCAATAACGACCGAAACCTGAAACAGCGAACGCGTAAGCGGCGTTACCTCGCTCATTTCTTCAGCGATACCTTACCCAGATCCCACAATGGCAGGAAGATGCCCAGCGCAAGTATCAGGACCATTATGCCCAGTGCGACGATGAGGATCGGCTCGATCTGCTGCGCCAGGGTCTTCAGTTCGTATTCGACCTCGCTTTGATACATGTCGGCAATTTCTTTCATCATGTCGTCGAGCGCCCCCGATTCCTCGCCCACGGCAATCATCTGCAGCACAACAGGGGTAAACACGCCAGCGGAAATCGATGTGCGCAGGATGCTCTCACCGCGCTCGACGCCGTCCCGCATCTTTTCAACCTTGTGCGAAATGTAGGCGTTGTCCACGGTTTCGGAAACATTGGTCAATGCCTGGATGATAGGAACGCCGCTGCGCGAGGCCAGCGCAAAGCTGGCCGCAAAGCGGGCCAGAGTCGCTTTGCGAATGATCTTTCCGGCAATGGGAATTCTTAGTTTAAATCGATCCCAGGTGTATCGACCTTCGGTCGTCTTGCGCCATGTGTTGAAACCGAAAAAGACGCCCACGAAGCCAAACAGCATCGCGTGCCACCAGTTCACCATGAAATCGGAAAAGCCGATCAGCAGGCGCGTCATCAGTGGCAGTTCGGCTCCAAGTCCCTTGAAAACGTTGGCGAAGGCCGGAATCACGAAGATATTCACGATGACGATGGCGATGCCCATGGCGGCAACGACGAATGACGGGTAACGCAGCGCCGACTTCACCTGCTCCTGCATGAAACGCTCGAACGACAAATGATCGAACAGGCGAATGAATACTTCTTCCAGCCGTCCTGTCATCTCGCCGACACGGACCATGGACAGGTAGAACGCCGAAAAAACCTTGGGATGGCGGGCCAGCGACAACGACAGCTCACGGCCGGAATCAAGGCTTTCGCGGACGTCTTGCAGCAATTCCCGCATCGCCGGATTCGTGCTGGATTCCTGCAAGCCAGCCAGTGCGCGCATGATCGGCACGCCGGCTCGCAACAGGGTATGGATCTGGCGCGAGAACAGAAGAACGTCCATGTGCTCGACTTTTTGGGGGAACAACTGCAATCCACCTGCGCCATTGCCGGTCTTGTCGGCGGCGACCTCGACCGCCCTGATTTCCACCGGCGTCACGCCGCTGGCGACGAGCTGGTCGGCCACGGTCCCGGCCGCCGCGCCCTCCATGCTGCCCTGCACGATCTCACCGGCACCGTTGCGGCCGCGATAGGCGAAGGTAGCCATGTCTTAGCCCGGCGCGCGCCGGCGCGCGCTTGCCACGAATCCGGGCAGAGTGTTGCAGGGTTCCATGGCCGTCGACCTACTCGTCGAGTTGGGTGCTGATGCGCATGGCTTCCTCGATGGTCGTGCGACCGCTGACCACCAGGCGCACGGCATCGCGGCGCAGGGTGTTGCCGGCCATCTGCTCACGGCCGATCTGCATGAATTCGTTGGGATCGCCGCGATTCACCGCCTCGACCAGCGCATTGTTCATTTCGAGTACTTCGTAGACGGCCTGACGCCCCTGGTAGCCGGTATTGGCGCAATGGCTGCAGCCGGCGCCACGCCGGAATTCGACGCTGTCCACCTGGTCGCCGAGTTCGGCCTTGAGCCACAGGTGTTCGTTCGGATTCGGCACACAAGGTGCGGCGCAGTTTTCGCAGGTGACCCGCACCAGGCGCTGGGCGAGAACCATCTGGATCGACATGGCGACCATGTAGCGTGGCACGCCCATGTCGAGCAGGCGGATCGGCGTCGACAGCGCATCATTGGTGTGCAAGGTGGACAACACCAGATGGCCCGTCATTGCGGCGCGCATGCCGATCTCCGCCGTCTCCTGGTCACGCATTTCGCCGAGCAGGATGATGTCCGGATCCTGGCGCAGGGCGGATCGCAGCACGCGGCTGAACGAAAGGTCGATCTTTTCGTGCACCTGCACCTGGTTGAGTCCGGGCAGGCGATATTCGACGGGATCTTCGACGGTGATGATCTTCTTTTCCGGGGTGTTCAGCTCGTTCAGCGCCGCATACAAGGTGGTGGTTTTGCCCGATCCGGTGGGGCCGGTCACCAGCACGATGCCGGCCGGCCGCGCGATCGAATGCCGGAAGCGTTCGAGCACCCGCGGCGGCATGTGCAGCCGGTCCAGTTGCAGCAGCCCGGTATTTTGCGCCAGCAGGCGCATGACGACGGACTCGCCGTGCTGGGTCGGCATCGACGAGATCCGGATGTCGATCGCCGTGTTGCGCAGCTTGATGTTGAAGCGGCCATCCTGCGGCAGGCGCTTTTCCGAAATATCGAGGCCCGACATCAGTTTCAGGCGCAGCACCAGCGCCGTCGAAATCTTCGAGTCGGCCTCGGTCTGCACATGCAATACACCATCGATGCGGAAGCGGATAACCACCGACTTTTCCTGCGGCTCGATGTGGATGTCGGAGGCACGCAATTTCAGTGCTTCCTCGAACACCGTGTTGAGCAGCTTGACCACCGGCGCGTCCTCGGCGCCGGCGGTCAGGCCAAGGATGTTACCGAACTCGGTCGAGATATCGCCCATGTCGGCCGTGAGTTCCTTGGCCAGGCCGCTGATTTCGGCAGCACGGCTATAGACCCGATCGACCGTGGCAAGTAGCTGGCTCTCCGTAATCACCGCGAGGTTGATCTCGCGCTTGAGGATGCGCGCCAGTTCGTCAAAAGCTGTGAGGTCTGTCGGGTCCGCCATGCCGACGATCAGCATCCCTGCCTGCTCCTGCAACACCAGGGTACGCAACCGGCGCGCCTGGGCTTCCGGGAGTAGCTTGATAAGTTCGGGCTGAAGTTTGAATGTCTTTAGGTCGACGTAATCGGCGCCAAGCTGGCGCGCCAGTCCGAGCGCAATTCCCTCTTCGGTTACGTAACCGCTCTCCACCAACACGCGGCCGAGTTTTCGACCTGAGCGCTTCTGCTCGTCGAGCGCGAGCTTCAACTGCTCGCCGGTAACCAGTTGCTGCTGTACGAGCATGTCGCCAAGACGGATTTTTTCCGGACGAGCCATCAGGCAATCTCCCCAGTGCCCGTAAAATCGGGAACTCTACTGTTGCGATTTTGCACGAAATTCACCAGCTAATCAGCTGATTTTGCAGAAACTACCGCTTTTCGGAGATCCCTGCAAGTGTTCCATGTCGTACTGGTGGCCCCGGAAATCCCGCCCAACACCGGCAATGTGATTCGCTTGTGCGCCAACACAGGGTGCCGCCTGCACCTTGTCGAGCCGCTAGGCTTCACCCTGTCCGACGCCCAATTGCGCCGCGCCGGGCTTGACTACCACGAGATGACCTGCGTCACGGTCCATCCGGACTGGCGCACCTGCCGCGCAGCGCTGGGCGAGACCCGCCTGTTCGCCCTGACCACGCGGGCCGTTCGCCGTCACGCCAGCGCCGACCCAGGTAATACCGCTGCACATGACTTCCGGCCCGGCGATGCGTTCGTGTTCGGCTCCGAATCCTGCGGTCTGCCGAACGTGGTGCTGGACGACATCGACGCGGACCACCGCCTGCGCCTGCCGCTGCTGCCGGGCAATCGCAGCCTCAACCTGTCCAATGCCGTGGCGGTGATGGTTTACGAAG
This sequence comes from Sulfuritalea sp., assembly GCA_016716965.1. Taxonomy (GTDB): domain Bacteria; phylum Pseudomonadota; class Gammaproteobacteria; order Burkholderiales; family Rhodocyclaceae; genus Sulfuritalea. The sequence continues at coordinate 19,759 of JADJUP010000052.1, read as the reverse complement.
CCTGGCGGCAGCAGCACTTCGCCGGCGGCGTCTGAGCCTACTCGTGCTTGGCACCGCGCGCCATGAGCTGCTCGACTGCGGCCCGCGGACTGATGCTGCCATCAAGTACCGCCGTGACCGCGCGCGTGATCGGCATATCCACGCCCAGTTCGGCGGCGCGGCGAGCCACCTCGCGCGCGGCAGGCACGCCTTCCGCGACATGGCCCAGTTCCGCTGCGATTTCCGGCAGCGCCTTGCCATCGGCGAGCAACAGGCCCACGCGCCGGTTGCGCGACAGGTCTCCGGTGCAGGTGAGCAGCAGGTCGCCCATGCCGGCCAGTCCCATGAAGGTTTCACGCCGGGCACCGAGCGCTTCCCCGAAGCGGGTAATTTCCACCAGTCCGCGCGTGATCAGCGCGGCACGGGCATTATTGCCCAGACCGAGACCGTCGCAGATGCCGGTGGCGATGGCCAGCACGTTCTTCACCGCGCCTCCGACTTCGGCGCCGACCAGGTCGTCGTTGGCATAGATGCGCAGGTTGCCGCCATGCAGTTGCTGCGCCGTGGCCTCGGCAAAAACAGGATCGGCCGCCGCGAGCGTGATCGCAGTGGGCAGGCCGCGCGCCACTTCCAGGGCGAAGCTGGGACCGGTAAGTACGCCGCAGGAGACGTTGCCCATCACCGCCGCCACCACCTGATGCGGCAGCAAGCCGGTGCCCGCCTCAAGGCCTTTGCATGCCCAAAGGAAGGGCGTCGCCGGCGCAACGGCCTTGACTTGTTCGAGCAGGGCACGCAAGCCGGCCAGCGGCGCGGCAAGTAATGCCAGATCGGCGCCCGCAAGTGCAGTGGGAAAATCCGCGGTGAGCTTCAGACCCGAAGGAAAGGGGCATCCGGGCAGGTAGCGCCGGTTCTCCCGGTTGTGTGCCATGTCCTCGACCCGCGCGGCATCACGCGCCCAAAGCACCACGTCGTGTCGGGCCGCGAAGGCGATCGCCAGCGCCGTACCCCAGGCACCCGCACCGAGTACCGCTATGCGCATCCCATCCTCCCCATCACGACATCGCCGCCGCCGCAGCGACCGAACTCAAAGGCCCCAGACCTGCGTAGCCTTGAGAAACCCGTCCTGACCGTCGCGATGCCGCACCCTTGCCCAGCCAGCTGGCTGGACTTCAAGCAGGTCCAGCACCACGTCGCGCTCGGCCTCGAACACCAGCGCGGCCTTGTCCTCCGCGGCAGCACGCACCTGCGCACGTTCGGCGCGCACGATGACGTTGCGCTTTTCCGCCAGGTGCTTCTTTTCGATCCAGGTCAGATCGCCCTTGCTGTCGCGCACCTTGGACCAGCCTTCGAGGCTGACGACGAGTTCAACCGGTGTACCGGCTAGAACCACGAACAGGGGCTTGGCCTTGACCGAGGGGGCATCGTAGACGGCTACCGCCTCGGTCACGCTGCGGTACTCCAGCGCAAGGGCTGCCATTGGCGCAAGCAGTGCCGCAAGCAGGGGGATCGGGGCGAGGATGCGCCGCGGCGACACAAGAGACGGCATTGGGGTCGCGTGTCGCCTGTTACTGCAGCTGAATCTTGCTTTCGTTCTGCTGCTGCTCCATCAGGCGCTGCTGGTAGAGCGACTCGAAATTGACCGGCGCGAGGATTACGGGCGGGAAGCCGGCGCGATTGATGGCGTCCGAAATCGTTTCACGCGCATAGGGGAAAAGAATATTGGGACAGGCCACGGCGAGGATCGGCTCCATGTCCTGCTCGGGCACGTGGCGAATCTGGAAAATACCGGCCTTGACCACCTCGACCAGGAAAAAGACCTTTTCACCTTCCTTGGCATTCACTGTAACGGTCAGGGCCACCTCATACATGCCGTCGCCGATGGTTGTCGCGCCGCTCTGGATCTGCACTTCGATGCTCGGCGTCTCGCGGACCAGAAAGATCTGCGGCGCGTTGGGCACTTCGATGGAGAGATCCTTGACGTAAATCTTTTCGATGCTGAATACCGGCTGCTGATCGCTCATGATGAATTCGATGGTTAGGGAAAAAGGGTAATTCTACGCGGCCAGCAGGGAATCGAGCTTGCCCTGGCGCTCGAGTTCGTAAAGGTCGTCGCAGCCGCCGACGTGGGTTTCGCCGATATAGATTTGCGGCACGGTGCGCTGGCCGGTTTTCTGCATCATCTCCTCGCGCCGCTGCGGTTCGAGGTCGACGCGGACCTTCTCGATATCGGTGACACCCTTGCGCGTGAGCAACTGTTCCGCGCGAACGCAGTAGGGGCAAACGGCGGTGGAATACATCAGGACCTTGGACATGGCTTGCTCTCTGTTCAGGATTTGGTGGTGAGGGGAAGGCTGGAGTCGCGCCAGGAGGAAATTCCGCCGCCGAGGCTGTAGACCTTGTCGAAGCCATGCTTCTTCAGCTGGCCGCAGGCCGACGAGGAACGATTGCCGGTGGCGCAGACCACGATGATCGGCTTTTCCTTGAATTTCTCGAGTTCCGACAAGCGCTTGTCGAGCTGGCCCAGCGTGATGTGGCGGGCGCCGGTGATGTGGCCCGCACTCCACTCGCCGGTTTCGCGTACATCAAGCACCAGCGCGTCTTCGCGATTCATCAGCAGCGTCGCCTCGGCCGGGCTGACGTGGGCCACGGTACCGCCCGAGATCATCGGCCAAAGCAGCATACCGCCACTGACGACGGCGAGGGCAACCCACATGATGTTCTGTTGCACGAATTCCATTGTTGTCTATTCCCTGTGTGCCGGAACGCCGCAGAACACTTCGCGCATCAGCGCGATGAGTTGCAGCGTGCGCTGGTCGGCGATGCGATAAAAAACCCGGTTGGCATCCTTGCGGGTTTGCAGGACGCCCTTGTCGCGCAAGATGGCGAGGTGCTGCGAGATATTGCTCTGCGAAGTGCCGACGGCCTCGACGATGTCCTGGACGCAGGTTTCGTCGCCCCCCACCACGCAGAGTATCTTCAGGCGCAACGGATGCGAAATCGCCTTCAGCGCCCGCGCCGCGGTTTCGATGTGCTCCTGTTTGCCGATCAGTTCGCTGATTGCTGGATTCATGCCGGAAGGGTTCCTCGATGTGGCGACGTAATTGCGCGTCTTGCTGGCAGCAATCACCAATATTATAGAATACTGCTACTGCTAAGCGTTGAGGCTCCCCATGTACAAGATAGTTCTGCTTCGCCACGGTGAATCCACCTGGAACCAGGAAAACCGCTTCACCGGCTGGACCGACGTCGGCCTCACCGAAAAGGGGCTTGCCGAAGCCGTGGCCGCCGGCCAACTTCTGAAGAAGGAAGGCTTCACCTTCGACATCGCCTATACCTCGGTGCTGCGACGCGCAATAAAGACCTTGTGGACAGTATTGGAGGAAATGGACCGGATGTGGATCCCGGTGCAGCATTCCTGGCGCCTGAACGAACGCCATTACGGGGCGTTGCAGGGGCTCAACAAATCGGAAACAGCCGCCAAGTTCGGCGACGAGCAGGTGCTGGTCTGGCGCCGAGCCTACGACACGCCGCCACCGCCACTGGCCGAAGACGACCCTCGGCTGGAGACCGGCAACCCGCGCTATGCAAACCTGCCGCCCGCCCAGTTCCCGCGAACCGAATGCCTCAAGGACACCGTTGAGCGCTTCCTGCCCTACTGGCACGAAACCATCGCCCCGGCTGTCAGGTCCGGCAAGAAGGTCGTCATCGCCGCCCACGGCAACAGCCTGCGCGCCCTGATCAAGTACCTGGACAATGTTTCGGATGCGGACATCGTCGGCCTCAACATCCCGACGGCACAGCCGCTGGTGTATGAACTCGACGCTGACCTGAAGCCGATTCGCAACTACTACCTCGGCGATGCGGACGCGATCAAGGCGGCGATGGCCGCCGTGGCCAACCAGGGCAAGGCAAAGGCTTGAATCGTGACCTGTGAGACGTGAGCATCCTGCGCCGCCTCGCACGGATCACGTTCCACTTTTCGCTTTTCGCGTCGACGTTCTTCGCCGCGGCCTCACTCGCGGCCAGTGTCGACGGCAAGAAGGGCGAGTTGCACGACCTGAAAGGCCGCATCGAGGCGCTACGGCGCGAAATGGCTGCAGCCGAGGAGTCGAAAAGCCACGTCACCGATCAGTTGCGGGATACCGAGTCGGCGATTTCCGACGCCAACCGGCGCCTGCATGAACTGGGCACGGAACGCGCCGCGCTGAAGGCCCAGATAGCCGATCTCGATGCCCAGAACCAGCGCCTCGATCGCCAGATGGGGGCGCAACGGAACCAGCTCGCGCAACTGCTCCGGAACCAGTTCGTCGGCGGCGATGCCGACGCGCTGAGTCTGTTGCTAGCGGGTTCCGATCCCAACCAATGGTCGCGCGACAGGTATTTCCTCACACAACTCTCGCGTGCAAAAGCCGATCTGATACAGCAGTTGCGCGGCATCGCCGCCGAGAGAACGCGGCTCGCCGATGCAACGCGCGAACGGCAGGCGCAGGTCGCGGAAAACGAGCGCCGCCAACAGGAAGGTCGAGCCCAATTGCTCGAACGCAAAAAGCAACGCGCGAGCAAGCTGGCGGCAATCGGCGATCGGCTCAAGGCGCAACGCCGCGAGATCGCCACACTGAAGAAGGACGAGCAACGCCTGGCAAAACTCATTGAGGGCCTGGCGCGGATAGCCGCGGCGCGCAAGGCCAAGCCGGGTAGTTCGCAAGCGGCGCCAACTCCCCGCGGGTCGGCCGCGGTCAGGTCGCCACGACTGAAAAGCCACGACCCCGGCAATGTCGGCGGCGCCTTTGCCGCCTTGCGCGGGAAGCTGCACCTGCCGATCAAGGGCACTGTCGCCGGCCGCTTCGGCACGCCGCGCGCGGAAGGCGGAGCGGTGTGGAAGGGCGTCTTCATCAGGGCTGCGGAAGGCATCGACGTCAGGGCCGTGGCGCCGGGTACGGTGGTATTCGCGGACTGGCTGCGCGGCTTCGGCAACCTGCTGGTGATTGACCACGGCGATGACTTCCTCTCCGTTTACGGCAACAACGAATCGCTGCTGGCAGCGGTCGGCACCGTTGTAAAGAATGGCGATTCCGTCGCCACCGTGGGAAACAGCGGCGGCAATGCCGACTCGGGTTTATACTTTGAACTCAGGCATAGGGGCCAGCCGTTCGACCCCCTGAGGTGGGTCGGCAGTCGCTAGTGTGCTTCACAGGAGTGGCCCTTGATTTTCGAGCGTAGCGAGCCAACCAGTAGCCCCCGCCGGGGCGGGGGATGGGGGGTTGAGTTGTTCAAATTGCCTTTGTTTCCATCGGAGTATCTATGAGCAGCAAGCTGCAGCAAGCGAGTCTGGTAGTGACCGGCCTGATCGCCGGCGTCTTCATCAGCCTGAATTTTTCCGCCAGCGCAAACAAGGACGCCATCTCCTCGGCATTGCCGATCGAGGAGTTGCGCAGCTTTGCCGACGTCTACAACGCCATCAAGCAGGGGTATGTGGAGCCGGTCGATGACAAGAAGCTGATCACCCATGCCATCAGTGGCATGCTGGCCAACCTCGACCCGCACTCGGCCTACCTCGACCCGGACTCCTTCAAGGACCTGCAGGTCAGCACCCAAGGGGAATTCGGTGGCCTCGGCATCGAAGTCGGCATGGAAGACGGCTTCGTCAAGGTGGTGTCGCCCATCGAGGACACGCCGGCGTTCCGCGCCGGCCTGAAACCAGGCGACCTGGTCATCAAGCTCGACGACACGCCGGTGAAGGGCCTCACGCTCACCGATGCGGTGAAGAAGATGCGCGGCAAGCCCAAGACCCAGATCCGCCTGACCATCGTCCGCAAGGGCGAGGCCAAGCCCTTCGAAGTCACCCTGACCCGGGAAAAGATCAAGGTGCAGAGCGTCAAGTCGAAGCTGCTCGAAAACGGCTATGGCTACCTGCGGGTCACCCAGTTTCAGGAAGAAACCGCACCCGACGTTGTAAAGCACCTCGACAAGCTGGCCAAGGCCGACAAGGAAGCAAAGGGTGAAGGCATCAAGGGACTGGTACTTGACCTGCGCAACGATCCGGGCGGACTGCTCAACGGCGCGGTGGGTGTTTCCGCCGCGTTCCTGCCGCCGCAGACGCTGGTCACCTCTACCGACGGCCGCACCGAGGACGCCAAGCGACGCTACGTGGCCAGCCCGGAGGATTACCAGCGCGGCAACAAGGAAGACATCATGAAGGGCCTGCCGGCCTGGGCACGGACCACACCGATGGTGGTGCTGGTCAATGGCGGTTCCGCCTCCGCCTCGGAGATCGTTGCCGGGGCGCTGCAGGACCACAAGCGCGCCATTGTGATGGGCACCCAGACCTTCGGCAAGGGTTCCGTGCAAACCGTGCTCCCGCTGTCCAATAATGCAGCGATCAAGCTCACCACGGCGCGCTACTTCACGCCATCGGGCCGTTCGATCCAGGCCAAGGGCATCACGCCCGACATCGTGGTCGAGGAAAGCGCCAATGGCGGGTCGCGCGAACGTGTGCGCGAAGCTGACCTGGAACGCCATCTTGGCGGCGAAAACGAAAAGGCCGGCGAGCCGGCAGCCAAGCCGCAGACCAAGAAAGACGAAAAGAAGGGCAAGGACGACGCCGAGGATTCGCCGCATGCTCCGCTCGAGTTCGCCTCGAAGAAGGATTACCAGCTCAACCAGGCGGTCAATTTGCTTAAAGCCTGGCAGATCATCAAGCGCTAAAAGCCGCCTAACTTTCATGCAGCGATCCGGCATCCCTGATGATGAAACACGCGAAAGGCGAATCGAAGGCCCCCCACCCCCATCCCCGCCCCAGGGCGGGGCTACTGGTCAGCTCGCTTCGCTCGACTTTCACCAGTTGCTCCGAACGGGTTGTTTCACCTTAAACAGATGCTGCACGCCGCAATTTCTTCCAGAGCTTTGATCGCAGGACGCGAACGATGAGCAGGATGACTCCGGAAAAGGCCCGCGAGTTGCGCGATGAGAAGCGCGATGGCAAACCACGCCAGCGTCCCGCCGCGTTCGTGCCGCAACCCGGCACGCGCAAGCACCGCGAACTGCGCTTCGACCCGCAGCATCCGGAACACGTGGAAGAAGCGCGCAAGCTGCTTGCCGGGCTGGACGGAATGGAAATCGACAGTGGCCTGGTGCCCTGCAGCCTGTCGATCTGGTACGAGATCAGCGACTACTCGCTGGAGGGACTGGAAGCCGCGCTGGTGCGCCAGGGCTTTCACCTCGACAACAGCGTCTACAGCAAGCTGATGCGCACCGTGGTGTATTTCTGCGAAGAAACCCAGATGCGCAACATGCGTGTACCGGAACGCCTGATCAAGAAATCGCACGAGGTGTATTCCAAGGCCTGGGAGCACCATCCCCACGGCGACCACGACGAGACCCCGCCCGAGTTGCGTCAGGAACGCTGAGCTCCGACGTCCCCATGAACGACGAACAGCTCCTGCGTTACAGCCGCCACATCCTGCTGCCGCAGATCGGCATCGAAGGCCAGGAAAACATCGTCAATGCGCGCGTGCTGGTGGTCGGTGCGGGCGGCCTCGGATCACCGGCGGCCTACTACCTGGCCTCGGCCGGCGTCGGAACGCTGGTCCTGGCCGATGGCGACACGGTCGACATGACCAACCTGCAGCGCCAGATCCTTCATCGTACCGATGCGGTCGGCATGAGCAAATCCGCATCGGGCAAGCGCACGCTGGGCGAGATCAATCCCGAGTGCCGGGTTGTCGCCCTGGCCGAGCGGCTTTCCGGCGAACGCCTCGACGAGGAAGTGGCGCAAGCCGACATCGTGCTCGACTGCTGCGACAACTTCGCCACGCGCCACGCCGTGAATCGCGCCTGCGTCAAATTCCGCAAGCCGCTGGTCTCCGGTGCGGCGATCCGCTTCGACGGCCAGGTGGCGGTGTTCGATTCGCGCCAGGCAAACGCGCCCTGCTACCACTGCCTGTTTCCCGAAGGCCAGGATGTCGAGGAGGTGCGCTGCGCCGTGATGGGTGTCTTCGCGCCGCTGACCGGCATCATCGGCACGGTGCAGGCGGCGGAAGCACTCAAGCTCCTGATCGGCTGCGGCACCAGCCTCGCCGGACGCCTGCTGCTGCTCGACGGCCTCGGCATGGAGTGGCGCGAAATCCGCGTGCCGCGCGATCCGGGCTGCGCGGTCTGCGGCGCGCCCGCGAACTGACCGCGCCGCAGGTCAGAACAACTGCCGGTGGCGAATCCGCCCCGGCGCGTGGCTGAGCGCGACGGAAAATGCCAGCACGAACCAGAACAGCGGCTGGCGCCCGCCTTCCCACACCACCATCAACGCCACCAGGGCAATCTTGAGCAGCGTACCGATTCCCTTGGCCTGGCGAAAATAGAGGGGATTGGCCCAGGCATCGAGCGCGATGATGCCGATGCCGGAAGCCAGCATCACGCCGCCCCATTGTTCGGCACCCGCGGCCCCCGCCAGTACCGCGGCGGATATGCCGGCCAGCCCGACGATGTGGAACACGCGCAGAAGGTTGATCAGCAGGCTGCGCCCGCGAAAATCGCGGCGGCCCTGCTCCTCGTCCCGCTCATGCCTAGCCAAGGCGTGCCCGGATGCGAAAGTCGGCGCCCACGCTACGGCGTTCGAAGATATCCAGCCGGCGTGCACCTGACAGGTCGGTCAGTTCGGCGAGGCCGAACATGCCGCGCGCGGCATCGCCGATCAGCAGCGGCGCCTGGTAGATCAGCAGTTCATCGACGCAGCCCTCGCGCAGCAGCGAGCCGTTGAGCCGCGTGCCGGCTTCGGCCAGCACTTCATTGATGCCGCGCCGCCCCAGTTCCTGCATCAGGGCCGTGAGTTCGACCTTGCCCTGCGCGTTGGGCAACACCACGATCTCTGCACCGCACTCGCGCAGGACCGCGCTGCGCGCCGGATCATCCTGCGCCGCGACGATCAGCACATTGCCGCCATCGAGTACGGCCGCACCGGGCGGCGTTTCGAGCCGGCTGTCGATCACCACCTTGAGCGGCTGGCGCGGGGTATCCACCTCGCGCGCGGTGAGCCGCGGATTGTCGTCCTTCACCGTGCCGATGCCGGTCAGCACCGCGCAGGAGCGCGCGCGCCAGGCGTGCGCATCGCGGCGCGCGTCCGGCCCGGTGATCCATTGCGAAACACCGTTGTTGAGCGCGGTCTTGCCGTCGAGGCTGGCGGCCACCTTGAGGCGCAGCCAGGGCCGCCCGCGCGTCATGCGCGATACGAAGCCGATGTTGAGCTCGGCCGCGTCGGCCTCGAGCAAGCCGCTGGCAACCTCGATGCCGGCCGCGGCCAAGCGCGCAAGGCCTTGCCCCGCCACCAGTGGATTGGGGTCGCGCATTGCCGCGACGACGCGCGCCACGCCCGCCGCGATCAGCGCGTCGGCGCAGGGTGGCGTGCGGCCGAAATGACTGCAGGGTTCCAGCGTGACGTAGGCCGTGGCGCCATTTGCCGTGTCGCCGGCGCCGACTATTGCATTCAGCGCCGCCGCCTCGGCATGCGGCCCGCCGGCCTTCTCGTGCCAGCCTTCGCCGATCACGCGGCCGTCGCGCACCATGACGCAGCCGACACGCGGATTGGGGGTCGTGGTGAACAGGCCGTTTCGCGCCAGTTGCAGCGCGCGCGCCATGAAGGCGTGGTCGGCGGATGAAAAGCTCATGCGGCGCTCATCAGCCGCGGCCCGTCAGGACTTGGCGCGGGGTTGCCGCGGCTTCTTGATTTCGCGTATCGCGTCGGAAAATTCGTCCACGTCCTCGAAGTTGCGGTACACCGAGGCGAATCGAATGTAGGCCACCTTGTCCAGCCGCTTGAGTTCGCGCATCACCAGTTCGCCGATGCGGTCGGACGCCACTTCGCGCAGCGCCAGTTGCACCAGTTTTTCCTCGATGCGGTCCAGCGCCAGGTCGATGCTTTCGGTGGTGACCGGGCGCTTCCTCATCGCCAGCATCATGCTGGCCTTGAGCTTGTCGCGATCGTAGTCGGTGCGGCTGCCGTTCTTCTTCACCACCTGCGGCAACTGCAGTTCGACGCGCTCGTAGGTGGTAAAGCGCTTGTCGCAGGCGAGGCAGCGCCGACGACGGCGAACAGTATCGCCGTCCTCGTTCTCACGGGTGTCCACCACCTGCGTGTTTGGTTCCGCGCAATAGGGACACTTCATGGCCGCTCCGCTATCGGCGCTCAGCCATACACCGGAAACTTCTTGCACATCGCCGACACCTGTCCGCGCACACGCTCCAGTACGGCCTCGTCCTGCGGTGCGTCGAGCACGTCGGCGATCAGGTTGGCGACCTGCTCCGCCTCGATCTCGGTGAAGCCGCGCGTGGTCATGGCCGGCGTGCCGATGCGCACGCCGCTGGTGACGAAGGGCTTTTGCGGATCGTTGGGAATGGCATTCTTGTTAACCGTGATGTGCGCCTTGCCCAGAGCCGCCTCGGCATCCTTGCCGGTGATGTTCTTGGCCTGCAGGTCGACCAGGAAGACATGCGACTCGGTGCGTCCGGAAACGATGCGCAGGCCGCGGCTCTTGAGCACCTTGGCCATGACCTGGGCGTTGTCGATCACCTGCTCCTGGTAGTTCTTGAACTCGGGGGTCATCGCCTCCTTGAAGGCGGCCGCCTTGGCGGCGATCACGTGCATCAGCGGCCCGCCCTGCAGGCCCGGGAAGATCGCGGAGTTGATCGCCTTCTCGTGCTCGGCCTTCATCAGGATCAATCCGCCGCGCGGTCCGCGAAGGGTCTTGTGCGTGGTCGAGGTGACGACATCGGCGTGCGGCACCGGGTTCGGGTAGTAGCCGGCGGCAACCAGGCCGGCATAGTGCGCCATGTCCACCATGAAGATGGCGCCGACGGCTTTCGCCACCTTGGCAAACCGCTCGAAATCGATCTTCAGCGCATAGGCCGAGGCACCGGCGATGATCAGCTTGGGCTTGTGCTCGTGCGCCAGCTTTTCCATCTCGGCATAGTTGATCTCTTCGTTTTCGTCGAGGCCGTAGGGCACCACGTTGAACCACTTGCCCGACATGTTCAGCGCCATGCCGTGCGTCAGGTGGCCGCCGGCGGCGAGGTTCATGCCGAGGATGGTGTCACCGGGCTTGAGGAAGGCCATGAACACCGCCTGGTTGGCCTGCGAGCCGGAATTGGGCTGGACGTTTGCCGCGTCGGCGCCGAACAGTTTCTTGGCGCGATCAATGGCCAGTTGCTCGGCCACGTCGACGTGTTCGCAACCGCCGTAATAGCGCTTGCCCGGATAGCCTTCGGCGTACTTGTTGGTCAGTTGCGAGCCCTGCGCTTCCATCACCGGCCACGACACGTAGTTCTCCGAGGCGATCAGCTCGATGTGGTCTTCCTGGCGGCGATTCTCGTTCTGTATCGCGGCCCACAGATCGGGATCGCTCTTGGCGAGGGTATTCTGCTTGGAGTACATGTTGTGGCTTTCTAGAAAGTGCCTCGGTGACGGCCGAACCGGACCGGAACACGGTGGCATCCGGCGCGGCGGGAAAGGTTGCGGATTTTAGCATCCGCACGGCGCGAGCCGTCAGCCGGAGACTTCGTCCAGCGCCCGCGCCAGGTGCCGGCAATCGGCCCAGGAAACCAGGCGCCAGCCGGTGGCATCGCGCTCCAGCCAGTTCAGGGCGGCGTTCGGCAGGCCGAAATCGCGCGGCAGGTGCAGTGCCCGCCCGGTCGCGGCGCGATACGCCACGTCGAGCACGCCGCCGTGGGTAAATGCCAACACGCTGGTGCCGGCATGGCGCGCGGCCATCGCCTCCAGCCCGGCCATCACGCGCGACGCAAAGGCGACCAGGGACTCCCCGGTCAGGTTGTCGTAGTCCGGCGTTCGCGCCTGGTGATGGCGATGGACCTCGGGATACTGCCGGCTGGCTTCGTGCGGTGTAGTGCCCTGCAACACGCCGAAATGCCGCTCGCGAAGAGTCGGCGCCGGCGACACGGCAAGCCCCAGTTCGGCGGTGGCAATGCGGGCGGTATTCAGGGCGCGCAACAGGTCGCTGCTGTAGATGGCGCCGAAGGAATGTCCCGCAAGCGCCGACCTCAATGCCCGGGCCTGTCCTTCGCCCGCCGCATTCAAATCGATGTCGATCTGCCCCTGGATGCGCTTTTCGCCGTTCCAGTCCGTCTCGCCGTGGCGCACCAGGCAAAAGCGGGTAATCCGTGTCGCAGTCATGCGACGTATTTTACGACTTGTTGCGGGCGTCGCTGCGCAACATGCGGGTCAGGTTCTGGCGCACGAAGCCGATGTGGCTGGCCGCCGCGGCCAATGCTTGCTCGGCATCGCCCTTCTCGATGGCACGCCATACTGCCCGATGCTGGTCGAGCAGCGCATCCCGGGCCGCAGGCACCTGCATCAGCTCGCTCAGATTGCGCCGCAGGTTGTCGCGCATCAGGCGCAACAGGCTCGCCGTCAGATGACCGACAATCACATTGTGCGAGGCTTCGGCGATGGCCTGGTGAAACGCCAGGTCGGTATCCACCTGGAGATCCAGATCCTGTCCGTCGAAGGACTCTTCGAGCAGGGTCAGGCAATGGCGCACACGCTCACGATCGACAGCCGTTGCGCGTAACGCCGCACACTCCGCGGCGCGGGCTTCCAGCATGTGGCGGAACTCCAGCATATCCTCATGGACGCCTGGATGGTCGCGCAGGATTTCCTCCCAGGGATTGCCGAAGCTCGAATCCAGCCGATCGGTGACGAAAGTCCCGCCACCCTGGCGACTTTCCAGCATGCCGCGTGCTGCCAGTTTGTGGATGGCCTCGCGCAGCGACGCGCGGGAGACCCCCAGTTGCACCGACAGATCGCGCTCAGACGGCAGGCGGTCGCCCGGCTTCAGGCGCCCTTCGAGCACCCGCTGTTCGATCTCGCGCGCGACGACATCGGCGAGGCGGGGGGCGGTCATTCTGGTTTCCATCGAACAAATATAGCACTGGTCTGACCAAAAGATCAATTGCATCGAGAATCCGATGAGCACTCGATTAAAGCCATTGACAGGGCCAGTTTCCCTCTGTAGTATTTTTCATGTTTTTGGTCTGACCATTGACCCACAACACCCGATAATCAAACTCCCTCTGCCACGCAGCGGCACTGGCGATCGTCATGTACCGCCGGGATATCGAAGCGACGAATATTGAGACCTCGGGTTATGATGATTTTTTCATGCGCCGGCACGGTAACGATTGCCGGCAGGAACCAGTGCAGAGCCACCCTGGAGCCTTACCGATGAATGCGATGCTGAAATTTTCCCGCTGGGTCGATTGGACGAACGACCTGCTCGGGCGCAGCCTGAAGTGGCTGATCCTCGCCGCGGTGCTGATTTCAGCCGGCAATGCCATCGTCCGCAAGACGCTGGACATGAGCTCGAACGCGCTGCTGGAGATCCAGTGGTACCTGTTCGCCACGGTGTTCATGCTGGGTTCGGGCTTCGCCTTCCTGAAAAACGCCCACGTCCGCATCGACTTCATTTCCAATCACCTCTCGGCACGCACGCGCAACTGGATCGATATCGGCGGCATCGTCGTGTTCCTGCTGCCACTGTGTTACATGATCGTCACCCTCTCCTGGCCGCTCTTCGTGAACGCCTGGAACAGCGGCGAAATGTCGCAGAACGCCGGTGGCCTGATCCGCTGGCCTATGTACGCCCTGATTCCGCTGGGCTTCGCCGTGCTCGCCCTGCAAGGCTTGTCTGAACTCATCAAGCGCGCCGCCTTCATCAGCGGCGCCGGACCGGACGTCATCAGCCACATCGAAACCGAATCCAAGGACGAAATCGGCCACGAGATCGAAGAACACGCGGCACACGCCCAAGAGGAAATCCGCTGATGGAATTCATTGTCCAGAACTTCGTGCCGTTGATGTTCGGCGGCCTGTTGCTGTTCCTCCTCACCGGATTTCCGGTCGCCTTCGCGCTGGCCGCCACCGGGCTGTTCTTCGGCTTCATCGGCATGGAAGCCGGATTGTTCCCGCCGTCGCTGTTCCAGGCGCTGCCGCTGCGCATCTTCGGCATCATGCAGAACGACACGCTGCTGGCCATTCCATTCTTCACCTTCATGGGCATCATCCTCGAGAAAAGCGGCATGGCCGAGGATCTGCTGGAAACCATCGGCCAGGTGTTCGGCCCGGTGCGAGGCGGCCTGGCGCTGGCCGTGATCTTCGTCGGCGCCCTGCTCGCCGCCACTACCGGCGTGGTTGCCGCCGCGGTGATTTCGATGGGCCTGATCTCGCTGCCGATCATGCTGCGCAACGGCTACAACCGCACCATCGCCACCGGCGTCATCACCGCCTCGGGCACGCTGGCGCAGGCGATCCCGCCCTCGCTGGTGCTGATCGTGATGGCCGACCAGCTCGGGCGTTCGGTCGGCGACATGTATGCCGGAGCGCTGGTACCCGGACTGATGCTGGTGGCCTGCTATGCCGCGTTCGTCATCATCGTGGCCATCGTCAAGCCGGCCTGGGTGCCGGCACTACCGGCGGAGGCGCGCATCTACAAGGAGGCCAACGGCTCGTCCGGGCACAAGTCACTCCTGTTTCTCCTGCTGCTTGCCGCCGCCGCAGGTATCGCCTGGAGCCAGGTCCATGGCAGCATCATCGGCGCGTGGACCGGCCGCGAGGGCCCGGCCCCGACAGACGAGGTGCTGATCCTGTCAATGACCATCGCATCGTTCGTCGCCCTGGCCCTGGCGATCCTGAATCACATGCTCAAACTCGGCCTGCTGTCGAGGCTGTCCGAGCGCGTGACCTTCGTCCTGATCCCGCCGCTGGTGCTGATCTTCCTGGTGCTGGGTACCATCTTCCTCGGTCTCGCCACTCCGACCGAAGGCGGAGCCATGGGGGCGCTTGGAGCCTTCATCATGGCGTTGGCACGGCGCAAGCTGGAAATGAGGCTGCTCAAGGAGGCTCTGGAAAATACGGCGAAGCTGGCCATATTCGTGCTCTTCATCCTGATCGGCTCGACGGTGTTTTCCTTCACCTTCAACGCCGCCGACGGCCACATCTTCGTCGAACACCTGTTCAGCAAGCTCCCGGGCGGTGCGCTGGGCTTTCTGATTGTCGTCAACCTGCTGGTTTTTGTGCTCGGCATGTTCATCGACTTCTTCGAGATTGCCTTCATCGTGGTGCCCCTGATCGCCCCGGTCGCCGAGAAGATTTTGCCGGCCCTGTTGCCCGCCGGCAGCGATGCGCTGATCTGGTTCGGCGTCATCATCGCCATGAACCTGCAGACATCCTTCCTCACGCCGCCCTTCGGCTTTGCGCTGTTCTACCTGCGCAGCGTCGCCGCCAAGAGCGACTACAACGACCGCATTACCGGCAAGCGCATTCCGGCCGTCACGACCAACCAGATTTACAGCGGAGCCATTGCCTTCATCGTGCTGCAGGTAATCATGGTCACAGCAGTCGTGATCTATCCGAATCTGGTGCTCGGCAGCCTGGACCAACCTCCGGCGGCGAATTTGCAGGATGTTCAACTCGAGGCACCGGCACCGGTTGACCTCGAGGCGGTGGCCGAAGAAGGCGAGAAGACCGAGGCGGGGAACGAGGAGCCAGGCGAGGGCGAAGACGCCTCCAAGGCCTTGCTCCAGTCCATCGACAAGGGAAAGTAGTCGGGAAAAGTTTGTTGTAGTATCCGGCGACGGTCCGATCCGGCCTGGTCGTCACTGTTAAAAAACCTAGAGGAGATTCAAACATGGAACGTCGCAAATTTCTGCAAAACGCCGGCATCGCCGGCATCCTGGCTGCCGGCGCCGCGCCGGCGGTACATGCTCAGGCCCCGGCCATCCGCTGGCGCCTGGCTTCGAGCTTCCCCAAGGCGCTGGACACGATTTACGGCGCTGCCGAGACGTTCTCCAAGGCTGTCTCCGAAGGCACCGGCGGCAAGTTTACGATCTCGGTCCATGCCGGCGGCGAACTGATGCCTCCCTTCGGCGTTGTGGATGGCGTGCAACAAGGCACCGTCGAATGCGCGCACACCGCCCCCTACTACTTCTTCGGCAAGGATGACACCTTCGCCATCGACTGCGCGATTCCCTTCGGTCTCAACAGCCGCCAGATGACGGCCTGGATGTACGAAGGCAACGGCATGACGCTGCTGCGCGAGTTCTACAAGAACTACAACATCGTGAATTTCCCGATGGGCAACACCGGCGCCCAGATGGGCGGCTGGTACCGCAAGGAAATCAAGTCGCTGGCCGACATCAAGGGCCTCAAGATGCGCATCGGCGGCTTTGGCGGCAAGGTGCTGTCGGCCATCGGCGGTGTGCCGCAGAACATTCCCGGCGGCGAGATCTACCAGGCGCTGGAAAAGGGCACCATCGACGCCACCGAATGGGTCGGCCCGTATGACGACGAAAAGCTCGGCTTCCAGAAGGTCGCCAAGCACTACTACTACCCCGGTTGGTGGGAAGGCGGCCCGCAGTTGTCACTCTACGTCAACCAGAAGGCCTACGATGCGCTGCCGGCGGACTACAAGGCGATCGTCGCCTCGGCCGCATCACACGCCCACGTCGTAATGCAGGCCAAGTACGACGCCAAGAATCCGGCTGCGTTGAAACGCCTGGTCGCCAACGGCGCCAAGCTGCACCAGTTCGACAAGAGCATCCTCAAGGCTGCCCATGATGCGGCGATGTCGCTCTACTCCGACCTCTCGGCCAAGAACCCGGCCTGGAAAAAGGTCTACACCGACTACGCCGCCTTCCGCGACGAGCAGCACCTGTGGTTCCGCTTCGCCGAAGCCGGCTTCGACAACTTCATGCAGACCGGCCGCAGCGGTCCCGCCAAGAAGGCAGCACCGAAGAAGAAGTAAGGCAGGATCCAGCCGGAAACGGCGATCGGTCGACAAACCCCGCCACGGCGGGGTTTGTCTTTTCTCGACCGGCGGGAATAATCGTTCCCGCGGCGCCGCTTGCCGGTACGCGAATGCCGCTCAGCGAGGTGCCAGGCGCCAGAGCGTGGTCGTTTCCGCGGCACGCGCCGCGTGCAGCGGGTCACTCGCGTCGCGCGCCCGCGCATGCGTCGGTTTGGCATCGAGCCGACCAATTACGTCGAGTCCGGCTGCGGCGAAGTCCTTCGACAACTCGCCGGCGCCGCGCAAGCCCAGATGCACGGCCAGATCGGAAAGTATCAGCCAGCCCTCGCCGCCCGGCGCGAGATGCGCGCCCAGCCCGCCGAGGAATCCCTTCAGCATGTGGCCGTCCGGGTCGTAGACCGCCCGCTCCAAAGCCGACCCGGCGCGGCCCGGCAACCAGGGCGGATTGCAGACGACCAGCGGCGCGCGGCCCGGCGGAAACAGGTCGGCCTGCATGACATCGACCCGCGACGTCAGTCCCAGCCGCTGCAGGTTTTCTCGCGCACAGGCCAGTGCACGCGGATCGCTGTCGGTAGCGACGATGCGGGTAACGCCGCGCCGCGCCAGTACGGCGGCCAGCACCCCGGTGCCGGTGCCGATGTCGAAGGCCAGCTCGCAGTGCGGCGGCAACGGCGCCTGCGCCACCAGTTCCACGTATTCGCCGCGCACCGGCGCGAACACGCCGTAATGCGGATGGACCCGCGCGCCCAGCGCCGGCACCTCGACGCCGTTTTTGCGCCACTCGTGGGCGCCGATCAGTCCCAGCAGTTCGCGAAGGGATGCCGCGAACGGCCCGCTGGCCGGACCGTAGGCCTCGACACAGGCATCGCCCACATCGGGCGCGCGGCGCAAGGGAATCCGGTAGTCGTCATCGAAAGGCAACAGCAGCATGCCCAGCGTGCGTGCGCGCTGCGCCTGGGCGAGCCGGTATTGATGAAAGCTTGAGGATGAAGAATCTGCGGCAAGCTGCTTGCGCGGCTTGCGCTCGATACGCCGGGCCATGGCCTGCAGCAACTGGCGAGCGTTCTGGAAGTCCCCGCGCCAGAGCAGGGCCGTTCCCTCGCAGGCAAGCCGCCAGGCCGCATCCGCCGTCATGCGATCATCGGCAACAACGACACGGCGAGGCGGCGGCACGCCGGCCTCCGAGTGCCAGCGCAGCGAATGCGTCATGCCGTCCTCGCTCCAGGTGATCGACGGCGCATCGACGCTCACTGGACTACCCTCCCCCCAGCCCCCTCGCCAAGCGAGGGGGTGACTGCGGTTCGCCGCGGTGCGGCTCCGGGAATTGTCTGCGCCCTCCTTGGGGCGGCCCGGCGGAGGGCGCAGGCCAGACCCCCGCCAGACTGCCTGCCTCGTATCGACACGGTTGGAACCTCGATGGAATCGGAGGGCGCATGGTACGCGGCGCCCGGCAGCCTGTAAATTTCCGCGCGATCCCGCGGCACCCCGCATGACGCCGTGCCGCCAGCGCCGACTCTTCGGTTAAAGTCGCCATCCCTGCCCACGGCACCTTCGCCATGCCGCCTCGCCTGCTGTTTACGATCGTCTTCATCGAAGGTTACTGCTCGCTCGGCGCGGAAATCATCGCCCTGCGGCGACTGATTCCCCATGTCGGCAGTTCCATCGTGGTCACCGCGCCGACCATAGGCCTGTTCCTGCTGGCACTGGCGCTCGGCTATTACTCCGGCAGCCGCGTCGCGAGCGACTACCGCAAGGTGGTGGCGCGCAATTTCATGATCTCCGCGGCCTTGATGGGCGCGGGCCTTGCCGGCGGCAGCGTCAATGCGATCTTTTCCGGAACCCAGGCCGGGCTGGCCTACCTGGTCTTCATCGGCGGCATCCTCTGCCCGCTGGCCTGGCTGCTGGGGCAGACCGTGCCCATCCTGACCAACCTGATGCTGGCGCAGCGCAGCGGCGAAGCGGCGGGACGCGCGCTCTACTGGTCGACGCTCGGCTCCTTCCTCGGCTCCGTCACGCTGTCGCTGGTCGTGATGCAGATGTTCGGCGTCTGGGCCGCGGTACTGCTCGGCGCCCTGATGCTGGTCGCCGGTGCCGCCCTGGTGCAGCGCCCGCGACCCGTCGCGGCGACGCTGCTGGTGGCCATCGCGGCGCTCAGCCTGGGCGCCAACCTCGGCGACCGGCAGCGCGCCGACACGGCCTACGCCGACTATGAAGTGCAGTCGGTGATCCGCGGCGGCATGGTGGCGCCGCGCGCCTTCGTGGTCAATAACCAGCACGCCTCGGTGATCGACGACAGCCAGCCGCCGAACCATGCGCGCTATGTGCAGCACATGCGGCGCATCCTGCTCGACGACCTCGGCTTCGTCGGGCGCGACGTCCTGGTACTCGGCGCCGGCGGCTTCACCCTGTCGCAGGGCGAAGCGCTGAATCGCTACACCTATGTCGATATCGACCCGGCGATCCGCGCCATCGCCGAGCGCGACTTCCTGCGCGAACCGATCCGCGGCGAATTCATCGCCGCCGACGCGCGGCGCTTCGTGGTCGACACGAAAACGCGTTATGACGCCGTGGTGGTCGACGTCTATAGCTCGCGCACCTCGATCCCGGGCCACCTGGTAACGCGCGAGTTCTGGCAGGACACGCGGCACGCGCTGAAGCCCGGCGGTGCAATGCTGGCCAACCTGATCCTCGACGGCCAGCTCGCCAGCAGCTACGCGCGCAACCTGCTGGCGACCATCGAGAGCGCCTACGGCCGCTGCGCGGTCGAGGTGCTGCGCAAGTCCGCGCCGCGCAGCAACGTGATCGTCACCTGCATTGCCAATGAGGGTGGCGACGCGACGCGGATCTACGTCGACGAGCGGAACCTGGCGGACGTTGACAGCGCGCGCTCGCCGTAAGCAACGCAGGAAACAAATCCGGAAGTCGATGCACGAGAAAGTCGGCGCTGGCGATACGGCGATTGACGCCTGCCGACA
>JADJUP010000051.1 GCA_016716965.1 Sulfuritalea sp. | reverse complement strand
AGCACTGGCTGCAGGCGCTGGACGTGTTCTGCCTGCCGTCGTATGCCAGCAGGGGGCGTGCCGCAGGCGATGTGCTGCAGGCCATGTCTGCGGCCTCCCCATCGTCACCACGCCGGTCGGCATATCCATCCTCGGCGTTAGCCGACGGCGGCTTACCGCACTGGTGGTACCGCCGCGCGACTTCACCGCCACGGCCGCCAATCGGTATTACCTGCTCGACGATGCGGCGCTCGCCGCGCGTCTCGGCACGGCAGCGCGCCGTCGCGCCAGCGCCGACTTTTTCAATGGAATCCATGCTCGATCGCATGGAGGAAGCCGCAGCCTCCGCCGGGCCGCATCGCCATGAGCCAACCTGGACTGGACCTCGGTGTCCGACGACCCCAACAACCGCGAAGCCGGGCCGCGGTACGCGCCTGGCTCAAAGGCCACTTGCCAGCGCCATCCATGTCGATTGCGAACTGATGGACTATGTCGAGCATGGCGCGCGGGCGCGCGATGCTCGACATCAAACGGCGGCGCACGCCATGCTATGTCATTTCCAACCGCAATGGCGCCACGCCCGCATCGCCCGCGCGGCGTCGCATTGCACAGGCATCGACATCCTCAGATCGCTGACCGCGGAACTCGGTACGCGCGGCGCAACGTGCGCTGCGTGGACGCCACCTCGGACATCGACCTCGGCGAACGTTTCGACATGGTGTTCGCCGACGTGGTGGAGCACGTGGACAACGTGGTGCGCCTGCTGCAGTTCGCCGCGCGCCACGGCGCACGGCAGGAGCGCCTTTGCATTAACGACGCCCAACCCGTTTTCGCGCAAGTTCTTCCGCCAGCTCAAGCGCGACGGGGTGATGGTGGTGGAACCTCGACCACATCACGGATCACCCCGACGCAGGCCATGGGCTGGCCCGTCGCGCCGGCATCGCGCTGGCGGCCTACCACCTGATCAAGCCGATTTCCGGCGTCTCGCTGGCAGCCATCAAACGCCCATCGGCTGGCGCATTGAACCGGCCGAATTTTCGTTCCGGACTATCTGTATGAATTCGTCGGCCGGACTGGTCCGGCAGTGCCGGCACCGGCCGCCATCCTCTACATCAATGTCTCGCGCATCGGCGACGCTGCTGGTGACCCGCCGTGCGCGCGGTCGCCGCGCACTGGCCGGGCGCGCGCATCCACCTGCAGGCCCACCCGAAGCGCGTCGAGGTGCTGCGCCACCTGCCCTTCGTCCATCGCACCGGCAGCATCACCAAGGGACGGGCGCGCGTCATGGGACACCTGCCCGGCCGCCGCTACGACCTCGCCTTCGTCTGCAACACCGGTGCGCCGCTGGTCAGTACGCGCTGCGCGTGGCGCGCCGCGTGGTGGCCTTCCGCCGGCCCGGCGGGCGCTCAACCGTCGCCTGTACCGTGTCGTCGAACATCCGGCCTTACAGACAATGCATGCGGTGGACAACCAACTGATGTACCGGCGACAGCTCGGCATCGCGCCGGCGGGCAAGGCGCTCGCCTATCGCGTGACGGACGACGAGCGCGGCTGGGCGCGCGGCTTCCTCGACCAGCGTCGCATCACCGCAGGCGCGTCTGCTGGTCGGCCTGCAGGTCGCCGGCTTTCCGACCAAGGCCTACCGCGACTGGCCGCTGCCCGGCTTCGTCGCTGTGCCGCGCGATCGGCACGCTGGCCGGACGTGCATTTCCTGATCTTCGGCATGGCGCGCTGGAAAGTCCCGCACCAGTCGCTGGCGGCGGACTTCAGCGCCGCCGCCACGTTGTGCGCCGGCCGCCTCTGCCGGCTGCGCCAGACGGCGGCACTGATGGACCCGCGTCGAACCTCTACGTCGGCGTCGACACCCGGCCACGCACCTGATGGGCGCCCTGCACCGCCCGATGGTGGCGCTCTACCACGGCTACTCGCCGAGCCGCGTGCTGCGCCGCTCGACCACCCCTGCGTCACGGCCATCGACCGCCCGCTGGCCGACCGCTGCACGCCGGAAGCACCGATGGCGGACATTTCCGTCGACACCGTGTGGCAGGCCGTCGAACAGCGGCTGACGACTTCCTGCAAGGCCCGCGCCATGACCAATGAATCGACCTCGCCCCGCCATCGCCGAACTCCGACCTGCGCTTCGCCTTCGGCGCGAACTGGCAGGATTATTCGCGGCTGATCGACCAGGAACAGATCGACGCCTCGGTGGCGCGCATGGACACCCTGGTCGGCCGCGACAACATCGCTGGCCGCTCCTTTCGACATCGGCTGCGGCTCCGGGCTGCACAGCCTGGCCGCGCTGAAGCTGGGCGCGTCGCGGCTGGTGGCGATCGACTACGACCCGCTCTCGGTCAGCCACCACCACGGCAGTGCTGGAAAAATTCTGGGACGGCGGCCACTACCGGGTGCAACGCGGCGACATCCTCGCTTCGGCCCTCGGCCTCGCGCCGAGCGAGGTCGTGTACTCCTGGGGCGTGCTGCACCATACCGGCGACATGAACCGCGCGATCCGCGCCGCCGCGACCTGGTCGCGCCCGGCGGCCTGCTGGTGCTCGCGCTCTGCGGCAAGACCCGCTATTGCGGCACCTGGACCCGCATCAAGCGCTGGTACTGCCAGGCCGACGAAGCCAGCAAGCGCCGCCGAGGACTGGTACGTGCGCCTGTTCGGGCGCCTACCTGCTGCTGCGCGGCAAGCGCCTGAAGGACCACGTCGCGAGTTACCGCAACAAGCGCGGCATGGATTTCCTGCACGACGTCCGCGACTGGCTCGGCGGCTATCCCTACGAATCGATCGCACCCGCCGAGCTGGACGCGATCCTCGCACCGCTGGGCTTCACCGCCCTCAAGCGCAACGTCAAGCGCCGCTCTGGGCTGTTCGGATCCGGCTGCGACGAGTACGTCTATCGCGCGCCGTGAACCTGGTCCTGTTCACCACCAATCTTGCCGGCGGCGGCGCCGAGAAAGCGCTGGCCAAGATCGGCAGCGGTCTCGCCGCGCGCGGCCACGAGGTCGATTTCGTCGTCTGCGAGGATGGCGGCAAATACGCGCCGCCCGCCGGCTGCCGCTTCCATGCGCTGGCGGCCAGCGCCGGCCACGGCTGGCTCGGCAAGCGTCGGCTGGCCTGGCGCCTGGCGCGCCTGCTGGCGACGCGGCAACCGGACCTGCTGGTGTCGACCCTGCCCTTCGCCGATGAGGTCGCCGCGCTGGCCGGCGCCCCGCGCCACGTCTGCCGCATCGCCAACACGCTGTCGGCGGAGGTAGCGCGCCTGCCGCCCGCCAAGGCGAGACGCCGTGCCGCACGCTATCGCCAACTCTATGGCGCGCGCCCTCTGGTCGCCGTATCGCGGGGCGTGGCCGCCGACCTGCAGGCGTCCTTCGCGATCGATGCCGGACGAATACGCGTCATCGCCAACCCGTTCGACCTCACCGCGATCCGCGCCCTGGCCGCCGAGCCCTGCCCGGCCCGGCCCGCCGAACCCTACATCGTTCACGTCGGCCGCTTCGCGCCACAAAAGCGCCACGACCTGCTGCTTGCCGCCTTCGCCGCATCCAAGCTGCCGCAACGGCTGCTGCTGCTGACGCCGCCCGATCCCCGGCTCGACGCCCTGATCGCCCGGCATGGTCTGCAACACCGTGTCGCCAGCGCCGACTTTCAGGCCAATCCCTACCCGTGGATGGCGGGCGCCGAACTGCTGGTGCTCTGCTCCGACCACGAGGGCCTGCCCAACGTGCTGATCGAGGCGCTGGCCTGCGGCACGCGCGTGGTCAGCACCGACTGCCCGTCCGGGCCGCGCGAGATCCTCGGCGGCGAGCTGGCGCGCTGGCTGGTCCCCTGCAACGATCCCAATGCGCTGGCCGCCGCGATGGTCGCCGCGCTGGCGGCGCCAAAGCCCGCGCCCGAGGTCGTCGCCGCCGCGCTCGCTCCCTACGCCGCCGAGCGCGCGCTGTCCGCCTGGGAAGCCCTGGCGCGGGAGGATTTCTGATGTGCGGCATCCTGCTCGCCGTGGGCGACGCCTTCCGTCCTGACTTCGACGCCGCGCTGGCGGGCCTCAAGTCGCGCGGACCGGATGCGCGCGAAGTGCTGGCGCACGGCGCCGCCCTGCTCGGCCACGCGCGGCTGGCGGTGATCGACATCGACGGTGGCCGCCAGCCGATGATGGCGGCCGAAGGTCGCTACGCCATGGTCTACAACGGCGAGATCTACAATTTCGCCACGCTGCGCCGCGAACTCGAAGCTGCCGGCCATGCCTTCGCCACACGCTCCGACAGCGAGGTGCTGCTGGCGGGCTACCTGCACTGGGGCGAAGCGGTGCTGGAAAGGCTCGACGGCATGTTCGCCTTCGCCATCCACGACCGCGCCGATGGCAGCATGTTCATCGCCCGCGACCGGCTCGGCATCAAGCCGCTGTTCTGGGGCGCGCATGGCGGCGGCGGTGGCCGCATCGACGCTGGAACCCTTCTTCGCCCTGACCGCCTTCCCGAAGCAGCTGGACGCCGAGGGCCTGCGCGACTACCTCGCGTTCCAGACACCGCTGGCGCCGCGCACCCTGGTGCGCGGCATCCATGCCCTGCCGCCCGGCGCCTGCCTGACCTGGAAAGTCGGCGCCGACGCTACGGTGCGCCAGTGGTGGACCATCCCCGACGCCAGCGAGGCAGCGCCCGGGCACGAGGCGCTGGTCGCCGAAACTGACCAACTCCTGGCGCAGGCGGTCAAGGACCAGCTGGTGGCCGACGTGCCGCTGGGCGCCTTCCTTTCCGGCGGCATCGACAGCAGCCTCATCGTGCATTACATGGCGCAGGCCGCATCGGCCACATCGCGCAAGCTGAAAACCTTCAGCGTGCGTTTCGCCGAGGCCGGCTTCGACGAAAGCCCGGCGGCGCGCGCCGTGGCCGAGCGCTACGGCACCGAGCACCACGTGCTCGACGCGCCGCAGCTCGACGCCGACACGCTGGCCGCGGCGCTGGCCGACCTCGACCAGCCGCTGGCCGATCCGGCCTACATCCCGACCTGGGCGCTGTCGCGCCTGACGCGCCAGCATGTCACCGTGGCGCTCTCGGGCGACGGCGGCGACGAACTGTTCGGCGGCTATCCGCGCTTCCTCGACACTGCCGACCGCCATCCCGACAGCGCGGCGAAACGCGCGCTGCGCGCCCTGCTGCGCGCCGGCCTGGCGCCGGCCAGCCTGACCCGGCGCGCGCTGGCCGGCGCCGACCTGCTGCTCTACCGCCGCGTCGAACTGGGCGACTACCCGGGCAGCCGCAAGGACCTGCGCCGCTATCTCGCGCCCGACGTCGCGCGCGCCGCGCATCCCGAATCCACGCTGCAACTCTGGCGGGACCTGGCGGCGCGCCATGGCGGCTACGATCGCGGCGCGCTGCTGCGCGCCGACCTGTGGACCTACCTTTCCGAAAACTGCCTGGCCAAGACCGACCGCGCCAGCATGGCCCACGGCCTTGAAGTGCGCGTGCCGCTGCTAGCCAACGCGCTGCAGGAGCACATGCTCAAGCTCCCCGCCAGCGTGCATTTCGACGGCGGTGGCGGCAAGGCGATCCTGCGCGCGCTGGCGCGCAAGCACCTGCCCGAAGCGGTCTGGAACCGCGAGAAGCATGGCTTTTCGGTGCCGCTGCGGACCAACTTCGCCGGCCCCTGGCGCGACTGGTGCGCCGCACAGGTGGCGGGGGCTAAAATGCGCGCTCCCTGGCTCGATGCCGGCGCCATCGAGGCGCTCTGGCGCGAGGCAGGGCGGGGCGAGGGCAACGTCCGCCTGTTCTACACCTTCGCCGTACTGCTGGCCTGGCTCGAAACCCACCCGCTGGACGCCTGATGTGAATCTTCTCAAGCACCTCCTCTTTGTCGTGCAACAGCGCCGCGCCGGCAACCGGGTGTCCTTCTCCGCCTACATCAAGGGCCACGACGGCATCCAGCTCGGCCACGGGTGCAAGATCCAGGCCGACGCCTCGGTGGATGCCACGCGCAGCCCCGGCGTGCGCTTCGGCGACAAGGTCGAGATCAACCGCTATGCCTACGTGCAGGGCGGCAACGGCGGCGTGCGCATCGCCGACCGGGTGCGGGTCAATAACTTCGCCATCATCAACGGCAGCGGCGGCGTTGACATCGGCGAGGACACGCTGATCGGCCCCGGCGTGCAGATCATTTCCTACCAGCACCGCTACGCGCGCGGCGCGACGATACAGTCGCAGCCGGTGATCGCCGCGCCGATACGCATCGGGCGCGACGTCTGGCTCGGCGCCAATGCGGTCATCATGGCCGGCGTCAGCATCGGCGACGGTGCCGTGGTGGCCGCCGGCGCCGTGGTGCGCGAGGACGTTCCGGAGTTCACTGGTGGTTGCCGGCGTGCCGGCCACGGTGCGCAAGGCGCGGACATGAAGCTCTGGTTCAGCCTGCTCTGGTTCGCCCTGCTCGCCCGGCTGCGCGGAAATTCGACGGTATCGCTCGGCGCACACATCAAGCACCCGCGCAATGTCCGCCTCGGCCGCGGCTGCAAGATACGCACCGGCTGCGTGATCGACGCCCCGGACGACCTGGCCTGCGTCATCCTCGGCGACGGGGTGGACCTCAATCGCGGTGTCTACCTCGGCGCCTTCGGCCGGCTGGAAATCGGCGACCGCACTTCGATAAACCGCAACGCCGCAATCGACGCGCGCGGCAAGGTGACCATCGGCAAGGACGTCCTGATCGGGCCGCGCGCCCACGTGATCGCCTACCGCCACGTGTTCACCTCGCGCGAACAGCCGATCAACACCCAGGGCATGGTGTCGGGCAACGTCACCATCGAGGATGACGTCTGGATCGGTGCCGGCGCCATCGTGCTCGAAGGCATCGTCATCGGCCGCGGTTCGGTGATCGGCGCCGGCGCCGTGGTGACCGCCTCCTGCGCGCCCTACTCCATCCTGGCCGGCGTTCCGGCGCGCGTCATCGGTTCGCGCGGTGGCGACTCGGCGGCGCCGCCGGTGGCGCCGTGAGCGGACCGCCGCGCAGCGTCATCACCCATGACGGCGCGAAAACCTTCATCCCGCTCGCCGCGCATTTTCGCGACCTCGGCTACGACGTGCGCAGGATCGACGACAGCGCCGCAGCGCCAAACCCGCGCCAGATCGCCGCCCATTTCGCCTGCTTCTACGCCGCGCTGAAGTCTCCGCTGCGTTCCCTGGTCCGCTTTCGCGCGCTCGCGGCGCAGGGCGTGCCGGTGGTCACCTGGAATCGCGATGCCCCGCATTACCTGAACCAGCCGCGCTGGCGCCTGAGCTTGCAGCAAGCCTTGCGTCCCTTCGATTTCTACGCCAGCCACAGCACCATCGACGGTCGGCGCTTCGGCAAGGACAACTTCTACCTGGGCAACGCCGCCGACACGGACAATTATTTTGTCGACGACTCGGCGGCGACCTGGCGCCGCCTGCGCGAGGCCGGCCACTATCAGTACGACGTATCCTTCTTCGGCGCGATGGACGGCTCCCGCGCCAAGGAAATGCGTCCGCGCCAGGAGTTCTTCGCCGCGCTGGGCAAACGCCTCGCCGGCAAGGGCCTGCGCGTCCTGATCCGCGAAGCCGCAGGCATGAGCGCGGCGGAGCAGGTAGCGCTGATCCAGGCCAGCCGCATCAACCTCAACTTCGGCGCCTCCTGCGACTTCGACGCACCGGTCGCCTCCGGCCTGCCCGAGCGCTGCTACGGCATACCGGCCAGCGGCGGCTTCCTGCTCTGCGACAGGCGCACGCATGCGCACGACGACTTCAGCCCGGGCGAGAACTGGGCCGAATTCGACGGGCTGGACGACTGCGTCGCCAAAATCGAGCACTGGCTGGCCAATTTCGACGCCGCGCGCGACCTGGCCGAACGCTGCCACGCGCACGTCATGGAATGCCACACCTACGCGCACCGAGCGGCAACACTGCGCGACAGGCTGCTGGCATGGCACGCCGAACGGGGGCAGGCTTGCCTCTAGCGCCGCTTCTTCCGCGACGGGACGCCGGCCGATGAACCCGGCGCTGCCTGCGTTGTCCTGGTTCTGGCAGGCCTGGCTGGCCACGCTCGTCTTCGTCTTTCCGATTCCGCATACCATCGCTTTGCGCAACCTGCTGCTGCTGGTCGGCCTGGCGGCGCTGCTCGCCACCTGGCGCGGCGCGCCGCGACCACAGCTACCGCCGCTGCTGAGACCGGCAGCCTGGGGGCTGGCAGCGACCACAGCCTGGCTCGTCGTTCATTCGCTCGCCGTGGCGCCAGCGCCGACTCTTGCGCTGGACAACCTGCGCGGCGACTGGATCGTTCCGCTGCTGGTCGCGGCGCTGGCGGCGGGAGCCGCGGCCCGCCTGGAGCCCCGCCTCGCGCTGCGCGCCGTGGTCGCCGCGCTGCTGGCGCACATGCTGTGGATGTTCGCCTGGCAGCTCTGGCTGCTGGCCACCACCGGCGCCGTGGGCGACGGCTCGAAGGGGATCGTGCCCTTCGGCGAGCGCGACTATCACAGCAGCCTGAACGGTTTCCTGCTCGCACTGCTGCTCGCCGAACGGCTCGCGGCGCGACCCGGCAATGCGGTGTTCGCCACCCGGCCGGGCTGGATCGCACTGGGTCTGACGCTGGTTGCCGACCTCGCCGTGCGGGTGCGCAACGGCACCCTGGTCAGTTTGATTCTGCTGTTGCTGGCGCCGAGCCTGATGGCCGGCCGCCGGCCGCGCTTCGTGCTCCTGTTGCTCGCCGTGGCGACCCTGGGCGGGGTGTCCCTGACGCTGGACGCACGCTGGAGCCGCTTGACCGAGTCGGCCGCGATCGGCTGGAACTCGCCCAGCCCTTACTGGCTGACCCCCGATCCGGCCCTGCAGCCGGCGACTCCGTCGGGCGCCATCCTCGAAGAGTCCGCCTACATGCGTGCCGCCTGGGCGCGCCGCGCCGTGACGGCGATCGCCGGGCAGCCGCTCGGGCTCGGTTTCGGCCGCGACGCGTTCGGCCGCGCCATCGAGCAGGCTTACGGCCACCGCGGCATGGTCAGCAGCCACAGCGGCTGGCTGGATTTCGCCCTCGGCAGCGGCCTGCCCGGCCTCGGGCTGCTGCTGCTCACGGCAGGGCTGGCAATCCGGGGCGGCTGGCGCCAATTCCGTCAGCATGAGGACGTCGCCGGACTGATGCTGAGCCTGGTGGTCGGCGGTTACCTTTTGCGCTGCCTGCTCGACGGCCACCTGTCCGGCTGGCGGCTGGGGCTGTTCGCCTTTATCTGCGGCGTGCTAGTGGCGGCAATGAAGCGGCCCTCGGCAAAACCATGAAGCATGTCCAGATCAACCTGCAGAGCCATTTCGGCGGCGGCGAGGTGTACACCACCTTCTTCTGCCGCGCGCTGTCGCAACTCGGGGTGGCGACGACATTGCTGGTGCACCCGCGCGCCGGATTCTGGGACCGCCTCGGCCTGCCTGCCGATACCGAACGCATCGCCGTGGCCGACGTCGCCGACCTGCCTCGTCATCTGCCTGCGGGGCCGCTCTGGCTGCTTTCGCACGGACCTCTGCCGGCGGCGCTGCGGCAACCGATGCCACAGCGCCTGCGCAGCGCCATCGCCCACATGCCGGTGCAGGGACGCGATCCGGCCGCCTTCGCCGGGCACGACCGGATCTACCCGGTGTCCGCCTGGGTGCGCGACGGCCTGCTGGCCGCCGGCCTGCCGGCCTGGGACACGCCGCTGCTGGGTGTCGCCGGACTCGGCGCCCGTACCAGTAAAAGCGCCACCGGGGGCAATGCCGACATCCGCCGCGCCAGCCGCTACGACTGGGACCGGCGCAAGGGCCGCGACCGCCTGCTCGGCGCACTGGAGCCCGTGGCCGAAGCACTGCGCCCGCATCCCGCCTTCTCGCGCCGCCCCGGCCTGACGCTGGGCATCGTCTCGCGCCTGACGCCGATCAAGCAGTTCCCGCGACTGTTCGCGCAACTGGCGCCGGTGCTGGCCAGGCACCCGCAGGTGAACCTGGAAATCTTCGGCAGCGGCGGCTACGCCTCGGTGCGCGACCTCGACCGCGCGCTCGCCGCGCTGCCGCCGGGCCAGGCACGCTTCTGGGGCCAGCAGGGTGATGTCGGCAGCATTTACCGGCAGCTTGATTACCTGCTCTCCGGCCTCCCCGAAAAGGAGGCGCTGGGCCTCAACGTGATCGAGGCGCAGGCCTGCGGCACGCCGGTGATCGCGGTGGATGCGCCGCCCTTCACCGAAACCGTGCAGGATGGCGCGACCGGCTTCCTCTATCGCGATCCGCGCCTGGATGCCGGCGCGGATTTCGCGCGCCTGCTCGACGAATTGCTCGCCGGCCGGACGCGCCCGCGACCGGAACTGGCGCAAGCCCACCTCGCGCGCTTTTCCTTCGAGGCCTTCGTCGAACGCCTGCGGCCGATCGTGGCCGACGCCCGGGCTTACACCAGCCGCGAATAGAGCGCCATCAGCTGCGCTGCCATCGTCGTCAGTTCGAGATGGGCGACGCTGGCGCGCGCGGCATCGCGCATCCGGGGCGCGGCCCCACACAGGTGATCGAGGCTGGCCGCCAGCGCCGTCACGTCACCCGCCGCGACCACTGCGCCATTCGCCTCCGTCACCAGTTCTGCGGCGCCGCAGGTCGTCGTCGTCACCAGCGGCAGGCCGCAGGCCAGCGCCTCCAGCGCCGCGTTGGGGAACGGGTCGTAGCGCGTCGGCAGCGCGAACACATCGGCCGCGCCGTAGAAGGGCCGCACGTCGGTCTGCGCGCCGAGGAACATGACCCGATCATCGATACCGAGAGTCTGTGCCAGCTTGCGCATCAGCATTTCCTGCCTGTCGCGGCCGACCACCCACAGCCGCGCATCGCGCCGCTGCATGCCCGCCACGGCGCGCAGCAGGGTCGGCAGGCCCTTGCGCGCGTAGCCGGAGCCGACGAAGAGGATCACCGGCGTGCCTGTCCCGACACCGGTCTTGGCGCGCAACCCGCGCCCCAGTTCGTCGCGCAGGCGCGGATGGAAGGCGTCGAGGTCGACCCCGTTGTAGATCACCTGCAGCTTTTCTTCGGCAAGTCCGAAGCGGCGCGCGATGTCGTCCCTGACCATGCGCGAATTGCAGATCACCGCGCGCAGGTCCGGGTGGCCGAACATCGCCGCCTCCGCCGCCAGCGTGTAGCGGTGCCAGGGCGCGAAGCGGTCCAGCGGCTTGCCGCGCAGTTCCAGCCAGGTGGCGTGGACGCCGTCGCCGGCGCGGTAGATGTCGCAGCCGGGGATGCGCTCGTGGCTTTGCACCAGCCCGAAGCGCCGCTCGGCGATCAGGCGCCTCACGCCGCGCGCGAAACCGGCATCGCGCCAGGTGCGGCCGAGGTAGAACGGATCGACGCGGATGCCCGGCACGTCGCCCTGCCATTGCCGGGCGATGATGCTGACATCGACACCCTTGGCCCGCAAGGCATCCAGCGCGCGCGCGACGAAGCGCTCGGCGCCGCCGAAGGGCGTGTACTTCTGGCGCACGATGGCGAGCTTCATGCCGCGCCCTGCGGCGGAACGGGAATGGCCAGCAGTTCCTCGCAAGCTGACATGACCTGCGCCACCGGCAGCGTGGTCAGGCAGTCGCTGACCTTGCTGTCGTTGCAGCCCGCCATGCCGCAGGGCCGGCAGGGATGGTTCAGCGAAGCGACGACGCGGTGTCCCGCGCCCCACGGTCCCCATTCGCGATCGCCCGAGGGACCGAAGATGGCGACCACCGGCGTGCCCATCGCGGCGGCGATGTGCATCGGCGCCGAATCGACGCCGACGAACAGCCGCGCCCGCGCGGTGAGTGCGGCGAGTTCCTTGAGCGAGAGCTGTCCGGAAAGGTCAAAAGTCGGCGCCGACGATACGGCGTTGCCATTGCGGGCAAGGCACACGTCCGCGATCAGCGCCTTCTCGGCGGCGTCCGGCGCCGACGTCAGCACGAGGGGCCAAGCCTTCGCCGCCAGCGCGTCGCACAGCGCCGCGACGCGCCCGGCCGGCCAGCACTTGAAGGCCCAGCGAGAGGCGGGATGGACATGGATGAAGCCTCCCGCGCTCAAGCCGTGACGCGCCAGCAGTTCGCCGACGCGTGCCTCGGCCACGGCGCCGGGCACCAGGACGACGCGCTGGTCGGCCTCGGTCGGCTGCACGCCGAGTGCGCGCAGGCTGTCGAGGTTGGTATCCACCGTGTGGCGTTGCGGATCCGATTGCGCCGGATAGAAATGGGTGAAGCTGCGCGCCCAGAAACTTCCGCGGAACTTCGGCGCCACCGACCAGCGCGGCCGCAGCAGTCGCACCAGCCAGGCGCCGCGCGTATGTACGGACAGGTGCACCACGAGGTCGTAATGCCTGGCGCGCAAATCGCGGATCAGGCGCCATTCGGCGCCACCCTGGCGGCGCAGGCCCTGGCGCTTCCAGTTACGGTCGATGCGGTGCAATTGCGCCAGCGCCGGATGGCCCTCGAGCATCGGCGCGGTGTCGGCATAAACCAACGCATCGACCTCGCACTGCGGGGCGATGCGTTTCAGCGTGGAGATCACCGGCGCGGCCAGCAACACGTCGCCGTGATGGCGCAGCTTGATCACCAGCGCGCGGCGCAGGCCGGCTGCGGAGAAGGCTTCGTGGGGCATGGGCCCATTTTGCCAGAGCGCGCGAAAATGCCCACGGCCCTTGTCAATCCACATTCAAATCGGGAGCTTGTTGCTTGACCTGATTGAGATTTTCCATGAAACTGGAGCCCATGAGCGTTTCCCTCGATCAACTTGAGCACAAGGTCGAACAGATCCTGGCCGTGTGCAGTAGCCTGCGCGGCGAGAATCAGGATTTGCGCGCCCATGTGGCCGGGCTGGAGGCGGAGAAAGCCGCGCTGACGACCAAGATCGAAGTCGCCCGCCAGCGCCTCGAAGCCCTGATGACCCGGTTGCCGGAAGAATGAGCAAGACCCTCGACATCAAGCTGCTGGGCAAGGATTACCGCGTTGCCTGCGAACCTGAACAGCGCGACCGACTCGAGGCCGCAGTGGCCCTGCTCGACGCGAAGCTCAAGGAAGCCGGAGAGAAGTCGGCCACCAACGCACGCGGCAGCGGCGAGCGCGTCGCGGTCATGGTGGCCCTCAATCTTGCCCACGAATTGCTCGCGGCCAACGACACTCCCGCACATGTTGCGGCGGCACTTGAAAGCGAAACGATTCAGCGTAGAATCGATTCCATCGAGGCCAAGCTCGACGCATCGCTGGCGCAACACTCGCAGTTGTTCTGAGGCAGGTTCCGCCACCGATACGCGAATGGGTTGCTTGGTTTCCCCGGGTTTCCCCTGCGGTGTTCGCCAAGGCCATACATTCCTTGAACCAATATCCATTGGCATCGGCCGCAGCCCAAAGACGCCGCTGTTGTGATCGCCCCCGGCGGGCGAACCTGAAGCGGCAGGAACGTGGCCACTCTGAACGCAGGTTCAGGATGCCGGCCAAACGGCACTCGCGGGGGAATCAAATTCTGTTGCGCGATTCAGTTCGCGCTGCCGCCGTCGGACCAACCTTGGTCCCGGCACCACCACCCAGACACACCACCTGACCGATTATTGGATCCGCATGTCCACACATCCCACCCGCCAGCGCATCAAGTTCAGCGAGCTCGCCCTCGGCCAGCGCTTCTACGACCCGATCAGCGCGGAGTATTTCGTCAAGCAGAGCGAGACCATGGCGGCCATGGTCACCGGCATCGGCGACGGCACGATTCCCGACGAGTTCGAAGCGGACGACATCGTCGGCATTGACCAGTAGGCGCCGCGAACGCGGCAGCGGCGAATCGGGAAGCGGGCTGCGGTCAGCCCAGTTGCAGGCGGCCCTTGGCGTCCTGCAGGGTCTTGTCCAGCAGTTTGGCGCAGGCGTAAACCGCATCGATGTGAGGCGTCGCCAATCCGGTAATGCGGCCCATTTCGACCACCGAGCCGACCAGCGCATCCAGTTCCAGGGCGCGGCCGGATTCGACGTCCTGCAGCATCGAAGTCTTGTGCGCGCCGATGGCCTCGGCACCGGCGATGCGCTTGTCGATCGACACCTTGAACTTCACGCCCAGCTTCTCGCCGATGGCCTGGGCCTCGGCCATCACCTTCGCCGCGAGTTCACGGGTAAGCGGATAGCGGCAGATGTCCTCGAGCGTGGCGTGGGTCAGCGCGCTGACCGGATTGAAGATCACGTTGCCCCACAGCTTGAGCCAGATCTCGCTGCGGATATCGTTGCTGATCGGCGCCTTGAAGCCGGCGTCGCGCATCGCGCCGGCGATCGCGCGTATCCGCTCGCTGTCGCTGCCGTCCGGTTCGCCCAGGGTGAAGCGGTTGCCTTCGATATGACGAACGACTCCCGGCGCGACCAGCTCCGAGGCCGGATAGACG
Source organism: Sulfuritalea sp. (assembly GCA_016716965.1). Lineage (GTDB taxonomy): Bacteria > Pseudomonadota > Gammaproteobacteria > Burkholderiales > Rhodocyclaceae > Sulfuritalea. The sequence continues at coordinate 14,433 of JADJUP010000051.1, read as the reverse complement.
ATGGAGCCGATGATGCGCGCCGCACCCAAAGCGGCGATCAGTTCGCCGCCGGGATCGACGCTTTCCACCGTGCGCCCCTCGTACTCGCCGCCGTGGCGGTGGAAATACCAGAAGGGGATGCCGTTCTGCATGGTGACGATGGAGGTGTGCTCCGCCAGCAGCGCAGGCAACTGCCCGAGCAGCGGGCGCAGCTGGTGGGCCTTGAGTGCGAGGATCACGCAATCCTGTGTTCCCGCCTCGGCCGGACTCTCGGTGGCGCGCACGGGGCCGAGGATCTCCGTGCCATCTTCCCAGATCAGCTTCATGCCGCCATTGCGGCGCACGGCTTCGAGGTTGGCGCCACGGACGATCACCGTGACCTCGTGCCCGACATGGGCCAGGCGCGCGGCGATCATGCCGCCGATGGCCCCGGCGCCGACGATGCAGATCTTCATGGCAGTTTCACGTAATCGTTGGCCAGCGTGCCGATGCCGTCGATGACGACTTCGACGCGCATGCCCGGCTTCATCGGCAGCACGCCGAGCGAAGTGCCGCACAGTATGACGTCGCCCGGATGCAGGGTCATGTCCTGCGAGATCATCGATACCAGCTGCGCCGGCGGAAAGATCATGTCGGCCAGCGGGTAGCGCTGCCGCTCGCGGCCATTGAGCAGGACCACGACTTCACCCTGCGCCGGATCGAAATCGGTGTCGACCACCGGACCAAATACGCCGAAGGTGTCGAAGCCCTTGGCGCGCGTCCATTGCGGAAAACTCGGATCGCGGTTGAGCAGTTCCATCGCCGTCACGTCATTGGCGCAGCTATAGCCGAAGATGCAGGACGGCGCCTCTTCGACGCTGACCGCCGTTGCGGTCCTGCCGATGACGACCGCCAGCTCGCCTTCGTAGATAACCCTTCCGTCATAGCTGGCCGGGGTACGGATCGGCTGGCCGTGCGCGCACAGGCTGCTGGCCGCCTTGAGGAAGTAGAGCGGTTCGGCCGGGGTCGCCCAGCCGTTCTTCTCCGCGGCGGCATGGAAGTTGTTCCACAGCCCGATCATCTTGCCCGGCACGGTCGGCGTCAGCCATTCCAGTTCCGCCACAGCAACCCGCTCGCCGGTCGCTTTCGATTCACCGAACAGGTCGCCGGAATGAACGGCAACCTGCTCGCCGTCAAGCACGCCAAAAGCCGTCCGGCCCTGATGCGTGAAACGCAGCCACTTCATGACAAATCCTTGTTCAAGTTCGGCAAAACTGTTGCATGCTTCCGTTCAGCTCAGGTAGGCACGCGCCTCACGCCGCCTGAACATGGCCTTCAGCGCACCCCACATCGGCAGCAGGAGCAGGAAGATCGACAGCGCCATCAGGCTGCCCACCAGCCAGTTGGAAACGAAGATGCCCAACCCGCCCTGTGACAGCAGCATCGACTGGCGGAAGCTGGATTCGGCCATGTCGCCCAGCACCAGCGCCAGCACCAGCGGTGCCAGAGGATAGCGCAGCTTCTTGAACAGGTAGCCGAAAACGCCGAACACCAGCATCATCACCACGTCAAAGATCGAGCTATGCACGGTGTAGGCGCCGATCGCGCAGATGAAGATGATGACCGGCGCGATCACCGGGAAGGGGATGCGCAGGATCGCCGCCCACCACGGCACGGTGGTCAGCACCACGATGAGGCCGACGATGTTGCCCAGGTACATGCTGGCGATCAGGCCCCAGACGAAATCCTTCTGCTCGACGAAGAGCAGCGGTCCCGGCTGCAGGCCCCAGATCAGCAGGCCGCCGAGCAGCACGGCGGCGGTAGGCGAACCGGGGATGCCCAGTGTCAGCATCGGCAGCAGCGCGCTGGTGCCGGCGGCGTGCGCGGCGGTTTCCGGCGCCACCACGCCTTCGATGTTGCCGCGACCGAAGGACTCCTTGTCCTTCGCAGCACGCCGTGCCATGCCGTAACTCATGAACGAGGCCGGTGTCGCACCACCCGGGGTGATGCCCATCCAGCAACCGATCAGCACGGAACGGATGAAGGTGCGCCAGTACTGCAGCAGTTCCTTCCATGTGTTGAGGACGACGCGGAAGTTGATCTTGGCGGACTTGCCCTTGAAGGCCAGGCCCTCTTCCATGGTGGTGAGGATTTCGCCGATGCCGAAGAGGCCGATCACCGCAATCAGGAAATCGAAGCCCTTGAGCATTTCGGTGAAGCCGAAGGTCATGCGCAACTGGCCGGTCACGGTATCCATGCCCACGGCAGCCAACGCGAAGCCGAACATCATCGCCGCCAGCGTCTTCATCGGCGGTTCCTTGCTCATGCCGATGAAGCTGCAGAACGTCAGCATCTGCACCGCGAAGAACTCTGGCGGGCCGAATTCCAGCGCGAACTTGGCCAGCAGCGGCGCCAGGAAGGTGATGGCCAATACGGCGAACAGGGCGCCGACGAAGGACGAGGTGAAAGCCGCCGTCAGTGCCTCGGCGGCGCGGCCCTGCTGCGCCAGGGGGAAGCCGTCGAAGGTGGTGGCCACCGACCAGGGCTCGCCGGGAATGTTGAACAGGATCGAGGTGATCGCCCCGCCGAACAGCGCGCCCCAGTAGATGCAGGAGAGCATGATGATGGCCGAGGTCGGGTTCATCGAGAAGGTCAACGGCAGCAGGATGGCGACGCCATTGGCGCCGCCCAGGCCCGGCAGCACGCCGATCAGCACGCCGAGCAGCAGGCCGACCAGCATGAAGCCTACATTGGGCAGGGTCAGCGCGACGCTGAACCCGTGCATCAGGCTGTTGATTTCATCCATTTCAGAATCCCAGCCAGGCTTCCAGCGGTCCCTTGGCCAGCGGCACCAGGAACCAGCGTTCGAAAATCAGGAAAAACACGATCGGGGTGCAGATCGCCACCGCCAGCGTTGCAAGCCAGCCGCCGGTGCCATGGCGGCGCATGAAATAGCCGATCAACAGCGCACCGGGAACGTACAGCCCGAGCCAGGGCACCGCCGCGACGAAGATAGTCAGCGGGATGGCCATGGCGGCGACGTCGCGCAACTGGCTGTATTCGGAGAAGATCGCCGTCTCCTCGCGCCATGACAGCAGCGCGCGCAGCAGAGTCCAACCGGACGACAGGCTCAGCAGGCAGCCGATGAAGAACGGGAAATAGCCGGCGCGCGGGCCGTCATCGGCCCACTCGATGCCGACACGCAGGCTGTCGATGATCACAATCAGGCCGATGACCAGAAGCAGCAGCGCGACGCCGGCCTCCGGCCCCCGGCGCCTCAGTGCAGCACCGGGGCCGGGCGCTTCGCTTTCCGTACTCATGCGCTGCTTACTTGGCGATGAAGCCGGCGTCCTTCATCAACCCGACGTGCAGGGCCTCGTTCTTTGCCACCCAGTCGGTGTACTCCTTGCCGGTCATGAAGGACTGGTTGAAGGCGCCCTTGGCCATGAACTCCTTCCACTCGGGCAGTTCGCGCACTTTTTTGAACAGGTCGACGTAGTAGGCAACCTGGTCCGGAGCGGCGCCGGGCGGCATGAAGATGCCACGCAGCATCACATACTCGGCATCGATGCCGGCGGATTTGCAGGTGGGAATGTCGGCCCAGGACAGCTTGTCGGTGACCTTGGCGGTATAAGGCAGCGGTTTCGGGTCCATCACGCACAGCGGACGCAGCTTGCCGCCGCGCCAGTGGGCTTCGGCCTCGATCGGGTTGTTCACCGTCGAGTCGACGTGCTTGCCGACGAGCTGCACGGCAACATCGCCGCCGCCCTTGAAGGGAATGTAGGTGATCTTCTTGCCGGCAGCCTTCTGCAGCATCACGGTAATGATGTGGTCTTCCTGCTTCGAGCCTGTGCCTGCCATCTTGAACTTGTTGTCGGGAGCCGCCTTGATCGCCGCAAGGTAATCCTTGGCAGTCTTGTAGGGCGAATCGGCATTGACCCAGAGTACGAACTCGTCGAGCGCCAGCATGCTGACCGGGGTCAGGTCGCGCCAGTTGAAGGGCACGCCGGTGGCCAGGGGGGTGGTGTACAAGTTGGAGAGGGTGATGATGATCTTGTGCGGGTTGTTTGCCGAACCCTTGACCTCGAGGAAGCCCTCGGCGCCGGCGCCGCCCGACTTGTTGACCACCACCAGCGGCTGGGCCATCAGTTTGTGCTTGGCGATCACGCCTTGCAGAAAGCGCGCCATCTGGTCGGCGCCGCCACCGGTGCCTGCGGGAACCACGAATTCGACGGGCTTGGTGGGTTCCCACGCCTGCGCGGCGGGAGCGGCAAAAAGGGCGGCAGCGGCGCCAATAGCGACGGCGATCTTGGTCAGTTTCATGTGCTTCTCCTCAGGGTCTGTATTGTTTTATTGAATGAATCTTGTCGGCGGGGAAGGGGTCGCCTTCCGCACCAGGTAGATCAAGCGAGGCCGAGCTTCTGCGCCAGTCCGATGCGCTGCAGCTTGCCGGTCGCGCCCTTGGGAATCTCGGGCAGGATCAGCAGCTTCTTCGGCACCTTGAAATCGGCGACGCGGGTCGCGACGAAGGCCTGGATATCCTTTTCGGTCGCCGTGGCACCTTCCTTCAGCACCACCGCGGCACCAACTTCCTCGCCCAGCTTGGGATGCGGCACCGCGAAGCAGACCACCTGCGAGACGGCGGGATGATCCATGATGATTTCATCGATCTCGCGCGGCGAAATCTTCTCGCCACCGCGATTGATGATTTCCTTCAGCCGCCCCGTCAGCGACACGTAGCCCTCGGCGTCCTTCACGCCCTGGTCGCCGGTGCGGAACCAGCCGTTGGTGAAGCCCTCGGCATTGGCCTTGGGATTGTTCTGGTAGCCGGTGGTGACGTTCTGGCCGCGGATGACGATCTCGCCCACGGCATCGGGCGCGAGGATGTTGCCGGCCTCATCCATGATTTCGATTTCCGGTCCGGCGGCGAGGCCGACCGAGCCTGGCTTGCGCTTTGCCGGCGGCAACGGGTTGCTGGCCATCTGGTGCGTCGCCTCGGTCATGCCGTAGGCTTCGATCAGCGGCGCGCCGAACACGGCTTCGAGTTCCGTGATCACCTGCGGCGGAATCGACGACGAGGACGAGCGCAGGAAGCGCAGCGGATTCTTCGCGATGATTTCCTTGTTGCGACCGGCGCGGGTCAGGATTGCCTGGTGCATGGTGGGTACCGCCGTGTACCAGGTCGGATGGCACTCGTCCATCCAGCCGAAGAACTTCAGCGCGTCGAAGCCGGGCGAGCAGAACACTTCCGAGCCGGCCGAGACCGGCGCCAGCACGCCGGCGATCAAGCCGTGGATGTGGAACAGCGGCATGATGTTGAGGCCGCGATCCTGTGCGGAAAATGCCAGCGTTCTGCGGATGTTGCGCGCCGAGGCGCAGAGGTTCTTCTGCGACAGCGGCACGATCTTCGGCCGCGAGGTGGTGCCCGAAGTGTGCAGCACCATGGCCACGTCGTCGGGCTGGGCGAAGCCGCCGTTGGCGGCGGCGCTGGCGACGGCGCCCGCGGGAGCCTGCAGCGTGAAGCTGCCGGCGCCGGCCGCAAGGTCCGGCACCAGTTCGGCGATCGGCACGCCGAGTTTCTGTGCCGCAGCGCGTGCCGGCGTATCGACGCCGCTCATCGCGATCAGCAGCTTGGCATCGAGGTCGCCAAGGTAGAACTCGAACTCCTCGCCGCGATACGCGGGGTTGAGCGGCGCCGACGCGGTGCCGGAAGCGACGGCGAGAAAGCAGGCGGCCATTTCCGGACCGTTGGGCAGCACGATCGCAACGCGATCGTTGCGGCCGACGCCGAAGCTGTTGAGCGTGGCGACGGTGCGCGCGACCAGGTCGCGCAATGCGCCGTGGGTCAGCGCCTGGCGCGACGGCGCGCCGATGGCCAGCGCCGCATCGGCGCCGGTGGACAGCAGTTCCTTGAGTGTGACAGCGTCAGACACGTGATCTCCCCGAACGATAGATTGCCCCGCCTGGAAACGGCGGAACGACGGATTCTGCCGGAAGTTCTTTAGATTGGAAATTCTTTCCGGCGCCGATTGCTACCTATTTTTCTATGAATTCCAAAGTAATTTTTATCTGGTACGTCTGCCTCGGACGCGAAGCCCGCGAGAAGTCGCGGATTTCATGGAGACCCCGCCGATGGTGTATTTTCCGGTTTTGCTCCGCTGCCCCGAACGGGCCGGAGTCCGACAATATCTCCGGGAATACGGGATGCGTTACTGGCTGATGAAATCCGAACCTGCGGTGGTGGGCATCGATCACGTACTGGCGATGCCGAAGCAGACCGTGGACTGGTGGGGCGTACGCAACTACCAGGCGCGCAACTTCATGCGCGACCAGATGAAGGTCGGCGACGGCGTGCTGTTCTACCACTCGTCCTGCCCCGAACCCGGCATCGCCGGACTGGCCGAGGTGGCGCAACTGGCCTACCCGGACCGCACCCAGTTCGATCCGAAGAGTCCTTACTTCGACCCGAAATCGACGCCGGAGAATCCGCGCTGGGTGAATGTCGATGTGCGCATCGTGAAGAAGACACGGCTGGTCGGGCTCGACGAACTGCGCGCCCACCCCGAACTCGCCAACATGCGCATCCTCCAGCGCGGCAACCGCCTTTCGATCACGCCGGTCGATCCGGCGGAATGGAAATTCATCACCACCAAGCTGATGAAGGCCTCGCGTTGAGCCTCTGGTGGCTCAGCTACCCGCTGCTCGGCGTCTTCGCGGGTTTCGTCGCCGGGCTGTTCGGCGTCGGCGGCGGACTGACCATCGTGCCGCTGCTGTTCATGATATTCACGGCGCAGCAGTTTCCGGTCGAACACAGCATGCATCTGGCGCTGGGCACCTCGATGACGACCATCGTGTTCACCTCGGTATCGAGCATGCGCGCCCACCACGGCCATGGCGCAGTACGCTGGGACATCGTGAAAAGCTTCGCGCCGGGACTGGTGGCCGGCACGCTCGCCGGCTCCTTCCTCGCGGCCTGGGTGCCGACGCGCCCGCTGGCGATCATGTTCACCGCGATCGTGTACTACGCCTCGCTGCAGATCATGCTCGACTTCAAGCCCAAGGCACACCGGCAGTTGCCGGGAACTCCGGGCATGGTGGGCGCGGGCACGCTGATCGGCGTTTTCTCCAGCCTCGTGGCCGCCGGCGGCGGCTTCCTGTCGATACCGTTCATGCTGTTTTGCAACGTCAGCATCCGCCACGCCGTCGGCACCTCTGCGGCACTGGGCTTTCCGATCGCCGTCGCCGGCACGGTCGGCTACATCGGCAGCGGCCTGAAGGCTGCCGGCCTGCCGGAGTTTTCGCTGGGCTATGTGTATTTGCCGGCGCTGGCGGGCGTGGTCGCGATCAGCTTCCTGATGGCGCCGGTCGGCGCCGGACTCACCCACCGGCTGCCGGTGAAACAACTCAAGCGCGCCTTCGGCGGGTTCCTCGCCCTGCTCGCGACCAAGATGCTGCACGGCCTGCTGACAGGTTGAGGAACACCGCGTCGGGAGCGCTCCCGGGCCTGAGTCGGTCAGGGCCTGACCACGGTCCAGCCCTGCTTGTTGCGCTCGATGATTTCGATCACACCGGCCTTGACGTAGCCGATTTTCGGATGCATGTCGGCGGCGCTGAGCTTCTGGCCCTTCATGGTGTTTTCGCACATGGAGACTTTCGCTCCGCTCGCCAGCGTGTCGTCGATGCGGTTCGCCAGCGGCGAATCGAACTTGAGCAAGCCCGAACCGTTGCCGAAGACCACCAGTTCGACATCGACCTTGTCCTTGCCATACTCGGCCTGGATGTTCCTGATGACGTTCAGCGCCTGGTTCCAGGTCTTGCTGTCGCCATCGCTGACCTGGACCACGACACCGTGCCGTGCCGGATCGGCGGCCAGTGCCGCGGGTGCGCCCGCCACGCAAACAACGGCGGCAAGCATGAATTGGACGAAGCTTCTGCGTATCATGGTTTCTCCTCAAGGTTGGGTGGAATGGGCCGCTCCCGGCGTTGATACACCGTGCAATTCCGCGACCACCCAACAATGACGGAAGCGGATCGCGATTTATTCCATGTTTTCGCGCCCGCGCCGCGATGGAATAAAACGCCGCGGGACTGCGTCATGCCTTCTGTCACGAAAGGAACGAACCAATGAAGTGGCTGCAGAGCGGGGAACAGCGCGCACTGATCGAGCGGATCGAGGCCAGCCATGCGCGGCTGCATCGCCTCGCCTTCGCCTGGTGCCACGACCGCGCCCTGGCCGATGATCTGGCGCAGGAAGCGCTGGCGCGCGGCCTCGCCAGGCTGGCCCAGTTGCGCGAATCGGCGCGCCTCACGGCGTGGCTGTTCGCCATCCTTAACCGGTGCTGGATCGACCACTTGCGCGGACTGCGCCCCGATGTCGACGATGAGATCCTCGCCGAACTGCCGTCCGAACTTCCGGGGCCGGACAGCCACGCCGAAACGCGGCAGACGGTGGACCGGGTGCGCACGGCAATAGCGGCCCTCCCGCTGGGCCAGCGCCAGGTTGTCACCCTGGTCGACCTGGAGGACCTTTCCTATGCCGAGGTTGCCGAGGTCCTGGCAATCCCGATCGGCACCGTGATGAGCCGCCTGTGCCGCGCCCGTGCGGCGCTGAAGGTACTACTGGCAGAGGCGCCCGTGGCACAGCGGCGCCTGAGGAGCGTGCAATGAACACAAGCAGCAAGTTTTCGGACGAGCACCTGAATGCCCTGGTCGACGGGCAGCTCGGCGCGCAGGAAAGCGACGAGATACTCGCGGCGATGGCCGGCGACGCCGAACTGAGCCAGCGGATTTGCGCGCTGCGCTCGACCAAGGAACTGGTGCGCCACGCCTATGGCAACCTGCCGGTCGCGCGGCGCGCGCGGAAACTCCAGCTCCCGATGTGGGGCGGCGCCCTTGCGGCGAGCCTGGTCCTGATGATCGGCGCACTGGCCGGATGGATGGGACACCAGGCCGCGACCACCGGGGAATCGCCCTGGTCCGCACCGTTTCGCGCCGGTGCCCTGTTTGCCGCCGAACCCGCCCGCATCCTGATCCACCTCGACAGTTCCCGCAGCGAACAGATGGATGCGGCGCTGGACCTGGCGGAAGCCTATCTGGCCAAGGCGGGCGGTGCCCGGGTCGAGGTCATCGCCAACCATCGCGGGCTCGATCTGCTGCGCATCGACGTCACGCCCCATGCGGCGCGCATCGCCGGATTGAAATCACATCATGCGCACGTCGGCTTCGTTGCCTGTGGACAAACCATTGCGCGCCTGCAGGGCGGCGGCGTCGAAGTCGCGCTGGTGCCCGAAGCGGAGATCGCCCGCACCGCCATCGAACACGTCGCGGATCGCGTGCAGCAGGGCTGGACCTACCTCAAGATCTGAAAGTCGGAGCCCCCTAGGGACTTCCTTCGGTCGCTGACGACACGGCTCAGCCGGGCCGCACCGTGCTCGCGTCCTGACCGAACAACACCTTCTTTTCCGCATCGGTGATCACCGGCGCCGGATTGATCTGCTTTGCCAGCGCATAGGCGCGCTGCGTCGCCGGGCGCTCGCGGATCGCGGCGAACCAGCGCTTGAGGTGCGGGAAATCGTCGAGGTTCTGGCCCTGCTTTTCGTGCGGCACGATCCACGGGTAACTGGCCATGTCGGCGATCGAATAGTCGCCGGCGACGAACTCGCGGTCGGCCAGGCGCTTGTTCAGCACCGCGTACAGGCGCGCCGTTTCCTTGGTGTAACGCTCGATGGCGTAGGGCACTTTTTCCGGCGCGTACTGCGTGAAGTGGTGGTTCTGCCCGGCCATCGGGCCGAGCCCGCCCATCTGCCAGAACAGCCACTGCAGGGTTTCGTTGCGCCCGCGCAGGTCCGGCGCGATGAAGCGCCCGGTCTTGTCCGCCAGGTAGAGCAGGATCGCGCCCGACTCGAAAATCGACAGGGGCGCGCCGCCATCGGCCGGCGCGTGGTCGACCATGGCCGGGATGCGATTGTTGGGCGATATCCTGAGGAAATCAGCGGCGAACTGCTCGCCCTTGCCGATGTTGATCGGCACGATGCGATGCGGCAGCCCCGTCTCTTCGAGGAACATCGTGATCTTGTGGCCGTTGGGCGTAGTCCAGTAGTACAGGTCGATCATGTGATTGCCTCCGGTGAATGCTGCGTGTGTCGGTGGATGATGCGCCGCGCGGCTTCCTGCGCCCACAGCGCGTAGATCGGCGGTCCGGGATGGAAGCCGTCGCTGGCCATCGCGGAAACGTCCATCATCTCATGGCCCAGGCCGAGGAATTCGCAGCGCGCCAGCCCGCCCGCCAGTTCCTCCAGCGCACGGTTGAAGTCCCGCGCGCGGCTGCCGACGTACCAGCGCAGGGGTTGCGGCAGCGCCGGGAAGCGGTGCATCGGTGGCAGGCCGCTGAGCAGGATCTGCCCGGCATGAAAGCGCCCGGTCAGCAGGGCGACGAGTTCGCGCTGCTGCCGGCGCCAGGTGGCAAGCGAGTGGCGGCCGGTGACGTCGTTCACCCCGAGCGAGGTGAGCACCGCGTCGTAGTCCGTGGCGACCTCACGCTGCAAGTGGCCAAGCATGTCGCCGGTGGTGGCGCCGGTAAAGGCCAGCAGTTTCCAGCGCACGCGGAAAGTCGGCGCCAGCGATACGGCGAGTTGCCCGCTCAGGGCCTCGTCCTGCGTCCGCGCACCGACGCCGGCGGCGGCCGAGTCGCCGACGATCAGCAGGCGCAGGGTAGGGCCGCTGCCGCATTCGCCTTCGCGCGGCCCGGCGGGTTCGGGCAGCGTCGGCACCGTACGCCGTACGCGCTTGCCCTGGGCCAGCAGAACCGGGCCGAGGGCGGCGGTGGCGAGCGTGTGTCGCAAAGTCATGGTTGATTGTGCGTGCCCGAGCGCACCGCGAGGAAGACTTCGCGCAGGAACAGGCCCAGCGCGGCGATCATCGCCAGCATCGCGGCGATGAACAGCGCCGCCACGCTGCGCGCGAGATCGACGCCGAGCAGCGCGCCGAGGAAGGCGCCGGCCACCACCAGGCAGACCAGCAGGGCCGAGAGCACGGCGCCGAAGATCGCGTAGTAGACCAGGCGCGCCCGCCTCACCAGCAAGCGGATTTCCTGCCGACCGGCCTCGGCTTCATCACCACCCCGGGTATGCAATCGCTCCTGCACCACGCGGCGGCGATCGACGATGCGACCCAGCCGCGAGTTGAGCGCGTTGATCATGGTCGCGATCGCGGTCAGCAGGAACACCGGCGCCACGGCAAGCTGGATGACGCGGGTGATGTCGGTCAGGTGGGATTCCATGGCGTGGGCGAAGTCCGGGTGGCGCAGGCGCGCATCAGGTCGGATTCTACGGCCGCGGCGCATGATGACAATGGAGCAGGCCGGATGCTCCCCGCAGGCAGCGGCAGTCCATAATCGACCCCAGCAGAATTGCACATCCGCCGAATCCACCACCCATGCATTTTTCCCGGGTATTCCTGAACCGCCTGCAGAACCAGCCCGACCCGATCGATACCGTCGTCGTCGTCGATGTGCTGCGTTCATTCACGACCGCGGCGGTGGCGCTGGCCCGCGGCGCCACGGCCATTTATCCGGCGGCCGGTCTCGCCGCGGCGGCCGAACTCCTGGCCAGGCTGGATAACCCGGTATCGGTGGCTGCCATCGGCGGCGGCACGCCGGCGCCCGGGTTCGATCATGGCAATTCGCCGTCCGCACTGATGCACGCCGACCTGGCCGGCAGGCCCGTCGTGATCAGCACCGCCGCCGGCGTGCAGGGACTGCATCGCTTTCGCCGCGCGCGGCACCTGCATGCCGCCAGCCTCGTCTGCGCGCGGGCGACCGCCGAGGCGATACGCACCGCCGGCGCCGAGCATGTCTGCTTCGTCATCACCGGCGAATGGATCGATCGCGATGGCGACGAAGACATCGCCTGCGCGGACTACATAGAATCGCTATTGCGCGGCACTCCCGCAGCACCGGACGAATTCGGCGCACGTGTGCGGCAATCCGATTTTGGGCAACGCTTCGCCTCCGGAACCTGGCCGCATCTGCCACCCGCCGACCTGGAGATTGCGGCTCACGCCGACCTCTACGATTTTGCAATGCCGGTGAGCTACGAAGAAGGGCGCCTGGTCATTCGCTGATGTTTGTCGCCCAACTCCTGGAAATGGGATTAAGGTGCATGCGATGAGCAACCGCGCGAGGAGGATTTGCGAATGAAACACCTGACTCTGGTTGTCCTGTCATCGCTGCAGTGCTGCCTCGCGCAGGCCCAGCTTGCCGCAGAGCCTGCGACGCCCTTGTCACAAGGCGACGCTGCCCGACTTCTGCAGGGTGCGACGGTCGACTTCACGAGCACGCGCGGCAACAAGCTCAACTGGAAAAACGAAGCTGACGGGACAATGCTGGCTTCCTCGGTGGGTTCCAAAGGGCGCAGCACCACGCAGAAAAGGACATGGAAGATCGACGAGAAGGGCCGTTTCTGCGTCTCGATCGATTGGCCGTCCAACCTTGAGGAGTGGTGCCGACACGTCATCAAGGACGGGGAGTAGTACTACCTGACCCGATCGAATGGCGAACGCGTAAGCCTGCTTTCCGTCACCCGCTGAAAACATTGCCGTGGCCAGCCACGGCAATGTTTCAGCGTCCCTGAATCGGGGGCGGAAGGAGCAAGCTCCTGTTCGATACAAAGACATCCGGTTCAGCGTGCCACGCCGGCCTGCTTCCGCCGCCGGGCGAAGCCCAGCAGGCCGAGGCCTGCAAGCAGCATGGCGTAGGTTTCCGGGCTCGGGTACCGGTGCCGCCATGAAATCGGTCACCACGACATTGTCGTAGGAAACCCGCTCGCCCCAGGAAATCACGCCCAGCCCGCCACCAATACCGGAAGCACTATTGGCAGCATTGAAGTCCAACCCGCCATAGGTTGCTGAAACACCGTTTAGGCTCACCGTCATCTGCTGCGTCAGGTAATTGACCTCAAATCCGAGGTGATAGCTGACGCCATTGACGTCGGCGGCATTGGACGCATTGAAGCCGAGTGGCGTGAGTACCTCCGCGGAATAGGGCTCTTCCCACGCAGTCACATGGTCCTGGTGGGTGCGCAGGTAGCCGGTGCTGTAGCTGCTCGGCGACTGGTAGCCCCAGAAGAACCCGGCCCGTGGCCCTCCCAGCCCGAGCCGCGGTTGGGATCGACGCCGATCACCTGCACGTCCCCTTCGATCTTGAAGTGCTGCGACGTGGTGATGCCGTTGATCGCGGCGAAGCCCGGACTGCTCGGATTGTGGGCAGTCTGGGTCAGCGACGATTGCAGCTTGCCGTCGGCAACGCCCCAGGTCCCGCTATTGGGACCAGAGATTGTCCAATTGGCGATGGAACCCCCGGCAAAGCTGTCCTGGAAGACGATGCCGGCATGGGCATTCGCCACCAGTCCGGTACAACAAACGATTGCGGCGGTGAGTCTGGCTTTCATGGAGCGTTCCTGTTCTGGTTTGAAAAAGCGCCACGACCCGTGACGGGATCGTGGCGCGTGGATGCGGGCGGGACACAAAGGCTCTTATCTGTTTCAAGGCTAAACAGTTGCCAAGTCATGGGCAATAGCCCGCTCGGACTATTCTCAGCTCGTGCTCAATGTGTTGCGCGCTCAAGCAAGGACGCTATCTGCGCATCCTTGTCGCGCCACAACTGCCTGACCCAGACTGCGAAGGCTTCTCGCGTCGCTGCGTCGGCGGCGTAGTCGCCCTGCATCAGGTGCTCGGGCACCGGCAGGCTTTGCACGCGGACGATGACGCGGCGCAGGCGGCCGCAGAGGAAATCCCAGAAATTCGGCGCGCCGTCGGGGTAGACGATGGTGACGTCGAGGATGGCGCGGAACTTGTCGCCCATCGCGTTGAGCGCCAGCGCGATGCCGCCGGCCTTGGGCTTGAGCAGGTGGCGGTAGGGCGATTGCTGTTTGGCGTGCTTGGCCGGGGTGTAGCGCGTGCCCGAGGGAAGTTCATCACGCTGGTCGGGATCAGGGCGAATTTTTCGCAGGCGCGGCGCGTGGCGGCCTGGTCCTTGCCGCGCATCTCGGGATGCAGCTTGAGGTATTCCTCGCTGTGGCGGCGCATGAACGGGAAGTCCAGCGCCCACCAGGCCAGGCCCATCACCGGCACCCACTTCAACTGGTCATGATGAAGAACTTGAGCAGCGGGATGTGCCGGTTAAACAGGTGTTGCAGGACGAAGATATCGGCCCAGGACTGGTGGTTGCAGTTGACCGGGTACCAGTTGCGGGGATCGAGGCCGGCGATGCCTTCGACATCCCACCCGGTACGCTGGGTCATCGCCATCCAGCCGCTGTTGCCGGCGATCCAGGCTTCGGCGATGGCCACCAGCAAAGGGTCGATGACCAGGCGGACAGTCTTGAAGGGCAGCACCAGGCGGACGATGGCGAAGGCCAGCAGGATCGGCACCCAGAAGAACGCGTTGAGCGCCAGCAGCAGGAAAGCGATGGCGCCGACC
>JADJUP010000050.1 GCA_016716965.1 Sulfuritalea sp. | reverse complement strand
GTCATCGTGACGCGGTATCGACAAGCCATTGCCGCCGCCGAGCCGCCCCGGAAGCAGCTCCGCGACCCGGCGGACTGCCGGGCTTTTCGTGGTTGCAGCGCATCATAAAGAAGGCTTTATCTGAAAAAAGGTCCGGCAATTTCCCGATTCCGGCAGCTTGATGGCGTTTCCCGCGACCGGTGGCCTTATCATCCCTCCCTCGACAAACGTCAGCCCGCTCCTTCATGCCTAACTCCAGAGAACCCGCCCAGGCCAGCCTGGAAAACCTCTACCGGATCTTCACTGTTCCGGAATCGCCCGAGTCCACCCTGGGGCGGATCGACCAGGCCATTTCCGACAACCTGATGGGTTTCCTGCAGGAGCACATCGTCGCGGTCGAGCGCGACCTTGCCGAGATCGAGCGGGATTTTTCCCAGTCGCAAATTCCCGAAGACCCGTCCTACGTTTCGACCTATACGGAATTCCTCAAGGAAAAGGTCGTTTCCCAATCCGTGCACACCGCCTCGCCGGGTTTCATCGGCCACATGACGTCCGCCTTGCCGAACTTCATGTTGCCGCTCTCCCGCATCCTCATCGCGCTGAACCAGAACCTGGTCAAGGTCGAAACCTCGCGCGCCTTCACGCCCATGGAGCGGCAGGTGCTGGGCATGCTGCACCGGCTGGTCTACGGCGGCGACGACGGGTTCTACGGCCAGTGGATGCAGGACAGCCGCCACGCCCTTGGCGCCTTCTGCTCCGGTGGCACCGTCGCCAACATCACCGCCCTCTGGGCCGCGCGCAACCGGCTGTTCCGCCCCGAGGGAAATTTCAGGGGAATCGCCCAGGAGGGCATGTGCAAGGCCATGGAGCACCTCGGCTGCAAGGGGCTCGCCGTGCTGGTGTCGCGCCGCGGGCATTACTCGCTGGGCAAGTCCGTCGACGTGCTGGGCATCGGGCGCGACAACCTCGTCGCGGTGGATACCGACGACAACAACCGCATCGACATGAAACGCCTGCGCCAGCAATGCGCCAGGCTCAAGGCCGAAGGCATCCGCCCGCTGAGCCTGGTCGGGATCGCGGGAACCACGGAAACCGGCAACATCGACCCGCTCCACGACCTCGCCGACCTGGCGCAGGAACTCGGCTGCCATTTCCACGTGGATGCCGCCTGGGGCGGCCCGACCTTGTTTTCCGGCACCTACAAGGGGCGGCTCAAGGGCATCGAGCGGGCGGACTCCGTCACCATCGACGCGCACAAGCAAATGTATGTGCCCATGGGCGCCGGCATGGTGCTGTTCAAGGACCCCACCGCGCTGGCCGCCATCGAGCATCATGCCGCCTACATCCTGCGCGAAGGCTCAAGGGACCTGGGCAGCCACACCCTCGAAGGCTCCAGGCCGGGCATGGCCATGCTGGTCCACGCCGGCCTCTCGATCATCGGCCGCAAGGGCTACGAACTCCTCATCGATCGTGGCATCGAACGCGCCCACCGATTTGCGCGGAGCATCGACGCCCATCCCGACTTCGAACTGATCACCGAACCCGAACTCAACATCCTCACCTACCGCTACAACCCGGCCTGGATACAAAATGAGCTGGCCGATGCGTCCGCCGAAAAAGCCGCGCGCATCAACGAAATCCTCGACAAAGTCACCGAGACCATGCAAAAGCGCCAGCGCGAAACCGGCCGCACCTTCGTTTCCCGCACGCGCCTCGCACCCGGCCGCTACCGCGGCGACAGAATCACCGTGTTCCGCGTGGTCATGGCCAATCCGCTGACCACCGACGAGATCCTGACTTCGGTGCTTGAAGAGCAGTGCGAGATGGCGGAACAGGAAGAGATCCAGGTGCTGCTCGCACAGATCGTGGCGCTTTGCACGCGGGCCGATTGACTATCGATCGAGGCCAGCGCATGGCCCGATAAAGGGGAGGCCCCGCCCCCCCCCCGCCCCCGCCCAGCAAACCCCCCCCGCCCGGAAAAAACCGGCCACCCTCCCCGCAATGCCGCCAGCAGAACGGCAGCCGCGTATTGAGACCGGCACGATGTCGGCCTAAACAGCCGCCTCGCAATGAATCCGCTCAAACCAGAATGCATGGACGACACGCCGGTCAGCAGTCCTTCGAATTCGGCAGTGGCGATCGATACCATGCGAACGCGTTATCGCACGGCTTCGCTGACCGGCGTCGGCTTTCTAGTCCTTGACGTCATCCTCGAGCACGGCCAGGTTCGTTTGCAGGTGATCGAGATGAATCAGTCGCTTCACCAGGATGTCGATCAGGCAATCCCGGAACTTGACCTGCAAAGGCAAAGGCAGTTTGTCCAGTTTGTTGCCTTTGAGGACAAAGCAAAATGAGTCTTCAAGCGCAATGACATTTGAAGTCCTCGGGATCTGGATCAGAAACGATATCTCACCAAAGACATTTCCGGCGACCATCGTATCGAGAAACTGTTTCGGATTGCTGTTCTTGCTTACGCTTGCTGAACCCTGGAGCATGACGAACAAGGCATTGTCGTCTTTTTCGTTTTCGCGAATGAGGAACTCGCCGGTTCTGAACCTGGAAAAGAAATGTGGCATGCCCAGCAATACCTTCTTCTCTTCATCGGTAAACTTTTCGAAGAACTGAGTCTTTTTCAGCAGCAACGGAAGATCGCCGTACATGTTTTCACCTCGGAGTAAGTAGACAGCGACTCATCACCAGACCAGCGTCGAACCCGAACAAACGGAGGAAAGCCGAGGAGCCGCCGGGGAGTATGGCCGAGGCCGCGTGAAACCGTCAATCGCCCATCCTGGAGCGATCTTGTACCGACTTGCGTCGGGACGGGCCATACGGCCGCCCCGTCAGCCGTAGTCCGGCCACTCCTTCCTGATTTCGTGTACACAGGTTTCGATGAAGCCCTCCAGCGCCTTGCTGCAGATGGCGGGATGCCCAGCCCGAATCGACTTCAGCGCCGCACCGGCCAGCGCCAGGCGCTCTGCATGGTTGCCGCCACGGATGATCGCCACTTCGAGGCTGATCGCCTCGGACTCCAGGCCGCGCCGCGACAACTGGAATTCCAGGGTGCGGAAGCTGTCGTAGTTTTCGACGTTCGCCATGCTTGCCCCGCCGCTCACGGCTCGCCCAGGTAATCGCCCTTGCCTATCTCCACGCCGTTGTGGCGCAGGATGTTGTAGGCGGTGACGAGGTGGAAGTAGAAGTTCGGCAGGGCAAAGCCGAGCAGGTAGTCCTGCCCCGTGAAGGACCAGTCCTTGCCGCCGACGCGCAGCGCGATCGGGCGCTGTTCGGAGCCGTCGACCTGTGCGGCCGCAAACGTCCCGACGAAGGCTATCGTTTTGGCGATGCGGGCGCGCAGCTCGTCGAAGGTTTGCTCGCTGTCCTCGTAGCGCGGCACCTCGGCGCCGGCCAGGCGAGCCACGGCGCCCTTGGCGTGGTCTGTGGCGATCTGCACCTGCTTGATCATGGGCAGCATGTCGGGGAACAGCCGCGCCCCCAGCAGCACCTCGGGGGCTATCTTTTTCGCCGCGGCATGGGCCTGCGCCCTGGCGAGGATGACATCGAGGTTGCGCAGCATGCGGGCGAAACGCGGGGCACTGGCGTCGTACATGGAAAGGCTCATGGCGGGTCTCCGGAAAAGCCTGATTCTGCCACCGGGAACCACATCGCCGACAGTCGCGCCGGGTCGAGCCCGACCCTTTGCGTTACCATTGCCCGCCCCCCCTCCAGGACACCCACCGGATCCCTGCCTTGGCTGCCGAACTGCCACAGACCCTTTCCCCGGCCTTGCCGCCTGGCACCCTACTGCAGGAATACAGCCTGCTGTCCGTGCTCGGCATGGGGGGCTTCGG
Organism: Sulfuritalea sp.; assembly: GCA_016716965.1. Lineage (GTDB taxonomy): Bacteria > Pseudomonadota > Gammaproteobacteria > Burkholderiales > Rhodocyclaceae > Sulfuritalea. The sequence continues at coordinate 171,679 of JADJUP010000050.1, read as the reverse complement.
CATCACCTATCTCGCGGCGGACAACAATCTGCGCCTGAAGGTGGCGATCAAGGAGTTCTTTCCGTCCAGCGCGGTCGTGCGCAACCCGTTCTCGGGCGCGGTGGCACTGAAGTCGGAACAAGCGCAGGCCGAGTACTCCTGGGGCAAGGACCGCTTCATGCGCGAGGCGCAGACCCTGGCGCGCTTCCGTCACAAGAACATCGTCCAGGTGTTCCGTTACTTCGAAGGCAACGCCAGTTGCTACATGGTGATGGCCTACGAGGAGGGGCAGAGCCTGGAAGACGCGCTGGAGGCGGACCCGGCGCGCTGGGACACGCAGGCCGTGCTGGCCCTGATGATGCCCCTGCTCGACGGCCTGGAGTCGGTGCATGCGGCGGGATTCCTGCACCGGGACATCAAACCGGCCAACATCGTGCTGCGCGCCAGCGACGGCAGCCCGGTCCTGATCGACTTCGGCGCCGCCCGGGCGCCGACATCCAGCGATGCAATGACGGTCGTCATCAGCCACGGCTACGGTCCGCCCGAGCAGTATTCCCGCCAGGGCAAGCAGGGCCCATGGACCGACATCTACGCGCTGGGCGGCGTGCTCTACCGGATCGTCACGGGCTCCGTCCCGCCCATGTCGCTGCATCGCATACAAAACGATGCCATCATTCCCGCAACCTTCTATGGCGAAGGCCGCTTCGAGCCGCAGTTCCTCAAGGCGATCGACCTGGCACTGAATGTGGATGAAACCAGGCGGCCGCAGAGCATCGCCGAATGGCGCAGGCTGCTGCTCGGCGACACGGCCGATCATGCAGGCATCGCCGCGCCGCCGGCGGCCGCAGGCGGAACAGCCGCGCCCACGGCCGGCCATCCCAAGAACCCGGCCGCGGCATCGGTGCCCGCGCGGGAGCACACCAGCCGACGCCTGGAGGAAGAATCCGAACCGGGGCTGGCCACGCGCATCGGCCAGGCGATGATTGCCCATCCCTTCCTGAGCCTGCTGGTGCTGGTGGTCGCCCTGATCGCCGGCCCGCAACTGCTGCGCCGCCCTGCCATGCCGCCTGCACCGATGCAAGAGCTTGCCGGCCCGGACGGCCGCTACACCGCCCCGGCGTCCGCACCGGCACCTGCGCCGCCATTCGACACCCCAGCCGTCGAAGCCTCGCCGCCGCCGGCAAGCACCGACGGCGAACGCCAGCCCAACCTCCGCCGCGCCGCGATCGCGGCCTGTGAAGGCAGGGCGATCGGCGCAGCCTGCAGCTTTGTTACCCCGCGCAATGAGGTCATCAACGCCAGGTGCATGACATCGACGGAAGGCCTGCCGATCTGCCGGCCGCCGCGCATCGCCCCGCAATCACGGCGCTGACCCGCCCACGCATCCTCCGGGGCGTGCCGCATCCCGCATAATTGCTTCCATCCCAATTCCGCTCCGCCGCACCTTGACCCGATCCCCGCTCTGGGCCAGCGCCTTCCGCCCCTTCTACCTGTTGGGTTCCGCCTATGCGCCGCTGCTGGCGGCGGCCTGGCTCGCGGCCTGGTTCGGCCTGCTGCCGACGCCGGGTGGCATGCCGCTGAAGCTGCTGCACGGCCACGAATTCATCTTCGGCTTCGCCACGGCGATCATTCTCGGCATCGTCGTCACCGCCTTGCCGAGCTGGGCCGGCACGGATGAGGTCCACAGCGCGCGCCTGGCCCTGCTGGTCGCGCTGTGGGTCGCCGGGCGCGTCGCCTTCTGGGCTTCGCCCTGGCTACCGGCGCCGCTGCCGGCGCTGGTCGACGGCTTGCTGTATCCCGCCGTGATGGGCATGCTGGCGCCACAGTTGCTGCGCGTGAAGAACCGGCTCTACCTGCTGCTGCTGCCGATCCTGTTCGTCCTCTTCGTCGCCAACCTGCTCTATTACCAGGCCGCGGCGCAGGGCAATGCAGGCGTCGCCGCGTTGGCACTGCGCGCCGCGATCTGGGCCATCGTCGTGCTCTACGTGCTGAAGGGCGGCGTGCTGGCGCCGATCTTCACCGGCAACGCGCTGCGCGAAAAAGGGCGCGGCGAGCAGGCGCCCTTCCTCATGGGCCTGGAGGCGGCGGCGCTGGCGGCGCTGCTGCTGCTCGCAGGATGCGACCTGGCCGGAGCGCCGCAGCTGTGGACCGGCGCCGCCGCGCTGGCCTGCACCCTGCTTTATGGCTGGCGCAGCCTGCGCTGGCAGGGCTGGCGCGTGGCCGACGCGCCGCTGCTGCTGACCATGCACCTGGGATTCGCCTGGCTGCTGCTGGCTTTTGCCTTGAAAGCTGCCGCCGAATTGACGGGCGCACTGCCCGAGGCGGCCTGGCTGCATGCCTTCACCGTCGGCAGCCTCGGGCTCATGATGCTGGGCCTGATGACGCGCGTCAGCCTGCGCCACACCGGCCGCCCGCCGGTGGTGCCGCGCGCGATGCTGGTCGCCTACGGCGCGATGTTCCTCGCCGCGGTGCTGCGCGTGGCCGCAGGAGTCGGCGCCCAGCATACGGCGCTGATCGGCTTGGCCACCCTGCTCTGGGCCGCGGCGTTCATGCTTTACTTCATGCACTTCGCTGCCATCCTGCTTTCCCCCAGCCTGCCGCGCGCGGCGCCACGATCATGAACATCGCCCTGCTCCTCGCGCGTTCGGCTCGCCTCCATGCCGAAAGGCCCGCACTGGCGGTAGGCACGCGAACCGTCGCGACTTATGCCGAACTCGGCGCGCGCGTGGCCCGCCTCGCTGCCGGCCTGGCCGCCCGCCTGCGGCCCAATGACCGCGTCGGGCTGGTGATGAAGAATTGCCCGGCCTATGTCGAATTGATGTTCGCCTGCTGGCATGCCGGACTGGTGGCGGTGCCGATCAACGCCAAGCTGCACCCGCGCGAACTGGAATACATCCTGGGCCACGCCGGTGCGCGCCTGTGCTTCGCCACGCCCGACCTGCACGCAGCCGTGGCCGGGCTCGAGGTGCCGGGCATGGAGGGCGCGATCGAGATCGACTCTGCGGGGTGGCAGCAGTTATTCGCCGCCGAACCGATGCAGCCCGCCGCGCGCGCCGCCGAGGATCCCGCCTGGCTGTTCTACACCAGCGGCACCACCGGCCGGCCCAAGGGCGTCACGCTGACGCAGCGCAACCTGATGGCGGCAGTGCTCAACTATTTCGCCGACGTCGATGCCATCGCGCCGGGCGACGCCATCGTCCACGCCGCGCCGATGTCGCACGGCTCGGGCTTCTACATGCTGCCCCATGTCGCGCAGGGCGGACTCAACGTCACGCCGGAATCCGGCGGCTTCGAGCCGGCCGAAGTATTCGAGTTGCTGCGGGCGCATCGCGGCGTGACCATGTTCGCCGCGCCGACCATGGTCAAGCGCCTGGTCGAGCATCGCGATCCGGCCGACACGCCGGGCCTCAAGACCATCGTCTATGGCGGCGGGCCGATGTACGTCGCCGACTGCAAGGCGGCGCTGGCGCGCTTTGGAAATGTGCTGGTGCAGATCTACGGCCAGGGCGAATCGCCGATGACCATCACCTGCTTGCCGCGCGCGATGCATGCCGACACGGCGCATCCGCGCCACGAGGCAAGGCTGGCCTCGGTCGGCCCGGCCTTCACCGGGGTCGAGGTGCGCGTCGCCGACGCCGACGACAATCCGCTGCCGCCGGACGCAATCGGCGAGGTGCTGGTGCGCGGCGACACGGTGATGGCCGGCTACTGGAACAACCCCGCCGCCAGCGCCGAAACCCTGCGCAACGGCTGGCTGCACACCGGCGATGTCGGCAGCATGGACGCCGACGGATTCCTGACGCTGAAGGATCGCAGCAAGGACGTGATCATCTCCGGCGGCTCCAACATCTACCCGCGCGAAGTCGAGGAAGTGCTGCTACGCCACCCGGCGGTGAGCGAGGTCTCGGTGGTGGGCCAGGCCGATGCGGAATGGGGCGAGATCGTGATCGCCTTCGTCGTGCCGCGCGGTGCGGCACCGGATACCGCGGAGCTCGACGCGCTGTGCCTCGGCCACATCGCGCGTTTCAAGCGGCCCAAGCGTTACGTGATGGTCGAAGCGCTGCCCAAGAACAATACCGGCAAGGTGCTGAAGACCGCACTACGCGAGCTGCTCGCGGCGCGCGGCTAGCTGCTATGCTTGCGCCATGACCCCCAGCCAGATAGTCCAGTTCCTCGACCAGCACGTGGTCGGCCAGGACGAAGCCAAGCGCCAGCTCGCCGTCGCCGTCTATACCCACTACAAGAAGGTCGCGCTGGCCGCACCCGACGGGCTGGAAATCATCAAGAGCAACGTGCTGCTGGTCGGACCTACCGGCACCGGCAAGACGCTGATGTGCGAGACGCTGTCGCGGGTGCTCAAGGTGCCCTTCGTCACCGCCAACGCCACCTCGCTGGCGCAGACCGAATACGTCAATGACGAGATCGAAGCGATCCTGCAGCGCCTGATCGACAAAGCCGAAGGCGACATCGGGCGCGCCCAGCGCGGCATCGTGTTCATCGACGAGATCGACAAGTTGAAGGTGGTGCACAGCCAGCAGGGCCAGATGCGCGGCACCTCCGGCGAGGGCGTGCAGCATGCGCTGCTCAAGATCATGGAAGGCGCACCCGTCAAGATCAAGGATGCGCACTACATCGACACCACGCAGATCCTCTTCATCTGCGGCGGCGCTTTTGTCGGGCTCGAGGAAGTGCTGGCGCGAACGAAATCCTACGGCTTCATATCCACCTCGGAAGCCGACAACCAGAAGCTGCTCGACCGCCTCAATTCGCGCGTCAAGCCGACCGACCTGTTCGAGTACGGCCTGATCCAGGAATTCGCCGGGCGCCTGCCCATCGTCGCCTCGCTGAAGCCGCTGTCGCGCGAACTGATGGTGAGGATCATGACCGAGCCGAAGAACTCGATCTACAGCCAGTACCAGCAGATCCTGCAGAACTCCGGCGTGGAACTGCTGATCGCACCGCTGGTGTTCGAACAGATCGCCGACCTCGCGATGGAATACAAGGTCGGCGCGCGCAGCCTGCGCGGGATATTCGAGGAAATGCTGACGCCGGTGATCTACCTGGTACCCGACCATCCGGAAGTGCGCCAGGTCCGCATCACCTCGCTGTTCGACAACCCGAAGTTCATCGGCAGCGCACCGGCGGCTTAGCCCACCCGCCGTGCGGCGCGGCCCGCCGACTGCCGTACCGCCAGCGCCGACTTTTGCGACGTGTGTCGCGCCGCAGCAAAGATGCCGCTTATGGTCCGATACGGTGAATCTTGCGGCCGACGTTTTCCCCTCCGCTAGACTCGAAAGAAAAGCGCGACCATCAAAAAGGGGGAATACCATGGGCATGCTTGACTGGTTCCGGAGCATCGTCAAGGGCGAGGACAAGACCGTCGCCAACCCGCCCGCCGCAGTGGGCGGCAGCGAAGACAAGGGCGCCGAAGTCGCGGGACTGAATTTCAAGACGGCGGTAGACGCCCACATGAAATGGAAAGTCCGGCTCGAAACCTACATCAGCGGCACCAGCACCGAGCAACTCAAGGTGGAGGTCGTCTCCCGCGACGACCAGTGCCCGCTCGGCAAGTGGATCTACGATCAGGGCGGCGAGAAATTCGGCTATTCCGAAACCTTCTTCGACATGAAGGCACACCACGCCAACTTCCATCGCTGCGCGGGAGCGGTGCTCGCGGCGGCGCAGGCAGGTGACACCACGGCGGCCACCAAACTGCTGCAGGGCGGCGACTACGTCAAGGCCTCGGAGCGGGTCAAGATGCTCCTCGCCCGCCTGTTCATCATCGCCTCCGACGGCAAGGAGGCGATCGATTCCCACCTCAAGTGGAAGGCCAGGCTGCGCGACTACATCACCGGTGTCAGCAAGGAGGATCTCCAGGTCGATATGGTGTCGCGCGACGACGCCTGCCCGCTCGGCTACTGGCTCAACGGCATCGGTGGCGAACGCTTCGGCGCGATGCCCGCCTATGAAGTTCTCAAGGCGCGCCACGCGCATTTCCATCGCTGCGCGGGCGACGTGCTGGCCGTCGCGCAGAAGGGCGAGCGCGACAAGGCGCTGCAGATGCTGGAGCACGGCGCCTATCCGGATGCCTCGCACCACGTCGCGTCGGCCGTGGTCGGCCTGTTCGAGGACCGCAGAAAGTCCTCGGCCTGATGTCCTGCGGCCCCCGGGAAATCGTAACGCCCTTCCGCCCCATCCCGCTTGATGTGCCGGAGGGCATGAAGCCCAACGAATTCTTCAACAGCGCGGAGAACCTGGCCGACCTGGTGCACAACAACGGCCTGCTGAAGAACCCCGAAGGCCTGCTGCTGTACCGCAAGGCGCTGGGCCACAGCAACGAGTTCGACTGCTCGATCATCTACGACACCTCGCAGCGCATCCTCGATCCCCTGGGTCGCCCGGTGCGCCGCACCCAGGTGCCGGACCCGGTGAAGAACGTCTGGAACCGCATGAACCAGGTCATCATCGAGACCATGCTGGAGCGCTATCCCGACCCGGCGCGCCACCTGGTGCTGGCCGGCGAGGCCAGCCTCGACGCCACCTGGCCGCTGACCTCGCCCGGCGTGCCGAGCATTCGCATGCTGCACAACCATTTCATCGCCTTCGACATGCAGGCGCTGCGCGATGCGCCGCTGGCCGATGCCGCCAATCCGAACCTTACCGACGGCGGCCAGCATTCGCTGTTTCAGGCCCACATGCGCGATGCCTATCGTGCCTTCTTCGCCGAACTCGACCTGCACATCCTCGCACCCTGCGCAGAGGAAAGTGCCCGCCTCACCCTCACCGGCTATCCGCAAGGCCTGCCCAGCTGGGAGATCAAGGGCGGTGCGGCGGCACTGAAGGAAGTCAGCTTCTGGAAGGAGTACGACACCCTGCTCAAGGGCTTCATCGACTTCTACCGCACCTTCTTCAGCCAGGTGTCGACGCGCAATGCGCCGCTGCCGCCGGACATCTTCTTTCCCGAGAAGGTCGAAGCCCGCCTGCAGTTCGACAATGATTTTCTGAAAACGGCGAAGATGGTGCGCGAGCGCTGCATCCGGGATGCCCGCTATGCCAATGCGATCCGCTGGCAGCCGGCCTTCAAGCAACTGATCTACCGCAATGACGAAGGCCAGCTGATCGTCACCATCAGCCAGAACTCGATCGGCAATGCCATCACCGAACTGCTCGGCGTCGTCGTCAGGCGCACGCCTGATGCCGACGCCTACGCCCGCGCGGAGCCGGCGCTGATCGAACGCCTGCTGGAAGTCCGGCGCCGACTCGTCGCCGCGGACCTGGGCGAAGGAATATCGACGCCAAACTGGCCCGCCGCCTGACGCTCAGGCCGACATCAGGACCGGGCCGCCCTTTTCCAGCGCGCGGCGATAGGCCGGACGCGCCACCATGCGCTCCTTGTAAGCCATCAGCTTCGGATAGTTGCCGAGTTTGGCGCCACGCGACAGCGCGGCCTCGACCGGGAAGCTCATCTGGAAATCGGCGATGCTCAGTTGCGCGCCGGCGAACCAGTGGTGGCTGGCGAGATGGCCTTCCATGAATGCCAGCGCCGTACCGACATTGGGATCGACCAGCTTCTTCTGCACCTGCGCACAAATCTTGCGCGCGATGGGTCGCACGAAGAAGGGCATGGGCTGGGTCGGAATGGTCATGAACACCAGCTTCATCACCAGCCAGTTCATCAGCGAGCCCTCGGCGTAATGCATCCAGAAGCGCGCCTGACGATGCTCTTCAGTGCCGGGCACGGGCACGAGGCCGGCAAGATCGCCGGTGGCCTGGTGCGCGTAGCGATCAGCCAGGTATTCGAGGATCGCGCCCGACTCGGCGATGACGAGGTCGCCATCGGTGATCACCGGCGACTTGCCCAGCGGATGCACGGCCTTGAGTTCCGGCGGCGCCAGGCGCGTCTTGCGGTCGCGCTTGTAGATCACCAGTTCGTAGGGCAGGCCGAGTTCTTCGAGCAGCCAGAGGACGCGTTGCGAGCGCGAGGTTTCGAGGTGGTGGACGGTAAGCATGGCACTCAGGATATAGGCTTCACGGGCCCGCGTCGAGCCGCTTGCGGCGGCAGTTCACCGTATCGGACGCTCCCTGCAATCACCGGGGCCTCCGCTATCCCGGCGGCGGCAGCGTGACCGAAAACTTCTTGCCGCTGTACAGGGCAAACACTCCCTTCCCGGCCGCAAGATCGGCCTGCAGGGGCGTTGCGACCGGCAGCAGCAAGCGTCGGTCTTCGTAGCTGAAGCCAGCGCTGTTATACACATCCCATATCTTGTTGCCGTTGTTGTCGAATTCCTCGCTATGCACGCACACCTGCTTCGCCACGTGGCGGCGCGCGGCAGGAACCGCAGCAATCGACAGGCCCGAGGTCTGGAGGTATCCGGTGGCCGCCGCGAGGGATATCGCCCCGATCCCGTTGTCGTAGCCGCCGCCGATGTCGCAGTGGTTGCCATACATTCCGAACGTGGTCACCACGTCACCCTGGTTCGAATAGTCCGCGCCGGCAAACAGGTAGCGGTATTCGTTGAGCGCCTTGATGGCGATGATCGCCCTGGCATCGGGAGGAAAGGCCAGGTTGCAATTGACGCCGGTCATCACCGGATCGAACAGCACGCCCGCCGCGACGCTGACGGCGCCGCGCGGAACCAGCAGGGTGGTTGGCGCCCGGGGATTGACCAGGCCGCGTTCCCAGACCATCTGGCTGAAGATCGCTGCGGACGCACAGCCGCGGCTGAACGCCACGACGACGGCAGCCACCGCGCCACCCGGATGATCATCGAGCCAATCGGCCGCCTGCACCGCAAAGTCGCGATAGGCGTCTTCCGCCGCGAGAATCACCTGCCGCTGCACGGCGTCGGGCAGCCAGGAGGAATAGGTCAGCGTGCCAGGGGTGCCCGGACCGGGATAGTACTTGCCGCCCTGGTTGGCGCTTCCCGGCCCGCTGGCCGCGACGAACTGGTCCCACAACTGCCCGACATTGGTCGATTGCTCCCCCGCCGGCGGTGAGTCCTTGTCGTTGTTGGTGCCGTCGAATGCGGCGAGGAAAACGAACCGGCTGGCGTCTATCGTCCCAGCCACGGCCGCGTCGACGATGGCCTGCTTTCGCGCCAGGTTCTCGTCACGGACGTCCCTTGTCTGCTTCGCGTTCAGATCGATCTTGATGGTCATGGCAGTCCTCGTTCGCGTGGGGAATCAGTCTCGGGAAGTGTCGGGATAAAGGGTGACGACCTTGCGCTGGCTGTACCTGCGTGGCCCGTCGGAGGACATGCCCGGCGGGCGCGCAACGCCCTCCGGCGATACCAGATAGACATGCAATCGCGCACCGCGGATCATGAAGTAGACAACATGGTCGGCGATGTCCTGCGGCAGGCGCCGACGCAGGTCGACGTTGTCCTCGTGGACCTGCCCCGTCTCGGTATCGCGCCACTTCACGTGGAGGAAATCGCCGCGCGCCATCGGCCCGCCCACGGCGTTGAAGGCAATCCCCCTGCCCTCGGCGACTACCCAGTCGGGTGCACGCACGGGGAGCGCAGATCCGCCGTAGCGGTAGTCGAGGACGATGGCATGCTGGTGGTCGCTCCGCATGTCGAATTCGAAGGAATGCCTGACCGTGGCGGCACCGGTCGCACAGGCCGCGACCGCGAGCAGCGCGACCACGCCAAGCACCCGACGATACCCTGCGCGCCACCCGCCAACTCTCATATGCCCTCCCGCAACCGCACCGGCCAGACGGCAGGATAGATCGTCGAAGGCAGGTCGTCGAGGGATTTGCGGCGGCGGATGGCCGTGTCGCCAGCGCCGACTTTCAATTCGTTGCCCACGCCGGGCGGTTCGCTGCCACGATCGCGGCGAACCCGTGCCGCGAATTGGCGCTGCCGGGCCGCCAGGCGGCCAGGCCGGATCGCGTCGCGCCGCAACATTGACGCCACCATCCAAAAGTCATAGATTGGACGGCGCCGTCGCACGAATGACGGCCCCGACAACAATCCTTCCGGAGAGAATTCCATGAAACCCTCGAAATCCGTTCCCAGCAGCCTCCTCCTCGTCATTGCCGCGGCATTCGGCATCGCCGCCACCCCCGTCCTCGCCGCCGACATGAGCTTCTTCGTTACCAGCGTCGGCGGCGGCAAAGGCGCCGACCTCGATGGTCTGGCGGGTGCCGACGCGCATTGTGCAGAACTGGCCAAGGCCGCCGGAGCCAAGCGCACCGAGTGGCGCGCCTATCTCAGCACCACGGCGCCCGGCGGCGAAGCCGGCGTCAATGCCCGCGACCGGATCGGCAAGGGGCCATGGAGGAACGCCAAGGGAGTCCTGATCGCTAAAAACGTCAAGGACCTCCATTCCGATCCGGGCAAGATCAACAAGGCGAACGCGCTCACGGAAAAAGGCGAGGGCATCATGGGCCGCGGCGACGCGGTCAACATGCATGACATCCTGACCGGCTCCGATCCGTCGGGCATGTATTCGACGGCGGGCGGCGACACGACCTGCGCCAACTGGACCAGCAGCGAAACGGGTTCCGCGATCGTCGGCCACCACGACCGGATCGGGCTCAAGGACACGCGGCACATGAAGTCCTGGAATTCGTCCCACGGTTCGGCCGGTTGCAGCCAGGATGCACTGAAGAAGACCGGCGGCGCCGGGCTGTTCTACTGTTTCGCATCCAAATAGTCCATTGCCGGAGTGCTGCGGCGGCGTGTCGCCGTCGCGCCGGCGCCGACTCCTGCTTTCGCGACGCGCAGAACGGTCGCCCGCCGGTCGCGGGATTTCCCCATATGCGGGAATTGTGCGCAAGGCCGTAATATCGGATAATTCTTTGTATACCGCATACAAGGGAATTCGCCATGACCGTCCGCTACGCCAATCCGCTACTCGCCACGCCCGTCCGCCCCCTGCCCCGCGCCGTCGCCATCATCGGTGCCGGTACCATCGGCCCGGACATCGGCTACTACCTGAAGAGCGCGATTCCCGGACTCAAGCTTTACCTTGTCGACGTGAACCAGAAGGCCGTGGAATCGGCCCTGTTGCGCTTCGCCGAGTATTCGAAAAAGGCCGTGGCGCGCGGCAAGATGAGCGAGGCCGAGGCCAGGGACGTGATCCACAACCTCTACGGCACGATGGATTACGCCGACATCGCGGATGCCGACTGGGTGATCGAGGCCGCCACGGAAAACCTGCCGCTCAAGCGCAAGATCTTCGCCCAGATCGAAGCCGTGGTCCGCGCCGATGCGCTGATCACCTCGAACACCAGTTCGCTGCCGGCGGAACTGATCTTCTCGCAGATGAAGAATCCGGCGCGCGCCACCGTGACCCACTTCTTCGCCCCGGCCTGGCGCAATCCTGCGGTCGAAGTCATCGAGTGGAAGAAGTCCGACCCGGCCGTGGTCGAGTACCTGCGCTGGGCCTTCTGCGTGACCGGCAAGGTGCCGCTGCTGACGGCCGACGTCGCCTGCTTCATGCTCGACCGCATCTTCGACAACTGGTGCAACGAATCCGCCATGCTGCTCGACCGCGCCACCGCCGCCGAGGTCGACAGCGTCGCCAGCGAGTTCGTCCATGCCGGGCCCTTCTTCGTACTGAACCTCGCCCGTGGCAACCCCATCATCACCGAGACCAACACCCTGCAGGCCGAGATGGAAGGTTCGCACTACGATCCCGCGCCGATCTTCAAGTCGGTCGATACCTGGGTCACCGTGCCGCCCGGCAGGAAAGTCGAGGTCGCTGCGGCCACCGCGCAGGCGATCCGCCAGCGCCTGCTGGGGATACTCTTCTCGCAAAGCGTGGACATCGTCGACCGCAAGATCGGCGACTCGGCCGACCTCGACCTCGGCTGCCGCCTGGCGCTGGGCTTCAAGCACGGCCCGCTCGACCTGATGCGCACGCTGGGCGAGCAGACCACCGGCCAGGCCCTGATCCGCCTGCGCACGGAACGCGCCGGCATGCCGATGCCGACGCGCCCCTTCGATGCCTACCAGGGCTTCCTGCGCCACATCCTGGTCGACGACCTGGGCGATGTCAAAGTCATCACCCTGCGCCGCCCCGAGGCGATGAATGCACTGCACGACGAAATGAACGACGAGATCCTCTCGGTGATCCGCCGCTTCGAGAACGACCCCAAGGTCACCGGCTTCGTCATCACCGGCTACGGCACCAAGGCCTTCTGCGCCGGCGGCGACATCGGCCGCTTCGTGGACATGCTGGGCGACGCCGATGCCTCGGCGCAGTACGCGCGCGATTGCTCGCGCCTGCTGGTGCACCTCGACCAGATGAAGAAGCCGGTGGTCGCCGCGCTGAACGGAATCGCGCTGGGCGGCGGCTTCGAACTCGCCACGCGCTGCCACAGCATCGTCGCCCTGAAGCGCGCCTGGATCCAGATGCCCGAGGTGACGCTGGGCATCACCCACGGCATCGGCGCCATGGCCGTCCCCTACCGGCGCTGGCCGCATGCGGCGCCGACCTTCAACGCCATGCTGCGCACGGCGGAGCGCCTGAAGGCGACGCGTGCCCACGAACTGGGCATCATCGACGGACTGGCCGATGACACCGAGCAACTGGTCGCGGCAGCCGTGGCCCGCGTACATGCGCTGGCAGGCAACGTGAAGCCGATCGGCGACACCCCGGTCAATGTCACCATCGATCCGGTCGAGGCGCGCGCCGCCAGCGGCCAGGTGCTGAGCCGCGAGTGCATCGAACTCATGGAGCGCTCCATCCTCGAAGCGGCGGCGGCGGCGAGCTTCGCCGAGGCGCTGGAGGTCGGCTACCGCTCCTTCGGCCTGTCCGCCTGCCTCGACAGCGCGCGCGAGGGCATCACCGCATTCAAGGAAAAGCGTACGCCGGATTTCAGCAAGACGAAGTAGGACCGCGCCCCACGGCTGGCGGCTAGCGGGCCACCCAGCCGCCGCACACCGGAAACACCTGGCCAACGAAGCAGTTCGCCGCATCGCTGCAAAGATAGGCGGCGAACTCCGCGTCCTCGCGCGCGCCGACCAGGCGCCCGAGCGGGACTTCGCGTTTCAGGCGCTCCTGGAAACGCGGATTCGCCTGAACCTCGGCGGGAAAGTAGGTAGGGTTGTCCACGAAGTTCTGGGCGATCGCATTCACCTGCACGTTGTGCGCGGCAAGTTCGACGCCGACGGCCTGCACATAGGCCAGTTGGGCACCGCGGGCCGCGCTGTAGGTCGACGCCCGCTTCATCCCGCGCAGCGCCGATGCGCTGCCCATGACCAGGACCTTGCCGGCGCGCCGTTCGATCATCGGCGGCAGCACGGCGCGCAACAGCCTCGGCAGCGGATCCACCAGGGCGGCAAAGGTGTCCCGCCACTCCTGCTCCGATACGTCGCTCACCGGTGTAGCCGGTGCCGGCAGGGCAAGGTTGGCGACCAGCACATCGACCGCGCCGGCCGCGGCAACTACTGCCGCCGCAGCGTCCGGATCGACCAGCGATCGTGTATTGGCGACCACGGCGGCACCGTGCCCGGCGAATACCTCGCAAAGCACCGGGCCCATGAAGGCATCGGCCTGCGTTATCAGGATGCGCTTGCCTTGCAGCATGTGTGATGACATCGAAACCTCCTCGAATTTCCTTCAGATGAACCAATCACGAAACTCGTACTGCACTCGGTTGCGGCCTTCGATCTCCCCGCCAGGCCGCCTGCCCTAGGTTTGCCGGGCTACCCAGGCCGCATAGCGCGCCCTGGCCTCCTCGTTCGGCGGATAGAGTCCCGGCAACGGCACGCCCGCGGCAACCTCCGCCATGATCCAGCCTTCGAAGCGTTCCTGCTCGACGGATTCCGCGATCACGTCGGCCAGCAGCGCGGCCGGGATCAGCACCGCGCCATCGGCGTCGGCCACCACCACGTCGTTGGGGAACACCGCGACGCCGCCGCAGCCGATCGGCTCCTGCCAGCCGACGAAGGTCAGCCCGGCCACCGAAGGCGGCGCCGCGACGCCGTTGCACCAGACCGGCAGCCCGGTGCCCATGACGCCGCCTACATCGCGCACCACGCCGTCGGTGACCAGCGCAGCGACGCCGCGCTTCTTCATGCGCGAACAGAGGATGTCGCCGAAAATGCCGGCATCGGCCACGCCCATCGCATCCACCACCGCGATGCAGCCGGCCGGCATGGCCTCGATCGCCGCCCGCGTCGAGATCGGCGAACCCCACGACGCCGGTGTCGCCAGATCCTCGCGCGCCGGCACGAAGCGCAGCGTGAAGGCGCGCCCGACCAGGCGCTGCGGCGCCGCCGCGTGCAACGGCCGCGAGCGGCGTATCCAGACGTTGCGCAGGCCCTTCTTGAGCAGGACCGTGGTCAGCGTTGCCGTGGTGACGCCGGACAGGGCGCGGATGGTGTCCGCGTCCAGCGGCAGGGGATCGATGCCCATGGGTGTTCTCCTTGTTGGATCGTCGTTCAGCTCGCGTAGCAGGCAGCCAGGGCCGCGATCATGTAGGCAGGATCCTGCGCGCCGGCGCTTTCGCGGGCGCTGTGCATGGCCCACATCGGCGAGCCGACATCGACGCTGGCGATGCCGAGGCGAGCCGCGACGATGGGGCCGATGGTGCTGCCGCAGCCCAGGTTGCCGCGATGCGCGTACTGCTGGAAAGGGGACGCCGGCCTGCTGGCAGGCCGCCATGAAGCGCGCTGCGGTGGCCGCTTCGGTGGCATAGCGCTGGTTGGCGTTGCTCTTGATCACCGGCCCGCCATTAACCCTGACCTTGTGGCCGGGTTCGAAGGCGGCGGGAAAATTCGGGTGGTAGGCATGGGCCATGTCGGCGCTGACGAAGAAGCTCTGCGCCAGCGCCCGGCGCCGGTCTTCCTCGTCGAGTCCGAGTGCCAGGCCGATGCGCGCCAGGACGTCGGTGACGAAGCTGCCGCCGGCGCCGGCCGCACTTTCGCTGCCGACTTCCTCGTGGTCGAACAAGGCCGCGACGCAGGTCGCGGCCGGCCCCTGCGTCGCCGCCAGCGCGGTCAGCGCCGCGTGGCAGGAAGCGAGGTTGTCGAGCTGGCGACTGGCGATGAACTCCTCGTCGGCACCCCACAGACTGCCCGGCTGCACGTCGTAGGCTGCCAGTTCCCAGCTCAGCAGGTCGGCCGGCGCGACCTGCGCGGCGTCGGCCAGCAAGCTTCGAAAGCCGGCTTCGGCATCGTCGTCCTTGCCCAGCAGGCCAAGCATCAGCGGCAACTCGGTCTGCTTGTCGAACTTGAGGCCGGACTCATTGACCTCGCGGTTCATGTGGATCGCCAGGTTGGGCAGGCGCAGAACCGGCCGCCCGATGCGCAGCAGGAGTGCCTGCGGGCCCGTTGCTCCGCGCAGCACAACGCGCCCCGCGAGGCCCAGGTCGCGGTCGGCAAATGTCGCCAGGATCGGCCCGCCGTACACCTCCACTGCGAGGCGCGCGAGACCGTCGCCGCCCAGCGCCGGCCGCGGCTTGAGGCGCAGGCCGGGCGAATCGGTGTGGGCGCCGACGATGCGAAATCCGGCCTCCGCCAGCGGCCGGCTGCCGGCCACGAAGGCGATCAGCGAAGCGCCGCCGCGCACCACGTAATGACGTGCGCCCGGCGCCAGCGTCCAGCGCGCGCCCTCCTCCAGCGGCGTGTAGCCCTGCGCCTTGAGGCGCTGTTCGACGCTCGCCACCGCATGCCACGGGCTGGGGCTGGCGTCGATGAAGGAAATCAGGTCGAGGGCGGTGTCGCGGGCGGAGCGGGTCAGGGGCATGGCGGATCGACGAAATTCGCAAAAGGCGAAGCATACAACTTCAGTCGCGCCTTGCCGGCGCCGGCAGTCGGGCCGCGCCGGGGCTGCACCGAGCCCTGATAGGGCCGCCTCAATCGGCGAGCAGGTACTCGACCGCCGTGACCGTGCCGCCCGCCATGGTTACCTTGCAACTGTGGCGACCGTAGCTTTTCGCATCGCCGAGGATGCTGACACCGTTGTCCGCGATGACGCCGTCGAGCCGCTTCTCGGTGACGAACGTGTGCAGTTGCGCCCGAGTCATTCCGGCGCTGACCAAGCTGCAGACGGCTTTCATCCGGTCGGCGCCGGTGGCATTGAAATAGGTGAAGAAAACAACGGCGAGAATGGCGGGGAGACCGAACAGTACCCCGATGCCTTTGGTGAGTGGACTCTGACCTGCCTGACGCAAGGAAAACGTCATTGTGACGCATCGGCCGACGTATGCCGTAACCGAATGTGCCGCGGCGCGGCGGCCGGACGAATCGAATCGCCGTGCCGCCGGCGCCGACTCTTACAGCTTCAGTGCGATCAGCGCCACCGAGGGCACGAAGACGATCAGCGCGATGCGCAGCAAGTCGGACATGAGGAAGGGAATGATGCCGATGAAGGTGTCCTTCATCGACGTTTCCTTGGCCATGCTGCTGATGATGAATACATTGAGGCCGACCGGCGGCGTGATCAGCCCGATTTCGACCACCATCAGGGACAGGATGCCGAACCAGATCGCCTTGCCTTCCGGATCAAGGCCCCAGAAATCCATGCCCATGATGATGGGGAAGAAAATCGGCACCGTAAGCATGATCATCGACAGGCTGTCCATGATGCAGCCTAGAACAAGGTAGATCAGGATGATCACGAGCAGCACAAGAATGGGCGAAAGGCCCATGCCGGTGACCCACTTGGCGAGTTCGACGGGCATTTGCGTCAACGCGAGGAAGACGTTCATGATGTCGGCGCCGAGCAGGATCAGGAAGATCATGGCAGTCGCCTGTGCCGTGCCATACACGCATTCGAGGAAACCGCGCTTGGACAAGCCACCGGAGCGCCATGCGACATAGGCCGTCGCCAGGGCGCCTATCGAAGCAGCTTCGGTCGGTGTGAAGAAACCACCGTAGATGCCGCCGATGACGGCGACGAAGATCAAGATCACCGGCCAGGTATCGAGCAAGGCCTGGATCTTCTCCGGCCAACTCGCGCGATCCCCACGCGGCGCTGCGTTGGGGTCGACGCGGGCGATGATGCCGATCACGATCATGTAGCCCAGCATCGCGATGATGCCGGGTATCACTGCTGCCATGAACAGCTTGGCGATGTTCTGCTCGGTGAGGATGGCGTAGATCACCAGCGGCACCGAAGGCGGGATCAGGATGCCCAATGTTCCGCCGGCGGCAATCGCGGCCGTGGCCAGGCGACCTGAGTACTTGTGGCTGCGCAGTTCAGGCAAGGCCACCTGGCCCATGGTGGCAGCCGTCGCCAGCGAAGAACCGCAAATCGCGCCGAAACCGGCACAGGCGCTCACCGCGGCCATTGCCATTCCGCCGCGCCAGTGGCCGATCAGCGTATTGCCGGCGCGGAACAAGGCTTTGGAAAGTCCGCCGTGGGTGGCGAATTGGCCCATCAGCAGGAACATCGGCACGACCGAGAGATCGTAAACCGAGTAGCGCGCCCAGGCCGCGGACTTCAGATAGCTGAGCAATGGCGCAGACCCGGCGATCCAGACGTAGCCTATCGACCCGGCGATCATCATGGCCATCGCGATATGCACGCGCACGGCCATCAGCAGCAACAACAGTGCGCCTATCACCAGGCCATGTTCGATACCGGTCACTTGGCGGCTCCGGTGAAGTCAACCCAGGCGGTGTACAAGGCGGCGCACCCGAGCAGAAAGAAGGACGGCACCATCGGCGCATAACCCCACCAGGTCGGGAGGTTGAGCAACATCGAGGCGTCGCGGTTTTCCCGCAGATCGAACATGCCAATGGCAATCCGCCAGGAGAAAACAAAGGCGGCGACGGCCAGTACCAGACTCGCCACGATGTCGCAGGCCCGGTTGAATTTCGGCGGCGTCGCCGTGGTAAAGAAATCGACAATGATGTGGCCCCGTATCATCTGGCAGAAAGGCAGGGCCATGGTGATGGCAACAGCGGACATCATCTGCACCAATTCGTAGTCGCCGAGTATCGGCTTGCCAAAAACGCTGCGACCGACGATGCTGGTGAGGGACATCAGGGCCATCAGAATCAGGGTAATGCCGGAACCGATCGCGAAGGCGCGGCACGTCTTGTTCAACACGCGCCCTGCCAGCACGGCGGGTTGCACGTCCCTGTCTACGAATATGGCGTCTGCCATCGCTTTCTCCTGATCTAATTGCGGGCACTCGATGCGGGCCGAGTGCAGCAAAACGCCGGGGCCGGTACCTCCGGCGCCCGGCGCTGCTTTGCTACCTGTTACTTGGTGTATTTCTTGACCAGGTCGTGCGCTGTTTTCAGCAACTTGGGACCATCATGGCCGGCCTTGGTCATGTTGGCCATCCATTCGTCGTCGAGCGCGTCGGTAGCCTTCTTCCACCTTGCCAGTTCAGTTGCCGGTATGACGTTGATCGGGACGCCGGCAGCCACGAACTTCTCCCGTCCGGGAGCGTCGTCTGCTGCCTGTACGCGCCCGGCCATGGCGGAAAACTCCTGCCCGGAATTGTTGTCGATGACCTTCTTCAGGTCGGCCGGCAGCGAGTCGTACTTTGCCTTGTTCATCGCGATGGTAAAGACCGTGGTGTAAAGCGCCGGATACTTGGGATCGGTCTCGGCGGCATGCTTCACCAGTTCCTGAACCTTGAGGCTGGGAGCCACCTGATAGGGAATCACGGCACCGTCGATCACGCCCTTGGACAGCGCTTCCGGAACCGCCGGTACCGGCATCCCGACCGGCGTCGCTCCCATCGAAGCGAGCATCTTGTTGGTCAGGCGGGTCGGCGCGCGGAACTTCATGCCCTTGAAGTCCTCCATTGATTTCATTTCTTTTTTGGTGGTGAACAAAACACCGGGGCCATGAACGTGCACCGCGAGGACGTGGACGTCCTTGAATTCATGCTTGGCATACTGCTGGGTGAAGTCCCAGGCGGCGCGGCTGGTGGCTTCGGCATTCGTCATCGTGAACGGCAGGTCGAATACTTCCGACATCGGAAACCGGTTGGCAGAGTAGCCCAACACAGTCCACACCACGTCGGCTACACCGTCCTTGGCCTGGTCGAAAAGCTGCGGCGGCGAACCACCCAATTGCATCGCAGGATAGATCTGGCACTTGATGCGGTTGTTGGATTCCTTGCCGAGCTTGGCGCACCACGGCTCGAACACGCCGGTGTGGATGAAGGTCTGGGCCGACAGGAAATGGTGCACCTTCAGTGTCACCTCCTGAGCCTGTGCCGCGAAGGCGGTGCCGGCAACCGAGGCTGCAATCAGGGTTTTTACCAACAGTTTGTTCATTTACATCTCCTCTGTAGTTGGCGCATGACACGCCTTATTGAAATTTCACTGGAACTGCAGGTGCTGCATTCATGGTTACTGAATTGCCTCTCCGATCATATCAACCAAACCTATCCAGCAATAGCATGGATGAATAACTGGAATGCAAAACTGCACTATAATTCACAATCTAAACACAGCCTATTGAACAATAATACATTAGGCCAAAGGGAATAATCAACCGCTTTCGGCCTATTTCGGACGCCGGTCGATTACCCGTCGCGCTTTGCCAACAAGCGTCCGTTCGACCTTGTCGGTTTCGACAACATGCACGTCGGCGGTAACCCCTACCAGGACCTTGATCTGGTGTTGCACGCTGGCGCCGATCTCGGTCCGTTGCGCCTCGCTGACCGAATTGGAAAGGTCGCTGCGCACTTCGACGTAGACATCGAGCTTGTCCAGATGCCCTTCGCGGGATACCTGCAACTGGTACTGGGCGCAAAGATTCGGATTCTTCAGCAGGATCTCCTCGATCTGCGTCGGAAAAACGTTGACGCCGCGGATGATCAGCATGTCGTCGCTGCGGCCGGTGATCTTTTCCATGCGCCGCATGGGGCGCGCCGTGCCGGGCAGCAGGCGGGTCAGGTCGCGGGTCCGATAGCGCAGGATGGGCAGCGCCTCCTTCGACAGCGAGGTGAATACCAGTTCGCCGATCTCGCCGTCGGGCAGCACTTCACCGGTTTCGGGATTGATGATTTCCGGATAGAAATGGTCCTCCCAGATGTGCGGTCCGTCCTTGGTCTCGATGCACTCGCAAGACACGCCGGGCCCCATCACCTCCGACAGTCCATAGATATCGATGGCATCGATGTTGAGGCGCTCTTCGATCTCGCGCCGCATCTCGTTGGTCCAGGGCTCGGCGCCGAAGACGCCGACGCGCAGGCTGGTTTCCCTCGGATTGATGCCCTGCTTGATCATTTCGTCGGCGATCGTCAGCACGTAGGAGGGGGTGGCCATGATGACGGTCGGCTTGAAATCCTGGATCAGCTGCACCTGCTTTTCGGTCTGCCCGCCGGACATCGGGATCACCGTCGCACCCAAGGCTTCGCCGCCATAGTGGGCGCCGAGGCCGCCGGTGAACAGGCCGTAACCGTAGGAATTGAGGATGATGTCGTCGGCCGAGCAACCTGCCGCACGCAGCGAGCGCGCCATGAGGCCCGCCCACATCGCGATGTCGTTCTTGGTGTAGGCGACCACCGTCGGCTTGCCCGTGGTCCCGGACGAGGCGTGAATCCGCACCACGTCCCGCATCGGCGTCGCGAACATGCCGTAGGGGTAGGTGTCGCGCAGGTCGAGCTTGGTGGTGAAGGGAAACTTGGCCAGATCGGCCAGGGTCTTGAGGTCATCCGGATGCACCCCGGCGGCGTCGTACTTCTTGCGGTAATGCGGCACGTTGTCGTAGGCGTGCCGCAGCGACCATTTCATGCGCTGCAACTGCAGAGCCTGCAACTCTTCGCGACTTGCCTTCTCGATGGATTCCAGGCCATTGCCCGGCGAATTATTTGCGCTCACCCCTGCTCCCCCTATGCTTTTGCCACGTGGGCCATTTGTTTTACGAAAGCAAGATTTTCCACGACCTTGCCCTGGATGTGTGAAATCTGATCCTCGCTCAGATGGCGGAAACGCCCCATGGCCTTGAGGTACTCGGTGACCGGTAGCGGGTCGTCCACCGGCCGGGTGAAATGCAGGCCGTCCGCAGGGTTGTATTCCCACAACATGACGAAGTTGGTTTCCACCGCCTTGCGCGCCACCTCCATGTTCTGGTCGGTCGGAAAACGCCAGCCCGTGGTGCAGGGCGAATACACGTGGAGATAGGCGAAGCCGCGCTTGGAGGCCGCGATGGCCTTGTCGAGCTTGTCGTAGAGATCTTCCATGTAGGCGGTGGAGGCCGTCGCGACATACTCGCAGCGGTGGTTCACCATGATCAGCGGCAGGTTCTTGGCGTCCTGCGTCTTGCCCTGCGAGGGCATGCCGCCCGATCCGGTGCCCTGCCCGACCGGAGTGGTCGAGGTCCAGGCGCCGTAGGGCGTGCAACTGGAACGCTGCATGCCGGTGTTCATGTAGCCTTCGTTGTCGACCACCATGAACAGGATCTGCTCGTTGCGTTCGGCAGCACCCGACAGGGACTGGAAGCCGACGTCGGAAGCGCCGCCGTCGCCGGCGATGGCCAGCGCCAATACCTCGCGCCCGACCCGCTTGTACTGGCGCTTGACGCCGGCCAGCATGGCCGCGGTATTGGTCAGCAGCGGATGGAAGACCGGCACCTTGGTGCCCGTCGTGCCGTTGAAGCCGACTGAACCCATGCCGGGCACGCAACCCGGCGGCGTCGCCAGCACGGTCTCGGGACCGGTGCGACGCAGGGTATGGCGCATCAGCAGCTCGGTATTGCAGCCCTGGCAGCCGGCGAGTCCCGGCGCGAACAGGTCTTCCCAGTCGCCGACCTCGTTGTAGATGCGCGAGGTGGTGATGTAGGTCAGCGCGTCGTGCGGGCAGGCCGGCACGCAGGCCGGCGCGCCGTCACAGGTGTCGCACTTGGCGACGTGGCCGGTGCCGGCATCGAGCGCAATGCCGGCATAGGCGCAGCCGACGGTGCACAACAGGCAGTCGACGCACTTGTCGCCATTCCAGTCGATCACGCCGCTGGCGGAATTCTTGGTCAGTGCGGCGGCCGGACACACCGTGACGCACTTCGGATCGGCACACTGGCGGCACAGCGCCAGTTCGAACCCGTCATCGGCACTGCCGACGATCTGAATGCGCGATCTTGCCGTGTCGCCAACGCCGACTTTTGCCGTGGCGCAGGCGGTCATGCAGTCGCCGCAGCCATCACACTTGTTGGCATCGAAGGCGATGGTGTTGTAGGCCCCTCCAAATGTTCCCATGCTTATCTCCACGTCTTCGACATGATCTCGCGGCCGACCTTCATCGGTTCGGCGAGGAAGCGCCCCTTCACCGGCGACAGGTCGATCCGGCGCAGGATCAACTGGCACATCACGCCACCGTCGAAGAATTCATTGACGCCGTAGATGCCCGTCAGCCGGTTGTCGGCACTGAAGATCGCCTTCAGGTAACGGCCGCTGGCTTCGTCGAAACGCGTCACGACTTCACCGCCCTCGGGCACTTTGCTCGAACCGACGGAAATCGCATGGCGGCCGAAGAAGTGATAGGTGTTGAGCGGCACGCCGCCGGGATATTTCTTCAATCCCGGATCCTCCGCCATCGCCATGCCGGCAATGCGGCCCTGCTCCGTAGCGTCCGGCAGGATCGCGTTCATGATCTTCGCATCGGTGTAGAAACCCTTGGCCTGCGCGCAATCACCGGCGGACCAGACGTTGGCGACGCTGGTCTGCATGGTGTCGCTGACCAGGATGCCGCGATCGTGTTCGACCTGGCTGCCGGCCAGATACTCCATGTTCGGCTTGACGCCGGTAGCAACCAGCAGCAGGTCGGCTTCGAGTGTCGTGCCGTTCTCAAGTGTCAGCAATGCGCCGATTGCGGACGATGCGAGCTTGACCACACGGCTGCCGGTAAGGATGGTTGCGCCGTTGTCGGTGAATGCCTTTGCGATCAGTCCTGCCGCCGTCGCATCGAAGTAGCCGTCGGTCAGCTGCTTGGCCATTTCGACGATGGTCACCTTGGCGCCGGCCTTGACCAGGTTCTCGGCGGCATGCATGCCGACCAGCCCCGCGCCCATCACCACGGCCCGTTTCGAGTTCTTGATCGCGGCATTGAGTTTGGTCGCATCGTCGAGCGTGCGCAGCACGTGGTAGGCAACCTGGTCGAGGCCGGGAATCGGCGGAATCGCCGGCGAGGCACCGGTGGCGAGCAGCACCTTCTCGTAGGCGATCTCGCTGCCGTCGGCGAGTTCGGCAGCATTGCGTTCGACATGCAGGGCCTTGAGGGCCGTGCCGCGCTTGAGTTGCACTCCGAGCGTGGCGAAGAACTTCTCGTCGCGCAGGAAAATTCCGTCGGGCGCGGAACGGCCGGAAACCACGTAAGGCAGCACGGTCGGCGAGTACGGCAGGTGCGGATCGCGCGTCAGCAGCGTCAGGCTGCCCTCGGGGTCGTGCATGCGGATCGCCGTCACCGCTTCGAGTGCGGCGTGGCTGCTGCCGACCACGAGATACTTTGTCTGTTCCATGGTCAGTCCTTTTCGTTGAGCCAAACCGGCTCGATCGGCGCCGGACTGCTCAGCAGTTTCTCGGTCGCTTCGATGACGCGGTGGAAGTGCCCGGTGGTGATGTCGGCGCCGGCCAGGCCACCGATGAAGCTCATCGACGGAATGTGGCGCCCGAGGCGATAGAGCACGCCCATGGTCTCCTGGTACATCGGCCCGCAGTTCCAGCGGAAGCCGACCGAACGGTCGACCACGCCCAGCGCCTGGATCTTGTTCAGCGACTTGAGCAGCGCCTCGACCGGGAAGGGGCTGAAGGTCTTGATCTTGATCAGTCCGACCTTCTTGCCGGCGTCGCGCGCCTCGTCGATCGCATCCTTGGCCGCACCGGTCATGCTGCCCAGGGTCATGATCGCGTAGTCGGCGCCATCGAGGCGGTATTCCTCGACCAGCGGCGCGAAGCTGCGGCCGAAGCGCTGCGCCCACTCGGCATGCACTTCCTCGATCACGCGCAGCGAGTTCTGCATGCCACGGCACTGGCCCTTGCGATAGCGCACGAAAGTCGACGGCCCCTTGCCGCCCGAACCGCCGGTGAGCGGATCGACCGCCATCGGCCGCAGCGGGTCGAGCGCCACGTGCCAATTCACGTCCTTGGCGCCCATGAAGGCATCGACGTCCTCCTGGTTCGGCAGCTCGACGCGCGAGGTTCCATACGACAGATAGTTGCCGTCGAGGCAGACGTTCACCGGCAGCATGACATCGTGGTGTTCGGCTATCTTGAAGGCCATGATGGTGGTGTCGAGCACTTCCTGCACCGTCTCGCAATACACCTGCACCCAGCCCACCTCGCGTACCGTCATGGCGTCCTGGTGTCCGCCCCACACCGACTGCGGCGTGATGCCGTCGCGGGTGACGATCGACATGACGATCGGCAGGCGCATGCCCGAAGTGCGGAAATAGGGTTCGAACATGAAGGCCAGGCCCGGACCGCAGGTCGCGGTATAGGTCCGCGCACCGGCCAGTGCCCCGCCCTGCAGCACGGAGAGCACCGAATGCTCGCCCTCGGCATCGACGATGTCGGCGTCCATCTTGCCGTCGGCGATCAGCTTGGCGACGTGTTCCACAAGCGAGGACTGCGGCGTGATCGGATACACGGCAACCATGTCCGGCCGTGCCAGGGCGACGCCCAGAGCGGCGGCTTCGTTGCCTTCGACCAGCATGACTTTCTGCTTCGCCGGCTTGGTCGGGATCGGCGTTTCAAGGGTGGCGGTAGTCATGCGGCCTCCGCAATCGGGGTGCAGTTACAAGAGTCGGCGCTGGCGATACGGCGATTCGGGCTCATGTTGCCTCCGGAATCATGGTGATCGCGCGCTGCGGGCATTCGTTGGCACAGATGCCGCAGCCTTTGCAGGTCTTAAGGTTGAAGTCGAACCAGGCCGGCTTTTCCTCGACACACTGCACCGGGCAGTAGAGCCAGCACACGGCGCATTTCACGCACTTGTCGCGATCAACCACGGGCCGCATGCTGCGCCAGTCGCCGGGCAGCATCGGGCTCATGACGGTGGCTACGGGACTGAGGTCGTCCGGCACGTTGGCGACGGCGAGATTGAACATCGGATAGCTGGTATGCCTGCTCATGCGGCGACCCTCCGCTCTATGGTGTGCACCGTCGTCTCGTTGTAGCCGCGTTCGAGTGCATCCATGTTCTGCCTGAGGCCGGCGTCGCGGAAATCCGAATCTTCAAGGGAACGCTTCAGCGCATCCAGCGAAACGATGCCGGTAGTCCTGGCGAAAGCGCCCAGCATCAGCGTGTTGGTGATCGGCTTCTTGAATATTTGCAGCGCAATGCCGATGGCGTCGCACAGGCCGACCGTACCCACCGTGTCGGCGATGGCGACTTCCTCGAGGGGGCGGTGCGTGGCCTGGACCAGAGTACCGCCGGGCTTGAGGCCGGCGAAGATATCGACCGATTTCGCCAGCGTCGGATCGACGCAGATCAGGCAGTCCGGCGTGTAGATGTTGGTCAGTTGGCGTATCTCGCGATCGCTGCAACGCAGGAAGGAGACCACCGGTGCGCCGCGTCGCTCGAATCCGAAGGACGGAATCGACACCGCGTACTTGCCTTCTTCCAGCAAGGCAGCGGCCAGCATCGCGGCGGCCGTTACGGCACCCTGACCGCCACGGCCATGAAAGCGTACTTCGTACATCCCGTCTCCTCCAGTTCGACGGGGCTCGTGGGCTCCGCCTGTTGTCTGCTTCCCTGAAACCGATTATCCCGCTTTGGCGCCCGGGATGGATTTCCATCCGGGTTTGACTTGCGGGCCGGAAACTCCCCGGCCGCGCACCGGCAGGTGCGCAATCGACAAACCCTGCGTAAATGCGGCGCGCCGCACCAGCGTGTACTTCATGAACCAGCCGCCGCCTACAGTCAGGAAACCCGCCGCCAGCAGCCAACCGCCCCGCCCGGGCGCGCCGGCCAAGGCCAGCGCAGCGGCAATTGCCGGCACCGCGTGGCCGAGCAGCAGCAGGCGTGACGACATTCCATGCAGTACCTTGAGTGCCGCATCGGGCGCACCGTCCCCATCCAGTCGGGCGAGGAAGCTTTTCCAGAACCAGGCGCGCAGGCCGATCAGCACCATCAGGACCAGCGCGACCCAGGAACTGGCCGCCGCTCCGAACCAGGCAGCGACGCAGGACAGAAAGCCGGCACCCTCCGCAAGCCCGGTGCCGACCAGCAGCGGCACGCTCGCCGGATGGCGCCAGGCGGGAATGCCCTTGTTGGCGGCGAGTATGCGTGCCTGGCTGTAGAGAAAAGCCAGACCGCAAATACCGGCGAGAACGATGAATGCCTTTGCTCCAGTCAGCAGGGCCAGGCCACCCATGGCAAACACGACCAGGGCCACCACCGCTTCACGCGTCATCCACGACGTGGCGAAATGTCGATACACGTTCATCGCGCGCCAGGGTCGCCCGATCTCGAACCAGACGCAGGTCAGGCCGGTGGCGATGAGGGCGAGGCCGAGCAGCACCGCGATGCGCGCCGCTGGCGTTTCAATGCCGGCAAAAGCGACCGCGAGCAACAGGCCGCCGCCGGCACCGCCGCAAATGAAGTTGGCGGCGGCACGCCAGTCCCAGTTGCGCTGCTGCTTGGGCGCCGCCAGTGCCGCCGCGCGAGGAATGAATGGCTTCATGACTTGTCCCAGACGTAGTAAACGCTGGGCTCGGTACCCAGCTCTTCGTGCATGCGGAAATGTTGCGTCTCAGCCAGCAGGCGCCTGACGCTGCTTTGGCTATCCTCCATGTCGCCGAAACCCATGGCGCCGGAGATGCAGGAATTGACGCAAGCCGGCGTGACTTCCGGATCGACACCCGGAATCTGCCCGGTGCGTTCGGCCAGTTCGATGCGATCCTTGCAGAAGGTGCATTTCATCGAGACACCGACCCGATTCGGGTCGAAGCGCTTGGCTTCGGACGCCATCGGCGAGTCGCTGTAGGCGTAGTGCGGCTCATGCACTATGGAGCGGGCGTCGTAGGGACAGGCCATGACGCAGTTGGCGCATCCGATGCACAGGTCGTAGTCGATCGCCACCAGGCCATCGGCACGCTTGGTCGTCGCGCGCGTCGGGCAAACTTCCTCGCAGGGCGGATTGCCGCAATGCATGCAGGCCACCGGCAGGAAGGTGCGGCGCACATCGGGAAACTCGCCGCTCTCGATGTCGAGCACACGCCGCCACTGGATGCCGGGCGGCGTCGCGTTGGCACCCTTGCAGGCGGCCGTGCAGGTCTGGCAACCGACGCAGCGGCGCAGGTCGATGGTCATCACATAGCGGCTCATGCTGTCACTCCCTGCTCCATGCGCCGTACCGCTACCCGCACGATGTCGGCACCGGAACCGGTGGCGTCGGTCAGGTCCAGCGACATCGGCGCGATGCTGTTGAGGCTGGGGGCTTCCATGGTCTTGGCGAAGGGCGTCGCCCAGTGGTCGAACTGGCCGATGATGACCAGCGTGTCGGGCCGCACGCCCTGCACTAGCGCCGCCTTGCCGTAGGTGGCGCCGATGTGGGAGCGCACCTCGATCCGGTCGCCTTCGGCGATGCCCAGCGAAGCGGCGGTCTTGGCATTCATGATCACGCCGGCATGGCCGCGCATGTTCTGCGCCACTTCGTGCATGACCTCGATTGCGGCATTGCCGCCGGCGTGGTACTGCATGCTCTTGGTGGTCAGCAGCCAGAAGGGAAAATCCTCCGCCTTGGCGCCGGCCTTTTCCAGGTTGCGGATCCAGCGCCCCGGCACGTCGTGCCATTCCGGCAATGCCGTGTATTCGGAGAGCTGCTCGTCCCACCAGTTGGTCTTCTGCTCGTGCAGGCGGCGACCGAGTTCGCGGCCGGCGCGCATCAGGCGCTCCTGGTAGGGCAACTCGTAGCGCAGGCCGTGCTGCTCCATGGTCGGCGTCAGGTACCACTCCAGGCGCGACATCGGCACCGTGTAGAAGCCATGTTCCTTGAACCAGGCCAGGTCGTGTTCCTCGCGTCCTTCCGACAGGGTGATCGTCGCTGCGCGGCAGACGGCATCCCAGATCTGCTCGGGGGCCGGCGGCGTGGCCGGATCGAAGCTGAAATCGTAGCCCTCCCCCTTCAGCGGCGAGACGCCGGAAATGCCCTTGTTGATGGCTTTGACGTAGGGACCGAGGAGGCCGGTGCGACGCGCCAGTTCGGTGGTGATCCAGGTGAAATCGCGCGCCTCGCCCTGCGGCTCGACGGCCTTGGTGCGCAACACGACACCCTTGTGGTCCCAGAACTGCTCCATGTACTTGGTGCCGCCCATGCGGATCATCTGCGTCGATTCGAGGTCGGTGGCCTCGGGCAACAGCACGTCGGCCATGTAGTTGGTCTCGTCCACCGTGTAGGCGAAGCAGGCCATGAACGGGAAGCGCGCGGCGATCTCGGCCAGGTGGCGCGTATCCCAGAAGGAAATCGAGGGGTTGGAGCGATACACCAGCCAGACCTCGGGCAGCGTCGGCATCGGCATGTTCCAGTCGTCGGGCCGCTCGCCCTGGAACATCCAGGCCAGTTGCGTGGGGCCCAGCGCCTGGCTCCAGGCGCCGTTGTGGCCGACGATGGGCACCAGCGTCTGGTGCAGGTTGCGCGTCGAAGGGGCGGTCTGCCACTCTTCCTTGCTGGTGGGATTGAAGTACTGCACCATGAAGCCGTCTTCGCCCGGAGCGACCGACAGATGGCGGTTGTCGCGCGACTTGTTGAGGCGCACAGTGGTGCCGAGCAGTCCGCCCGGATTTTCCAGCGCGCCGACCAGCGCCGCCAGCACGGTGCGCGCCCAGCAGCACTCGAAGGCGCCCCAGCCGTTGTTCACCGACTTGCCCAACGTCACGGCGACCGGCCGCAGCGGCAGGGTCTTGCCGTCAATCACGATGGTCTCGCCGATGCTGGCGGCTTCCAGGTATTCGTTGGCGATGCGGCGGATGGTTTCGGCCTTGACGTCACAAATCGTCTCCGCCCATTCCGGCGAGTACTTCTCGATGTGCCCCGACAACATCTCGTAGGCGGTCTTGCCTTCGACGTCGCTGTACTCGCGGCGCTCCTTGTCGGCATCGACCACCACCGCACTGGCGACGCGGTAGCTGCCGGCCACGGCGGGTTTCGTGCCCGGCGTGTCGTGCGGCACAGCCGTCGCGGTGTTCTCGTCCCACACCAGCGGCTTGCCGCTTTGCGGATCACGCAGGTAGAGGCCGTCGGGAGCGATGAGGTAGGGCGAGGCGGTGCGGTCGCGCAGGAAAGGGACATCGAGCTTGTCGAGGCCGTTCTCGCGCACCAGGACATGGATCAGCGCGAACAGGAAGGCGGGATCGGTCTTCGGCCGGATCGGCACCCACTCGGCGGAACAGGCGCCGGTCGCCGTCAGGTGCGGCTCGACCTGGACGCGCTTGTAGCCGCGCACGCGGGCGTCGGCATGGCGGATCACCGCACACGGGCCGCCGGTGACATCGACGTTGGCGCCGACCGCGATGTTGTAGCGGCAGTTCGGCGTGTCGGCGGCGACGGTGAAGCCGCGATGCCAGAACTCGCCGTAAAGGTGCTCGGAATGCACGCACTTGACGCCCTGCCCCGAGCCGAAGCTGAAATCCACCTCGCCCCAGGCGGCGAGGAAGGCCGGGAAGGTGCCCATGTAGTTGGACGGCGTGCCGCCGTGGCCGAGGCTCACCGCGACGCGCGGCAGGCCAGCCTCGTCGACCAGGCCCTTGGCACGCACGGCCTTGAGCTTGTCGGCGACGATGTCGAGCGCCTCATCCCAGGAGATAGGCACGAAGCCCGGATCCTCGTTGCGGCCCTTCTTCGGGTTGGTCCGCTTCATCGGCGTACTGATGCGATTCGGGTTGTAGGTCTTCTGCACCAGGCCGTAGGCCTTGACGCAGACCTTGCCCTTGGCCGGATGAACGTCGGCCGCGGCGAAGTTCGGTTCGATTTCGGTGGCGATGCCGTCGACCACCTTGACCGTCATCAGGTCGGGACCCGATACGCAGTTGTAGCAGTAACTGGGCACATGCTTGACCGACTTGGGCTGGGCTGCTTCCATGTTCTTGTCCTCGAAATCCGTTTGGATGCGGTCCATTGCGCTAGTGCGCAGGGACGTGAATGACGCGTTCTGGATGGGTATAAACGCAGTGGCGCTCGCCGCGAACGAAGCCCACCAGCGTGACGCCGGACTCTTCAGCGACCCTGACCGCCATGCCGGTGGCCGCGGAAACCGCCGCCACCACCGCGATGCCCACGGCGGCCGCCTTTTGCACGATTTCGTAGCTGGCGCGGCTGGTCATCAGGACGAAACCGGCGCCGAAATCGCCGCGCTGCGCGGCGACCGCGCCGATCACCTTGTCCAGCGCGTTGTGGCGACCGACATCCTCGCGTACCAGTTCGATCGCGCCCTGCGCATTGCACCAGGCGGCCGCATGCACGGCACCCGTCAGGCGAAACAACTGCTGCATCGATTCAAGGCCGGCCAGCGCCCGCGGCAGGGCGCCACTGGAAAGGACTGCCTCGGAATCCACGCGGGTCGCGCGGCGCTTCAATTGGTCGAGGCTTTCCGTGCCGCACAGGCCGCAACCGGTGCGACCCGCCATGCTGCGACGAAATTCCTTGAGTTGCAGGGCACGCTCTGCGGATACGCGCATCTGTATCTCGATGCCGTTATCGCGCTCGACGATGTCGAGGTCGAGGATTTCGCCGGGCCGGCGGACGATGCATTCGCTGAGGCTGAATCCGAGGGCGAAGTCCTCAAGGTCATCCGGCGTCGCCAACATTACCGCGTGAGAGATGCCGTTGTACACCAGCGCCACCGGGGTCTCCTCGGCAACGCTCTCCTCGCCGCCGATGACAATGCCTCCGACCCGACGCTGCACGCGGTAGCTGTTGTGTGCCTCGACGCTTGCGCCTGCCTCGATTTGCATTGCCTGACTCACCGGATGGTCGGGGCAGCGATTGCCCCCAGTGCCAATACGATACATTTTATTTGATTCAGTAGCAAGCTTTTTGTATCATATTAGAAACGCCTTATACGGAATACGGGATACGCCGGCTTCAAATACAATGCCCGCAACGCGGTTGCTGCCACGCACCCCGTCCGCGCCACCTCAACCGGAACCGCGCCCACATCGACGAAAGCCAAAGTGAAAAGCCGACACCTGACCCAGTGGATCAAGGACTTCCTCGACCAGCACCCGACCCGCGCCAACTCGCTGATCATCACCATCTACGGCGACTTCATCGCACCCCATGGCGGCACGGTCTGGCTCGGCAGCTTCATCCGCCTGGTGCAGCCGCTGGGACTCAACGAGCGCATGGTGCGCACCAGCGTCTACCGGCTTTCCCAGGAAAAATGGCTGGTCTCCGAACAACTCGGCCGCAAGAGTTACTACAGCCTGACCACCTCGGGCCGACGCCGCTTCGAACACGCCTACCGGCGCATCTACAGCGTCCCGCAGGACACCTGGGCGGGAGAATGGCAACTGGTGCTGATTCCGGGTTCGCTGGGCAATCCGCAGCGCGACCAGTTGCGCAAGGAACTGGCCTGGGCCGGCTACGGCGCACTGGCTTCAGGCATCCTCGCCCACCCGTCGGCCGATACCGAGGCCCTGCTCGACATCCTGCAGGAGAGCGGCGCCCACGACAAGGTGGTCGCCATGAAGGCGCTCAACATCAGCGCCCTGACCAGCAAGCCCCTGCAGGAACTGGTCCATGAGTGCTGGAATCTTGACGCCCTGGCGGCCAAGTACCTGGATTTCATCGAATTGTTCCGCCCCGTCCTGCGCACCCTGCGCGCCGCCAACAGCCTGGATCCGGAGCAATGCTTCCTGGTCCAGACCCTGCTGATGCACGACTTCCGCCGCGCCCTGCTGCATGATCCGCAACTGCCTTCGCAACTGCTGCCGGCGGACTGGAGCGGCGGCGTGGCGCGCCAGTTGTGCCAGGACCTCTACCGCATCACCTACCCGCTGGCCCAGCAGCACCTGCTGCAGGTCTGCGAAACCGCGAGCGGCCCGCTGCCGGCGGCAGCGCCCTATTTCTATGAGCGCTTCGGCGGCCTGGAGCGGGTGCCGGAGCGAAAGCCGCTGACCACCGCCTGATTCTGCTGGATATCAACCGATACAGTTCATATACTTTTTGATGATATTTCTGTATCTGTTATAGTGCGGCACCGACAGGGTGTGACCGGCCCTGCGCAATCCAGGGAGCAAGCACCATGGCAAGCACAGCAAGCGCCACATCGAGCCACCCATCGGCGATCGCCGAAATACGCAACCGCATCCGCTACGCTGCCGCAAACGGGCAAACGGCCCTCGACCAGAACGGCCTCGTGGACCTGATGACAGCCATCGGGGCCAGTTTCGCCCCGGCTGGCGCCTCGGCCGCCGGCGGCGAACTTCGCATCAGCCTCGACAACACGCGCGAGTTCGGCATGGTGATCAGCGCCGGCATCGGCGGCACCGACGCCGAACTCGACGAAGGCAATTTCCGCAAGGATCGCGCCTCGGTGTACGCGGTCGCGGAGTTGACCGATGCCGCCGACTTCCTCGCCCTGTTTCGCCGCAGCATCGCCTACCAGCGCCTCGCTGCCGCCGCGAAGCGCGGTGGCGGCCCTTCGCCCGACGCAGCGCTGACGAGTTGCTTCGAAGGCATGCTGGCCCTCGCGCAGGGACTATCGCCGGGAAATCCGGAGTCGACGGTCGTGCTGCAAAGCCTCGAACTCAACCCGGCAACGGTCGGCACCGGCATCAGCGTCGGCGCCGCCAAATGCGAGTTCTCGGCCGCCGCGCCGGGCCGCCTGCCACGCCCGATAGCCAAGATCGAGAAGCTGATCCATCCCAAGTCGATCGGCATCATCGGCGTCTCCTCGACCAACATGAACTTCGGCCGCATCATCCTCAAGAACCTGATGGGCAGCGGCTACGACAAGGAACGGATGTGCATCATCCGTCCCGGCGAAACCGAGATCGACGGCGTCAAATGCGTGGAAAGCCTGAAGGCGCTGGACCACAAGCTCGACCTGCTGATCGTCGCCGTGGCCGCCAGTGCGGTCTACGACCTGGTCGACGAGATCATCGCCACCGACTCCGTCGAATCGGTGATGCTGATCCCCGGCAGCCTGGGCGAAACCCGGGCCAGTCGGGAACCTGCTGCCGCCCTGGCCGGGCGCATCAATGCGGCCCACGCCAATCCTGGCGGCGGCCCGGTGTTCCTCGGCGCCAACTGCCTGGGCGTCGTCTCGCATCCCGGTTCCTACGATTCCTGGTTCATCCCGCTGGAGCGCCTGCCCAAACCGAAGAAGAAGGCGGAGCGCAACTCCGTGATGCTGAGCCAGAGCGGCGCCTTCATGATCACCCGCATCAGCCAGAACCCCTGGCTGGACCCGCGCTACATGCTGGCCCTGGGCAACCAGACCGACCTGACCCACGGCGACATGCTGGCCTGGTTCGCGGAATTGCCAGAGATCGAAACCATCGGCATCTACATCGAAGGCTTCAAGGATCTCGATGGCCTGGATTTCGCCCGCGCGGTGCGCAAGGCCGTGGCCAGGGGCAAGGACGTGGTGGTCTACAAGTCCGGCAAGACCGCGCCCGGCATGGGCGGCGTGATGGGCCACACGGCGTCGATCGCCGGCGGCCCGGTGCTGTTCGACTCGGTGGTGCGCCATGCCGGCGCCATCGTCGCCGACGACTTCAACAGCTTCGACGACCTGTTCTACATCGCCGGTGCGCTGCACGGCAAGAAGATCGGCGGGCGGCGCCTGGGCGCCATTAGCGGAGCCGGTTTTGAAGCCGTGGGCATGGCGGATTCGATCGAATCCGAGACCTTCGCCATGGAGATGGGCACGCTGCAAGCCGCGACGGTGACGCAACTGGAGGACATCCTCAAGGCCAAGAAGCTGGATGCCCTGGTCGAGGTGCGCAATCCCATCGACATCAACCCCGGCGCCGACGACGAAGCGCATTTGCAGATCGTCGAAGCCTTCCTGCAGGATCCGAACATCGATGCGGTGGTGGTCGGCCTCGACCCCACCGCCCCGTCGGTGCGCGCGCTCGAATCGAGCAAGCTGCGCCCCGGGTTCGACATTACAGATCCGAAGAGCACGGTGCACCTGATGCCGCCGCTGGTGGATAGAAACGAGAAGCCGATCATCGGCATCGTCGATGGCGGCAGCCTCTACGATGTCATGAGCGCCCGCCTGATGGACCAGGGCGTCTGCATTTTCCGCAACTGCGCGCGCGGCACGAAGGCGCTGGTGCGCTACGTCGAGGCCCGCCTCAATGCCGACGCGATCCGCCGGCGCCAGTCGAACTGAATCGAACACACCAAGGAGGAAACACCATGAGCGACACCCTCAAGCCCGGCCTCAGCGCCACCCGCCACGTTGAAATCGACCGCGATCGCACCATCAGCTTCATGGGCGACGACTGCCGCGTGTATTCGACGCCCAACCTGCTCTACGACATCGAGATGGCCTGCCGCGACCTGCTGCTGGCGAATATCGAAGCAGGCAAGGATTCGGTCGGCACCCGCGTCGAACTCGACCATGTCGGCGCCACGCTGATGGGCATGTGGGTGGACATCACGGTGACCCTGGACGAAGTCAATGGCGGCGCCGTCGCCTTCAGTTTCACCGCGCGCGACGCTGTCGAAGAAGTCGCCCGCGGCAAGCACAACCGCTTCATCGTCGGCATCGAAAAAACCGCGCAGCGGCTGCAGGCCAAGCGCGCAAAGGCCGGATAAAGCCGGGCTTCTCCCGAAAGTCGGCGCCGGCGGAACGGCGCCGCTATTCGTCGACCACGTCAGGCAGGTCGAGTACGTCGGTGAAGCCGAAGCGGCGAAAGTCGCGCACCCGCATCGGGTAAAGGATGCCATCGAGGTGGTCGCATTCGTGCTGCACCACCCGTGCGTGGAAGCCCTCGACGCGGCGCTCGAAGCGGCGCCCGCTTTCGTCGTAGCCGGCGTAGTACAGGCGCTTCCAGCGCGGCACCCAGCCGCGCAGGCCGGGCACCGACAGGCAGCCTTCCCAGCCCTCCTCTTCCTCTTCGCCGAAGGGCGTCAGATCGGGATTGATCAGCACGGTATCCGGCACCGGCGGCGCATCCGGATAACGCGGATTGGCGAAGCCGCCGAAGATCACCACGCGCAGGTCGACACCGATCTGCGGCGCGGCGAGCCCGGCGCCATCGAGGTGGGCCATGGTGTCGCGCATGTCGCGCAGCAGTTCGGCCAGTTGCGGCGTGGCGAAAGCCGTCACCGGCTGCGCGACACGGAGCAGGCGCGGATCGCCCATGCGCAGGACCTCGCGGATCATGGCTTGCTCATGCCTCGCACAGCCCTTCGATGATGCGTCGCACGCGCGCCATTGCCTCCTGCAATACCGCTTCGAGGCTCTCGAAACGTATTCCGTGCAGGGAATCGGCGCGGCCGGCGGCCCAGTTCGCCACCACGCAGAGCGCGGCATAGGGCAATTCCAGTTCGCGCGCCAGGCCGGCCTCGGGCATGCCGGTCATGCCGACGATGTCTGCGCCATCGCCCTGCATCCGGTTGATTTCTGCTGCGGTTTCCAGGCGCGGGCCCTGCGTCGTGGCGTACACGGCGCCGTCGGTCACCGGCTCGCCGACCCGACCGGCGACATCGAGCAGCATCCGGCGCAAGTCGGCATCGTAAGGCTCGGTGAAGTCGACATGGACTACCGGACCGTCGCCTCCGGATTGGAAAGTCATCTCCCTGCCCCAGGTGTAATCGATGATCTGATGCGGAACGACCAGCGTCCCCGGGCCCAGATCGCCGCGGATGCCGCCGACCGATGCCACCGAGACCACCTGGGTTACGCCGGAACTTTCCAGGGCATGCAAGTTGGCGCGGTAGTTCACCAGATGCGGCGGGATCGTGTGGCCGTAGCCATGGCGGGCGATGAACGCCACCTCCCTGCATCCGATGCGGCCGAAGGTGAGCGGGCCGGACGGCTCACCATAGGGCGTGCGCACGACTTCGCGGTGTGACACGTCGAGAATGGCGAGTTGCGTCAAGCCGCTGCCACCGATGATGCCGAGCATAAAAATCCCCTGAAAATTCAAATGGAACGGATGCGACTGCGTGCTAGAATAGCAGGCTTTTTTTCCGCATTGCAACGCGTTGCAACAACGCCAAGGTCCCTATGTCCCGCGCCCTCAGAAACATCGCCATTATTGCCCACGTCGACCACGGCAAAACCACCCTGGTCGACCAACTTCTGCGTCAATCCGGCACCTTCGCCGCCCACCAGGCCGTCGCCGAACGGGTCATGGATTCCAACGATCTCGAAAAGGAGCGCGGGATCACGATTCTTTCCAAGAACTGCGCCATCGATTTCGAAGGCACCCACATCAATATCGTCGACACCCCGGGCCACGCCGACTTCGGCGGTGAGGTCGAGCGCGTGCTGTCGATGGTCGACGGCGTGCTGCTGCTGGTCGATGCCGTCGAAGGCCCGATGCCGCAGACCCGTTTCGTCACGCGCAAGGCGCTGGCGCTGGGCCTCAAGCCGATCGTCGTGGTTAACAAGATCGACCGTCCCGGCGCCCGCCCCGACTGGGTCATCAGCCACACCTTCGACCTGTTCGACAAGCTCGGCGCGACCGAGGAACAGCTCGACTTCCCGGTGGTCTTCGCCTCCGCCCTGAACGGCTTCGCCATGCTTGACGCGACCAAGCCCGGCACCGACATGCGCCCGCTCTACGAAGCGATCATCCAGCACACGCCGCAGCCCGCCGTCGACGTCGACCAGCCGCTGCAACTGCAGATCTGCTCGCTGGACTACAACAGCTACGTCGGCCGCATCGGCATCGGCCGCATCCAGCAGGGCCGGATGAAGGCCGGCCAGGAAGTCGCGGTGATGTACGGCGACGAAAGCAAGGGCAAGGCCAAGATCGGCCAGATCATGATGTTCACCGGCCTCGAGCGCGAACAGGCGACCGAAGCCGAAGCCGGCGACATCGTGCTGGTCACCGGCATCGAACAGGTCGGCATCGGCGTCACGGTCTGCGACCCGGCCGCACCGGTGGGCATGGCGCCGCTGGTGGTCGACGAGCCGACGCTGACCATGAACTTCCAGGTCAATACCTCGCCGCTGGCCGGCAAGGAAGGCAAGTACGTCACCAGCCGCCAGATCCGCGAGCGCCTGCAGAAGGAACTGCTGGCCAACGTCGCCCTGCGCGTCGAGGACACTGAGGATGCCGACGTGTTCCTGGTGTCCGGTCGCGGCGAACTGCACCTAACCATCCTGCTCGAAACCATGCGCCGCGAAGGCTACGAACTGGCCGTGTCGCGACCGCGCGTGCTGTTCAAGGACATCAATGGCGAGAAGTGCGAGCCCTACGAACTGCTGACGGTGGACATCGAGAACGACCACCAGGGCGGCGTCATGGAAGAACTGGGCCGCCGCCGTGGCGAACTGCTCAACATGGAATCCGACGGCAAGGGCCGCGTCCGCCTCGAGTACCGCATCCCCGCCCGCGGCCTGATCGGCTTCCAGGGCGAATTCCTCACCGCGACGCGCGGCACCGGCATGGCCAGCCACATTTTCGACGACTACGGTCCGATGGCCGGCGTCATGGCCGAGCGCCGCAACGGCGTGCTGATCTCGCAGGACAACGGCGCCGCCGTGGCCTACGCCCTGTGGAAGCTGCAGGATCGCGGCCGCATGTTCGTCAGTCCGGGCGACCCGCTCTACGAGGGCATCATCATCGGCGTGCACAGCCGCGACAACGACCTCGTGGTCAACCCGATCAAGGGCAAGCAGCTCACCAACGTACGCGCCTCGGGCACCGATGAAGCCGTGCGCCTGGTACCGCCGATCCTGATGACGCTCGAATCCGCCGTCGAGTTCATCGCCGATGACGAACTGGTCGAGATCACGCCGAAGTCTATCCGCCTGCGCAAGCGCTTCCTCAAGGAGCACGAACGCAAGCGCGCCAATCGCGACGAGCCAACCGCCTGACGACGGCCTGACCGTCCAGAAAAATGGGAGCCAAGGCTCCCATTTTTTTCATTCAAAAGTCGGCGCTGGCGACACGGCACCAGCGCGCCGCCGGATCATTCGCCGCGTTCAATCTCGATCACGACGCGGCGGTTGGGCGCAAGGCAATCGATGATGGCCCGGGTACGCCGACCGGGGCATTCCACCACCGGCTGGGTGTCGCCATGGCCACGCGCGTCGATCAAAGCGGCATCGACACCGTGCGCGACGAGGGCCTTGCCGACCGCACGGGCACGTGCCTCACCAAGCCGCCGGTTAAATTCCGGACCGCTGCGCGACAGCCGGTCGGTGTGTCCTCCGATGCGCACGGACAGCAGCTTCGGTGTTTCGCGTATGCGTCGCGCGAGGTCGCGCAGCGATTCGCTGCGCGCCGCATTCAGCCGCGTCGCACCGAAGGGAAACAGGGTATCGGTCGGCAGTTGCACGATATCGACAAGCGTCGTCGCGGATGCCGCGCTTCCAGCTGCAAGCGGTTCCGGTCTCGGCACGGAAGCGGCTGCCGGCGCGGGCATGGGCACCGGCACCATTCGCGGCAGGCTTGGCTGAACCGGCTCGGCTTCCATAACGGCGAAGCAGCGCCGAACCTCCTCGCCTGCGGCGTCAAGCAACTGCAGCGCACGCGCTCCCACCTCCTCCGCTCCCTTCGGATCACCGATGTAGGCCTTGTGACCGGCCCACACCAGCGCCACTTCCGCGCGCGCAAGCGGATCGACGGAACAGGGAAAGCCGGCACTATTCTTGATCTGGTCGACCCGTGCCCAGAGTTCGGGATGTACCTCACTGCTGGCGACCACGTGCAGGGTACGCAAGGGCGGGCTTCTGCCACGCTCCATGGCGCCAAGCAGGGCCATGGCCTGGTCCAGCGCGTCCTCGGCCGCGTCGCCGCCGGCCTCGATGCGCCCCGCATCGGTGGCGAAATCCAGCCATGCATCGGCCTTGGCGAGGTGATAGCGTTTCGTCGCGGATGCACTGGCGCGCATCCCGGCAATGCGAACACGGGTACGCGCCATGCGGTCCGCATCAAGGCCGGAAGCAATGCTGCGTACCCGTTCCGGCGGCGGTGGCCCGAACGGCGCCTTCGGCGGCTGCATGCATCCGGCAAGCAGCAGTGCTGCCAGCATGACACCCGCCGTCGCCGCGCGTCCGGAAAAACGGGAGCCGAAGCTCCCGTTATTTTGCTCAAGAGTCGGCGCTGGCGCGACGGCGACTTTCCATCCGGTCAGCCGAGAGCCTTCAGCGCTGCATCGTAATTCGGCTCCTGTGCGATTTCCGGGACCATCTCGGCGTGGATCACCTTGTCGTTCTCGTCGACCACCACTACGGCGCGCACGGTCAGGCCGACCAGCGGGCCTTCGGCGAATGCGACGCCCCATTCCTTCATGAACTCCGGATGGCGGAAGGTGGAAAGATGGGAAACATTGGCCAGGCCCTCCATGTCGCAGAAGCGCTTGGCGGCGAACGGCAGGTCACCGGAAACGCAAAGCACGACGGTGTTCGCCAGCTTGCCGGCGGCTTCATTGAACTTGCGGGTCGAGGTCGCGCAGGTCGGAGTATCGATACTCGGGTAAATGTTGAAGACCTTGCGCTTGCCCGCGAAGTCCTTCAGCGACACATCGGCGAGGGTGCCGCTGGTCAGCTTGAAATCTGGCGCCTGGGCTCCGGTGGCGGGAAGGTCGCCTTCGACGCGCAGCGGGGTGCCGCGCAGGGTAACGGTTGTGCTCATGGGATAGCTCCTGTTCTGGGTTGGTCGTGGGGGTGCAAAAAGCTTAACGTGAAACAACTCGTTCGAGGCGACGGAGGATTATCGAGCAACGCGAGCTGGATAGTAGCCTCGCCTCGGGGCGGGGACGGGAGTGGGGGGCCTTCAATTCGCCTTTAGCTACGGCCGCTGAGCATAACGACGGTGATGCCGGCGTTAGCCGCCACTGAAACTTCGTTTTCGCGTGTGTCATCGTCAAAAGATGGCTCTCGTTGCGTGAGCGCTAGTGTATCCGCGCCAGACCGGGAAGGACTGTCGTCGCATTGCGGGTGGTGGCTTCAGCGATAGCTTCGATCGCGACGCCGCGCAGGTCGGCCAGCGTCCGCGCGATGCGCGGCAACTGGTCCGGCGAGTTGCGAGCGCCGGCCTGCCATTGCGGCGGGATATCCGGCGCATCGGTTTCGAGCACGATCGCGTCGAGCGGCAGGCTGGCGGCAAGTTCCCGTATGCGGCTGGCGCGAGGGAAGGTCATGGCGCCGCCGAAGCCGAGCTTGAAGCCGAGCTTGATGAATTCGTCGGCCTGCTGCCGGCTGCCGTTGAACGCATGCGCGATACCCCCAGCGACGCGGCAGCGGCGCAAGGCCTTCAGCACGGGATCAATCGCGCGCCTGACGTGCAGCAGGACCGGCAGGTCGTTGTCGCGGGCGATCTGCAACTGGGCGCTGAAGTAAAACTCCTGGCGCGCGTCGTCACGCGGCTCGGCGAAGTGGTCGAGGCCGATTTCACCGACGGCCGAGGGCTGTTCGCGCCGCACAGTT
Source organism: Sulfuritalea sp. (assembly GCA_016716965.1). Taxonomy (GTDB): domain Bacteria; phylum Pseudomonadota; class Gammaproteobacteria; order Burkholderiales; family Rhodocyclaceae; genus Sulfuritalea. Next base: position 131,272 of record JADJUP010000050.1, on the reverse strand, counting down.
TCGCGCAAGGCGTCGAGGTCCTCCTCGCGCGCGCGATCTACATACATGGGGTGAATGCCATAGGCGGCGGCGCAGCCGGGATAGTCCCGGCAAACGGAGGCAACGGCACCAAAGTTGGCGCGTTCGACTGCGGGTACGACGATGCACCCCACCCCGCCACGAGCCGCTGCTGCCGCCACCTCCGCCCGATCGGCGTCAAACTCCGCGGCGTCAAGGTGGCAGTGGGTGTCGACCAGCACCGAACTATTCCAGTTCGTCGATCCAGGCCTGCTGGATCGCTTCCAGCTTCTTTTCGCCACAGTGGGTTTCGTTTTCCTCGAAACCCGGCAGCGCCATGACCCAGCGCATCAGGTCGACGAAGTTGATGCGTGTCGGATCGACATCGGGGTGCGCCTCGGAAAGTTCGATGGCGATGTCGAGGCTGTCAGTCCACTTCATTTCTTCGAATGCCCTTCCTTGACCATGTTGATGGTGTACTTCGGAATCTCGATCACCAGCGGCGTGCGGCCGACGATGGCCTGGCACGACAACCGCGAATTCGGCTCCAGGCCCCAGGCCTTGTCGAGCATGTCCTCTTCCAGTTCCTCGGCGTCGGCCAGGGATTCGATACCCTCGCGGACCACGACATGGCAGGTGGTGCAGGCGCAGGACTTCTCGCAGGCGTGCTCGATTTCGATGTCGTTGGCGAGCAAGGCGTCGCAAACCGAGATGCCGGGTTCGGCGTCGAGTACCGCGCCGTCCGGACACAGCTCGACATGGGGCAAAACGATGATCTGGGTCATGTAATCTGGTCCACGTTGCGGCCGGCGAGCGCGCGTTGCACGCTCTGGTTCATGCGTCTTGCCGCGAATTCATTGGTGGCGGCGCTCAGGCCGCGCATCGCCTCGTCGATCACGCGACGATCGTCACCGATCATCACCGCCTGTGTTTTGGCCAGCGCGGCGTCGATGTGCGCCCGCTCCGCTACCGAAAGGAGGTCGCCGGAATCCAGCAGCGCCGACTGGGTGGCCTCGATCAGGCGCTGCGCCTCGACCTGCGCCTCGCGCAAGGCGCGACGGAAGGCGTCGTCACCGGCATGGCTGAAGCTGTCTTTCAGCATGCCTGCGATCTCGTCGTCGGTGAGGCCGTAGGACGGCTTGACCTCGACCCGCGCCTCGCGCCCGGTGGTCTGCTCGCGGGCGGTAACGGAAAGCAGGCCGTCGGCATCGACCTGGAAGGTCACCCGAATGCGCGCCGCGCCGGCCACCATCGGCGGCATGCCGCGCAATTCGAAACGCGCCAGGCTGCGGCAATCGGTAACCAGTTCGCGCTCGCCTTGCACGACATGGATGGCCATGGCAGTCTGGCCGTCCTTGAAGGTGGTGAACTCCTGCGCGCGCGCGATGGGGATCGTCGAGTTGCGCGGGATCACCTTCTCCACCAGGCCACCCATGGTTTCCAGGCCCAGCGAAAGCGGGATCACGTCGAGCAGCAGCCAGTCGTCGCCGGCGGCGCGATTGCCCGCCAGCAGGTTGGCCTGGATCGCCGCCCCGAGCGCCACGACCTTTTCCGGATCGAGGTTGTTGAGCGGCTCCTGCTTGAACAGTTCCGCCACGGCATGCTGGATCTGCGGCATGCGCGTCGAGCCACCCACCATCACCACGCCGCGCACCTCGTCCACCGTGAGCCCGGCGTCGCGCAGGGCTTTCTTGGTAGGTGTCAGGGCCTTCTGCACCAGGGTACGGGTGATCTCGGTAAATACTTCGGTGGTCAGCGTCAGGTCGACATACTCGCCGCTGCCCAGCTTGACGGTGATCGGCGCCTGGCCGTGCTGCGACAACTGTTCCTTGGCCTCGCGGGCGCGCATCTGCAGCAACCGCGCATCCTGCGGCGAGAGCGGAGCCAGCTTGGCCTGCTCGATGATCCAGCAGAAGACGCGATGGTCGAAATCGTCGCCGCCGAGCGCGGAATCGCCGCCGGTGGCCATGACTTCGAAAACGCCCTTGGACAAGCGCAGGATCGAAATGTCGAAGGTGCCGCCACCGAGGTCGAACACGGCATAGATGCCTTCGGCCGAATTGTCCAGCCCGTAGGCGATGGCGGCCGCCGTCGGTTCGTTGAGCAGGCGCAGCACGTTGAGGCCGGCCAGCCGCGCTGCGTCCTTGGTCGCCTGGCGCTGGGCGTCGTCGAAGTAGGCCGGCACCGTGATTACGGCGCCGGTCAGTTCGCCGCCGAGCGAGGCCTCGGCGCGATTGCGCACGGTGCGCAGGATTTCGGCCGAAATCTCGACGGGGCTCTTGACGCCGGCAATGGTGCGCAGCTTGACCATGCCTTCGGCATCGACGAAGTCGTAAGGCAGGGTTTCGATGTGCGCGATGTCGCGCCGGCCGCGCCCCATGAAGCGCTTGACCGAGACGATGGTGTTCTTCGGATCGATGGACTGCCTCGCCTCCGCGCCATAGCCCACGTCGACGCTACCGTCGGCGGCATAAGCGACCACCGAGGGCAGCAGCGGTCGGCCCTGGATGTCGTTGAGCACGACGCTCATCCCGCTCCTGACGGTGGCGACGAGGGAATTGGTGGTTCCCAGGTCGATGCCGACGGCGAGGCGATGCTCGTGCGGCGCCGCGGACTCTCCCGGTTCCGCAATCTGTAGTAGTGCCATGTTTTTCTTTTAGCGAAAAATAACTTGTTCGGAGCGACCGGTGATGTTCGAGCGCAACGATCCGAAGATCAGAAACGCCGTTTCACGCGACGCTGAAGTCAAGCGGTAACGGCTTCGAGAGCGTCGTCGATTTCGTGCAGCAGCTTTTCCTGGAACATGAGTTGCCGCACCAGCATTGCCGCCGCACCGAAATCCTTCCGGATGTCGATCAAGTCCGCCAGTCGCACGTAGTCGGCCTTGATTTCGCCCAGCAAGCGGTTGCGCACGGCGTCCAGCGCTGCTTCGTCGGCGCCCGCACGCGCATCCATGACGGCTTCGCGCAACTCCATCTGGTCCATCAGGAATTCCGTGGGCATTGCCGTGTTGCTTTCGATCTGCGGATCGTGGCCGAGCAGGCCGAGCAGATAGCGTGCGCGCAGACCGGGCGACTTCAGGGTCTGGAAGGCCTCGTTGACCCGCGTCGCCCACTGCATCGCCATGCGCCGATCGGAATCGGCAGCATGGGCATGCTTGTCCGGATGCACCTTGGCCTGGATCGCGCGAAAGCTGTTTTCCAGGCTCGCAAGATCCAGCGCCTGCGCCTGCGGCAGGCCGAACAGCGTGAAGTGGTCGGCGGAAAAATTCAGGTCGAACGTGGTCATCGCGCGATCAACAGACACGCATCAGGTATTGAACGACTCGCCGCAACCGCAGGCGTCCTTGACGTTCGGGTTGTTGAACTTGAAGCCCTCGTTCAAGCCTTCCCGTGTGTAGTCGAGTTCGGTGCCGTCCAGATAGGGCAGGCTCTTGGGATCGACCAGCACCTTGACGCCGTGGCTTTCGAAGATCAGGTCCTCGGGTTCGGACGCATCGGCGAATTCCAGCTTGTAGGCCATCCCCGAGCAGCCCGAGGTCTTGACGCCCAGGCGGATGCCGACCCCCTTGCCGCGCTTGGCGATGAAGTTGGCGACATGCTTCGCCGCGGGTTCGGAAAGAGTTACCGCCATGATCAGGCCCCCTGTTTCTTTCGATAATCGGCCACCGCGGCCTTGATCGCATCCTCGGCGAGGATCGAGCAGTGGATCTTGACCGGCGGCAACGCCAGTTCTTCGGCGATCTGGGTGTTCTTGATGTCCAGTGCCTGATCCAGCGTCTTGCCCTTGACCCACTCGGTCACCAGCGATGACGAGGCGATGGCCGAACCGCAGCCATAGGTCTTGAACTTGGCATCTTCGATGATGCCGTCCTTGCCGACCTTGATCTGCAGCTTCATGACGTCGCCGCATGCCGGCGCGCCGACCATGCCGGTGGCGACGCCTTCGTCATCCTTGCCGAAGGAACCCACGTTGCGGGGATTTTCGTAGTGCTCGAGTACTTTCTCACTGTATGCCATTTTGATGCTCCTTTAATGCGCTGCCCACTGCACCGAATTCAAATCGACGCCGTCCTTGAACATTTCCCAAAGCGGGGACAACTCGCGCAGCTTGCCCAGCTTGTCGTGCAGCAGCTTGATGGTGAAATCGACGTCGGCTTCGGTCGTGAAGCGGCCGAGGGTGAAGCGGATCGAGCTGTGCGCCAGTTCGTCGGAACGTCCCAGCGAACGCAGCACGTAGGACGGTTCCAGGCTGGCCGAGGTGCAGGCCGAGCCGCTCGACACCGCGATGTCCTTGATCGCCATGATCAGCGACTCGCCCTCGACGAAGTTGAAGCTGACGTTCAGGTTGTGCGGCACGCGCTGTTCGATGTCGCCGTTGATGTAGGTTTCCTCGATGTCCATCAGGCCCTTCAGCAGCTTGTCGCGCAGCATGCGGATGCGCTCGTTCTCGGTGGCCATTTCCTCGCGGGCCAGGCGGAAGCACTCGCCCATGCCGACGATCTGGTGCGTCGCCAGCGTGCCGGAGCGCATGCCGCGCTCGTGGCCGCCGCCGTGCATCTGGGCTTCGAGCCGGACGCGCGGCTTGCGGCGCACGTAGAGCGCGCCGATGCCCTTGGGTCCGTAGGTCTTGTGCGCGCAGAAGGACATCAGGTCGACCTTCAGCTTCGACAGGTCGATCGGCATCTTGCCGGTCGCCTGCGCGGCATCGACGTGGAAGATCACGCCCTTTTCGCGGCAGATTTCGCCCAGTTCGGCGATCGGCTGGATCACGCCGATCTCGTTGTTCACCGCCATCACCGAAGCGACCACCGTATCGGGACGCAACGCGGCTTTGAACTGTTCGACGGTGATCAGGCCGTTTTCCTGCGGCGTCAGGTAGGTCGCCTCGAAGCCCTGGCGTTCCAGTTCCTTGACCGTATCCAGCACCGCCTTGTGCTCGGTGGACACGGTGATGATGTGCTTGCCCTTGGTGCCGGCGTAGAAGTGCGCCGCGCCCTTGATCGCAAGGTTGTTCGATTCCGTCGCGCCCGACGTCCAGATGATTTCCTTGGAATCGGCGCCGACCAGTGCGGCGACCTCTTCGCGCGCATCTTCGACAGCCTTTTCCGCCTCCCAGCCATAGGCATGGGAACGCGAGGCCGGGTTGCCGAAATGCTCGGTCAGCCAGGGAATCATTTTTGCGGCGACGCGCGGATCCACCGGCGTGGTCGCCGAGTAGTCGAGATACACCGGCAGTTTCATGCCTGCTGTCATTACCAAAGTCTCCAGTTCAGCTTGTCAGGGCGGTCATGCCCTTGAGTTGCAAGATTGTAGTATCTAGTACGGATAGAAAATCGCGCACCTGCGCAACAGTGTTGTCCGCGCCCAGGCTCACCCGCACCGCGCCGCGCGCCAGCGAGGACGGGACGCCCATCGCCAGCAGCACATGCGAAGGTTCCGGATTGGCGCTGGAACAGGCGGCCCCGGCCGCCACCGCAAAACCGGCGCGATCGAGCCGGCCCACCAGCGTTTCGCCATCGATGCCGGCGACGGCGAAGTAGCAGGTGTTCGGCAGGCGTTCGGCTCCCGCTCCGAATAGCGTCGCGCCCTGCTGCAACAGGCCCGCCTCGAGTTCGCCGCGCAGCGCTGCAAAATGCCTTGTACGGGCATCGAGATCGGCCACCCCAAGTTCCGCGGCAAGGCCGAAACCGACGATCGCGGGAACATTCTCGGTGCCCGAGCGCAGGCCGCGCTCATGGCCGCCGCCAGCGATCAGCGGCAGCAATTCCACGCGCTTGTCCACCACCAGGGCTCCCGCGCCCTTGGGACCGCCCAGCTTGTGGGCGGAGATCGTCAGGGCATGCACGCCGGCGGCGTTGAGCTTGCGGAAATCCAATGTGAGGCGACCAAAGGCCTGCACCGCGTCGGTATGGAACCAAGCCCGCGCGGGAGCCGCTGCCTGAGCCAGCGCGACCACATCCTGGACCACGCCGGTTTCGTTATTGGCCAGCATCACCGAAACCAGGGACGGCCGCTCATTGACCACCTCATGAAAGTCGGCGCTGGCGACACGGCAATCCGCATCGACGGCAAGCTCGCGCAGCCGCCACCCGACACGTCGCAAAGCCTTTGCCGGCTCGCGCACGCAGGGATGTTCAATCGCGGAAACCGCCACCAGCCCCGGACTCAGGCAGGCCGCCGCGCCCTTGATGAACAGGTTGTTCGCCTCGGTGCCGCCACTGGTGAAAACCACCTCGGTCGGATGGGCTCCCACCGCATGGGCCACCCGCTGCCGCGCCTCGTCGATCGCCCGCCGCGCCGCGCGGCCATACTCGTGGCGGCTGGAAGCGTTGCCATGCTGCGTCGTGAGGTACGGCAGCATGCCTTCCAGCACGCGCGCGTCGAGCGGCGTCGTGGCGTTGTGATCGAAATAGACGGGAGCGAACATGGACGGCTTCAGGCGGCAGCCAGTTCCTCGGCCGGACGGCGCGCGCGGCGCAAAGGACGCTCGTCGTGCAGCACGGCGCTGGCACCGGTGCGCTCGCGTTGCTGCGCCACGAGTTCAGCGAGGGTGACCGAACTCAGGTACTCGAACATCTTTTCGTTGAGGCTGGTCCACAGTTCGTGGGTCATGCAGGGCCGCTGGTCCTCGGCACAGTTGCCCTTGCCGCCGCAGTTGGTCGCATCGAGGGTTTCATCCACGGCGTGGATGATCTCGGCCACGGAAACGCCCTCGAGCGGCTTGGCCAGGCAATAGCCACCACCCGGGCCGCGCACGCTGGACACCAATTGCCGGCGGCGCAACTTGCCGAACAACTGTTCCAGATAGGAAAGGGAAATCTTCTGCCGCTCGCTGATGCCGGCCAGGGTCACCGGGCCGGCGTGCTGGCGCAGGGCAAGGTCAATCATTGCGGTTACCGCAAAACGTCCTTTGGTCGTCAGTCTCATGGGAATTCTCCGTCGGGGAAAAACACTCGGGAAACGCTTCGGATTTAATACCTGAGCGTTTCCATCGACTATATGGTATCCCGACAGTTTTAGTCAACTATCTTCGACAGATAGTTTGGGTCGAACTTGTCTGCGGTGGCGACATCGTCTTCGAGCGTTACCCCGCAGCGCTCCATGGTTTTCAGCAAGGCCTCGATACGGCGGTCGGTTTCGACCGCATGATCGAGCAGTCCGTGTATCGCCTGGGCCAATGGATCGTCCTGTGCACGTGTGACCGCATAGGCGGAAAAGCCCATCTGGCCGGCCTTGACCTCGCGATCGATCTCGCTACGGTCTTCGATGATGCGTGCCGGAATGCCCACCGCCGTGCCGCCCGGGGGAACGTCGCGCACCACCACGGCATTGGACCCGACCTTGGCGCCCACACCGAGCGTAATGGGGCCGAGGATCTTGGCACCGGCGCCGATTACCACTCCACGCTGCAGGGTCGGATGGCGCTTGCCCTTGCTCCAGGAAGTACCACCTAGGGTTACCCCGTGATACAGCGTGCATTCGTCCTCAATCACGGCCGTCTCGCCGATGACCACGCCCATGCCGTGGTCAATGAATACCCGTCGCCCGATGGTGGCGCCGGGATGGATTTCGATGCCGGTGATCCAGCGCGTGAAATGCGAAAGCGCGCGTGCCATCCAGCGCAAGCGTGCGCTCCACAGCCAGTGCGAGAGGCGATGCAGGGTCAGCGCGTGGAATCCCGGATAGCAGGTCACCACCTCCCAGGTGGAACGGGCGGCGGGATCGCGTTCGAAAACGCAGGAGATATCTTCGCGCAGGCGGGAGAACATGACAGGGGACCGCTGACAGGGAATGGAGGGCCAAGTATACCGGCGCTTGGCGTCGCCACGCCGCCAGCTTTCAGCGTTCAGTCATCGGACGTGCGGGGCATGCCATGCAATTTGCCGCCCGGCATCCGCGGACCGGCCTCGAGCGCCGCGAACAGGCCGCGCAGGATGGCGACTTCCTCCTTCTCGGGACCGGCGCGGGAGAACATGCGCCGCAGGCGCTGGATCAGGCGCTTCGGGCTGGCCGGATCAAGAAACTCGCTGGCGATCGCCGCGCGTTCGATGTGCGCGATCAGGCCTTCGACTTCGTCGTGGCTGGCCAGCGTCCCGGCGCCGGAAATCGCGGGCGGCAATCCGGGATCGATCGCGGCAAGGCGCAACTCATAGCACATCACCTGCACCGCCGCCGCAAGGTTCAGCGAACTGAATTCGGCGTTCACGGGAATCATCGCCCAGCGCCGGCACATTGCCAGTTCGTCGTTGGACAGCCCCGAGGTTTCGTTGCCGAATACCAGCGCAACCTCGCCGCTGGCCGCCATGGCCACCAACTCCGCCGCGCCGTCGCGCGCCCACAGCGCCGGCACCGCGAGTTCGCGCCGGCGGGCGGTCATCGCCATGGCCAGCGTGGTGCCGCGCAAGGCCTCGGCAAGCGAAGCCACCACCTCGGCCGCCACCAAAAGGTCTGTGGCACCGGCCGCCATGGCATCAGCCTGGGAATCTGGAAAGGCTTTCGGATTGACCAGCACCAGGCGCGACAGGCCCATGGTTTTCATGGCCCGGGCGGCGGCGCCGATGTTGCCCGGATGGCTCGGATGGGAAAGCACGACGCGGATGCGATCGAGGACGGCGGGAGCGGCTTGCGGCGTGGCGTTCATGTCATGTCCTCGGATCTGCGCTGGAGGCGGTACTTTGCGCGTCCGCAACACCGCTGCGCTGGCGGGTGTCCGCCGGTGCGATAGAATTGCGGACTTCCTGCGCCACCCGGCCTGCCCCGCCCAATACACCCATGCATCCCACGCTGAACATCGCCGTCAAGGCCGCGCGTCGCGCCGGCACGATCATCAACCGCGCCAGCATGGACGTCGACAAGCTGCGGGTCGATGTCAAGCAACAGAGTGATTATGTAACCGAGGTGGACCGTGCCGCGGAAGCGGCGATTCTCGAAGTGCTGCGCGAGGCTTATCCCACCCACGGAATTCTAGCAGAGGAGTCCGGCCTGGCCGGCACCCGCGCCGACTCGGAATACCAGTGGATCATCGACCCGCTCGACGGCACCACCAACTTCATCCACGGCCTGCCGCAGTATGCCATTTCGATCGGACTGGCGCACAAGGGCGTCATCACCCAGGCCGTGGTGTACGACCCCAACCGCAACGAGATCTTCACCGCCAGCAAGGGCGGCGGCGCCTACCTCAACGAAAAGCGCATCCGCGTCGCCAAGCGCACCAAGCTCGACGAAGCGCTGATCGGCACCGGCTTCCCGTATCGCATGTTCGACCACATCGATGCCTACCTGGCGATATTCCGCGACGTCGCGCAGCGCACCGCGGGCATGCGCCGCCCGGGCGCCGCCGCGCTCGACCTGGCCTGGGTCGCCTGCGGGCGCATGGACGGCTTCTGGGAACTCGGCCTCTCCCCCTGGGACATGGCGGCCGGCAGCCTGCTGATCACCGAGGCCGGCGGCCTCGTCAGCGACCTCGCGGGTGAATCCGCCTACATGCAGACCGGCAACATCGTCGGCGGCAATCCGAAGATCTTCGCGCAACTGCTGCAGCTCATCGCGCCGCACCGGACCGCGAAGCTTCAGGCCTGAGGTCCGATGTCGGCCGTCTTGACGGCCGCCGAACTGGCGGCGCACACCCCCGTCATGCAGCAATGGCTGCGCGCCAAGGCGGACCACGCGGACAAGCTGCTGTTTTTCCGCATGGGGGATTTCTACGAGCTGTTCTACGACGATGCCCAGCAGGCCGCGCGCCTGCTCGACATCACGCTGACCGCGCGCGGCCAGTCGGCGGGCAAGCCGATCGCGATGGCGGGCATTCCCTACCACGCGGTCGACGGCTATCTGGCAAAGCTGGTGAAGCTCGGCGTTTCGGTGGCGATCTGCGAACAGATCGGCGACCCGGCGCTGGCCAAGGGCCCGGTGGAGCGTGCCGTGACGCGCATCGTCACCCCGGGCACGCTGACCGACGCCAACCTGCTCGACGACAAGAGCGACAGCCTGCTGCTGGCGCTGAGCATCGACCGCCAGCGCGCCGGGCTGGCCTGGCTCAACCTCGCCAGCGGCGACCTGCGCCTGCTGGAAACCTCGCTGGATGCCCTGCCCGAGCATTTCGAACGCCTGCGCCCGGCCGAATTGCTGCTGCCGGATGCCCTGCGCTCGGGCCTGCCCGAGACGCGCGCCGTCACCCAGCACCTGCCCGACTGGCATTTCGACAGCGCGCGCGGCCGCCCATGCGCTGGCCGAGCACTTCGGCACCCGCGACCTCGGTGGCTTCGGCGTCCATGACGAGGAACTCGCCCTGGCCGCCGCCGGTGCGCTCTACCGCTATGCCCAGGCCACGCAACGGGAAGCGCTGGCGCACCTGACGCAGCTCACGGTCGAGCATGAAGGCAGCTTCCTGCGCCTCGATGCCGCGACCCGGCGCAACCTGGAGATTTCCGAGACCCTGCGCGGCGAGCCCGCGCCCACCCTGCTCTCGCTGCTCGACACCTGCGCCACCAGCATGGGCTCGCGCTGGCTGCGCCACTGCCTGCACCATCCGCTGACGAATCGCGGCATTCCGCAGGCGCGGCAGGCCGCGGTCGCCGCGCTGATCGGCGACGCTGGCCGCGGCCCGCATGCGGCGCTGGCAACGGCGCTCTCCGGCTTTGCCGACATCGACCGCATCGCCGCCCGCATCGCCCTCAAGAGCGCCCGGCCGCGCGACCTTTCCTCGCTGCGCGACAGCCTCGCCCGGATTGGCGACATTCGTACAAAAGTCGGCGCTGGCGATACGGCACCCCGACTCGACGAACTCGCCGCCGCACTCGCCACGCCGCAGGCCTGCGTCGACCTGCTGACGCAGGCCGTGGCGCCGGAGCCCGGCGCGCTGATCCGCGATGGCGGCGTCATCGCGCCCGGCTACAACGCCGACCTCGACGAACTGCGCGCCATCCAGGACAACTGCGGCGCCTTCCTGATCGAACTCGAAGCGCGCGAAAGGGAACGCAGCGGCATCGCCAACCTCAAGGTCGAATTCAACAAGGTGCATGGCTTCTACATCGAAGTCACGCATGCCAACGTCGAGAAGATTCCGGACGACTACCGCCGGCGGCAGACGCTGAAGAATGCCGAGCGCTACATCACGCCCGAGCTGAAAGCCTTCGAGGACAAGGCCTTGTCCGCCAACGAGCGCGCACTGGCGCTGGAAAAGGCTTTGTGGGACGAACTGCTGGGCGCGCTGGCGATCCACATTCCGGTCCTGCAGCGCATCGCCCGCGCCATTGCCGAACTCGACGGCCTCACCGCCTTTGCGTCCGCCGCGGTGCGCCACGACTACCGCCAGCCGGAATTCTGCGAAGAAGCCACGCTGGAGATCGAGGGCGGCCGCCACCCGGTGGTGGAACGACAACTCGATGCGCAGTCGGCAAGCTTCATTGCCAATGACATGCGCCTGTCGGCCGCGCGCCGCATGCTGCTGATTACCGGCCCCAACATGGGCGGCAAGTCCACCTACATGCGCCAGGCGGCGCTCATCGTTCTGCTGGCGCACTGTGGCAGCTTCGTCCCCGCGCGGCGCTGCCGGCTGGGGCCGGTCGACGCGATCTACACGCGCATCGGCGCATCGGACGACCTCGCCTCGGGGCGTTCCACCTTCATGGTCGAAATGACCGAGGCCGCCGCCATCCTCAACGGCGCGACGGACAAGTCGCTGGTGCTGATGGACGAGATCGGCCGCGGCACCTCGACCTTCGACGGCGTCGCGCTGGCCTTCGCCATCGCCCGCCACCTGGTCGAAAAGAACCGCGCCTGGACCCTGTTTTCCACCCATTATTTCGAACTGACGCGCCTGGCGCAGGACTATCCGGTGTGCGCCAACGTCCATCTCGACGCCGTCGAACACGGCCACAAGATCGTCTTCCTGCACGCGGTCGAGGAAGGCCCGGCCTCGCAAAGCTACGGCGTGCAGGTCGCCGCACTGGCGGGCATGCCCCCGGCCGTGGTGCGCGAAGCAAAGCGCCGCCTGACATTGCTGGAAAACCGCGAAGCCGGATCTCTGGTGCAGCCCGACCTGTTCGCCAGCGCCCCGCCGCTGCCCGAACCGCCGCATCCAGCGCTGGACGCGCTGCGCGACCTGAATTGCGACGAGCTCAGCCCGCGCGAAGCCCTCGATACGCTCTACCGGCTCGCCCGCCTGGCGAAGGATTAAGGCAGGCGCATCGCCGCGCCTCAGGCAGTGCAGTTCGTCGTCCGGCGGCACGGGCGCCGGCACGACCAGGATGCCTTCGTCGAGCAGGTCGCGGGTTTCATCGAGAGTGGCGACACCGCGGATGGTTCTTGCCGGCGCCTCGTCGTAATGGATGCGCCGCGCCTCCTCGGGAAACCGCTCGCCGACGTTCTCGGCCTCGCGCGCCATGCTCGCGAGCGCTTCGTGCAGGCGCGCCAGCGCAGGCGCCGGGGCGACGGCTTGCGGCTTCGCGGCCGGCGCGAGTTCCGTCGTACCGCGCTTCAAGTGCGGCGCCGAAGGCAACTGGCTGACGCCCGACGTCTGGCAATGCGGGCAGAGCACCAGATGACGCTGGCTCTGGTCGCGAAACGCCTCGCCGGAAGCGAACCAGCCTTCGAAGCGGTGCCCCTGATCGCAGAGAAGGTCGATGATTATCATGTGGTGCCCGGAACCGGAATCGAACCGGTACGCCTTGCGGCGAGGGATTTTAAGTCCCTTGTGTCTACCAATTTCACCATCCGGGCAGTGGGTTTCATCGTGGGGTCCGGGTCGGGATGCGAGGCAATTCTACCGTGCCGCCAGCGCCGACTTTTCGCGGACCCGGAAGGAGTGGGCGCTATTCGCTGCGCCCGGTGAAGGCCAGCAGGTCGCTCAACTGGTCGTCGACGCTGAGCAATTCGCGCCGCACGCGCCCGTGGTGGCGCTCGGCGATGCCCTGCGCGAGATTCACCAGCAACTTGCCGAGCCATCCGGGCAGTGGCTCGCCGACGCGCGGAAACAGCCGGCGCAGCCTTTCGGCATGCGGCTTGAACACGTCGTGGAAGATTTCGTCGTCGAGCGACATGACGACCTGGAAACTTCCGGGGTCGCCCTGCCGTCCGCAGCGCCCGAACAACTGCCGGTCGATGCGCCGGGAGTCGTGGCGTTCGGTCGCCAGGACATGAAGGCCGCCGAGTTCGGCGACGCCGGGAGCCAGCCGGATGTCGGTGCCGCGGCCCGCCATGTTGGTGGCGACCGTGATGCGCCCGCGCTCGCCGGCGCGGGCGATCACCTCGGCCTCCTCCTGATCCTGCCGGGCGTTGAGTACCTGGTGAGCCAGTCCGGCAAGCGACAGCAGCGCGCTCAAATGCTCGGATGCGGCGACCGATCGCGTGCCGACCAGGACGGCGCGCCCCTCGTTCTGCAACCGGCGCAAGCGATCCACCACGGTCGCCCACTTCTCCTCGGCGGTGAGGTACACCTCGTCGGGCAAGCTCCGGCGCTGTATCGGGCGATTGGTCGGTATCGTGACCACCGGCAGGCGGTAAACCGACCAGAGTTCGCCGGCAACCTCCCTGACGGTACCGGTCATCCCGGCGACACGCAGGTAGCGGCGGAAGAACCGCTGGTAACTGATGCGCGCCAGTGTCTCCTGCTGGCCGGTAATCGCGCAGCCCTCCTTGGCTTCGATCATCTGGTGCAGCCCGCGCTCCCACGAGCGGTCCGCCATCACCCGGCCGGTGTATTCATCCACGATCTGGATCTTGCCGTTGCGCACCAGGTACTGCTTGTCGCGCTGGTAGAGGTACAGCGCGGCCAACGCGCGACGGATCAGTTCCTCGCGCCGCCGCGGCCCCATCCAGAGGCCGCCGTAGGGCTCCGCCAGTTCGGTTGCGCGCCGCCGCCCGCGCTCGGTGAGTTCGACGTCATGCTCGCGCGGCCGGATCGAGAAATCCGAACCGGTGTCCATCTGCCGCGCCATGGTCACGGCTTCGGCATAGACCTGTTCCTCCTGGCTCGTATCGCCGATGTTGGAAATGATCAGCGGTGTGCGCGCCTCATCCACCAGCACGCTGTCCGCCTCATCCACGATGACGAAGCACAGGCCGCGAAGCAGCAGGCGGCTGGCGTGCGAGTGCTCGGCGTGCAGGGCTTCGAGCTGGAGCTGCATGTGCCCGGTGTCACGCCCCAGCATCAGGCGATCCTTGAGGTAATCGAACACCATCTGCTTGTTGGTGCCGTAAGTGATGTCACAGGCATAGGCCGCGCGCCGCGCCTCGGGCGTCATGCCCTCGGTGATGGTGCCGACGGTGAGGCCAAAGAATTTGTAGATCGGCGTCATCCACGCCGCGTCGCGCATCACCAGGAAGTCATTGACGGTCACGATATGGACCGGTATCCCCGCAAGCGCCGCGGTGCAGGCCGGCAGGGTCGCCGTCAGGGTCTTGCCCTCGCCCGTTTCCATTTCGGCGATCCTGCCCTCGAGCATGACGCGGCCGCCCAAAAGCTGCACGTCGAAGGGCCGCATCCCGAGACGGCGCCCGGATATCTCGCGGATGATGGCGAAGCTGCGCGCCACCAGCGGTTCGTCCAGGCCCTCGCTGTAAAGGCGGCGCCGCAGTTCGGGAATGCACTCGCGGATTTCCTTGTCCGTCAGGGCGGCGAGGCGCTGCCCCTCCCCATCGACACGGGAAATGAATTCGCCGCGCCCCGGACTGCGCCCATACACTCGCTGCCGGATGAATCCCCCAAGACTGGCGGCGGCGCGATCCAGCCAGCCTTCACGCAGATCCTCCCGTTGCGGATACGGCCCGAGTGCGATCCCGGGACGCAGCAGCGTGGTGTGCCCATTAGGCGACGCTCAGGCAGGGCGGGAGCGCCGTGCGTTCCAAACAACTGACGACCAACGCGGCCAGCCCCCCCCCGGTGCGTCGGCCGGCGTGCGTCGCTTGCCCACAGATGACTGTGGGCGGCACGCCGCGCCTTGCATCCATCGCCTTCCTGACGCAACGCAGCTCGCCGACTGTATGGGGACACACCCTAGACATTGAACTGCCTCAACAGCAGTCGCCGGAAGGCACGATAGAGCTGGAATCCGACGGGCTCGAAACCGTGGTTGAACCGGACGTAGACGCGTGCTCCAAGGTATTCGGCCCGCACTTCACCGGGCAGAGTCAGTTCGAGCTGGAAAATCTGGTTGAGCGCCGTGACGCCCTTGCCGTCACGCGGATCGACCGTGATCGGTCCCCCGCCCGCACTGCCCAGTGCCGCCGTCGGCAACTGTTGCGAGGCGCCGGGAACCTGGCGGCGAATTCGCGCCGGCATCGGGCTGGCGCCCCAGCCCGCAAGCATTACTTCGACGCTCCGGGTCTCCTGCAGCACCATGGCAATGTCGTCCTGCAACAGCGCCACGCGCGCAGTCTGCTCCCGGGGCTCCACCACGTAGCCGATCAACTGCCCCTTGCTGACGAAACGACCGGCCAGATCCGCGGCGTTCGGCACGATGAAGCGGCCATTGGCCGGACTGCGAAACACCAGGTCGGCCGCGCGTTCGCGGCTGCGCTGCAGGTTCGCGTCGGCGGCGATGATCTGCTCGCGGAGCATGGCGGCCTGCACCCGGTCCATCGTCAGCGAGGCGTCGTACTTGGCGATCAGCTCCTGCAACTGCGCCTCGAGCATGGCGACGCGAGCCGCGAGGAAGGGCTCCTCGGCGCGCACCAGCGGTTGGTCGCGACTGACCTCGCCATCGGCCGGTGCCAGCAGGTCGACGATGAAGCCTTCGGTGCCCGCCCGCACCTGCGCCTCCTCGGGCACCCATAGCACCCCTTCGGTGCGGGTCCAGTGCGGGAACGGCGCGACGAACAGCAGGACCGCGACCAAAGCTGCAAGCGCAATGCTGGTCGATACCGCACGCCCGCGCTGGCGCCGCAGGCCAGGATTGGAAACCAGGAATGACAGGGTTTTGCCGATGGGCATCATCACCTGTGTCGCGATGGCCCAGATCGCCAGCAGTACCCCGATGAAGAAGAATTTTCCGGCAATGAAGGTGATGATGATGAAGGAGATGAATATCCGGTACACGAATGACGCGATGCCATACACGACCATCCAGACGCGCTCACCGGTCGAATGTGCCGGCGACTCGGCGTCGGAGACGCCAAATGCGTAACGTTTGAACAGGTAGCCGAGATACTGGTTGGAGCGCGATCCCAGGTTGGGCATTTCGATCGCATCGGCAAGCACGTAGTAACCGTCGAAGCGAAGCAGCGGGTTGCCGTTGAACAACAAGGTGGAAACACCGCTGATCAGCATCACGTTGTACGCGATGGCCCGCACCGCGCCCGGTTCGACCGTGAGCCAGGTAAACAAGGCGAGCGAGCCGAGGAACAGCTCCACGGCGATACCCGCCGCGCCGACCACCATGCGCTTGCGCTTGTCATTGAAGCCCCAGGAAGCGGAAGCGTCGACGTAGGGTACCGGCGACAAGACCAGCAGCATGATGCCGATTTCGTGCACCTCGCCGCCCCATTTCCTGATCGCGTAGGCATGCCCCAGTTCATGCAGGGCCTTGACCACCGGATACACGAACCAGAGCAGCACGAGATTGCCCGGATCGAGGACGCGATCGGCGATATTCTCCGTCAGGTCGGTCCAGTGGGAAGCCGCCAGCACCGCCCCGGTTCCCACCACCGCGAGCCAGAGGAGTATCCCAAACCAGCCGAACAGCGGTTGCACCCAAGGCAGCGTGCGCTGCAGGAACCGGTCGGGATCAAGCAATGGGAATCGCAGCGCCAGCGGTGTCCACAGGCGGCGGCGCCACAGCATGCGTTCATGCTTCTCGTGTCGCCGGAACACCTCCATGCTGTCGGGGGGCACGTCGCACAGCAGCACGTCGGTGGCGTGCAGCTGTCCGAGCAGGCGGATCACTTCTTCCTGGGTAGGCGCACCGTCACCCAGGTGCGCGCTGGTCGCTTCCCAGATTTCCTGCACCGTCTTCTCGCCGTCCATGAGGCCGATGAAATGGTGCGCCGCCGGCGAAAAGCGGTGCGATCGTTCGGCGGCGAAATCCTGGAGGACGAACCAGACCTTGTCGCGGAACGACTGGCGCAGGATTCTGGCGTGCGAGCGGATCCTCGGCTTGAGCGATGCAACCCGGTACCAGGAGGGACTGAATAGGGTGTCGCTCACGAAATTCCCGGCCTTACGGCCACCAGGACCAGACCCACATGCGCATCCAGTGCACCAGCTTGTGAGTCCAGATCCATACCAGGCGGCGCCGTTCGACCTGGATCTTGCCGATGCCCTCCATGCCCGGACGCAGCTTGTCGATGGCGCCCTTCGCCCGGGCTTCGACACGGAAGAAATTGCGGCCCTGGTCGACCACCGACACCGGCGTGATCTTCTCTATCGTCAGCTCGAACTCCTCGTTGGGCATGCTGGCCAGCGCGAGGCGGCCTGGCTTGCCGACCGCGACGCTGGTGATGTCGCGCTCATCCACTTTCATGATGACGCGGTAAGTATCCAGCGGCGCGAGTTCGAACAGCACGTTGCCGCGTTCGACCGCCGCGCCGAGCGATTGGCTGAGGTCGCCCTTGACGACGACTGCATCGAAGGGAGCCACCAGCTGGGCGCGGGAAATCTGCTCGTCGATCAGGGTGAGCTGCGCCCGCACCTGCCCGCTCTGCGCCTCCAGGATCGCCGCACGTGCGCGATTTCCCTCGGCGATGGCCTGCCGGCGCTCGCTTTCCTGCTGCGCGCCCTGGCTCAGTACTTTCTGGCGTTCAAGCCGCAGGTCGCGGGTATCCATCGCGGCCAGCACATCGCCCTCGCGGACGATGTCGCCGGCACGAGCCCGCGCTTCGACGATGTAGCCCTGCATGGCCGCGGTGACGGCGCGCTGGACCTTGCCTTCGAGGCTGGCATCGGCCGTGATCATGTAATCGCCGTCGACAATGGAGAAGAACGCGAGCGCCAGCGCAGCGAGCAGCGCCCACAGCTTGAGCGCGACATGGCGCGGCCCAACCAGGTGACGCCAATGGGTGCGCATGCTGTCGAGGGCCTTCTCGGCCAGCCAGCGGTCTTCCCTTCGCTTGACGTCGAGCACCGGCCCCACCAGCAAGGCGGCATGCTCGCAGAGCTCGACCGTGCGCGCATCGAACTCGGCGCCGGCCGGCAGTTCCAGAACCAGCGCGCCAAGCACGAGTTCGCCGGCGGTCAGGGGAATGGTGCATACCGCGCCGATGCCATGTTGCTGGAGCAACTCGGCATGGGCGCGGGTAACCTGGAACGGACCGTCCTTGCGCGACGGGAAAACAACGGTCGCAAGCTGGTCGGCCGCCTCGTCCATTGCTCCTTCGATGGCGCGCACCAGGTTGGTTTTCTTGCCGAACGCCGAACTGTGGGAAAGCGCCCGCACCTGGATGTGGCGCCCCTTCATGAATCCCAGGCTGACGCGCTCGCAACCGAAGGTGGTCGCGAGTTCGGTCGCCACCGCCGTCGCGGCCGCCTGAAAGCGTTCGTGCTGCAGGGATGTGGCGATGATTTCGAGCACCGTCACCAGCCGCGCCTTGCTGGTGAAGGTCTTGCGCCGGGCTAGGGCCTCCAGCCAGCCAATGCCCCAACCCAGGCGCTGCACCAGGTCGCGCACCGCCCCCTCCGAGCGGCCCTCGATTTCCAGTGCGGCGGCGCCATAGAGCTCGTCATCGACCAGTATGGGATGCGCAATGAAAATCGGGTCCTGGCGACGCGGGACGCGCTTGGTGCCGTCAACCACTACCCGGCGACCTTGCAGGGCGCGCTCGATCACCGCCGCGAGCTTCGGGCTGCCCTCGATTCCCTCGGGCCAGACCGCAACCGGCGCGAAAGCCGCCGCCTCGGATGTGCGCAAGATGACGGCACCCCGGATGACGCCCTCGAAGGCGCGACACTGTATGTCGAGCCAGCCCGCGGCAAAGCTGCGTGAATCGCCGGCATGGGCAAGCCGAGCCCATGCGGTCGATTCGAATGATTCATCGTTTCCGTCGCCCGCAGCCCTGCGGGCATCGGTAATCAGGGCAATGCCGTCGTCCGTTGTCACTCGAGAATCCTAATTCCTGCGATCGATGTGGGCCATTCCCGACGACGGAAGCAAATGAACTTCGAAGCCCGGCGACAAGCCGACCCTACTGGCGCATTGAACCGATGGGACCGCGACCATGCAATGTGACTCAATGAAGCGCCGCACTGATCTGCACAAGGTCGGCTTCCGAAAGCGAACCTGTGGCCTGTTTGAGGCGCAGGCGATTGAACAGGTAGTCATAGCGAGACTGCGCGTAATCGCGCCTGGCAAGGTACAGGTCGCGCGCGGCATCGAGTACCGGCAGCAATGCATACAGGCCGGTCTTGTGCCCCTCGGCCTTGGCTTCGAGCGCGCTTTGCTGGGCAACGACGCCCTGCTTGAGCGCCTGGACCAGCGACACCCCGCTCAACGTGGCGTCAAAAGACGCACGCGTCACGCGCTCGATGGCGCGACGCTCCTGCTCCAGCTCTTCCTGGGACTTCTGATAGCGGTGCACCGCTTCCTGCGTGACCGCGCTTGTTAGCCCGCCTTCATAGATCGGCACGGTCAGGCGCACCGTCACGTCGGTCGTCTCGGTGTCGCTGCCGCCGCCGAACAGCGTGCTGCCGGCATCGCGCTGGTTGTGGCTGGCCAGCAGGTTGACGGTCGGGAAGTGACCGGCACGCTGGCGCTCGACCTCCTGATGCGCAACCTGGACCGCTTCGCGCCGGGCCCGCAACAGCAGGTTCTGCTCCAGAGCCGCCTCGATCCACGGCTCGATGGCCGCCGGCTCGGGTGTCTCGAGCGGAAAATCTTCGCGCAGAACCTGCACGTTCTCGATCAGCCGGCCGGTAATCTCGCGCAATCCCTGGCGCGCATCGCGCAGTTTGTGGCGCGCCTCGATCTCGCGCGCCTGCGCTGCGGAGAATCGCGCCAGTGCGTCATGCTGGTTGGTGATGGTACCGAGGCCAGACTTGAGCTTGGCGCGCGCCAATTCGAGCACTTTGCCCACCGATTCGCGTTCTGCACTGGCAAGCGCCAGATTGTCGGCCGCGGCAAGTACCACGAGATAGGCCGCAGTAGTGCGCAGCAACATGTCCTGTTCCGCCGCAAGCAGCGTGTACTCGGCCTGCTTTACCACCGCCTTGGCCTGCTCCAGACGCTCTACGGCATCCAGGCGAAAGATCGGCTGATTTACCGACAGCGTGTAGTTCTTTGTCGGGAAGGTCGCGACCCCCGCATTGAAGGTGATGTTCTGGCTGCTCAACACGCGCTGCCGCGTTTCGGTCGCCTCCATGTCGAGTTTGATCGTCGGCAGGAATCCCGCACGCGCCTGGTCGATGGCCATGCTGCTCGCGCGGCTCTCGGCCTGGGCGACCCGAAATTTCGGATCGTTCTGGCGGGCCAGCGCATAAGCTTCCAGCAGGGTTTCGCCACGCGCCGGCACGGGCAGCATGAGCACGACGCCCACGCAGGCGGCGATGCGCACCCAATCCCCGAAACCGGCGGTGAGGTATCGATTTGTGATCACGATTCCATCCAAAGTCAAACCAAATGTGCCCCCTTGGCGGCGAGCATTTCCGCGCCAGGGTTCGTCAAAAATGCGTTAGGTGTGAATTATACAAGATGCGTGGATTCACCTATTTTCCGAGCACAACGCTGCATTTGATGCCGGCCGGAATCTTGTGGTCCGGATTCGGCAGTTGCAGGCGCACGCCCATGGTCCCGCTAGCCGCGTCGATCACTTTGTCCACCACGACCACTTTCGCCAGGTGGGTGCCGGGGAAGAACGGCGCCAGGCTGACGTGCCCGGACATGCCGACCCGCACCGACCCGAACAACCGCGCCGGCGCGATGACCTCCACGTTGAGCGGATTGATCTGCGCCAGCCTTAAAACCACCGATTTCTCCGAGCGCACCAGTTCCCCCGGTGCCAGCCTCCGCTCTACGACGACGCCATCGATCGGACTGAAGATGGTCCGCAACTTGAGGGCTTCCTGGTCCTTCTTCAGCTCTTCCTCGCGCAGTTTGACCTCCGTTGCCAGTTCATCGCTTTCCTGGACCGAGATCAACTGCTTTTCAAGGAGGTTGTCAATTCGCGCCAGGCGCCGGCGTCCGAATTCGACACGCGCTTCGGTCAGATTGACCGCCGCCGCCTCGACGCCTGCCTGCAACTTGGCGACGACCTGTCCCTTGCGTACGCGGTCGCCCCGATTGACCGTCACCAGTTCCAGCACTCCATCGACAGGACTGCCCACGTTGACAGTCATGAAGGGTTCGACCAGACACTCCAACTCACCGCTCGGCCGGATCATCTCGAAGCTGCGTGTCTCGGTCGTCGATGAAGCACCCGGCGAGGTCTGCGCTTGTGCCACCGGCGCCTGCACAACAATGGTCAGGGCGCCTGCGATGATGCCCTTGAGGCAATCGCCGAAAATTATTCTCATTGGGTTTTCTGCCGAAAGAGTAGTGCGAATATTCCTTGGACCACCTGCCCGACCATCAGGCCACGGGGATGCTACCACTCTATTCATAGCCCGCCAACGGCCGACTGTCCATTCCTTTTCATGCGGAACGAATCCCCGCCGCCCTCCGGTCTCGGCAAGACTACATGGGGACAGTCAAATCCGGCATGGTACGGCTCCGTGCCAGCAGGCCGGCACCTCCGGTGCGTACCCGGCGCGATCGTGATTGCGAATGCTGCACGGCATTCAGCCCGGCCAGGCCGAATGCCGCAATCAGCAAGTCACCGCCAAGCGGTTCAGTTGCAATCGGGGAGGCCGGATCAAAAGCCAGCGGTCCGCCATCTTCCTCAGCAGCCGGCGCGCCGTCATCCGAACCAGCGCCATTCCCCGTCTCGTCGCCGTCAAGTATCCAGCCATGCGACGGCTCGTCGGACTGGGTTACCGAATCGAACTCGAACACCTCCTGGAACATCGAGGCATCGAGCCGCCCTGCCGCCAGCATGGAAAGGTCGATGCGGAACACCTTGCGGAACACATCGACATCGAGCAGGGAATCCGTCTGCAACTGGGCGTCGAACGATGTCGGCAGCATCGCGGCATAGCCCGGCAGGCCTTCGAGCAGGTTTGCAATGGCATCGCTGACAGTGCGCGGCGATCCGTCGAACTGCGCCAGCATGGCAGCGGTGAGCAGGTCGTTCAGATCGGCCGCGATGCTGGTGACGAAGCCGCCGGTCAGGATCACCGTCGCGTAACTGCCGAACAGCAGATCTTCGCTAAGGCTGCCAAACAGCAGGTCGTCGCCGAAGCCGCCGATCAGGATGTCGTTGCCCGCCGCGCCATCGAGCGTATCGTTGCCGCCGATATCGACATCGACCGAGGCGACGGTCATCACCACACCGCCGGCGGAGAACACCACCTGGCCACCGTCGCCGAACAGCACGTCGTTGCCGTCGGCGCTGGTCAGGCTGTCGTCCCCGGCGGCACCTATCGCCACGTCGAAGCCGTCGCCGGTGGTGATCACATCATTGCCACCCAGCAGCGGATCGGTCGAGATGACCTCCAGCACCACACCGGCAGCGTCGGTGATGATCATTCCGTTGTCGCCGACCACCACGTCGGCGCCAGCCCCGGCAACCACTGAATCGTCCCCGGTGCCGGCGATCACGAGGTTGTTGCCCTCACCCGCGTCGATGATGTCATTGCCGCCGGTTTGATCCACTGTATCGGTGGATAGCAGCGAACTCATGGCGGCCGCCACATAGTCAACCTGTCCGTTGTCACCGAACAGCGCGTCATCGCCAGCGCCGGCGGTCAGCGTGTCGCCGCCGAATCCGCCGAGCACGATGTCATTGCCAGCACCAACGGTCAGCAGGTCGGCGCCGCCATCGTCAGGCTGGATGGTTTCGATCAGGCCCAGCGTGATCGGCTGGCCAACGAGCTGCGGTGCATCGACGACGTCGGCGGTGATCTGGCCGCTGTCGCCGATCACCAGGTTGTTGCCCTCGCCCGCGTCGATCGTGTCCCCTGCCCGGCCGCCGATCACGATGTCGTCGCCGCCGAGCGTGGTGATCGTGTCCGCGCCGCCGAAAGCCGTGGTCGAAGTGCTCTGGATCAGGTCGATGTCGGCCGAGTCGAGGTCGGTGCCGACATAGTCGACCTGGCCGTCATCACCCAGCACGATATCGGCATCGGCGCCGGTGAGGATCGTGTCGGAACCGAAACCGCCGACCACGATGTTGGCGCCGTCGCCGACATCGATCGCATCGTCGCCGCCTAGTTCGGGTTCGGAGGAACCGAACTGCGTGATCAGTGCGGCCGTATCCCAGTTTACGTAGCCGTTGTCGCCGATCACGATGTCGGCGCCGGTACCGGCGCTCACCGTGTCGGCTCCCACGCCCGCCAGCACCACGTTGGCGCTGTCGCCGGCGATGATCGTGTCGTCGCCACCGGTGCCATTGACCAGGTCGGTCGTGCGCGCCTCGGTCAGCACCGCCGCGCCACCAGCATCGGGCGTGAAGCTGAAGATGCCGTTGTCGCCGAGGATCAGGTCTTCACCTATCCCGACGGTGATCTGGTCGGCGCCGAAGCCGCCGGCGACGATGTTGTCGCCGTCGCCCGCCTGGATGACGTCATTGGCGCCCAGCAGCGGGTCAGTGGTCTGGAAGGCGCCGTATTCGCCGTTCGATGCCCAGTCGATCTGGCCGTTGTCGCCCATTACCAGGTCGACGCCGCCGCCGGTGGTGACGGTGTCGGCACCTACCCCGGCGAGGATAAGATTGTCGCCCTCGCCGGCGAGGATCGTATCGTTGCCGCCGGTGGCGTTGGTGGTGTCGGTCGACGCGGCCTGCAGCAGCAGCGCGGTGCCCGGCGTGTAGCTCACCGTGCCATTGTCGCCCAGCACGATGTCGAGGTTGTCGCCGGTGGTGATGGCGTCGTCGCCGAATCCTGCCACGACGATGTTGTCGCCGTTGCCGACGCTGATCTGGTCGTTGCCGCCCAGCGTCGGATCGCTCGATGCGAAGCCGGTGAGCAGGCCCGCGCTGTCCCAGTTGAACTGGCCGTTGTCGCCCATCACCAGATCGACACCGTCGCCGGTGGTGACCGTGTCGCCACCCACTCCTGCCAGAACCAGATTGTCGCCCTCGCCCACGGCAATCGTGTCGTTGCCGCCGGTGCCGTTGGCGGCATCGGTCGAAACCGCCTGCAACAGCTGCGTGGTGCCCGGGGTGTAGGTCACAACGCCGTTGTCGCCGAGCACGATATCGACGCCGAGACCGGTGCTTATCGTGTCGTTGCCGTAACCGCCGACCACGATGTTGGCGCCGTCGCCCGCCACGATCACGTCGTCGCCACCGGCATCCGCGAAGTAGCTTACGGTGCCGCCGGCAGCGCCGACCATCACGTGCACATCACCGTCGCCATCGAGGTCGGCAAAGGTCGGCTTGCCCTGGTCGCCGGCATCGATGCCGTCGAAGGGATTGGCCGCACCGGTTTGCTCGACATATGTCGGTGCCGCCGCCGTGCCGGTGTTCTCGTAATAGCTGAGCGTGCCGTCGGCCGTACCCACTACCAGGTCCAGGTCGCCGTCGTTGTCCGCATCGACAAGGGTCGGCGCGCTCTGGCCGCCGACATCGATACCGTCGTAGGGATTGGCGGCGCCGATCAGTTCGACGAAGACAGGAGCCGCCGCGGTGCCGGTGTTCTCGAAGTAGCTCAGCGTGCCGTCGGTCGCGCCCACCACCAGGTCGAGGTCGCCGTCGCCATCGATGTCGGCGAAGACCGGCGTGCTCTGGCTGCCGACGTCGATCGCATCCAGCGGATTGGCAATGCCGACGCCTTCGACAAAGACCGGCGCCGCCGTCGTGCCGGTATTTTCGAAGTAGCCCAGCGTGCCGTCGGTCGCCCCCACCACCAGGTCGAGGTCGCCGTCGCCGTCGAGGTCGGCGAGGACCGGCGTGCTTTCGGTGCCCGCATCGATGCCGTTGAACGGATTGGCCGTGCCGAGCACTTCCACATAGTTGGGCGCCGATGCCGTGCCGGTGTTTTCGAAGTAATGCAGCGTGCCGTCGGTGCCGCCCACTACCACGTCGAGGTCGCCGTCACCGTCGATATCGGCGAAGTCAGGTGCGGCTTGGCTGCCGGCATCGACGCCGACCACCAGCGGGCTGGTGCTGGTGAAGGATTCGAGCAGGCCGGTGCTGCCCCAGTTGAACTGGCCGTTGTCCCCCATCACCAGGTCAACACCATTGCCGGTGGTCACCGTATCGGCGCCGACCCCGGCCATCACGAGGTTGTCGCCCTCGCCGGTATCGATGGTGTCACCGCCGCCGGTGCCATTCACGATGTCCGTGGTCGAGGCCTGCAGCAGCAGCGTGGTATCCGGCGTGTAGCTGACCTCGCCGTTGTCGCCCAGAACGATGTCGGCATCGGCGCCGGTGGTGATCGTGTCGCTGCCGAATCCGCCGACCACGATGTTGTTGCCGTCGCCCACGGCGATCAGGTCATTGCCACCCAGGCTCTGTTCCGTCGAAGCGAACTGGGTCATCAGGCCGGCGCCATCCCAATTCACAAAGCCGTTGTCGCCGATCACGATATCCACGCCAGCGCTCAGCACCGGCAGCGGATCGCCGAGCACCAGCGGCGCCTGATTCACGCGATCGTCGCCGACGCCGGCCAGCACGATGTTGTCCGCCGTACCGCCACCGCCGACTATTACATCGCTGCCACCGGTCGCCGCGGTGGTATCGGTGGTGCTGGCTTCGGTGAGGATCGCGACGCCACCGGTGTTGGTCGCCGAGTAGATGAGGTATTCGAGGATGTCCGCGGCGGAACCGGATTCGAGCAGGAGGGCCGCGTCCAGCGTCAGCACCGTGGTGCCGGCGACGGCGCCCGGCGCCTGGGCCGTGATCTGCCGTGACTGGCCGAGTGCCGTATCGGCCGTCGCCATGCTGATCTCGAGGGTCATGCCAACGAGGTCGGCGATGGAAGACACTCCGAGGAGGCTCAGCGCGGCCGCGAGGTCTGCGGTTTCGACCGTGATCTGGAGGTCGCCCGCAAGGTAGCTGACGACGTCACCGGTCGAGGTCGTGTAGTCGAAGATGCCGTTGTCGCCGAGGATCAGGTCCGCGCCCACTCCGGTTTCGATCACGTCGGCACCGAAGCCGCCGGCCACGAGGTTGTCGCCGTCGCCGACGCGGATGTCGTCATCGCCACCCAGCAGGAGATCGGTGGTCTGGAATGCGCCGTAGTCTCCGACCGGGGTCCAGTCGATCTGGCCGTTGTCGCCCAGCGCCAGGTCGGCGCCGGCGCCGGCCGTGATGGTGTCGTTGCCGAAGCCACCGACCAGGATGTTGTCGCCTTCGAGACCAACGATCACATCGTCGCCGCCGACGTCCGGATCGACGCTGAATACCTGGTCTGGAGTGCGGATGATGCCATCGGTGACGTCGCCCGGTCCGCCGCTGCCCAGCGCCTCGACGATGGTCGGGATGCCGCCGATGTCCTCGAAGCTGAGCATGCGGCCGCGATCGCCGAACAGGATGTCGTCGCCCGAGCCACCGGTGATGTTGTCGTTGCCCTGGCCGCCGAAGACGATCAGCGGCAGCGTCGACACGTAGGTTCCGCCGACCGTATCGGTGCCGAGCACGGTGTCGTTGTCGCTGATGCCCGGATAGTCGTTCCACGGCCCCTGGGTATTGAGGACGAACACGCCGTCGCTGGTGTCGGTGCCGTTCGCCTCGGTCACATCGAGGTCGACAAACACCGTATCGTCGCCCAGCCCGGTGTTAACCGTGGTGATAGTCCGGGTCCCGGCGCTATCGTGCGTGCCGTCTATCAGGACGGTGTCGTCGCCGAAGCCGGTCCAGAAGGTTATGCCTTCGGCAAAGGTGCCGCCGGCGGCCTGGAAGGTGATGGTGGCCTGGGTCAGGTCCACCCAGCCGAAGGCGTCGTCGCCGCCGGTAAGACCGCGCACCGCAATCTCGGTGCCGACCGGCTCGGAAACCAGCGGCTGGTCGGAGATGACGATGTCAGCGTTATCAAGCGTGCTCGACTCGCCGCTGATCATGAGGCGGTTGTCGCCGGCTCCGGCGTCGATGTTCAGCGCGCCGTTGATGGCATGCAGGTGACCGGGCAGGAAATCAGGCAACACGGCCTCGGGCGAGGTATCGATGCCGAAATTCGCCGCCGACGACACATACAGCGCGTCGTCGCCGCCATTCAGGTCGATGTTGGTCGTCGCCGTCGTGCCCTGGATGTTGAAGACGTCGTCGCCGGAACCCAGCGCGATGTTCAGCGTTTCGAAGCCGTAGTAGTTGATGCCCTCGATGCGGGTGGCGACGACCGCTGCCGCGGCTTCGACATCGCCCGGCTGCACGACGTCGTCGACCGCCAGGCTGGAGGTGAACACCGCCCCCGTGGTGTCTGTGACGCGCAGCACGCCGACTTCGCTGACGGCGTCGAGTTCGACCGGCCCCAGGGTATTGATCCGTGTCGCAAGGGCGGCGGCCACATCGGCCGCGGTCTGGCCGGCGGTGACGAGGTGGCTGAACACCAGCGGCCCGGTCGCGGTGCCCAGCGTCACGCTCCAGGTTTCCCCGGCTTGCGGCTGGACCACGGACTCGCTCTGCACGCTGGCGGCAAACGTGGTGGAGAACACGTTGCCGGCGACGTTCTCGATCTGCAACTCGCCCCCATCGCTGTTTGCGCGGAATTCAGGCAGGCCCTGGGCGTTGATCAAGTTCGCCAGAGCACGCGCCACGCTGGCATGGGTTTCGTCGGCGCCGACAAGATGGCTGAAGGTGAGCGCGCCGCTGGTAGCGCTTTCCAGCGTGACCGACCATGTCTGGCCCGCGACCGGCTGGCCGGCGGCGACAATCTCCGGCGTGGCCGAGAACAGCTTGCCATCGCGGCGGACGATCATGACATCATCGCCTTCGGCAACCGCGGCGTAGTCAGCATCCAGGCTGATCGCCGCCGCGAGTTGGGTCGCGATGTAGTCGAGGCTTGGCAGTACCAGCGCCGTCGCCGCATCGTTGTCCGCGTCGATCAGCCCGACCGTGTAGCTGTAGGTGACAGGAACCGAAGCGCCGTCGTCGAGGACGATGCTCCAGACCTCGCCCACGGCAGGGGTGCCGCCGAGGTCGACCGATGCCTCTTCCGGCGTCGAGCGGTCGATGTCGGCCACGCCGAGATCGATGCCATTCGCGTTCAACGCGGCGCGGAAGGCCGTGCCCTCGGAATTCACGATCACCAGCAGATCGCCATTGGTGCCGTCGGTGGTCGCGGAGAACACGTCGGCAGCATCGTCCCTGACCTTGGCCGCCAGGATGCGCGCGATGTTGGCTATCGAGTTCGCGGTTACCGACAGGCCATCTATGGTGTAGCTGCCACCGACCGTCACCTGGTGGCTGCTGGTGACGCCGCGCAGCGAAATCTCCAGGGTCCAGACGCCCGCCAGCGCATGGCCCGACAGGTCGATGGTGGTTGCCCGCGGCGCCGTGGCATTGACCGCGAGCGTGCCTTCGGTGCCGCCCAGGGTGACCGTGGACGCCGGCGCCTCGAACTCGTTGTCGGTGCCGGTTTCCTGGGTGAGCAGCAGCCGCGTGTCGATGTCGTGGATCGTCAGGTCGCGGTGCTCGCCCTGGAAGGTGATGACGAATACGCCATCGACCTCGCGCACGGCGAAGTTGTCGGTGTAGGGCCGCGAAGTGATGCGGGTGGCCTGATCGAAGGCCTCGTCGATGTCGATGGTCGCCCCGTTCGGGTTGAGGATCGGGCTGAGCGCCTTGAACACGTCGATCGCGCTGGCGTTGTAGGCGATCGGCGCGCTCTCGGCAAGGTCGTACTCGCCGCGCTCGTTCTCGATGCGGAACCACACGGTGAAGGTACCGCCCGTGACGTTCGGATTGATGCTGATCGTCTGCAGGTTGTTGACCCCGGCATTGACCAGCGCGCCGTTGCGCACGGTCGCGGTGGCGACATCCACCGAGGCATTCGGGCTGGGCAGGAGGCCGGTGGTTTGCGTGGTCTCGACCCAGGCGATCTGCGGCAGGTCGACGCCGGCCTCGTCGCGCACGAAACTGATCGTGTAGCTCACGTCGCCGTCGTTGCGCGACTCCGCCACCGAAACATCGTCGAAGCCATACAGCGCCTGCAGGCGCGCCTGCAGCTGGGCGGCGTCGAGGTCGTAGTCGAGCTGGATGTCGGCGTAACCCTCGGCGCGGGTGATGGTACCGGCCTCGAGCAGGGTTTCGAATATGCCGCCTTCGCGATCGACGATGATGATGCGCGCGCCGTCGGCAAAGGCCGTGTAACGGGCTGCCGCGCCTTCCGGATCAAGCGTGCGCGCAATTGCCGAATCCGCATTGAGCTTCCACGCCAGCGCGGCCGCGAACTCGGCGAGGGTCACCGCATTGTCGGCATCGCCCAGCGTGACCAGGTTCACGACATCGCCGAGCTTGACCTCGTAGAGCAGGTCGCCGATGCGCAGCCGCCACGGTTCGCCAGCCTGCGGCGTGCCGATCAGGTCGACCATCGTCGTGGTCGCGCTGCCACCGTCGATCGCCGACTGTGCGACCGGCACCAGAACCACGGAACCGCTCAGGCGGCGGCCGCCGAGGTCAGCGATCAGCAGCGTGTTTTCATCGGTCGGCGTCGCGGTAATGCCGGACAGCGGCGAGCCGGCGATGGCCGCTGCATTGATCGCTGCGGCAAAGCCGGCAGCGATCGACGGCCAGGACTGGGCGGTGGTGACGGCATAATCGAAGCCGTAGGTCACGCCGTCGACCTGCAGTTGCAGCATCCAGTGGGCGCCGGTGACCGGAATTCCGTTGACCAGGTTGACCTCGATCGCCGGCACGACCTCGGCACCTTCGCCGGTCTTGCCGGTGACGACATCCACCGTTCCGGCCGCACGCAGCTTCGGCACGATCTCGGCTTCGGCATCGAAGGACATGCCCTGGCGCTGGGTGATGATGACCTCGGCGCCGTCGGCAAAGGCGGTAAAGCCCGCGGCCTGGTCCTCGTTGATGGCTGCGGCGAGCGCGGCGGCGAGCGCTTCGAGAATCTCGGTCGGCGTCCGCGGCGTCGGGGTGGTCGCTGGCGGAATCGGGGGATTCACAAAGTCGGCGCTGGCGACACGGTGGCCATACGTGCGTTCCAGCCCGTCGGACGATTCAAGCACGATGGTCCAGTTCTCGCCAACTTCTGCCGTGCCACCCAGCGTGATGCCATGCACCGACGCCGGCACCAGCAACCCTGCAGCCCCGCCCTGCCTGCCGTCGGCCAGCGCGACTTCGAAATGCGCCGCGAAACTGCGCCCGCTGCGATCGACGATGAACAACTGGAGGGCGTCGGCGTAGGCGATGAAGCCGCCGGCGCTGTCGGCGTTGATCTCAAGGGCCAGGGCCTGCGCGAGTGCAGCAATGGTGTCACCCGCCTGGACCGTGTGGCTATAGGCGAAAACGCCGTCGGCGGCTTCGACCAGGATGTACCAGGCCTCGCCCTGGATCGCGGCGCCCGCCGCGGCAAAGCTGACAATGCGACTGATCGGGGTCGTGGCATCGACGACGATCCCCGCCGCTGGCGTAACGACGAAGCTCGTCGTGCCGATTGCGGTGTTATCGGTGCGGGTAATGACCAGAATGCTGCCGTCGGCGAATGCGGTATAGCCGGTAACCGCACCCGTGTTGATCTTGCCGGCGAGGATGGCCGCAATCTCGGCGACGGTCTGAAGGTTGCCGCCCACGCGTTGCACCACGTGGCTGTAAAGCACGGCGTCGAGCCCGGCGCCGATCGTCACCCGCCAGGTTTCGCCCTCGACCGGAGTCGCCGTCGGTGCGACCGTCGCCACCGTGGCATTGGCCGACGTCAGGGAATTGCGTGCGGCGACCGTGGCGGCGCCGGCAGCGGTGAAGCCACCGGCGAGTGGCACGATGATGATGGTGCCATTCTCGGTCGATGCCACCCGGTTGGCATCCACGCCCACTGTCGGCGCCAGCGGCGTTGCACCCCGCTTGAACTCCACCGCCGGCATCAGGGCCGTGCGGTTGACCAGCAGCAGGTCGTCACCGACCGCTTTCGCGACGAACTGCGTGCTTCCCGCCGCATTCAGCGCATTGGCCAGCGCCGCCATGACACTGGAAATGCTGTCGCCGGTCACCGCCGCATACCCGACCGTCAGCGCCGTACCGCCCAGATCGACCTGCACCGACCATAGCTCACCGGCGGTCGGTGCCGGCGGCGCCAGCGGCGTCACGCTGGCGCGGACCACGTAGCCCGAGGCATTGATGTCCGCGGCGAGGATCGCAGCGATGACCGCCGACGACTCGACCATGTAGTCGTAGTCAATGCCGCCGACCGTCACGCGCCAGGATTCACCGATGCGAGATGTTCCGGCCAGCGTGTAACGCACCGTCGAAGCCGCCTCCACGACCCTGCTTGCGCTGCCCGCTGTCTGTGCCGCGACGATGGAGAAGGAAGAGCCGAGCCCGCTCACGACGACGAGCGTATCGCCCTCGACCCGGGCCTCGATCCCCGCCGCCTTGAGTCGGGCGGCAAGGCCTGCGGCGATTTCCGCCAGCGGTACCGCGTCGCGAACCACATGCACATGCGTCGTGGCGCCGAGGTTCAGCGTGATCGTCTCACCCGCCTTCGGCGTGCCGCTGATCGTCACGGTGCCGCCGTTGTAAGAGACAGCGCTGGCATTCACGGCGCCATTGACCCGCGTCGGGATGGCGAAGCTGGCGGAGCCCAGGATCACGATCGTATCGCCGCGACTCGCCGCGTCGAAGGCCGAATCATTGGTGATCCGCTGCGCCAGGGCGGCCATCACGTCGGCAAGCGTCTGATTGGCGGTGACCAGATGGTCGTGATCGACGCCGGCGACGGTGACTCGCCAGGTTTCGCCCGCTACCGGCGCGCCTTGCGCGACACCGACGGTCGCTGAGGCCGGATCCGAAGTGTCGTCGGCGAAGTTGCGGACCACGCCATACGAAACGGAGAGACCCTTGAACGCATTCGCACCTGCCGTCGCCACGGTGATGGCCGACCCGCTCGCGGAACCGGTGAACCCGGTCAGCAGGTTGATCTGCGTCGCCAGGTTGGCGGCAAGGGTAGCCAGGTCGCTGGTCACCGGCACCGTAACCGAACTGGTCACGCCACCGGCGGTCAGGGTCACGGTCCAGACGTCGCCGACAACAGCCGGTCCGAACACGACCAGTTCGCGCGTCGTGGTTACGACCTTTTCTGCGATTGCGCCGGCGGGCGACGTGCTGTTGAGCACGAATGCCTTGCCGGCAATCGCGCCCTCGGTGGAAATGATCAATGTCGTGCCATTCACCGTGGCCTTGTACCCGGCGGTCGCGTCGATGGCATTGCCAAGCGCAGTGGCAACGCTGGCGAGAGTGCTGCCGGCAGTGATGCTTACGGATGTCGGCACGCCGCCGGACGTCAGGGTCACCGTCCAGGTATCGCCGGCGCTCACCGCGCCCTGAATGTCGAAACTGCGCGAAACGGCGATCACCGCGGCGGGCGCGACGCTGAGCCGGGTGGTGAAGCTCGCCCCGACCTGGTTGACGACGACCAGCGTGCTGCCTTCGGCAACGGCCAGGAAACTGCCGGAGGCCCCGGCGTTGATCGTTGCCGCCAGGGCGGACGCGACCTCGGCCAGGGTCGGCAGGCGCAGGCCCGGCGTGAGCGGGTCGCCGTCGGCATCGACCAGCGCGACAACATGGCTGAAGTTCCCGACGGCATCCACGCCCGTCAGCAGCCTGACACTCCAGATGTCGCCTTGCGTGACGCTGCCGGACAGGGTATTGCGCGTTCCCGACGCGACGGCGACCACCTCGAAGTTGCCGGGCACCGGTGTGAAGGTTCCAACGGTAAAGGCGGCAGTCGTGCCGGTAATGACGATCCTGGCGCCGCTCGCCGCCGCGGAGAGCCCGACGAAGTCGTCGAATTCGGTGAGCGGATTGTCGTTGCGATCGTTGATGTACTTGGCCAGTTTGCTCGCGATCCGCGCCAGGGCAGCCGCGTTGCCTTCGACCAGGTCGTCGGCCTGGACGGCGTAGGTCGCGGTCTTGCCGTTGATGACGAATGACCAGATCTCGTTGGCGACCGGTGCACCGGAAAGCGTCACGGTCCGCAGCCATACCTGATTGATCGAATTCACCGGTGTGACCACGATCACCGGCGCGACGGCAACATTGCTGCCGTCGTTGCGCGCCACCACCAGGGTGCTTCCCTCGGCAAGGCCCGAATAGCCGGCCGTGGCGTCAATCAGGTCGGCAAGGCCGGCGACAACATCGGCCAGCGTCATTCCCGCAACTATCGGGAGCGTCTTGACCTGGCCGTCGAACGTGAGTTGCCAGCTTTCGCCCGCAACCGGGACGCCGGCGAACGCGATCGACCAGGCTTCGTTGCCGGCGACCTGGCTTGCCGTCGCGCCAGCGCCGACATTCGCCAGGCCACCATCGGAAATCGCCAGCGCGCTGACGCTGGGCGCCGCGCCGTTGGTCCGCACGATCGTCACCCGCTCGCCGCTGGCGATAGCGCCATGCGTGGCCGCAAGCGATCCGCCGTTGATCTGGTCGGCGAAGGCCTTGGCGATCTCGGCGGCGGTATCCACCGTGGCATTCACCAGCACGGAAACCGGTGTGCCATCGACGTCGATCGACCACGTGGCACCGATGATCGGCAGGCCGCTCAGCGTGAGCACCCGGGCGTTGGATGTCGAGCCAGTGACGGTGCCGGCGCTGCCCGGGCGGGTCACGATGGCGCCCGGATTCACCAGTGTGCCGCCGGTGGAGACGATGGCGAAGGTATCGGCAGAAGCGGTTGCGAAGGCGACGAAGCCGGCCAGCGCATCGACCTTGAAGCGCAGGGCCTCGACGAACTCGTCGAAGGTATTGACGGTGACCAGGTTGACGATGTCGTTGTAGGTGACGGCGACCGAGGTCGTGCTGTTCAACGTAATGGTCCAGGTCTCGCCCGATTGCGGCGTACCCGAAAGGGTTGCCGTCGCGGCACTTGCCGGCGCGACGGCAGCCGAACCGGCGATCCGCGGCGTCATGCGCGCGGAAGGATCTACCAGCGTGCCGCCGGAGGTGCCTATATCTATGCTGTTCGGGGCGGTGCCGACCGTCGCAGTGAATCCGGGCAGTGCATCGATCTTGAAGGCCAGGGCCGCCGCGAACTCGGCCAGGGTATCGACGGTGACGGCATTGACGATCTCGCCATAGCTCACGGAACGCGACGTGGTGGCATCGAGTTCAACGGTCCATGTGTCGCCCACGTTGGGCGTGCCACTTAGCGTTGCGGTCACGCCGCTGGCCGTGGTGACCACCGTTGCGGCGGGCGCGGCCAGTTCCAGTTCGAACTGTGCCGTGAAGGCGGCTCCCGTCCGGCTGACGAGAACCATCGTGTTTCCGACCTGGGTGGCGACGATGTCGCCAACCGGATCGTTGATGGAGGCAACCAGCGCGGCAGCGATTTCGTCGAGCGTATCGACCGTGAATGCCTGGTCGCCGGTGCCGAGGACAGCGCCCGTGCGGATTTGGTGGCTGGTGACGCCGTTGATCGTCAGGCGCCAGGTATCGTTCGCCACCGGATCGCCGCTCAGGGTGACGACGATGGCCGACCCCGTGCCCAGCGTCAGGCTGCCGCTGACCGGAGTCGCCAGCGCGATCGACGCATCGGCGACGAAGGCGGCGCCGCTGCGTTCGGTGACGAGCAGGGTATCGCCGTCGAGGGAGGCGGTGAAGCCCGCCGGCGCCGCGGCATTGATGGCGCGAACCAGTGCGCGGCCGATTTCTTCCAGCGTATCGACGATCACTTCGCCGCTGCCGAGATCGACCAGCGAATCGACCACGACAGAGAACTGGGTGCCGTTGAGGCTCACGATCCAGCGATCACCGGTCAGCACGGCACCGTCCAGGTCGAAGCTGTGCGTTGTCGCGGTCTGTCTGGCGCTGGAGCCGGCAGCCGCGGGCAGCACGCTTGCCGCCACGGTGAACGCCGACGCGGTATTGCTCAACTGCAGCACCGCGCCGGAAGCCGAAGCAGCAAAGGGAAGCGCGACCGGATCGGTAGCCGCGTCGATTGCCGCCTTGAGTCCGGCGGCAACCATCGCCAGCGTGTCGCCGGTCTTCGCGGTGTAACTCACCGCGGTAAGCGCTGTGTCGACCGTCAGGTTCAACACCCACGTCTCGCCGGCGATCACCGCGCCGGAAAGCGTGATTGGCGCGATCGCGTTCTGGGCAATCGTGCCTCCCGGAACGGTAGCGCTTGCCACCGCACGTACTGCGACCGCGAGATCCGCGCGGAACGGCACGCCGGCGCGATCGACGACGATGAGCGTCGTCCCCTCCGAAGTGGCGCTGAGCGTCGCCGGACCGTGCAACGAAATGTCGGTTGCGATACCGGCGGCGATTTCGGCCAGCCCGCCGCTCGCATTGACGCCGTACTCGACGCCATTGAGCGTCACGAACCAGAACTCGCCTGCCACCGGCGCGCCGGCAAGGGTCAGGGCAACCGAGGTGGCACTGGCGCCGTCGGTCCTCGCGGCAGACGCAGTGGCCGCCGGGACCACGGTCATCGATGCGGTGTAGGCGGATGCGGCATTGCCCAACTGGATCACGGTGCCGGAAGCCGTCGCGACGAACGGCGCGATGACCGGATCGGTGGCGGTCTCGATCGCCTGCACCAAGCCTTGCGCAACGGCCGCAAGCGTATCGCCGGTGCCGGCCGTGTAGCTCACCGTGGCGAGTGTGGTGCCAACCTTGAGGGTCAGCATCCAGCGCTCGCCGGCGGTCACCGTTCCCGACAGGGAAATCGGTGCGC
Organism: Sulfuritalea sp.; assembly: GCA_016716965.1. Taxonomy (GTDB): domain Bacteria; phylum Pseudomonadota; class Gammaproteobacteria; order Burkholderiales; family Rhodocyclaceae; genus Sulfuritalea. Next base: position 95,476 of record JADJUP010000050.1, on the reverse strand, counting down.
TCACACCTTGCGCGATCGTTCCCGGGGTGACGGTTGCCGCGCCGGTGGCGCGAACCTGGATGGTGAAGTCGGCAGGGAAGATTCGGCCAGCGCTGTCGATCACCGTCAGCGTGTTGCCTTCGGCAGTGGCGCCGAGCGAAGCGGGCCCGGTGGTTTCGATCACCGTCGCCAGGCCTGCGGCAATCTCGGCCAGCGTTCCGCCGGCAGTGACCCCGTACTCGATCCCGGCGATCGTGACGAACCAGCGTTCGCCTGCGACCGGCGTACCGGCGAGGGTCAGCGCGACCCAGGATGTATTGCCGGCATCGACCGCAATCGAGCCGGCGGTCACGCCACCACCGAGGCCGATGCTCAGCGTCATCGCCGGCAGGACCGGATACTGCGAACGGTCTACCACGAGCACGGTATCGCCGAGCGCGATGGCGAGGTGGTCCGGCAGGTTCGCATCCTCGTTGATCATGCGCGCGAGGATCTTCGCGATGTCCTGATGCGTGTTCGCCACGATCGTGCCGAAGTAGGTCGTTCCCACTTCGATGGTGAAGTCCTGGTTGGCGAGGCTGAAGGTCCAGTCATTGCCGGACACCAGCGTGCCGGAGATAACCGTGGCGGCGGTGGCGCCTTCCAGTTCGTCGACACCCGTCGTCGGCGCGATGGCGCTGGTCGCGATCTCGAACACGGCCTGGAAGCCGTCGCCGGCCATGTTGGCGATGACCACGATCGCGCCGTCGGACGTCGCCGAGAAATTCGCCATCGCCGGCAGGACCGACGCGTTGATCGCTGCAGCCAGCGCCTTGGCGATGCCGTCCACCGTGGCCGGTACGCCGGGAGCGCCGACTTCGACGGTGAAGCGATACACGCCGTCGATGGTACCGATGGCGATGGTCCAGTCGTCGCCCGCGATCGGCGTACCCGAGAGTTCGACCAGCGTGGTCGTCGCGGTGGTCGAATCGATGGTCTCGTCGGCGATGCGCAAGGTGTACACACCGGTCGCCGCCTGGATGCGGATCGTCTGCACCTCGGAAACCGACGGCATGCCCAGTCCGGTCAGCGTCGACCCGGTCAGCACGCCAGCGCCGCCGTCGGTTTCCGCACTGTCGTCGACGTACAGCGTGTCGTTGCCGGTCCCGCCGACAATCGTCAGCAGCACGCGTACGGTGCCGAGCAGGTTCTGTGGCGTCGCCAGGTTCGGCGCCGCTTCGCTGCCGACCCAAACTTCGTCGTCCCCGGCGCCGGTGTCGATGCCGGTATGGCCATCGATCGACTGGACATGGATGTCGTCCGCGCCGGCACCCGACGAAATGTTGGTGGCGCCGGCATGTGTCGAAACGACCTGGAACACGTCGTTGCCGCTGCCGAGTTCGATGTTGAGGACTTCGAGGTTGTGGTAGATGATGCCGCCGGCCAGCGTACGGCCGGCGATCACGGTGTCGCCGCCCATGCCCAGGCCGGTAAGGTGGTCGGCGGTGAGGACACCCGTGTCATCGGCCGGGCTGCTGCCGTTGTATATGTTGAGCGTATCGACCTGTGCCGACTCGTCGACGCGCGTGTTCAGGTTGACCGGCCGGTAGAAGTACTCGTTGCCCACCAGCGGCGCGCTGAACTTGCGTGTCTCGACGATGGAAACCTGCCCGACCGGCGTCACGTCTACCGTGGTGACGAAGGTCTGGCCGGCAAGGTTGACGATCAGTACCTGCCCGCCCTCGGCGATCGCGGTGAAGGTCACCACTCCGCTCGACACGATGCTGTTGGCAAGCTCCCTGGCCAGGTCGCTCAGGGTTTCGCCCGGCAGCACCACGTGGGTGTGCGTGGTGGTGAAGGTCGCGTCGTCGAGGATGATGGTCCATACCTCGCCGGCGAAGAGCGTTTGTGCCGTCAGGTCCACCCGGGCCAACTTGCCTTCGGCGGCAGGGTCGGCCACGTTGGAGAGGCTGAAGCTGGTCCCGGCACGATTGACCACGACCAGGGTCGCACCGTCGGCAATGGCGGTGAAGTCGACCGGGGCATTGACGTTGACCGCGGCGGCAAGGGCCTTGACCACTTCAATGGCGGTGTCGGAAGCCGCGGTGACGTAGGCGTACTGCGTCGCAAACTCGCCGACCCGCAGCAGCAGCGTGTAGTTGACGCCGGCGGCGTATGTCCCGCCCGGCAGCGTGACGGCCGCCGTAGGCGCCTGCAGGCTGGTTCCGGCGGCAAAGCGGGCATTTGCCACGCCATTGATCCTGTATAGCGGCAAGGGAGCGCCGCTGCTGCGGTCGATGATGAACAGGGTGTCGCCCTCGGCCGTCGCCGAGTAGCTGGTGGTGCCACTGGCGAGGTTGATGGTCGCGGCCAGCGCGCGGGCGATGTCCGCGGTCGTTTCCCCGGCGATCACCACGTGGTCGCGATTGATCCCGTTGAGCGTGACGCGCCAGACTTCGCCGACCGTCGGAGTGCCCGAGAGATGCGCCGGCCATGGCGCCTGCAGGCTGACGCCGGTGGAAACAAAGCGCGCATCCGCCACATAGGTGCCGCCGGTGCCGACCGTGTAAGCCGGCGCAGCGGCGCCACCGCTGGTATCGACGATCACCAGCGTGCGGCTCTCGGTGGTCGCCGAGAACGTGGTCAGGTGGCTGCGGGCGTTGATGGCGGCGGCGAGCGCCAGCGCGATATCGGCCGTCGTGTCGCCGGCCACGACCGGGTAGTCGTAGTCCCAGCCGCCCAGCGTGACGCGCCAGGTCTCGGTGCCCGCCGGCGCGCCGGCAAGGATCGACGTCCAGGCACGCGGCGTGACGGCGTCGGCCACCAGCGACTGCTCGGTGGCGGCATTGGCCGGCGTAACGGTGATGCCGCTGGCGAAGGCACCGGCGCTGGTCTTGACGACGACCAGGCGATCACCCTCGACCGAGGCGACATAGTCGGCCGCGCTCGTAGCGGCGTTGATTCGCTCAGCCAGCGCCTGGGCGACGTTGGCCAGGCTGTCGTCGCGCACCACCGTATAGTCGAAGCTCAGGCCGCCCAGGGTCACGGTCCATTTCTCGCCGACCACCGGCGCGCCTACCAGTTCGATCGAAGCGGCGCTGCCGGCCAGGTCGACGTCGTAAAGGTCAGTCGTGTTGTCCAGCGCCGGAATGAAACGGAACCGCGTTTCGAACGCGGCAAATCCGGCACCGCCCCGCTGGACGATGACGAGCGCGTTGTCCGAAACGACGGCATGGAAGCCGCCGAGCGCATTGACGCGGTCGGCGAAGATCGTGGCCAGCGCCCGCGCGCTGTCGGCAACGAGGCTGGTATGCAAGGATACGGTCGGCGTCACGGCAAGCGCGCCGCGCTCGAACTCGACCGACGGCAGCCAGGCCGACGCATTCGCCAGGACCAGGCTGTCGCCATCGGCCTGAGCCAGGAACGGTGTCTCGCCAAGGATGTTGATCCCGGTGGCCAGGGCCAGCATGACATCCGCCAGGGAGCTGCCGCCGACGGCGGTATGGCTGGCGGTCGCCACATAGCCGCCGAACCTGACGGTCACCTTCCACACTTCGCCATCGGCCGGTGCCGCGGTGCCGACCGCAAGTGCCGCCCTGGCGAGGTAGGCCCTGGCGCTGATGCCGACGAAATCAGGTGTTCCGGCAACCGTGTAGGTTTCGCCGATCGACAGGTCGAAGCGGGTGCCACCCACGGTCAGCGACCAGACCTCGCGTGCCTGCGGCAAACCAGTAAAGGTCACGGTGGTGGCCCCCGTCGTGGAGCCTGCGGTCGCGCCCGGCATGCCGACAATGGGCGTCGCTACCGGTGCCGAAGGCGTTGCCGCCGGCGCCGGGGTGATGGCAAAAGCGGCGGTCCAGGCACTGCCGTCGCGGGCGACGATCACCAATTGATTGCCTTCCGCCATCGCCGTCAGCGCGAGTGGACCGGTGCTGTTGATCAGGTCGGCGAACAGCCCCGCGATCTGCTCCTGGTCGTAGCCGGCGCCGATCGGGAGGTCGAAGTCCTGGACCGTTGGCGTGGCTCCCGGTCCGGTCAGGGTCACGGTCCAGGTATGGCCGCTGGTCGGGGTACTCTCGAAGACGCCGACATGGGCCACCGGTGCATGGGTATCGACGAAGGACGCGGCCCATGTGCTGGCATCCAGGCTGCTGATCGCCAGGCGATTGCCCGAAGCCGTCGCCTGCAGCGAGGCCGGGCCGGTGTCGTTGATCATGCTGGCGAAGATCGTGGCGATGCGCGACTGGGTGTCGGCGACGATCGAACCGAAATAGGTGTTACCCACGGTGACGCTGAAGCGCTGGCTGGCTCCGTTCGGTCCGGCCAGGGTAAGCATCCAGATGTGGCCGGTGACCGGCGTACGATCGAGCAAGCCGGTGAATTGCACCGGCGGCGTAGCAAAGATCGTGTAGCCACTGACCGGCACGATGTTCGTTTGCGGCGTGAATCCCGTGTCGGACAGATCGACGATCAGCAGCCTTGCGCCGTCGCTCGCTGCCGAGAAGCGGGCGAAGGCCGTCGCTGCGACGATGGTCGGCGTCCCGGCTGCGTCGAGCTGGACGGTCCACTCTTCGCCATGGCTGACGTTCGCGCCGGCGAAGCTCAGTGTCAGCGACAGGGCGGCGGTATCGACCTCGTCGATGACGGCGCCCTGCCCGTTCTTCAGCACGGCGGTGATGGCGGCGCCGCTGCTGGTGATGGTGAGATCGGTGCCCGCGGCCAGCGCCGTGTAAGCGCCACCGCGCAAATTGATCGCACTCGCCAGCCTCGCCACGAGTCCTTCGACGGAATTGTCGAAGCGGATCGCCGTGCCGAGCGATGCCGCGATGTCTTCCAGCGCCTGGAGTGAGGTCACGACTGTTCCCACGGTCGCCGTGTAGTCGCGACCATCGAGCTTCACCGTCCATAGTTCGCCGGTCACCGGGTTGCCCAGGAGTTGCACCACCGCGGTGGGCGCCTCGGGTACTACGCTTACCGGCATCGCGGGCGTCACGTCGACCCGCGCCGCGGGGGCGGCCCCGTTGCGATTGACGATCACCAGCACGCCAGCTTCGGACACCGTCGTCAGGTCGCCGAAGTTCACCGCCGACACCGTGAATGTCCTCGTCGCGAGCCCGCTGCCCGACAGGCGCAGCGTCCACTCGTCGCCCTGCACCACCGAACCGGAGAGGGTAATGACCGCCGCGCTGCTGGTGTTGGCAGCCGTGCCGGTATCGGTGGCACCGTGGATCGACGAGACGCGCGCCGTGACCGCGACGCCAATTGCCGAGAGCGAAAGGTCGACACCGCTGGCCGTCGCCTGATATGTGCCTTCGGCATTGATCGCCGCGACGAACGCTGCGGTAAGCCTGAGATGGTTGTCGGCGGCGCTGATCAGGTTGCCAAGGGCAGCGGCAACGTCCGCGACGGTATCGCCGCCAGTCGCCGTGTAGTCGACGAACACACCGCCCAACGTTGCACGCCAGGTTTCCCCGTCCACCGGATTGCCGTTGAGGCCCACCAGCACAGTCTGCGCGGTCGCTGTGTCGATCGCCGGCACGCCGGCAGCCTGGACCGCCAGGCTAGCGGCGAAGGCAACGCCACCGACGCGGAAGACCTGCAGGCTGTCGACTCCGGTATCCGCGGTGTAGGCATTTGTCCCGTCGGCATTGACCTTGGCGGCGAGGTCATCCAGCACCGTCTGCAGCGTGCTCGCGGTCGCAACGACGCTGTAGGTCGTCACGGCATTGCCGGAGGTCAGCGTCAGGACCCAGGTCTCGCCGGCAACCACGGTGGAGGTCGGCACCGCCAGCGAGGCGCGCGTCGCGAGCGATTCGCCGGCCACGCCGGCCGCAGCCTGGACATGGGTCGGCGTCGCCACGAAGGCAACGGCATCGCGATTGACGATGAACAGCCCGTTGCCGTTTGCCGCCGCCGTGAAGGCCGCCGCATCCGGATCACCGGAACTGTTGATGAGCGCCGCCAGGGCTGCCGCCACCTTCGCCGCGGTGTCACCGGCGAGCGCGGTGTAGGTCACCGAAGCGCCCTGCAAGCCGACGGTCAGGTCGATCGTAAACCTGTCGCCGGCGCGTACCATGCCGAGGACGTCGACCGCAGCGTTGCTGGTCGCGATCGAGTGCGCCAGTGACCCGGCGGGCGCCACCGAGTAGGTCGCGTTGAATGCTGTTCCGGCACGATTGACGATGAACACCTGGCTGCCTTCGACAACCGCGGTGAGGTCGGCCTGTGCCTGCGCATTGACGGCCGCCACGAGTCCGGCGGCGATTTCCTGCAAGGTCGCGCTGGCCGACGGCACGACGTAGCGCACCGTCATCGTGGTAAGCGTCGGACCCGAACCGGTCGTCAGCTGGACGGTCCACACCTGGCCGGCAACCGCGACGCCGCCAAGGTCAGGCGTGTTCGCGCTGGTGGTCGGCGTCGCGGCACCGGCGGCCAGGCTGCGCACGCCGCCACCCGCTGCCAGTGTGATCGAATACGCCGGAGCGAAGGCACCGCCGCTGCGCTTGACGATGACCAGCAGGCTGCCGTCGCCGATCGCGGAGAAATCGGCCAGCGCCGGATGCGTGCTGGCATTGATCGCCGCCGCCAGGCCACGCGCCACGGCTTCGCGTCCTTCGCCGTTGGCGACCTGGTGGATGATCGTGGCACCGTTCAGGTCGACCCGGTAGAGATCGCCGACCACCGGCGTGCCGGTCAGCGTGGCGAAGGCCGCAGTCGCTGTGGTGACAGCCGTGCCCCAGGACGGCGTGGACGTGGCGGGCGAGATGAACTGGGTGCTGATCGTCGCCCCGCTCGGGCCGGCAATGACGATGCGGGTGGTTTCGGCGGTAGCGCCGAAACCACCCGCCCCGGCGTTGATCTCGAGCGCGAGCGCCTGGGCGATTTCGGTCAGCGTATCCACGACTACCAGGCCATTGCCGAGGTTAACGGTAGCGCCGACAACAACCGAATGGCTCACGCCGTCCAGGGTCACCCGCCAGGTATCTCCCACGACGGGCGTGCCGCTCAGGTCTACCAAATAGGCGGTCGGCGCGGTGGCTGTCGCCAGGGTACCCGCCGTCGTGACAGTGAGGATCGGCGTGAAGCTGCCGACCGTGTTCTTGACGATCACCAGGCTGCCGCCCTTGGCCGACGCGGTGTAGGCCGCCAGGCTCGCATTGCCGCGGATGGCCGTCGCGAACGCCTCGGCGATTTCGGCCAGCGTGTCGATGGCCCCGCTCACTGTCACGTCGGTGTCGACCCCGCCGATGCTGATCCGCCAGATTTCGTTGGTCGCCGGCGTTCCGCTCAGGTTGATGGTGAATGCCGTGAAGCCTGCCGTGGTGGCGGGCGTGGTGGTCGCCGACCCCGCCGGGGTCACCGCGGCAGTCGTGGCGAATCCGCCGGCACTGCGCTTGACGATCAGCAGCGTGTCGCCATCGATAACGGCGTTGAGTTCGTCGAGCGCCGCGCCGGCATTGATCACGGCGGCGAAGGCCGCTGCGACGTCGCCCAGGCTCGCGACACCGGCGCCGTCGATGGTGACGTCGTGTGTAAAGTTCACCGTGGCACCGAGGACATTTTCGAACACCAGGGCCAGCGTCCATTTCTCGCCGGTCACCGCCGTACCGCCAAAGCCGACTCTTGTGGTCGTCGCGCTCGTGGCGTCGGTCACCGCGAAGTTGCCGACGGTGAAGGCGGCGCCGACGCGGTTGATGATCACGACCCGCTCGCCGACCGAAGTGGCGATGTAGTCCGCCAGCGGATTGCCAAGCTGCGCGGCGAGGACGTTGAGCCGCGCCGCCAGACCCGCGGCGACTTCGGCCGCCGTGCGGGCAACGGTATCGGTGAACTCTACGGAAGTCGCGACACCACCGGCGATGACGACCAGCGTCGCCGTCTCGTTGCTTGCAATTCCGGCGCCGATGGTCGCCACGGCCGACACGGCGGCGCCGGCATCCACCGTGGTGCGGGCACTGCGCGTGATCTGGAACGAGGTGGCGAACGTGGTGCCGTCACGGTTGACCACCACCAGTTGCGAGCCTTCGGCGGCAGCGACAAAGCTCACCGCCTGCGGGGTGACGTCGCCGTTGATCTCGTCGGCCAGTCGGGAGGCAAGGCTGGCCACCGTCTCGCCGGTGGCGGCGATGACGCTGAAGGTGACGCCGCCCAGCGATACCGTCCACACCTCGTCGCCGGCCGGGGTTCCGGACAGCGTGACGATCGACGAGGTCGCGACCACATCGCCGAAGATCGGCGCCTGCGTCTCGAAGGAGGCCGCGAAGCCGCCGGCGGTGCGCTTGACGAGGATCAGGTCGGCGCCATCGGCGATCGCCGTCATGTCGGTGCCGAGACCACTGGTGATGGCCAGTGCCAGCGCCGCGGCGATGTCCTCGACGGTCTCGCCGATGCCGACCGTATGGGACACCGTGCGCGACTGGCCCGGCGCCTCGCCGTCGTAGAGGACGCGCACGGCCCAGGTGGCGCCGACCACCGGTGCGCCTGCCAGCGTCAGCATGGAAACGCTCGCGGTGCCGGCCAGGCCGGGTTCGTTGGTATCGACCACGAACAGGTCGGCCAGCGTGAAGCGATGGCCGGCGCGATTGACCACCACCAGGGTGGCGCCGTCGCTGGTGGCCGTGTAGTCGGCCGGCGCCAGGGCATTGATGCGCAGGGCCAGCGCGGCGGCAGCCGAGGCCGCGCTTTCGGCGACCGGCTCGGTAATGCTGCCGTTGGTGCCGACCGTGTAGGAAACGATGTTCGATGCGTCGTTGCCGACCAGGGTCACCGACAGGCGCTGCCCCACCACCAGTGCCTGCGGCAAGGTCGCGACGCGGGCGACGGGAACGGTGCCGACCTGGAGAGTCGGCGCCGGCGACACGGTGAAAACATCCTCGCGATTGACGATGATCAGCGTGGCGCCCTCGCTGGCGGCCACGTAGGCGGGATTCGCGTCGGCCTCGATGGCGGCGGCAAGCTTGCTGGCGATCACGGCCAGCGACTCGACCGCATAGGCGTAGGAGACGCCGCCCACGGTCACCGTCCAGGTGTCGCCCAGCGCGGCGCTGCCGGTGCCGCTGCCCAGGGTCAGGCGGGTGACGGTCGGCGACGCCACCGAGCGCGTAAAGCTGCCGGTCGCCCCGGCGGCCTGCTGGACCCGGGTGGCCGTGGCGAAGCCCGGCTCGCCGGCGTTCTGGATCACCAGCGTGTTGCCATTCACGCTGGCGGAGTAGGCGGTGCCGGCGGCGTTGATGCTGGCCGCCAGCCCGGCCGCGACCTCGGCCAGGGCGACCGTGGCGCGAACCGTGTAATCGTGGGTACTGGTGACCAGGCCGGCGCCGTCGTTGAAGCTGAGGCCGACCGACCAGATGCTGCCCGCTACCGGCGTGCCGGACAGTTCAAGGCTCTTCGCGTAAGTCGCCACCGGGTCCGGACGCAGCGCAGTGGCCTGCGGGCTGATCGAGAAACCGGTTTCGACCGTATTGCCCGCGGTATTGAGGATGATCAGCGCCACGCCGGAAGTACGCGCAGCCAGGTTGCCGGCGGTATCGGCATTCACCGCGGCGGCCAGCGCCAGGCCGATCGACTCGAGCGTGTCGTCGGCAACCACCAGGTGGCTGAACTGCTTGCTGGTGCCGGCGATGTCGAGCGTCACCGTCCAGGTCGTGCCGGCCTGCGGCGTGCCGCTCAGGACCAGCGTGCTGGTGGCCTCGGACGGCCAGGGCGCGTCGAAGGTGACTGTGTAGCCCGAAACCACCGGCTTGAAGGCAGTGGAGATGCGGTCGGCCAGGTTGGTCGTCACATCGGCGATGGATGCGCCGGCCGTCACCGGGTAGGTCGCCGCCAGCAAGCCATCCAGGGTAAGGTTCCAGGCGCCTGCCTGCGCCTGCAACACCTCGAAGACCGCGACGGTCCAATCCACGCCGAAGATCTTTGCGAAGTTCTGATCCGGCGTGCCGCTGACCTGTGTGGTGCCGTTGGAACCGACCGTGGTGTCGACCCAGAAGTCCACAGCGTCGCCATTTCCGTCGGTGGCCCAGAGGCGAATCTTGGCGTTGCCCGCGATATCGACCATCGACTGGGCATGGAAGGTCACCGAACCGACGACGAGGCCGTTGAAATACCCGGCCCAGTCGGCGACGATCTTCGACAGTGCCTTCGATTCGGCAGTAACGTGGAAGCTGCGCTGGAGGACGCCCGCCACCGTCGGATCGAGGTCGATGGAGAGCGTCCAGTCCTGGCCGTCGACCGCAAAGCCACCCAGGCTGACGACGGTCTCTATCCAGCTCAGGTCGCTGCCGGCAAGGCCGACTGCGGACTGGTCCGGGGTGCCGCTGAAGCGCACTACCGAGGTGCCGGGGGTGACACCGCCCACCGTGAGATTGACGCTGAACGCGGTGTCGCGGCTGACCGAGAGGATTTCCTGCGAGACGGACAGCACATCGAGGTAGCGCTTGAGGGCCGGGCCGTCGAGCCAGGTGAACTCGAAGGGGAACTGGTTCATGCGCGGATCGAAGCCGGGCCGCTCGCCGTAGAGGGCGTTGAGGTGGAAGGCCTCGCGATCGCTCATCTCGCCATTGCCGTTGGCATCGACCGTGACGGAATTGACCGTGCCGTCGGCCTGCGGATCGTTGGTCTCCTCGGGCAGGCGGAAGGGATCGTTGAGGAAGCGCTCGGCGCCGGCCAGCGGAGCGCCTTCGATGGTCAGCGGGCCGCGAATGGCGTTGACGCGCTCTTCGAATTCCGGGAACACCAGGGCGTCGCCACCGTCGATGACGTCGTCGTCGATCGCCATCACGGCCACCGTTTGCGCAAAATTCCACTCGCCGAGTTCGGCCACGTTGTCGCCGTCATCCGCCACGAACAGCAGTTGCGGCACCACAGCCGAGGTACCGGAGGTGCGCAAGCCATCCTGCGTCGGAGGATTGCCGAGACCACTGGTACGGGCCAGCCCGACCTGTACCTCGGCACCGAAGTCCTGGGTCTGCGAGGCCAGGGCGTTGCCGATCGTGATCACGCGGCCGCGCACCGTAACGTCGTAGAGCGCCGGGTCGAGCTGGCTGCCCAGCGCAACAGCGATGTCGGACAGGGTGTCGCCGAACTGCGTCGTGTAGCGCGCCACCACGGGAACCGCGACGTTGGTCAGGCGCAGCGCCCAGGTCTCGCCGGCCAGAACCTGCCCCATCAGCTCGACCTGGAGGAAGTCGAACTTGCTGACCGTGGCGCTGATCCGTTCGCGGGTGATCTCGACCTTGCCGCTTCCTTCGGCAACCGGGCGTACCTTGAAGCCGCCGCTGGTATCGGTATCTATGCCGACTGCCACTTCGGCATAGAACGCGTTGCCGGTAACGCTGCTGGTGACGAGTATCTGCGGCGCCTGCACGCCTATCGGGTTGAAGGGAGGCGGAACACCCGGCGGCGGCGGAACGTCGCCGATGCGCAGCGCGGCGGTGAATGCTGCCGTTGCGCCCGGCTTGAGGATCAGCAGCCTGTTGCCCTCGGCGCTAGCCTTGAAGCCGGTGCCATTGGCGCTGAGCAGCGCGGCGAGTCCGGCGGCGACGTCCGCCAGGTCATCGCCCGCCACCGGCGTGTAGGTAAAGGGCGTCGCGACGCCGGAAAGCGCCAGCGCCCAGGCAGTGCCGTTCTGCGGCGTGCCGGTAAGTTCGACGGACAGGCCCGGCGTCATCGTGGCGGCGTAGCCGGTGGGCTCGCCGACCTCGTCGATGACGCTGTCGCCGTCGTTGTCAACGCCATCGCCAACGATGCCGCTGATCCGTTTCGCCAGTTCGGTGGCGACCGTCGTGATGTCGGTGCTGCCGCCGCTGTAGACGAACACGTCGCTGCCGGTTGCGTGCAGATAGGCCAGTTCCGCCGTGGTCAGTACGCCGTTCTCCAGCCGCTGGAACACGGCGTCGAGGAAGGAATCCACGCTCAGCGTGGTGTCGGTGCCGGTCAGCGTGACGATCCAGTACTCGCCCGCGGCTGACGATCCGCCGAGCTGGATCAACGCGCGATCCGTCGCCACGCGCACCTGCTCTGCATTGCCTTCGCCGAAGCCGGCGTCGGGATTGAAGGCCTCGTCGGCGTTGTAGGTCCGGGTCAGCGTCGGCAGGACATTGACGATCACGTCCTGCCCCGGCTGCCTGGTAAGGACCACGCTCCAGCTGTCGGTCACCGGCGACTCATTCAGGTAATCGTTGTTGTAGGTCAACGTTCCGCCCGGAGCTGCCTCGGATTCAAGGAACAGGCTGGCCGTGATGTCGTAACGGCTGTCGAGGCCGGGGGTGTCGTCCCATATGTCGAAATCGCGGGTATCGAGGTAATAGGCTTTGGTCTTCGCGTCGTAGTCGGCGATCACCGCGGCCTGGCCGAGACCCGGACCCTCCACGACCTGCAGCGTCTTGCCGCGCAGCTCGATGGCGTTCTCGTTTTGCAGGTGGCCCTGCACGGAGAGGATCAACTCGTAGCCAAGGCCTTCCCAGACTCCGGCGTACACGTACTGCGGGAAGAACTTGTCATAGGTGACGACCGTGGACACCCGCAGCGTGTAGGGCTCGGTGCCGACCGGATTGGTGATCGTGTGGCTGAGCATGGGATCGTAGGGCGTCGTGCTGCCGGCATCGACCGTGGTCGAGCCGGGGACGTACTGGGCAACCTTGACCACGTTGCCTGCCGAATCCAGAAGTTCAAGCCGCAGGCTGCGCGTGAAATTGACCGTCTCGTAGGTGGGCTTCCAGTAATAAACCGGGCTCCAGCCGAAGATCGGGAAGATGCCGAGTTCGTACCTGATGACGCCGAACACGTAGTGGGACACCTCCAGGGTGTAGCCGGTAAGCACCTCTTCACTGCCGCCGACCAGCCTCGACTTGTCGATGTCGGCCACGATGGTGACGGGACCACCGCGCTGGGAGGCGAAGACGATCGGATCGACGCCATGTGGTTCCGGCGTCAGCGCCTTGTCGGTAATCGTGATCTTGGTGCCGCTTACCGCCGCGGTATAGAAATCGCTCCCGCCGATCACGCTGTTGATCTTGGCTGCCAGCTTGCTTGCCACGGTACCCAGATTGAGTTCGCCCGGCTGGTCCCCGTCCGGCAGATCCTCGACCTCGTAGGAGAACGCCACGCCATTGAGCGTGATCTGGAAGAGTTCCTTCGTGCTGATCTTTTGCGCAGTATCGGCCAGATCGATCACCACCACGTTGTAGTGGTCGCGCCCATCGAGATCGAAGCCGGCCACGGCATAGGGTTCGACCCGTGTCCACTCGAATGCGCCGAGCACCACCGTGTCGCCGTCGGTTTCCAGCAGCACCAGGGTGCCGCTGACGGTCACGACAAGACCTTCATCGATAGCGGCATCCTCGATTGCCAGTTCAAGGAAGGCGGCCAGGCTTCCGGCCGCGCTGAAGTCGGTGCCGACGACGTAGCTGTAGGTATCGGTACCGAGATAGAAGGTCCAGACGTCGCCATCGGTAAAGTCATCCGGATAGCCGGCCACGTCGAGGGCGACGGCCATTCTCCAATTCAGGTCGACGCCGCCGCTGACCAGGGCGTTGCCCGCAACCACCGGCGTAGCGACCTCGGGCGCGGTCGCCAGGCTCGAACCGAGCACGATGACCTTGCCGTTATGGACGATCGACTCGTATCCCGGCCGCGTGCCGACCGTATTGCTCAGCGACAGCGCGATCGCGTCAAGGCCGGGGTTCGTCCCCAGGCTCACCAGATAGGTGGCCGCCGCAACGCCGGGCAGGTCCACCTGCCAGGTTTCACCCTCGGCCGCGGAGCCGCCGAGGGTCACCACGGTCGCGGCCTGGCTGGCGTCGCTCACCACCTTCGCCGGCCGCGTTTCGGTAATCGTAAAGGTCACCACCGCCGCCCAGTCGGAGGTGCGGGTCACGGTCAGGACATTGCTCGAAGCGTTGTAACTGGCGTTGTAGTCAGCATGGGCATGAATCAGTGCTTCCAAGGCTGCGGCGGTAGTGTCGACATCCGTGTCCACCGGCGTCACAAAGGTCGCGGCGATACCGGGCAAGGTCAGCGACCACTGCGTGGCATACGCCGGAACGCCGTCCGGGGCGTTTGCATCGTCGAAGTCGAAAGTCAGGATGCGATCGGTGGTGGCGGTCGGTGCTTCCGAAACCGAGGCGGCATCGAAGGTTTCCGTCAGCGTCGCGGTGAAGGTACCGGAAGACTTGCGTATCACGATGACGTTGCTCGTCGTGTCGTACTCGGCCGAGTAGCCGGTCGTAAGCGTATCGAGGTTGATCTCGTCGACCAGATCATCCGCGGTGAGATCACGGTTAAAGCTGGCGGGCACTACATAGTCCGCGATGCCGTCCAGCTCCAGCGTCCACTCGTCGCTGATCGTAATGTTGCCGACCAGGGAGGTCACATTCAGGATGGCGACCGCGTTGACCGCCTGGGTGCTGATCGTCCCGCCGGTCACGGCCGGGGTGATATCGAAGGTGATGCCGACGTCGCCGACGTTGGAGAAGGTGATTGTGCGGTCGCCATCCCAGACGCCGACAAATCCGGGCGCAGTGAACTTGTTGGCAAGCTTCTGCGCGATCGTGCTCGGTGTGTCGGCCACCAGGACCGGGACTCCGATCGGAACCTCTGCGCCGACGGTCAGGCGCCAGACCTCGTTCTGGTAGGCCGTGCCGTCGAGAACAATCGACACATTGGTCCAGTTGATATCCTCGATCTCCGACGGCGTGTTCGCGATCGGCTGCCCGAACGGCGTGCCGCTGATCGTCGCGCTGCCGCGCGGCCTGGCACCGGAGATGCTGATGCCGGCCGTCAGACCCGTCGTCGACTCGAGTTCAACGACGTCATCGCTGCGGGCCACGATGCTGACATCGGCCAGCGCCACGGGTTCCGCCGCGATCAGGTCGGTCACCGCAAGGCGCAAAGCAGCGGCGATGGCGTCCAGGCTGTTGCTGACGACGACCGGTGCCGTGTTCTTGCCGTTGATGGTCAGGATCCACCTGTCGGCTGCGGTCAGGTCTGCGCTGGCCAGATCTATCTTGACGTTGGCGAACGAAATCGCCGTGACGCCATCGCCGACTGTTGCGGAAGTCGTACGCGTCACCGTCGCGGCCGACGCCACTTCGTGCCGCAGCCCGTCTGGGACAGGGTCGACATCACCGCTGCCCTTCAGGGCGAAACCGGACGCCGTGTTCTCGATGGTGAGCTTGATGCCAGAGGTCGAGCTCACGTTGGCGACGTAGCCGTCGATCTGCTTGGCTGTTTCTGCGGCTTCGATGAGTCGCTCGAACTCGTTTGCGACGGACAGCAGGGATGCGCCGATGGTCGTGCCGTCAACGTAGACCTCGTAGTCGCGATAGCCGACACCCAGCGTCCACCGGTCGCCGACCTCGACCGTGCCCGTGAACTCGAAGACGTAGCGGGTGTAGAACTCGCTGTTGTTGGGGTCGAGCACGCTGCCGGTGTCCGCTGTCAGGCTGAGCTTGGTCGAGGTAACGTCGAACAGGTAGACGTCGGGGCTGCCGTCGCCCGTTCCGGTAATGCGGACATAGGGCGTCGAGGAGTTGATCACGCCATTGCCGATGTTAGGGTCGGCGAAGGTAAAGAAGTTGGTGCCACGCTCTTCGTCGGTGGTGCCCGAATCGAGGCTCTGGCCGGTATTGTTGGTCGATTCCTGCTCGGAAACCGGTGCCGGCGCAAACACGAACGAATCCTCGGCATGCTGCCCAACCGAGACGTGCAATTGGTAGTCGACACCTTCCGGCAGTCCGTCGAGGTTGTACGGGTAGACCGCAGTCACCTCGATGTAGTACTTGCCGGCCTGCGTTAACTGGGTCGTCAGGAGTCCGTCGAAATACCAGGAACTGCCGGAATCCGGAGTATTGAAGAACGAACTCTGCCCGATCAGGTTCGGCTGCAAGGGCAGATCGGGATCCAGCGGCGCGCGCAGCTCGTAGAGCTTGATCGCGCTGACCCAGAACTGCGTGTCGCCCAGATCGAAGCCGTGGTCGATGTCGAAAATTGCCTTGATGCCGTCGTGAACTCGCGGGATGGGCACATCCCGGTCGTCGGCAAACCTGATCTCTGCATCAAGTTCGTCCTTCAGCATCTGTTCGGTGATCTCGAAGCCGTAGAAGTCGGCATTGCCGTCGCCGGTGCCGAACACTGTCAGGTGCGGTATTGAGGTCGAATCAACGATGTCGGTACTGGAGTTGGTGTTCCACTTCGCGGAATCGAGGTCCTGGGCCAGGAACACCGAGTCGTGGATGCCGATTTCGCGAGCGGTCGCGGTGCCGAAATCGCCGATGAAGAGGACGGCCGTGGTGGCTGCGCCTTCACTGACCTTGATGAATACGCTGAAGGGTTGCTGCTCGACGAGTTGCCACCAATACACCGGAGTCGGCCGCTTGATGGTGAGGTAATCGCCGGAGGCTTCCGCGTCATACGCCGCCGCGAGCGGACCGGCCAGGTCGTTGATCTTCGCCGCCAGACCTGTCGCGATCTGGGCAAAGGTCGGCGTTACGCCGGGCGTATGGGTATAGGTCACGAACGGCGGCGGGGTCGCGGCATCGTTCGAATCCACAAGGTAAACCGTCCAGGTCTGGTCCGCTTTCGGCGGAACCGGCAGGTCCGTGGTTGCATCGAGGCCAAGGCCGATGCGGAAGCGGGTCGTAATCACCTGGCTGGCATAGCCCGAGCCCAGCCGCACGAGTTCGGTAGGTTCGATGACGTCAGTGGATCCGCCGCTTTGCAGGATGAGGACGCCGGGCGCATCGTTGTCCGCGATGGTGACGTCGAGCGAATCCGGCGCGATCACTTCGCGATTCGAGCCGGCAACGTAGGCAAAGGCAAAGCCGGGTTGGTCGGTGGTGGTCGTCGACTGGACGGCCGACGGTTCGTCCTCGGTTGCCGGTTCGATCGTCAGTTCGAGGCTGAAGGTTCCCATGCGTTCGACCGTCATCAGGCGGGTGCCGTCCTCCGGCGTCGCCGTATCGCCGTCGTCGCTTGCGACCACCACTGCGAAGCTGTTCGCGGCCACGGCAGCAGCGTAGCCGGCGGGCGCGATCAGGTCACGCAAATCCTCCAGGACCTCCTGCAAAGTCTGGCCGGCGGTAACGACATGGCTGACGCTGGTAATCCAGCCGTCGGCATTCTTCAGGCGCAAAGTCCAGACTTCGTCTTCCGCGGGAGTGCCGGAGAAGTCGACTCCGATCCGGTCGGGCCTGACGCCGGCAACGAGATTCCAGCCCGCGCCCTGAAGCACCGGGGCAGTGGCAGCGGTGAGCTGGAGCACCAGTCTCGAATAGTGGGTGGCGCTCTTGATGCTGGCATTCGGGCCAATGCCATCGTCCGCCAGAACAGTACCGCCCACGGCGAAGTCTTCCACTTGCGAAGCCGACTCGGCCAGCCTGACGTCGACCGTGAAAGGTGTGCCATCGGTGGTGAACACGATCAGCTTTTCGCCCACGGTCGTGCCGACGACCTGGCCGCTGCTCTGCAGGTTGGTTCCCTGCACCGCCACACTGACGGCAAATGCAGCCGCATCGCCGCGGACGACCTTGAACTGGCCGTCGGTCAATATGTCGCCCGGAGCGAGGTCGTAATCGCCCAGTGCATTGGCTTGTGTCGCCAGGGCGTTGGCGATGTCCGCCACCGTATTGCCGGCCACGACCGTGTAGCTCAGCGTTTCGCTGCCAAGGCGCACGGTCCAGACATCACCGACACCCGGTGTGCCTGTCAGCTTCACCGTGGCCGTCGCGTACTTGGCGGCGAAGCGCGTGCCGCCCTGGTTTATCGCGTCAGCCAGCCCGGCAGCCACCAGGCTGAGTGCCTCGTCGTCAATCTTGCTGGTGTAACGGAATTCGGTTCCGTCCAGATTCACGGTCCACACGGCGCCCGCCGGAGAACTGTTCCAACTGGCGCCCGGCGGCGCCGTGGTGCCGTCGATATCGATTTCGGCGACATTCCAGGCTGGGGCGGTGTCCGCAGGATTGGTCGTAACCACGCTGTGTCCATGCATCGCGCCGGAAATGGCGGCCGTCCCCGCGGAATCCCCAGACACCAGGAAGCCGACGGTGACCAGGCCGCCGCCGGACGCAGTGATCGTCAGCACGTTTCCGCTGCCACTGGCCGCAAACACACTGTCGGCGTCGATCTTGCTGCGCAGGCTGTCGCCTACCTGGGTCACGGTCTGGCCGGCATCGACGACATGGAACCAGGTCCTGCCATTGACCACCAGCGCCCAGACCTCGCCCTCTGCAGCAACGCCACCCAGGGTGACGGTGGGCGACGCGTAGGGAGTCGCCAGGTTGTAGCGGAATGCCGGACCGGTGAGGGTCACCTTGTCGCCATTCGCGGTGGCCACGAAGGGGGTATCAAGATTGCCGTTGACCTTTGCGGCAAGGCCATCCGCTATATCCGACGTAGTGACACCGAGGAAATTGTTCAAGTTGTTCGGAATACCTGCGGTCGCCTGCGGGATCGTGTGCGTGATGCGCGAGTAATGCGTTCCCTCCAAAGCGGTATCGTTCACCGCCTTGACCGTAATCTTGCGCGGAGTCGCCCAGTCGGCGGTGCTGAAGGTGATGGTCGAGCCCACGACTCCAGGACCGGTGGCGGAGACGAACTCGATCTGGTTGTCAAAGGCGAAGTTCACCTGAACGTTGCCTGTCGGTGCCTTGGTCAGCACCACCCAATAGCTGTCAGTGCGCAGCCCTTCAGGCGCGTCGGGACTGGCGCCGCCGCCCTCGGCGACTATCGGCTCGAAGAACTGCGGAGCCGGAGCGCTGTTGTCGTAGGACGCGATCAGCACCGACGCCGCGTCGTCATCGACCACCGTAGCCACCACGCCCAGCACCGCGAGGCCGTCGTAGTCGCCGCCGTCCTTGGCGCTGGAACCCTGCTGGGTACGATGCACGATGTTGAACCCGTTGGTTCCTTCGGCCAACGCGTCCTGAGGTGCAAACACGTATACGGTCTGTGGCTCGAACCAGTTGTTGCGGCTGAAGGTCAGTTCGATGCCATCCTCGCTGGCCCCCGTTAGGCTGTTGACCGAATTGAGCGCAAGACCCTTGCCGCCTGCCTTCAGCACGCTCTCGCGCAAGGCAACTGCCACGGCCTTCACGGTCACGTTCTCTTCCGGCGCGCGACTGAGCACGACGCGATAGCTATTGACGACCAGAGTACCGCCCAGCCCGCTTTCGAATACGCGGATCGGTCCGATGTCGAACAGGACCACGACTTCGGCTTCGTCGTTGTCGCGCACATCGACGGAAACATCCTTGACGAACACGTTCTTGTAAGCCGGATCATCGGTGGTGGTGGTCTGGATCACCAGTCCGCTATGCCCTTCGAGGTTGTTGCTGACCACCGTCACCGAACTGCCATTGCTGCCGCCGACATGGAAGGTATCGCTGCCGAGGCCGCCGACGATCTCCAGCGACACGCTCTCGCTGGTGCTTTCAATGAAGAAGCGGTCGTTGCCCTCGATGGCATCGACCACGATCCGTTCGAGGCCGGTGTAAGTGACGAACAGTCCGGCGCCATACACGCCCTGATCGTTGACCACGAAGTCGTCACCGAACTCGGTGCCGATCACCGTCAGCGTGTCGAAGCCATCGCCACCGTCGATGCGTACCGGCGCATTGACCGTGAAGGCGATGAAGTCGGCGCCCTGACCGCCGTTGATGTTGGTGAAAGGCGCCTTCGGATCGTTCGGATCCACCTTGACGAAGGCCCGCACGGTGAAGGTGTCGTCGTCCTCGTCACCGAAGAGGAACAGTTCCGCCTTGTTGCTATACACGGTGAAGTTGTCATTGCCCGTACCACCGAACAACACCGTGCTCTGGCTGACGCCATTGGAGAGGAAGCCGCGGGTGATCTGGGTCGTCTCGAAGTAGTCTTCCTCGGCAAGCCCGTTGTCGGGGTTGCGGCCGTCGCGGAAGGACTGGTAGACCTGCCCGATCTGGAAGGTATCGATGCCCGCATCGCCGAAGATCGTGGTGGGTGCAAGGTTGTCATCAAGGACGAAGGTATCGTCCCCGGCACGGCCGAAGATCTCCACCGCGCCGCTGATGTCGGCATCGTAGTTGATGCGCTCGATGACCCCGCCCGGGACCGGCGCGCGGTTCGCATCGACCTCGACGGCCGAGACCATGCCGACGCCGACATCCTTGTTCGCCCGGAGCAGGAAGAAGTCGATGTCGTTGGTGCCGTAGATGCGCAGCCGATTGATCCCGGGATCGCCGCCGGACTGGTCGAATACGTTAATGCGCGAGGAAATCTGTCCGGCGAGTCCGATCTCGTAACGGTCGCTTCCTTGCTGGCCATGCAGCGTCAGTTCGCCATCGATGCCACTGACAAAGGTCTGCTCACCCTGGTCGCTGAAGTTGACGCGGATGACATCGTTGCCCTGACCGGCATCGATGGTGGTCGGACCGGAAATGCTCCTCACATTGACAACGTCGTTGACGCCATTGACGACGGCCTGCTCGTCACCCAGGTCAATGAAGGTCACACCGGTATGGGTGGAGTCGATGTAGTACCCGTTGTCGTTGTTGCTCAGCCAGACTTTGAGGACGTCAAATCCGGTATAGCCGATGCCAAGCGTCATGCCCATGCCGACGATCTCGGCCGACGAGAGCCGGCCGTTCTCGCGGGTGGTGTCGCCGGAGTCATAGAGCTTCAAGGTATCGGCATTCCCGGTACCGGCATCGATTTCAAGGCGGCCGACAATGGCGTTCGCGCTGGAGTCGAAGGCGTCCAGCACCCCGGCCTGCTGGCCAATGTCGCCGGTGGTGGAGCCAACACGCACCGTGTCGCTGCCGCCGCCGGTCGATAGCGTGAGGTTGCCCGCCATGGTCTCGATGTTGAACACGTCGGCGCCGGTACCGCTGCTGATGGCGGTTATCGAACCGTCACCGTGCGTGCTTTCGACCGTGAACACATTGCTGTTCGCGGCATTCCCAAGGTTGATCTGCAGGATTTCCAGCGAGCCGTAGGTGATGCTGCCGCCAACGCCCATCAGCGCGCCGGCGGCCATGAGCGGAGCCGGTGTGCCGATCACGCCATTGGTAATCCGGGTGCTGGTGAGCGTTCCCTGGTTCGGGGCGCCGTCACCGGTATCGTCCAGCATCAGTTGGTCGCTGTCGCCGGAACCCTGCCCATTCACCGTCAGCAGCGCATTAATCGAGTTCAGCGTGCCGCCGGCATTGGTATCGGGCAGGCCCAGCCCTCCCAGTGCGGCATTGCTGCCGACAAAGATCGCATCGTTCCCCGCGCCGGTATTCAAGGTGGTGCGAGTGTGCAACGTGCGCACCGCCAGACGGTCGTCGCCGCCCCGACTGTTGATCTCGACGTTCTCCACATGCTGATGGGTGATCGTCAGCCCGTTCGACAATAAGGTTTGTCCGATGCGGATGTCCAGCGCCTGGATGGTCGCAATGGCATTGCCGTCGGTACCGGTGGCCGTCAGCAGGTAGCGGTCGGCCGCATCGGAACCGGTCACCACCAGTCGGTCGCTGCTGTCATTCGCCGCCGAGCGGATGTCGATGACGGCCCGGCTATCGAAGGGAACGGTCACCAGGATATGTTCAGGGAACAGGCTGTCGTTGGCAGCATTGTCCAGTGTCGCCTGGCCGCGCCAGTCGATCACGGAGAACTTCGTGCCGCCAACCTGGATGCTGCGGTCCAGATCGTTAACCACGAAGGTGTTGTTGCCTGCACCACCGGTTATCTCGGCCTTCTCGAAGATGTGCTTCAGGCTTTCCAGCGTCGCACTGGCGGCAAAGCGGTCGCCGGCGTCGATGAGTTCGTTGGCGGCGTTCTTGCCAACTTCGAAATTCGCGCTGCCGGTGCTGTTCAGCAGGTTTCCGATGACCAGCTTGTCGTTGTACAGGCCGACGTCCGCACCAGCGGTCTCGACCCTGGCGCCGAGGTTCTCGATCAGCGTGTCGATCTCGTTTTCGTCGGCTTCGTCGATGCGGCCGTCGCCGTCGTCGTCCACACCGTTGCTGGCGCTGGGGCTGTCGTCGAAGAATTCGTCGAGGCCAAGGTCGCCGGTGACCTTGTCACTGCCCTTCCCGCTGTCGATCACATCGTTGAAGCGCGAACCCTTCAGCGTGTCGTCGCCGGAACCGCCGACTATGCGCAATGCAGCGCGGTCGGTCGCGATCGCGGTGGCTGTCACCGTGTCGGCACCACCACGGGTCGAGATCACCAGAGCGTCGCCTTCGGCCCGGATGCTATCGATCATGACGATCTTCGGCAGTCCGGCCAGTTGTACGCGAATCCCGGTGAAACCCTTGTCGGTGCCATCCGTATCAGACAGCGTCACGATGTCGTTGCTACCGTCATGGCCAAGAATGGTGACGACGTCGGCCGCACGGTCGTCGGAGATCGAGAACTTCGGCTGCTCGATCGGCTGGCCGCTCTCCGGATCATTGACGAACTCGGTACCGGTGCGCACCACATTCTTTCCGGCCGAAAGCGCGATGAAGCTTAGACCCGAGCCGGACATGTAGTCGACCGTGATCCTGTCCGCCCCGGCACGGGCATCGAGCCGCAGGTCTTCGAAATTCCGCCCCGTGATCGAACCCGTCAGAGTGCCGGCCTTGAAGTTGGCGACCTTGAAACTGCTGCTTCCCAGCGAGGTGATCAGGAAATCATCCGCGGCCGAACTGCCCACGATTTCGAGCACGTCGTTACCGGCGCCACCATCCACAGTGCCCAGGGTGACATCCGCGTAGTCCCAATGGATCAGATCGTCGCCGCCGTCACCGAACATCTGGTCGGCGCCGCCGCGCCCGTCGATGTCGTCGCCGTCTGCACCGCCGCGGATCAGGTCGGCCGCCACGCTGCCATAGATCTTGTCGCTGCCGGCGCCGCCGTCGATCTCGGCGCGGCCTTTACCGTTGTGGATGATGTAGTCCATGCCGTCCCCGCCATACAGGAACGCCGCATTGCTGGCATCGCCGGTCGCCATGTAGTCGTCGCCGGCATCGCCGTACAGCCATGCCGTGCCCGTGCCTTCATAGATGAAGACATCGTTGCCGTCGCCGCCGTGGAACTCGACATCCGAGGTCACCCCGTCCTTGACGTAGATGTGGTCATCGCCAGCGCCACCGAAGGCCACCAGCTTCTTGACGCCCTTGAAGATGGTTTCGCGCCCGCTGAACACTACGCGCAGCGTCTCGCCGCTTGCATCCGCGCCGAGGTGCTCGATCGTGTAAAGCTCGTTGCCTTCGCCCTGGGCGAGGCCGCGGATGCCATTGCGGTCACCCATGTTGAGGTAGAGCACGCCATTCGCATTCGCCGGATTCCAGATGCGGGCATCGCCCGTCGGGTTTCCTGCCAGATAGACCTTCTTCGGCAATTCGATGTAGCCGATCGTGAAGCTCATCGACACGCTGATCCGCACGAACAGGATCTTGACGGAGGCATGCGCACTCGCCACCAGCGGCACCCTGCCCTCGCCCGAGGCCGTGATACTGGCGCCGATGTCGACCCCGGCAAACGTGATGCCGAAGGCCCGCAGGCTCGCGCCGCCGGAGAACTCGACGAGGAAGAAGTACTCGGTGAGGCCGGGCGTTCCGATCACATCACGCTCGCCGAAGGCGACGCGGAAGTGCAGGTTGGCGACAAGTCCGAAGCTGCGGGTGCCGAGCACGAGTTCGCCGTCGAGGGAAATGTCGAAATAGCCCTTGTAGTTGAAGCTTCCCGTAGCCTGTACCGTCATCAGGCCGAAGAAGTCCATGCGGGCGTTGAAGGCAACCCGCCACGAACCGACACCTTCATAACCGACTTCCAGCACGAACCCGGCCTGGAACTTGAGGACTTCGAGGAACTTAACCTCGCCGTTCAGCGCGATCAGGAAGCTGCCGGCCTGCATGGTTACGCCCGATAGCGTCCGCGCTGCGCCCGTGGTATTCAATTGCAGCTTGCCCGAGGCCTTGATCTTGATCACCTCGAACATGTTGGCGTCGATGCTGACGTCGAGCAGCAACGCCAGGCCGGGCTTGTTGTCGGTATAGATCGCCGCACCACCCTTCGCCGCCACCGTGATCGGACCGAGCGCGATCGCGATGTCGAACTCGATGGAGAAGACATCGCGCTGCAGCGTGATCGTGACGCTGCCCGAAGCGGAGGCAAAGCCGAGGAAGGTCACCGTGCCGTTGATATTGAGCTTGAAGCCGGCCTTGACGGTGACCTGCGTTCCGTCCGCCTTGGTAAGTATCTTCTGCTGCAGCGGCCCGACATAGAGCTCCAGCGTCGCGCCCGCCTCGAACGACAGGCCGATGTCGCCGCCGAAGCCCGCCTGCAGGCTTAGGTTTGCGTAAACAGTAAAACCATCGACGTCGAGGCGGAACACGGCATCGATGTCGAACTGGCCGATACCCAGCAACTTCATCTTGGCCTGCGCCCTGATATCGATCGCGAACGGGTTCGGGCTGAACGTAAACTCGAAGCGACCGCTGATCTCGACCGCACTGCCGATCTTCAGCATGCCCTGCAGCACAAGGCGGATACCAGGATCGATGGTGATGTCGCCAAAGACGAAGAAGCCGGTATCCGGATCTGTCGCGAGTATGTCCGGCTGTGAGCCGGAGTAGTTCGAGTTTTGCTCGCGGTTGGTCTGGAAGCTGGTGATCGTCTTCGCCGACGAATAGGAGTTGAACTCGAGCAGGAACTGGCCGCTGATGTCGATGATCCCCAACAGCGGGCCGCTGGTGGTACGCGCGAGTTGTACCCGACCCATGATGCCGGGGCCTTCGCCGTCAAGGTTGGTATAAAACTGCAGATCGAGGCTGCCCGAAAGCGCACCGAGGAACTCGATGTTCACGCTCACCGCGCCGGCGATGCGCACGTAGGCATTCAGGTTGACGTCAGTGGCCGCCGTGAAGGAGATGAAACCGGTTAGCGTGATCGTATCGAACAGCTTGATGCTGCCCTGGATGTTGGCGGAAATGTAGAACTCGGGCGGCACCCCCTCGCGCTTGCTGCCGTCGATCTCCGGCGCCGCGGCGTAGACCGTGACCGTGGTCGGTGCGTCGTCCGGCAGCAGGTCGAGGAAGCTTTGCGGAATCTCGAACACCTGCTCGCGCAGTGTCGTGTTGAGCGACACCTTCACCGAGCCGCGCAACTCGAAGATGCCGTCCAGTGCCGAGGTCTGCCCGCCACCCTCCGGGCCATCCGGCGTCGGGCCGAGGCTCAGTTCGAGGTTGAGCATCATCGCGATGCCGGGCAGGCCCGGGCTGGTAAAGTCGGCGTCGAGGATGATCAGTCCGACCGCCTTGCCGTTGAGCCCCAGTACCGGTATCTCGGCTTCGGCCTGAACGAAGATCTCGAAGCGATCCGGCGTGATGCGCAGGAAGAAGCCACCGAACAGGCGCACCGCATCGTCGGCATTCTCGTCTGACGAGCCGTTTTCCTTGATCTTCAACGAACCGACGATCTCGATGGAGAAGGATTCGGCAGGCAGCTCGAATGTCTGGCCCTCAGCCAGGAGATCGAACTTGTTGTCCGTGGTATCGAACTTGAGGAAGTAGGTCGGGCCGAACTTGGTCGCATCCGCCGCATCGCGGGTGATGATCTTGTATTGCTGGCCGCGGATGACTGTCTGCACCTTGGCGCCGGCGAGGTCTATCGTCTTCACCGAACCATCGGTCTTGTCCTTGTACTGGATGCCGTCGGTGCCGAGGTCGAAGTCAACGACACTTAGGGCCGTAGTCAGATCCGCAGTCCAGGCCGTCGGCAGGGTCACTTCGCCGAGAACGGAGGTCGACAAGCCGCTGAGGCCGATGGTAGAGGTCAGGTTCTTCTGGATGACGTCGCCAGGAATGCCCTCAAGCGAGATGGTTTCGGTCTTTGGCGTCGAGGTTGTGTTGAGCTGCAGCATCGCGCTGCCTTCGACGAATATCCCGTAGTTTTTCAGGAAGTCGAGGTTGGCCTGGATTTTCGCCACACCCCAAAGTTCGGGCAAGCCGGACACGGTGCCACCAGCCTGCAGCACGAAGCGCGCAGCGGCCGAACCGATGTTGCCGAGCTTGATGATCTTTATCGTGCCGTTGGCATCGAGAGTGAAGCGCGCGACCGTGCCGCCGTTCGACAGCACGAACATGCCGATTTCGAGGGTGACGCCGCCGCGGATGTCGATGATCGGTTCGTCGGTGAAGCCGAGGCCCTGGAGCTTGATGCCGCCGGAAATTTCGATGAAGAAGACCTTGCCGACCGACTGTCCGCCCTGCCCGTTGTCCTGCTTGAGCGTCGTGATGACCTGGAAGGCCTGCGTCGCATCCTGCCCAGGGTTGCCGTCCTTGTCGGACCAGTTCGCGCCGGTAAAGGTAACCGCCACCGAACCTTCGACGAAACCGCGACTGACGTAGTAGCGATAAACCGTTTCGTCGGCTTCGTCGACAATGCCGTCGCCGTCGTTGTCGATCTCGTCGGCGCTACTGGCCAGGCGCGTGGGGGCGACACCCGCGAGCAAGGCGACGCCGTTCTGGCCGCCCAGCCCCGTACCCGCGAGCGTGAATTCTCGCGCGGCATCCTCGAAGCTGACACTGTCGAGCGCCACACCACCGGCAGTGGTGTAACGCACGTCGACCCAGGTGCTGTTGGTCGCAGCGGCGACAACGACGTCCGGCAGCGCTCCCGCTTCGTTCGGCGTGGCGGCACTTGCCGCGTCGAGGTAATCGAAGCTGCCCGCGATCAGCGTCAGTTCAAGGTGCCGGCGGTAAAGCTTCCGGTATACCAGTAGCGGAACTTGGCACCGGTTTCACCGATCCGAACCGGCGCCTGGCTGTTGTCGAGCGCGAAGGAATCACTGCCGGAGACAACGACGGTGAACTCGGGGTCGAGATCGGTAATGCTCGCCAGGTCGATGCTGTCTGCGCCGGACGGCAGCGGAATGGCGAGGAAATCGACATCGAAGTAGCCGCGATTGTTGAGCAGGTCGGCATCGGTGCTTGAGCCAAGCACCGGATCGGCCAGCGTCGCGGTAAGCATGACCACCGTGAAACGTTCGTTCGCGACCAGATTGCCGATCGCGCCGGCAACGTCGACGATGCCACCCGTGCCATCGGCATCGACCTGCCCGGGAACATCCACGGCGACGGAGAACACGGAATTGGCGATGAAGGCCACTGTGGCCTCGCCGCCATCAAAGTCCCCGGACAGGAAGTAGCGGAAGGTGTTGCTGCTGGTCAGGCGCAGCACCGGGAGATTGACAGCGGCGAACGCCACTCCTGCGCCTGCGCCGCCCAGCACGAATTCCGCACCGGCATCGGTGATCGATTCAACGTCCAGCACGAAGCCGGTGGTCGGTTGGAAGCGGATGTCGATGTAGCTGACGTTGGCGGTGGCCGGAGCGGCAACGACCAGGGAATCCGTTGCAGCGCTCACGCTGCCGTCGGCGAAGCCGATTTCGCCGCTGAGCAGGGTAAGGGTGACCGCTCCGCTGGCATGTTTGCCGAGCGTGAAGTAGCGGAAGGTATAGGTGTTGCCGGATTGGTTGATCAGGACCGGTGCCTGGGTCCCGTCGAGGCGGATCGAATGTCCGGCGGCGGGATCGATGCTGAATTCAGCATCGAGGTCATAGATGCTGTCGAGGTCGAGTACCTTGCCTGCGGGGAAGCCGAAGGTGACATCGAGGAAGCCGCGATCGTTCAGCGACGCCATGCCGATCAGACCGCCATCGGCGGGGCCGGTAACGCTGACGGTGGTGCCCTGCACGGTGAAGGAGTGGGTGGTTGCCCGGCTCGGCGTATCGGTCGTGGCGGCGCCGATGCGGCTGTCGTCCTGTACCGCGCCAGCCGCGACCGTGACCACCACCGTGCCGTTGCCACTGACCTGGAAGTCGGCGGTGTCGACGTAATAGCGATAGACGCCGTTGCCAAGCGAGGTAGCGGACAGGGTAGCGAAAGGATTGGCAGGCGGACCGTTGATTCCATTGCCGCTCAGCGTGATCTGTGCGGCGGTCGGGATCGTGGTGATGATGTAGGCGTCGGCGGTCGGATCAATCTGGACCGACGGCGTCAGTGCGATGTCGATATAGCTTTCACTGGCGTTCGCCAGGAGCGTCGCATCCACGGTATCACTGGCAGGTGCGGATTCCGTCCAGACCGCGCTGACGCCATCGGCCGAACCGGCAATGAAGGACCAGGATTCATCGACATAGTTCAGGGTCACGCTTTGCGTTCCGTCGGCGGCAAAATTTCCCGCCACGCGGAAGCGGTAGGTGTTGGTTTCGCCGATACGCTGCGGCGCGACGTTGGCCACCAGAGCAATGGTGCCGGTGCCGTTCTTCGCGGCGTTTTGCCCGGTATAAGTACCCAGAGCGAACTCGGCGGCGAGATCGGTGATCGAGGCAGGATCGATCCGGAAGCCGGCGGGAACGTTGTCGAAGTTGACGGTGAGCCATTGCGAACTGGTCAGATTGACGGTCGTCGCCGTTGGCGTCGGATGGTTGTCGGCCTTGAGCGACCAGCTTCCCTCGATCAGTTCGAGAGTTACCGTGTCGTCAGCGCCGACTTCTGACGATGCCGCAAAGGCTCCGGAGATCCAGTAGCGGAAGGTGTAGCTGCTGTCAGGGGTAGTGTCGAGACGGACCGGTGCCTGACCGCTGTCGAGCTTGACCGTGCCCAATCCGGGACCGCTCAGCGTGAATTCCGCGCCGAGATCCGTGATCGACGCGACATCGAGCTGGTAATCGGTCACGGTGACGGTCCAGGTGACGTCGATGAAGCCACGCCCGATCAGCGCCCCGATGTCGATCTGACCGCTGGCACCCGGCGAAACGAGTTGTACGGTCGGGCCCTCGATCGAGAACTTGCGGGTCTCCAGGTCCTGCACCGACTTGTTGCCGGAGCTATCGCGCCAGCCCGCCTGGCCAGCATACTCCGCGAACTCGATTTCCATGTTGGCCGGCTCGAAGTCGCCGGAGGTGATCGTGTAGCGGAACTGGGTGATGCCTTCGTTGGCCAGGTGGGTGTACCAGTCGCTGTCGCTCATGCTGCCCTGGAGAAGCTCGACATAGCTCGCGGAACCGTCCTCTCCAATGACGATCGCGATCGGGACTGGAGCACCATTCACCGTGATGCCGCCGACCGTAAAGGAGAACTCCTGGCCGGCATCGAGAATCGATTCATAGTCGAGCGCGGCACCCGGCGTCGCCTTGAAGGTCACGTCGATGAATTCGCCTCGCGCGTTCGCGACATGGACATCCACCGCTGGCCGGTTGGTACTGAAAGGCCCGACCACTTCGGCCTCCGGATCGACGAGTTCGAACGAGAAGCTCTGGCTGCTGCCGCTGGCGGCGCCGGAAGAGTCCTGCCATCCTGCGGCGACGGTCAGCGTATAGACGCCCGCCTTGAAATTGTCGACGCCCGGCGTTGCAGGTTCGGCGGTCTTGAAGAAGAGCCTGACCTTGCCATCGCCCAGTGAAATCCAGGACTTCTGCCCGACGTTGTCGGCAAGTTTCGAGATCGGATCGACGGCATCCTTGCGGAACAGCGTCGCCCCGCTGGTAGCGAAGCTCTGCAGGGCGGCGTCGTCGATCTCGCCACTGGCGGAGGGCACCAGGCGGACATCGAGATAGGGAACCATGAATACCGGGATGGTGGCTACCGTGCTGACCGACTCGGCCTGCCAGACGTTGTCCGCGTCCTGGTAGGCGCCACCGGCATAGAACACCTCGAGGCCTTCGGAGGACGTGTACGACCAGGTCTCTTTCAGCCAGATGATGGTGATGGGCCCTGCCTCATCGGCATCGCCATTCACCCAGAACCAGAACTTGCCATCCACCAGTACGGGCGCCTGCGTGTTGTCAAGCGTGACAGGGCTATTGGCCGCCAGCTTGAACTCCGGCGCAAGGTCGGTCACGGAGTCTACGTCGAGCACGGCGCCCGCCACGCCGGCCGGTATGTCGACCACCAGATAGCCACGGCCTGTGAGCGTGCCAGTGCCGATGACACCGCCTTCGGACGGGCCTATCAACCGCGCATAAGGCTTCCCGGTCTTGGGATCGACGACCGTGAAACTGGCTTCCTCGCCCGTATTCGGGTTGCGGAAGCCCATCTTCAAGCGACCATCAATGGTGAGCAACTGCACCTGGTCGGGAATGTCGGCGAGGAACAGCACAGTCGCTTCGCCAGCGGCGATCTTTGACAGATCGGCGTAGAGCCGAGCGGAGATGCTCAGGTTATCAGCGGCAAAGTTGAGCTTGCCGATGATCAGGATCTTGCCGTCGGTGCTGAAACGCAGGATGACCTCGCCGTTGAAGGTCTCCTTCGAAGCGTAGATCGTGAACAACTTCGCGCCGCCTGTGATCAGCATCGGCGAAGTGAACGCGGCGGTAAAGCCGTTCTTCGACGGATCGGCCAGGATCGCCTGATACTGCTTGACCACCTGTTGCTTGACGCCGGCGAGCCACTGGTCGGCTGACTGGGCCGTCGGCAACTGGAAATCCGGACCGCGCAGTTCTTCCGGCTTGTCGATCGAGGGCAGCGTCTTGAAGAACTCCACGCCTGCCGAGAAGTCGTTGATCGCCAGGCCGGTATTCGGTTCGAGCACAATGCCACCGGGCACCGAGGCAAAGATATACACGCCGAGCGGACCGAGTTCGGAAACCGCGAACTTGATGCCGAAGCCCCCTACGCCGGCCATGGCGAAGCCGCCCTCGACACCGATGAAGAACACGCGCTTCTCTACCGGGGTCGTCGTGTCGAAGGTATCGATGATGGCGCCGGCGGCGTCGAGTTTGATGATCCCGCCGATCAGGCCCGCATTGATCTCTCCGCCGAAGAGATTGCCCTTGAGCGAGACACCGATCGAAGCGATGTCGATGATCGGGAACTGTCCGGCCAGGAGCATGCCCACGTCGATCTTGACGCCCTCGATCGCCCCCGAAAACTCGAGCCCCGCCATGCCCTGGATGCCGGTGACTGACGCCGAAAGAGTCAGGACGAAATCGGAAGGATCGTTCTGGATGTCGGCCCAGGTAATGCCGATTTCGGTAATCTTGATCGGCAGCCAGGTCGGCCACTTGAAGCTCTCGCCGGTAGCCGCTCCTACGCTGATGAAAACGCCGAAGCCGGGCTTGGTGACAAAGGTACCGTCGCCGAGGAAGGCGAAATTGCGACCTTCACCGCCCAGCACCAGCGAGCCGATCGTGACCTCGGCGCCCACCGAGCGGAAGCTGACCATTTCCTCATTGGCTGCGGCAGATGTGTTGATCAGCAGATCTGTCGCTGTCAACGTCAGAACCGGGCCCAAGGTAATGCGCAGCGTGTCAGCGTGGAAGATCAGCCCCTTGACCTTGCCGTCCTCGAACTCGAGGGCGACTCGAACGGCTTCGGTATCCGGCACATTGGGTGCGATGGGTGGCTCGGCCGAGAGGCGGTCGCTGATGATCGCCGAGACCGGCTTGCCAGGCAGGAATTTGGCTCCACCCGACGCGAAGAAAATGGTTCCGTCGAAATCGACGGCCTGGCCAAAGGTGACTTTGAAATTGGTCACGCCGACGCGCAAGTCGTCGAATTCCAGGATACCGGCAATGCCGATCTTGCCGGTAGCACCGGAGGTCTGCGACATGGCATTCGGCCCCGTTGCGCCCGGCTTGTAAATGAGTTGCGCCTCGCCGATGTCGAAACCGTCGGTATAGACCACCAGGCCCGGACTTCCGTCGTTTGGATTGATCTGACCTGTTATGCCGAACGCCGGGAAGGTGATCGACGCCTGCTGAACGACGAGCAACCGCTGCCGCGCGCCACCGTTTTCCGCCGGGTCATAATTCGGATCCCAGTTGAAGATGATGCCGCTGCCGGTAACCTTGAGCGCATTGGGTATCTCGATGGCAAGGCCGGCGATCTGGATGCCGAACTTGCCCGGCACGCTGAAGGCCTCGAGCAGGTTGCCGCCGCCGGTGATGGCGCCCAGCGCCTTCGTGATATCGACAGCGATGTCGAAGGTGCCCAGCAATCCGGTCAGTTTCGCAGTGATACCGCTGCTGGACTGGCTCTGGCCACCGCCGAAACTCAGGGAAGCCACGTCGACACCTATGGCAACCGTAAGGATCAGCTTGCCATCCTTGAACTGGGTCTTCGCCAGGGTAAGCGACGGCCCTTCCAGGGATAGCGGACCGAGTGCGATGGCGTTGGATCCGGCAGCCGCGGTTTGCAGCGAGGCGGAAATGGTAAAGACTTCGTCCGTACGAACGTTGCTTACCGCACTGTCGCCCGTTCCCACCCGCCAGCTTCCAGCGACGATCTGGACACTGACTTCGCCGGCAACGAAGGTGTCTTTCGGGTCCACGCCCACGCGCGGCGTCAGCAGGTACCGGTATGTGTTGCCGGAAACATTCAGCACACTGGCCATTACGGTGCCGTCGGCGTTCTTCGCAAGGTTGGCCGCACCGGCGCCGGTGATTCTCAGCTCGCTTCCGTCGATGCTCGCGGCGTCGATCGCGGCCCCCGTCGGGCTGAAGAAAATCACGTCGATGTAGCGCTGGGCGTTCAGGGTCTGCAGGCTCGCCGTCGCGCCATTGGTCGGGCTTGCGAGCGTGGCATACGGTTGCGGGGACGGCGCTGCGGTGGCCAACGCCGGCGTGTAGAGGGTAAAGCGCTCGACCTCGGCCGCACCATTGGCACCACGCACATCGGACCAGGTCGCGTTGACAAAGGTCACGGTCACCGTGACGCCGGTTGTGGACACCGCTGCCTTGAAGGCATCCGTCATCAGGATCGGGTAGAGGAAGGTCCGGTCGTTGGTGGAATCGACGGACTTCAGTACGCCGGCGTTATCCACGGTGAGCCCGACAATCGACACGCCGCCGGCACCCGTCACCGAGACCAGGAACTCGGCGGCGGAATCGAGGATCGAGGCGTCATTCAAGCCGACACGATTGGGATCCTGGTAGGTGACGGCCAAGTAGCTCAGGTCATTGATGCTGACGATGGATGTTGCCGTCGGGTTGGCCAGATCGGCCGTTGGCGCGCGTAGTGACGAGGCAGGAGCAGCAATGGTGGCTCCCTGGCCGAAAATGGAGTAGCCGCTGACTCGGATGTCCTCGAGCTGGAAGCCCTCGGGGCCGCCAAAGTGGAAGCGTGCGGCGCCGGAGATACCGAAGGCTTCCTGCAGGCCTCCCGACTGGTTCGGGATCGAAATGGCGACCGACGCCTGCGGCATGTCGACATTGATCCGGCCGGTCGGCGTGCGGGTGAAAGATACGGCCCCTGACACCGTAAATATTCCGGCCGCGCTGATGGTCACCGCCGTATCCGGATCGATCTCGCCCGCTTCGTTGAATCCGGCGGAAAACTCCTCTGTCTTCGCCGCGGAGTTGAACCTGACCCGGATAGCGGCCTGCTCACCTGCCTCGTCGATGAGTCCATCCGCATCGTCATCCTCGCCGTTCAGGTGAACCGGGACGGCCGCGAGTGGGTCTGACGGCAGGATGATCGACTTGTCGAGCGCCTGACCGGAGTTATTGAGCCGCACGGTGATCGAACCACTGATCGTGAGGCCATCGACTCCCACCAGACTGGCTTCACCGTAGGCATACACTGCATAACGCGCCGGGGTTGTCGAACTGGCTCCAGGCGCCGTAGCCCATTTCACCAGACCGACACTCGCGTTGGTAACCAACAGGCCCACCGCGTCCGGGTTGAGGTCGCCCGCATCGTCGCGCAAGGTCTGACCCGCCGGAATCGAACCCAGGAATATCTCGACGTTTCTGGCCCCGTAGAGCGTCATTTCGCCCTCGGTCTGTACGGTGAAGTCACCCGTTAACTCGAAGAACGGCGGCACCGAGATGGTCGCATTCAGTATCGCGAACCGCACGACGTTTCCTTCGGTCGCAGTGAATTTGATGGCGATATTGGTGTTGCCGACGGTAATGGTCTGGTTCACGGCCTTGCCAGTCGTGTTGATCTGCAGCAGCACGTCACCGCCAAGCATGGGCAGGCCGGGATCGCCGGTCGAGAGATCCACCGTAACCCTCATCTGGCCGGCAATGCCATCCGGTCCGAAGATGAATCCGCCCTGCCCGTCGAACAAGCCAACCCCAAGCACGCTGACAGTCACATCCGATGCGGCAATGCGAATTGCCTTCGGTGCCAGCAGCGGCCCACCCGCGTCAGGATCGGCCAACGTGACCTGCTCGAAGCTGAAGTTGCCGCTGAGGACGAATGGATCGGATACCGCCGCATCATCGAAGGTAACCCGAAGGTCGATGAAACCGGTCAGGCGCAGCGACGGTCCCTTGGGCACTGAAAGGACCTTGGTATTGCCGAGGCTATCGATGACGAAGGTCTCATTGACCGCGGCGTTCGTGGTATTGATCTGAACCGCGATGTCGCCGCTGATCTCCAGGTTGGCGCCATCGCCATTGACGAGGAGACTGTAATCATTGAGTTCGATGCTTGCCGCCATTCCCTGCTGGGTAATCAGGAAGAAGCCGGATAGCCCGCTCAATTCGAAGACGGGATCTGCCGGATCGCCGAGCGCGAACGACAAATCGGTCATGGCGATCTTGATTACCGATGACCCATTGGGGCGGAAGGACTGTTCGAAGGAGATGAAGCTGGAGAGGGTGATCTCCGCGGTGTCGTCGGTGTCGAAGTCGAGTCCGATGGTGACGTTACCGGAGGCAGCAATGATGCGGGAAGACATGTCGAGGGTGACAGTATTGGTGCCCCCCGTGCCGAAGGTGAATCCGCCGCTGCCGAAGCTGGATCCCGTGGCACTGAAGTTGATCACGGGCGGCGGAGCGGTCGGGGTCGGGCCGCCCGTATTTGGCACGCTCGCACCATTGACCGCCACCTGCAACCCGCCCGCACCCAGGATCACGCCGGGCACGCCAACCAGATTGATGCCGTTGGCACTCGCCCGCAGCGCGTAGTAACTGGACTTGTCGGCAATGGCTACTGGCTTGAACAGGGCCAGTCCGAAATCGAGGTCGGTTATGGCCAGGCCGATCGCGCCGTTCTCCTCTGGATGATCGTCGAGGTCGAACAGGCCATCGGCGTTGCTGTCCGGATCTCCGGTGCCGATGAAGGCATTGACATCGCTCGCCCCCACGGTAAGTACGCTGACTGTCTTGCTGGTGCCGTCGGTGAGTACCACCGTCTTCGGCGCATCGCTCTTGACGAACTCGAAGTTGCCGCTGACGTAAACAAAGTTGTCGATGATGATCGTAACCGCGCCGAACGCCCGGATCACGTTTTCGGTGAAGTCGAGCTTCAGCGACGGAGCTAGGAGGTCACCCGCACCATCAGGATCGAGACCAACCTGAACATCAAGGCCTCCGTTCGCCACAAACGAGGGACTGTTTGCAAGGTCCAGCGCTTGCGGCGTGCCAAGGTTGTTCTTGCCGCCGTTGATTTCGATCCCGAGGACATCCGCACGAATCGTGATGCCGTCGACGCCGATCACTTCGGCCCCACCGCTGGCCTTGATCGCATAGTAACTGCTCTTGTCGGCCACCGTATCGACGGGCTTGAATAGCGCCAGCGCAAAATCCAGGTTGCGCAATACGAAGCCCATCGCGCCATCCGCCAGCGGTTCATCGTCGTCATCGATGATGCCATCTTCGTCAGAATCCACGAAGTACGGACCGCCTACACCAACGAACGCATTGACGTCACTGGCACCGATGGTCATCACATTGACCTGTTTGGTGGTGCTGCTGCCCTCGATCTTGACCGTCTGCGGCGTTCCGCTCTGGCTGAAGGAGAACTGCCCTGAAAGGTGCAGGAAATCGGCGATGGATATCGTGATGTACCCCGATACCTTGAGCAGGTTGCTCTCGGCAAAATTCACAATCACGAACTGGTCCGAGGCGGGTCCGGTAGGCGCCTTCAGACCAGCTGCGCTGCCCCATGCATCCGGATTCGATGTCGCGCTCGCGAGGAAGTCGATCGACGGCGTCACGGCCGCGAGATTCGCCTTGTCGGAAGCCTTGTTGATCGAAATCTGGACGCGCCCGCCGATTTCGACGCCATCCACGCCTATCAGGCTGGCGCTGCCGCTGCCGGAAAGCGCGAAGTAACTCTTGGTGCTGGGCGGCACGCCGACGGCTACAACCGGCTTGGCAAGCACGATTGCAAGGTCATCGATCCCGACCACGACGCCAATCGCATTCTGGGCAAGCGTCGCATCGTCGTCGACCAAATCGTCGTTGTCGCTGTCGGCATCGCCAATTCCGACAAATGCACGGAGGTCGCTTGCCCCTAGTGTCAATACCGACATCTTGGTGGTGGTCGCGCTACCAACCGTCTTGACGAACAGTTCCTTGCGCTGCAGCGCCACGCTGCCACTGACATAAACGAAATTCTCGATCGCGACCATTACCGAACCGGCGACCCGGAACTCGACCGAGTTATCGAGCAGGGCCAACGCGCCAAGGCCAAGATTGAAACCGTCGGAGGAATTGGCAGCCAGCGCCTTCCAGTCCATCCGCGAACCGTTGCTCGCCGCAACGTTGTAGAAAAACTCAAGATCCCTGATCTTCAATGTGAAGGCATCCGGCAATCCGGTAACACCGAGGCTGTCGATGCTCGCAGCAACGCCGACCCATTTCTTTCCGCCCGCCACCAAAGGTTCGCTGACAATCGCAAGATCGAGGCCCGCATTGTTGACGAAGAAGCCAACCGCGCCCGCCGCCTCAAGGCCTTCTTCGAAGGTGCCGGGATTTGCCAGATTCTGGTACCCGGCCTTGTTGATGGCGCCATCGACTCCGACGAACAGGTAAGCACCGGTCAATCGAATGACGAGCACGTTGGCGCCGGGCACTCCGATCGGAATGTTGATTCCCTTGGTGTCATCTATGGCCATACCCGACTGCTGATCAATGCTGAATCCGGCAAGCACGATCACGAAGCTGGAGATATTCAGGTAAAGCTGGCCCGAAATGGAAATGTCGGTGGCACGAGTAATCGCCGCAAGGC
Organism: Sulfuritalea sp.; assembly: GCA_016716965.1. Taxonomy (GTDB): domain Bacteria; phylum Pseudomonadota; class Gammaproteobacteria; order Burkholderiales; family Rhodocyclaceae; genus Sulfuritalea. The sequence continues at coordinate 58,613 of JADJUP010000050.1, read as the reverse complement.
TGGTCCCGTCGATACCGAAGGCATCGCCTGGCAATGCGGCCAAGGCCGCCCAGTCCAGCTTGCTTGCATCGGCGGCCTTGCCGTTGTAGCGCAATGCGAGGTTGAGGATTTCCAGTTCGAAGGCGTCGGGCAGGCCGTGAACACCCATGCCGGCGACGTTTGCAGCGACACCCATCCAGCTGCGCGTTCCCGCCGCCTCCTTGACGATGATCAGGTCGAGGCTCGCACCGGTGACGCTGAAACCGATGGCGTCGTCGGTATCGAGACCAGTGACGTTGCCGTCAGCATCTTCGACAAACGAGCCATTTACGCCAACGAAGAAATGGAGATTCGAAAGTGACAGCCGTGTGCCCGAGGCATTAACCAGTGCGATAGCGCCGTCGCTCCCGTTCAGGCCGGAGAGTTGGTCGTACTCGAACTCGCCTGCGGCAAGCACCGACCCAAGGATGTTGAGTTTCAGGGCGCCACTGATGGAGAGGCCGGCATCAAGGTTGGAAAGAGCAATTGTTTGCGTACCAACCACGACCGGATCAGCGCCGAAGGTTGTCGCAGACGCTTGCAGGTCAATCGCGGTAGCCCAATTCAAGCCAACGGGAACGGTTGCCGTCGACAGCGACGAGCCGCTCGATACAAAGTCGAGCCGGATCGCCTCGATTTCGATGCCTTCGGGCAGCCCGACCAGCTCGGCACCCCTGACGTTTGCGAGTATGACGGTATAGGTACGCGCCACATCGACACTCTTTGTCGCATCGGGATTCGCCTTGATCGTCGCGAACGTCAGGCGGCCACTATCCACCTTGAAGCCTGGGCCACCCGGAACCCCGACAAAGAAGCCGGGCAAGACGGGGGTACCGACGACGGAGGCCGGTTTGAGTGCGTCGTAGAGTGCGGCATCGGCGGCATCGATGAGTCCATCGCCATTTATGTCCGCGGAGCGATCGAGTTCCAGGAACGCAAGTTCAAGCGCCATCAACTGTGCATCGTTCAGGTCCGCGGAGTTGATCAGGCCATCGCCATTGACATCCACATCCACAGTGCGGATGGTCATCTCGAACGACGCGAATGCTTGAACGACGCCAAAGGCACTCAGGCCGAGCTTTCCGGAAATACCGGTGAATTCATCAACGAGCGCGATCGTCTGGCCACCGGCGATCACATCGTCAACCAGCGCCTCGCCAAATTGCCCGTCGTTGTCCAGATCAAGCGCCGCGGTCCAATCCAGCGCCGATGGCACCTGCGCAGTGGCAAGCAGTGGAATGGTGCCGGATGCCCGGTTGATATCCACCGAAATGTCTGCAGCTACGATAGTGATATCCGACGGCAGGCCAACAAAGCTAGCCTTTCCGAGTGAGGCTGTCGTTGCCATATAACTGCGGTTGTCGCCGGCAATGGTGGTCGCATTCGCCCTGATGATCGCCAGCCCCAGCGATCCATCGGTGACCGAGAATCCGATTGCGCCGGTCGTGATGGGCACACCAGCGGGATCGAGACTTGCACCGACGCCCACGAAAAGATTCAGGTTCGACAGGCCGATCGTCAGCAATGTCGCATCCTGCAGGTCCTTCTCTGCAAGGGAGAACACGCCGTTCGCGTTCTGGTCCACATCCACGGTGCGGCTCGAGAAGTCGAAATCGGCGCTACCGACGATGATTCCGAAAAGATCGATTACGGCACTGCCTTCAATCGCCATTGCGACGTTCTTGGTCAGCGATGAGAAGGACGAAAAGTCGGGTAGCAGGCCGTCGACGTCGCTCGAAGTAGCCCAGTTGAAACGCTCAGTCACAGCAATACCGGCGCTGTCAGTGGCGTTGTTTACCAGAACGGTGCCGCTGATCTTGAGAACCAGTCCTTCGATACCGACCAGTGATGCGCTTCCAACGGTAATCGCCATGCCCATGAAACTGGCCTTGTCGGCGGGATCAATCGTTGCCGGCCGCACCAGGCCCATGGCAACACTACCGCCAGTAATGCTGAAGCCGATCGCGCCACCAAGGTCGATCGTGTCGTCAATCGGGCTCGATGTGCTGTTGTCGTTCAGCGCAGCACCCACTCCGGCGAAAAGGTTCAGGTTTGTCAGGGTGACGCCCATGATCGCGGCATTGTTGAGCGTGCCTGCGGTGCCGATGTTGCTGTTCCCGGTCGTGACAGTGCTCGTGCCCTGCGCCATCGTGAACCCAGCGGTACCGACCACGAAACCGAATATGTCCAGCGAAGCCTGTCCGGCGATGCGCAAATCAACTCCGCTGGTCAGCCCTGCGCTAAATGCCGGCAACAAGCTCCCGGTTGCTGTGGCCCAATTGATCTTCTGCGCCCCGGGCGTACCGTCAGCTGCGGTCGCCTTGTTGACGGAGACTGTGCCGCTGGCATTGAACTGCAATCCCTCGATCCCGATGAGCGATGCGCCGGCAAGCGTGACCTCAAGCCCCAGATAACTGGTCTTGTCGGTTGGCCCCAGTCCCGTCGGCCGCACGATCGCCAGATCCACGCTGCCCCCAACGATGCTGAAACCCAGCGCACCGGCCGTATCGATGCCGTAGGCCGAAACGTCGGTCGGATCTGCCGGGACCGTAAGTCCACCGCCGACTCCTGCAAACAAGTTAAGGTTCGAGAGCGAAATCACCATCACCGAAGCATTGTTGAGTGTGCCGCCGCCGAGCAACGGGTTACCGGTACCGATCGTCTGCGTTCCCTGAACGATGCTGAACGACGCCGTACCGACAACGGAGCCGAACACGTCGAGAGCAGCACTACCGTCGATTTGCAGCGCAACGGCATCGGTCAAACTCGCGCTGAAGGCAGGAATCAAATTGCCCGGATCGTTGGTGAGGCTGGTAGCCTCGAACCAGTCAATGCGCTGGGCGGAATCAAGCCCGGCAGCGTCAGTTGCCTTATTGATCAGTACGGAACCGCTGGCGATGAAAGTCAGGCCGTCGACCCCCAGCAGTTGCGCACCGTCGAGTCCAATCTCGAATCCTGTATAGCTTGTCAGATCACCTGCTGCCAGTCCGCCAGGCTTGACGATGGAAACCGCGACGCTGCCGCCACTGATCTCGAAACCGAGCGCACCGCTGGTAACCACCGAAGCACTTGCTGACGCACTGCTCAGACTGCCGCCAACACCTGCGAAAGCGTCGAGTCCAGCAAGTGATATCGACACAAGGGACGCACCAGCAAGAGTTCCGAGCGCAGCGTTTCCGCTGTTGATGTCGGCCGTCGCCATGGTCATTTCAAAGCCCGACACAGTCACCACAAAGAACCCGAAGGCATTCACCGCGGCGCTGCCGGTGACCTGCAGTTCCAGCGCGGCGATGATGTCCAGGTTGGTGAGCAGGAAGCTCGGGTCGTTGGCGTCGGCCGTGGCCAGCGTCCAGTTCATCCGCGTCGGCAGGTCCAGCGTGGTGATGCCGTCGGTGGCGGCGTTCACCTTGAGCGTGCCCGAGGCGTACAGCTCGAGTCCGGAGACCCCGATCAGTTCGGCGTCGGTCAGCGCCACCGAGACGCCGACGTAGGTGTCTCCGGCGTTGGCGCCGTCGCCCAGCGCACCCTTGGCCATCACCAGGCTCAGCGTCACGCCGCTCACGGCAAACCCGATCGTGCCGTTGTTGACGACCGTGTGCGCGCCGTTGAGGCTGCCGCCGGTGCCGGCAAACAGCGCCGCGGTGCCGGTGAAGGACAGCACGTCGGCCCCCGTCAGCGTGGTCACGCCGTCGGTCACCGTCATCGTCGCCAGGTTGAGTTCCACGCCGCTTACCGTCGCCACCAGGGCGCCGCCGCCGATGTCCACCGCGGCGCTGCCGGTGACCTGCAGTTCCAGCGCGGCGATGATGTCCAGGTTGGTGAGCAGGAAGCTCGGGTCGTTGGCGTCGGCCGTGGCCAGCGTCCAGTTCATCCGCGTCGGCAGGTCCAGCGTGGTGATGCCGTCGGTGGCGGCGTTCACCTTGAGCGTGCCCGAGGCGTACAGCTCGAGTCCGGAGACCCCGATCAGTTCGGCGTCGGTCAGCGCCACCGAGACGCCGACGTAGGTGTCTCCCGGCGTTGGCGCCGTCGCCCAGCGCGCCCTTGGCCATCACCAGGCTCAGCGTCACGCCGCTCACGGCAAACCCGATCGTGCCGTTGTTGACGACCGTGTGCGCGCCGTTGAGGCTGCCGCCGGTGCCGGCAAACAGCGCCGCGGTGCCGGTGAAGGACAGCACGTCGGCCCCCGTCAGCGTGGTCACGCCGTCGGTCACCGTCATCGTCGCCAGGTTGAGTTCCACGCCGCTTACCGTCGCTACCAGGGCGCCGCCGCCGATGTCCACCGCGGCGCTGCCGGTGACCTGCAGTTCCAGCGCGGCGATGATGTCCAGGTTGGTGAGCAGGAAGCTCGGGTCGTTGGCGTCGGCCGTGGCCAGCGTCCAGTTCATCCGCGTCGGCAGGTCCAGCGTGGTGATGCCGTCGGTGGCGGCGTTCACCTTGAGCGTGCCCGAGGCGTACAGCTCGAGTCCGGAGACCCCGATCAGTTCGGCGTCGGTCAGCGCCACCGAGACGCCGACGTAGGTGTCTCCCGCGTTGGCGCCGTCGCCCAGCGCGCCCTTGGCCATCACCAGGCTCAGCGTCACGCCGCTTACGGCAAATCCGATCGTGCCGTTGTTGACGACCGTGTGCGCGCCGTTGAGGCTGCCGCCGGTGCCGGCAAACAGCGCCGCGGTGCCGGTGAAGGACAGCACGTCGGCCCCCGTCAGCGTGGTCACGCCGTCGGTCACCGTCATCGTCGCCAGGTTGAGCTCCACGCCGCTTACCGTCGCCACCAGGGCGCCGCCGCCGATGTCCACCGCGGCGCTGCCGGTGACCTGCAGTTCCAGCGCGGCGATGATGTCCAGGTTGGTGAGCAGGAAGCTCGGGTCGTTGGCGTCGGCCGTGGCCAGCGTCCAGTTCATCCGCGTCGGCAGGTCCAGCGTGGTGATGCCGTCGGTGGCGGCGTTCACCTTGAGCGTGCCCGAGGCGTACAGCTCGAGTCCGGAGACCCCGATCAGTTCGGCGTCGGTCAGCGCCACCGAGACGCCGACGTAGGTGTCTCCCGCGTTGGCGCCGTCGCCCAGCGCACCCTTGGCCATCACCAGGCTCAGCGTCACGCCGCTCACGGCAAACCCGATCGTGCCGTTGTTGACGACCGTGTGCGCGCCGTTGAGGCTGCCGCCGGTGCCGGCAAACAGCGCCGCGGTGCCGGTGAAGGACAGCACGTCGGCCCCCGTCAGCGTGGTCACGCCGTCGGTCACCGTCATCGTCGCCAGGTTGAGTTCCACGCCGCTTACCGTCGCCACCAGGGCGCCGTTGCCAATGTCCACCGCGGCGCTGCCGGTGACCTGCAGTTCCAGCGCGGCGATGATGTCCAGGTTGGTGAGCAGGAAGCTCGGGTCGTTGGCGTCGGCCGTGGCCAGCGTCCAGTTCATCCGCGTCGGCAGGTCCAGCGTGGTGATGCCGTCGGTGGCGGCGTTCACCTTGAGCGTGCCCGAGGCGTACAGCTCGAGTCCGGAGACCCCGATCAGTTCGGCGTCGGTCAGCGCCACCGAGACGCCGACGTAGGTGTCTCCGGCGTTGGCGCCGTCGCCCAGCGCGCCCTTGGCCATCACCAGGCTCAGCGTCACGCCGCTTACGGCAAACCCGATCGTGCCGTTGTTGACGACCGTGTGCGCGCCGTTGAGGCTGCCGCCGGTGCCGGCAAACAGCGCCGCGGTGCCGGTGAAGGACAGCACGTCGGCCCCCGTCAGCGTGGTCACGCCGTCGGTCACCGTCATCGTCGCCAGGTTGAGTTCCACGCCGCTTACCGTCGCCACCAGGGCGCCGTTGCCAATGTCCACCGCGGCGCTGCCGGTGACCTGCAGTTCCAGCGCGGCGATGATGTCCAGGTTGGTGAGCAGGAAGCTCGGGTCGTTGGCGTCGGCCGTGGCCAGCGTCCAGTTCATCCGCGTCGGCAGGTCCAGCGTGGTGATGCCGTCGGTGGCGGCGTTCACCTTGAGCGTGCCCGAGGCGTACAGCTCGAGTCCGGAGACCCCGATCAGTTCGGCGTCGGTCAGCGCCACCGAGACGCCGACGTAGGTGTCTCCGGCGTTGGCGCCGTCGCCCAGCGCGCCCTTGGCCATCACCAGGCTCAGCGTCACGCCGCTTACGGCAAACCCGATCGTGCCGTTGTTGACGACCGTGTGCGCGCCGTTGAGGCTGCCGCCGGTGCCGGCAAACAGCGCCGCGGTGCCGGTGAAGGACAGCACGTCGGCCCCCGTCAGCGTGGTCACGCCGTCGGTCACCGTCATCGTCGCCAGGTTGAGTTCCACGCCGCTTACCGTCGCTACCAGCGCGCCGTTGCCGATGTCCACCGCGGCGCTGCCGGTGACCTGCAGTTCCAGCGCGGCGATGATGTCCAGGTTGGTGAGCAGGAAGCTCGGGTCGTTGGCGTCGGCCGTGGCCAGCGTCCAGTTCATCCGCGTCGGCAGGTCCAGCGTGGTGATGCCGTCGGTGGCGGCGTTCACCTTGAGCGTGCCCGAGGCGTACAGCTCGAGTCCGGAGACCCCGATCAGTTCGGCGTCGGTCAGCGCCACCGAGACGCCGACGTAGGTGTCTCCCGGCGTTGGCGCCGTGGCCCCGCGCGCCCTTGGCCATCACCAGGCTCAGCGTCACGCCGCTCACGGCAAACCCGATCGTGCCGTTGTTGACGACCGTGTGCGCGCCGTTGAGGCTGCCGCCGGTGCCGGCAAACAGCGCCGCGGTGCCGGTGAAGGACAGCACGTCGGCCCCCGTCAGCGTGGTCACGCCGTCGGTCACCGTCATCGTCGCCAGGTTGAGTTCCACGCCGCTTACCGTCGCTACCAGCGCACCGCCGCCAATGTCCACCGCGGCGCTGCCGGTGACCTGCAGTTCCAGCGCGGCGATGATGTCCAGGTTGGTGAGCAGGAAGCTCGGGTCGTTGGCGTCGGCCGTGGCCAGCGTCCAGTTCATGCGCGTCGGCAGGTCCAGCGCCGTGATGCCGTCGGTGGCGGCGTTCACCTGAGCGTGCCCGAGGCGTACAGCTCGAGTCCGGAGACCCCGATCAGTTCGGCGTCGGTCAGCGCCACCGAGACGCCGACGTAGGTGTCTCCCGCGTTGGCGCCGTCGCCCAGCGCGCCCTTGGCCATCACCAGGCTCAGCGTCACGCCGCTTACGGCAAACCCGATCGTGCCGTTGTTGACGACCGTGTGCGCGCCGTTGAGGCTGCCGCCGGTGCCGGCAAACAGCGCCGCGGTGCCGGTGAAGGACAGCACGTCGGCCCCCGTCAGCGTGGTCACGCCGTCGGTCACCGTCATCGTCGCCAGGTTGAGTTCCACGCCGCTTACCGTCGCTACCAGGGCGCCGTTGCCGATGTCCACCGCGGCGCTGCCGGTGACCTGCAGTTCCAGCGCGGCGATGATGTCCAGGTTGGTGAGCAGGAAGCTCGGGTCGTTGGCGTCGGCCGTGGCCAGCGTCCAGTTCATGCGCGTCGGCAGGTCCAGCGTGGTGATGCCGTCGGTGGCGGCGTTCCCTGTGAGCGTGCCCGAGGCGTACAGCTCGAGTCCGGAGACCCCGATCAGTTCGGCGTCGGTCAGCGCCACCGAGACGCCGACGTAGGTGTCTCCCGCGTTGGCGCCGTCGCCCAGCGCGCCCTTGGCCATCACCAGGCTCAGCGTCACGCCGCTTACGGCAAACCCGATCGTGCCGTTGTTGACCACCGTGTGCGCGCCGTTGAGGCTGCCGCCGGTGCCGGCAAACAGCGCCGCGGTGCCGGTGAAGGACAGCACGTCGGCCCCCGTCAGCGTGGTCACGCCGTCGGTCACCGTCATCGTCGCCAGGTTGAGTTCCACGCCGCTTACCGTCGCTACCAGCGCGCCGTTGCCAATGTCCACCGCGGCGCTGCCGGTGACCTGCAGTTCCAGCGCGGCGATGATGTCCAGGTTGGTGAGCAGGAAGCTCGGGTCGTTGGCGTCGGCCGTGGCCAGCGTCCAGTTCATCCGCGTCGGCAGGTCCAGCGTGGTGATGCCGTCGGTGGCGGCGTTCCCTTGAGCGTGCCCGAGGCGTACAGCTCGAGTCCGGAGACCCCGATCAGTTCGGCGTCGGTCAGCGCCACCGAGACGCCGACGTAGGTGTCTCCGGCGTTGGCGCCGTCGCCCAGCGCGCCCTTGGCCATCACCAGGCTCAGCGTCACGCCGCTTACGGCAAACCCGATCGTGCCGTTGTTGACGACCGTGTGCGCGCCGTTGAGGCTGCCGCCGGTGCCGGCAAACAGCGCCGCGGTGCCGGTGAAGGACAGCACGTCGGCCCCCGTCAGCGTGGTCACGCCGTCGGTCACCGTCATCGTCGCCAGGTTGAGTTCCACGCCGCTTACCGTCGCTACCAGCGCGCCGTTGCCAATGTCCACCGCGGCGCTGCCGGTGACCTGCAGTTCCAGCGCGGCGATGATGTCCAGGTTGGTGAGCAGGAAGCTCGGGTCGTTGGCGTCGGCCGTGGCCAGCGTCCAGTTCATCCGCGTCGGCAGGTCCAGCGTGGTGATGCCGTCGGTGGCGGCGTTCACCTTGAGCGTGCCCGAGGCGTACAGCTCGAGTCCGGAGACCCCGATCAGTTCGGCGTCGGTCAGCGCCACCGAGACGCCGACGTAGGTGTCTCCGGCGTTGGCGCCGTCGCCCAGCGCGCCCTTGGCCATCACCAGGCTCAGCGTCACGCCGCTTACGGCAAACCCGATCGTGCCGTTGTTCACCACCGTGTGCGCGCCGTTCAGGCTGCCGCCGGTGCCGGCAAACAGCGCCGCGGTGCCGGTGAAGGACAGCACGTCGGCCCCCGTCAGCGTGGTCACGCCGTCGGTCACCGTCATCGTCGCCAGGTTGAGTTCCACGCCGCTTACCGTCGCTACCAGCGCGCCGTTGCCAATGTCCACCGCGGCGCTGCCGGTGACCTGCAGTTCCAGCGCGGCGATGATGTCCAGGTTGGTGAGCAGGAAGCTCGGGTCGTTGGCGTCGGCCGTGGCCAGCGTCCAGTTCATCCGCGTCGGCAGGTCCAGCGTGGTGATGCCGTCGGTGGCGGCGTTCACCTTGAGCGTGCCCGAGGCGTACAGCTCGAGTCCGGAGACCCCGATCAGTTCGGCGTCGGTCAGCGCCACCGAGACGCCGACGTAGGTGTCTCCCGCGTTGGCACCGTCGCCCAGCGCACCCTTGGCCATCACCAGGCTCAGCGTCACGCCGCTCACGCCAAATCCGATCGTGCCGTTGTTGACCACCGTGTGCGCGCCGTTGAGGCTGCCGCCGGTGCCGGCAAACAGCGCCGCGGTGCCGGTGAAGGACAGCACGTCGGCCCCCGTCAGCGTGGTCACGCCGTCGGTCACCGTCATCGTCGCCAGGTTGAGTTCCACGCCGCTTACCGTCGCTACCAGCGCGCCGTTGCCAATGTCCACCGCGGCGCTGCCGGTGACCTGCAGTTCCAGCGCGGCGATGATGTCCAGGTTGGTGAGCAGGAAGCTCGGGTCGTTGGCGTCGGCCGTGGCCAGCGTCCAGTTCATGCGCGTCGGCAGGTCCAGCGTGGTGATGCCGTCGGTGGCGGCGTTCACCTTGAGCGTGCCCGAGGCGTACAGCTCGAGTCCGGAGACCCCGATCAGTTCGGCGTCGGTCAGCGCCACCGAGACGCCGACGTAGGTGTCTCCCGCGTTGGCGCCGTCGCCCAGCGCACCCTTGGCCATCACCAGGCTCAGCGTCACGCCGCTCACGGCAAACCCGATCGTGCCGTTGTTGACGACCGTGTGCGCGCCGTTGAGGCTGCCGCCGGTGCCGGCAAACAGCGCCGCGGTGCCGGTGAAGGACAGCACGTCGGCCCCCGTCAGCGTGGTCACGCCGTCGGTCACCGTCATCGTCGCCAGGTTGAGTTCCACGCCGCTTACCGTCGCTACCAGCGCGCCGTTGCCAATGTCCACCGCGGCGCTGCCGGTGACCTGCAGTTCCAGCGCGGCGATGATGTCCAGGTTGGTGAGCAGGAAGCTCGGGTCGTTGGCGTCGGCCGTGGCCAGCGTCCAGTTCATCCGCGTCGGCAGGTCCAGCGTGGTGATGCCGTCGGTGGCGGCGTTCACCTTGAGCGTGCCCGAGGCGTACAGCTCGAGTCCGGAGACCCCGATCAGTTCGGCGTCGGTCAGCGCCACCGAGACGCCGACGTAGGTGTCTCCCGCGTTGGCGCCGTCGCCCAGCGCACCCTTGGCCATCACCAGGCTCAGCGTCACGCCGCTCACGGCAAACCCGATCGTGCCGTTGTTGACGACCGTGTGCGCGCCGTTGAGGCTGCCGCCGGTGCCGGCAAACAGCGCCGCGGTGCCGGTGAAGGACAGCACGTCGGCCCCCGTCAGCGTGGTCACGCCGTCGGTCACCGTCATCGTCGCCAGGTTGAGTTCCACGCCGCTTACCGTCGCTACCAGCGCGCCGTTGCCAATGTCCACCGCGGCGCTGCCGGTGACCTGCAGTTCCAGCGCGGCGATGATGTCCAGGTTGGTGAGCAGGAAGCTCGGGTCGTTGGCGTCGGCCGTGGCCAGCGTCCAGTTCATCCGCGTCGGCAGGTCCAGCGTGGTGATGCCGTCGGTGGCGGCGTTCACCTTGAGCGTGCCCGAGGCGTACAGCTCGAGTCCGGAGACCCCGATCAGTTCGGCGTCGGTCAGCGCCACCGAGACGCCGACGTAGGTGTCTCCGGCGTTGGCGCCGTCGCCCAGCGCGCCCTTGGCCATCACCAGGCTCAGCGTCACGCCGCTTACGGCAAACCCGATCGTGCCGTTGTTGACGACCGTGTGCGCGCCGTTGAGGCTGCCGCCGGTGCCGGCAAACAGCGCCGCGGTGCCGGTGAAGGACAGCACGTCGGCCCCCGTCAGCGTGGTCACGCCGTCGGTCACCGTCATCGTCGCCAGGTTGAGTTCCACGCCGCTTACCGTCGCTACCAGCGCGCCGTTGCCAATGTCCACCGCGGCGCTGCCGGTGACCTGCAGTTCCAGCGCGGCGATGATGTCCAGGTTGGTGAGCAGGAAGCTCGGGTCGTTGGCGTCGGCCGTGGCCAGCGTCCAGTTCATCCGCGTCGGCAGGTCCAGCGTGGTGATGCCGTCGGTGGCGGCGTTCACCTTGAGCGTGCCCGAGGCGTACAGCTCGAGTCCGGAGACCCCGATCAGTTCGGCGTCGGTCAGCGCCACCGAGACGCCGACGTAGGTGTCTCCCGCGTTGGCGCCGTCGCCCAGCGCACCCTTGGCCATCACCAGGCTCAGCGTCACGCCGCTCACGGCAAACCCGATCGTGCCGTTGTTGACGACCGTGTGCGCGCCGTTGAGGCTGCCGCCGGTGCCGGCAAACAGCGCCGCGGTGCCGGTGAAGGACAGCACGTCGGCCCCCGTCAGCGTGGTCACGCCGTCGGTCACCGTCATCGTCGCCAGGTTGAGTTCCACGCCGCTTACCGTCGCTACCAGGGCGCCGCCGCCGATGTCCACCGCGGCGCTGCCGGTGACCTGCAGTTCCAGCGCGGCGATGATGTCCAGGTTGGTGAGCAGGAAGCTCGGGTCGTTGGCGTCGGCCGTGGCCAGCGTCCAGTTCATGCGCGTCGGCAGGTCCAGCGTGGTGATGCCGTCGGTGGCGGCGTTCACCTGAGCGTGCCCGAGGCGTACAGCTCGAGTCCGGAGACCCCGATCAGTTCGGCGTCGGTCAGCGCCACCGAGACGCCGACGTAGGTGTCTCCCGCGTTGGCGCCGTCGCCCAGCGCACCCTTGGCCATCACCAGGCTCAGCGTCACGCCGCTCACGGCAAACCCGATCGTGCCGTTGTTGACGACCGTGTGCGCGCCGTTGAGGCTGCCGCCGGTGCCGGCAAACAGCGCCGCGGTGCCGGTGAAGGACAGCACGTCGGCCCCCGTCAGCGTGGTCACGCCGTCGGTCACCGTCATCGTCGCCAGGTTGAGTTCCACGCCGCTTACCGTCGCTACCAGCGCGCCGTTGCCAATGTCCACCGCGGCGCTGCCGGTGACCTGCAGTTCCAGCGCGGCGATGATGTCCAGGTTGGTGAGCAGGAAGCTCGGGTCGTTGGCGTCGGCCGTGGCCAGCGTCCAGTTCATCCGCGTCGGCAGGTCCAGCGTGGTGATGCCGTCGGTGGCGGCGTTCACCTTGAGCGTGCCCGAGGCGTACAGCTCGAGTCCGGAGACCCCGATCAGTTCGGCGTCGGTCAGCGCCACCGAGACGCCGACGTAGGTGTCTCCCGCGTTGGCACCGTCGCCCAGCGCACCCTTGGCCATCACCAGGCTCAGCGTCACGCCGCTTACGGCAAATCCGATCGTGCCGTTGTTGACGACCGTGTGCGCGCCGTTGAGGCTGCCGCCCGTGCCGGCAAACAGCGCCGCGGTGCCGGTGAAGGACAGCACGTCGGCCCCCGTCAGCGTGGTCACGCCGTCGGTCACCGTCATCGTCGCCAGGTTGAGTTCCACGCCGCTTACCGTCGCTACCAGCGCGCCGTTGCCAATGTCCACCGCGGCGCTGCCGGTGACCTGCAGTTCCAGCGCGGCGATGATGTCCAGGTTGGTGAGCAGGAAGCTCGGGTCGTTGGCGTCGGCCGTGGCCAGCGTCCAGTTCATCCGCGTCGGCAGGTCCAGCGTGGTGATGCCGTCGGTGGCGGCGTTCACCTTGAGCGTGCCCGAGGCGTACAGCTCGAGTCCGGAGACCCCGATCAGTTCGGCGTCGGTCAGCGCCACCGAGACGCCGACGTAGGTGTCTCCCGCGTTGGCGCCGTCGCCCAGCGCACCCTTGGCCATCACCAGGCTCAGCGTCACGCCGCTCACGGCAAACCCGATCGTGCCGTTGTTGACGACCGTGTGCGCGCCGTTGAGGCTGCCGCCCGTGCCGGCAAACAGCGCCGCGGTGCCGGTGAAGGACAGCACGTCGGCCCCCGTCAGCGTGGTCACGCCGTCGGTCACCGTCATCGTCGCCAGGGTTGAGTTCCACGCCGCTTACCGTCGCTACCAGCGCGCCGTTGCCAATGTCCACCGCGGCGCTGCCGGTGACCTGCAGTTCCAGCGCGGCGATGATGTCCAGGTTGGTGAGCAGGAAGCTCGGGTCGTTGGCGTCGGCCGTGGCCAGCGTCCAGTTCATCCGCGTCGGCAGGTCCAGCGTGGTGATGCCGTCGGTGGCGGCGTTCACCTTGAGCGTGCCCGAGGCGTACAGCTCGAGTCCGGAGACCCCGATCAGTTCGGCGTCGGTCAGCGCCACCGAGACGCCGACGTAGGTGTCTCCCGCGTTGGCGCCGTCGCCCAGCGCGCCCTTGGCCATCACCAGGCTCAGCGTCACGCCGCTCACGGCAAACCCGATCGTGCCGTTGTTGACGACCGTGTGCGCGCCGTTGAGGCTGCCGCCCGTGCCGGCAAACAGCGCCGCGGTGCCGGTGAAGGACAGCACGTCGGCCCCCGTCAGCGTGGTCACGCCGTCGGTCACCGTCATCGTCGCCAGGTTGAGTTCCACGCCGCTTACCGTCGCTACCAGCGCGCCGTTGCCGATGTCCACCGCGGCGCTGCCGGTGACCTGCAGTTCCAGCGCGGCGATGATGTCCAGGTTGGTGAGCAGGAAGCTCGGGTCGTTGGCGTCGGCCGTGGCCAGCGTCCAGTTCATGCGCGTCGGCAGGTCCAGCGTGGTGATGCCGTCGGTGGCGGCGTTCACCTTGAGCGTGCCCGAGGCGTACAGCTCGGAGTCCGGAGACCCCGATCAGTTCGGCGTCGGTCAGCGCCACCGAGACGCCGACGTAGGTGTCTCCCGCGTTGGCGCCGTCGCCCAGCGCGCCCTTGGCCATCACCAGGCTCAGCGTCACGCCGCTCACGGCAAACCCGATCGTGCCGTTGTTGACGACCGTGTGCGCGCCGTTGAGGCTGCCGCCCGTGCCGGCAAACAGCGCCGCGGTGCCGGTGAAGGACAGCACGTCGGCCCCCGTCAGCGTGGTCACGCCGTCGGTCACCGTCATCGTCGCCAGGTTGAGTTCCACGCCGCTTACCGTCGCTACCAGCGCGCCGTTGCCAATGTCCACCGCGGCGCTGCCGGTGACCTGCAGTTCCAGCGCGGCGATGATGTCCAGGTTGGTGAGCAGGAAGCTCGGGTCGTTGGCGTCGGCCGTGGCCAGCGTCCAGTTCATCCGCGTCGGCAGGTCCAGCGTGGTGATGCCGTCGGTGGCAGCGTTGAGCTTGAGCGTGCCCGAGGCGTACAGCTCGAGTCCGGAGACCCCGATCAGTTCGGCGTCGGTCAGCGCCACCGAGACGCCGACGTAGGTGTCTCCGGCGTTGGCGCCGTCGCCCAGCGCGCCCTTGGCCATCACCAGGCTCAGCGTCACGCCGCTTACGGCAAACCCGATCGTGCCGTTGTTGACGACCGTGTGCGCGCCGTTGAGGCTGCCGCCGGTGCCGGCAAACAGCGCCGCGGTGCCGGTGAAGGACAGCACGTCGGCCCCCGTCAGCGTGGTCACGCCGTCGGTCACCGTCATCGTCGCCAGGTTGAGTTCCACGCCGCTTACCGTCGCCACCAGGGCGCCGCCGCCAATGTCCACCGCGGCGCTGCCGGTGAGGTTCAAATGCTGCGTCTTGGTGATCGCCATTGCGGGCAGCAAGCCGCCCGGAGTGGTGGACGCGTTTGTCCAATCGATCCGCTCATCATCCACTCGGCTCGTCTGATTCAGCTTGAGCGTGCCCGAGGCATACAGTTCGAACCCGGCCACCCCAGTCAAACCGGCGTCCGACACGCTTGCCTGAACCCCATGAAAGCCCTCGGTTGCCGTGGTGACCGACGCCATGCTGAGCGAGGCGCCGCTAGCCGCGAATCCGACGGCATTCGTGGTAATGATCCCGCTTCCTGTCGCATTCAAGGCAGCCCCGGACCCGACGAAGAGGTTAGCCCCAGAGAACGTTATCTTCCGAACATTGGCGTTGGCGAGCGTGCCAGCGGTTCCGAGGTTGGAATTGCCGGTAAGCACGTCGCCCGTGGAATTGGTCCACGTGATGAAGGTATCCGGGATCACCGCAACAAGTGCGCCATTACCGACATCAAGCCCAGTGCTCCCGCCCCGATCGTCGATGGTCCCGGTTACACCACCAAGATCGCCAACAATGAATGCGTCGTTGGCGGTCAGCGCCCCGGTAATGTTTTCGACTTGGCTGAAACTGATTGTTGCATATCCGGAAACAGTTACCGTACCAGCATTCAAGCCGGACAGATTCCATTTCACGTAGGCGTCGATATCGACAACGATCTGGTCGGCAAAGCTTAGTAGCGATCCGATCAGTGAGGAGACGTCGTTATAGATGAGGTTTCCGCTGTCGGCCCCGGTGACCTCGACATCAAGCACACCTGGATCATCGCCAAGATTGGCAATATCGTCGAAGATCCGGAAAGTGATCGGACCGGCATCGGAACTTCCATTCAAAACCGCCAGAGGATCCAGGGTCAGTGCACTGGTTACTGGCAGGCTACCAACCCGATCCGTATCGGCAAGTTCGATGCGTCGCCCAACCGACAGGTCGGCATCCATGACCGCCAAATCCGAATCATGGTCGAAACCAACCACGTGGCCAATCTCATGCACCAAAACGGTGAGCAAATCGATTCGGTCAAAAGCATCGCTACCGGTATCAGCAATTAGCTGACCGCCAGAAAGGGTTACCTCATATTCGGACGACTCACCGGGCGTCGAGTCCACAAACCAACCGAAGCCATCCGCGTCAGCATCTATCAGAATCAGGTCACCGTCAGCCTGTCCGAGAATGCCTGTGGGGAGGTCAACGATGCGAACTTCAAGGCTCGCCAAGCGCTCGGCACGCGACCCATCGATATCCCCGGCGATCCATAGGCGAATGGCCTGCTCGAGGACCGGCGCGAGCGCCTGATCGGTCAGGCTCGGACCGAGATTTTGTGCAGTTGCAGCAAGACGTGGCTCGCTGCGAAGGTAATCAGGCTCATCACTGTGCGAAGCGCCTGAAACGGGAGGCGCACGGGGCATCGCATCGCCAGTTGGCTCGCTAAAAACCGCTTCCAAAACGACGAAGAACCCACCTTCATCCCCTAAGGGCGAATCGGCCGGGTTCAACGTATTGTTATTTATAAGCTCCTGTGCAACCAATGCAGAAGAGCCCTGATCAGCACCCGGCGGCCCACGCGGCAACTGCACGACCGAGGAGACAGCGAAAACCTGATCGTCACCACTCGAATCGCTGCTTACGGAAGCGCCTTCTGCCTCGGCTTTTGCTGCTTGGCAACACTCGCTTCGACCCGCTCAAACTGGGCACCCAGCGATTCATCTGCCTCGGCAACTGCTGGAGGCAAAACCTCCGGATTCAGCGTCAATTCCGGAGCGTAATTCAGCGGAACTGTCGGCATCAGTTCGCGAACTCGCGAGCCAGCTATCGGACCACGCAACACTGACTTTGGAGCCGGATGCAACGGAAGTTTCATCGCTTCCATCGGCCGACGTGGATGCGGAAACGGTATCGGATTTGGTCGTTTCAACGATTGCCGTGAGAGGATTGCCGGTATCGTCGGCCCCTGAATTCAGGAGCGCCTGATAGCCGATGGCTACAGCAATCGAGTCACCGGAAAGAAGGACACGGGGTTCGAGCGGTTCAAGACGGAACTTTCCGTGCGAGTGCAAACCGCTCCCATCAGCCGAACTCTTCCCGGAGTCGACTTCAGGCGATGGAGAATCCGAGCGGTTCTTGAACCAGCGCAGCAACGAATGCCCTTCTTTATATGGGTACCCGACAACGAGCACCAAGAATTCGAATTGAGGGGTGAAAGCCTACCTGTTCATTGCGACACTTGCAATACACAGCCGCTGATCATGAAAATATTCATGATGTGACAAGTCAGATTCAGTTTTCATCTCAACATACTGAATATCAGATGAATGTCGAACCACAGGTGTGACTGAGGGTCTCTTTCGGAAAATAGGCAAAGCATGACGACAATTTGCGTCAAATCGACCAGCCGTGGCCTTTGAACGAACTAGTCAACAATAATTGACAGCGCTGCGGGGCCCGAATATAGGGATCGGTTTGCGCGCTCTTGACCAAACAGATAGCCCGACTTACGGCTCTTTTCGCGTCCTGATCAACCCCGTCGATCTACGAAACGTGGAGTCAAAATGCTTGCGATTGTTCCAATTGGAACAACAAAAAAGCCCGCCAAGGCGGGCTTCTATCTTCCATTTCCAGAGGTGTTCTGGAGGCGCGACCCGGAATCGAACCGAGGTACACGGCTTTGCAGGCCGCTGCATAACCACTCTGCCATCGCGCCGAAACCCTGATTGCAGGGCTATCAAGCTAAAAGGGGGAAAGCAATGCTTTCCCCCGAAATCTGGAGCGGCAGAAGAGTCTCGAACTCTCGACCTCAACCTTGGCAAGGTTGCGCTCTACCAACTGAGCTACTGCCGCAAAACAGCCGCGCATTATAGCCGGCGAAAACATTGTGTCAACGACTGCGCGCCGAGATTTCCGGCCATGCCTTGCGCAAGTAATAAGCCATCGACCAAAGCGTCAGTACTGCCGCGATCCAGAGTGACAGAGTG
Organism: Sulfuritalea sp.; assembly: GCA_016716965.1. GTDB lineage: Bacteria > Pseudomonadota > Gammaproteobacteria > Burkholderiales > Rhodocyclaceae > Sulfuritalea. The sequence goes on along the minus strand of JADJUP010000050.1, from coordinate 41,046 downwards.
CCCAAAAGGCGAACGTCGAGCGGCCCTATCGGCCGGTCCCAGAGAAGCAGCGGAATCGCGGTCATCTGGGCAATCGTCTTCAGCTTGCCGATCAGCGATACGGCTACGCTTTTTGCCGCACCGATGTTGGCCATCCATTCACGCAGAGCGGATATCGCAATTTCCCGACCGATGATGATAAAGGCCAGCATCGCGTCGACGCGACTAAGGCTGACCAGCATGACCAGAGCGGCGGCGACCATGAGTTTGTCGGCCACCGGGTCGAGAAATGCGCCGAAAGCCGATGTCTGGTTCAATTTCCGCGCCAGCCAGCCATCGACCCAATCGGTCACGGCGGCGACCAGAAACGCGGCTGTCGCCACAAGGTTCTGCTCGACTACGCTCAGAGGAAGGTAGTAAACACCGACCACCAGCGGGATCAGAAGGATGCGCGCCCAGGTCAACAGATTCGGTATGTTCAGCGGCATTTCAGCGCAAGGCCTTGTGGATCATTTCGGCCAGGCGTCGCGAAATGCCATCGATGCGGCACAGGTCATCTATCGTGGCGGCCTTCACGCCATCCAGGCCGCCAAACTGCGCAAGCAGCTTCTTGCGCCGGGCCGGGCCCACACCTGCCACGTCTTCAAGTCTGGAATGTCCGCGTGTCTTGGCGCGCCTCGCCCGGTGTCCGACGATGGCAAAACGGTGCGCTTCGTCGCGAATTTCCTGTATCAGGTGAAAGCCGGCGTGGTCCATGCCCAATTGTAGCGGCAGGTCATGGGGCCCGCTTGGACCATGGACAAAGAGAGTCTCCAGTCCCGGCTTGCGCTCCTCGCCTTTTGCCACCCCGACACTGGGAAGATGGTCCAGCCCGAGTTCCGCGAACACTTCGCGGGCGACTCGATGCTGCCCCTTTCCTCCGTCGATCAACACCAGGTCGGGAGCGACCGTGTCGCCGGTAGCGACCTTTTCGTAACGTCGCGTCAGCGCCTGCCGCATGGCCGCATAGTCGTCGCCGGGCTGGATGCCTTCGATGTTGAAGCGGCGGTAGTCGCCTTTCCTCATGGCGCCATCGACGCAGACCACACAAGACGCAACCGTGGCTTCGCCCATGGTATGGCTGATGTCGAAGCACTCGATGCGACGCGGCGGCTCGGGTAGTCCCAGCGCCTCCTGCAGTGCCAGCAGTCGCCCGCTGCTCCGGCTCTTTGCCTGCCGGCGAGCCAGCACGGCGAGTCGCGCATTGGTCAGCGCCATCTCGACCCAGGCGCGCTCCATCTCGTTTCGCGGCGGCCCGCCATTGATGCCCTCCGGCAGATCCTCTATCGGGTATTCGCTGAGGATTACGCGTGGCGGCAGGGGTTGCTCCGCGTAATGCTGCTCGACAAAGGCTGCCAGGCCCTCGGCAGCTTCGGCTTCAGGCGCGGAGTGGGGAAAGCATGCCCGGTCGCCCAGATGCAAGCCGCCGCGCACCATGGCCAGGTTCACGCACAGTTCGCCGCGTTCGACCACCGCGGCGACGATGTCGACATCGCTATCCCGCGTCGAGCTTACGTACTGGCGGTGCAGGACCGCCTGCAGGGCGCGGATCTGGTCGCGCACCGCAGCCGCCTCCTCGAAGCGGAGGTCCGTCGCCGCCGCCTCCATCTGCCGCGTCAGGCCGTCAATGACTTCCGTGTGTCGCCCGCGCAGGAAAAGTTGCGCCAGCCGCAGGTCGGCCGCATAGTCCTGCTTCGAGATCTGGCCCACGCAGGGGGCCTTGCAGCGCTTGATCTGGTGCATCAGGCAGGGGCGCGAGCGATTGGCGAATACCGATTCCTCGCAGGTGCGCAGCAGGAAAGGTCTTCTGGATCAGCTGGATGCTTTCCCGCACCGCGAGGCCGTTGGGAAAAGGCCCGAAATATTCCGATCTCTTCTCGAAGGCGCCGCGATGGTAGAAAAGGCGCGGAAAATCGCCGCCGCCGTCTTTGCCGCCGATGCCGATGTATGGATAGGACTTGTCGTCGCGGAACAGGATGTTGTACTTGGGCGCCAGCTTCTTGATCAGCGTGTTTTCCAGGATCAGCGCCTCGGCTTCGGAGCGCGTCGCAGTGACCTCCATCGCCGCCACCTGCTGCAGCATCAATGCGATGCGCGGGCTGTGGCCCCCCTTGGTGAAATACGACGCCACGCGCCTCTTGAGATTTTTCGCCTTGCCGACATACAGGACCGCGCGGTCGGCGGCCAGCATGCGATAGACGCCCGGCGCCTCGGTCAGGGTGACCAGGAACTCCTTTGCATCGAACGACGATTCAGGCGCCGAGCTCGTCACGGATCTTGCGGAAGACATCCTGAAAGTCGGCGCTGGTGAGACGGCGGGTTTGCGTGTTGTAGCGGCTGCAATGGTAGCTGTCGACCAGGACCCGGTTTCCGGGCAGCGCATGGCGGGCGCCATGGGCGAAAACCAGCGCCGACTGCTTGAGCCCCAGCGCCATCAGGACGGCCTTGTGCGCCACCAGACCGAGGGCGAGGATGACCCGTATCTCCGGCGCAGCCTGCAACTCGTCCGCCAGATACCGGTTGCAGGTCTTGATCTCGCCCGGTTCCGGCTTGTTTGCGGGCGGCAGGCATTTCACGGCGTTGGTGATGCGGCAATCGAGCAGGCACAGGTCGTCGTCGGCGGAGACCGAGTCAGGCCGCGAGCCGAAGCCGAAGGCATGCAGGGTTTCATAGAGCAGGATCCCGGCATGGTCGCCGGTAAATGGTCGACCGGTGCGATTGGCACCGTGCATGCCCGGAGCGAGGCCGACGATCAGCAGGCGCGCGCGCGGGTCGCCAAAGGGCGGCACCGGCCGCGCGTGGTAGCCCGGCTCGCGCTGTCGCACCTCGGCCAGGAAGCCCGCGAGGCGCGGACAATCGGTGCAGCGTAGAAGTTTTTCCATTGAGCTAGGATACCGCTTCGCCATGACCAACACGCCCCCCTCCTGCGACATTTTCTGCTCGGTCGTCGACAACTACGGAGATGCGGCCGTGTGCTGGCGGCTGGCGCGACAACTGGCCACCGAGCATGGCTGGAAGGTGCGTCTGTGGATCGACGATCCGGTGCCATTGGTACAACTGGTACGGGACTACGCCACCGGGCCGGTCGAGGTTCGGGCATGGCCCGATCCGTGGCCAACGGCAGGGTTGGCGGACGATGGCGCCGAGGTCGTCATCGAGGCCTTCGCCTGCGAACTGCCGCCCGCCTACGTCGAGGCCATGACGGCCCGGTCGCGAGCGCCGGTCTGGCTGAACCTCGAATACCTTTCGGCGGAATCCTGGGTTGCCGGCTGCCACGGCTTGCCTTCACCGCACCCGCGACTGCCGCTGGTCAAGCACTTCTACTTTCCCGGCTTCGATACCCGAACCGGCGGCCTGCTGCGCGAACATGACTACGATGCCCGACGTGCGCGCTTCGACGAAACCGCCTTTCGCGCCGAATTTGGGCTGCCGGCAAGGTCCCCAGATGAAATCACGATATCCCTGTTCAGTTATGCCAATCAGGCCTTGCCCGAGCTGATCCGGGCCTGGACCGGATCGTCGCGGCCGGTCCGGGTTCTGCGGCCGGGCTGTACCGAGCAATCGCGTACCGAGGGAAACCTGAGCCTGCACTCCCTGCCCTTCCTGCCCCAACAGCGCTACGACGAACTGCTCTGGGCCTGTGACCTCAATTTCGTGCGCGGCGAGGATTCCTTCGTCCGCGCCCAGTGGGCGGGGCGCCCTTTCGTCTGGCAGATCTACCCGCAAGCGAAGGATGCCCACCTCCCGAAACTGGAAGCATTCCTCGCAACCCACCCGGCCGGCACGGCATTGCGGCCGTTCTGGCTGGCGTGGAATGGCGTCGGCCGACTGAACTGGGACGAATATGCGGCCAAATTGCCGGCGCTCGAAGAACCGATGTGCCAGTGGTCCAAAACCCTCGCCGGCCGCCCAGATCTTGCCACCGGGCTTGTGCAGTTCTGCCTTCAACGGCTAAAATAGCGGGTTCCAAATTTCCGCTGCAGGAAGCACACCCATGAAAACCGCCCAGGAACTCCGTGCCGGCAATGTCGTGATGATCGGCAACGATCCCCTCGTCGTGCAAAAGGCCGAATACAGCAAAGGCGGCCGCAGCTCCGCGGTCGTCAAGTTCAAGTTCAAGAATCTGCTCACCGGCGCCGCTTCCGAAGCCGTCTATAAAGCCGACGACAAGTTCGAACAGGTCGTGCCCGAACGCAAGGAATGCACCTATTCCTACTTCGCGGATCCGATGTACGTGTTCATGGACACCGAATACAACCAGTACGAAGTCGAAGGCGAAAACATGATCGATGCCGTGAACTACCTCGAAGACGGCATGCCGGTCGAAGTAGTGTTCTACGACGGCAAGGCGATTTCGGTGGAAATGCCCAACAGCGTGGTGCGCGAAGTGATCTACACGGAACCCGCAGTCAAGGGCGACACTTCGGGCAAGGTCATGAAGCCGGCCAAGATCAGCACCGGCATGGAACTGCCCGTGCCGCTGTTCGTCGAGATCGGCAACAAAATCGAAATCGACACCCGCACCGGCGAATACAAGAACCGCGTAAAGTAAGTTCGCTGTAGCGGCATCACTGAAAAAAGGGCAGCTTCGGCTGCCCTTTGCATTTACGGCGCCAGCGCCCGCCCGACCAGCCTCACCCAGTAGCGGATGCCGGTCGAGATGATATCGTCGTTGAAATCGTAGTGCGGGCTGTGCAGCATGCAGCCGCCCTCGCCCGGCCCGTTGCCCAGCCAGACATAGCAGGCCGGCACCACCTTCGCCAGGTAGGCGAAGTCCTCGGCGCCCATGCTTGGCGGCAGGGCCGTCTGCACCCGATGCTCGCCGGCGACATGGCGTGCCACCTCGCGCGCGATGGCGGTTGGTTCGAACGCGTTAAAGGTCGGCGGGTAGCCGCGCTCGTAGCGCAGGTCGATGCCAACCCGGTAGGTCGCCTCGATGCCGCTGCATATCCGCCGCAAGCCCGCCTCAAGAGCATCCTGCAATTCGCCGTTGAGCGAGCGCACCGTGCCGCCGAGTACGGCCGTCTCGGGCAGGACGTTGTCGGCATGCCCGGCGTGGAAGCGCGTGACGCTGACTACGGCCGCATCGAGCGGATCGGCATTGCGCGACACCAGCGATTGCACCGCCTGCACCAGCGCGCTGCCTGCTACGACCACGTCCACCGCCTGGTGCGGCATCGCGGCATGGCCGCCGCGGCCGGTGATCTCGATCTCGAAACGGTCTGCGCCGGCCATCACCGGTCCCTCGGTAACGCCGAAGCTGCCGGCCTCCATCCCGGGCCAATTGTGCAAGCCGAACACCATGTCCATCGGAAAGCGTTCGAACAAGCCCTCCTCGACCATGACGCGGCCGCCACCTTCGTGCTCCTCCGCCGGCTGGAAGATGAAATACACCGTACCGTCGAAGTCGCGCAGTTTGCACAAGGCTTCCGCCGCGCCGAGCAGCATCGCCGTGTGGCCGTCGTGGCCGCAGGCGTGCATCTTGCCGGCATGCGTCGAATGGTGGGGAAAACTGTTCAGCTCCGACAGGGGCAGCGCATCCATGTCGGCACGCAGGCCGATGGCGCGCGGACTGCTTCCGAGCTTGAGCCTCGCGACCACGCCGGTGCGCGCAATGCCGCGATGCACTTCGAGGCCCAGTTCTGCCAGGTGGTCCGCTACTTTCTGCGACGTGCGCAGTTCGTCGAATGCCAGTTCGGGATGGGCGTGGATGTCGCGGCGGAAGGCGGCGATTTTCGGCACAAGGGGCGTCAGCAGGTCGTCGATCATGGTGGAGTCCGTTCAAGCATTGCTCGTTGCGACAATCCTAGCCCAAACCAGCGGGCCAAATGTAAACCTCGCGACTTGCGGTATCGTGCCGCCCGATGAACCCGCGCCGCATCGCCCACCTCGACATGGACGCCTTCTACGCTTCGGTCGAACTGCTGCGCTATCCCGAATTGCGTGGCCAACCGGTGGTGATCGGCGGCCGGCGCGACCATCAGCCCGAATTGCTGGCGAACGGCACGCGCCGCTTCGCCCGCCTGCGCGACTATGTCGGCCGTGGCGTGACCACCACCTCGACCTACGAAGCGCGAGCACTGGGCGTGTTCTCGGGCATGGGAGTGATGAAAGCGGCCAAGCTGGCGCCCGATGCCTTCCTGCTGCCGGTCGACTTCGAGGCCTATCGCCACTATTCAAGACTGTTCAAGGCCGCCGTTGCCACCATCGCGCCGCACATCGAGAACCGCGGCATCGACGAAATCTATATCGACCTGAGCGATCTGCCGGATGAAACGCTGGCGCTGGCACGTCGCATCAAGCAGGCCGTGAAGGATGCCACCGGGCTGTCCTGTTCGATCGGCGTCAGCCCCAACAAGCTGCTGTCGAAAATCTGCTCCGACCTCGAAAAGCCCGACGGCCTCACCCTGCTCGACTTCGCCGACGTGCCGAAACGCATCTGGCCGCTGCCGGTGCGCAAGATCAACGGCATCGGCCCCAAGGCCGGCGAGAAGCTCGCGGCGCTCGGCATCACCACCATCGCCGAACTGGCGCAAGCCGAGCCGGCGCTGCTGCAGGCCCACTTCGGCCGCAGCTATGCCGAATGGCTGCATGCCGCCGCCCACGGCATCGACGAGCGACCGGTGGAGACCAGTTCCGAGCCGAAATCGATCAGCCGTGAAACCACCTTCGAGCGCGACCTCCATCCGCGCCACGACCGCGCCGTACTCTCCGAAGTATTCACCTCGCTGTGCACACGGGTCGCCGGCGACCTGCAGCGCAAGGGCTATCTCGCTCGCACCATCGGCATCAAGCTGCGCTACGACGATTTCCGCACCGTCACCCGCGACCTGACGCTGCCCGAACCGACGGCGGATCCGGCCGCGATCCGCCGCGCCGCCGGCGAATGCCTGCGCCGCGTGCCGCTGGACCGCAAGCTCAGGCTGCTCGGCGTACGCGCCAGTACATTGTCATCGAAAATCGATGCGCCTACAGTGGCCGCATCCCCGCAGGGGGAACTGCCCCTATTCCCGCTGCAGGACTGATCCGGACACAGAGGCAGCACAGGCTCAGGCGACGGTGCTTGTTAGAATGAATTCCTGCCCTCGATCGCCCTCCGGCCCCCAATCCAATGAGACTCCCGACCATCGCCCTGACCCTGCTGCTGCTCGCGCACGCCCCTGCGCACGCGGGGAAAACCCTCGACCAGGTGCGACAGCGGGCGCAACTGGCCTGCGGCGTAAGCACCGGCGTGATCGGCTTTTCCGCGACCGACAGCCAGGGCCGCTGGAACGGCATGGATGTCGACATCTGCCGCGCCATCGCTGCGGCGGTGCTCAACGATGCGGCCAAGGTCAAGTACGTGCCGCTCAATGCGCAGCAGCGCTTCACGGCCCTGCAGTCGGGCGAAATCGACCTGCTGTCGCGCAACACGACCTGGACCCTGACGCGTGACGCCTCGCTCGGCCTGCATTTCACCGCCGTGACCTACTATGACGGCCAGGGCTTCCTGGTGCCGAGGAAGCTCAAGATCAGCAGCGCGAAGCAGTTGAAGAACGCGGAAATCTGCGTGCAGTCGGGCACCACCACGGAGAAGAACCTCGGCGACTGGTTCAAGGCGCAAGGCATCAAGGTCAAGCCGGTGGTGTTCGAAAAATTCGAGGCCTCGATCAAGGCCTTCTTCAGCGGCCGCTGCCAGGCCTACACCACCGATGCTTCGGCGCTGGCCTTCATCCGCAGCAAGGAAGCGCCCAACCCCGACGACTACGTGGTGCTGCCCGAACTGATTTCGAAGGAACCACTGGGACCGGTGGTGAGGCGCGGCGACGACGAGTGGTTCGCCATCGTCAAATGGGTGATCTTCGCCCTGATCGAAGCCGAGGAATACGGCATCACCCAGGCCAACCTGGAGCAGATGAAGGCTAGCCCCGACCCGGCCATCCAGCGCCTGCTCGGCGGCGCCGAGGACAGCGGCAAGCTGCTCGGCCTCGAGCGCGACTGGGCGGCGCGCGCGGTGAAGGCGGTAGGCAACTATGGCGAGATCTTCCAGCGCAACGTCGGCAGCGCGTCGCCGCTGAAACTGCCGCGCGGCGCCAATGCCCTGTGGAACAAGGGCGGCCTGCTCTACGCACCACCCGTGCGCTGAATCGCCGTATCGCCAGCGCCGACTCTTTACTCATGCCCGCACAACGCTGGCGTAACCTGCTTGTTCAGACGCTGATCGCCGCGGGACTGCTGGCGCTGCTGTGGTGGCTGCTCGACGCCACCGCCACCAACATGCGCGAGCGCGGCATCCGCAGCGGTTTCGACTTCCTGCTGGAACCCGCGGGCTTCGGCATCGGCGAAAGCCTGCTGCCCTTCGATTCGACCGACAGCGCGCTATGGGCACTGGCCGCGGGGCTGGCCAACACCTTGCGCGTGGCGCTGCCGGCGATCTTCATCAGCACCATGCTCGGCACCCTGGTCGGACTCGGCCGCCTGTCGCCCAACCTGCTGCTGCGCAAACTGTGCGCCGCCTACGTGGAGGCCCTGCGCAATGTGCCGCTGCTGCTGCAACTGCTGGCCTGGTATTTCATCGTCACCGACTTGCTGCCCGCCGCTAGCGAGGCCCTGCAACTGGCGCCGCATGTATTCCTTAGCAAGAGCGGCCTGTCGGTGCCCTGGCTCGGTGGCGACGACGGCCTGCTCGACCTGCCGCAACGCGGTGCGATGAACGTCAGCGGCGGTGCCGCCATGACGCCGGAGTATCTCGCGCTGCTGCTGGGCTTGAGCCTCTATACCGCGGCCTACGTCGCCGAGACGGTGCGCGCCGGCATCGCGGCCGTACCGCGCGGGCAAAGCGAGGCGGCGCTGGCGCTGGGCCTGACGCGGCTGCAGAACTTTCGCCTGGTGCTGCTGCCGCAGGCTTTGCGCGGGATCATCCCGCCGCTGACCAACCAGCATCTGAGCCTGACCAAGAACGCCTCGCTGGCGGTCGCCATCGGCTATCCGGAACTGGTCTCGGTGGCGAACACGACGCTGAACCAGACTGGCCGCGCCGCCGAATGCATCGCGCTGATCATGGCCGTATACCTGATCCTGTCGCTGCTCACTGCCTGGCTCAGCGCCTGGCTGGAACGCCGCAGCGGACGCTGGGCGGATCGTTCATGACGCAAGGTCCTCCCCTGCACGACTGGCTGCGGCGCAACCTGTTTTCCGACGCCTTCAGTTCCGCGACCACGGTGGCGCTGGTAGCGGCGGCGCTCTGGTGGCTGCCGGGCCTGATCGACTGGCTGTTGCTGCAGGCGGTATTTCGTGCCGATGCCGGCGCCTGCCAGGCCGCCAGCCACGCCGGCGCCTGCTGGGGCGTGGTGGCGGAGAAGTATCGCGTCATCCTCTTCGGACGTTACCCGCATGAAGAACAATGGCGACCGCTGCTGGCGACTGCGCTGCTGCTGGTCGTGATCGTCGCCAGCGGTCGCCGCCTGCTGCCTTTGCGGGTGATGGCGACGGCCTGGGCCATCACCCTGCCGGCTTTCTTCGTCCTGATGGGCGGCGGCCGCTTCGGCCTGCAACCGGTCGGCAGCGACCAGTGGGGCGGCTTTCCGCTGACGCTGCTGCTGGCGACGCTGGGCATGCTGCTGGCGTTTCCGCTGGCGATCCTGGTCGCGCTGGGCCGTTTCTCCGGCCTGCCTCTGCTGCGCGGCCTGTGCCGCAGCTACGTCGAACTGGTGCGCGGCGTGCCGCTGATCTCGGTGCTATTCCTTGCATCCTTCCTCTTTCCGCTCCTGCTGCCGCCGGGCATCTCGATCGACGTGCTGCTGCGCGTACTGCTCGGCATCGTGCTGTTCGCGGCAGCCTATCTTTCGGAGACCATCCGCGGCGGGTTGCTGGCGATCCCCGCGGGGCAACACGACGCCGCGGCCGCACTGGGCCTCGGCCGCTGGCAGGCGATGCGCTGGATCATCCTGCCGCAGGCCCTGCGCGCCGTGGTGCCGTCGATGATGAACAGCGCGGTGAGCATCTTCAAGGACACTTCGCTGGTCACCGTGGTCAGCCTTTACGAACTCACCGGTTCGCTATCGCTGGCACTGGCGGGCGACCCCGAATGGCGTTCCTTCCACCTCGAAGGCTATCTGTTCATCGCGCTGATCTACTGGATCGGCTGCCACGCGATGTCACGCTTCAGCCGCGGCTTCGAACACGCCGCCCGCTTAGCCGATCGCTCGACGCCAACGTGAAAGTCGGCGCCGGCGACACGGCGCCAAAAGGCCGCTTCAGGGATAAAGGCCGCGCTGCTCGCGTGCCGCGAGAACGCGCTCGCAGGCGATGATGAAGGCCGCTGTGCGGATCGACACCCGGCGCTCCTGCGCAGTGCGCCAGATCGCGTCGAAGGCCTTGACCATGATGCCTTCGAGGCGCGCATTGATCTCGTCCTCGGTCCAGAAGAAGCTGGAAAAATCCTGCACCCATTCGAAGTAGGACACGGTAACGCCGCCGGCATTGGCCAGAACATCGGGAATGACCAGGATGTAACGGTCGCGCAGGATGTCGTCGGCGGCGGGCGTGGTCGGGCCGTTGGCGCCTTCGACGACTATTTTCGTCCGCAGCCCGCGCGCGCGTTCCGGCGTCACCTGGCCCTCCAGCGCGGCCGGAACGAAGTACTCGCTTTCGAGGTGCCAGAACTCGTCCTCGCCGATGGGCTCGGCGCCGAAGAACCCGTTCAGGCTGCCGTGCGTCGCGACATGAACCAGCGCGGCGGGAACGTCGATCCCCGCCGGATTGGCAATCGTGGCCTCGGCATCCTGTAACGCAACAACCTTCGCGCCGTTCTCGCGAAAGATGCGCGAAGCGATGCCGCCAACATTGCCGAAGCCCTGCACCACCACGCGCGCACCGTCCATCGGAACGCCCATGCGCAGGCCGGCTTCGCGCGCCGCAATATAGACACCACGACCGGTGGCCTCCTGGCGCCCCAACGAGCCACCCAGCGCGACCGGTTTGCCGGTGACGACGCCACTGGCGGTGTGGCCGACGTTAACCGAGTACGTATCCATCATCCACGCCATGGTCTGCTCGCTGGTGCCGACGTCCGGCGCCGGGATGTCCTTGTCCGGGCCAATGACGATGCCGATTTCCGAGGTATAGCGACGCGTGATGCGCTCCAGTTCGGCGCGGGAAAATTGCCGCGGATCGATCCGGATGCCTCCCTTGGCACCGCCGTAGGGCAGGCCCAGCGCAGCATTCTTCACCGTCATCCAGCCCGACAGCGCCATCACTTCATTGAGTGAAACAGCCGGGTGGAAACGCACCCCGCCCTTGCCCGGACCGCGCGACAGGTTGTGCTGCACGCGATAGCCCTCGAAGTGGGCGATGGACCCATCATCGCGCACGATCGGCACGTCGACGATGAGGATGCGCTTGGGTCGCTTGAGGGTCTCGATCCAGTGCGAGAGGTGACCCAGGTGGGGCGCAACGCGGTCAATCTGCTCGACGAAGCTGGCCCAGGGTTCCGGCCGTGCCGGGTCAAGATAGGAAGGCGTTTCGTGCGTGACGGCCATGATGACTCCCGACGATCAGATGGATGACGCCGCGCGGGCGCCCTGGTCATAGCGACCGGAGAGGGTCCGCAGCAGCCGGGCGAGGTCGCCGATGCGGACATTCTCTTCGTCCGCCCCGGAAAAGCCCGGCATCAGGCAGGCCTCGCGTACCTGGCGATAGCGTTCGCAAAGCGCTTGTCCTGCCTGCGTAGTAGACCAGAGCACTTCCTTGCCGCGCCTTTCGCCGGACACCAGGCCCAGGTTGGAAAGCTTCTTCAGTGCATAGGAGACGACATGGGTGTCCTCGATGTTGAGCACGAAACAGATGTCGGCGAGCTTCTTCTCGCGTCCGCGATGATTGACGTGATGAACCACCAGGATCTCGGTCTCCGTCATGTCCTTGACGCCGGCCCCCGCCATGCAGCGCGTCATCCAGCGGCCAAAGGCGTGGCTGGCGATGATCAGGCCGAATTCGAGTTCGGACAGTTCCGGACAGCGGTCGGACACCAGGTGTTCGGAGGAGACGATGCGGCGCACGTCGGATTCGACAATCGCACCCTGTGCCGCAGCCGCTTTGCCAGTCTGTTTTTTTGCCATGGTGACGACTCTCGCAGTTTGATCGACCAAATAATTTGAACATTTTATTGACGTTTTGTAAATGTAATGTTAACGTCTTGTCTGCTTCATTCGTTTTCCACCCACCAACTTCGTGAGGACTCCGCCGATGAACACCCGCCTACGCCTGCTCGCCGCCGCACTCGGTTTCACTGCACTCTCCGTTTCCGCACAGACCAAGTGGGACATGCCCACGCCCTACCCGGCGGCAAACTTCCATACCGAAAACATCACCCAGTTCGCGGCCGATGTGGACAAGGCCACCGCCGGCAAGTTGAAGATCACCGTGCATCCGGGCGGCTCGCTTTACAAGGCCAACGAGATCAAGCGCGCGGTACAGGGCGGCCAGGCTCAGATTGGCGAGATCCTGCTCGGCGGCTACGCCAACGAGAATCCGCTGTTCGGCGCCGACAACGTGCCTTTCCTCGCCACCTCATACGCCGAAGCAAGAAAACTGGCGGCCGCCCAGAAGCCCGCCCTCGACAGCCTCGTGGCAAAGCAGGGCATGAAGATCCTGTTCTCGGTGCCCTGGCCGCCGCAAGGAATCTTCGCCGCCAAGCCGATCAGCGCCGCCGCCGACCTCAAGGGCGTCAAGTGGCGCGCCTACAGCCCGCAGACCTCGCGCATCGCCGAACTGGTCGGCGCCCAGCCGGTCACCATCCAGGCGGCCGAGCTTTCGCAAGCGCTGGCCACCGGCGCCGTCGCCGCCTTCATGACCTCGGGCGCCACGGGTTATGACAGCAAGGTATGGGAACAGATCAAGTATTTCTACGACACCCAGGCCTGGTTGCCGAAGAATGCGGTGCTGGTTTCGCAGAAAGCCTTCGACGCGCTGGACAAGTCGACTCAGGACGCCGTACTGAAAGCGGCGGGCGACGCCGAAGCGCGTGGCTGGAAGAGCAGCGAGGACAAGACCAGGTTCTACCTTGAGCAATTGACCAAGAACGGCATGAACGTCGCCGCACCCTCCGCCACGCTTAAGGCCGACCTGAAGAAAGTCGGCGACACGATGATCGGCGAATGGCAGAAGACCGCCGGCGCCGAAGGCCAGACCATCCTCGACGCCTACCGGAAGTAAGCGTGTCGCCCCGGCACGCGCTCGACCGACTGTACGGCGCCGCCGCCTGGGTGGCGGCGCTGTTCATGATCGGCACACTGGCGATGATCCTGCTTTCAGTCACCGGGCGCCTGCTGGATTTCCACGTACGGGGGACCGACGCCTACGCCGGATACTGCATGGCAGCGGCGGCCTTCCTGGCGCTGGCGCATACCCTCAAGCGTGGCGAACACATCCGGGTCACGCTGGTCCTCGACCACACCGGTCCGCGCCTGCGACAGGCGCTCGAAATCTGGAGCCATGCCGCAGGCCTGCTCTGCGCCGTCCTGCTCGCCTGGTACTCGCTGCGACTGGCGTGGCAGTCATACAACTTCAACGACATATCCCAGGGCACCGACGCAACGCCGCTCTGGATTCCGCAGTCCGGCATGGCGCTGGGCTGCACAATCTTCGCCATTGCCGTGGCGGACGAACTTGTCGCCACGCTGCGCGGCGAACGACAGCGCCACCGGGCGGCAGGCGGCGAGCCGGTGCGCAACGAATGAGCACCATTCGCGGCTCCGCCGGGAGGGCAGACTAATGGACCTGGCAATCACCTTCGGCCTCATCCTGGCCCTCTTCGCGCTGCTTGGCAGCGGCATCTGGATCGGCCTCGCCCTGCTCGGCATCGGCTGGCTCGGCATGGAGTTGTTCACGGCCCGCGCCGCCGGCGACGCGATGGCGGTCACCATCTGGGGCGCTTCCTCGTCCTGGACGCTGACTGCCCTGCCGATGTTCCTCTGGATGGGCGAGATCCTGTTTCGCACCCGGCTTTCCTCCGACATGTTCAAGGGCCTCGCGCCCTGGCTGGAAAACCTGCCTGGCCGCCTGCTCCACGTCAACGTCATCGGCTGCGGAATTTTTGCCGCAGTGTCTGGATCTTCGGCGGCGACCTGCGCCACGATCGGAAAAATTACATTACCCGAACTCGCCAAGCGCGGCTACCCGGAAGGCATCACCATCGGCACGCTGGCCGGCGCCGGCACCCTGGGCCTGCTGATCCCGCCCTCGATCATCATGATCGTCTATGGCGTCGCCGCCGAGGTGTCGATCGCCAAGTTGTTCATCGCCGGTGTGTTTCCCGGGATCATGCTGGCCGCCCTGTTCATGGGCTGGATCGTGGTCTGGGCCCTGCTCAACCCCGACGCCGTACCGCCAGCCACGGAAAAATCCAGTTTCGGCGAAAAGGTCTACAGCTCGCGCCACCTGATCCCGGTGATCCTGCTCATCGTCCTGGTGCTGGGCTCGATCTATGCCGGCATCGCCACCGCCACCGAAGCCGCGGCACTCGGTGTTGTCGGCAGCCTGCTGCTCGCCGCTGCACAGGGCTCGCTGTCCTGGACCAGTTTCCGCGAAAGCCTGTTCGGTGCCACCCGGCTGTACTGCATGATCGCGCTGATCCTCGCCGGCAGCGCCTTCCTGACGCTGGCGATGGGCTACCTGGGCTTGCCGCGCCACCTCGCGGAGTGGATCGCCAGCCTCGGCCTCGGACAGTTCGGCCTGCTCTTCGGCCTGATGATCTTTTTCATCATCCTCGGCTGCTTCCTTGACGGCATCTCGATGGTAGTCCTGACCATTGCGGTGATCCAGCCCACCATCGTCGCCGCCGGCATCGACCTGATCTGGTTTGGCGTCTTCCTCGTCGTCGTGGTCGAAATGGCGCAGATCACGCCACCGGTCGGCTTCAACCTGTTCGTCATCCAGGGCATGACCGGCAGGCAGTTGCCGTGGATCGCGCGCACAACCATGCCGGCGTTTGCCCTCATGATGGCGGCGACAGGCATGCTCTACGCTTTCCCCGGAATCATCACCTGGCTGCCGCAGCGCATGGTGGGATGAGCCCGCGGCTGCTCGACCTCGGTGACGGCGCGCTGACGCTGGAACTCAGCGACCGGATCGATGCCGACCTCAATGCCAGGGTGATCGCGGCGCGCGACACACTGGCGGCCATGCATCTCGATGGCATCAGTGACCTGGTGCCGACCTGGCGCTCGCTCACGGTGCACTTCGATCCGCTGCGACTGAACCGCGAGCTACTGTCAGCGCACCTCCTGCAAGCCGCGCAGGTCGCGCCCCAGAAGTCGGCGCTGACGACACGGTGGCTGATCCCCGTGTGCTTCGGCGGCGAGTCGGGACCGGACCTGGCGCAGGTCGCGCAAGCCACCGGGCGCAGCGAGGCGGACGTGGTCGACGCGCTCTGCGCGACGGAGTTGCGCGTGTTCCTGATCGGCTTCCTGCCCGGCTTTCCCTATCTCGGCGAACTGCCGCCCTGGCTGCACCTGCCGCGCCGCACCACGCCGCGCACGGCCGTCCCCGCCAACAGCCTCGCCATCGCCGGCGCCCAGGCCGCGATCTATCCCTGGCAGAGTCCCGGCGGCTGGCACCTGCTCGGCCAGACGCCGGTGCGCCTGTTCGATGTCCACGATGCCGTCCGCCCGGCCCTGCTCGCACCCGGCGACAGCGTGCGCTTTACGGCGATTGACCCTCACGAGTTCCGGCGCCTCTCCTTCGCCGTCGCCGCCGGCGACTGCAATCGCGACGATTGGCTGGCGCAATGATCGAGGTCATCGACTGCCCGCTGCCGGCAACGTTTCAGGATGCCGGCCGGCCCGGCTACCGGCACCTGGGCGTGCCGCTGTCGGGCGCACTCGATCCCGAATGGCTGGCGATCGCCAATGCCCTGGTCGGCAATCCGCCGCACACAGTGGCGCTGGAGATGCGCCTGCTCGGGCCGAAGCTGCGCGCGATGGAACCCGTCACCATCGCCCTTGCCGGCGAATTTTCGGCGCGAATAGAGGATGCCAGCGGCCAGTCACGCCCGGCTGCCAATTGGCGCAGCCACACCCTGGCCGCCGGCGACCTGCTGCAGATTGGCAGCCTGCGCAGCGGTATCGGCTACCTCGCGGCGCGCGGCGGATTCGACCTGCCACTAGTACTGGGCAGCCGCTCCACCTATGCCCGCGCCGGACTCGGCGGCATCGACGGGCGCGCGCTGCGGGCCGGCGACAGGATGAAAGTCGGCGCCCCACCGGGACTTTGTTCGGTCGCTGGCGCCACGGTCATTTCCCTCCAACTGCCCCATGCACCCGTACTTCGCGCCGCCCCCTTGCGTGTCATTCCGGGCCCCCAACGTGACTGTTTCACCGATGCCGCGTGGCAGCAGTTCCTCGGCTCCGAATTCACCGTCAGCCGCGAAGCCGACCGCATGGGGCTGCGCCTCGACGGCCCGCGCCTGGAACACGCACGCGGCGCCGACATCGTTTCCGACGGCGTCACGCCGGGCGCCATCCAGGTTCCTGGCGACGGCCGCCCCATCGTGCTGCTCGCCGATTGCCAGACCGTCGGCGGCTATCCGAAGATCGCCACCGTGATCGGCGCCGACTTGCCGCGACTGGGCCATGCACTCCCTGGTCAAGCGCTGCGCTTCATCGCCGTGACCCAAGCCGAAGCGCTCGCGGCACGGCGCGAGGCGGCGACCGTGCTGGCGGCGACCGTCGCCAGCATCTGCACGCCTGGACCCGCGCTGGACCTCGACGCGCTCTACAGCGCCAACCTGATCGACGGAGTGATCGATGCGAATTAACCTCAACGCCGACCTCGGCGAAGGCTATGGCCCGTGGACGATGGGCGATGACGCTGCCATGCTCGACATCGTCGCCTCGGCCAACATCGCCTGCGGCGGCCATGCCGGCGATCCCGACGTGATGCGGCGCACGCTGCGACTGGCGTGCGAGCGCGGCGTTTCGATCGGCGCGCACCCCAGCTATCCCGACCTGCAGGGCTTCGGCCGCCGGGCCATGGCGCTGTCCACCACCGAACTCGAGAACCAGATCGCCGCGCAAGTCGGCGCGCTGGGCGCCATCGCCGCACTCGAAGCGGCGCGCGTGACCCACGTCAAGCCGCACGGCGCGCTCAACAACCTTGCCTGCATCGACCGCAAAGTCGCCGACACGATCTGTCGCGCCGTACGCGCCATCGATCCGGCGCTGATCCTGCTTGCGCCGGCAGCCTCGCAACTGGTGGCGGCGGGTCGTGGCGCCGGCCTCGCCGTGGTCGAGGAGATCTTCGCCGACCGCGCCTACCTGCCCGACGGCCAGCTGGTGCCGCGTTCGCGGCCCGAGGCCATGATCCACGGTGCCGCGGCCTGCCTTGCCCACGTGCTCGCCATGCTCGACGCCGGCGCCCTGATCGCGGTCGACGGCACGCGCATCGCGACGCCCATCGGCAGCATCTGCGTCCATGGCGACAGCCCCGGCGCGGTAGCCGTCGCGCGCCACCTGCGCGAACAACTCGCCGCGCGCGGTCACCAGTTGCTGCCACTTCCCGAAATTGCCTGACGGTTACAATCGCGGCATGGTCACAGTCCTGCGTTCCGTCGAATCCCGCGCCCTGGAAGCGCGCCACGCCGATGCCCGCCCGCCGCTGATGGAACGCGCTGGCAAGGCCGCCGCCGAATTCGCCATCCGACTGCTGGGCAGGCATTCCGGCCGCGTGCTGGTCTGCACCGGCCCCGGCAACAATGGCGGCGATGGCTTCGTCATGGGGCGCGAACTGGCTCGCGCCGGGGTACCAGTCAGCATCCTGCTCACCTCGGATCCCGCACGCCTGCCGCCCGACGCGGCCGCCGCGCTAGAAAGTTGCCGTGCCACCAACGCCGACTTTTGCCGCGAGGTGCCGCCCGGCAGTTTCTCGCTGGTGGTCGACGCACTGTTCGGCATCGGCCTCGCCCGACCCATCGAAGGCGACCATGCGGCGCTGATCGCACGCATCAATGCCTTCGCCGGCCCGGTGCTGGCACTCGACATTCCCAGCGGGCTCGATGGCGACACCGGCCACGTCAAGGGCGTTGCGCTACGCGCGACGCATACCCTGAGCTTCATCGGCGGCAAGCCGGGCCTGTACACGCTGGACGGTCCCGATCATTGCGGTGCGATCGAGGTGGACAATCTTGGACTCGACCTGGCCGGGCATCCCGGCGCCCTGCTCACCATCGACGATTTCCGTGCCTGCCTCCTGCCGCGCAAGCACAACAGCCACAAGGGCAGCTTCGGCTCGCTGGCCGTGATCGGCGGCGCTGCCGGCATGACGGGCGCCGCACTGCTCGCCGCGCGTGCCGGCCTGCAACTCGGTACCGGCCGCGTTTTCGTTGGTCTGCTGTCCTCGCTTGCGGTCGATCCCGCGCAGCCGGAACTGATGCTGCGTTCGGCCGACGATGCGTTGGCCAACGCCACAGCACTGGTAATCGGCCCCGGGCTCGGCGACTCGGCAGCGGCGTGTGACCTGATTCGCCGTGCCGCCAGCGCCGACTTTCCGGCACTGTTCGACGCCGATGCCTTGAACCTGCTCGCCGCCCACCCGGTGCTCGCGGCGCGGGTGCGCCATCGCCATGCGCCGACCTTGCTCACCCCGCATCCCGCGGAAGCCTCGCGCCTGCTCGGCGTGGCCACGGACGAGGTGCAGCGCGACCGCGTCGCCGCCGCGCTGGAACTCGCTCGCCGCTTCAACGCCCACGTCGCGCTCAAGGGCTGCGGCACCGTGGTCGCCTTCCCCGACGGCCGCTGGCGCATCAATGCCACGGGCAATCCGGGCCTTGCGTCCGCCGGCAGCGGCGATGTCCTGGCCGGCATGGCCGGCGCGCTGTTGGCCCAGGGCTGGCCGGCGGAAGCCGCAGTCTGCGGTGCCGTCCATATCCACGGCATGGCCGCCGACCTGCTCGCTGCCGCCGGCGACGGACCGATCGGCATGACCGCCGGCGAACTGATACCTGCCGCACGCATCACGCTCAATCGACTGATCGCCGCGAATGCCTGACCGGCACAAGGTCGGCCTCGCGGTGCTGCTGATGATCGGCGCGACGCTGTGCTTCGCCGCGCTCGACGCGACCTCCAAATACCTGTCGCGCACCTATCCGATCCCGATGATGGTCTGGGGCCGCTACACCTTCCACTGCCTGATGATGCTGATCGTCCTCGCGCCATCGATGCGCTTTCAGTTGATCGCCACGACACGTCCGCGCGCGCAAATCCTGCGCGCCCTGATGCTGACCGGCACCACCGGGTTCTCGATGGCAGGCTTCTCGCTGATGCCGCTGGCGGAAAGCACCGCCTTCCTCTTCGTCACGCCGCTGGTCGTGGTCATCCTCTCGCACTGGCTGCTCAAGGAATCGATCACGCGCGGCCACTGGATTGCGGTCATCGCCGGCTTCGGCGGCGCGCTCCTGATCGCCCGCCCCGGCGGTGCGCTGAACATGGAAGGCATCGTCTGGATGACGCTGGCGGCGGCGTGCTACGCGATTTACCAGATACAGACCCGGCAACTCTCGCCGACCGAGAACACCCTGACCATGCTGTTCTACACCGCGCTGGTCGGAACGGTGTCGATGACACTGGCGGCGCCGTTGTATTGGGGCGGCCCGACGCCGAGTTGGGTCGACGCCGCGCTGATCGCCTCGCTCGGCATCTACGGCGGCACCGGCCACCTGATGCTGACGCGCGCCTTTCGCTATGCCGCGGCCTCCTTCCTCTCACCTTTCCTGTACGGCCAATTGATCTGGGCCGGGCTGCTCGGCTGGGTGTTCTACGAGCACCTCCCGGACCTGCTATCGATCGTCGGCATGGTGGTGATCGCCGGCAGCAGCTTGTCGATCGCCATTGGCGAGCGCTTGCGCCGCCGCGCCTGATACAGTAAAAGTAGCCGCATCGCCGCAGCATCCAACGGGAGGCCGTCCATGTTGCATAAGCTTGACAGCATCATTCCCCAGCGCTACCACGCATGGGCTGCCTGCATCCTCCTCGCGGTCGTCTGCCTGGTGCTGCTGCCACTCTCGGCAATCTGGCTATGGCCCGGACTGGTCTTCGGTGCTCTGGCCCTGGTGGGTCTGGTTGACTTCCTCCAGCCGCGCCAGGCAATACGCCGCAACTACCCCGTGCTGGCGCACTTCCGTTTCTTCTTCGAATACATCCGTCCCGAGATCCGCCAGTATTTCATCGAGGCCGACTCCGACGAACTGCCCTTCTCTCGCGCCCAGCGCTCTATCATCTACCAGCGCTCGAAGCAGGCGTTGGACAAGCGCCCCTTCGGCACCCAGCTCAACCTTTACGAGCCTCACTACGAATGGATCAACCATTCGATCGCGCCCATCCAGATCGAGGACCACGATTTCCGCATCGACGTCGGCGGCCCAGGCTGCGCGAAACCCTACTCCGCAAGCGTATTCAACATCTCGGCAATGAGCTTCGGCGCGCTTTCCGCCAACGCCATCCTGGCGCTCAACGAAGGCGCAAGGCGCGGCCACTTCTTCCACGATACCGGCGAAGGGTCGATCTCACGACACCATCGCAAGAACGGCGGCGACCTGGTCTGGGAAATCGGCAGCGGCTACTTCGGCTGCCGCGGCGCCAACGGAAAGTTCGACGCCGGGAAATTTGCCGAGAATGCGCGCATCGACCAGGTCAGGATGATCGAGGTCAAGCTTTCCCAGGGCGCCAAGCCCGGGCATGGCGGCGTCTTGCCGGGTGCCAAGGTAACCCCGGAAATCGCCGAAGCGCGTGGCGTCCCGGTCGGCACCGATTGCGTATCGCCGGCGCGACACTCGGCGTTCTCCACCCCCCTGGAACTGGTCGAATTCATAGCCCGCCTGCGTGATCTGTCCGGTGGCAAGCCGGTCGGGTTCAAACTGGCGATCGGCCATCCATGGGAATGGTTCGCCATTGTCAAGGCCATGTTGCAGACCGGCATTACGCCCGACTTCATCGTCGTGGACGGCGGCGAAGGCGGCACCGGCGCTGCCCCGCTGGAGTTCACCGACCACGTCGGCGCACCGCTGCGCGAAGGCCTGATGCTGGTGCACAACACCCTGGTCGGCGTCAATCTGCGCAACCAGATCAGCATCGGATCGTCAGGCAAGATCGTCACCGCCTTCGACATGGCCCGTACCATCGCCACTGGCGCCGACTGGTGCAATTCCGCGCGCGGCTTCATGTTCGCGCTGGGCTGCCTGCAAGCGCAGACCTGTCACACCGGGCACTGCCCGACTGGCGTCACGACGCAGGATCCCGTCCGCATGCGCGCGCTAGATGTCGGCGACAAGTCGGCGCGCGTGCACCAGTTCCATCGCAACACACTCATCGCACTGAAGGAGATGCTGGGCGCCGCCGGACTGAACCATCCGAGTGAGTTGGGGCCGGAGCATGTCATACGCCGCGTCTCGGCCACCGAAGTCCGCTCGCTGGCGGCGCTGCACCACTGGGCCAGGCCTGGCGAACTGCTTTCCGGCGTGCCTGACCATCCAGTGTTCAAGGTATTCTGGGACGCCTCGCGTGCCGACAGTTTTGCTGCGCCCGCAACCACACTGAGCCTGCGCGGATCGAAGATGCAGTGATCCCCGGTGCTAAACTCGAATATCGCCAACGACACGACTGGAATCATGGAATTCCCCCTGCAACTTGCCGCCGAGGTACAACGCAATGTGCTTGCCGCACTCGCCGAAGACTTGGGTGGCGGCGACCTGACGGCGCTGCTGAGTCCTGCCAGCAAACGTTCCCTGGGCACCGTGGTCAGCCGCGAAGATGCCGTGCTGTCAGGCACAGCGTGGTTCGACTCCTGCTTCCGCCGACTCGATGCGCTGACGGACATTCGCTGGAACCTGCGTGACGGGGATATCATCCGTGCCGGCGAAACCGTGTGCGAGATCGAGGCCAGCACACGCGCGCTCCTTAGCGCCGAGCGGGCCGCGCTGAACTTCCTGCAGCTGCTATCGGCAACCGCCACCGCCACGCGCCTCTATGTCGACGCCGTGGCCGGTACCGGCGCACGCATCGTGGATACGCGCAAGACGCTGCCCGGACTGCGCCTGGCGCAGAAGTACGCCGTCACCTGCGGCGGCGGCAAGAATCATCGCCTCGGCCTCTATGACGGAATCCTGATCAAGGAAAACCACATCATCGCTGCCGGCGGCGTGACCGCTGCCCTGCAGCAGGCCCGCGCCATAGGGCGAAATGACGTGTTCATCCAGATCGAAGTGGAAACCCTCGAACAGCTCGCCGAAGCCATCGACGCCGATGCCCGCATGATCCTGCTCGACAACATGGACCTCGCGCAAATGCGCCAGGCGGTCGGCCTCACTGCCGGGCGCGCCGAACTCGAGGCATCGGGAGGCGTCAGCCTGGAAACCGTGCGCGCCATCGCGGAAACGGGCGTCGACCGCATTTCGATCGGCGGCCTGACGAAGAATGTGCGCGCCGTCGACCTTTCGCTGCGGCACAGCGAGGGCTGATCTGCTAGAATTCGCGCCCTGTCTGCACTGGCAAGCCGTGCAGGCATCAGCGGAGAGGTGGATGAGCGGTTTAAGTCGCACGCCTGGAAAGCGTGTTTAGGATAATATCCTAACGAGGGTTCGAATCCCTCCCTCTCCGCCACAACGGGCATTCCCTGCATCAACCAGAAGCCCCGGAACACAAAAAACTGAACTATCCGGTTTCGATCTGCGTACATGTCGACGCTCGACCACGACCGCTATCGACGGCTTTTTGCCAGCCACTTCACGATTGTTGAAAACAGCTTGTCCGGACTGAATGGTTTGGCGATGAAGTCGTTCATCCCGGCTTCAAAACAACGTGCTTTGTCTTCGGCGAATGCGTTGGCGGTCATGGCCACGATGGGCGTTTGGCGACCCGTGACCGACTCGCGAATCAGGCGCGTGGCCTCGACGCCGCCCATGGCCGGCATCTGCATGTCCATCAATATCAGCGCGTAGCCGCCCCGCGCCGCCATTTCGACCGCCACATCGCCGTCCTCGGCAGTATCGACGACCAGTCCGGTATCCTCCAGCAGCGCAAGTGCAACCTCGCGATTGCCAGGGTCGTCATCCACCAGCAGAATTCGCTGACCGCTGAAATCGCGCTTCAGCGCGGCTTCGGCGCCGATGCCGGAGATCGAGGATGCCCTCCCAGCATCGGCCGGTGCGGCTTTTCTAAGCCGTGCCGTAAACCAGAATGTGCTGCCAGTCCCTGGCACGCTGACAACACCGGCCGCTCCTCCCATGAGTTCGGCCAGGCGCCTGGTAATGGCCAGGCCGAGACCGGTGCCGCCATACTTGCGCGTTGTCGAATTGTCAGCCTGCTCGAAAGTGTTGAACAACCGCGATATCGCTTCCGGGTCGATGCCAATTCCGGTGTCCTGCACCTCAAAGCGGACCAGTACACTGGCATCCGATTCATCGTCGATCCGGGTGCGCAAACTGATGCTTCCCCGCTCCGTGAACTTTATCGCGTTGGTCGCATAGTTCAGAAGGGCTTGCTGCAATCGCGCGGAATCCCCAAGCAGTCGGTCAGGCACCTGGCGTGTCTCGATCAGCATCTTCAGATGCTTTTCCTGGGCCCGGTCATGCAGGATCGAGGCGACGTTGGATGTTATTTCCCCCAGGTTCACCACCGATTCCTCGATGACGAACTTCCCGGCTTCGATCTTGGAAATGTCGAGGATGGCGTTGATGATCTCCAGCAGGTGCTGGCCAGCGGTATCGATCTTGTCGAGTCGCTCCGCCTGCTTCGGCGTAACGCCAGCGCGTTTCATCAGGCTTGCCATACCGAGAATGGCGTTCATGGGAGTCCGGATTTCATGGCTCATGTTGGCGAGGAAGGCACTCTTGGCGATGTTGGCTGCCTCCGCCGCCTTGGTCGTTTCGGCCAACTGCGCGGTGCGGCTCTTCACCAGTTCTTCGAGGTGGTAGCGATGCTGGTCGAGTTCGCGGCCGATGCGCTTCTTCTCCGTGATGTCTTCCTTGATTGCGACATAGTGGGTGATTCGGCCATCGGGCTGGCGAATGGGTGTAACGATCGCGAACTCGACGAAAGTCCGGCCGCCCTTGCTGCGATTGTGAAGCTCTCCGCGCCATGGTTGTCCGTCGCACAGGGCCTTCCACATGGCGGCATAGGTTTCCGGCGGCGTGTCGCCGGACTTGAGGATGCGGGGGTTCTGCCCTACGAGTTCCTCCCGACTGTATCCGGTTACGCGAACAACGGATTCATTCACATACTCGATTTCCGCTGACAGATTGGTAATGACAATGCTTTCCGGGCTTTGCTCGACTGCGAGAGATAGCTTGCGTAACAACTCTTCGGCCTGCTTACGGGCGGTAATGTCCTGTATCACACCGAACACGATCCTCTCGGCGCGGTCGAATACGGCCATGGAATGAATATCCCGGACTTCGCCCGTGTCCGCTTTCCTGATCTTGAACTCGATGTCGTACGGTTCGCCACGCTCTATCAGTCCATCCATCGCATCATCGAGCCGGAAGCGCTCCTCCGCTAGCGGCACCGGCCTGATCGTCGCGTAATCCAGTTCGCCGGGTTTCATGCCATAGAGCTTGGCCGCTCCCTCTGAGGCAATGATGACCTGCGAGTCGAGGTGATACTCCCAATTGCCGGAACCCGACGCGAGTTCGGCGCGCTTCAATCGCTCTTCGCTGGAACGAATGGCCTGTTCGGCCAGTTCTCGCTCGGTCACGTCGGTATAGGTGGTAACGAAGCCGCCACCCGGCAGCGGGTTGCCAATCACTTCAATGACACGTCCGTTCGGCCGGGTGCGCTTGAACTGATGTGCCTGCATTGCCGCGGCGCGTTCCAGCATTTCCTTGACCTTCGCATCGACGTCGCAGGGACCGTAGTCGCCTCGTTCGGCGTTG
Source organism: Sulfuritalea sp. (assembly GCA_016716965.1). Classification (GTDB taxonomy): domain Bacteria; phylum Pseudomonadota; class Gammaproteobacteria; order Burkholderiales; family Rhodocyclaceae; genus Sulfuritalea. Next base: position 16,133 of record JADJUP010000050.1, on the reverse strand, counting down.
TAGCGGATGAAGGCCTCGAAGGAGGCTCCATTCCGCCCCATCTCTTCCGGAAAATCCAGGATTTCGCAAAACCTTCGATTCATGGCCGTCATGTGCAGGTTCTCATCCACCACACTGATGCCTTGCGACATGTTGTCCAGAGTCGCCTGCAGGACCTTGGTCTTCCGGGCCATTTCGCGTTCAGCCTGTTTGCGTACTGTGACGTCATGTGCAGTCCCGTGATATCCGAGAAATTCGCCGGATTCGGCAAAACGCGGAGCACCATGAACCTCGACCCATCTTTCCTGTCCTTCGGTATTCGTCACCGCGTACTCCAGCTGGAACTCCTCGCGAGCGGCGAGTTGCCGGCGATGGGCGTCCCATTGCGCCGGGGTCAGGGCGGCAGGCGAAATATCCCAGCGAGTCCTGCCTTTTACCTTGTCCAGCGACAGGGGCATCGCGCCGGAACCTCGCCCGCCGGTCCCGCTGATGTCAGTGAAGCGCGCATCGGCGTCCTGTTCCCAAAACCAGTCTGAAGAAAGTTCCGCCATGCTGCGGAAGCGACGCTCGCTCTGCCGCAGATTCCGGGTCATTTCAGCGGCCAGTTGCTGCGCGCTCGTTCGCGAGCGAGCGAGCGCCAGGTAGAGCAACGCGAGCAGCAGGCTGATGACGACTCCACCGGCAGCAACCAGGGCGGGGCTGTATTCGTGTTGTTTCTGCGTCCAGTCATCTGGCGCAGAAAGCTTGATCTCCCAGAGCCTGCCGCCTACCGGAATAATGGTGGTCGACTCGAGCCCCGACGCTCGCGTACGCACGATTGTCCGGGCAATTCTCCGCAATAACCTGTCGAAAGGGTGCCGGAGTTCCGCTTGATGCGTCGCGACTGACATCGTGAATCAGGACGCAAAGCCCCTCAAGCAACGTAGTCGCAAAGACATCCCTGAAAATTTCGTTCGCATTGAGTGATATTCCTACCAACCCGACGAAAGCGCGTCGCCGCTCTTCGACCGTACGCAACAACGACCCATAGCGATAAACAGAGGCGCGCAGCACCATTCCACGCTCACCCCGTGCCGTCTGCACCAGTTGGAAAGGCTGGGTGAAACTGACCTGCCCCGAATCGCGCGCGGCAAGGAAGGATTCCCGATTCACACTCTGGCTGAGCGCATCGAGGCCGAATGCCAGCTGATTCTCTTCAAATGGCTCGATGTACTCGATGACGAAGTATTCGCCCCGCGCGCTGTCGGGATGGATGGAAAAGTTCGGAAATCCGCTTGCGCTCAGGCTATGGTCATTTCTGACGGACGAAATGTAAGCGGCCTTTTCGGCTTCGAGTACCCGGCGCGTAAAATGCACGGCACGAATTCCAGGTATCCGCAGTTGCCCGCGCAAGTTGTTGAAATACCGCTGAAACTCCCGACGATCTACCCGTTCGGATGCGATGAACAGACCCTGCATCCCGAGCAACAGGGTCTCGAACTCATCGACGCGACGTTGTATGCCGGCCAACGCCATGTTGGAACTCGCTTCGAAATGCGATCGCGCTTCGCGGTCCTGGTTGGCATTCGCGATGCGCCAGAGCGAGTAACTTATCGCAAGACCCAATGCAAGTACCAGACAGGCAACCTGCATGGAGGTCACAACCATTCTCCGCCGCACTACGTCACCGGCAGCACAGTCTTGGGACACAGCCATGACGGAATCCATGTTCGACGGCACCATCCATACAGCCTACTGCCTGACCGCTGACTATGCAACAATGGGGCCATCTACCGCGCAGGATTGCCGCTATACATAAACGACATCGTCGCCAGGCTGCAACCAATTTCTCGATCGGGGCTGCCATCGATATCTGCCGGAACTAAAGCGTGCGAATGGATTCCCCATTGACCTCAAGCCAAACCGATTCGCCGTTCTTGCGCTTCATATTCAGAATCGTGCTGCGCGGAAGTCCGGCAATATGGCGCGTGATGACATCCATTACCCAGCCGTGGGTGATTACCAGTACTCGTTGCCCGCGATGACGTCCACCAATGTCGATAATCGCGGATAGAACACGGTCGGCGAACTCGTCCATCGACTCCCCCTGCTCAAACGAGATCGCTGGATTGCGTTTCATTATCTGCTGCAGCAACACCGGGTTCAGCTCCGCCAGTTCCGCCTTGGGAATGCCTTGGATCTCACCGAAATTTCGCTCCTTCAATCCGTCATGGCAATGCGGCGGAGGCAAGCGCAATGAGCGGGCGATGATCTTCGCAGTTTCCAGAGCGCGAACCAGCGAACTGGAATACACCTGCGAAAAGCCTGCCCCGGAGAATATCGCGACCAGTTCGTACGCCTGGCGGCGACCACGGTCGTTGATCTCGACGTCGATCCACCCCTGAAGGATTCCAGCGATGTTCCAGTCGGTTTCGCCATGGCGGGCGACGCACAGGTAGGCTGGCGCCTTCGGAGTGGTCATTGCGCCTGCGATGCCTCGTCAGTTCAGAAATACCAGCGCGTGACCATCTCCGCGACACAGGCCGGCTTGCTTTCCCCCTCGATATCAACGGTGGCCTGCCAAAGCATTTGCGCGCCACCGGCAATATCGTCCACACCGACCAGCACGAAACGGGCACGGACCCGGCTGCCTACCCTTACAGGCGCCGCAAAGCGCACGCGATTGAGGCCATAGTTAACTGCCAGCTTGATGCCGTCGACCGCAATGCATTCCTGTGCAAACTTGGCCAGCAGCGACACTGTGAGGTATCCGTGGGCGATCGTGCCGCCGAACGGGGATTCGCGGTTCGCCCGCTCGACATCGACATGGATCCATTGCTTGTCGCCCGTGACCTCGGCAAAGGCGTTGACCCGCTCCTGATCGATCAGCATCCAGTCGCTGACACCGATTTCCTGGCCCAGCCTGGATCGGGCATCCGCGATTCCCACAAAGCGTGTCATGTTCATCATTTTCCAGTTCTGTGGCCCGCCCGACAGGACTCGAACCTGTTACCCCCGGCTTAGAAGGCCGGTGCTCTATCCAGATGAGCTACGGGCGGCGCTCGTTGAGTGCAGTGGATGAGTTTAGCTCAGGACGGAACAAACAGCGCCGACCGGGGCATAATTGCGCCTGTTACCCCCGGCTTCCGGTTCATTCCCATGGCTACCGAACAGACTTATTGCTACCACTGTCGCACGCACCATCCTCGCAACGAAATGCGTCTGATAGTTACCAAGACCGGAAAACGCTGGCGCTGCATTCGCAGCATCGAAGCGACCCAGCAGGGTCCGGAAGCACGCGAGGCCTACGGACGCCAGGTGTCCGAAATAAACAAGGCGGAATCCAAGAGCCGGGCTCAGCGCATGAATAACCTGCTGCAGGAGAAATAGCGTGCATGAAGCCGGGTAGTTCGTCGAAGCTCGACACCATCGTTGCCGGCGCGCGCCGCTCGGCCGAAGCGCGTGAGCGAAATTACCGCGACCAGGCACTCAAGATTTATCCCTGGATTTGCGGTCGGTGCGCCCGGGAATTCACCCGCGCCAACCTGCGCGAATTGACAGTGCACCACCGCGACCACAACCACAACAACAACCCGGTGGATGGCAGCAACTGGGAACTCCTGTGCCTGTACTGCCACGACAACGAGCATCAGCGCCATATGGAGGCGGCGAGCATCGGCTCATCTCCACAGTCCGGCGAACCAGTTGCAACCCACTCGCCGTTTGCCGACCTGAAGGCTCTGCTGTCCAAGAAAAGCTGAGCGGATCAACGATTGCCGACGTGCTGCCGGCATTGGATTCCTGACTGTTCAGACAGCGATTGAACGCCGAGCGTTCGGAGATAAATTGGGGAATGGTCGGGGTGGAGGGATTCGAACTCTCGACATCTCGCTCCCAAAGCAGAAGATCAGTTCCGGCATATCAAATTGATTCTTATCAATAAGTGCGATTTCAGAGCTAAGGCCGCAGCTCTTGCCTTTGCTCCGAAACCCGCGCTGGGAGGCCCCTCATTTTGATCTTGGCCGCAGTAACCAAGCACTTAACCGAGCAAGTCACTGAGACCAAGAACAGCCTGCAAGCACGATTCTCTGCCTGAATTCGATTTCTGGAATCAGTTGTCGGAAGCGTTCAAACAATGTCACCGTAGTGTCTGATGAGCATTTCAGAACCGGGGGACTTCCTAAACTTGGTTGACTTGTAGATAACAGGACAAGTCAATTCGCGCGGGGCCGATAGCATCAGAAATCAAGGCGCACGATGCGATTGCCACCGCTTTGCTTGGCCTTGTACATCAGCCGGTCCGCGTCCGCCAGCAGTCGGTCGAGATCGTCCGGCGCCCGTTGATGGCTGACGAACCCGATACTGAAGGTCACCGGCCACGCGTTCTCGCGCATCGCATCGAGCAGTCGCTGCTGGATTTTCTCGACGTAATTCCTTGCCGCCGCACCGTCCATTCCCGGCAACAACAGGGCGAATTCATCGCCGCCTAGGCGGCCGGCGATGTCGCTGGCGCGGATGGATACAAGCAATCCATCGGCGACGCATTTCAGCAGAGCGTCTCCGGTTTCGTGGCCGAACTGGTCATTGACTTGCTTGAACTTGTCGAGATCGATGAAGACGGCCGCAAACGGGGTCTGTTGTCGCCGCGCCAGGGCCAGCGCGCGACCTCCCTGCTCCAGCAATTCACGGCGATTGGCCAGGCCGGTGAGTGCGTCCTCCCGAGCCAGACGGAATTCGCGATCGAGCAACTGCCGCAGCCGCTCAAGTATCCATGCCTCCCCCGCAAACACGGCCAGCCGCATAGCGGTGTTGAAAATCAGTGAAAGCCAGGCGCTCTGGCCTCCGCCGAGCCGCCAGTCGGCGAGCAACCACGTCGCGGCCGAGAGCAGTGCGATCGCCAGCCCGAAACGGATACCCAGATACCATGACGAAACGAGCACCGGCAGCACGAACAGCGCGCGGAAATCGTAGGCCAGTCCGGACAAATAGTGGATATACCCAAGCAAAGCCATCAGTCCAACACTCGCACCAAATACAATGCCGCGTCGGGCGCCGCTGGGCTTCCACAAAACCAGGGGGCGGATGTTCATCTGGCGATATGCTCTCACGATCCGTCGCGCCGTGCGGCCCCGGCGCAAACAATCAGCCTGGCTCCGCAGGCAGCTTGCCCAGGTTCAGGGCATCGTCGCCCCCGGCCGCCAGCTCGCGTAGCGTCATGTCGCTTACCGAGGATTCGACCGCCCGTCGCATCCGGTCAAGCACCGCATCGACCGCGGGCGGCGCGGGTAGTCCGTCCGGCGACAGGAAGCGCTCTTCGCCGGCGGCGCGTACCGTCTCCAGCACTTCCGCCACGGAAATCAGCGAGGGATCGCGCGCCGGCAGGTAGCCAGGCGGGTCGTCGCCGCTTTGCACCACCAGCGCGCGACGCTCCAGGGCGTCGAGCACCACTTGCAGGGAATGCAGCGGCACGCCGAACAGGCGGGCGAACTCCGTCAGGGAGGGCATGCGCTCGCCGCCGACGAACCTGGCAGCGATCAGGCTCGCCACCGAGAGCGCGAGCCGCTCGCGCATGCGGTTGCTCAGTCGCGGCTCTCCACCCCTCGCCACCAGGTATTCCGGATGCTGCACGTAGAAGGCCACGCTGGCGCCGAACAGCAGGGTCAGCCAGCTGACATAGAGCCAGATCATGAACAGGACCAGGATCGCGAGGCCGGAGTAGATCGCCGCGTACTGGCTCGAGGTGGCGACGAAGTTGGCGAAGGCCCAGCCCGCCGATTGCCAGGCGATCCCGCCGGCGGCACCGCCGGCCAGGGCCGGGCCGAAACGCACCCGCGTGTTCGGTACGAAGATATAGACGAAGGTGAAGGCGGCGATCACCAGCAGGTAGGGAGTGAGGCGGCTCACCGCCGCCGCGGTCTGGCCCAGGGCGCCGATCGCCAGCAGGTCGCGCACCGTTTCGATGTTCATTACCGTCGCCGTGATGCCCAGCGCCGAGAACACCAGGATCGGCCCGACCATGAGCACGCTCAGATAGCGGCTGAACCGGTCGCCAAGGGGCCTGGGGCGCGGAATGTGCCAGATGTGGTTCAGCGATTCCTCGATCTTCTGCATCAGCGAGATCACCGTATAGACCAGCAACGCCAGCCCGAGCACGCCGAGCACGCCGACGTTCATGTTCTCGATGAACTGCACGATGCGGCGCGCCACCTCCTCGCCCTTCTCGCCCAGCGGGGCCAGGAAGCTCGCCAGCACCGGTTGGATCTGGTGGTAGACGCCGAATGCCTTCAGCACCGAGAAGCTCAGCGCGAGCAGCGGCACGATCGACAGCAACGTCGTGTAGCTCTGAGGCTCATCGCGCGCAGGTTGAGCTGGCCGAAGGCAAGGTCGCGCGCCAGCACCAGCACCGTGCGCACGAGGCGCAGGCCGCGCCGGCTCCACGGCGGACGCGCGGCGTCCTGGCCGCCCCAGACCCGCTGTTCGAACCGGCGCGACAGGCGCGCGAAAATGGATTTCACCGGCCACCTCGACTGGCGTTGAACGAGCATTTTGCCCCCTCCCGAACTCCGGGGGACAAGTTCCTGCGCCCGGCATTCTGCAACGCCGGGAAGACGCCGTGTCGCCGTGTCACCGGCGCCGACTTTCATGCCGGGAACGCGGATCTGCAGATGCGGGAATCCCGGATATGATCGCGGGCCGGCAACCGCCGTCGTCCCGACGCAACCATGACCTATCCCGCCATCCTCAGTGCCTCCCTGTTCCTGCTGATCGTCTTCGGCGTCGAGCGCCTCTGCCGGCGCTGGGGCATTCCATCCGTCATCGTGCTGGTGGCAAGCGGCCTGATCGCCCGGCCGGTGCTTGATTCGATTGGCGTACAACTCGGCTGGGCCGGCATGCTGGTGCCCATCGTCGGCACCGTCGGCCTGGTGCTGATCGTGCTCGAAGGGGCGCTCGACATCGAGCTCAAGCGCGAGCGCATCCGCCTCATCGGCGCCACGCTGACGCTGGCCGCCGTCGGCTTCGTCGCCTGCGTGGCAGCGTTCGCCGGCCTGGCGCGGCTGGTACTCGACCTGAGCCCGGTGCAGGCGATACTGCTGGCCACTCCGTTTGCGGTGATCAGCAGCGCCGTGGCCATCCCCAGCAGCGACTTCCTGCCGCCCAAGCGCCGCGAGTTCGTGGTCTATGAAAGCTCGATGTCGGACATCATTGGCGTGCTGGTGTTCTTTTCGCTGCTCGGCTCGGACGGCAGCGTCAAGGGTGCGCTGCTGGCCCTGCTCGGTGGCGGGCTGCTCTCGCTGCTGCTGTCGCTGCTGTGCGCCGTCGCCCTGTTGCTGCTGCTGTTGCGGGTCGAAGGCCACATCCGCTTCGTGCCGCTGCTGGCCGGCCTGTTCGCGCTTTACGCCATGGGCAAGCTGCTGCACCTGTCGCCGCTGATCATGGTGCTGTTCTTCGGCCTGCTGTTGAACAAGCCTTCGCTGGTGACGCGCTTCCGGCCCTTCCACGGCTGGGTCGACGCGGACTACGACGACACGCTCTCCGAATTCAAGACCCTGGTGGTGGAACTGACTTTCGTCGTGCGCGGATTCTTCTTCGTCCTGCTCGGCTACTGGACCGACCTGTCCGACCTCGCCTCGCCCTGGGCCTGGCTGGCCGCCGCGCTGGTGCTGCTGGTCGTCTTCGCCACCCGCTATGCCTTGCTGCGGGTCACCTTGCGGACCGCCGTCGGCCCCCTGCTCTGGATCGCACCGCGCGGCCTCATCACCGTATTGCTGTTCCTGACCGCGCGCGAGGCCTTCGCCATACCGGCTTACCTGAACGGCGCGGTGATACTGGTGGTGCTCGGTTCGTCGATCCTGATTCTTGCCGCGCGCAGGGCATCGGGCAATGAGGCGCCGGCCGAAGTCGACGCGAACCCGCCGCCTGCGACCAGCGGTCAATCGACACCCAACACGGCCGGGCAGAACTGAGTCCGCCGCAGCGGCGACAAGCATCAACGCTGCTCTTCGTCCTGCCCCATCTGTTCCAGCAGCATCTTCATGGGGTCGTTTTCGGCGACGCCGGCGTCTTCCATCTGCTCCAGGCGATTCTCGATGGCGTTCAGATCCATTTGCTTCGAGGCGCTGTCGTCATGCATCAGCAGATCGGGATAGGCGATGATCAGCGCCATGACCAGGATCTGGATGGCGACGAAAGGCATCACCCCGAGGTAGATGTCGCTGGTTCGGACCGGCGCGATTTCGCGTCCCGTGACCTCGTCGATGGTGGTCCGGGTCAGCGCCACGCTGCGCAGGTAGAACAGCGCAAAGCCGAACGGCGGCGTAAGGAAGGACGTTTGCAGGTTGATGCCCACCAGCACGCCGAACCAGATCAGGTCGATGCCGAGCTTGTCCGCAATCGGTGCAAGCATCGGCAGCAGGATGAAGGCGATCTCGAAGAAATCGAGGAAGAAGCCAAGGACAAAAATCAGGCAGGTAACGAAAATCAGGAATCCGGTTTGTCCGCCGGGCAATTTGTCGAACAGGTGTTCGACCCAGGCCTGCCCGCCAACGCCCTGGAACGTCAGGCTGAATACCGTCGAACCGATCAGGATGAACAGGACGAAGCAACTCAGCTTGGTGGTCGACAGCAGGGTCTGCCCGATCTGCCGATGATTGATCCGACCGCGTGCCAGGGCCAGGACCAGTGCACCGATCGCGCCCAGGGCACCACCCTCGGTCGGCGTCGCCAGCCCGAGGAAGATGGTGCCCAGCACGAGGAAGATCAGGAACAGGGGTGGCACCATGACGAAAGCCACCCGGTGTGTGAGCATCGACAGCAGGTTCAAGCGCAGCAGGCGATCGGCCACGGAGAGGATGAAGGCGCCGGCCACGCCGGCGCCGAGCCCGACGATCAACAGTTCATCGGGCGGCGGCGGCGCAGTGCGTCCCATGGTGACAAGCCAGAGTGGGTAGTAACCGGTGGCGACCCTGCCGAGAAGCACGGCCACGAGGAACAGGACTCCGAGCGAGGCGACGCCGCTGGCGCCGTTGCTCTCGCGCGCGGCGCGCGCGTCGGGCGGCAAGGCGGGAAGCCAGCGCGGAACGAAGATCGCCAGTCCGGCCACCAGCAGCACCTGAAGGCCGATCAGCATGCCGGCGGGAACCAGGGCCGCAACATACATGTCGCCCACGCTACGGCCCAGCTGATCCGCCATGACGATCAGGACCAGCGACGGCGGCACCACTTGTGCCAGGCTGCCCGCGGCCGCGATGACTCCGGTGGCCAGCTTCGGATTGTAGCCGTAGCGCAGCATGACCGGCAGCGAGATCAGGCCCATGGAAATCACCGATGCGGCGACGATGCCCGTGGTTGCGGCCAGCAAAGCCCCCACCAGGACCACCGCCAGCGCGACCCCGCCGCGCAAGGGCCCGAATACCTGGCCCACCGTTTCCAGCAAATCCTCCGCCAGCCCCGACTTTTGCAGCAGCAGCCCCATGAAGGTGAAGAACGGAATGGCAAGCAGCGTCTCGTTGGACATGATGCCGAACAGCCGCAGCGGCAGTGCCTGTATCAGCGCCGGCGGCAGCAGGCCAAGCTCGATGCCGAAAAAGGCGAAGGTCAGGCCGCATGCGGCCAAGCCGAAGGCCACGGGCACGCCGCTGAGCAGGAAGATCACCAGCGCCGCAAACATGATGGCGGGCAGGTTGGCGGCAAGCCAGGCGATCATGATGCAGGCCCTCCCGGCTCGGCCATGAAATGCGGCAGGTCCGCCTCGGACAGTACCGGTTCGGGGACGAGGCCGCGCAACCATGCACCGCGCCGGATCAACTCGCTCACCGCCTGCAGGCCGAGCGTGGCCATGCCCAGCGGAATGCAGGCATACGCCGGCCAGCGCGGCAAACCGCCGGCGTTGTAGGACATCTCGCCCGATTGCAGGGTCTGCCAGAACAGATCGAAGCCGAGGTCGCCCAACAGCACGGTCAGCGGCAAGACGAAAACCGCGAACAGCACGATGTCGATCCAGGCGCGAACGCGCTTGGGCAGGCGTTGCGAGACGGCGTCGATGCGCACGTGTTCGTTCACCAGCAGCACGTAGCCCGCGGCTCCCAGGAAAGCCAGGCTGAACAGGTACCACTGCACCTCCAGAAACGCGTTCGAGCTGAGGTCGAAGAACTTGCGCGACACGGCGTTGCCGGCACTGATCACCACGGCTGCCAGAATCGGCCAAACCGTGAGGCGCCCCAGGATCCGGTTGCCGCTGTCGATCGCTGCCGAAAGCCGCAACATCGATGACCATGCGCTCATGGCTGGCTCCTTGTGTCCTTGGGCGGCGGCCCGATCAGCAGGAAGCGCTCCGCCAGCGTGCGGTAGAGCGGGCGCGGGCAGATCAGGCGCGAGACGGCGGTGGCGATCAGCGCCGTGGCCATCAGCGGCAGCACCATGTTGTGGTTGTCGGTCATTTCCATGACGATGACGAAGGCGGTGATCGGCGCCTGCACCACGCCGGCGAAGTAGCCGACCATGGCCAGCAGCACCACGGCGCCGACCGGCGCATACGGCATGATCTGCGCCAGGTTGAGCCCGAAGCCGGCGCCCACCGCGAGCGAAGGCGCGAATACGCCGCCGGGAATGCCGCTGGCGTAGGACACCAGCGTCGCCAGGAATTTCAGGATGCCGTAGCCGGCAGGCAGTTGCTGGCTGCCTTCGAGCAGGGAGCGCGCCTCGGCATAGCCGGTACCGTAGGTGCTGCTGTCCGAGGCCAGGCCGATCAGGGCCAGGACAAAGCCGCAGCCGGCGGCGAAGGCCACCGGGTGGGCGCGCGCCAGCACGCCGCCGCGCCCCGGCAGGCCGCGCGACATGGCGATCAGCAGGCGCGCGAACAGCCCGCCGAGCAGGCCGCAGGCGCCCCGCAGAGGCAACACGGCAATCCAGGCCTGGTTGAGGGCGCAGCGTGGCCGAGGTGTATCCGAAGTAGGGATAGTCGCCCTGGATGGCCATGGCCGTGATGCCGGCGAGGATCACGCCGGTGAGGATGGTGCCGCTGGTGCGATTCTCTATTGAGCGGCTCATCTCCTCGATGGCGAAGACGACGCCGGCCAGCGGCGTGTTGAAGGCGGCGGCGACGCCGGCCGCGCCACCGGCGAGGATCAGGCCCTTCTCCGTGTGCATCTTGGAGAAGCGCACCAGGCGGCCCATGGAGTGCATGATCGCCGCGCCGACTTGCACGGTCGGCCCTTCGCGCCCGATTGAAGCGCCGCAGCCAAGGCCGACCAGCGTGAGCAGGATCTTGCCGAAGGCGATGCGCAGGGTCAGCACCCGGCTTCGCGCATGTTCGCTGTCGAGGGCGGCAATGGTCTGCGGAATGCCGCTGCCCTGCGACCCGACGAAGTAGCGGTTGGTGATCCATGCCACGGCGCCCAGGCCCAGCGGCGCCAGCAGCAGAGGCAGGTACGGTGAGGCTTTCAGCAACAGGTGCAGGTAGTCGTTGGCCTTCTCCGCGCCGAAAGCGAACATCACCGCCGTTGCGCCGACGCAGATCGACCCGCCCCAGAACACCGGGCCCGCAACAAAGGCGCGGCGACAGCAATCGGTGGCGAACTCGCTTCACGCCGGGAGTGTTGAGCGCACGCCTGAATTGGTCCTGGGACATGTCGATGTCGATCCGGTCAGAATATTTTTTGGCCCGGCCCTTCGCGGGTCAGGAGTGTTAGTGCGGCATTGCAACTTTGCCCCGCGAGTCCGTCGGCGCTGCCGCGGGCGCCGTCGAACCATTCGATGTCATGCGTCATTCCGCTTGCTCCGTTCCATCCGCACCCTCTGTGGCATGCTCCCTGCCATTTTTTCATGCGCTCCTCAGTCGAACGCGAAATTATAGAAAACGTCGATCGCGCTATCCTCCCCGGCCCGCGTGACGATGGAAATGCGCGGCGTCATGGCGTGGGTCAGCTTCACCGCTCCGGTCGCCGCCGTCAGCCCCTGCTCGTAGCCGAGGTAGGTGCGCGCGGACAGACGCTTGCCGAGAACCAGTATCTGTCCGGTCAGCGGATCGCCACTGCTTCCCTGGCGCAAGCCCAGTTCGTCGACGCCGAAGGCTTGCGCCAACTGTGATGTCACGCCCTCGCCCTGGCCACCGAGAATCGCTCCGGCGGCGGCCAGCAGCAGGGCCGAGTCGGTGCCGCCGCTGTCCGGAGCGCGGCCGAGGACGATCCACGACAGTTTTTCCGCATCGGACACCGGCGGCGTCGACACCAGGCGCACCCTCGGCTGCTGTGCCGTGCCAGTAACGGCGACCCCGGCCTCGACTGCGCCTCCCTTGCGCAATGCCAGTACGTTGAGGCCCGGATCGTCGAGCGGCCCCTGAAAGTTGACGATGCCGCGCTCGACGACGAGGCGCTGCCCATAGGCTTCAAAGGTGGCGTCGCGGGTGGCGATGCTGCCGGTCGCGGCAAGGCGGCCGGCGCCGGGCCCGTCGCCGCCGCGCACCCGCAAGCGACCGGCAAGGCGCGCGGCAAGCCCGCCCGCGCGCAGGTGGAAATGTTCGCCCAGATCGAAGTCGATGTCGCTCTCGATTCGCGGCGCCCGCCCTTCCGCCGGCTTGCGCCCAAGCACGACGATGTCCTCGGCCAGTTGCGGCGGACCCGACTCAAGCTCGGCGATGTAGCCGGCATCGGCCCGAAGTTGCGCACCGAGGCGCAGGCGCGGGCCGACATGGTCCAGATCAACCGTACCCGACGCCACCATCCAGCGCTCCGCCCGTTGCGCCAGCGGCACCCCGGCCAGTGTCGCGGAAAGTCGCGCCTGGGCCTGCCGCAGGTCAAGCTCGCCGCCAACGCTCAGGCGCCCCGGCGTCTGCAGTGTTGGGAAGTTCGCCATGCGCCTGGCGCGCGCCGGCGGCTGGTGGGGCGCAAGGAATTCCAGTCGCTCCACCCGAGCGCGGTCCTGGTCGAAGCGGATCAGCAGTTCGCCATCGCGCAGCTGAATGTTCTCGTCGATCAGGCTGATCGCCAGGCCCGTGCCGCGCACCTGGCCACTCAGCTGCGGTGCCGCCAGGGTTCCGGCGAACCCGGCGTCGATCTCGAGCGCGCCGGCGCTGGTCAGGTTGCCGTCGATGGCCGGACCGAGCCCGCGCAGATCCGGTATCGCGGCACGCAAATGCCCGGCGAGCGCGCCGCCGGCCTTTCCCTCCTGCGTCGCCAGCGCCCACTCGCCGCTGGCGCGGGCGGGCGCCGGGGCGGACTTGTTGCCGGCGCCGTCCAGCCGCAGGGCGATACGCTCGAAGCGGCCACGGCTGCGCCATCGCTCCAGCTGCCAGGCGCTTTCCGCAAGCACGATGCGGCCGTCGGCAAAGCCCAACTCGGCGATGCCCAGTGCGATGCGCCTGCGGCTCGCTTCGAACGGTGCCGGCGCCAGCAAGGCGACCGGCAGGTCGCCGGCGAGCGACAGCGTTTCGAGCGACCCCTGCCAGGCCGTGTCGCGCCAATCCGGCGACGCCACCTGCAGCGCGCCGGCCGCCGTCAGGCTGATGCGGCGGCCGGCCGGGAGGCCGACCGTGGCGACCACGCGATGCCGCATCGGGGTACCTGTGATTGACAGTTCGATCGGCGAGCCGACGGCGGCCGGCAATCCGGGCAAGAGTTCCCGATGGCTTGCTGCATCGGGCAACTGAGGTCCAGTTGCAGTTCTTCGTTTTCGCGCCCCAGCCGCCAGGCGCGGAGAGCTGAGCTTGCACCAGCCCGATCTCCAGCACGCGCCGCGCAGGTGCGCCTTGCCATTGGCGGCGAGCAAGAGTTTTCGGGCCGCTGCGTGCCCGGCAGTCGCCAGGTCGCCGCGCCCGGCCAGCGCCCTGCCCGCCAGCGTGAGACTCGCGGCGAGGCTGAAGCGCGCAGACGCCGTCCACGACGGCATGAAGGCAGACGACCGCTGGCCGAGAATTCGGCATTCAGGTCGGCGCGCGGCGCGGCGAAAGCGAAGGGCGCAGAGGGATCGAAACTACGCAGCCTGCCGTCGAAACGCCAGAGCACAGCCGGCATCGAGCCGCAATTCGCCGGAACCGGCCAGTTCCGCCGCGCCTTGCGCCACGCGCAGCTGCGAAAGGGTGAGGATGTCGCCGCGGCGCGCCAGGTTCCGCGTCGAGCCGCCGGCGGCGGTCGGCAGCGTCGACGAACCAGGCTGACCTGCTGCGCAATGGCGTACCCGCTCATCTCGATTTGGCCGGCCAGGCAGGCGCCGGATGCAGCGCGGAATGCAGCGCCGCCGGATCAAGTTGCGCCAGCTTCAGCGCAGCAGCGCCCTGCGGCCACAGCGTATCGCCCGCCCAAGCCAGGTCGACGTGACCAATCGCCGTGCCGCCAGCGCCGACTTTCAGCATGAGGTCGTCAAGCGCAGGCGGCGCAGGGCGGCATCCCAATGCAGAAGCAGGCGCGTCTCGGCGTGGGAGAACGGCAGCCCGCCGCGGTCCAGCGCCGCCGGCGCGGCGTTGTCCGCTACCGCAGGCAGCCGGCCAGCGCGCCATCGGCTTGCGGGGAAAGTTCCGACATCAGCGCCAGCGCTGCGCGCAGGGCGGCGGCGGCAAAGACGCGCGGATCGAGACCACGCGCCGTCAGGTGCAGGGCCGCCAAGCGCTGGCGGGAAGGGCCGCAGGTCGGCCGTGGCAGCCACCGGAAAATCCTGGCCCCGGCCATCGACATTCAGGGTGATCGCGGCCAGCGTACCGGCGGCGCGCGCCTCCGGTTGCAGCACCGGCGTGCTGCTGCCGGTCAGGCGTGCGCTGGCCTGCAGCGCGAACAGCGCCGCGGCGACCAGCGCCGCCCTGCGCCCTCAGCAGGCCGGCGTCGAGCCGGACCGCCAATGAGTCGAGGCGATGCGTGGCGCGGTCGCTGGAAAAGCCCGCCTTCAGTTCGCGGGCCAGCGGTCGGGGCGCATTCAGCGCAATGGCGCCGGTATCCAGCATCGATACCGCAAGGCGAGCGGCAGGTGCAGATCCGCCGGCGGGGTGGTGGCTCCGGTATCGGCCAGAAGCAATTCGACCCGGGCGACCTTCAGGCTCTCGATCTCGAGCAGGCGGTCGAGCAGCGACGTCGGCCTCCATTCGAGTTCGATGCCATGCAAGCTGCTGCTTGGCGCTCGCCGGCGCCGGCATCGGCGACCTGCAGTCGCTCCACGCTCCAGCGGCCCGAACAGCCGGCCGCGCGCGCCAACCCGATACCGGACCGCGCCGGCGCTGGCCCGCTGCAGCGTCGCCGCGCCCACACCGGAGCCGCCTTCGGTGAACAGCAGCCAGCCCAGAGCGCCGCCCGCCGTCGCCAGCAGCAGACTCGGCAGCACTGCCACCAGCACCCATGAACGACGCGCGAGGGCTGCAAGGAAGCCGCGCGCCGGAGACATTTGCCGCCCCATCAGAAGGCCACCATCAAGGCAAAATGGGGATACCAGCGTCCGCTGCGGCTGCCGCGCGCCAGATCCAGGGCCAACGGGCCCACCGGACTTTGCCAGCGCAGTCCCGCGCCGACCGCCGTGACCGGCCCGCAGGTCGCGCCAACCAGCGTCCGGCCGCATCCCCGGCAAAGCGACAACCGCGCCCACGGCCCCCGAACCGGTGGGTGGTATTCGAGGCTGCCCCAAAGAAACGCGCGGCCGCCGACCACCGCATCGCCCTCGCGCACGCCGAGGCTCTGGTAGGCATGGCCGCGCACCGTCTGGGCGCCGCCGCTGCGGAACAGGTAATCCTGCGGAACACCGGCGCGCGATGCCGCGGCGGTGAAGCCGATCTCGCCGCGTAGTGCCAGGCTGTCGCGCTCGCCGAGCGGCCACCACTGCTGCTGCAGGCGCAAATGCGTGCGGACGAAGTCGCGCTCCGACAGCAACCGCTTCGACGCCGCCGAGCGGAAGTCGATCCGCATTGCTGACGCGGTCGCGGCGGATCGTCCACCGCGCGCGGATCCAGCGCCAGTTGAGCGTCCGCGCCGTGTCGGTCTCCACCGCAGCGCCATCCGGGCGCAGCGTCTCGCCGCTACCATTCGAGGCTGAGCCGCGTCTCGATGGCGCCCTTGACGCGACTGCGCGTCGCCGCCAGCACCTGGCGCGTGCTGGCCAGGCCCTCGTCGCTGCTCTCCAGGCTGCCGCCGAAGCCCAGCCGGTAGCCGAGCGCATCGGGCAGCAGGCCGAGGTCGGCAAACGGGTCTGGCGCTTTGTTCGATGCG
>JADJUP010000049.1 GCA_016716965.1 Sulfuritalea sp. | reverse complement strand
AACCGACTGCCCATCGACGGTAATCTTAGTAAGCAAATCGTCGTGTGACGTAAATCCCATGTTGCGCCTCAGTTTCCAGATTGTTTCGTATCCCTACCAGGTTGAACTCGCCAGAGATCCTGAGAACCCGCATCCGAGTATCGCGAGGACAGCACCATCAATGATCTTGGGGAGGTTGGTAGTGGATCAGCAGGCTTGTAACTCCGATGCCGCGCCGTAGCTTTCCAGGTTGCCCGTCGTAGTCCTTCGACATTCCTGCTGGACGTGTGCGGTCAACAGTGGCTGCACGATAACCCAGCGCCATAGGTCCGCCCCGCCACGCTCATCGTTACGCTTTCGATGGATTGAACACCTGTATGCCGGCAGCGAGATCGAGAAACGGAGTAATACGATGCGCCCGCGCCGCCCACTCCCCACCAATTGCCCGCCGCCAGCCGACGAACGTGCGGTTTGCCGGGGACGTCTTGGGATCACCGTCACGGATTCGTGTAGTTGAAGGTGAAGAGTGCCGATGGCTGAAACCGCCGACTGAGCGACCGCCATCACGCGCCCGCTCGCATACCGGGAATGGTGGCGGTCGTGAGCGTCAATTCCTCGCCCACCGCGTCAGTGTCGATGAACGGGTAGTAGAAGGTAATCGCAAGGATGCGCCGCTGCCTGCCGTTCGCCGTCGAAGTCGCGGAGGAGGAGGCGGTCATTACTGCGCGGTTTCCGGGAATTGCGTGGCTGGCCTGGCGTCGGCACACTAGATACCACGCGCCGTTTCACCTCCGCCGATTCCAGGGCGTAAAGCGTAAGTTGGCCGGTGAGCCATGATGAGTGTAATCCACCCATGCGTTTGTCCGCACTGGCAGCGCTCGCGACGAGTTTCCGGAACTGGGTAACCCATGTCTGCCATCCTCTCGTGCCTGCGCGTACTCTGCCATGTTGACAGATACCATACTAGACGCTTCTCCCGTGATGCTCGATGCGGACTGGGTGCGCCCTTCACCTTCACGCGCTTCGCCACGGACATCCCGCCTTGCCAGCGGTGGCCGCTTGCGGGAGGCGATGATCGACCGGTGTGTGCTCACAGCGGGCATCGCGCTTGATGATGGGCTCCTGATCACGGGACAGGCGTCACCTTCACGCGCAGGCACTCGGCATAGTAGTACAGCGGTGGCCCGATCATCTCCCGGTATGCTTTGCGTTTCAAGCGGGGTCCGAAGGTCGTCTGTTCCGTCACCTCCCGCTAGGACTCCGTAATCGTGAGGGCTCCCGCCGCAAACTGCGGGGAGATGCCCTAGTATAGTACGGCCAGCGAACTGTTGAGCGCGCCCTGGTGCCAGACGTGGCCCGCAGCGCCGAGTGTCGTCCCGGTGGCACGTGCGTAGCGTCGCGCCAGTCACGCCGCACTGCGGAAACGATATGGTGCCAGCATTGGCGGTCGCGCCACCGGAAGCAGCATCCGCAACCAGTCCCCCGGTCTACCGCTTGACGGGCGGGAACTCGTGTACGCCGTCTCATTGGTCGTTGGTTGTCCCCAGTTCCGGGGCTTGGGCCATGTGCAGCGACACGTACGTATTGGCAAGGGGGCGGTCGCGGTGTCGTCGGCCACATTCGCCCAGTTCGTTGCCGAATACATCAGATCGTTGATGGAGTTCGCGGTGGCTGTAGATTTCCGGCATTCTTCCTCTATTCCGGCGAGGATCGTGAGGCTTAGGCTCTCCAATCCAACCGCAGCATTCCTGAGTAAATTCGGAGTTCTGAAAGACAAGATCCTGCTTGGCTTCGCCAGCTAGGTACCCCAGCAGAATCATTGTGCCTGACGGCTGAGTCAGTATTTTGAATACGGCTGCTCTCCCAGTTTCGTCAGCCGCCGAATCTGCGGTAATTGCGGCAGCAGTCGTCTTCGCGCCTATCACTACCTGTGTCGCGGAACCAAAGGAGACAGCGGCCATCTGGAGTGTCGCAAGCAATGTTGCAAAGCCTCCGTGTAGACCTCGATGATGGCACCTGTGCCGGTATCGAAGTACGTCTTGAGGGCGGTGAGCATTTCGGCAGCGGCGTCGTAACCGAGGGTAATTGCCAAACGCTACACCTTAAATCCTTCGCGCAAAATCCTCTTGAGGATCGCCGCTCGCGTGTAGGCTTCAGTTGTTGCGGTAGTCCATGTGCTAGAGATGAGGGCCATTAACTACAGTTTACTGCACGGGTGAATTGGGGCTGGAGTTTCTGTATCCACTGGAGGCCATTGGTCCCGCGCCAGCGGCGTGACCATGTGGGTGCGTAACTTACAACGGGAGCAGAAGAGACAATCAGGAGTTCCTCTTTTCCAGAGAAGTCCCGCGCACCATTGGTGTTCCCAAGTCCGCCATAGCCGAGTCTAACGGCCATTCTTGTACTCCTGGTAGCGGCGTAGCCCAGCGAGCCGATCCTGCGGCACTATCACTGGCTTCTGATTGCGCCGGAAACGCCCTGCGAAGAACGCTGGCAGGGCTACTAGTAGGTAGAGGAGTTCTGGATCAATGAATGACGGCATACGGTGAATCCTTGAGCGCCATTACGCGAAGCGGGCTAGTGGACAATGAAGAAATCATTTTCGGCAGGAGCCTCGGTCAAGGTCGTGACAGTGAGCGTCTGGGTTGCCCCAACGTAATCGGTGATGGCCGTCTGCTGGCCCGCCAAAGCGCCAGTCAGGAAGGTAATCAGGCGCCCGTTGAAGTGATCGTTGGTCGCCTCCGTGAACCCATCAGCAACGAAGGAAGTGGTGCTAGCACCAGCGTCGTTTACCTGGGCCACAATGATCCCGTCCATCAGAGCCTCAAGCCGGTCTGCGGCAGTGGTGTCGCCTGAGATAGCGAGCACATCTACCTTCATGTTCCCATCACCAGTGAGCGCGGCAGGGAGAAGCGCCGTGATGACGCCCTGCGCCGTCGTGAGTTCGGCATTGGTCGGCGGGTCGTAGGCAACGAGTGCGTCGTTCGCTTCGCCCTGAATCGCCGCCAGCGCGGTGGCGTTCCACGAAGATGTGCCATCGCTCTTGGGGATCTTGCCCACTTCCGTAGTCAGTGCCGGGAGTTCGGTGTCGAGCAGGTCGTCAATGGTGTTCACAGACGCCTGCGTTGCCAGCGCTGTCAGGCCCGCACCAGCCGCTCCAATCTCTGCCGTGTCGGTCAGGATGGCCGCAGTATCGCTCTTTACCGCCGCGATGCCGCAATCGCCGTTGCAGTTCGTTCGTGTCAGCCAGCCGGCATCGAGACCTCCCCACAACTGTTCGCCCGCTTTGCCTGCGTCGGTGTGGCGGTCGCCGCTTCATCCCAGACCGCATCGGCGTTCTCCGCAGCAGTAGGAAGCGCGGCGAGTTGCGTATCGAGATCGGCGGCGGCAAGGCCAACCGCGCCCCGAATGGTGGCGTCGAGGTCGAGCGTGGTGCTGTCCTCATCGATGGCCGTGAGAGTGCGCGTGCCGTTCGCCCAGACGTCGGTAGGAATGCTGTCCGCGAACCCTTCGATGTCCGCCAGGTTCGCCGCTACCGTCGCCCCGCTCCCGAGGTCGGATGGCGTGCCGAGGCGGGTTTCGAGGTCGTCGACCTTGCCTTCGATGTCGGCGATCTGCGTATCGAGGTTCGCCGACGCCAGGCCGAGGCCGCTGCGGAGGGACGCGCCGGTGGGGGCTGTGTCGCGGCGGATGGGGTAGATGTACCACGCGTCGAGGGCTTCTTCCGGCGTGAACGGCAACGTCGCCACCGTTGCCAGCGCAGCCGAAGCAACGTAGTCGTCAATCAACGGACGTGCCGCTCAGCGGTTGTCGCATCAATGATCGATCAGCGTGGTCGTTGAGTTCGTCGTTCCGACGTGCTGGCTGGGGTGGGGGCGAGATGGATGTGCGTGGTGTCGTTGCCGGTCGCGCCCACCACTGCCGCTGCCTGGACGACGAGCGCGCAATCAGCCCCGCTATTTGTCGCTAATGTAGCGGCGATGTCGGTTGCGCCATGTCGTTGTCAGCAGGCGTCCCGAGCTTCGGCTGCATGTCGGCGGTGTCCGCGAGGATGGCGTCTACATTCGTCGCCAGAGCGGCCACGTTCGTCGTAGCGCCCCCAACGTGCGTCAGGTCGACTTCCGGCACACCGGCCACGGTAGGCGTTGCTGTCGCCGTCCCGAGCCAGCCGTCCACGTCCACCTTCGGCTTCCCGGCGATGGCTTCTGCGGCAACGATGCGGAAGGTTGCGGCGATGAAGTTCACCGTCTGGGAGTCCACCGTCACGCTCGACACAACCACCCAGTAGAACCCGCCGACCGAAAAGAACCCAGCATCCGTGTTGTCGCTCAGGTCAATTGAGAAGCCGTGGATACCGGTGATGCCGTCGAAGTCGATGCCGTCCGTATCCAGCAGCGCGTAGCCCGCGTCCGAAGACCGCTGCGTCGCGCTGCCATTCTTGTAAATCTCGATGTCCGTCGCGGCCAGGCCGGTCATGGTGATCGAGGAACCGTCACTGCTGTCGTAGGTGGCGAACGGGATGTAGAGGGTTGAACTTGCGGGGACTGCCCCGAGGTGAAGAGTCATCGAACTAACCTTCCCCCCACGAGTGGGCCGCCGCCGCCAGATCCACCGCCAGCGCCGTCGTCAATGCCGTCGATGATCAGGCCGATCATGGGGCGTCTGGTTGTCGTTTCCGACCACGCCCCAGCGTCCGTCCGCGCTGAGTAGTGGAGGTTTTGCCCACCCTCCATTTGGTCTAAGATGGCGGCAGCCGCTACATCGAAGCTGTAGATAACTCCGGTAGTGGCAGACGTAGGCTTAAAACTCAAGCGGTAGGTGGTACTAGCAAGCAACTGCTGAGAAGCAGGAAAAATCACATGATGGTGCAGTGCAAAGCCGTTAGTAGACCGGACTTCTTTGTCGCGTGTTGCAGTTTGGAGCGCAGAAGTTCCATCGGAGTCGTAGAGAACCAGGCTCCAATCCCCGTCTGCCTCCGCTGCGATCCAAGCACCAGAAACACGCAGTGGAGCCGCAAAGGAAAACCTAAGCGCGATCTCGTCTGGGGTAGAGCCCGAGCCAATCGTGTGAGCATTTATCGCGCTCCACGGAAACACCCCAGGGCAGTAGGCAAATGACCCATCAGAGTATTCGAGGGCACACATCGCGCCAGAGCTAGACGCACCTGCTATCCATGAGGTAGTAAATTGCCTTCTATATGGAAACCCTACGTTTGCAAGAGTAGCGTGCGACACATTGTAATTGGGCGAACCGCTAGGAGCTATTACGACCGCCAACACGTCCCCTCTCGTGACGGAAGCATCAGCGGTCAACGTGGTAGTTATCCAAGTGTCCGATGTGATAGACGCAGATGCCTCCGTAGCGTTGGTATTGGTTCCAAAGAGCGTCCCGCTTGGGTTGCCCTGGGTAGTTAGTTCTACAGTTTCCAGCCGAACGTCTGTATCCGTTGGGGTTGTAACTGTGCCTGTTCGCCAGTGGACTTTGTGGATAGATCCCGTTTTGGGAGCCTGAACGATATGAGCCGACTTTTCCCCGGAAGCGTCGAGTAAGACACTTGTGAACGCCGGGGTGGCGCTACCGATAAACAACGGCGGGATCATCAGCCCGTAGACGTTCGCAACGGTCACGTCAGCACCCCGCTCTCCGCTAGGTGGTTCGTTAGCATATGCAAGTCCGCCACCGTCGGCGTTCGCCCCACGACGCGCTCGTAAGCGAGTTTCGAGAGCGTAACCGCAGCTTCCTTCTCGTTCGCGTTCCCCGCCTTGTGGTAGGCCACACAGGCCCGCAGGAACACGTCCAGCGCGGACTCGTCGTTCGTGAACAGCAGGCCCATGATGTCGAACAGGGCCGCGTTGCGTTGTGCTGTCGTTATCGCCATCTGCTACACTCCTCCCGCTTCGGCCTTCGAGTAGCCGAGGCCACGCCCCGGAGGGCTACAACCCCGCCGAGGTTCCTCTTTGCCAACAGAGGGGGAGGTCACTTAGACCCCCGGCGAGTCAGGGAAATAGACTCCGAGGTAGTTCGCCAGTTCCGCGTCTGTCAGTTCGATCCAGCCGATGTTCCAGAACCACGTCGGGCCAGTGGCGCCAGCCGAGGAGTAGATGAGGAACGCAGCGGGGCCGCGCAGGATGACGGGGTACGGAGGCGTCCAGAACGGCTTGTTCACCGCGCCTTCAGCAGGAGACACGTCCGGGGCCAGGTCGTAACGCGAGAGCGTCATGCCGTACCCGGCGACCGCAGTAGCGCCCGAGTAGCAGGCAACCTTGTTCTTCGGCCCACCCATCATCGAAGAGAACACCTTTTCGGAGGTGCCGCCACTGGAGTAGCGGTCTACCCTGTCGATCTCGAACAGGAGTTCGATGTCGCCACCGGCCACCGTGCCCGTCTGCATCAGGTCCACAAACAGGGGGATGCAGTTGATGCCATCCGGCACGTCGAGCATGAGCGTCGGCGTGGTGTTTGCGAAGGAGGTCTGCCCGGTGACGACATCGTTCTGGTCGGCGTCCCCGGCGACAAAGACCTTGCCTTCGTAAGACGCCTTCCAGAGGAAGTCGATGGTGGGTACGGGTAGCCCCCCGCCCCTGACTGGGATGGGGCGAAGGGCGTCCGAAACCTGGACAACCTGTCCATTTGTGGTGTCGCCAATCGGGAACGGCTGGCGCTCTGCCATTTAGAGCACCATCGTCTCAGGGAGTTCGACAAAGACGCAGGTGATGAAGCCGGTCGCGGCCTGCCCCGAGGCGTAGATGGCGAGAGCGCCACCGCCAGGGATAATCGGGTAGACGCCCGTCTCCTTGGCCGACCACGAGACACCGTGGATCTTCTCGTTCACGAAGCCGGTAGAGCCGTTGAAGGCGTCCTCACCGAAGCCCATGTACGGACGCCAGAACTCGAAGTAGTTGCCGGATTCCGGGGCTGTGCCGTTGGAGGTGACAACCGAGGTCGCCGTGCAGCCGGACGAGAGTGGAGCGCCCATGTGGAGAGAGTTGATGGTCTCGGTGGTGCCGGTGACGGCGGAGTCGCCCGTCGAGGTGGCGATAGCGAAGACATCGAGAACCTGGGCAGTGCCCGTGTCCTCGAAGCCGACCGAGATGTAGACCGGCATGATGGCCGTGTTCGCCGGGACATAGATGTAGAGGTCCGGTTCGGCAGCGGCGTAGGTGGCGTTGAAGGTGTCGGGGGTCGTGCCGGTCGCCGTATCGACGCCGAACATGCGGCCCTCGATGGCGCGAGCCATCCACCAGTCGGCAGCAATCAGTGCGCTGTCGCGAGTGGAGTGGACGCCCGAGGGGCTACCAGTGTCGGAAGATACGCGCCTCGGGGTGATGGAAGGATAGGCTCGGATGTCACTCATTGCTTTTTACCTCGTGCAATAGTTGATGCGAAATGGACTAGATCCTGTTGACGCCGCGTCGTCGTCGTGGCGGGACAGGAGAGATTCGTATCGGTCACACTCGACAAAGAAATCTACCTGTCAGCCCAGTAAGCGATGAAGTCGAGATCGACAACCGCCGAGTCAGAGGTCTTGTTGCCGAAGAAAAACCACGGCTGGACGAGCGTGCCGCCCTCAAAACCTGCCACCTTGCTCTGGAAGCCACCGGACACCAATGTCGGGGAGGCAGCGGTGTCGGTGTCGTAGATGTACGAAAGCACCGTGTCGCCGTCCGTCTGGATGATGGAGGTGTACCAGGTGTCCACGGTGGGAGTGAACGTCCCGTGATTCACCTTCGACGTGGCATAGGTGGCGTCGCCATCGAGGATGAGCGCCATCGAGGTGAGAGTCTGGGAGGCGTCGCGGGCTTGGACAGCGACGGTGAGCGCGCCGTTGGCGATGGTCGGGGTGTCGATGTCGTTGATGGCCGGGAGCGTGTAATCGGACAGCGGGTCGGTGAACCCGAGTTCTTGGTACGTCAGGGCAACGACGCTGGAGCGCCAGCGCACGGCCATACCGGCATTCTTATCGCCACAGAGGGTCGCATGGCCGTAGATGCTGATGCCTTCATTGTCGTCGGTAGACGTGTCACCACGGATGATCGAAGCAGCGACAGTAGAACCAGCAGCAGGGATGGCGAATGACGTGGTGCCGGTGTCACCATCTACGGCCCAGAGGAAGGTGTTGAGAGTGTCGCCTTCAAAGTCATCGAGGACAAAGCGGTTCCCCTGCCACGCATTAGGGAACAGCATCTGCTTGAGCGTCTGCGGGTCGAGAATGTGGCCGAACGCAAGAGGATGAGCAGCAAGCCCACCGCGTCCACGACCGTAATCAGTGCCGTCTGGAATGAATGCCATTGTTTCCTGGCTACCTCACTGGTAGACACTCATTGAGTGTCCAGGTGTTTTCACTATTGTAACAGACGTGGAAGAGGGCTACTCCAGTGAAGTAGCCCCCCCGAGGAATAACGGGTAGAACCTCTAGACTTCTACCAGTTCCGCTTCTTCCTCTACTTCATCCTGTACACCACCGCCCTCGATGACGTACTCGAACCACGCATCACGTGACATCGAGAGACGGTTCTCGGGCATCGGGATACCGTTGTCGGCAGCCCACGCCATTAGCCACTGGCGCTTCCAGTCTGGGGCAGGGTCGCCTTCGGGGTAGCGCGGCCCTGCGGGTTTCTGTGGGGTCTCCTGGGCCACGGAAGCGATAGCTCCGCTCTCTACACCCTTCAGTGCCGCAACGGTCGCTGCCACAATCTGCGCGATGAGTTCGGGATTGATAGTCTGCCCGCCCTTGTCGGCGGTAGCAGCGGCGATGGCGTTGCCGACAGCCTTCGAGGCGATGACGCTGCTGTGCGTGGCGACAACGTGCTGGTCAACCTTCTTCTGGGCATCGCTCAGGGTCATCGCGGAGAACAGGCGGCGTTCGCCGGTTTCCGTCTGGTGCGGCTCATATGGGCATTCGAGGTCAACCGCTACTTCGAGGTCGGGGCGGAGTCTGCGAATCTCGGAGTCGTGGTGGAGACCCATCGACACGATCTGTTCGGCAGGCATCACGTACTCGCCGGGCTTGCCGAAGGTATCGGCCTCCGTGCAGGTGTAGGTGAGGCCACCGTTCTTGAAGAACGTCAGGAGCCAGTGGTGCTCCATCCCGCCTCGTGCCGGGTGGTTCGGCTGGATGCTTCCGCCTGCCACCCCCTGGACTTCAATGCCGAAGGAGTCAGGGAGTTCCCGCCACCGCTTCGTCATCGTGAACTGCTGCCACTTCGGCGCGTCGGTGCGGATGTCGGGGCCACGGGCAATCCAACCGTCCGGGTGACGCTTCCAATACTTGACTCGCCCGCTGCGCTCTCGGGCTACTGAGCCAGAGAGCGTATCGCGGGAGTCTCCGAAGACTGATTCGAGTAGTACGCCCGAACCCTTTGCGCGGACCGTTTCACTCATGTGTTCTTCTCCTGCAATTTCTTGCGAATGTGCGGCCAGTATTCCGCTGGGATCTGATCCCACGTTGCGAGTCCGGGCACAGCTACCGCAGCATCTTCCTTCTCCTGTTCGAGGTTGCGGTAATGCACGGGCGTCCACATGTGGGTGATGACCACCCAGTCCACCTTGCCGTCCACATGGATGCGCTTCTGCTTGTCGGACATCTCTCCGAAGTTCTGCGCATCGTCTGTGTCACCCTGGAATTCCGATGGCTGGATGACAAGTTTGAGTTCTGTACCAGCAGGCTGCGCCATCTGAAGACAACAGGGCTTCTTGCCCTTCATCCTCTTCTTCGATGGGACGCGGGTAATGACGTGGAAGTCTTTGAACTGCTCTTGGAACTTGAAGGCTTTGTCTATCTGCCCGGCGACAGCGAGGAGGACGGCGTTCGGGTCGAATGACGCATCCAGTTCAAACCGGAGCCGCACTTCCGAAATGTCGTACTCTTTGTCGCCCTCGATCCAGCCGAAGTTCGGCTTGTAGAGCTTCCTGAGTGATTCCATTCGTACCTTTCTGGTTGCCAGAACTTGCAACCCTGTAAAACAATTGTACCAAATGAAAGAGGGAGCCTTTCGGCCCCCTCTTCTGGTGGGAATGTCCCCGCCGAATGGCGGTTAGGTTCCCCTATATCAAACACCGCGAATGAAGACGCCGCCCTCGTCAGTCGCCGTGATATTTCCGGGAGTTTCTGAATATCTGTCAACTTCCGCGATCCCACTTATCTGGTGCTGCACGACCACGTCGGCAATATCAAGGGCGATCGAGTCGAGAACAGTCTCGGGCTCCTGCGCCATGACGAGTGCAAACGTCTCCTTGTGGAACAGCACGTTGTCGTGCTGGCCAGCGGCGGGAGCGGTGAGCAGGTTACTGATCTTGAGGGGAGCACCCTGGAAGGTGCCGATGGTCGCTTTTTCGTGCGCCATGCGAGCAGCATCCTCACCGACGTACGAAGCGTTGATGAAGGTGTCCATCTTCATGATGCCCGCCTTCTGGGCGGGGCTGAAGAACCACGTCACGTCGCTGCCCATGTCGTAGCCAGCATCTTCGAGATACTGGACGGCGCGGAGCAGGTTGTCGTAGGTGACTTCGACACCAAGGATGCCAACCGCCTGCGAGAGTGACGCAAAGAGCGCACCAATGCGAACGTCGATGGCACGCCCGAGGGAGTATCCCATCTTCGACTGCATGATGGACTTGAGGTCGTTGCGAGCGAGGACCTGCACGATGCGCTCAGACTTGATAGCACAAGCGTCGTGCGTGGTGACCGTGATGGTCTGCTCGGTATCCGTATACACCGTCGCGTTGAGCCCGGTGGAAGCGGACTTGGTCTGGGATTCGATGTTCGGGACACGTACCTTGTGGTAGGTGTCGCCGTGCCCAACGAAGTCCCAGGTGCGGTCTACCGAAGGTGCAATGACGAGTGCGAATTCAAGGGCGCGAATAGTGCCCTCAACCCACACCTCATCTATGTGCTTCTCGGCAGTGGTAGTTGTGAAATTCCCGTTTGCCAAACTATTAACCTGGGGCTAACTATCGGCCCCTGAGTGACTATTCGCGCTATTCGTCCCTGACGAGTTCGCCTTTCTCGAACGCCTGCTCAATGTCCGTACTGGTACGGTAGAGCGCCATCCGCTGAGCGGGATTGAGCTTCCTGAACTCGGAGTACAGCATGGTCTTACCGCTTCTGGGAGACTTAGGAGTTGAGAGATCCGGCGAAGCCTGGGCGAGCGCGGAGTTTGATTTGACTGGCGCAACTGCCGGGGCCGGGGGCGGGGTTGCCGCCTGCGGGGGAGGAGGGGCCACTGTCGCCGGTGCCGAAGGCGGGGCGAGAGTGTTCTGCTGCTTGACGTATGCGATAGAGGCGGCGTTCAGGTCGCGCTCAAACCACTGGAGGGACTCCTCCGGGCTGAGCCGCCTGATTACATTGCCGCCCTGATCGCGGACTGCATCGTAACGCCCGCCGTGGAGGGCATTTACGCGAATTGCGATCTGATCCTGTGGGAGGTACTGTGCCGCAAAGTCTTCCGCCTGTGTTACGCGGGCCTCAAGGGCTGCGCGATGGCGTACCAGGTTCGGGTCAATCCCGTTTACCTGGTCATACTCTTTGCGGAACTGAGGGTCCTGGAAGAGCCGTTCCTTGACTTCCTCTGGCTCCAATTGCTTCATCCGTTCCTGCTGGAGTTGCTTCCGCAGTTCCAGCACTTCGGCTTCGGCGTTCGCCAGTTTCGGCTTCCACTCGGATGCGGCCATACGGCCAGCGCGGGTGCGAAGCGCGTTCTTGAAATCAAGGTCTTCGCGCTCAAGGCGCGTAAGCTCCTGGTAATATCCCTGCCTCGGGTCGATCCACCTGCGGGGATCTACTGCGGGTTCCGGGGTTGCCTCCAGGGCTTCTGGGGTGTTGCTTTCCTCGACTGCCGAGACTTCGGACGTTGGTTCAGGGGCAAGTTCGACAGGTGCCTCGGGTGCTTCTGCTACCGGGGCAATCTCCTGTTCCTCTTGCACCGTCTCCTCGGCCTTCCGGCTCAGGGACGGGTGAAGGGTTACCGCCAAAAGTTCCTACCTCCTTCGAGAGAAGTTGTCTCTCGATTAAGATAAGTGTAGCATGCAGTAAGGTCGGACTCTGCTCCGGCAATTTGTGTTAGGGGTTTTGCAATGTCAGAGAAGTGGTGGTTCGGGTGGGTAGCATACATCGGGATGTATGTGTTCGCCACCGTGTTCATTGGTGCACTTGGACTAATCGTGGATCTACTGCGACTGATTGCTAACGACTAGCGACAGCCTTGAGCGTTGAGTAGAAGTTCCCGGTGTCCAGCCACTCTACGAGCTGCGGATTGTCGAATTTGTAGATCGTGAACACTGGATTTTCAAACGCCTTCTTGTTCGAGTTCACAACATCGACAATCTGTTCGATGGTATAGCCTTCGGCATCGAGGATCATGAAGGCTTTGGTCATGTAATCCTTAATCCCTGCGAGTTCGGGGTGCTTCTCTTCGCTCCCAGAGATGAACGCTTTAGCCTTGTCAATTTCCCTGTCAGAGAGCCCTGAGATCATCCCCGTGTACCTGGGCATTCCGCCGTCAAAATACCCGTCCTCGTTGAGTTTCTGCATAGCGTACAGATAATCGCGTTCTGCAACCGGGTCTGCCCCGGCGAGGAAGAACTGGTCGATGTAGTCCTGTGCGACAGCGCCATTCGCCTTCAGCCATTCAGCCTGGTACTTGTCGAGAAGATCGAAATCGATGTTCTTCTCCACTTCAGCGTTCTCGAACGTCGCCATGTAGGAATCCAACCATGCGGCGGGTGTGCCTGGTTCAGGTTCCTTGTCACCGAACGCCTGCTGCATCTTCTCGAATATGGGCTCAAGGGCGGTTCGCTGCTGGAGTTTCAGGTCGTGGCGAACAGCCTTCCATTCTCCGAGGGTTCGCTCGTCATTAGAGAAACGGGCGTTGTTCGCCTTGATGGCTTCCCCGTACTCGTCCCGCACTGCCTTTAGTTCTTTGCCGAGGGCGGAAGCAGGGCCGGGGACAGAGTCCGGGTGGTTCGCTGCATACTCACGGAGGAAGAGAGGGTCGTCCAGTGGATCGGCTGGACGGGCGTAAGCGATGGGCTTGCCATCGGTATCCTTCGCGGACCAACCGGGATATGCCTCGGTGAGTTCCTTGTTGTACTTCTCACGGGGGGAGAGGGGGGAATTCTTGAGACCGAGGGCATTGAATACCGCACCAGCGGCGGTATCAGTCCAGGACTGCTCCCCCCGTGTGGCGTTAATGACACCCTGGATAGTATCGGTCAGCCCAAACGGAGACGGCTTGTACTGCCCGAGGGTTTCCTTGTTGAAGCCAATTGGTTCATCGAGGGGGGTCTTCCGGTTCCCGGCAGAAAGGTCATAGATAATCCCCGCAGCGGGGGCCATCTTGCTGCGGAAGAAGGATGACGGGTCTCCCTGGTACGTCGAGATCAACCCTTTCGCGAGCGAGTCCCACGGCCCAAAGAGCGAGATGTCGTGACCGGCGACGCGGACACGAACAAAGTTGGGGTTCGGGATACCGTCAACAATAGGACGCCAGTCGGTCTTCTCGCCGTTCGCCTCGTTGATCATGTACGTCAGGGCGGAACCGCCAAGGACAAGACGGAGGAGGGAGCGACGGGCTACTTCACCTTCGATCCCGCCGACGAGAAGCGCATTGTAGACCGTGTCGAACTGTGACTGGACGAAGCGGCCTGCGAAGAGGACGCGGGAACTTCCTCGTTCCCCAATGATTGGGGCGAGAACACCATGCGAGGAGCGGCCAGTGACCATGTTGGCCGCATTGGCGGAGTCACGGATGACACGGACATCGTCCACGTCTTTGCCAGCAAGTTTTGCCGCCCGCATGTAATCCTGGTAGCGAAGATAACGCTCAGCGTTGCCGGGGGTGGAGAACATTATCTCAAACCACGAGAGGGGCTTTTTCTTGGCGAGCGCGGCGAGCATCGAGTTCTCGTCAGAGACGCCACGGAAAAGGTACTCGCCGTGGGCAATTTCAAGTTTGCCCACACCAACGGCTCGGGCCAGTGTCCCGAGACCCTCATCAACCATCTCTTGCTCGACCTGCTTGAGGAACGTGAACTCCTCCTCGGGATCTTTGAGTGCCTTTACTGCCACACCAATACCCTTGCGGGTAATATCGGGGTTCTCCCCGATACCGAGTAGACCCTGGATGGCCGTTCGTGAAACGTCAGCCGTTGCCCCAATGAACCGGAACACGTCGTTGACTGCGTCGTATGGAATTGTGAGCGCTGCGAGGAGTTTCCGCTGAGCACCAGGTACGGACTTGTACTTGTTTACAGCGTTTGCAATCTCATTCGGGACGGGGACACCAGCCCATGTGTTTCCAACGATACTTGCATCGAAGTAGCCCGTGGGGATGCCAGACTCCTTCATCTCGCGGCGGAAGACCTCTGACTGTGTGATGATGTCGTTCAGTTCCCGCTTGTGATCATTGAGGGGGAGGAGATTGGTTTCGAGTTCGTCGATTCTCCCCTGTAGTTCCTGTGAATACGAAAGCGTCTCCCGCAGATCCTTTGCGCGACGCCTCGTGAGGCGTTCGAGTTCGTCCACCTTCCCCTGCGTGATGCGAGAGCGAATGTTCTCGACAGCCGTCGTCTCCCTGCGGGCGGCGGCGACTGCGGCGTTCTTCTGCGCCCTGAGTTCCGAGACGCTATCTCCAAACTGGTTCTTCGCCTTGTCCATGAAGAAACGGGTGGCCTCTTCGGCACGTTCGCGTTCGGCAAGGGGCAGTGCCGCCAGCCGGTCGGAGAGGCGGTCAATGTCGGTAGCAACGGCCTTCCGAATTGCGTCAGCCTGTGCCAGTGCCCCGTCGATGTGGTGAAGGTTGTCGAGAGACTCGGCAGTGACCTCATCCTTGAGTACCGCCTCAACTTCTCTGACGGTCTTCCTGGCGGCGTCCAGCGTCTCGGTAAGGGCAATACGCGCCTCCGAGTTTTTGCCTGCGAATTTGGCTGTGGCGTCGAGGTATTCCTTCGCTGCACTGGCGGCATCGTCGAAGGTTGATTGAGCCAGTGTGAAGGCATCTTTCGCTGCAATACGGCGCGCATTCGACTGGAGGCTCTGGTCAGCGGCAACATCAAGAAGTTTGCGGACACGGTCGTCGTTGCGCTGCCGCATCCGAACGTCACGGTCGATGCCTTTCTTGCGGAGGGAGACCTTCTTGATCTCCTTCTTCGCTGTCTTGATGTTCCTGATCGTGTCTTCCAGTCGAGCCTGCGCCTCTTTGTCCAACTGGAGGTCGCCAAGCCTGAGTTCCTGTCCAGAGAGGGCGGATTCGACCCTCACGTATGAAAGGTTCGTGGAGAGGTTCGCCTTGTTGATCTTGTCGAGTTGGTCTTTCGCGTACTTCCGCATCGCCTCAACCGGGTGGTCGTAGCGATTCCCGGCGAGGAGAGATTCCCCTTCAGTCATGAAGGCCTGCGCCTTGTCGGAAGACGGGATGCGGCTGGTGGTCGGCTCTCGGCGGAAGCGTGGAACCCTCTCCTGCTTCACCTGGCCACGCGAGATGTAGACACCATCGAGACCAACATTAGCCTCGGGGTCTGGCTCAATCTTGAATGCCTTGAGCATCGGGGAAATCTCGTCCGATATGGAAGCGAGTTTGCGAATAGCCCCAGCAACCTCTGGCGTGATGTACCCGTTCGCTTCGTACCAATCGACGTGGTAGGCCACATCGCGAGGACCAGCGAAGACCGGGATGGCATCTCCCGAGTTCTGGTCTACGAGGGTACGAATGTGCCCATTTCGGTCGAGGGCGGGCATTCGCTGGCCGTTTGCCCCGAGTTGATAACCATCCTTGTCGATCTCGACCATACGGACATAGTCGTCGCCGGTTGTCTTTGCGAGGTCGTCAGCCACCAGTGGAATGCGGGCGTTGGCTTCCTCAAACGCCTTCATCGAGTAGAACACCTGCGGCTTGTCGATGTTGGCCCGGAGGTTCATGTTGTTGCGGCCAACCAGATCCCAAACCGCATTGCTGATCTTCGTGCGGAGGGGAAGCTCAACCGGCTCCTTGAATTCTGGGAGGTGGAGCGGTGCCTTGATCCCGGCGTCTGCGAGTACCTGTGCCGTGGGGGCGTTTTCGAGGACGGCATTACGTCCTACACCGTGCTTCGCGAGACCAAGTGACTTGCCGCCAGGCCGCCATCTGGTGCTTTCCCGTACAACTTAGCCGCGAGGCTGGTCGCCTCTGGCCCGACTGCGGGGATAGCCCCGAACATCATGGCGCGTCCCAGTTTCTCGCGAAGGCTGGCGTCATCGTCTGCGGTGGCGTAGCCAAAGGCTCCGAAGCCCGTGGTGAGCGCGGACCTTGCCGCAACCTTCGCCGAGAGAGAACCACCCTCCGAGGCCAGTGGACGAAGGGCCGTGCCAAGAGGTTTGAGTGCAGTGCCAAGCGCCGCCGTTTGGGCGACATCGATTCCCTTGTCAACTTTCGCCGCGCCACGGAGTATCTGCGAGAGGAGCCCTGTACCCTCCAGTGCCCCAGAGGAGAGCGCCTTGGCACCAAGACCAGCACCGACAAGGTTGAGCGGGTCATAGACCGTCGAAGCAGCGAGTTGCTGCCACGCGGGGCGTTCCGCGAAGTTCTCGTTCTGGATATCCCTGAATTTCAGGGGGTCGCCACCGGATTCTCCGATTGCGCTGCCGAGTTGCGTGGCGCCCGAGATGCATGGGTCTTCGACTCGGCCCCAGTCGCGATTTCGCTCTTGCGCGAACCGGAGTTGAGGTCGCGGGCACCCTGGGGTAGAGCCGAGTGCGCTGCCGGTGACCTGCGAAAGCGTTTCCGAGATGGGGGTCTGGATGTTCTTGGTATACCAGTTGTAGGCGTCACCGAGTTTGGCAGCGGCGGGCTCGACGTATTTGTCCCACGGAGCAGTAAGCCCGCCACCTTCGGCTGGCGCTCCGTACCACTTCGCCCCATCCCTGATTTCATAGGGGAGGTCGGCGTTTTCGAGGGAATACCGCACATCCTCGGGGAACGGGACGTTTTTCGAGGTGGCGAGGTCGTAGTTGATGAAGTCCGCACGGGGGGATGGCTCGGGACGATCCATATAAGACTGGATGTTCTGCCAATCGCCAGAGGAAATCTGCTTGCCCAGCGGTTGCGGTGTGAACCACGACGGGGTCGATTCGATTGGGTTGGCACTGTATGCGCCGAGTGCGTTGAGTTCGTTGTTGTAGTCGTTGTACTGGGTGACGTTCTGCCAGCCGACTTCTGGGCGGTAGATGAGCGGGTTGCTCGGGTCAGTGATGGAGTACCAGAGGCCACTGCTGCTATCCCAGAGGTTGCCGCTCTGGTCCTCCCACGCCTGGTACTGTTCGTTCCACTTGTTCTGGGCGACAGGTGTGTAAGTTGCGGCAGGGGCGGGGGTGTTCGCGGGCGCAGGGGTGTTCCACGCAGCGAAGTTCTGCGTGGTCAGGTCGCCCGCTGGCTCAACGTAGTTGGCGAACGGATCTGGCTCCTGCTTGGGCAGGACGGGGGAAGACTTGTAGTCCGCCGTGAAGTCAAAGAAGGACAACCGCGACCCCCTAAACCGTCTCGATCATTCCGGCGTCATAGGCATTTCCGAGTGGGGCACGAGCCTGCGCTATTTTGAGGATGAGTGAGAGCGGGACGTTCCCCGCCGTGTAAAGGCTGTTGAGAAGGTCGAAGCTCCCGTTCTGGATGAGGTTCTGGAGCATATCGTAGTTCATCATCGAGGAGGCACCGGGGAGGGTGAGGCCAAGACCCGGAACTTCGATGGGTTCGTTCGAGACGTTCCCGTAGTCACCGCCCGTGAGGTTGCCAAGGGCGTACTGGAGGGCTGGAAGGTTCTGGTACGTCTGGTTCCCGTAGGACAGTCCGAGGAGGGCGGCGAGTGCCTGAAGGGTTGGGTCAGCGGCAGTTCCGGTTCCGGTTCCGGTTCCGGTCGTACCCGTCGTACCCGTCGTCCCGGTAGTCCCGGTAGTCCCCGTTGTCTCGGTCGTATCGGTAGTCCCGGTTGTCCCGGTAGTCCCGGTTGTAGTGGTCGTTGAGGACGGTTCGTCAATGACTGACGGACTGTCGGGGCCAAAGGAGTTGATCGGCAGTGGATTCATGAGCCGATTGTATTCGGACTCGTTGGAATTGAGGAGAGCAGTACCGTAGTCGGTTTGTCCAGCGGACATTGCTCCCTGGGGATTGTTGAGACGGAGAAGGCCGTCCCAGCTTCCAGCAAGAGCCCCGGTGTCGGGGACATACGCCTGCTGGCCGGGAAGGCTTGAACCCATCTGCCACTGCGGATTTCCGATGAGCCTCATCTTCTCTTCGTCGGAGAGCGCCATGAAGGCTTCCGGGCGCATCGTGCCGCCCTGGCTTCCAGGCTGACCAAGACCAGCGAGCAGGCCGTCGCGCCACTGGCTTCCGGGCTGCTGCGCCAGTACGTAGCCTGTCGGCTGGCCGGTCAGGATCTTTTGCTGCACATCGGGGGGAAGGTTCCAGAACTGGTCTTCCGATTCGATAACGGTGAGATTCGGCTGAATCGGACGATAATCCTTGATGGTCGGGTCGTAGCGAAGGTAACCATCGCCGGTGGGGTTCGGGATGTCACCGGGCAAGAGGTTCCACGTCGCCCCGTCTTTCATCTGCGCGGTCGGTGCGGTGATGGGACTCTGGGTGCCACTTCCCGTGGCAGCGCCCTGTGGGAGCGGCATCTGGTCCTTCGGATACCACTTACCATCGGGGCCAAGAGTCGCTTCCCGTTGGATGTTGTCGTTTTCGAGGTTGCCAGTGGGCTGAGCCGATGGGGGTGGGAGGGAAGAAACATAGCCCGGAGCACCGGGGTTCCCCGACTGGGTGGCACCATTGGACAATTGGGCACCCGTGAGGATACCGGCCTCGCCCTGTGTATTCACATTAATGGTTGGGCGTTCGGTGCCGGTGTTACCAGACCACGAGTAGTACGCAGGGTCGTTGTACGACTCTCCACCCAGCCATCCCCCGGTGGTCATGCCCGCAGTTGGGCCAACCACGGTCATCGGCGCTTTGCCCGTAACCTGCCCGAGGGCGTCCAGCGTCCCTGGGCCATAGGCGTTCATTACCTCGGCATGGCGCTGGTCCGCGATGAAGGCGTCCTCTGCCGTCATGCCGTAATACTGGCTGTTCGCGTTCGTCACCACCTGGTCAGGCGACATTCCCTGGTACGCCGTGCCGAAGTACGGGTCGCTGCCGATGGAGGAAACATTGGTGGGAGTGCCAGAATTGTTCTGGACAACATACGGCTGGGTCACATCGAAGTTCGGGGAGATGGCGGTTGATGGCTGATACGCCCCGGCCTGAGGTTGGGCAAGGTTATCCGGATTGAAATTGAACGGCTCTACCGAACCGCTGGCATCTGCCTGATTCCAGTCAATCCCCTGCCACGCCCACGGGTCAGTGCCGTCAGCAAACTGGGGCATCCGTCGATTACCGCGCCCACTGAGCATCTGGGAGAGCGGGGTCACCTTTGCTTCAGGCCGTCCATTTCGGACACGGAGTTTGACGTGTTCAGGGTTGGGGCGTCCCATCATTTGAGGATCTCCTGAGATGAATTCTGGTGCCCGAGTCCAGCCATCTCTCGTAAGCTGGGGGTTTGCAGGGCGCGTGCCCATAGCGAACTGCGGCACCTCTTCTTCGGGTGGCGGCGGGGGCTCCGGAGGAGGCGGGGTGGTTGGCTCCGGAGTTGGTGTAGTAGGCGCGGGGGCACCTGACATCTGGCCCTGCAAGGAACCGCTCACAATTGGAGCGTTCGCCTCCATGACCTCAGAAAGCGTCATCTGCTGTCCGGTCGGCTGCCCGGTGAAGATGTTGATGGCATTACCAACAGGGTTCACTCCCTGTCGCAGGAAATACTCACGGGCGACCGCGTCGCCGGGGTTGGCCCCGTAGTCCGAGATAATCTTGGCTCGTTGGAGTTGGAGGGCGTCCTGATCGGACTTGCTGAGCCGGGAAAGGGTGGCGTCGAACTGGCGCTTCTCTTCCGCAAGTTGCTGTTGCTGAAGAAGCAACTTCGGGTTGTTCGGGTCGTTGTCGAGGTCGAACTGAAGGAGCATGAGTTGCTTCTTGAGGTCGAACTCCTGCTGGGCAAGTGAGGCAGTGGCATCCGTTTTCGCCTGGAGGTACGCAAGGTCGTCGGCGTAGTTTGAGGTTGAACCACCTCCTCCCGAGGAAGACGAGCGGGTGGAAGAGGATGAGATTTTGCTCCCGCTGGAGCTACTGCCGCCGAGGGCCATCTTGAGGGCATTTTGCTGTTTGGTGTACTCGAACTGCTCGCGGGCCAGTTTCTCGGATGGAGTGAGCGGCTCGTCCACCCACCCGCCTGGCGCGGCGGAGGAGAAGTCCGCGCCCACCCAGTAGTTAAAGTCAGGGTCAGCCTGCGCCCCCTGCGAATTGACGTAATTCTGAACTTTCGCTTCAAGGATCGGCGATGCCTTGCCCCCAGCCAGAATGTCCTCGTTCTGAATTGGGCCATACGGCCACGAAGCTGGCATCCCGACGCGGGAGGCATCGCCAAGCGTGAGCGCCTGATTGACGATGCCGTTCAGGAGTTTCAGGGAGGCACCAGTAACCCATGTCGCCTGATCGAGGGTTCGTCCACCAAAAGGGATAGTTGAGTTAACTGCAACCTGTCCAGGGAGGGGCATTCTATCGCCTCGCGGGCCAAGGCCAGAAGTTCGGTGGAAGCGAAGCGGATGTACCGCCCCCGAACATCGGCAGGCCATATGGGGTGTAATCAGGGTCATCGAATCCCTGTGGTCCAGGAAGGCCGACGGCCCCATTCAGGCGGTAGTCAGGGCGAACATAGTCGGGAAGCGACGGACGGAGGATCTCGCTCATCGTCATGTTCTGATACGGCGTTGAGAGGCCGCCTCCTGGACTCGTCGCCATGCCGAGGTCGCGCTGGGCTTTCCAGTTGGCTATGTTCTGGTCATCCGCCGCCATTGCGAAATCCTGCTCATCGCCCATCAGGTCGTAGAGGAGGGATGCGCGGTCCTCGAAGTCCTTGTACTGCCGCTGGATCTCTTTCGTCTTATCGGTTTCGGTGGAGAGGTAGGAGCGGGCGGTACTACCCTCTGCTCGAAAGTCCTTCGCATCGAGTTCCGATGACTTCCACTGATCGTAGAGACCCTGCCCCTCAAGGTCGGGGATACTACTCTAGTTCCGGAATTGCCCCAGTAGGGAACGAATCGCCTGGAGTTTTTCCCACTGCTCGTCACTCATCGAGGCTGGGCGGGCCGGGCCTTCGTCTTTGACGAGGCGGACGATTTTACCGCTCGTCTCGTCAATCATGATGCCTTCAGAGAGTTTCTGCGCCTTATACGCCTCCCACTCCTTGCGCTTATCCGTCGCAAGGTCGAGCGCCTCGTTCTTCGTCGCCGGGGCGGGAGGAGCTTCGGTAACCGCGAGAGTGCGGGGGTTGCTAGTTACGCCTGCGGGATCTGTGCCGTCGCCGAGAGCCAATTCCCATCACCGTTTGGGTTCATGGGGATTGGCGGGGCTACTGCTGCGCCTATTCCTTCATCGCGCTCTCTCAGGAGCTTCTCCATCTTTGCGGAGAATTTGAAAGCAGCGGTCTGGACAATGTCGTATGGGTGTACCTGTGCTACCATCTCTGGGGGCACGCCATACTTCTGGAGTTCCTGAGTCAATTGTACGACACGAGTGCGTATCCAATTGGCGGCAGCGGCAGGATTATCGTGTAGTCCTTCTTCAACGTACTTCTTGAGCTGCTCTTCTTCACTCATCGCCTGCTCACGGAAACGACGCCCGTCAGGCATGAATGAGTCGATGATGAACTCAACGTCGTCGGCCACTGACTTAACGACAGAATCGATGCTGTCCTCTGTCTCCTCAGGCCACGAGAGGTTCTTCTTCTGGTACTTAGCCAAGTTGGCTCCCTTGCATTACCTGCGCTGTGCGGCCCATCACCTGCATCGGCTGGGGTGCGCCAGTTGGTAGTCCACCGCCGACCCCCTGGAGAATGCCCCCAGTCCCGGCACCGTCGCGGGTACGGCTCTCGGCCATCCTGCGGCCATCGATTTGTGCTGCGAGGTTCGCTGGCTGGACTCCGCCTGCGGCAGCGGCCTCTCCCGATTGATTCATCTCGGCAGCGGCCTGCTGGAAAGCAGGGCTGGCTGAAGCCGCCTCCTCCGGGGAGAGGGTGGCACTCTGGCGCTTCGCCAGTTCGAGGCCAAGACGCTGGGCCATGTCCTGCGCGATGACAGGATTGAGACGCAGTTGTTCGCGCAGAGTTTGTTCCGTGATAGACCGTTCGATGTCTTCGGGGTCCTGGAAGCCAAGAATGTCCTGGCGGGCACGAGCGTCATCGAGGAGCGGGGTATTGTGCCCAGGGCGCATCTGCGTCAACTGGAGTGCCGTCTGGGCAGCAATCATGAGGTCTTGCGGCTGGGGGTCAATGACCTTCGCTGCCAGTTGGGGAAGAGGATCAATGTCCTTCGGGTCGATGCACAGGTACTCACCGTCCATCTTCCCCGAACGTCCCTTCTCCGCCGAGAAGACGTAGCACTTTTCTCCCATTGCGCGGATGTGAAGGAAAGCCAATTCGACTCCGCCGATAGCGCCACGGGAGAGGGCGTTCTCAATTTGGGAGTCGAGGTGTTTGGCCTGGTTCTGCTGGATCTGCTGGTGATAGCCAGTGTTTACACCGGGCTGTCTCTCACCATAAAGGACGGGGCTCCCGGCGAGGGCATTCATATCACCGATGATCTGTTCCGACAGCCGATCCGCAAACTGGAAGTCGGGGATGTTCATTGTGAGGTTCTTGATGTCTTCACCCTTGAACATCGAGATGATCCCGCCCTCTTCAATCTTCGGAGGGGCTGGCGGGTTATCATCGGAACCACGAGCTTCCCGGTCGAAGTACGCGGCCCGAGTCGGCCACATCGTATTGCGGAGGAATGTGGCCTTCTGGCTGAAGAGTTCGTCGGCCTGCTGGTTCTTATCCAACAGGGCTTCCATCACGCCTTCCTGCCGCGAGTCGCCAGAGACCCATCCGCCACCACGCCCGATGATGTAGTTGTAAACCGGGCGTCCGAGACCGTGTTCGTAGGAGTGGAGGAGGACGGGGGTGCCCATCGTGAGCGATAGGCTGGACGTAATACGCGGCCATGCCTGGCGAGAGTTCGTACTGGGACCGAGGGCATAGTAGGCGTGATACGTGTCGTTCGAGTATTCAAGGATGACGACACTCTGGCCGAGACCGCCATCACCACGCTGGGCATAACCGGAGAGAGAGGACGTGTCGAAGAGTGGGTTGTTCATGAGGGAGCGGAGGGAGCGTTCTGAAAGCTCGAAGCCCTCTGTCAGGAACCCCCGGTCGAACACCGGATAGAACCGCTCAATCGGCACCCAGAAGCGGGTAATCGGAAGACCCTGCTCCTGCTTGTACGACTCACGGATCTTCTCGTAGGAATCCCCGTGGACACGCTCTAGCACATCGCGAGGTTCAGCACCTTCCTCCTCGTCTTCTTCGAGGTAGGGAACAAGTTTCGGCCACCAGGTTGAAGGAGATCGGAGCCACTTCTCGCAGGCCGCGTCGGCAACGTGGAGGTCCCACACGATGTTCTGCCAGACGGATTCAGCGCCCTGCCGCTCCAACTGATAGAACATCCCATTTGCGCCCTTCTCAAGACGCTCTGCCTTATTCCGAATGGGCTTGGAAACCCGTCCATCCTTCCCCACGGGGATCACCTTGATCTCGGGAGTGGGACGGTAACGTGAGGTCTTCTCGTTGAGGATGGCGTTCAGGCGGCGGGTGTGCCACGCCACTGTTTTGTACGTCATCGAGCGAGGAGCCTTGATCGGATTCCGCCCATCAAGCGCCTGCCGGAACTTGTCAATCAGGCGGTCGCGCTTGGAGTAAACATCCAACTGGACCTTGAGCATCGACTGAAGCTGTGTTGGGCTGGGGAGACGGGAATGGTCGTACGGGGTATCCACTTACAGTCAAGTGTACCGCAGAGGAAATGGAGTAGTTGACGCAGACTGCAGGCCGAAGGGGACAAAGGGGAAACAGGGGAGCCCGCAGCCCACCCCCTGGGCCCTGCGCAGGGCCCCCCGGCACCCTGGGGGCTAGCCGTCCTCTTGATTCCGTCAGGGTTCCCTATATGCCAGTGGTGGCAGTCGTCACAGAAGTATGGCGCTAGTCTTCCAAGGCTTCGCTGCCATCCACGTCGCAGCATGTTCTTTGCTTCTCGATAGGAACCGAATTGGCGCTTCCCGCAGCCAAACTTTCCTCCACCGGAACGCACGTCTCTTCGGCGCACAATCCTCTCGAACATCGGCCCTTCTTTTGGCAGTCGCACGTCATTGTCCCAACTTTCCTACTAATTCGACCAATTGGTAACTTGGGAGTTCGTTTCCTCGTCGTTGCGACCCGTGATCCTGCCCGACCATCTTCGGCCAGTTTGACTTCCGCAACCCCGTATCGCGGTGCCCTTGCAGAGAATGCCGAGGGAGTCTCGCGGCCCATGTCGCGGCTACCAGCCCAGCGGCCCAGGCTCCCCCCCTCCGCACCCAGCCTTGACCCACCTCCTACAACCTCCACTGTTGGTGCTGGGGTTCGTTTCTCTTGACTGCGAATATGTCTTCGATAGCGAACCCGTTGAATTGACGCTCATGGGCCTGAGAACAGAACGACATCTTAAGTGACCAGGAGTTTGACTTCTCCCAGTGGTATCGTGTGCCGCAATAGTGACAGCGAAAGAGTTGTTCCACGTACTCGATTATGCGGTTTCCATGCTGGGGAGGGAGTTCCTGAACAGTTTGGACGGGTCGCCACTGATACCCTGTATCAATTCGCAGGCGTACCTGAAAGCGTCGACCATATCGTCTGACTCCTTCACAACCTTGAGGGTTTCTGGGTCGCGACGATACTCCATCATCTCTTTCTCAAACTGCGGACAGCCCCCCTGTGGGTGGCCTTCGGGGAGATAGAAGAACCCTGGATAAGACCCTGGCTCATGATTCAGGAGGCCAGCACAGTGCCGGATACCGACATCGATGCGGTCCATGCCGGGCTTGTTCGACTTCGTGATGTTGAACCCAAGGTCAGCCATCATCTTGATACCAAGACCCTGCGCCTTGTCACCACGCCACTCAATCTTCTTTCCAATGGGCTTGCCCCATTTCTCCTGCATCTTCTGCATCCAAAGCCCCTGCTGCTCGTAAACCTTCGGCCCCCGGCGCTTGAACTCATCGACCATCATCAATCGCCCACTCGGGGTAACCAAAAGGACGACTCCCGTTGTGTAGTGGCCAGTGCTCGATTCATTGCCGAAGTCGAGACCGCCGATGACGCGATTGTACATCGGGATCTCCGGTTGCTTCCACGCATGGACACGTCGGTCGAACATTTCGTAGACCATGCCGGTGAAGACGCCGAACTCGCCGTCGATGAAGCGGCGGCGCTCCTCGTGAGTCAGGCCGACCGTGTTCAGGGCTTCGTAGTTCCTTGGCAGGTGCTTGTTATCGCGCATGAGGGACTGGACGAAGTGAAGGCTCACGTCAGAACCCTCGCCCAGTGCGGCAAGCGCGTCTCCGAGGTGTTTTTTCCAGAACCAGTCGGTGTACCACCCCGGCCACGGGTTTGCCGTCGCTACGAAGTAGTACGGGATTTCACTGGACACCCAATCAGGGCCGTGCTGAGGGCACTCTCCGTCGAAGACGCGGGCACCGCATGCCAGCCAGCCACCTTCCCCTGCTCTACGTAACGGCACTGTGTCGAGAGCGCCTTCTTCACCGACTTCGGCAACTGCCAGCGAAGACGGGTCATGAGGAAGCGAGCGGCGGCGTCGGGGATCTCGTGCGCTTCGTCGAGGAGGATGATCTGGTATGCGGCTGAACCGATTGCCTCGTAGTCGTGGACACCCTGGAAGTTGATCTGCGAGTACACACCCTTGGGCCACGTCTCGCGGCGTACCCGAAGCCAGTTCTCCGACTGGTTGTACTTGAGGACCAACTGGCGCGGAAGCATCGACATGAAGTCGATGAGTGTCGTCTCCTTCAGTGCTTTGAGAGTGTCACGGCAAAGGAGAATGCGAGTTCCGGGGTAAGATAACAGAAACTGATTTGCAGATTGTTGAAAGGAATATCGAGTTATGGGTGACGAGCATCGACTGACCGGCGAGATATAGGCCAGTCGGGTTGTCTACCGTGATACACCGCATTGGAGTGGGATCAATCTCATCTGCCGCAACAATATAGCGACTGCGGATCGTCCCCCTGGTTCCTAGTTTTTGTTTCTCTACCTTCCTCCTGAGACGGAAAACGTACTCTGGTGGCGTCCACTTAATATCCCATTTTGGACCACAGTCCTTCCCGTTCAGGGTAGCCCTGCCCTCGATTACCCGCGCTTTGTAGCCGAGTCCGCATATTAGGTCGAACACACCGTCGATGATGCGTTTATTGGTATTTGTAAACTCAACTGAGCCAGAGCTACAAACCGTACCATCTGTGTCCATCAGTCCCTGAAGCAAAGCGAGGCGCTGGTTCTTCCCTGCCCGAGTGTACTCGGTCGGGATGTGCTTGTTTTTAATGAGATTCAGCGCCCTAAGGAATGGAGTGAGACCGACGATGTGGTGGGATTTTGAATCTGCCCGATGTCTGACTTCAAATCCGGCACACTCAATCTGCTGCCATATCTCTGGATCTATACCCGTAAATCCACCCCCGTTGGAATGGCCGTCTCCCAGCCATGCGCCGAGAACATAGGGGTCGAGGGGAAGTTCTGCCATAGGTAATTGGAGTGCGCCCGCAACCGCGATGGCGTGGTTCGAGTACCCCTGGGAGTTCAGGAGTGTGTCTGCAATTTCCTGCGTAGTGCGAACCGAACCGGCAGGGGGCTGGAGATATTCGTACTCCCTCCCTGAATTACTCTCAGAGATTGCCACACGAAATGCCTCGGACTTTTTGCCGGTAGCCCTGGAAGGACGATTAGCACGACGGGAGGCCCGGTATTCAGGAGTCCTTCGGCCAGCTTTCTTTCGCTCGTCTGTGGTAGTCGTGAACCACAAATGATCCGAAGAGACCACCGCCGTACTTGCATCGTCGAAAGTAAGACGGTACGCCTTCGCTGGTGTAACCACCGGGTGGGCGACAAGGATACTGATTACCTGTCCGTCTTCTCCGAAAACTTTGTCACCTGCCCGGAGATCCCCATTGCGTGTATATCCATTCGGCGTTGGGATTAATTCGTCTACGTCGTAGAGTTTTCCCCCGCCCATTCCGCCTCCGTACCCAAGGATGGTGTAGCTCCCTGGTTTGGCGGTTACGAGCTTCCCGTATGCCTCGTTCTGGCGAGGGAGGAGTTCCGGGTACTCCTGGTACTCCAAGTCGTCGAACTCTTCGGGGAGAGCCGGCTTAGCCCTGACCGCCACCCGGCACCCACCTCTCTACTTGCGCCCCCGGCATGAGGACCCTATACGTCCCGTCCGGCATCTCGACTCGCCGCATCCCTGGGGCTAGTGGCGCATCCTTCGCATCGATCACTGTGAACTCAGGCATGATTCTAGTCTAAACGATTCAGTTCTGTCAGACTGGATCTGTACGCCGCGATGAACTCCGCCGCCTGCTCGGCAACGATTGCATTGCCATAACCGCGCAATCGTCCCACTGGGGCGGGAGACTCATGAGCCAGCGGGAATGTGCCGGGTTCAACCGGGCGGTACTTCTGGTCACGACACCAGAGCCAGTCTGCGTCTCCCCAGAAGCCTGCCACACCTGCCTGCCCAACAAGGAGTTCTCTGGCACGTTCGGCTGAAAGCCGCCGTCCTTGTGGTCCCTCGTTGTTGGTGTCGCCCTGGGCGACACCAATCCTGCGTAGTCCTTCAGGTCGCCCCTGTAACTCCCCGGAGAATCCGGGTCCCTCGTGTTCCCTTGCTCGCTCGGGGCATTCCCCTTGTAGCGAAGCGGTCTCGGTTGCCCCTCCCCCACTGAATCGAACACCTGCGGAGTCGGCCACGAAGTACAACCTTTGGCGGATGTGCGGGGCACCGAAGCCCGCAGCGCAGGTATCGAACGGCCAGACGGAGTAACCCGCTCCTTCCAGGTCAGTTTGAACAAGGTCGAGCCAAGCGAGGCCGTCCTTGCTTGCAACCTGCTCTCCAAAGACAACCGGAGGGCCACCGTTCTCGATGAGATGGAAGAACGACGGCCATAGGTGCCGCTCGTCAGAAGTCCCGCTTCTTTTGCCTGCCGTGGAGAAAGGCTGGCATGGGCACGAGCCTGTCCAGACTGA
Source organism: Sulfuritalea sp. (assembly GCA_016716965.1). Lineage (GTDB taxonomy): Bacteria > Pseudomonadota > Gammaproteobacteria > Burkholderiales > Rhodocyclaceae > Sulfuritalea. Next base: position 754 of record JADJUP010000049.1, on the reverse strand, counting down.
CTCATCGTCTGGCCATCCTGCTCGGCGAAGGGCGTAGGACCAGACGCCAATTCCAGCGAAGAAGTGGCACTGGGTATATCCTCGAACCTCAGCGGGAGTGACATCTCGAATATCCCTTTCGTCTACGTCGCCGGGGGCGATGAGACCGGATTTGATGAGTTCGCGGAGCCACTGGGCGGAAAACGGATCGATTTCGTTGTAGTACGCGGCCAGTTTTCAGTTCCCTTCTTTCCTCATTCTGCCATCTCTGGTAGATTCAGGCAATGCACACATGCCCCGAGTGTCTTGAGAACGAGGTCCCCGCCGCCCACATGAACTGCCTCGACTGCTGCGACATCCTCGTGGCTCGTTGGGTGACGGAGCGTGACGCCCCCAGCGTGAAGACCGCTGCCGAGATCAAGTTCTGTCCTGGCGTCTACATCCATGGAAACCTCCTGCGCTGTAACAAGCGAGCCGACCAATCAGGCATCTGCAAGCGGCACCGGCAACTCATCGCCCTCGGGCAGGCTACTCTGGCCCAGTAGGTTCCTGTCGCCGCCCAGGAGACCCCACAGAAAGTGCTACAGCCCCAGAATCGCCCTCAGGAGGCAGTAGAGGAACCGCATATCCGGAGGAGGAAGCTGCTTCTGGTATTTCAACTGGAAAGATCCCGTGGGTGGATGCAGGCGTGCTTCCATGCGTCGAAGGGGCTGTCGTCGATGAAGAGGTCGCCCTCTTCCACACCTGGATTGAACTTCGAAGCGGCAGTCCAGTT
>JADJUP010000048.1 GCA_016716965.1 Sulfuritalea sp. | reverse complement strand
GAACTCGTTTTGCTCAAGGCGGTCAGCCATGGCACGAAGGGCAAGTCCCTCGGCCTTTGCCATGGCGTCATCGGCAGTCTTGCCGTAGCACAGGACACCAGGAAGCTGAGGAACCTCGGCGATCCAGCGACCATCAACCTCTTCCTCGCATTCGATATTGAAATTCATGATGGGTCTCCCGGGCGGAATGAGCAGAATTGTAACGTGCCACGTTTAGGTGCGCGTCACCGAGCGAAGCGAGGGAATCGCGCAGCGATGTGCCGCTCGATATGTGCGGTGCTTCGCCGGAATAGCCTGCCCCGGACTCGATCGGGACGAAGGAAGAAAGTCAGCGCTGCAGCCGCCCTGCGTCAATCCCCAAGTTCGCCCGTGAAAACCGCATAATTGCCCTCGACACTCCGCCGACCCCACCCCTCCCCCCCATGCCGAATTTCAGTTCCAACCGCATCCTGCCCATCCTCGCCCTGGCCCTGCTCGGCGCGGGTTGCATCCTTGTGCTGTGGCCCTTTCTCACCGCGCTGGTGTGGGCGGCGATCCTGGCGTCGACCAGTTGGCCGGCCTTCCTCTGGCTTGATCGCGCGGTGGGCGGGCGGCGCCTGCTGGCGGCGAGCCTGATGACCCTGCTGGTTACGGTGGTGTTGCTGGGGCCGGTGGTCGCCGTGGCGCTGGCGATGGCCGACAACGCCGCCGAGCTGGGCCGCGCGGCAACCGCGCTGGTCAAGGACGGCCTGCCCGATGCGCCGGCCTGGCTGGCGTCGCTGCCGGTGATTGGCCAATCCATCCACGACTACTGGCAGGGCTTCGCGCACGACGGGCGCAAACTGATGGCCGAGCTGGAAAAGCTGGCCAAGCCGGCGCAGGCGGCGGCGCTGGCCGCCGGTGGCGCGGTAGCCAGGGGCAGCCTGGACATGGCGATTTCCGTGTTCATCGCCTTCTTCTTTTTCACGCACGGCGAGGCCCTGGCCAGACGCCTGCGGGTGGCGCTGGTACGCCTGGCCGGCGAGCGCGCCAGCTACCTGCTTGGCATCGTGCGCGGGACGGTGACCGGGGTGATCTACGGCATCCTTGGCACCGGGCTGGCGCAGGGCGTGCTTGCGGCGATCGGCTTTGCCATCGCCGGCGTGCCGGGCGCCGTGCTGCTGGGCGTGGCCACCTTCTTCCTTTCGGTGGTGCCAGTGGGGCCGCCGCTGGTCTGGGGCGGCGCGGCGATCTGGCTGTTCCAGGGCGGCGAGGCAGGCTGGGCGGCCTTCGTCGCGGCCTGGGGCTTCTTCCTGGTGAGCACGGTCGACAACGTCATCAAGCCCTTCATCATCAGCCGCGGCGCCAGCCTGCCCTTCGCCATCGTCTTCCTCGGCGTGCTGGGCGGCGTGCTGGGCTTCGGCGTGATCGGCGCCTTCCTCGGACCTACCCTGCTGGCGGTGGGCTACCGGCTGGCCACGGAATGGACCGGCGCGACGGCGCCGGATGCGGCCGGCAAGGACTGAGACTGGCCGGCGCAATGTTCCATTCGGAATTGCCGCCGCGCCGAGTTGTTAAAATCTAAACCATGATGCGCCGCGCCCCTCCCACCATGGCCCTGCCCGGGCCGATTCCCGAGACCCGCCACGACTGGCAAACCGTCAAGACCCTGCTGCCCTACCTGTGGGCATGGAAGGGCCGGGTGGTTTTCGCGCTGACCTGCCTGCTGCTGGCCAAGCTGACCAACGTCGGCGTGCCGCTGGTGTTCAAGGACATCATCGACGCCTTCACCCAGCCCGGCACCGGCAAGCTGGAGCAGGCCGTGCTGGTGGTGCCGCTGGGCCTGCTGGCGGCCTACGGCGCGTTGCGCTTTTCGACGGTGCTGTTCACCGAGCTGCGCGAGATCTTCTTTGCCCGCGTCACGCAACGCGCGGTGCGCACCATCACGCTGCAGGTGTTCGAGCACCTGCATTCGCTTTCGCTGCGATTCCACCTCGACCGCCAGACCGGCGGCCTGACGCGCGACATCGAGCGCGGCACGCGTTCGATCGGCTCGCTGATCAGCTACACGCTGTATTCGATCCTGCCGACACTGGTCGAAATTGCGCTGGTACTTGGCATCCTCGGCTTCCGCTACGACAAGGATTTCATGCTGATCACGCTGGTCACGCTGGTGCTTTACGTGACCTTCACGATCCTCGTCACCAACTGGCGCACCGTCCTGCGGCGCGAGGTGAACGAGCTGGATTCGGCGGCCAACATCCGCGCGGTGGACAGCCTGATCAATTTCGAGACGGTCAAGTACTTCAACAACGAACGCTGGGAGCACGACCGCTACGACGAGCAGATGCAGAAGTGGGAGGCGGCGCAGATCCGCAGCCAGATTTCGCTGTCGTGGCTCAACCTCGGCCAGTCGCTGATCATCGCCGCCGCGGTGACCCTGATGATGTGGCGCGCTGCGGTCGAGGTGGTCGCCGGCCGCATGACGGTGGGCGACATCGTGCTGGTGAACGCCTTCCTGATCCAGCTCTACATGCCGCTCAACCACCTCGGCGTGCTGTATCGCGAGATCCGCCAGTCGCTGACCGACATCGAGCGCATGTTCTCGCTGCTGAGCAAGAACCGCGAAGTCCAGGATGCGCCCGATGCGCGGGCGCTGTTCGCCGATGCTGAAAGCGGCCCTTGCGAAATCGAATTCGAGCAGGTCGGCTTCGCCTACGAAGCCAACCGGCAGATCCTGTTCGACGTGAATTTCAAAGTCGGCGCCGGCAGGACGGTGGCCGTGGTCGGCCACAGCGGCTCGGGCAAGTCCACGCTGGCGCGACTGCTGTTCCGCTTCTACGACACCACGTCGGGCTCGGTGAAAATCAACGGCTCCGACCTGCGCGCGCTGCAGCAAGGCTCGGTGCGCGCCGCGATCGGCATCGTGCCGCAGGACACGGTGCTGTTCAACGACACGATCTTCTACAACATCCAGTACGGCCGGCCCACGGCGCCGCGCGAGGACGTGATCGCCGCGGCGCGCGCGGCACACATCCACGACTTCATCGAGCGCCTGCCCGACGGCTACGAGACCCGCGTCGGCGAACGCGGCCTCAAGCTCTCTGGCGGCGAGAAGCAGCGCGTGGCGATCGCCCGCGCGCTGTTGAAGAATCCGCCGATCCTGATCTTCGACGAGGCCACCTCGGCGCTCGACTCGAAGACCGAAAAGGCGATCCAGGCCGCGCTGGAACAGGCCGCCGTCGGCCGCACCACCTTGATCATCGCCCACCGCCTGTCTACAGTGATGAACGCCGACGAGATCCTGGTGCTCGACGCCGGGCGCATCGTCGAGCGCGGCAGCCATCGCGCGCTGCTCGAGCGCAACGGAATGTACGCCCAGATGTGGGCATTGCAGCAGCAACAACACCTGACCGACGCCTGACCAAGGAGACCGCCATGAACACCCGCCATGCATTGCTCGCCTCGCTCACCCTCGCCACCCTGGCCGCGCCCGCGCTGGCCCAGGACACCGGCACGCTGAAGAAGGTCAAGGACAACGGCAGCATCACGCTCGGCATCCGCGAATCCTCCGACCCGCTGTCCTACCTCGACGACAAGCAGCAGCCGGTGGGCTACCACATCGACATCTGCAATCGCATCGTCGATGCCGTCAAGGCGAAGCTCAAGCTGCCCGCGCTGAAGGTGGCGCACCAGCCGGTGACCTCGCAAAACCGCATCCCGCTGGTCGGCAACGGCACGGTGGACCTCGAATGCGGCTCGACCACCAACAACGAGGCGCGGCAGAAGCAGGTCGCCTTCGCGCCGACCACCTTCGTCACCAACGTGCGCATGGCCGTCAAGAAGTCGTCCGGCATCACCAGCCTCGGCCAGTTGGGCGGCAAGCCGGTGGCGACCACCACCGGCACCACCAGCGTGCAACTGATGCGCGCCCACGAAAAGGGCAAGGGCATCGACTTCAAGGAGGTCTACGGCAAGGACCACGCCGATTCCTTCCTGATGCTGGAAACCGACCGCGCCGTGGCCTTCGTCATGGACGACAACCTGCTGGCCGGACGCATCGCCTCGGCCAAGAGCCCGGCCGACTACGCCGTGGTCGGCGAGGTGCTCAGCATCGAGCCGATCGCGATCATGTTCCGCCGCGACGATCCCGAGTTCAAGAAACTGGTCGATGAGACCGTCACCGGCATGATGAAGAGCGGCGAAGTTGAAAAGCTCTACGCGCGCTGGTTCATGTCGCCGATCCCGCCGAAGAACGTGAACCTGAACTTCCCCATGAGCGAGGCGCTGAAGAAGCTGATCAAGGCACCCAGCGACGCGCCCGCCGAGAGCTTCAACAAAAAGTAAAAGTCGGCGCTGGCGGTACGGTAGCGGCGCATGAACTACCACTGGAACTGGGGCATCTTCGGCGAGCAGGTCAAGGGCGGCGACGAGACCTACCTCGACTGGCTGATCACCGGGCTGGGCTGGACGCTGGCGGTATCGCTGACGGCCTGGGTGCTGGCGCTGTCCATCGGCATCGCGGTCGGCGCCCTGCGCACCACGCCGTCGCGGCTGCTGGTTGCGCTGGGAACGGCCTGGGTCGAGCTGTTCCGCAACGTGCCGCTGCTGGTGCAGATGTTCCTCTGGTTCTTCGTCGTGCCGGAGTTCCTGCCGCGCGACTGGTCGCTGTGGGTCAAGCAGGAGATGCCGGCCAAGGAGTTCGTCACCGCCGCGCTGTGCCTCGGCTTCTTCACCTCGGCGCGCGTCGCCGAGCAGTTGCGCGCCGGCATCACCAGCCTGCCGCGCGGCCAGCGCGACGCGGCCCTCGCCCTGGGCTTCAGCCTGCCGCAGGCCTACCGCCACGTGATCCTGCCGCAGGCGCTGCGCATCGTGATCCCGCCGCTGACTTCGGAGTTCATGAACGTGTTCAAGAACTCTTCGGTCGCCTTCGCCATCGGCGTCATGGAGCTGACCTTCCAGGCGCGGCAGATGCAGGAGGATTCGGAGCAGGGCATCGAAACCTACCTCGCGGTGACGCTGCTGTATTTCATCTGCGCCTTCACCGCCAATCGCGGCATGGCCTGGATCGAAGCGCGTACGCGCGTGCCGGGCCTGATCGCGAAGTCGGGATAGCCGTGGGCGAATTCGACTTTTCCGTCTGGGGCCCTAGCCTGCCTTTCATCCGCGACGGCCTGCTGTTCACGCTGCGCCTGACGCTGATCGCGATGACCGGCGGCATCGTCATCGGCACCCTGCTGGCGCTGGCGCGGCTGTCGCCGATCGTGCCGCTGGCGCGCGTGGCCGGCGCCTATGTGGACCTGATGCGCTCGATCCCGCTGGTGCTGGTGATCCTCTGGTTCTTCCTGATCATTCCCTACCTGACCGGCAAGCCGGTGGGCGCCGAGGTCTCGGCCATCATCACCTTCACCGCCTTCGAGGCCGCGTTCTATTGCGAGATCATGCGTTCTGGAATCCAGAGCGTGTCGCGCGGCCAGGTGCATGCCGCGCATGCGCTGGGCCTGACGCAGGCGCAGGCCATGATCCACGTGGTGCTGCCGCAGGCGCTGCGCAACATGCTGCCGGTGCTGCTGACGCAGACCATCGTGCTGTTCCAGGACACCTCGCTGGTGTATGCGATCGGTGCCAAGGACATGCTCAAGGCCGCCGACGTGGTGGGCAAGAACTACAATCGCCCGGTGGAGATGATCGTGCTCTCCGCCCTGATCTATTTCGCCATCTGCTTCAGCCTGTCGCTCGCCGTGCGACAGTTGCAGAAGCGCGTCGCCATCGTTCGCTGAAGGTATCCGCACCGTGATCGAAATCCGCAATGTCTCCAAGTGGTACGGCCCGACCCAGGTGCTCAAGGGCTGCAGCACCCAGGTCGCCAAGGGCGAGGTGGTGGTGGTCTGCGGTCCGTCGGGCTCGGGCAAGTCGACCCTGATCAAGTGCGTGAACGGCCTCGAACCCTTTACCGAAGGCACGATCACGGTGGACGGCATTTCAGTGGGCGACCCGAAGACCGACCTGCCCAAACTGCGCGCCCGGGTCGGCATGGTGTTCCAGCATTTCGAACTGTTCCCGCACATGAGCGTGCGGCAGAACCTGGCCCTGGCCCAGGTCCGGGTGCTCGGCCGCAAGGCCGACGAGGCCGATGCGCGCGGCATGAGCCTGCTCGACCGCGTCGGCCTGCGCGCCCACGCCGACAAGTTCCCCGGCCAGCTTTCGGGCGGCCAGCAGCAGCGCGTGGCGATCGCGCGAGCGCTGGCGATGGACCCGATCTGCCTGCTGTTCGACGAGCCGACCTCGGCGCTCGACCCGGAGATGATCGGCGAGGTGCTCGACGTCATGGTCGAACTGGCGCAGGAGGGCATGACCATGATGTGCGTCACGCACGAGATGGGCTTCGCGCGCAAGGTGGCGCGCCGCGTGGTGTTCATGGACCACGGCGAGATCGTCGAGGACGCGCCGGCCGGTGCCTTCTTCGACGCCCCGGCGAGCGACCGGGCGCGGACCTTCCTCGCCCGCATCCTGCATCATTGATCGGACGATCGAAGACAGTGATTGCCGTCCGCGCTGGCGCAGGTAGGATTTCCCATCCTGCATCGCCAAGGATTTCGCCAGTGTCCATCATCATTCGCCTTGCCGGCGCGCTCGCCGCCGCCCTGTTTTTCGTCGCCGCTCCCACGCTGGCGCAGTCGCCGCCCAGCACGCTGACCGAAGCCCGCGACCTCGCTGCCGAAGCGCGCCAGGCCGCCGCGCGCGGCGTCCCCCTGGTGGTGCTCTACAGCCGCGACGACTGCAGCTGGTGCGCCAAGGTAAGGCGCGAACACCTCGGCCCGCTGTCGCGCGACCCGAAGGCGCCTGCCGTGGTGCGCGAACTGCACATGGACCGCGCCACGCCGCTGGTCGACTTCGCCGGCCGCCGTACCACCAGCGCCGACTTTTCGAACCAGATGCAGGCGCGCTTCGCGCCGACCGTGATGTTCCACGGCCCGGACGGTACCCAGCTCGCCGAAGCCATCGTCGGCTATCGCCTGGCCGACTTCTACGGCGCCTACCTCGAACGCGCGATCGAGGAAAGCCGCGACCGCATCAAATCCCGCCAGTGAACCTGGCGCCAAACATGACCACCGAAAAAGCCACCACCATCGACAAGGACCAGCCCCTGCGCGAGGACATCCGCCTGCTCGGCCGCCTGCTCGGCGACACCGTGCGCGAGCAGGAGGGCGCCGAGGTCTTCGACCGCGTCGAGCAGATCCGCCAGCTCGCGCTGCGCATCCATCGCGACGACGACCGCGCGGCGCGCGCCGACATGGATGCCGTGCTGCGCGAGCTGCCGCGCGAACGGACCAACATGGTGGTGCGCGCCTTCAGCTATTTCTCGCACCTGGCCAACATCGCCGAGGACCAGCACCACATCCGCCGCTCGCGCACCTACGCGCGGGCCGGCGCAGCGCCGCGCGAAGGCAGCCTGGCGCATTCGCTGGACCGCGCGCAGAAGGCCGGCATCGACGCGAAGCGGCTCGCCGCCTTCTTCGCCGGCGCCCAGGTGCGGCCGGTGCTGACCGCGCACCCGACCGAAGTGCAGCGCAAGAGCATCCTCGACTGCCAGTGGAAGATCGCGCGCCTGCTCGACGAGCGCGACCGCACCGAACTCTCGCCCGAGGAACAGGCCGAGCACGACGAGGCGCTGCGCCGCGCCGTGCTGCGCCTGTGGCAGACGCGCATGCTGCGCCGGGCCAAGCTGTCGGTGATGGACGAGGTGAACAACGCGCTGTCCTTCTACGACATGACCTTCCTGCGCGAACTGCCGCGCCTTTACAACGCCAGCGAGGACCACCTCGCGCAGGCCGTGCCCGGCTGGCGCGAGCAGGGCCTGGCGGAACTGCCGCCCTACCTGCGACCCGGCTCCTGGATCGGCGGCGACCGCGACGGCAATCCCTTCGTCACCGCCGAGGTGCTGGAAACCGCGATGCGCGCGCAAAGCCGCAAGGCGATCGCCTACCTGCTGGAACAACTGCACCAGCTCGGCGCGGAACTGTCGACTACCACCTCACTGATCGAAGTGCCCGATGTCGAGCTGATGCGCCTGGCAGAACAGTCGCCCGACCGCAGCCCGCATCGCCTGGACGAACCCTATCGTCGCGCCATCGCCGGCTTCTACGCGCGGCTGGCAGCGACCGCGCTGCTGCTCGACGGCCTCGAAGCGCCGCGCCATGCCGTCGGCGCCGCCGAGCCCTATGCCAGCGCCGCCGAGCTCGCCGCCGACCTCGACGTGCTGCACCGTTCGCTGATCAGCCACAAATGCGGGTCTGCTCGGGCGCGGCCGCCTGCGCCGCCTGCGCCATGCCGTCGCCATCTTCGGCTTCCACCTGGCGCCGCTCGACCTGCGGCAGAATTCCGACGTGCATGCGCGCACCGTGGCCGAACTGCTCGCCATCGCCAACCCCGGCAGCGACTACCTCGCGCTGGACGAGAACGGGCGCATCGCGCTGCTGCTGGAAGAACTCGCCACGCCGCGGCCGCTGACGGCGCCCGGCGTGAACTACTCGGACGAGACGCGCAACGAGCTGGCGATCTTCCACACCGCGCGCAGCATCCACCAGCGCTTCGGCCGCGCGGCGATCGAAAACGTGATCATCTCCAAGACCGACGGCGTCTCGGACATCCTCGAAGTCGCCGTGCTGCTCAAGGAAGTCGGCCTGTTGCGACCGCTGGAACATGCGCTCGACGTGAATATCGTGCCGCTGTTCGAGACCATCGGCGACCTCGCCAATGCCGGCCCGACCATGGATCGGCTGCTCGCCATCCCGCTTTACAACCGCCTGCTCGGATCACGCGGCGCCTTGCAGGAATGCATGCTGGGCTATTCCGACAGCAACAAGGACGGCGGCTTCCTCACTTCTGGCTGGGCGCTGTACCGCGCCGAAATCGCGCTGACCGAGGTGTTCGCCCGCCACGGCATCACCCTGCGCCTGTTCCACGGCCGCGGCGGCTCGGTCGGTCGCGGCGGCGGCCCCAGCTACCAGGCGATCCTGGCGCAGCCGCAGGGCGCAGTGCAGGGCCAGATCCGCATCACGGAGCAGGGCGAGGTGATCGCCTCGAAATACGCCAACCCGGAACTGGGCCGCCGCAACCTGGAAATTCTCGCCGCGGCGACGCTGGAAGCCACCTTGCTGGCGCACGAACACGACGCGCCGAAGCCGCAATTCCTCGCCGCCATGGAAGAACTGTCGGCCAGCGCCTTCGCCGCCTATCGCAGGATGGTGTACGAGACGCCGGGCTTCGAAGCGTATTTTTGGGAATCGACGGTGATCGCGGAGATCGCCGCACTCAACATCGGCAGCCGGCCCGCGTCACGCAAGAAGACCACCGCCATCGAGGACCTGCGTGCGATTCCCTGGGTGTTTTCCTGGGCGCAATGCCGATTGATGCTGCCGGGCTGGTTCGGCTTCGGCGCCGCCGTCGCCGCCTGGCGCGAAAAGCACGGCGAACCGGGCATGGCGCTGCTGGCCGAGATGCACCGCGACTGGGGCTTCTTCCGCACCACCTTGTCCAACATGGACATGGTGCTGGGCAAGAGCGACATCGTGATCGCCGAGCGTTACTCGCTGCTGGTCAAGGACGCGGCACTGCGCGAGGCCATCTTTCCGCAGATCAAGGCCGAGTGGCAAGCCTCGATCGCCGCGCTGTTGGCGATCACCGGGGAAAGGGAACTGCTCGACCTCAACCCCTTGCTCAAGCGCTCGATCCGCAACCGCTTTCCCTACCTCGACCCGCTCAATCACATCCAGGTCGAACTGCTGCGCCGCCACCGTGCCGGCGAGACCGACGACCGCGTGCAGCGCGGCATCCACCTCACCATCAACGGCGTCGCCGCCGGCCTGCGCAACAGCGGCTAGTCGTCTGCTTCGGAAGTTTGAACCCCTGTGGCGCGGGCTTTAGCCGACCCTGGCAGACTGAAGTCTGCCCCACGCTGAAGCGGAACCGGGCCGCTTGCCACCCGCCGGGACGGACGCCAGCGTCCGCCCGTCCCGGCTTTTGTCTGATTAACGCTTGATGGAGCGGCTCACGCGGCGGTGGGCGACGTACATCATCAGGCCGATGCCTGCCACTACCATTTCACCGGTCCCGGTAGGCGGGGTCGAAAAATAGGTCTGGATCGCGACTGGAGCTTCGATCGCAAACTCGGAGAACGCCATCGCCGCACCCGTGCTGACCAAACCTGCCATCAGCGCCAGTAATGTTTTCATTGCCATGCCCTCGAGAATTTTGCTGTTCGTGGCAGCGTTTGCTGCGTTGATTGCATCCTAGGCGGCGCGACGTGGCGGGCCAATAGTCCGTTCGGACCTACGCGTGACTTATTTCACGGCCCCGGCAAGCAATCGCATCCCGCAGTGCCGGCCGCCACGGCTTGCAGCCTGGCATCCTCATGCAACTCGTTGATTTATTTTATGTTCAATCAGGACGAGGCACCCGGCGCCAGCCCCCCGGTTCGCGCGGCGGCGCTAGCCGCGGTACTGCTTCCCCGCGTAGCGCGTGACGCCGACCAGGAAGCGCACAACGCTGTAGGCCGCGGCGCTGGCGACCCGGGTCAGCCAGGAACGGTGGCGATGATCCTTGTGGCGCACCTCGCGGGCGGCATCGGCCATCGCCGCATCGAGGCTGGCCAGCAGTTGCGCGGCGAACTCGGCGCCGCGCACCACGACATTGGCCTCGCGCGCCAGCAACAGGCTGAAGGGGTCGATGTTGGACGACCCGACCGTAGCCCAGTCGCCATCGACCACGGCCACCTTGGCGTGCAGGTAGGCCTTGTCGTACTCGAAGACGCGGATCCCGGCCGCCATCAGGCGATGGTAAAGCGACAGGGTGGCGAAATGCAGCATGAGGTGGTCGGGGCGGCCCTGCAGCAGCAGGTCGACACGCACGCCGCGCCGCGCTGCCGCCACCAGCGCCTTGCGGAAGGTCCGGCCGGGAAGGAAATACGCGTTGGCGATCACCACCCGCTGCCGCGCACCCTGGATTGCCGCCAGATAGGCGTTCTCGATGTCGCGCCGGTGGCGCAGGTTGTCGCGGATCAGCAGGGCGGCGGACGTCGTGCCGGCCACCGGCGGCGGCGGCGGCAATTCGGCGGGCGGCGGCGGGCGGCGGCCCAGGCGCGCCCAGCGCACCAGGCGCCAGACATGCCGCACCGCGAGGTGCACGCGCGCGGCGAGCGGCCCTTCGATGCGAACGGCGTAATCGAAACGCGGCGCAAGCTCCCTGCCGTCGTCGAAATCGTCGACCACGTTGATGCCGCCGACGAAGGCCGTGCCGCCGTCGACCACCGCCAGCTTGCGGTGCATGCGGCGCAGACGATGGCGACGGAAGGCGTAGCGCCCCGCTTCCGGCCGATAGACCATCACCTCGACGCCATCGGCCGCCAGCGTCGCGCCGAGGCCGGCAGTGAAATCGCGCGCACCGAAGCCATCCACCAGCACGCGCACGGCAACACCGCGCCGCGCCGCGCCGGACAGCGCGGCGGCGACGCGGCGACCGGTGACGTCATCGTCGAAAATATAGGTTTCCAGATGCACTTCATGGCGTGCCGCGTCGATCGCGGCGATCAGCGCCGGAAAGTATTCGCCGCCGGATTCGAGCAGTTGCAGGCGGTTGCCGGCAACCAGGCCGGGCGCGGCCGCCGGCCAGAATTCGGCGCTCACGGGCGGCGCAAACCAGCGGCACCGAACCGAAATTCGGCGGACAGTGCCGCATGGTCGGAGATGCCCGACCACGGCGGCCCGGCGTGGACGATTGCGGCATCCAGTTCCAGTCCGCGCTGGTATATCCGGTCCAGGCGGAACAAGGGCAAAAGCGCCGGATAGCTGCGCGACGGCCGCTGCGCGTTGCCGGCAAACACTTCGGTGAGGCCGAGGCGCTGTGCCAGCAAGTCGTCGGCATGGTTGCGCCAGTCGTTGAAATCGCCCGCGATCAGCAGCGGCGCGCCTGTCGGCACCACGTCCTCGATCCGCCTCGCCAGTGCATCCATCTGGCGCCGCCGCGAACGCGCGAACAGCGACAGGTGCACGCACACGCAATGCAGGGGTTGCCCGAGTCGCGGCACCTCCACCGCGCAATGCAGCAGGCCGCGCTTCTCGAAACGCAGGTGGGTCACGTCCTGGTTGTGTTCATGCAGGATGGGGTGGCGCGACAGGATCGCGTTGCCGTGGTGGCCGTGGTCGTAAACCATGTTGCGGCCGTAGGAGTGGTTGGCCCAGACATCCTCGGCGAGGAATTCGTGCTGCGGCTGCAACGGCCAATTCGGGTGCCTTTCGGCATGGCCCAGGTGCAGGCCCTGCACTTCCTGCAGGAACACGATGTCGGCCGACAATTCGCGCAGGCGATCGCGCAGCTCGTGCACCATCATGCGGCGATTGAACTGCGAGAATCCCTTGTGGATGTTCCAGGTGGCGATGGAAAGCGTTTGCGTCATGCCGCGATCACGGTCGGCCGGTGGGGTCAGGCAAGCACGAAGCGATCGCCGTCCACGCCCACCCGACCCTGCGCGGCGAGCTCGTCGAGGTGCATGCGGATCGAGTTGATCTCGGCGCTTTCGACGTAGGGCAGGCTCACGCCCTGCGGGTAAAGCAGGCGCCTGTCGACCAGTTCGGCCAGCGTGTGCGGCCGCTCGCGCAGGAAGCCGAGCAGCTTCTCCTCGCGTTCGTCGATGCGGCCGGCGAAACGCGCGAGGTCGGCAAGGAACTGGCCACGATCGGTGATCACGGCGCGATGGTGGGATGTGACCCAGACCTCTGCATCGAGTTGCGCGACCTCGGCGAGGCTGGCGCGGAAGGCGGCGAGGCTCGACGTGGCGTCGCCGTAGTAGGGGCCGAAGCCGGTCAGGTCGATGTCGCCGATGAAGGCGACGCCCTCGCTTTCGACCACCAGCGCGCAATGCCCCGAAGTGTGGCCGGGCAGGTGGTGGGCGCGGACGCGCACGCCGCCGCCGAGGTCCCAGCGCTGGTCATGCACGTAGCCCGTGGCGTCGGGCCGCGGGTGGTAGTGGAAATCGCGATCTATCATCTCGCGCACCCGGGCCAGGACGTCGTCGGCGTAACCGTAATGCGCCGCCAGGCCCTCCCAGGACTGCACCGCGCGCAGGTCCGCCGCGTGCACCTCGACCCGCGCCCGCGGCACGCGATGCAGGCCGGCCATGTGGTCTTCGTGGGCGTGGCCGAGCAGCACCAGGTCGACGTCGTCGAAGTCGGCGCCGATCCGGTTCGCTGCCAGCGGCGTATCGAAGGCGGCGCGCGTGTCGCCGCCGTGCACGATGACCTGGTTGCCGTCGGGATACTTGCCCGACTTGTCGCCGAGATGGATGGCCACGGCGCCGAAGCGCAGGACATCATCCACGGCGATCGTTCCCTTGGGCTTGCACGAAAGTCGGCGCCGGCGCCACGGCGATTCCGCTCAGGAAACCGCCAGCATGCGCTCCAGCGACACCTTGGCCAGCTTCGCCTCATGTTCGGGCACGCTGATCTGGTTCACCACCTTGCCGTCGACCAGGTTCTCCAGCGTCCAGGCCAGGTGCTGCGGATCGATGCGCTGCATGGTCGAGCACATGCAGATGGTGCTGGCCATGAACTGCACGATCTTGCCTTCGTGCTTCACTTCCTGCGCCAGGCGCTCGACCAGGTTGAGTTCGGTGCCGACCAGCCAGCGCGTGTTGGGCGGCGCGGCCTTGACGGTCTGCAGGATGGTTTCGGTGCTGCCGATGTAGTCGGACTGCTTGCAGACCTCGAAGCTGCATTCGGGGTGCGAGATGACAAAGCCATCGGGATGCTGATTGCGGAACTTGATGATGTCCTTGGGCTGGAACATCTGGTGCACCGAACAGAAGCCGTGCCAGAGGATGATCTTCGCCTTGGCGATCTGCTCCCGCGTGAGGCCGCCCTGTTCGAGGTCGGGATTCCAGATCACCATCTCGTCGAGCGGAATGCCCATCTTGTAGCCGCTCCAGCGGCCGAGGTGCTGGTCGGGGAAGAACAGCACCTTCTCGCGCTGGGCGAAGGACCATTCGAGGATCTTCGGCGCATTGCTTGAGGTGCAGACGATGCCGCCGTGGGCGCCGCAGAAGGCTTTCAGGTCGGCCGCCGAATTGATGTAGGTGACGGGGGTGACCTTCTGGTCGGGATCGAGCACGGCGGACAGTTCGCGCCAGGCGCGCTCGACCTTGGCGAGGCTAGCCATGTCGGCCATCGAACAGCCGGCGGCGAGGTCGGGCAGGATCGAAATCTGTTCCGGGCGCGAGAGGATGTCGGCCACCTCGGCCATGAAATGCACGCCGCAGAAGACAATGTGCTTGGCCTCCGCCTGCGAGGCCAGGCGCGACAGCTTGAGCGAATCGCCGGTGATGTCGGCGTGGGCGTAAACATCGGCGCGCTGGTAGTGGTGGCAGAGCAGGACGACGTCCTTGCCTAGCCTGGCCTTCGCGGCGCGGATGCGCTCGCCGGCATCCTTGTCGGCGAGGCTGTTGAAACGGTCGAAGGAGATGGTGGCGGTTTGCATGGTTGGAGTTCTCGAAATTGACGAGATACCTCGTTCGAAGTCCTTGGTTACGGACGCGCGCAGCGCGCCGACTGGTAACCCCCCGCGAGGGGGGAAGGGGCGATCAATTCGCCTTTCGCGTGTTTCATCCTCGGCGGGTGGATCTCGGTGCCATAAGCGTTACGACTGGCTCCAGGGCAGGCCGCTGGCACGCCAGCCGCCGGTGCGGTTGCGCTGGCCGTTGGCGTCCTTGTTGCCCTCGAAGCCTTCGAGGATGTTGTAGCAGTCGGGGAAGCCGGCTTCGGTGGCGGCCTTGGCGGCATTGGCCGAGCGCTGCCCGGAGCGGCAGAGGAAGAGCAGCAGCGATTCGCTGACCACGCTGTGCTTCAGCGTTTGCAGGAAGTAGGGGTTCAGATGCTTGGCGGGGTAGTCCTGCCATTCGATCTCGATCGCGCCGGGCACGCGGCCGACCCAGTCCAGCTCGGCCTTGGTGCGCACGTCGATGAGGCGCGCATTCGGCGCCAGGCGCAGCACTTCACTGGCCTCGTGCGGCGTCAGCGCGCCCTCGAAGGCCAGCTTGAGTTCGCGCGCTCGTGACTGGGCGAGGGAAAGGATTTCGTTCAGGCGTCCCATGGCAGGCGCTGCAGGAGCAGGAGAATAGAATCGGGGGATCGAGTATACCCGCCCGCAACGATGTCCCGCGATACCCACCCCCATGACTTCACCGGCGGCCACCGCGATGCCGCCGACACCGGCCCCGGCTCGCGCTTCGCCGAGGGCCAGCGCATCACCTGGGTCAGCGTCGCGGTCAACGTCGCGTTGACCACGATGCAGATCGTCGTCGGCCTCATCGCGCATTCGCAAAGCCTGATCGCCGACGCCATGCACACGCTGTCGGACATCGTCGCCGACGCCTTCGTCCTGTTTGCCAACCGCAAGGGCGCGGAAGCCGCCGACGCCGACCACCCCTACGGACACGGCCGCTACGAAACCGCTGCCTCGCTGGTGCTCGGCGTGTTGCTGGCGGGCACCGGCGCCGGCATCCTGATCGCTGCGGCCGGACGCCTGCAGGACATCGGCAGCGCACCGCCGGTCGGCGTGGCCGCGATGTGGGCGGCGCTGTTTACCCTGGCCGCCAAGGAAGGCCTGTTCCGCTACATGCTGGCCACCGCCGAGCGCCTGCGTTCGCCGATGCTGGTGGCCAACGCCTGGCACGCGCGCGCCGATGCGCTGTCGTCCCTGGTGGTAGCCGCGGGCATCGCCGGCGCTCTGGCCGGCTTCAATTTCGCCGATGCAGTGGCCGCCATCATCGTCGGCGCGATGATCGTGCGCGCCGGGCTCAGGTTCGGCTGGGATGCCATCCGCGAACTGATCGACACCGGCCTCTCTGCCGCGGAAGTGGCGGCAATTCGCCACACTATCGCCAGCACCCCGGGCGTACTCGGCATGCATGAACTGCGCACACGGCGCATGGCGCACCAGGTGCTGGTCGACGCACACGTGCAGGTCAACCCGCGCATCAGCGTCTCCGAGGGCCACCGCATCGCCGAGTCGGCGCGGCAGCGCGTGCTGGCCAGCCATCCCGAAGTGCTCGACGTGCTGGTCCATGTCGATGCCGAGAACGACCTGCAGGGCAATGCCGCCGTGGCCCTTCCCGACCGCCCCACACTGCTGGCGCACTTGCGCGAACTGCTGGACGCCGATCCGCCGGACTTCGAACGGACCACCTTGCATTACCTCGGAACCCGTGTCGAAGCCGAAATCTTCCTGCCGCCCGACTATGCCGACGCGACCCGGCTGGCTGCTTTCCGGCAGAGGCTGGATGCCGCGCTGGTAAACGACCCGTGGTTCGTCGCGATCCGCCTCAATCTACACGTTGCACCATAACGGTGCTGATTGGATCTGGCTTGCACCGTGCTGGTGCACGGATCCGGCTATCGTGAAGCAAAAAGACTTGTGGCACAATCCCTTCCCTTCGTGGTGCGAATGGCACGCTACCTGCTATCGGAACGCTGCACCGTTGCATTCCGGTATCGACTACCTACCCCCGCATTTGCCATTATTTTTCAGGAGAGCAGCTCATGACCCCCCAGGACGTAATCAAGATGGTCGAAGAGAAGGAAGTCAAGTTCGTCGACTTCCGCTTTACCGACACCCGCGGCAAGGAACAGCACGTCGGCGTGCCGGTTTCGGCCTTCAGCATGGACAAGTTCGAAGACGGCCACGCCTTCGACGGCTCCTCGATCGCCGGCTGGAAGGGCATCCAGGCCTCTGACATGCAGCTGATGCCCGATGCCGCCACCGCCTATATCGACCCCTTCTTCGACGAAACCACGCTGGTCCTGACCTGCGACGTGGTCGAGCCGGCTGACGGCAAAGGCTATGACCGCGACCCGCGTTCGATCGCCAAGCGCGCCGAGGCCTACCTGAAGTCCTCCGGCATCGGCGACACCGCCTACTTCGGCCCCGAGCCCGAGTTCTTCATTTTCGACAGCATCGAATGGGGCGTGGACATGTCCGGCGCCCACGTCAAGATCTTCTCCGAAGAGGCCGCCTGGTCGTCCTCCGAGAAGTTCGAAGGCGGCAACTCCGGCCACCGTCCCAATGTCAAGGGCGGCTACTTCCCCGTGCCCCCGGTCGACAGCTTCAACGACATGCGCGCCCAGATGTGCCTGCTGCTCGAAGCCTGCGGCTTGCCGGTGGAAGTGCATCACCACGAAGTCGCCACCGCCGGCCAGAACGAGATCGGCACGAAGTTCAACACCCTGGTGCGCCGCGCCGACCAGACCCAGCTGCTGAAGTACATCGTGCATAACGTCGCCCACAGCTACGGCAAGACCGCGACCTTCATGCCCAAGCCGATCGTCGGCGACAACGGTTCCGGCATGCACGTGCACCAGTCGATCTGGAAGGACGGCAAGAACCTGTTTGCCGGCAACGGCTACGCCGGCCTGTCCGAGTTCGCGCTGTACTACATCGGCGGCATCATCAAGCACGCCCGCGCGCTCAATGCCATCACCAACCCGCTGACCAACTCCTACAAGCGCCTGGTCCCCGGCTTCGAAGCCCCGGTCAAGCTGGCCTACTCGGCCCGCAACCGTTCCGCCTCGATCCGCATCCCCTACGTGCATTCGGACAAGGCCCGCCGCATCGAGACCCGCTTCCCGGATCCGGGCGCCAACCCCTACCTGTGCTTCACCGCGCTGATGATGGCCGGCCTCGACGGCGTGCAGAACAAGATCCACCCCGGCGACCCCGCCGACAAGAACCTCTACGACCTGCCGCCGGAAGAGGATGCCAAGATCCCGACCGTCTGTTCGTCGCTGGAGCAGGCGCTGGAGTACCTGGACAAGGATCGCGAGTTCCTCACCCGTGGCGGCGTGTTCAGCAACGAGATGATCAGCGCCTACATCGACCTGAAGATGGAAGAAGTCACCAAGTTCCGCATGACCACCCATCCGGTCGAGTTCGACATGTACTACTCGATCTGACGGCTGGCCCACGCGTGGCGCGCGGGCCGGCAGAGAATGCTGCCCCGCGTCGCCACAGTGGCTGCGCTGCGACGATCGACCGGAGGACGGGCTTGCCCGTCCTTTTTTTCGCCGGTACGAATCCCGGCTCCCCGCCGGCCAAGGCCAGTGCCGCTGCGGACACCCATTTGGCGATGCCGCAGCAATTGACATACACTTGAATGATGAAGCTCCTACTGTCCGCAC
This sequence comes from Sulfuritalea sp., assembly GCA_016716965.1. Taxonomy (GTDB): domain Bacteria; phylum Pseudomonadota; class Gammaproteobacteria; order Burkholderiales; family Rhodocyclaceae; genus Sulfuritalea. Next base: position 25,047 of record JADJUP010000048.1, on the reverse strand, counting down.
TTGCACTGGCTTTGCCGCTCACCACCACGGCCAACACGCTCTACAAATGCACGGATGAATCCGGCGTGGTGCTGTACACCAACCAGAAGGCGCCGAAGAAAAACTGCATCGTGCTTTCGCATCAGGCCGCACCGGCACCGGCAGCCGGTCCGGCAAAGCCACGGGCCTCGGCGACACCCACTCCAGGCGATTTCCCGCGTGTTTCCGGCAGCGAACAGAAGGCGCGCGACGGCGACCGGCGCGCCATCCTCGACAAGGAACTCGCCAACGAACTGCAGAACACCGAAAAGGCGAAGAAGGCCCTGCAGGACGCCGGCAACCAGCCCGCCGACAAACTGCAGCCGCTGCGCGACACCGTTGCGCTGCACGAACGCAATGTCGAGTCCCTGAAGAAAGAGCTCGGCAACCTGCGCTGAGCCGCCGCCGCGCCGATCGGCGGCTGGTGCGCTTCTTGCGAGACTCACCGCCAATGAACACTGCCGAGTCCTTCAATGCCTTCAGCGGGCTTGACCTGCTTTCTTCCGCCGTCGTTCTGGTCGATGCCGGGCTGGTCATCCGCCACGTGAACCCGGCGGCGGAGAACCTGTTCGAAGTCAGCTCCCGGCAACTGCTGGGCCACCCGCTGCACCGCCTGGTGGGCAAGCCGGCCGGCCTCGCCGCCGCGCTCGACAATGCGCTGAAGAACAACTGGAGCTATACCGGCAACAACATCCTGATCGAACCGTCGCCGGAGCGGCAGCTCCATGCCGATTGCACGGTAAGTCCGATCGAGGCGGGCAACGCGCGGCTGCTGATCGAAGTGCGCCCGATCGACCAGCAGTTGCGCGCCGCGCGCGAAGAACAGCTGGCGCAGCAGCAGCAGGCCAACCGCGAACTGGTGCGCAACCTGGCGCACGAAATCAAGAACCCGCTGGGCGGCATCCGCGGCTCGGCGCAGCTGCTGGAGCGCGAACTGGACAGCGAGCCGCTCAAGGAATATACCCAGGTCATCATCGAGGAAGCCGACCGCCTGCAGGACCTGATGCAACGCCTGCTGTCTTCGCATCGGACCATGCAGCCGGCGCTGGTAAACATCCATGAGATCCTCGAACGCGTGCGGCGCCTGATCCATGCCGAATACCACGACGTCAGCGTGCGCCGCGACTACGACACCTCGCTGCCCGACATCACCGGCGACCGCGAGCAGCTGATCCAGGCCATCCTCAACATTTCGCGCAATGCGGCGCAGGCGATGCTGGGCAAGGGGGAGATCATTTTCCGCACCCGGGCGGCGCGCAAGGTCACGCTGGCGAAAAGGCATCACGAGCTGGCACTCGAATTGCAAGTGATCGACAATGGACCCGGCATTCCCGAAGAGATTCGCGACAAGATCTTTTATCCGCTGGTCTCCGGCCGCGAAAAGGGTAGCGGGCTCGGACTCACCATCGCGCAGAGCTTCGTCCAGCAACACGGCGGCACCATCGAAGTCAGTTCCCGCCCCGGCCGCACCTGCTTCTCGCTGATGCTGCCACTGGTACGAACCAAGAAGGAAGAACCATGAACTACCCGTTGCCTGGGATGGACCGCCCATGAATCCCGTCTGGATAATCGACGACGACCGCTCCATCCGCTGGGTGCTGGAAAAGGCGCTGGGCCGCGAAAACATCGCCGCCAAATCCTTCGGCTCCGCCGACGAGGCACTGGCCGCGCTGGACGCCGGGCAACGGCCGCAGATCCTGGTATCGGACATCCGCATGCCGGGCAAGAGCGGGCTCGAGTTGCTGCAGCATGTCAAGGAGCGCCATCCCGAGCTGCCGGTCATCATCATGACCGCCTATTCGGACCTCGACTCGGCTGTCTCGGCCTTTCAGGGTGGCGCCTTCGAATACCTGCCCAAGCCCTTCGACGTCGACCAGGCCGTCGACCTGGTACGCCGTGCCATCGCGCAAGCGGCGCACCAAAATGGTGCAACCGAAGTAACCAGCGCAGTACCCGAGATCCTCGGCCAGGGCTCCGCACTGCAGGAAGTCTTCCGCGCCATCGGCCGTCTTTCGCAGTCCCATGCGACTGTGCTGATCAACGGCGAATCCGGCACCGGCAAGGAGCTGGTGGCGCGCGCGCTGCACCGCCACAGCCCGCGCAAGGACGCGCCCTTCATCGCGATCAACACCGCGGCGATTCCGCGCGACCTCCTCGAATCCGAACTTTTCGGCCACGAAAAGGGCGCCTTCACCGGCGCCGGCGCGCTGCGCCGCGGCCGCTTCGAACAGGCCGACAATGGCACCCTGTTCCTCGACGAAATCGGCGACATGCCGGCCGAATTGCAGACGCGCCTGCTGCGCGTGCTCTCCGACGGCAACTTCTACCGCGTCGGCGGCCACCAGCCGGTCAAGGCCAACGTGCGCGTGATCGCTGCCACCCACCAGGACCTCGAAGGCCGGGTCAAGGAAGGTCTGTTCCGCGAAGACCTGTTCCACCGCCTCAACGTCATCCGCCTGCGGTTGCCGCCGCTGCGCGAGCGGCGCGACGACATCCCGCTGCTGGCCAAACACTTCCTGCAAAAGAGCGCGCAGGAACTCGGCGGCGAACCCAAGCGCCTCACCGAAGGCGCCCTCAAGTACCTGCAGGGCCTGGAGTTTCCCGGCAATGTGCGGCAACTGGAAAACCTCTGCCACTGGCTGACCGTCATGGCACCGGGGCAGAGCGTGGACATTCCCGACCTGCCGGCCGAACTGCGCGAAGGCGCCGACAGCGCGCGACGCGACCTGCCCGCGAACTGGAACGCGGTGCTGGCGGCCGAGGCCGACCGACTGCTCGCCGCCACGCCGGGCGCGGTGTTCGACACCCTCAACCGCGAATTCGAGTCGACGCTGATCCGCCGCGCGCTGAACGCCACCGGCGGCCGTCGCGTCGATGCGGCGCAACTGCTCGGCATCGGCCGCAATACCATCACGCGCAAGATCCAGGAACTCGGCCTCGACGACGCGCGGGCCGACCACGGCGAAGGCTGAAGCACCGGACTGGCGGCATCGTTTATAGTCCTGCGGCCACGCGACGAACTCCGGCGTCGCCAAACCTTGGGGGAATACGCATGCCCGCCACCATAGCCGCGATCGCGTCCGCCCTCGGGCCGCTCGCCCGGCGTTTCGATGTCGATGTCCTCGACACCTGCGCCTCGACCAATGCCGAGCTGCTGGCCCGCGCCGACGCCGGCGCGGCCTCGGGCACCGTGCTCGTCGCCAACGAACAGACGGCTGGGCGCGGCCGGCGCGGTCGCAGCTGGATCGCCAGCCCGGGCGACAGCCTGACCTTTTCCCTGCTCTGGCGCTTCGCCCCTGGCACCGCGCCGGCCGGACTCTCGCTGGCAGTCGGACTCGCGGTTGCGCGCGCGCTGCGGAAAGTCGGCGCCGGCGATACGGCGCTGAAATGGCCCAACGACATCCTCAGGAACCGGCGCAAGCTCGGTGGCATCCTGGTCGAGCTGCTGCCCGGCGCGCCGCATGCTGCGGTGATCGGCATCGGCATCAACCTGCACCTGCCGGCGGCCATGCCGCCGGATCTGCGCGCCGCTTCCGCCGCGCTCGAGCTTCCGGCAACCGACGAGAGCACGCTGTACGCGGCCCTGCTGACCGAACTGCTGGCAACGCTGGAACAGTTCGCCGCCGCCGGCTTCGCCGCATTGCGCGACGAATGGGTGGCGCGCCACGCCTTCCAGGATGCACCTGTCCTGCTCTCCGCCGACTTTGCCGTGCCGCGCGAAGGAATCTGCCGCGGCGTCGATACCGACGGCGCGCTGCTGTTCGAAACCGCCGCGGGCATCGAGCGCGTGCTTTCCGGCGAAGTCTCGCTGCGTCCGGCCTGAGCCAGCGACGCGATGCTGCTCTGCCTCGACGCCGGCAACACGCGCCTCAAGTTCGGCCTGCGCGACGGCGCCGCCTGGTGCACCCAGGGCGCGCTCGATTACGCCGACGTCGCCACCCTGCCGCAGCGGCTACCGGCACCAGCAGCGCGCATCGTCGCCTGCAACGTCGCCGGCGATCCGGCGCGCCGGCACATCGATGCACTCGCCGCGCAACTGCGTGTCCCGCTCGAATGGCTGACCAGTTCCGCCAGCGCCTGCGATGTCAGCAATGGCTACGACACTCCGCAGCAACTCGGCGCCGACCGCTGGGCCGCGCTGATCGGCGCACGCGCGCTGCATGCAGACGCCTGCGTCGTGGTGCTGGCCGGCACCGCCACCACGATCGACGCGCTCGACGCCCAGGGCCGTTTTCGCGGCGGCCTGATCCTGCCCGGCCTGGCCCTGATGCGCAGCGCGCTGGCGCGGAACACCGCCGACCTGCCCGATGCCAGGGGCCTGTTCCGCCAGCTGGCGACCAACACCGACGACGCCATCGTCAGCGGCGCGCTGCACGCCACGCTGGGCGCCATCGAGCGCGTCAGGTCGACCCAGCGGCAGGACGTGGCCTGCCTGCTCTCCGGCGGCGCGGCGGCGGAATTGGCGCCGCACATGCGACGGCCGTTCAGCGTGGTGGACAACCTCGTGCTGGAAGGCCTGGCGCGCTTCAGCCGACCCGCCTGAGCTACACTCGGCCCATGCTTTGGAGATACCTGCGTTGGATTTGAATTCGATCAAGGCGTGGGCCGCAGCGCTGTTTGCCGGCATGACGCTGCTTTGCGTCACCAGCGTGGCCTGCGCCGCCGGAATCCCTGCCGATGAAGGCGTTCCGCTCGTCATCGGTGGCCGCAGCATCCACGTCTTCCGCGCGCCGATCGGCACCTTCACCGCCACCGAACGCGCCGACGGGGCGCGCAGGCGCATCGAGCGCGCCTTCGCCAAACCAGGCGAAGGCTGGACCTCGGTAAAGCCCGCCGCCCAGGGCGTCGAAGTGCGCCTCGATGACGAAATCCTGTTCCTCGTGGTTCCCGGCGACGTCCATGCGGAGGCCGGCGAATCCGCGGAAGACCTGGCCAATCGGGCATCTCGGGTATTGCAGAAGGCATGGAGCGAAGCGCGGGAGCGCAATGACCCGCGCGCGCGCCTGGAAGGCCTGCTCAAGCTGGTGCTGGCCACGTTCCTCCTCTTGCTCGCGCTGGTCGCCACGCTGACACTTTCTGCCCGCCTGCGCCGCGCGCTCGTCGCCGGCCTGCACCGACGCGTCGAATCGCTTCCGGCCAGCCACTGGGGGCAACGCATGTCGGGCGCCCTGCCGGGCATCGCGGCGCGCGTCGCAATCCTGATGACCTGGCTGCTGGTCATGGCCATGGCCTATTCCTACCTTACCTACGCCCTGGCCCAGTTCGCGCTGACGCGACCCGCGAGCGAAACCATGTCCGGCTCCATCGTCAACCTCACGACGCAGGCACTGGCGGCGGTGGTCGATTCGCTGCCGGGCATCTTCGTCTCGGTGGCGATCTTCCTGCTGGCCTGGGTCACCACCCGGGTCTCGTCCGAGTTCTTCGACAGCATCGAGGCGCGGCCGTCGGACAGCTCCATGCTCAACAACCACACCGCGCCTGCGACGCGGCGCATCGTCAATGCGTCGCTTTGGCTGTTCGCCGTCGCGATGGCCTATCCCTACCTGCCGGGTTCGCACACCGAAGCATTCAAGGGGCTGTCGGTGATAGTCGGCCTGATGGCGTCGATCGGCGCCTCCGGAGTGGTAGGGCAGATCGCCAGCGGCGTGATCATCGTCTACACCTATGCGCTGAAGAAGGGCGAGTATGTGCGCATCCAGGACTACGAAGGCACCGTGACCGAGCTCGGCCTGTTCGTCACGCGCCTGCGCACCGGCCTCGGCGAGGAGATCGCGCTGCCCAATGCCTTCGTCCTCGGCAACGTCACGCGCAACTTCTCGCGCATCGATGGCGACCGCGGCTACGTACTCGACTGCGCGCTGACCATCGGCTACGACACGCCCTGGCGCCAGGTACACGCGCTGCTGCTGGAAGCGGCGGCGACGATTCCCGAGATTCGCAAGACACCGGCGGCCTACGTGGTGCAGACCGCGCTGTCGGATTTCTATGTCGAGTACAAGCTGGTGGTGCACGTTGACACCGACGCGCCGGCCACCCGCGCCCGTGTTGCCAGCGACCTTCACGCCGCGATCCAGGACGCCTTCAACCGCCACGGCGTGCAGATCATGTCACCGCATTACATGCTCGACCCACAGGCCCCGAAAATCGTCGCGGAGAAGGACTGGCGACCGCCCCCGGCAACACCGGAATCAAAGGCGTGAGCCTGCCGGGGCGGCCTGCTATCATCGGCACCACATCGAAAAGCTGAGCCCGCGGGGAAGCATCTTGCGCATTCGCGTACATCGCACTGACGGAAAGACCGGCAACTATTCGCAGGAGGACCATCGGCGCGCCGCGCTGCTTGCGAAGCGATTCAATCCGGCAAAGCTGTTCCGCTCGGGACCGATCGTCATCGGGGTGCACAATCCGTTCAGCATCATCCATCCCGACGAAATCTGCTGGATCGAGGTCGAAACCGACCTGGTCCTGCCCGGGACCCTGCCGAAGAACATCGAGCGCCTGCGCTGCCTCCGTGACATCGAGGAGTACAAGGCCCTGCTGGCGCGCCAATGGCCCGGCTGGATGCAGTTTCGCAAGGGAAAAAAGGGTGACCCGCTCGAGGCGCTGATAGAACTCTCGCTGCGCAGCGGTGAATCAATTTACCTGCACGTGATCGGCGCCGTCGGCGACATCAACCTGGTCGAGGAGATTTTCGGCGTACCGGCGATCACCGCCAGCATCGGCGTCCCCGGCCATATTTACATTAATCCCAAGGCGATCGTGCGCGCCCGCATCTACCACAGCCGCGATCAGGTCAAGTTCTCCGACGGCTTCTGGATGGCCGAGGCCGATGATGTTTGAGTGATCGGCTCAACGCCGACAGGATCGAAGGACCCGGCAACCGGGACTGGGCGGCGGCGCTCAGTAATCCCGGTTCGACAAGCGCGGAGGCGGCTTGTAGCCCAGCTCCGTGGCACGCTTTTCGAAGTGCGCGGCCTCGGCGATGCGACCATGGATGTTGTACAGCTCGGCCAGCTCCCAACTGGCACGCGCGTGGCCCAGCTTGGCCGCAAAGCGCAGCCACCGCTCCTGGCCGTAATTGCCCGCGTAGTTGCCCGAATAGTCGCCGAAGCCCTGCTTGCCGAGGGTTTGCGCAAGCTCGAAGGCCGCCACGGCATTGCCCCGTGCGGCTTCGGCAAGCCTGGACGCGAGCACCGGGTCCTTGCCACCGGCCTCGAAAAGGTCGCCCGACAAGCCGACGTCGTACTGGACGCTCAGGGCTTTCGCCGCCCCCCCGCCCAGCTTGCGCACTTCCTCGCGTAACGAGCTGTCGGGAAAATCGTTGGAGAAAGCTTCACAAAGGGCGACGATGCGGCTCGGCCGCCGGGCGGCGCGGATCTCCTGCCAGCGCGCCTGCTCAGTAGCGACGGTCGGCGGCGGCAGGTGGCGCGACACACCGGCAAGCTGGCCGAAAGGCGCAGGTCCGCCACCCGCCGCCGCCGATGCCACGCCCGACAGGCACAGCGCCGAGCAGCAGAGCATTGCGGAAACCGAACGCAGGGCATGCCTGTTCATTGACCTGACCACCTCCTGGTGCACGTGACCGCCGACCCGATGCCCGGACGGCAAGCGCCAGGCCGGCTTGTGTCGTCATGCTAACCAGCGCCGGCAGGCGGCAGGCGCTGGAACACGGCCCTAATTCCGCAGCAATTCCTGGGCAATGATCAGTTGCCGCACCTGCGTCGTGCCGGCGCCGATCTCGATCAGCTTGCCGGCGCGGTAGAGGCAATTCACCTCGGTCTCCCACATGAAACCGTTGCCGCCGTGGATCTGCACCGCGTGGTCGAGCACCAGTTTCAGCATGTTGCCGGCATGCAGCACGCAGGCGGCGGAACGCTTGTGGATCTCGCCGCGCCCGGCGTCATCGGCGGCGGCGACTTCCTTCAGCAGCTGATAGGAAAAGGCGCGCACCGATTCCAGCGCGGCATACATGTCGGCCAGCATGCCCTGCACCAGCTGGAAGGCGGCGATGGGCTGGCCGAACTGGACCCGCGTTCGCGCGTAGTCGAGCGACAGGTCGAGCGCACGCTGCGCCAGCCCGATCACATGGCCGCTGAAAAACACCCGCTCGATGTCCAGCCCGCTCATCACCACCCTGACACCCTTGTCCGCCTCGCCGACCAGGTTGGCGGCCGGCACGCGGCAATCGTCGAACAGCAGTTCGCCGGTCGGACTGCCGCGCCAGCCCATCTTCTTCAGGCTCTGCGCGACGGAGAAACCCGGCGTGCCGCGCTCCACGACGAAGGCCGAGATGCCGTGCTGGCCGCGCTCGGGATTGGTCTTGGCGTAGACCAGCAGCAGGTCGGCGACCGGGCCATTGGTGATGAACATCTTGCGGCCGTTCAATACGTAGTGGTCGCCGTCGCGGCGCGCCGTGGTCTTCATCGAACCCAGCGCGTCCGATCCCGCGCCCGGCTCGGTGAGGCCCAGGGCGCCGATGCCGGCCAGCATGCGCGGCAGGAAGCGCAGCTGTTGTTCAGTGCTGGCATTGCGCACCAGGTTGTTCACGCAGAGGTTCTCGCTGGCGCCCCAACTCGCGGCGAGCATGTTGTTCCAGTAGGTGAAGGCTTCGCCGATGAAGAACTGCGCGACGAGGTCGAGGCCCGGGCCGCCGAGCGACTCCGGCACGGTGGTGCCGAGCAGGCCGACCTCACCCATGCGGCGGTATTCGTCGGCCGGGAACCAGTCCTCGTCGTCCATGCGCCGCAGCAGCGGGTGGTGGCGCTCCCTGGCGTAGCGCCAGGCCATATCGTAGATCTGCTGGTGCTGCGGGTCGAAGCCGTGCCTGCGCAGGTCGAGCATAGGGTCTCCCTCCTGGCGTCAGTCTAGCCGATGAAACCTGGGTACTTGATCGCCCCGGCGCGATGCCCGACAATGCCCCATCGCCCGCAGGAGCTTTCGATGCCCGCCCACTTCCTCGCCACGCTGCCGAACTTCCTCGCCTACCTCGGCGCGGCCTTCGTGCTGCTCGCCGCCTTCGTCGCCATCTACCTCTACGTCACGCCCTACGACGAGATCGCGCTGATCCGCAACAACAACGTCGCCGCCGCCATCTCGCTGTCCGGCGCGGTGCTCGGCTTCGCCATGCCCATCGCCAATGTCATCGCCCACAGCGACACGCTGCTCGACCTCGCGGTGTGGGGCGTGATCGCCGGCATCGTGCAACTGCTGGCCTGGATGGTGGCGCGCGTGGCGCTGCCGCGCCTGAAGGAAGACATCGCCGCCGGACGCGCGGCACCGGCCACCTTCGTCGCCGCGCTGTCGATCACGGTCGGACTGATCAACGCCGCCTGCATGACTTACTGAAAACCAATAGGGAGACACACATGGCACTCATGGATTTCATCAAGAAACAGTTCATCGACATCATCCAGTGGACCGAGGACGATGGTGACACCATGGCCTGGCGCTTTCCGATGGCGGAAATGGAAATCCAGAACGGCGCCAGCCTCACGGTGCGCGAATCGCAGATGGCGGTGTTCATCAATGAGGGCCAGGTGGCCGACGTGTTCGGCCCCGGCATGTACAAGCTCACCACGCAGACCCTGCCGGTGCTGACGTATCTCAAGAACTGGGACAAGCTGTTCGAGTCGCCCTTCAAGTCCGACGTGTACTTCTTTTCCACGCGCCAGAAGCTCGACCGCAAGTGGGGCACGCCGAATCCGGTGACGATCCGCGACAAGGATTTCGGCATGGTGCGGCTGCGCGCCTTCGGCATTTATGCCTTCCACCTGACCGATCCGAAAGCCTTCCACACCACGATCTCCGGCACGCTGGAAAGCTACACCGCCGACCAGCTCGAAGGCCAGTTGCGCAACACCATCGTCGGCCACATCGCCGACATCTTCGGCGAATCCGGGGTGCCCTTCATCGACATGGCGTCGAACCAGGTCGAGTTCGGCAATGCGCTCAAAGCCAAGATGGAGCCGATGTTCGCCAGCTACGGCCTCGCGCTCGACAGCCTCAACGTGCAGAACATCTCGCTGCCCGAAGAACTGCAGGCCATGCTCGACAAGCGCATCGGCGTGAACATGATGGGCGGCATGCAGGCCTACACGCAGTTCCAGACCGCCGAGGCGATTCCGCTCGCCGCCGCCAACGAAGGCGGCCTCGCCGGGCTCGGCGCCGGCGTCGGTGTCGGCTTCGGCGTCGGCCAGCAGGTCGCGGCCTCGATGGCGCAATCGCTGAACCCGGCCGCTGCTCCAACTGCGGCCCCGGCCGCCGTGTCGCCGGCGCCGACTTCTGCTCCCGTTTCCGCCGACGAGATCGTCGCCACCATCGAGAAACTGCACGGCCTGGTAGGCAAGGGCATGCTGTCGCAGGCGGAGTTCGATGCGAAGAAGGCCGAGTTGCTGAAGAGGCTTGGGTAAAACCCATTAGCCACAGAGGACACGAGGACCGGGCAACCCCATGAGGCAGCCTGCCTTCGTGATCTGCCTTGTGGCTAAAAGGCTCCCTAATGCCGTTTTCCGCGAACTGCCCGGCCTGCGGCGCGCCGGTCGTCTTCAAGTCGTCGGCGTCCTTCCACGGCGTCTGCGAGTTCTGCCGCAGCACGCTGGTGCGCCACGGCGGCAACCTGGACAACCTCGGCCGCATGGCCGACCTGGTCGAGGATGCCTCGCCGCTCCGGCTCGGCACCGAAGGCCGCTACAAGGGCGTGCATTTCGCGGTGATCGGGCGCATCCAGCTGCACTACGCGGCGGGCATCTGGAACGAATGGCATGTGCTGTTCGACGACATGCGCGGCGGCTGGCTGTCTGACGCCGGCGGCGAGTACACGATCAGCTTCCTCAAGCCGCCGGGCGGAGCCCTGCCCGAATTCTCCACGCTGAAGCCGAACCAGGAGATGAAGCTGGCCGGCCGCGATTTCGTCGTCACCGACATCGAGGAAGCCATGTGCATCGCCGGCGAGGGCGAGCTGCCCTTCGCCTTCGGCGCCGGCTACCCGGCGCAACTGGTGGACCTGCGCAGCGCGGGCGGCGATGGGGCGGCCTTCGCCAGCATCGACTATTCGGAAACGCCGCCGCTGCTCTTCGTCGGAGAAACGCTGCCCTTCGCCAGCTTCCATTTCGCCAACCTGCGCGGCGAAGCGGCGGCGAAACCGGCGGGCACGGTCAAGGCACTGCAGTGCCCGACCTGCGGCGGCGCGATCTCGATCCACGACAAGGCCGTGCAGAGCGTCGCCTGCCCCTCCTGCCTGAGCATCCTCGCACCGGCCAACGAAAGCCTCAAGGTCCTGCGCAAGGCCGCCGCCGCGACGCACATCGAGCCGCTGATTCCGCTGGGCAGCGTCGGGCGCTTCCTCGGCAAGGACTGGACCGTGATCGGCTTTCAGCAGCGCGTCATCAGCGTCGGGGGCACCGACTATCCGTGGCAGGAATTCCTGCTGCACCATGCCGAGGAAGGCTTTCGCTGGCTGGTGGAATCGACCGGACACTGGAGCTGGGTCAGCCCGCTGTCGATCTTGCCGCGCTACCGCGACGGCGAACCCGCCGCGCTCCTTGGCGGCGAGGAGTACACGCGCTTTTCCGCCGGCACGGCGCGGACCACTTATGTCATCGGCGAATTCACCTGGAAGGTCGCGGTAGGCGAGACCTGGGAACTGATCGACTTCGTCGCGCCGCCGAAGATGCTCAGCCGCGAAACCAGCGGCAAGGAAACGACCTGGTCGCTCGGCGACTACCTGCCGGCTGACGAGGTCGCCGCCGCCTTCAAGCTCGAGACGCCGCTGCCGGCACCGGTCGGCATAAGCATGAACCAGCCCAATCCGCGCAACGAAAGCCATCGCCGGGTCTGCGGCATGTTCTGGAAGTTCGCGGCGCTGGCCGTCCTCGCCCAACTGCTCTGGGTCTTCATCCTCGGCGGCCGCACGCTGGTCGACCAGCGCCTGATGCTCTCGCCGACGCGGGACGAGCCGGTGACGACGCAGTCCTTTACGCTCGACGCCGGGGTGCGCAACCTGGTGCTGCGCCATGAAACCAACCTCGACAACAATTGGCTGGGCCTCAACATGACCCTGGTCGAAAAGGCCACCGGCAAGGCCTGGCTGGCGCAGACCGAGGTCGCCTACTGGCACGGCAACGATGGCGGCGAAAGCTGGAGCGAGGGTGACCGCGAGCGCGAACTGGTGTTCCGCGACCTGCCCGCCGGCACCTATTACTTCGTCATCGATCCGGAATTCTCGGCGGAAAAGCCGGTGCCCGTGGCAAACCGCATCAAGGTGATCCGCAACCAGGCGGCATGGAGCAATTTCTTCTTCCTGCTGCTCTTCCTCGCGGCGCTGCCGATGTTCAGCCGCTACCGGCTGCAGGCCTTCGAAACCGAACGCTGGAAGGATGCCGACTTCCTTTCGAGCGGCGCAGAGTTCGGTTCGGACGATGGCGACGGCGATTCGGGAGACGACTGATGCCGCGCATCGCCATGATCATGAGCATCGCCGCCTTCACCCTGTTCAACTACGGCCAGTACCTGGGCTGGAGCCTGTTCTCCGAAAACGCCGAGGCGCAGCAGTTGCGCTCGTCCGGCGCGGCGCGCGGATACCACAAGTGAATGGTTCGCATGCGGACATGGCGCCGACCCGCGGCGCGTATCATCGGCCCTGCGGCCTCTTCCTGGAGAAACCATGCAAGTGCTCCTGATTTCCGGCATCGGCTTCGCGATCGTCGCCGTGCTGTTCGCGCTACAGAACAATGTCCCGATCACCGTCAGCTTCTTCGCCTGGAGCTTCGGCGGGTCGCTGGCGCTGGTGTTGCTGGTCACCCTCGGCCTCGGCGCCGTCATCGCCGGGCTGGTGTCATCGCCGCGGCTGCTGCGCAGCCAATGGGCGGGCAGCCGGCTGCGGCGCCAGGTGGCCACGCTGGAAGAGCAGAACCAGCGCCTGCAGAAACGCGTCGACGAACTCGACGGGCAACTCGAATCCCTGCTGGGCGCGCAGGCGCTGGCGGCAACGGCGGCGCGCCATCGGCCCGGCTCGCCAATCCCGCAACCGACACGCGCCAATCCTGAACCTCGAAAGTCGGCGTCCGCGGCACGGCGCGGGCGTCGCGTTGCCGGCCAATCCAGCCTACTGACATGCAAGGTCCGCTGCTCGCCTCCGTCTTCATCGTCGCCTCCTGCGGGCTGGCCTACGAACTGATCGCCGGCGCGCTGGCGAGCTACCTGCTGGGCGATTCGGTGATGCAGTTCTCCACCGTGATCGGCGCCTACCTGTTCGCCATGGGCATCGGCTCCTGGCTGTCGAAACACGTCGGCGGCAACCTGCTGGTGCGCTTCATCCAGATCGAGTTGCTGGTCGGCCTGCTCGGCGGCCTTTCGGCCGGACTGCTGTTCCTCCTGTTCACGCTGCACGCCGGACCCTTCCGCTTCACGCTCTACGGACTGGTGCTGCTGATCGGGATACTGGTCGGGCTGGAGATTCCGCTGATCATGCGCATACTGAAGCGCGAGGTGGCGTTCAAGGACCTCGTGGCGCAGGTGCTCAGCGTCGACTACGTCGGCGCGCTGGCGGTGTCGGTGCTGTTCCCGCTGCTGCTGGCGCCGCACCTCGGGCTGGTGAGGAGCGCGCTGCTGTTCGGCCTCCTGAACGCGCTGGTTGCCGCCTGGGCGCTGTGGCTGTTCCGCGCCCAGCTGGGAACCATGCCGGCTTTGCGCGCGCAATGCGTGGCGGTGATCGGCGCGCTGGCGCTGGGCTTCGGTTTCGCCGGCCACTTCGTCAGCCTGGCCGAGGCCAACCTCTACAACGAGGACATCGTGCATGCCGAATCCAGCCCCTACCAGCGCATCGTCGTCACCCGCTGGCGCGACGAGACGCGGCTCTACCTCAACCACAACCTGCAGTTTTCCTCGCGCGACGAATACCGCTACCACGAGGCGCTGGTGCATCCGGGCCTGGCCGCGCTGCCCGGCGCGCGCAAGGTGCTGGTGCTGGGCGGCGGCGACGGCATGGCGGTGCGCGAAATCCTCAAGTACCCGCAGGTGGACAGCATCACGCTGGTCGACCTCGATCCGCGCATGACCGAACTGTTCGCGCAATCGCCCCTGCTGCGCGACCTCAACGGCGGCGCGCTGGCGTCGCCCAAGCTGAAGATCGTCAATGCGGATGCGCTGCAATGGCTGGAAGAATCGCAGGAAATGTTCGACTTCGTCGTCGCCGACTTTCCCGATCCCTCCAACCACAGCCTGGGCAAGCTCTACTCCACCGCCTTCTACAGGCTATTGAAACAGCATGTGGCGGAGACCGGCCGCATCGTGGTGCAGGCCACCTCGCCGCTGTACGCGCGCGAAAGCTTCTGGACCGTGGTCGCCACGCTCGAAGCCGCCGGCTGGCAGACCGCGCCCTACCACGCGCTGGTGCCCAGCTTCGGCGAATGGGGCTACATCCTCGCCGGCAAACGCGAGTACCGCCCGCCGCAATCCATCCCGGTGGCGACGCGCTTCATCACCCCCGATGCACTGCCGGCACTGTTCCATTTCCCCGCCGACATGGCGCGCGTCGCCGCCGAACCCAACCGCCTCGACAACCAGAACCTGGTGCGCATCTTCGAGCGCGAGTGGGGCCGGGTGCTGGCGCATTGATGCAAAGGCAATGCAGAATTCCGCACCCCGTGGCATCATGGCCCACGTCACGCGCAAGGAGCCGCCATGCACCCACTACTGGCACGCATCAGCATCGACCCCAATGTCTGTTTCGGAAAACCCTGCATCCGGGGAACCCGTCTCTGGGTGTCCCTGCTGCTGGACCGCATCGCCGACGGCGAAAGCGAGGCTGACTTGTTGGCCGATTATCCGCAATTGCAGGCCGATGACATTCGCGCCGCGATTGCCTATGGCGCCGAAATGTCGCGTGAAAGAGTCATCCCGATAGCGCCCCCGCTTGCCGCGTGAAATTCAAGCTCGACGAAAATATCGGGCAGCGGGGTGCCCGGCAACTTGAAGCGGCGCAGCACGATGTTTCGACGGTAGCACTGCAGAAAATGAGCGGTGCTTCAGACATGGAGCTCTTCGATGTTTGCGCTGCCGAAGGCCGTGTTCTGGTGACACTTGATTCGGATTTCGCCCAGGTGCTGCGCTTCCCCCCGGAAAAATCGGCCGGCGTGGCAGTTCTGTCGACCTCGGGTCGCATGACCTCCGGTTTGCTCGAACTACTGGTCGGCCAACTGATCGCCGCGCTTCAACACCATCAGCTTTCCGGACGGTTGTGGATCGTCGAGCCCGGTCGCGTCCGGATTCACGGCAGTACTCCGGAGTAGGCCCCAATGGAGACCGCCGCCGACCAGCGCGTTTGGGTTTCGTCCGCACTCTGCGATGCTGCGCGAGAATCGTCCGCTGATGGCAGAGCAATGTCCGGCTTGATCGCGCGCGGCCTTGCTTCGCGCGACGCGGCACACGCTTCCGGCCGCTACGTCAAGGCCACGACGGTCGTCGGCAGGCTGAAACGCAGCGTGTAAGACGTATGCATGAAGGCCGCCATCGGAAAGTGAAATGCGTCGTCGCTTGATGCATTACCACTGAGCCATGCGCCGCCGCGATTTCCTCGGCGCCACGGCATCCGCCGCCGCGCTCGCCGCCTGCGGCTCGAAGGCCGCGCCGCCGTTGCCGCCGGGCGTGCTGACCGGCGCCAACGACTCGCTCGGCCACCGCCTGCGCAAGCCCGATTTTCCGGCGCCGACCGAGACGCGCCGGGTCGCGGTCGCCATCGTCGGCGGCGGCGTCGGCGGCCTGTCGGCGGCGTGGAAGCTGGCGCGTGCCGGCTGCGACGATTACCTGCTGCTGGAAATGGAGAACGAGGCCGGCGGCAATTCGCGCGCCGGTCGCAACGCCGTATCGGCCCATCCGCTGGGCGCCCACTACCTGCCGCTGCCGCCGCGCGAGGCGCGCGCCACGCGCGAGTTGCTGGCCGAGCTGGGCGTGCTGCGCGGGCCGGTCGATGCCGCGCATCCGGAATACGACGAGCGCTATCTCTGCCATGCACCGCAGGAGCGCCTCTACACCAACGGCTACTGGCAGGAGGGCCTGTGGCCGACGCTGGGCGTGCCGGCGGCGGAGCGCGCGCAGTACGAGCGCTTCCAGGATGCCATCCACGAACTGCGCCAGCGCCGCGACGGTGCCGGACGCCGCCCATTCGCGCTGCCGCTGGCCCTGTCCGGCCGCGACCCGAAACTGCTGGCGCTAGACCGCACCAACATGCGCGACTGGCTGCTGCAGGAGGGCTACACGGCGCCGGGCCTGCACTGGCTGGCCGACTACGCCTGTCGCGACGACTATGGCACCGCCGCCGAACGGACCTCGGCCTGGGCCGGGCTGCACTACTTCGCCTGCCGCGACGGCGAAGGCCAGGTGCTGACCGCGCCGGAGGGCAACGCCTGGCTGGCGCGCGGGCTGGCGCGGGCCAGCGCCGGGCGGGTGCAGGCCGATGCGCTGGCCTTTCGCGTCGAGCAGCGCGGCAAGGATTGGCATTGCGACATCTACCTCGCCGCCGAGAGCCGCAGCATCCGCCTCGTCGCCCGCGAGCTGATCTGGGCCGCGCCGCTGTTCCTGCTGCCGCACGTGTTCGCCGCGCCGCGCCCGGAATGGCGGGCGGCGCTGGCCGGCGCCGAATATGCGCCATGGATCGTCGCCAACCTGACGCTGTCGTCGGCGCCGCAGACGCGCGCCGGCCAACCGCTGGCCTGGGACAACGTGCTGCACGACAGCGCGGCGCTGGGCTACGTGGTGGCGACCCACCAGCAACTGCGCTACGCGCCGGGGCCGACCGTTATCACCTGGTACCGCGCGCTGCACGAGGAAACGCCGTACCGTCAGCGCCGACTCTTGCTCGACCACGCCGGCTGGGCGCGCGAGGCGCTGGACGACCTCGCACGGCCGCATCCGGAGATCCGCGAACTGGTCACGCGGCTCGACGTGCACCGCCATGCCCACGCCATGGTCCGGCCGCTGCCGGGGCGGCTTTGGGGCGGCGCGCGCCAGGTCTTCGAGCAGGGCAGGGCAGGGCTGCAGTTCGCCCATGCCGACGTCTCCGGCCTGTCGCTGTTCGAGGAAGCCAACCATCGCGGCGTGCTCGCCGCCGAGCGCACATTGCGCCGGCTCGGCGTATCCTTTGCGTCCTCACTATGAACGGCCTCCACATCCTTGCCGAATTCCACGATTGCGCCGGCGAGCGCCGCCTGCTGCTGGACGCGGAGGCGCTTGCCGCGCTGTGCCGCCACGCCTGCACCGGGGCCGGCCTCGAGGTGGTCGCCGCGGCCTTCCACCAGTTCCCCGCCGCCGGCGCGACCGGCGCGCTGGTGCTGGCCGAATCGCACCTGGCGATCCACACCTGGCCGGAACTGGATGCGGCGAGCTTCGACCTTTACGTCTGCAACCACAGCCGCGATAATCGCGCTGCCGCGGAGGCCGCCTACGACAGCCTGCGCGCCGCGCTGAAGCCGGGCCGGATCGTGCGCCGCGAGGTGATGCGCGGCGAGATCGGGCAGGGCGCACGGGTCGCCGGCGACCCCCTTGAACACCGCGTCACCACCATCGAATGAACACGGGGCCCTGAGGTCATGGCATTGCGGATTTTCTTTTACCTGCTGGTTCTCGCCAACCTGGTCTTCTATGCCTGGAGCCAGGGCTATTTCGGCACCGTCGACGAGAACCGCGAACCCCAGCGCCTCACCCAGCAACTGCAGGCGGAGAAGCTGCGCCTGGCGCCGCTGGCGCAGCCGCCGGCCGCCAAGTCCGACGAGTCCGCCTGTCGCCTGGTCGGCGGACTGGCCATGACCGAGGCCGAGGCGCTCAAGGCGGCGATGACGGCGGCCAAGCTCGATGCCCAGATCCAGCCGCTGCCGGAACCCCGGATCCACCTGGTCGTCATCACCGAACTGGCGAACAAGGCCGCCGCCGAGAAGAAGGCCGCCGAACTGACCCGGCTGGGCATCACCACCCAGGAAACCGTGGCGCTCGAGGACGGCCGCCACGAGATCGTCCTCGGCCGCTTCCCGGACGAAGCCGCCGCCCGCGAACTGCTGGCGGGCTTCAACAAGAAGGGGCTCAAGTCGGCACGCGTCGACGGCCGCGACCAGCCGCCGCTGAAGGCCAGCGTCGAGGCACGCGGCCCCGCTTCGGTCCTGCTGCAACAATTGCCGCTGCTGATCGCGCCCCATGCCGGCGCCACGGTCGGCAATTGCGAGCCATGAGCTGCGTGATCGGGCTCACCGGCGGCATCGGCAGCGGCAAGAGCGCGGCCGCCGCGCTGTTCGCCGAACGCGGCATCACGGTGGTCGACACCGACGCCATCGCGCATGCGCTGACCGCGCCGGGCGGCGCCGCCATGCCCGCCATCCGCGCCGAATTCGGCGACGCCGTGGCCGGCGCCGACGGCGCGCTCGACCGCGCCGCGATGCGCGCCATCGTCTTCGCCGACCCCGGCGCGCGCAAGCGGCTGGAATCCATCCTGCATCCCATGATCCGCGCCGAAAGCGAGCGCCTGCTGGCCGCCGACGGCGCGCGCGCGCCTTATGCCATCCTCATGGTGCCGCTGCTGGTCGAATCCGGCGACTACCGCAAGCGCGTCGATCGCGTCGCCGTGGTCGACTGCGCCGAGGCCACGCAAATCGCCCGCGTCATGAACCGCAACGGCCTCGCGCGCGCGGAAGTCGAGCGCATCCTGGCGGCCCAGGGCCTCGCGCGCCGAGCGCCTCGCGGCGGCCGACGACGTGATCGACAACGACGGCGAACTGGCCGCGCTGGCCCCGCAGATCGAGCGCCTGCATGCGCAGTATTTGGCGTTTTGCGGCCATGTTGGTTGAGATTTGCACTGAATTGGGTCACAATCGCACGAATTTTCCCTCCCTGGCCGGCGCGTGATCACTTACGAATACCCTCTCAGCGAGCGCGTTCGCACGCTTTTGCGGCTCGAAGACCTGTTCGACAAAATCGCCCATTTTTCGTCCGCCGAGGGCGCGATGGAGCACCATGTCGCGCTGGTCACGCTGTTCGAAATCCTCGAGGTCGCCGGCCGCGCCGAGCTGAAATTCGACCTGGTGCAGGAGCTCGAACGCCAGCGCCAGATCCTTTTGTCATTTCCGCAACAATCCCGAGATTTCCGAAGAAGCGCTCTCCGGCGCGCTCTACGAGATCGAGCAGGCCAGCGCGCTGCTGCTCGCCATGCAGGGCAAGATCGGCCACTACCTGCGCGAGAACGAATGGCTGATGACGATCAAGAATCGCGCGGCGATTCCCGGCGGCGTCTGCGAGTTCGACCTGCCCGGCTACCACTACTGGCGGCACCGTGATCCTGCGCTGCGCCAGCAGGACATCCAGGGCTGGATCGCGCCCATGCTGCCGATCCGTGCCGGGCTGGCCATCGTCCTGCGCCTGCTGCGCGCCTCCGGCCGCGCCGAGCAGCAGACGGCGCAGCGCGGCACCTTCCAGCTCATGCTGGGCGGACGCAGCGCGCAACTGATCCGCCTCAAGACCGGCCAGGGCGAACCCTGCCTGCCGGAAATTTCCGCCGGAAAGTTCGCCATCAATATCCGTTTCCTGCGTCCCGATATGGACCAGCGGCCGCGCCAGATCGACTCACCGGTTAACTTCGAGCTGACCCTGTGTAACCTTTAGGCACTTTTCAGGACGTTTCAGAACGTCGCTGAACACCCACCAGACCCCGCCGTTGCGGGGTTTTTTGTTTCCGGACCGGGCATGACGTCACCGGACAGCGCCCAGCATTCGCGTAGCTACACGGGTAGCCAGAGGCAAGGCCTTGCCAAGTGTAACGCTACGCTATACACTCGCACCGTGATCAAGACATTCCGCCATAAAGGGCTGCAAGCCTTGTTCGAGACTGGCAGCAAAGCCGGTATCCAGCCGCACCACGCGCCACGATTGACCAGACAACTGACGCGTCTCGACCTGGCCGCCGTCGCGGAGGACATGAACGTGCCCGGCTGGAAACTGCACCCGCTTTCGGATGGACATTGGTCGGTTTGGGTGAATGGCAACTGGCGCCTGACCTTTGCCTTCGAAGGAACGGACGCCGTCTTGGTCGACTACCAGGACTATCACTAGGAGCAAGGAGCATGACCCGAATCCACAATCCGCCACACCCCGGCGAAACCCTGCGGGAAGACGTACTGCCGGCGTTGAGCCTGACCGTTACCGGTGCCGCCGAACAGCTTGGCGTTACGCGCGCCGCCCTGTCCCGCGTGCTGAACGGACGCGCCGCGATCTCGCCGGAAATGGCGCTGCGGCTGGAAGGCTGGCTGGGTGTGGAGAACGGTGGCCGGGCCGATCTGTGGATTTCGCAGCAGGCGGCGTATGACCTCTGGCAGGCGCGCAAGGCCGGAAAACCGAAAGTCCGCCGCGCCGTGTTCATTGCGACATAGGTATTGCGATGGGCAGAGCTTTCGAAGGCATCGAGGACGCACGCACGGCATCGAGCAAGGGTGATGCACATGGCTGAGACGAAGCCCGCTGCGAGGCGGCACCCCGCGTGGTCAGGCGCCCCAGTTGCGGCGCCGGCGTGGAGTGGATCCCCGAGAACCGCCATCGGCCGTTCTGCTCGGCGCGCTGCAAGGGCAACGACCTCGGCGCTTGGGCGACTGAAAAATATCGGGTCGCGGCCACGGAAGAGCCGCACCCGGAAGATCAGTCGGAGTAAGTGGCTCTCTTTAGTCGGCAATAGTGAACTTGTAGCCACCGTTCGGGCTGAGCTTGTCGAAGCCCCTCGCGCCCTTCGACAAGCTCAGGGCGAACGTTCAAGTGGATCAAGCCGACTCAATAAGTTTCCCACGCGGCGCGTATCGCCGCGATGCCGTGCGCGCCGGCGCGCTGCGCGGCGTCGAGGTCGGCGCGCGTCATTCCGCCCAACGCAAAAGTCGGCAGAGGCGGCACGGCGAGCGCTGCGGCGAAATTCTGCCAGCCGAGCCCGATCGCCCCGGAATGGCTGGCAGTGGCGCGCACCGGGCCGAACACGGCAAAGTCGCAGCCGAGTTGCGCGGCGCGTTCAAGTTCGGCCGGCGTGTGGCAGGAGGCGGCGACCAGCGGCAGCGCCGGCCGCGCCTCCAGCGTCGCCAGCATTCGCGCCGGCAGGTGCACGCCGTCGGCGCCGGCCGCCTCGGCCAGACCCGGGTCGCCATTGACCAGCGCGCGCGCGCCGTACTGGTGGCAGAGGTCGACCGCGGCATGGACGAAGGCGGCGCGTCGTGCCGCATCCAGCGTCGGTTCGCGCAATTGCACCAGGCGCAGGCCCGCTTCGAGCGCACTCGCCAGCGCCATCAACTGGGCGTCGATGCCGATCGCGGCGGCGTGGGTGATGGCATAGAAATCCGGCAGGGCCAGCGCCGCCAGCACCGGCGCGTTGGCCGGCAGCATCGGCGACACGGTCAGGCCATCAGCGCGCTGCCAGGCCAGCGCGCTATGCACGTGGTCGTGCAGTTCGCCGCACCAGTCGCGCACGCGGAAGAAGTTGAGCCGTACGTGGGCATGCTCGTAGATGTGTTCGCGGCGCAGCCAGGGATCGGCGCGCAGCACGCCGATGCCGAGTTCCTCGGCCAGTTCGCGCACCAGCGCGGCATGTGCCGTCTCACCGGGTTCGACCTTGCCGCCGGGGAATTCCCAGTAGCCGGGGTAGAAGGTTCCGGGTGCGCGCCGGCCGAGCAGGAACTCATTGGCAAACCCGGTGGTGCCGTCCGCCGCCTTCCGTTCGATGACGGCGGCGGCGACTTCGGTCAATTTCATTCTGTTTTTTTCCGCAGGTGACGCAGATTTTCGCAGATTGAAACGCGGCAATTATTCATCGGCGTGGGGGTGATCGCCGGCAAACCCGATCGGTGCTGGGCAGCAAGGCGCCCCAAGCGCATCGATCTGTCTGCGAAAATCTGCGTCATCTGCGGACCGAAGCTCTTTCCAGATTCATTTGGCGGCGGGGGCGGGACGGCGGACCGGCTTCTTGCCATGGCGCCCGGCGTAGTCGCGGGCGAACTGCCAGGCCACGCGGCCGCTGCGCGAACCGCGCAACAGGGTCCAGCGCAAGGCCTCAGCGCGGGCGCCTTTCGATTTGCTGCGGCGACATGCCGAACTCACCGAGCCAGTGGCCGCAGATTTCCGTGTAGTGGTCCTGGCCGAAGGGGTAGAAGGACAGCCAGAGGCCGAAGCGTTCGGAGAGCGAAACCTTTTCCTCGGTGGTCTCGCCGGGTGGATGTCGCCGTCGGCGGCGTGCTTGGCTTCGAGGTTCTCCTCGACATCTTTTCCGGCATCAGGTGGCGGCGGTTGGAAGTCGCGTATACACCAGCAGGTTGTCGGGCATTCCGGTGATGGAGCCGTCGAGGATGCTCTTCATCGCCTTGTAGCCGGGCTCGCCTGATTCTGAAGCGAAAGGTCGTCGCAGAAGATGATGAAACGCTCGCGGCGGCCGGCGATCAGGTCGACCACCTCCGGCAGGCACCAATTCGTCCTTGTCGACTTCGATCAGGCGCAGGCCGCGGTGGGCGAACTGGTTGAACACGGCCTTGACCAGCGAGCTTTTGCCGGTGCCGCGCGCGCCGGTCAGCAGCACGTTGTTGGCGCTGCGCCCCTGCACGAACTGGCGGGTGTTCTGCGCGATGCGCTGCTTCTGGTCTTCGACCCCCTGCAGGTCCTCGAAGCGAATGCGGTGCGGCTGCTTGACGGCCTCCAGCCAGCCGCGGCCGGCCCGGGTGCGCCAGCGATAGGCGCTGGCCGTCCAGTCGGTCGGCGGCAAGGAGGGTGGCAGGACGGCTTCGATGCGGTCGAACAGGGCTTCGAGGGCGGTCGATCAGCGGCGCCAGGGCGCGGGTCACGTCGGTCATTGCTGTCTCGGGGATCGGTTAAGCTTGCGGGCTCTTTGCAGGCAAGGCACTTTATCAGATCCATGTTGCGCTCCCTCCCCTACCACTGGCCCTGCTGGCCGTGCTGGCCATTGCCGGCTGTGCCTCGATCGCCGTGCCGCCATCGCCGACTTCTGTGCCGACGCCTGCCGCCTGCCCGCTGCCGACGGCCTGTCCCGCCTGCCCGGTCTGTCCTGTCATCGAACCGCCGAAGCTGGCAGAAAAGCCCATGCAGCCCGCCGAGTGGAACGAGCTGCCGGGCGACCGGAGGACGATCCGGGCGCCGCCTTCACCGCCTTCGTCGCCAGTTGCCGCAGCCTGGAAAGGCAGGCGCACTGGAAGCCGGTCTGCAGCTCCGGCAAGGGAACTCGACGACAAATCGACGAAGCCCCTGCGCGCCTGGTTCGAAGCGCAATTCCAGCCCTGGGCGCTGGTCAATCCGGACGGTTCGCGCAACGGGCTCATCACCGGCTATTACGAACCCATCCTCAAGGGCAGCCGGCAAAGGCGCGCGGATTCGCCCATCCGGTATTCGGCCCGCCGGAGGACATGATCGTCGTCGAACTGGCCGAGCTCTACCCGCGAACTGAAGCACCTGCGCCTGCGCGGCCGGCTCGAAGGCCGTGCAAAGTGGTGCCCTACTATTCCCGCGCCGAATGGACTCTGCAGGAAAGCAAGCGCTCACCTGAGGCGCTGCTGTGGATCGACGATCCGATCGACCTCTTCTTTATGCAGATCCGTGGTTCTGGCCGGGTGCGGCTGGTCGACGGCAGCCGCGTGCGCCTCAATTACGCCGACACCAGAACGGCCACCCCGTATCGTTCCATCGGCCGCTGGCTGATCGACAAGGGCGAGCTTAAGGCCGAGGCATCGATGCAGGGCATCAAGGCTCGGGCGCGTGCCAACCCGGCGCGGTTGGCGGAACTGCTCAACGCCAAACCGAGCCCTGGTGTTCTTCCGCGAATTGCCGGTCGAGGGCAGCGGCCCGCAAGGCGCGATGGGCCTGCCGCTGACACCGGAACGCTTCGGTGGCGGTCGACCCGCGCCATGTGCCGTTGGGTGCGCTGATCTGGCTTGCCACCACCTGACCGAACAGTGAGCAAGCGCTCACCCGCCTGATGGTTGGCTAGGATACCGGCGGCGCGATCCGCGGCGTGGTGCGCGCCGATTTCTACTGGGGCAGCGGCGCGGAAGCCGGCAGCCAGGCCGGCAAGATGCGCCAGCAGGGCCGCATGTGGGTGCTGCTGCCGCGGGGTTATCTGCCGGGAACGCCGTAACGCCGTAGCGCCAGCGCCGACTTTTTCCATCCCTACCCCCGCACCCCCAACCCCATCATCCCGGGCGGCTCTGCATGCCTTGTAATCCGCTTCGCGGGTGGCAACCCGATCCAGTTTCCTTTGCCCGCCAACGTTGCTGGATTCCCGCCTTCGCGGAATAACGACGGTCGGCGGGGACGCGATGGCTGCCGCGTAAGGCCGATTCTCCCCATCGCGGTGCAGCCCTGGCGCACAGGCACCAACAAGGTGCGCTAAACGCCCGCCGGATTCGCCATCCTTATGATTTAAAACAGCTACCGTCCCGGGAACGCTCATTGCTTTCATGCCTCCCATTCGTGCATTTAGACTTGGGAGAGCCCCACAATGGAGAACTTCAAGACATCCGCCGACGTACTGTTCATCCTGCTCGGCGCCATCATGATCCGGCTATGCATGCCGGCTTTGCCTTCCTCGAACTGGGCACGGTGCGCAAGAAGAACCAGATCAACGCGCTGGTCAAGATCCTCTGTGATTTTGCGGTATCGACGCTGGCCTACTTCTTCATCGGCTACGGCGTCGCCTACGGCGTGCATTTCTTCACCGGCGCCGAAACCCTGGGCAGAAGAGCGGCTACGACATGGTCAAGTTCTTCTTCCTGCCTCACCTTCGCTGCCGCGATCCCGGTCATCGTCTCCGGCGGTACCATCCGCGAACGCGCGCTTCGGCCCGCAACTCCGCCGCCACCTTCCTGCTGGTCGGCTTCATCTACCCCTTCTTCGAGGGCATCGCCCGGAACCAGCGCTTACGGCATCTTCGTGCCTGGTTCAAGTCCAGCTTCGGCGAAGAGTTCCACGACTTCGCCGGCTCGGTGGTGGTGTATGCGGTCGGCGGCTGGATCGGGCTCGCCGCCG
>JADJUP010000047.1 GCA_016716965.1 Sulfuritalea sp. | reverse complement strand
CCGCTACGTCAAGGCTTTCGATGACGGTCGTCGGCAGGCTGAAACGCAGCGTGTGGCAAGACGTATGCATGAGCCGCCATCGGAATGTGAAATGCGTCGTCGGCTTGATGCATTACCACGGGCCATGCGCCGCCGCGATTTCTCTCGCCACGGCATCCGCCGCCGCGCTCGCCGCCTGCGGCGCCGGCGCCGCGCCGCCGTTGCCGCCGGGCGTGCTGACCGGCGCCAACGACTCGCTCGGCCACCGTCTGCGCAAGCCCGATTTTCCGACACCGACCGAGACGCGCCGGGTCGCGGTGGCCATCGTCGGCGGCGGCATCGGCGGGCTCTCGGCGGCGTGGAAGCTGGCGCGCGCGGGCTGCGACGATTACCTGCTGCTGGAAATGGAGAACGAGGCCGGCGGCAATTCGCGCGCCGGTCGCAACGCCGTATCGGCGCATCCGCTGGGCGCCCACTACCTGCCGCTGCCGCCGCGCGAGGCGCGCGCCACGCGCGAGTTGCTGGCCGAGCTGGGCGTGCTGCGCGGGCCGGTCGATGCCGCGCATCCGGAATA
The DNA here is from genome assembly GCA_016716965.1 of Sulfuritalea sp. Taxonomy (GTDB): domain Bacteria; phylum Pseudomonadota; class Gammaproteobacteria; order Burkholderiales; family Rhodocyclaceae; genus Sulfuritalea. Next base: position 11,566 of record JADJUP010000047.1, on the reverse strand, counting down.
CGACGAGCGCTATCTCTGCCATGCACCGCAGGAGCGCCTGTACACCAACGGCTACTGGCAGGAAGGCCTGTGGCCGACGCTGGGCGTGCCGGCAGCGGAACGCGCGCAGTACGCACGCTTCCAGGATGCCATCCACGAACTGCGCCAGCGCCGCGACGGCGCGGGACGCCGACCCTTCGCGCTGCCGCTGGCCCTGTCCGGCCGCGACCCGAAACTGCTGGCGCTCGACCGCACCAACATGCGCGACTGGCTGCTGGCGCAAGGCTACACGGCGCCGGGCCTGCACTGGCTGGCCGACTACGCCTGCCGCGACGACTACGGCACCGCCGCCGAGCGGACCTCGGCCTGGGCCGGGCTGCACTACTTCGCCTGCCGCGACGGCGAAGGCCAGGTGCTGACCGCGCCGGAGGGCAACGCCTGGCTGGCGCGCGGGCTGGCGCGGGCCAGCGCCGGGCGGGTGCAGGCCGATGCGCTGGCCTTTCGCGTCGAGCAGCGCGGCAAGGATTGGCATTGCGACATCTACCTCGCCGCCGAGAGCCGCAGCATCCGCGTCGTCGCCCGCGAGCTGATCTGGGCCGCGCCGCTGTTCCTGCTGCCGCACGTGTTCGCCGCGCCGCGCCCGGAATGGCGGGCGGCGCTGGCCGGCGCCGAATATGCGCCATGGATCGTCGCCAACCTGACGCTGTCGTCGGCGCCGCAGACGCGCGCCGGCCAACCGCTGGCCTGGGACAACGTGCTGCACGACAGCGCGGCGCTGGGCTACGTGGTGGCGACCCACCAGCAACTGCGCTACGCGCCGGGGCCGACCGTGATCACCTGGTACCGCGCGCTGCACGAGGAAACGCCGTACCGTCAGCGCCGACTCTTGCTCGACCACGCCGGCTGGGCGCGCGAGGCGCTGGACGACCTCGCACGGCCGCATCCGGAGATCCGCGAACTGGTCACGCGGCTCGACGTGCACCGCCATGCCCACGCCATGGTCCGGCCGCTGCCGGGGCGGCTGTGGGGCGGCGCGCGCCAGGTCTTCGAGCAGGGCAGGGCAGGGCTGCAGTTCGCCCATGCCGACGTCTCCGGCCTGTCGCTGTTCGAGGAAGCCAACCATCGCGGCGTGCTCGCCGCCGAGCGCACATTGCGCCGGCTCGGCGTATCCTTTGCGTCCTCACTATGAACGGCCTCCACATCCTTGCCGAATTCCACGATTGCGCCGGCGAGCGCCGCCTGCTGCTGGACGCAGGCGCGCTCGCCGCGCTGTGCCGGCGCGCCTGTACCGAGGCCGGCCTCGAGGTGGTCGCCGCGGCCTTTCACCAGTTTCCCGGCGCCGGCGCGACCGGCGCGCTGGTGCTGGCCGAATCGCACCTGGCGATCCACACCTGGCCGGAACTGGATGCGGCGAGCTTCGACCTTTACGTCTGCAACCACAGCCGCGATAATCGCGCTGCCGCGGAGGCCGCCTACGACAGCCTGCGCGCCGCGCTGAAGCCGGGCCGGATCGTGCGCCGCGAGGTGATGCGCGGCGAGATCGGGCAGGGCGCACGGGTCGCCGGCGACCCCCTTGAACACCGCGTCACCACCATCGAATGAACACGGGGCCCTGAGGTCATGGCATTGCGGATTTTCTTTTACCTGCTGGTTCTCGCCAACCTGGTCTTCTATGCCTGGAGCCAGGGCTATTTCGGCACCGTCGACGAGAACCGCGAACCCCAGCGCCTCACCCAGCAACTGCAGGCGGAGAAGCTGCGCCTGGCGCCGCTGGCGCAGCCGCCGGCCGCCAAGTCCGACGAGTCCGCCTGTCGCCTGGTCGGCGGACTGGCCATGACCGAGGCCGAGACGCTCAAGGCGGCGATGACGGCGGCCAAGCTCGATGCCCAGATCCAGCCGCTGCCGGAACCCCGGATCCACCTGGTCGTCATCACCGAACTGGCGAACAAGGCCGCCGCCGAGAAGAAGGCCGCCGAACTGACCCGGCTGGGCATCACCACCCAGGAAACCGTGGCGCTGGAGGACGGCCGCCACGAAATCGTCCTCGGCCGCTTCCCGGACGAAGCCGCCGCCCGCGAACTGCTGGCAGGCTTCAACAAGAAGGGGGCTCAAGTCGGCACGCGTCGACGGCCGCGACCAGCCGCCGCTGAAGGCCAGCGTCGAGGCGCGCGGCCCCGCTGCCGGGCCTGCTGCAGCAATTGCCGCTGCTGATCGCGCCCCATGCCGGCGCCACGGTCGGCAATTGCGAGCCATGAGCTGCGTGATCGGGCTCACCGGCGGCATCGGCAGCGGCAAGAGCGCGGCCGCCGCGCTGTTCGCCGAACGCGGCATCACGGTGGTCGACACCGACGCCATCGCGCATGCGCTGACCGCGCCGGGCGGCGCCGCCATGCCCGCCATCCGCGCCGAATTCGGCGACGCCGTGGCCGGCGCCGACGGCGCGCTCGACCGCGCCGCGATGCGCGCCATCGTCTTCGCCGACCCCGGCGCGCGCAAGCGGCTGGAATCCATCCTGCATCCCATGATCCGCGCCGAAAGCGAACGCCTGCTGGCGGCGGACGGCGCGCGCGCACCTTATGCCATCCTCATGGTTCCGCTGCTGGTCGAATCCGGCGACTACCGCAAGCGCGTCGATCGCGTCGCGGTGGTCGACTGCGCCGAGGCGACGCAAATCGCCCGCGTCATGAACCGCAACGGCCTCGCGCGCGCGGAAGTCGAGCGCATCCTGGCGGCCCAGGCCTCGCGCGCCGAGCGCCTGGCGGCGGCCGACGACGTGATCGACAACGACGGCGAACTGGCCGCGCTGGCCCCGCAGATCGAGCGCCTGCATGCGCAGTATTTGGCGTTTTGCGGCCATGTTGGTTGAGATTTGCACTGAATTGGGTCACAATCGCACGAATTTTCCCTCCCCTGGCCGGCGCGTGATCACTTACGAATACCCTCTCAGCGAGCGCGTTCGCACGCTTTTGCGGCTCGAAGACCTGTTCGACAAAATCGCCCATTTTTCGTCCGCCGAGGGCGCCATGGAGCACCATGTCGCGCTGGTCACGCTGTTCGAAATCCTCGAGGTCGCCGGCCGCGCCGAGCTGAAATTCGACCTGGTGCAGGAGCTCGAACGCCAGCGCCAGATCCTTTTGTCATTTCGCAACAATCCCGAGATTTCCGAAGAAGCGCTCTCCGGCGCGCTCTACGAGATCGAGCAGGCCAGCGCGCTGCTGCTCGCCATGCAGGGCAAGATCGGCCACTACCTGCGCGAGAACGAATGGCTGATGACGATCAAGAATCGCGCGGCGATTCCCGGCGGCGTCTGCGAGTTCGACCTGCCCGGCTACCACTACTGGCGGCATCGTGATCCTGCGCTGCGCCAGCAGGACATCCAGGGCTGGATCGCACCCATGCTGCCGATCCGCGCCGGGCTGGCCATCGTCCTGCGCCTGCTGCGCGCATCGGGTCGCGCCGAGCAACAGACGGCGCAGCGCGGCACCTTCCAGCTCATGCTGGGCGGACGCAGCGCGCAACTGATCCGCCTCAAGACCGGCCAGGGCGAACCCTGCCTGCCGGAAATTTCCGCCGGCAAGTTCGCCATCAACATCCGCTTCCTGCGTCCCGACATGGACCAGCGGCCGCGCCAGATCGACTCACCGGTGAACTTCGAGTTGACCCTGTGTAACCTTTAGGCACTTTTCAGGACGTTTCAGAACGTCGCACAACACCCCACAAAGCCCCGCCGTTGCGGGGTTTTTTGTTTCCGGACCGGGCATGACGTCACCGGACAGCGCCCAGCATTCGCGTAGCTACACGGGTAGCCAGAGGCAAGGCCTTGCCAAGTGTAACGCTACGCTATACACTCGCACCGTGATCAAGACATTCCGCCATAAAGGGCTGCAAGCCTTGTTCGAGACTGGCAGCAAAGCCGGTATCCAGCCGCACCACGCGCCACGATTGACCAGACAACTGACGCGTCTCGACCTGGCCGCCGTCGCGGAGGACATGAACGTGCCCGGCTGGAAACTGCACCCGCTTTCGGATGGACATTGGTCGGTTTGGGTGAATGGCAACTGGCGCCTGACCTTTGCCTTCGAAGGAACGGACGCCGTCTTGGTCGACTACCAGGACTATCACTAGGAGCAAGGAGCATGACCCGAATCCACAATCCGCCACACCCCGGCGAAACCCTGCGGGAAGACGTACTGCCGGCGTTGAGCCTGACCGTTACCGGTGCCGCCGAACAGCTTGGCGTTACGCGCGCCGCCCTGTCCCGCGTGCTGAACGGACGCGCCGCGATCTCGCCGGAAATGGCGCTGCGGCTGGAAGGCTGGCTGGGTGTGGAGAACGGTGGCCGGGCCGATCTGTGGATTTCGCAGCAGGCGGCGTATGACCTCTGGCAGGCGCGCAAGGCCGGAAAACCGAAAGTCCGCCGCGCCGTGTTCATTGCGACATAGGTATTGCGATGGGCAGAGCTTTCGAAGGCATCGAGGACGCACGCACGGCATCGAGCAAGGGTGATGCACATGGCTGAGACGAAGCCCGCTGCGGGGGCGGCACCCCGCGTGGTCAAGTGCCCCAGTTGCGGCGCCGGCGTGGAGTGGATCCCCGAGAACCGCCATCGGCCGTTCTGCTCGGCGCGCTGCAAGGGCAACGACCTCGGCGCCTGGGCGACTGAAAAATATCGGGTCGCGGCCACGGAAGAGCCGCACCCGGAAGATCAGTCGGAGTAAGACCCTAGGTTTCCCCACGCGGCGCGGATCGCCGCGATGCCATGCGCGCCGGCGCGCTGCGCGGCGTCGAGGTCGGCGCGCGACATTCCGCCCAGGGCAAAAGTCGGCAGCGGCGGCACGGCGAGCGCTGCGGCGAAATTCTGCCAGCCGAGCCCGATCGCCCCGGAATGGCTGGCAGTGGCGCGCACCGGGCCGAACACGGCAAAGTCGCAGCCGAGTTGCGCGGCGCGTTCAAGTTCTGCCGGCGTGTGGCAGGAGGCGGCGACCAGCGGCAGCGCCGGCCGCGCCTCCAGCGTCGCCAGCATTCGCGCCGGCAGGTGCACGCCGTCGGCGCCGGCCGCCTCGGCCAGACCCGGGTCGCCATTGACCAGCGCGCGCGCCGTACTGGTGGCAGAGGTCGACCGCGGCATGGACGAAGGCGGCGCGTCGTGCCGCATCCAGCGTCGGTTCGCGCAATTGCACCAGGCGCAGTCCAGCTTCCAGCGCACTCGCCAGCGCCATCAACTGGGCGTCGATGCCGATTTCGCCGGCGTGGGTGATGGCGTAGAAATCCGGCAGGGCCAGCGCCGCCAGCACCGGCGCGTTGGCCGGCAGCATCGGCGACACGGTCAGGCCATCGGCGCGCTGCCAGGCCAGCGCGCTGTGCACGTGGTCGTGCAGTTCGCCGCACCAGTCGCGCACGCGGAAGAAGTTGAGCCGCACGTGGGCATGCTCGTAGATGTGTTCGCGGCGCAGCCAGGGATCGGCGCGCAGCACGCCGATGCCGAGTTCCTCGGCCAGTTCGCGCACCAGCGCGGCATGTGCCGTTTCGCCGGGTTCGACCTTGCCGCCGGGGAATTCCCAGTAGCCGGGGTAGAAGGTTCCGGGTGCGCGCCGGCCGAGCAGGAACTCATTGGCAAACCCGGTGGTGCCGTCCGCCGCCTTCCGTTCGATGACGGCGGCGGCGACTTCGGTTAATTTCATTCTGTTTTTTTCCGCAGATGACGCAGATTTTCGCAGATTGAAACGCGGCAATTATTCATCGGCTTGGAGGTGATCGCCGGCAAACCCGATCGGTGCTGGGCAAGGCGCCCCAAGCGCATCGATCTGTCTGCGAAAATCTGCGTCATCTGCGGACCGAAGCTCTTTCCAGATTCATTTGGCGGCGGGGGCGGGACGGCGGACCGGCTTCTTGCCATGGCGCCCGGCGTAGTCGCGGGCGAACTGCCAGGCCACGCGGCCGCTGCGCGAACCGCGCATCAGGGTCCATTGCAGGGCCTCGGCGCGGGCGCCTTCGATTTGCTGCGGCGACATGCCGAACTCACCGAGCCAGTGGCCGCAGATTTCCAGGTAGTGGTCCTGGCCGAAGGGGTAGAAGGACAGCCAGAGGCCGAAGCGCTCGGAGAGCGAAACCTTTTCCTCGGTGGTCTCGCCGGGGTGGATGTCGCCGTCGGCGTCGTGCTTGGCTTCGAGGTTCTCCGACATCTTTTCCGGCATCAGGTGGCGGCGGTTGGAAGTCGCGTACACCAGCAGGTTGTCGGGCATTCCGGTGATGGAGCCGTCGAGGATGCTTTTCATCGCCTTGTAGCCGGGCTCGCCCGACTCAAAGGAAAGGTCGTCGCAGAAGATGATGAAGCGCTCGCGGCGGCCGGCGATCAGGTCGACCACGTCGGGCAGGTGCACCAGTTCGTCCTTGTCCACTTCGATCAGGCGCAGGCCGCGGTGGGCGAACTGGTTGAACACGGCCTTGACCAGCGAGCTCTTGCCGGTGCCGCGCGCGCCGGTCAGCAGCACGTTGTTGGCGCTGCGCCCCTGCACGAACTGGCGGGTGTTCTGCGCGATGCGCTGCTTCTGGTCATCGACGCCCTGCAGGTCATCGACGCGGATGCGATGCGGCTGCTTGACGGCCTCCAGCCAGCCGCGCCCGCCGCGCGTGCGCCAGCGATAGGCGGTGGCGGTCCAGTCGGTCGGCGGCAGGGGTGGCGGCAGGGCGGCTTCGATGCGGTCGAACAGGGCGTCGAGGCGGTCGATCAGCGGCGCCAGGGCGCGGGTCACGTCGGTCATTGCTGTCTCGGGGATCGGTTAAGCTTGCGGGCTCTTGCAGGCAAGGCACTTTATCAGATTCATGTTGCGCTCCCTCCCCCTACCACTGGCCCTGCTGGCCGTGCTGGCCATTGCCGGCTGTGCCTCGATCGCCGTGCCGCCATCGCCGACTTCTGTGCCGACGCCTGCCGCCTGCCCGCCGCCGACGGCCTGTCCCGCCTGCCCGGTCTGTCCCGTCATCGAACCGCCGAAGCCGGCAGAAAAGCCCATGCAGCCCGCCGAGTGGAACGAGCTGCCGGGCTGGACCGAGGACGATCCGGGCGCCGCCTTCACCGCCTTCGTCGCCAGTTGCCGCAGCCTGGAAAGGCAGGCGCACTGGAAGCCGGTCTGCAGCTCCGCAAGGGAACTCGACGACAAATCGACGAAGCCCTTGCGCGCCTGGTTCGAAGCGCAATTCCAGCCCTGGGCGCTGGTCAATCCGGACGGTTCGCGCAACGGGCTCATCACCGGCTATTACGAACCCATCCTCAAGGGCAGCCGGCAAAAGGCGCGCGGATTCGCCCATCCGGTATTCGGCCCGCCGGAGGACATGATCGTCGTCGAACTGGCCGAGCTCTACCCCGAACTCAAGCACCTGCGCCTGCGCGGGCGCCTCGAAGGCCGCAAGCTGGTGCCCTACTATTCCCGCGCCGAATGGACTCCGCAGGAAAGCAAGCGCTCACCCGAGGCGCTGCTGTGGATCGACGATCCGATCGACCTCTTCTTCATGCAGATCCAGGGTTCGGGCCAGGTGCGGCTGGCCGACGGCAGCCGCGTGCGCCTCAATTACGCCGACCAGAACGGCCACCCGTATCGTTCCATCGGCCGCTGGCTGATCGACAAGGGCGAGCTCAAGGCCGAGCAGGCATCGATGCAGGGCATCAAGGCCTGGGCGCGTGCCAACCCGGCGCGGTTGGCGGAACTGCTCAATGCCAATCCGAGCCTGGTGTTCTTCCGCGAACTGCCGGTCGAGGGCAGCGGGCCGCAGGGCGCGATGGGCCTGCCGCTGACACCGGAACGCTCGGTGGCGGTCGACCCGCGCCATGTGCCGCTGGGTGCGCCGATCTGGCTTGCCACCACCCGACCGAACAGTGAGCAAGCGCTCACCCGCCTGATGGTTGGCCAGGATACCGGCGGCGCGATCCGCGGCGTGGTGCGCGCCGATTTCTACTGGGGCAGCGGCACCGAGGCGGGCAACCAGGCCGGCAAGATGCGCCAGCAGGGGCGCATGTGGGTGCTGCTGCCGCGGGGTTATCTGCCGGGAACGCCGTAACGCCGTAGCGCCAGCGCCGACTTTTCCATCCCTACCCCGCACCCCACCGCTGGGCGGCTCTGCACCTTTTCCGTGCGGGGTGGCACCGGGATCCAGTCGCCCCCAACGCCGCTGATCCCGCCTTCCGGAAACCGATGGCTGCCGCGTAAGGCCGATTCTCCCCATCGCGGTGCAGCCTCTGGCGCACAGGCACCAACAAGGTGCGCTAAACGCCCGCCGGATTCGCCATCCTTATGATTTAAAACAGCTACCGCTCCGGGAACGCTCATTGCTTTCATGCCTCCCATTCGTGCATTTAGACTTGGGAGAGCCCCACAATGGAGAACTTCAAGACATCCGCCGACGTACTGTTCATCCTGCTCGGCGCCATCATGATCCTGGCCATGCATGCCGGCTTTGCCTTCCTCGAACTGGGCACGGTGCGCAAGAAGAACCAGATCAATGCGCTGGTCAAGATCCTTTGCGATTTCGCGGTATCGACCCTGGCCTACTTCTTCATCGGCTACGGCGTCGCCTACGGCGTGCATTTCTTCACCGGCGCCGAAACCCTGGTGCAGAAGAGCGGCTACGACATGGTCAAGTTCTTCTTCCTGCTGACCTTCGCCGCCGCGATCCCGGCCATCGTCTCCGGCGGCATCGCCGAACGCGCGCGCTTCGGCCCGCAACTCGCCGCCACCTTCCTGCTGGTCGGCTTCATCTACCCCTTCTTCGAGGGCATCGCCTGGAACCAGGCCTACGGCATCCAGGCCTGGTTCAAGTCCAGCTTCGGCGAAGAGTTCCACGACTTCGCCGGCTCGGTGGTGGTGCATGCGGTCGGCGGCTGGATCGGGCTCGCCGCCGTGATCCTGCTCGGCGCGCGGCGCGGCCGCTACCACAAGGACGGCGGCGTCTCGGCGCATCCGCCGTCGTCGATCCCCTTCCTCGCGCTCGGCGCCTGGATCCTGATCGTCGGCTGGTTCGGCTTCAACGTCATGAGCGCGCAGACGCTGGAGAAGGTCTCGGGCCTGGTGGCGATGAACTCGCTGATGGCCATGGTCGGCGGCACGCTGGTGGCACTCGTCGCCGGCAAGAACGACCCGGGCTTCGTGCATAACGGCCCGCTGGCCGGACTGGTCGCCGTCTGCGCCGGCTCGGACCTGATGCATCCGCTGGGCGCGCTGATCACCGGCGGCGTTGCCGGCGGCCTTTTCGTCGTGATGTTCACGCTGACGCAGAACCGCTGGAAGATCGACGACGTGCTCGGCGTCTGGCCGCTGCACGGCCTGTGCGGCGCCTGGGGCGGCATCGCCGCCGGCATCTTCGGCGCGAAAAGCCTGGGCGGGCTGGGCGGCGTCGCCTTCATGAGCCAACTGGCCGGCACGGCGCTGGGCATCGCCGTCGCCTTCGGCGGCGGCCTGATCGTCTATGGCGCGCTGAAAGCCGCCGTCGGCATCCGCCTCGATGCCGAAGACGAATTCAACGGCACCGACCTCACCATCCACAAAATCTCCGCCAGTGCGGAGCGGGAGACGCTCTGGTAGCGTTGTGATCGGAAACAATAAAGTCTGTCGGATAAGAAGTTGTTCGACGAAACAAGTGTATTCCTACATATTGCGCAATGTAATCTTGTAGATTACTCTATACCCCATGATCAGGAGCTTTCGGCACAAAGGGCTTGAGCGCTTCTTTCGGAAGGGTGACAGCAGGGGCATTCAGGCGCAGCACGCCGGCCGCATCGAGCGCATCCTGGCGGTACTGGATGAGGCCAACACACCCGAGCAACTGAACATCCCCGGTATGTACCTTCATCCACTGAAAGGCGACCGGAAGGGCGAATGGGCAATGTCCGTGTCGGGGAACTGGCGCATCACCTTCAGTTTCGAAGGTGACGACGTGATTATCGTGAATCTGGAGGACTACCACTGATGGCTGCCAAATCTCTGCGGAACCCGAACCGGCGCCCCACGCACCCCGGCGCGATCCTTCGCGAGGACGTGCTGCCGGCCTTGAAGATGACCCAGAAGGAGTTCGCCGACTGGATCGGCGTTTCCCGCCTGACCGTTTCCGACGTGTTGAACGAGAAGCGCACCGTGACGCCCGACATGGCCATGCGGCTGGGTAAGGCCCTGGGCAACGGTCCCGAGATTTGGCTGCGCATGCAGCAAACACTTGACCTGTGGGACTTGACCCAGCGGGGCGGTTACGAAGAGATCAAGACGCTCCAGGCCGCGTAGAGCTTAGTCAGCCCAAGGCGGGATCGCCGGGAATGGCCGGTCTTAAAATGCGGCCATGACAACGAACACAACAAACGACGCCAACGAGGCCGACACCCCCGATCCGATCCAGGAAGCGCGCCTCTGGCGCAACAACGGCTGGACCGCGCGCATCGTCAAGAACGAAGACGACGAGGGCTGGGCCGTCGAGATGATCCTCGACGGCGAATCCGAGCCGGCGCTGGTCGGCCCCTGGACCATGGGGCGCGACAAGAAGAACCCGAAGCCGCTCGATGCGCCGGCCTTCAACACCCTGGTCAAGACGGCCAGCGAATTCCGCCAGCGCCAGGTGCAGCAACTTCACGCCACGCTGCACCAGAACATCACGATCAACGCGGCGTCCGGGCGCATCAGCGTCACGCTCGACATCGTGCCCGACGACGACGATCCGCACGCCCTGCTTGCCGCCCACGATGCCGCCGGCGAAGAACTTGCCCGGGTGCGCGTGGCCAGCGGATTCAAGCTCAACAAGGCCAGCGCGAGCGCATGGATCGATGCCGGTTTTCGACGGCCTGACTAAGGCGCCTGCGGCAATGCCGCCCACGCCGGACAAGGCATCGCAGCACCATGGATAAAGAGCAGGCGATACGCAAGGCGCAAAAGCTGATGGCCGTCGCCATGGACGGCCGCGGCAATGACCACGAAGCCGAGCGCGCCCTGGCCCAGGCCGAAGCGCTGATGCGCAAATTCGGCATCGAGCAGGCCGAGATCGCCAGCACCAAAGCGGCGAGCGATTTCGATTGGGCCGAGGCCTTTCACGCCTACGGCCCGCCGAAGAATCCGGCCAAGAGTTGCCCGCGGTGGTTTCAGTTCATCAGCACCGGCGTCGCCAACTTCACCGACACCATCGTGCGCCTGCACTACGATCCGGCGCTCGGCTATGGCGTCGGCTTTATGGCGAGCGGGCCGACACGCTGTTTGCGCAGTGGCTGGTGGGCTACCTCAAAGCCAGTGTCTGGGATGCCCTGAATGCCGCGCACCGGCAGCATCCCGAATGGAACCGGAGCGACATGGAGGATTTCCGCAAGGCCATGGCGGCGCGCCTGTCTTCCCGGATGCGCGACCTGCGCCTGGAGCGCGATGCCGAATTCGCCGCCGCCGCCAGCAGCCAGGGAACCGGCGTGGCGCTGGTGCTCGTCACCGACAAACTGGAAAAGCGCGATGCGGAATTCGGCTCGCCGAAATACAAGCACTCGCGCATCACCGTGCGCGACCAGATGGCGGCGCACAAGGGCAGCCTGGCGGGTGATCAGGTTGGGTTTGCGAAACCGATCAGGAGCGGG
>JADJUP010000046.1 GCA_016716965.1 Sulfuritalea sp. | reverse complement strand
ATGGCGCGTTACTTCGTCGGTGAAAGTCCGATGGCCAGGTATTGCAGAGCCGAAGGCAAGGAGAAGGGCAAGGGCGTCGCCGCGAGGCGGGGTCTGAAGGAAGCCCAATCCAAAGCTGCGGGACGATGAACAAAAACCGGATATGAGGCGTGATGCATTCGGGACGAGCGGGCACGTGACCGCGAAGTCCTCCATCTGCGGCAGTAGGGTGCATTTTGTAAATCCGGCGTCTATGCAGTGAAGGTAACGCGTCTTACCCTGGGAGATCTCCCCGGTGCTTCGGAGCATCGAAGCTGGGCCGCTGGAAACGGCGTCTGAATACCGTGGAGAAGTCAGCAGAGGGCATAGTAGGCGGCGCCACCGCCGAAGGCCCGAACGATGAAAGACAAAGGAACGTGACGAAGAGAGACGGGAACGCATCTGACTACCCGAGCAATCGGGCTGCGGCCACGCCGCAGGATGAACTCGTCGCTGGATCGTCAGGACCACCGGAGTCGATTCATACCCAAGCGCTGTACGCCCAAGTAGTCGAACGGGGCAACTTACAGCGCGCATTGAAGCAAGTGCGCCGGAACAAAGGCGCGCCGGGCATCGACGGCATGACGGTCGATGAACTCCCCGAGTACCTGAAACACCACTGGCTGGAAATACGCGCGCAACTGGACGCCGGCACCTATCGTCCGCAACCGGTGCTGCGCGTGGAAATCCCGAAGGGCGACGGTAAAGCCCGTCCCTTGGGCATCCCCACGGTGGTGGACCGCTTCATCCAGCAAGCCATAGCGCAAGTCATCAGTGCGCACTGGGAACCGCATTTTCACCGCCACAGCTACGGATTCCGCCCGCAGCGCTCGGCCCATCAGGCTGTGCGCGAAGTGCAGGCGAACATCCGGGCCGGATATGGCTGGGTGGTGGATATGGACCTGCAAGCCTTCTTCGACCGGGTCAATCACGACCGGCTGATGGCGCGGCTCAAAAGTCGCTGCCCGGACGCCGATCTGCTGCGACTGGTCAATCGTTTCCTGAAGGCCGGCGTCAGCGTGGAGGGACGCGTCGTGCCCACCCACTTGGGCGTGCCGCAAGGCGGGCCGCTGTCGCCCGTGCTGGCCAACGTGGTGCTGGATGAACTGGATTGGGAACTGGACCGGCGCGGCCACCGCTTCGCCCGCTATGCCGATGACTGCAACATTCTGGTCAAGAGCAACCGCGCGGGCAAGCGGGTGATGGCCAGCGTGACACGCTATGTCAGCGACACACTGAGACTCACAGTGAATCAGTTGAAAAGCGCGGTGGATCGGCCCATGAACCGCAAGTTCCTGGGCTTCACGGTCAGCCGCAACGGAGCGAAGCTGAAGGTGGCCGACAAGGCCATCGAGAAGCTGAAGGACCGGGTGCGGGAACTGACTCGTCGTACCAGAGGCAACACCATTGGCAAGATCGTTGCGGAACTGAGAGAAACCCTGCTTGGTTGGAAAGCGTATTTCGGCATTGCCGAAGTGCTGAGTCCTCTGCGCGAGATTGACAAGTGGGTACGACGCAAGTTGCGCTGCTATCTCTGGAAACAATGGGGGCCGGCCGGCTATCGGGAACTGCGCAAGCGCGGGGTAACAGTGCGTGAAGCGTGGAACACCAGCAAGTCGGCGCATGGTCCATGGCGGCTGTCGAAGACACCGGCATTGGCGTTCGCGCTACCATTGCGCTTCTTCATAAACTTGGGACTACCCAGCCTTGCTCCACGGTAGGAATTCAATTCATCGAACCGCCGGATACGTGACCCGTACGTCCGGTGGTGTGGGAGGGAGGGGCCGCGAGGCTTCTTCCTATCCCGATTAGACCCCACTTTCACGCGAAAGTACAGGTCTTAGTTGTGCATACAATAAACCTTGACCCGTCATCTACTTGTGCATACACTCTAGCGTGAAAGTCGACTTCGACCCGATCAGAACGCGAGGAACATCAAGGAGCGCAAACTCGCGCGTTCAGACGAGTGGCAGAAGTCGATTTCAATACTGCACTGGTGTTTCCTAACTTCGAAAGGCATATGGCGAAACTCGTTACATTGCAATGTGCGCCTGGATCGGCGACTGCGTGCTGTGCTTTACCGAGACCGGGACGGGCATTCGGGTAATCAGCTTCCGTAAAGGCCAATACGAGAGGCAAACTGGTGGCAAGGCGCAAACCATTGAGTGACGCCGACGGCGAGGTCCGCGAACTGACCGCAGACGATATGGCGAAATTCAAGCCTGCCGTTAAGGTGTTCCGCCATCATCACTTAGAAAGAAGCTCGGCGTGCGCGGGCCACAGAGGACCCCGACAAAAGAGCGCATCACCATCCGGGTTGTCGCGAGAGGTGGTGGAGCAATTTATTCCGCGAAAGTGGCGAGGGTTGGCAATCTCGTGTGGATGCCGCCTTTGCGGGGGTGGCTCAAGAATCATTCTCCGGCGTAAGCCATTGCCTAATTACACAGCGGGTCGAACCCGTCGTTCGAGGGACGCGGTGCGATGAAAGCCGCGCAGCTCGGTCCCCGCGAGGGGATTGAAGGAGAGGAGAAGTCGCTTGTCAAAGGGAACTGCGGTATTGCATTCGGCAGTCCTTGTTGAAACGCTTTCCTGTTCCAGCGCCAGAGTGGCCGCTCTATTGGACCGAAAGAGGAGCGCGGCGCATTCTTGAAGGAGATTCGCCGCGTCCTGATAAGCCCCCTCACCAAGTCCAGATTGGCAGCCCGCGAAGCCAAACGCGACCATGCTGCCGGACCTGTTGCAGTCAGTGCGCGAACATGCCCGGTTTGTCGGCCGCCAATGCCGGTTTGGATGGGATTGGCTTGCCGATTCTGCTCCGAATTGTCGCCTGTGTCGACCTGTACAATTTGCGCGGGAATTGGCGGGACGTAGCAGCCCAAGGTACGCAAGGTGCTCCGCGGCAGCAGCCAAAGTGCGCAGAGCCCAATGACTTCAGGGCGACGAGGAATCGGTTGGTCCAAGTATTTGTGGCGTATTGGCATCCCCAGGCCGCGAAGCTCTGACGCAGCGATGTTCGACACCGCGCGCGACGCTTGCTACTGCCGGGCACGAGGTCAGAATGGCCGACTTGCATCCGATGCGTTTCGATCCGGTTTCCGCCTGTCCGTCAGAGGCAGGCCGGGTGCTTCGCTGGTGGGCGCCATCGCAAGGCGCGGTTAAGACGGATCCGGAGAGGATCTTTGCCAGCGCATCCTGGTCCTCCGACTCGCTGTCGTGGGGCATCATTCCCTGACACGTCGGCGCTTGCCTTTCGACCAACGCTGGAACCGGGGGTAGATGGAGCTGACGCTCTGTGCCTCCGGCAGAAAGGTCCGCACGTCATGGAGGATTGCCTCAACGGCCGCCGCACGGTTTGAGATGATCCGTTCAAACCTGGCCGAAACGGACTCGTCGGCTGGCTCAACGGATCGAGATCGGTCTCCGCTCGAGCTGGTTGTTCTGATGCTCGGCACAAACGTTCCAATCCATGCACCAGCACCCAGCGCAGTGGCATTCATCGCAGGGCATCCTTGCTCTGGAGTCCAATCGGCCATTCGCGCCGCGCCGATCGAGCCTGGCATGCCCGTGCGCAGGATTTTTGGTGGTTGCACCGCCGGCGATCCAGACGCCCAAGGGGCCGATTGCGGCGAAATTCGAGGGGTGGCGAAGGACAAAGTGCGCGGGCCTCGCCGACGCCTACCGGCAGGTCTGCTGAATATCGGATGTCATTTCTTCGATGCCGGCGACGTGGTTGGATCCAGCAAGGTGGATGGTGTGCATCTCGATGCGGAGCAGCACCTGGCTGGGCGAGGCGCTGTCGCGGGTTATCGAGCCTCTGCTACCGGATGGTTGCCGGGCCGCCGATGGTCGTCGGGTGGCAACAGGGCAACATGCCGGTCAGTCCTGACGACATGCACAGCGACGCGTCAAAGCGCTCTGGCATCGTCGCGTTGTTCAGCCGGAGGTGCGACGCGACAATGTTCCGGACGGCGAGTCGAGTTGCCGGAAAGAGCGGAAGCGCCTCCTTACGGTGGCTTGGACAGCCATGTCGAGATCATCGGCAGAACGCGTGGTGCGAGCCACCGGTGGCGCCACTAAGCCTTCCCGGTTGATGATCGGGCTGCGTTTTTGTTGTCCTCATCGGCGGGCGTCAACAGGCCGTAGGTTGCGCGCGAGCGCGCGAGCGGACCATAATCCGCCTGATGACCGGGCCCATATTCCGGCCGCACGCGGGGAGGGAGAATGGATCTTTGGGGGGGTGTTCGGCGGTGGTCACCGGGGCGGCATCGGTCTCGGTGCGGAGACGGCGTTGCCTCGCCGAGGCGGGCGCGAAGGTGACGGTGATCGATATCGATGGCGCCGGCGTGCAAGAAAGTCGCCGACGAGATCAGCGGTCTTGGGATCCCCTGTGACGTGGCTGACTCGCTGTCGCTCGAAAATGCCCTAGGCGAGAGCGCGCCAGGCACATGGCGCAACCCGCGTGCTGGTGCCCGTCGGCCGCGGCCACTCGCCGATCGTCGACGCCGACGGGGGGGTGTCTGCTTGAGGACTTTCGCCAGCTCGTCGAGGTCAGCCATGATCTCGACTTTTTCCAACATGATACGACTGGCCGCCGCCGACATGGGCGAAACTGGAACCGCTGGGAAACGGCGAGCGCGGCGTGATCCTGTCGACGGCGTCGGTTTCGGCTTACGAGGGCAGAGCGGCGAGGCCGCCTATTCCGGCTCCAAAGGGCGGTGTCGTCAGCATGATCCTGCCCGCAGCCCGCGGACGCTCGGTCCGCTGGGCATTCGCGTCGTCGGCATCGCGCCAGGCCTGTTCGGCACACAGACGCTGTTCAGCATGGAAAGAACCTCGATTCCCGGCTCGCGCACCACATCCCGTTTCCGCACCGCTTCGGCGGTGCCGCCGAGTTCGCCATGCTGGTGATTCACGTCCCGAACAATGTCATGATCCAACGGCACCGTGCTGCGCCTCTCGACGGCGGCTACCACCGCTGAGCGAGCCGCGCGACCGAACGCAAGGGACGCCCAATGAGCAAGACCTGACGTTGTACCTCGTCTCGCGTGCCTCGGGCAGAAATGGTCGAGATGCTGAAAGCACGCAATGCCGTCGCCCAGCTCGAAGGGGTCAAGCTCCGGCGCCGCTTGTGGAAGATGGTGCGCCGCATGGGCTGGTCCCGGAGATCCTCGCTGCGGTGGCGGACTCGCCGGGCTATGTCCTGCACAGCATCAGCG
>JADJUP010000045.1 GCA_016716965.1 Sulfuritalea sp. | reverse complement strand
GATGCTTGGGCTTCAGTTGTCCTGCGCGTTGCGCGGCGCCAGCCGTTTTGTTGCATGCACTGGTCAGCACTTTGAAACCAGCGGGCTAACCATCCTATATGGACTCCCCCGAAGTCAAGAGAATGACCGATAGGTCTGGCTGGTTGGAAGCGCATGCAGTCGTATATCCGGCATCGTAAGTGGGCTCTGAGTGGCCCGTGCCGACGTGGAATCTCGCACGCAGTGCAATCGATACAAGCGGCAAGCCTGAAGCTGCCGGCAGGGGTTATCGGCATCGTTGCGTGAGGGTGCGACCCGTTTAGCCATGATGGGCGATCATTCTCAAAGCAAGCGCGGGGACGTGAAACTCAAGATGCTTTCTCCTTGCAGACTAAACAGCGACAGCAAAACTCAGGCGTTCCATCTTGCGCAGCTGGCGTGGCGCCGGCTGGCCATAGGGCGTGGCATCGCGCAAAGGTGGCGTAGCAAATGCGCGCCATCTTGGTGGCCAGCGCACCGCCGCCTTGTTGTGATTGGTGCGCGCCTGAACGGCGGTCGCCCAGGTGCGCAAGCCATCCAGACTGCGCCCCACCGTGTGGGCCGTGGCCGCGGCACGCAGTACCGAACGTGCGCCATGGGTCAGCAGCATGCGCAAGTAGCGGTCGCCGCGTTTCGAGATGCGTCCCAAGACACGACTGTTGCCCGAACTGAACTCCCGTGGCGTGAGCCCGACCAGCTCGCAAAATGCCGGGCATCCTTGAAGTGGGAAACCACGCCGCCGGTGGCCGCCACCATCGCTGTGGCCCGTCAGGAGCCCGACACCGGGAATCGACAGCAGAGTCAGTACGCCGGACTGTGCTTCACCACCTCATGCAGTTCCCGCTCCAGCTGGGCAATGCGGGCCTCGAGCAGACGGATCTCCTCCACCAGCAACTTCATCGAGCCGCGAATCAGGCCGGGCACCGCCGAATTCGGATCGGCCAGGACCCGGCTGATGGCTTCGACGCCGGTGCGGGCGCCCTGGGGAACCGCCCAGGCCGAACTCGCGGCAAAAGCCGCGCAGGGCATTGATGCGCGAGGTGCGGGTGCTCATCCACAGGGAGCGGGTGCGGTGCAGCGCCTGCAAGGCTTGCTGCTCGACCGATTTCACCTTCACCGGAACGATGTCCGCGCAGCGGGCCGCTTCCAGCAGCGCCAGCGCATCGGCGGCATCGGTCTTGTTGCGCTTCACATAGGCGCGATGTGAGCCGCTGGCAACAGCTTGACCTCGATGCCCAGGCGACTGAGCCAGCGCGCCAGTGGTGGGCCGAGCCGCAGGCTTCCATGACGACCAGCGACACCTCGCGATTGGCGAACCAACGCTCGAACTGGGTGCGTTCAGGCGGTGTGTTTCACAACCTTCCAGGACGCATCGGCGACAGCCAGCTGGAAGACACTTTTTGCAAGATCCACGGCAACAGTAGTAGCATGCATTTTGGATTCCTCCTTGGAGTTGTACGGTGCTGATACCCACGACCAATGAGCTTCAGCCGCGCATACAGTGCGCCAACAAAAGGGGGGAGTCCATCCCATCAATCAACACGGACGCTGCGCGATGAAGCCGCGCAGCGCCGGTTATGTCAGACGTTGGGCGGCTACACCATGGTGATTGCTGAGTGCATGTCGACATGTTGGCGCAATACAAAGAGCTTGCCGTTTCTGTTTCGCTTGTTCATCCAAGGCGCAATGGTCGCAACGCCAATACTGCTGCTCTTTCTCGTGCTTCCCATCACCGAGTGGGAAGTGAGCGGCCGCATGGTGTCCTACACAGAACTTTGGTCTTCCGGCGAAGGGGCTGCGGCTGCCGTGTCGCTGGCTCTTGCCGGTGCTGGTGCCTGGGGGCTTGCCGCCCGTCGTGCTGAAAGCCGGTGGCTGCTGGTTATCTCGCCGGTTGCGCCGTACATCGTACTTGCCATCTTTTCGGCGTCTGCGCCAGTTACTCTCGACGTTGAAGCTGTAGAAAAACCCCTTTGAGAATTTGACGAATGCCGTGTCCATAATGCGACCTCTCAAAACACGCTACACGGGCCGATCTCCAGCCAGGGAATGGTCAAGGGACCCCAGCAACGGATTCCGATCGACCCCTCAGGGGGTTTTTCTACAGCCTCGTTATCGTGAGCGCGGTCTTAACAGCTGCTGTATTCTATTTCTGTCTCTTCCGTCTGCGCGCCGTCCGCGCGTACCTTGACGCCAAAGGCATTGGCACGTGACAAGCCGCCCAACCCTGCGGTCGACCCCGTTCGCTTCGCTCTCTGGACGCTGCGCGATGAAGCCGCGCAGCGCCGGTCACCTTGAACGTTCGGCCCCATGATCTCGGCAGGCGCCCAAGTCGAAAGTCCTTCTACTATGGCATGCTCTCTAAGGCATACCCGAAGCCTACGCACTTCTGCCGCCAGCGTATCCAGTGCCCATCTGTCGACTTCTTGCAAATGACTACAGTGAGAGTAATCCATTGCCTGATCTAGGTTCATTCAGTCTTCCTTTCCCGGCCGCATGGGGCCGAACCAATCATCCCACCAGACCTGCGCGAAAAGCCGCGCAGGCCGGTGAATTCAGACGTTAGTGCACTTGACTATGCGTGCGTATTGGCTTCTCCCGATTCTTCTCTTGCCCGCCATCACGGGAGCTACAACCATCGCATGTCCGGAACCTGGAGCGCTCGCCGGCACTTTCGCCACAACTGTTGCACCAGGATTCACGCCAAATCGTTTGGTACTTCAATCCGCCAAGAGCGGTACTTATCAGTTGTCGCTGACAACATATTGGGCGCCTGTTCCGCATGACGACGGAACGAGAGGAACCATCGGAGAGTTTGAGGGCAAAGTATTTCTTCCAAAACCTTGGAGTTGTGTCGCCTTGTTCTCGCGGCCGGAAAACGATTGCCATCTGGTCTTACGGTTCAGCGGGAAACGAACTCTGTATGTCGAGTCCAGAGGGCAATGCGAGCTGTACCACGGCGCAAACGCATACCCTCAAGGTCGCTATGAAAAACAGTAGGTTGAAACCGTGCCCTAACATGGCGGTCGACCTCGCTCCCTTCGGTCGCTGGACGCTGCGCGATAAAGCCGCGCAGCGCCGGTCACCTCTACGTTAGACCGCCCCAATCCTTTGGCGACGCCGATATGGAATTTAAGAAGCCTGGATCAACAACCTATCTAGTAGCTGCAATTTTCAGTGTGTTGATAGCTTGCGGATACGCTGTCCAACTGACTCCCGTATTCCTCAGGCTGCTTGTTCCCTTTCCGACGCTGGAAGAAACAACCGAGTTCACAGGAACGGTCGAGGTCGTCGGCGAGTGGTCGTCCAAGAGACCTGCCAGCTACTACATCGTCAATGCGGACGGACGACATCGGGTTTATTGCGGGCTCCCGACAGAACGCTTGTCGTGCTTCGGATTCTTCACCCCTTCCAACGGCGCGACGGGAACCGTCTGGTTTCACCCCACGTTTGGCGTTCTCCAGTGGGACTTGATTTTGCATACCGTTCGCGCCGAAGGGTATCGAGAGCAGGGAATTTACAGTGTGGAAAAAGACTTTTTTGAAAAACAGTTTGACTACAAGCGATACAACTTCAAATTCTTCGTTGTCTTTGTTGCCTTACTCATCGCCCTCTATCAATTTATCAAATATCGGTCCTTGCTAGCCTTAGAGCGCAGCAAGCTCAATTCGTCGAGCCATCGGCGGTCTAACCCGTCGGTCAACACGGACGCTGCGCGATGAAGCCGCGCAGCGCCTGTTACCTAGAACGTTGGGCATCGAAGACATGCACCTGACCGCGACCGAAGTCGATCAACTTGAAGCCACCTTCGGGCAAACCATTGCACGTGTTTTCTGTCCGCAAGCTTCAATTTTTCCGTTTCACATTGAGGCCTACAGTTACATAGTCTGGCTCAACAATATGAGTGACTTCGTATCAATCTACGTAGAAGAGCTTACCGACAACAGCGGTCGCATTCGAGTCGCAAGAGGCGACCAACCCATCGGGGTCATCTACGATCCCGACCCGCTTACCGGCGGAGTCCGTGGCTGCAGCGAAATCTGGTTGAACCCTTGGCCTACGCTGGCTGGTGCTAGCGTTTTCGCCGATGCGCATCAGGACGTTGCGATCGCTCTTTCCAGCGCCGAGGAGAGCAGCTTCACGATCCTTTTGGAATATCCGGACCTGTGCTTCTACCGCGGAGTTCCCGAGCAACTGTCTGGGCTGACGCCTAGACTGATCCTAGGCAAAGCGATACCCAACCCATCCTTCAACACGGGCGCTGCGCGATGAAGCCGCGCAGCGCCAAGAATGTCAGACGTTGGGCGTCATGAGTAAGGTCCTACGCAAGATTGGTGCGGTTATGCTGGGGTCTCTATCTGCTCTCGCGGCACTCCTGACTGTCCTTTGGGGTGCGTCTGGTGGCGCGATTGACGAGACAATCCAACACTCGCGCGAAATCGAAAGGTCATTTGCGTTGGCGTCCACCTTTGTGGAAAGCTTCAAACAGAGCCAAGGCCGCTTGCCTAATGACGCGGAATTCTCGGCGTGGGCTGATACACAACCCGACAAAGCTTATGGCCCCAAGGGAATGCTGCTTCTAACCTCTAAAGATAGATTCCCACCTGAGGCACTAGCAAAGTTTGGCGGTCCCGGCCGCGCCGGATACTTAATTCAGTACTGGAAGGCGAGTGGTTTGAGTATTTCGCGTCGTGGGCTAACGCGAGCACCTTGGAATTCGATGCCAAGAAGTTCTACCTTTTCGGTAGCCCCTTTCTCGATGGCTTTGCGGCTCTTGTCTTAAGCGCTATTGTCGGCCTTCTTGCTCGTCGCCTTTGGCCACGCCCAGCCAATTCCGGACTGATTGTGTACGGACGCCAATGACGCCCAACCCGCCAGTCAACAAGGCCGCTGCGCGATGAAGCCGCGCAGCGCCTGTTACTTTCCACGTTGGGCATACGAGATGCGCCTCATCCTATTCATCGCCATTACGTCGCTTTTCGCCAGTGGTTGCATGACGCTACCGCGCTACAAAGACGCAGAGCCTCGCTATGTAGGCGCTGCTCCTACGAAGAGCCTGAATGCGCCATTGGTCATATTACTTGAGCCGGTTATCGTCGGAAAGAGATTCGACGAAGTTGTTTGCGACAACGTGGTTGGCGCGTTTTGGAACCCGGAAGAGGCGAAGCAGATTGGCTTTACGCAAAACTACGGGGAGATACTTCCGAAGATTCTCCCTCTCGTTGCCCTTGAAGCCAGCCTTGGCAGAAATATCGGTGTAGGGCGAGTCGCATCAGGACAGTCCTCTCTGGACTTTGACCGAATCAAAATCGATAGTCGAATCATGGTTCCGTTTGGGACTTACATTTCCAGGAATGTCGAGCAAGCGCTAAGTGTCACGAGCGGTGATGCGAAAGTGTGCTTTGACGCCGCATGCCTTGAAGAGCAACGACGTCGGTTTCCTGCTTACAAACTCGCCACCGTGCGCTTCACGAAATTGCGGGTGGCCGAAGACAATCCAAACAAGCTGACATTGATAGCTGAAGGGCTCGTGCTCATTGATGAACAGGGTCGTCGTCGGGACATTCCGGTCAAGTACGAAATCATTGATCGGAGCATCTCGTCCGAGGGCTATACCCATGCGTCCTTTCTCCGAGTGATGGATAAAACGGCCAATGAACTGTCTTCGGCTATTGCGGAGCAACTCGCCAATGCTGTCCAGTAGCCGCGTGGCCCAACCTGACAGTCAACAGGACATTGCGCAATGAAGCCGCGCAGCGCCTGTGATTTCAAACGTTGGGCGTCATGAATATGCGTAATCGGATCCATCTTGCTTGGTTGTTGCTGGCCACATTTCTGGCCGCCTGTATTCCCACCTCTTCAACCACTATTGCATTGGGTGCTGGCCATGGCTTAGTCGAGATGGACCGCATTGATACGCTACTTGAAAGGTCAGGCTTCACGCGTACTTGGTTTATTGGTTCGAACGGTGAGCGCGTTCCCAGAATGGAGCGTGAAGGGAAAGTAATCTCTGCATTTGTCACAGAGTCGCCACGTGGGTTAGGCGCTGCCGTAGTCTGGACCAAAAATGGCGGCGTGCTTGAGGTTGCGTTCTCCGAGTACGACACTCACTTTTCTGAGCGAGGCAACGCATCTCTGCAAGCGCTGCTCACTGAATTTCGGGCCCTCTATGGTGCTGATGTCACGTTGCTCAAATGAGAGTTCTTAGAGCCGCCGCCGTCTGCCGCCCAACCCGGCTGTCAACACGGACGCTGCGCGATGAAGCCGCGCAGCGCCGGTTACATTCACGTTGAAGCTGTAGAAAAACCCCTTTGAGAATTTGACGAATGCCGTGTCCATCATGCGACCTCTCAAAACACGCTACACGGGCCGATCTCCAGCCAGGGAATGGTCAAGGGACCCCAGCCACGGATTCCGATCGACCCCTCAGGGGGTTTTTCTACAGCCTCGTTGGGCGTCTTAGGTCCTGCCGCGTGAGCCGTCTTTCCGTTGCCTTAGTCGTTGGCGCCTTCTTGGCCGGGGGCGTCGGGCTTTATGCGCTGGTTGTTCATTCGTCGAGTGACAGTGCTCGTCAATGCCAGGAACGTTGCCGTGCCGTTGGGAGGAACTATGTCGTTGCACCAGCAGGAACCGTGGGCCGCGCTATCGATGGAACGCAGAACCCTACGGATGGCGCATCCTACTGTTCCTGCACTACATCCCTATCCGGCGGCGACTCTCCCGTGAAAGCGAAATGATTGCGAGCCTTCCTTTGTCCGCGCGCCGTGGCCGCCGTATCGCCAGCGCCGACTTTCATTCAACGGGTGTAGCTTGGGGTGGCGGTAGCTTCGTTCACCCGCATCTCAGTGCGGCTTCCGCGCTGGCGCTTGCGCTTACCTCTTGCGCCCCGCATGTTCAAACCAGACGCCCAACCCGTCGGTCGACCCCGTTCGCTTCGCTCTCTGGACGCTGCGCGATGAAGCCGCGCAGCGCCGGTCACCTTGAACGTTGAAGCTGTAGAAAACCCTTTGAGAATTTGACGAATGCCGTGTCCATAATGCGACCTCTCAAAACACGCTACACGGGCCGATCTCCAGCCAGGGAATGGTCAAGGGACCCCCAGCAACGGATTCCGATCGACCCCTCAGGGGGTTTTTCTACAGCCTCGTTGAAGCTGTAGAAAAACCCCTTTGAGAATTTGACGAATGCCGTGTCCATAATGCGACCTCTCAAAACACGCTACACGGGCCGATCTCCAGCCAGGGAATGGTCAAGGGACCCCAGCAACGGATTCCGATCGACCCCTCAGGGGGTTTTTCTACAGCCTCGTTAGCCATCATCTGCCTGCCCCAGCCACCGAAATCGCGATCAAATGCCGGACATAATTCTCAATGCACTGTTCTTCGGGTTCATGATCTTGATGGCATGGCTAGAAACTGTGCGCCGAAAAAGTAGGGCAAGAGAACTCGCGACAAAGTGGTTGCAAGAAAACGATCTGTCGCTGCCGAATCAATCAAACATGAAGATCAATGCATTTGTCTGGCCAGTTCGCGTAAACGTTCTTGCGCACGACAAAACAGGTGAGCGGCTATCCATTGTGCTGAGAGCCGGCGAGTTCTTTGGAGGCATATTTGCTGGAACTATTAAGTGCGAATCGCGCCAATCTGCGGGGAAACAAGATGGCTAACCCTGCGTATATGGACTCCCCCCGAAGTCAAGAGAACTGACCGATAGGTCTGGCTGGTTGGAAGCGCATGCAGTCGTATATCCGGCATCGTAAGTGGGCTCTGAGTGGCCCGTGCCGACATGGAATCTGCGCACGCAGTGCCAATCGATACAAGCGGCAAGCCTGAAGCTGCCGGCAGGGTTATCGGCATCGTTGCGTGAGGGTGCGACCCGTTTAGCCATGATGGGCGATCATTCTCAAAGCAAGCGCGGGGACGTGAAACTCAAGATGTTTTCTCCTTGCAGACTAAGCGGCGATGGAAAAGCTCAGGCGCTCCATCTTGCGCAGCTGGCGTGGCGCCGGTTGGCCATAGGGCGTGGCATCGCGCAAGGTGGCGTAGCAAATGCGCGCCATCTTGTTGGCCAGCGCACAGGCCGCCTTGTTGTGATTGGTGCGCGCCTGCACGGCGGTCGCCCAGGAGCGCAAGCCATCCAGGCTGCGCCCCACCGTGCGGGCCGTGGCCGCGGCACGCAGTACCGAACGTGCGCCATGGGTCAGCAGCATGCGCAAGTAGCGGTCGCCGCGTTTCGAGATGCGGCCCAGGACACGACTGTTGCCCGAACTGAACTCTCGCGGCGTGAGCCCGAACCAGCTCGCAAAATGCCGGGCATCCTTGAAGTGCGATACCTGACCACCGGTCGCCGCCACCATCGCCGTGGCCGTCAAGAGCCCGACGCCGGGAATCGACAGCAGGGTCGTGCAGGCCGGACTGTGCTTGACCACCTCGTGCAGTTCCCGCTCCAACTGGGCGATGCGGGCTTCGAGCAGACGGATCTCCTCCACCAGCAACTTCATCGAGCCGCGAATCAGGCCGGGCACCGCCGAATTCGGATCGGCCAGGACCCGGCTGATGGCTTCGACTCCGGTACGGGCTCCCTGCGGCACCGAAAGACCAAACTCGCGACAGAAGCCGCGCAAGGCATTGATGCGCGAGGTGCGGGTGCTCATCCACAGGGAGCGAGTGCGATGCAGACCCTGCAATGCTTGCTGCTCGACCGATTTCACCTTCACCGGAACGATGTCGGAGGCGCGCGCTGCTTCGAGCAGGGCACAGGCATCGGCGGCATCGGTCTTGTTGCGCTTCACATAGGCGCGGATGTAGGCCGCCGGCAACAGCATGACTTCGATGCCCAGGCGACCGAGCCAGCGCGCCCAGTGGTGGGCCGAGCCGCAGGCTTCCATGACGACCAGCGACACCTCGCGATTGGCGAACCAACGCTCGAACTGGGTGCGTGTCAGGCGGTGTGTTTCCACAACCTTCCAGGACGCATCGGCGACAGCCAGCTGGAAGACACTTTTTGCAAGATCCACGGCAACAGTAGTAGCATGCATTTTGGATTCCTCCTTGGAGTTGTACGGTGCTGATACCCACGACCAATGAGCTTCAGCCGCGCATACAGTGCGCCAACAAAAGGGGGGAGTCCATCCCATCAGTCGACCCCGTTCCCTTCGGTCACTGGACGCTGCGCGATGAAGCCGCGCAGCGCCGGTCACCTCCACGTTGAAGCTGTAGAAAAACCCCTTTGAGAATTTGACGAATGCCGTGTCCATAATGCGACCTCTCAAAACACGCTACACGGGCCGATCTCCAGCCAGGGAATGGTCAAGGGACCCCAGCAACGGATTCCGATCGACCCCTCAGGGGGTTTTTCTACAGCCTCGTTAGCCTACTCAGTTACGGAGTATCAGTATGTTCGCTTTAAGAAAGCTTTTCCAAACCGTACTGGTCGTTTTAGCTTTAGGTGGCTGCGCAACACCACATATATCTTCTGGGCCTATGTTCGATCGATTTGCTCAGCCCGAGCCAACCGTTGGCGTTGTCTATGTCATTCGAACACCACATATACTTGGCAGCGGCATTTGGCCCAACTTGTTTGCTGACGGAAGGCAGATTGCAAGCCCTAAGAATGGCACATTTACTATTCTGCGGTTTTCTCCCGGCACCTATCGCCTGCATACCGCTACAGATCCACAGTTCTGGGCTTCCGTTAGTTGGAACTCGGAACTTGATATTCAGATTGACGCTGGAAAGGTATATTTTGTTGAGCTTTTTCGTGAAATCCAATCATCCAGAGGGCTGGAGGTTACAGGCGTCGCTGCGCTTCCAGTCGTATTTAGTGAACGCCACAAAGAGTTGTCGCGCGAACTGAGAGTGCTGACTGAAACTCAAGCGCTTCCGCGGCTCACAGGACTGCGGTTCGAGCCCCCCGAAACGCCAATGATGCAGAAGTCCAACTGATACTTATCTTCTACCCGTGTGGCTAACCCGGCGCTCAACCTCGCTCCTTTCAGTCGCTGGACGCTGCGCGATCAAGCCGCGCAGCGCCGGTTAGCTCTACGTTGGGCGGCATAGCCGTGGTCTCGTCGAGAAAACTTATGTCGAAATACATTACTGCTACACCAGAAGAGATATTGCAAGCCATCGAAGACGGATCGATTCTTGCCTTAAGAGATCGAGAGATATGCTTCGTCCTTGTCGAGTTTTGTACTCCAACAGAGAGCGACCTCTTGTCCGCCCTGTCGTCCATTACCGAAGTTGCCGCAGCTAACAAAGCTGTCGTGGACACCATCGTTTCCAACCTTGTCATCGTTACGTTTGGAATGATTGACGGGTCGCCGCTCGCCGCCTACGAGTCATTTGTTGCGGCGGCTCTCTCCAAGTACGGAAAGTCCGTAAAGATCGTGTATTCGGTCGGCCGTGCGCGTGTCGGAAATATAGGCGGTGCCAAGCGAATGTCGTTCAGTTTCGTCCATCCTGAATTCTCTATGGCGCTTGCCGCGCTTTCGAACCCATGACAGGAGGCGCGGCGCGTGAGGTCAAGTAGCCGCTGCCGCCCAACCCTGCGGTCGACCCCGTTCGCTTCGCTCTCTGGACGCTGCGCGATAAAGCCGCGCAGCGCCGGTCACCTTGAACGTTGAAGCTGTAGAAAAACCCCTTTGAGAATTTGACGAATGCCGTGTCCATAATGCGACCTCTCAAAACACGCTACACGGGCCGATCTCCAGCCATGGAATGGTCAAGGGACCCCAGCAACGGATTCCGATCGACCCCTCAGGGGGTTTTTCTACAGCCTCGTTGGGCGCCTCATCGTCCATCAAGACGTAAATGAAACTATCGCCATATTTAATTCTTTTAGTTTTGGCTGGATGCGCAACTCCCAGCCACGACTACTTGAGCCCGCCGTATGGCTACAAATATTTCACATTAATAAGGGACACTTCTGGCAAGTACCATCAGGGGCCGGGAATACTCGAGCCCGGCGAAACGTACGCCTTTAGCTACGATTTCCGACGTACCGATCTAGAGGCAATCAGTAGTGACCATAGTGTCGCTGCGAAGAAATTTATTGAGGGGCGCCGCGCGATCCCACCCGAATGCACCAATGGAATAAATGTGGTTTCGGTGGGTTTTACCGGAAATAGTGGTGTAACTGCGCATGTTGAGTGTAAGTAAATTGCCTTTTGACCTCGCAGCGCCCAACCCGGCAGTCGACCCCGTTCCCTTCGGTCACTGGACGCTGCGCGATGAAGCCGCGCAGCGCCGGTCACTTCTACGTTGGGCCTCTTGACCATGTCATTTACTCAGCAAGTTTGCGCTCGATATGGCTCAGACTTTTTGCCGCCGGTACCATCTCAAAAGGTTGGCCTCGCGCTTGGTTCCATCCATTCCCTTCCGCTCAACGCACTTCGCCACCCACCGGCGAATGGAACTTGTGGCTGGTACATCTGGGGTGGAACTGAGATGTCACAAGACCGAGACTTCTTTCAATCTCTGCATGTGTCGCACCTCGCCGAGTATTGTCCGGACTTGTTACCCTTCTTGGGTCTTGCGCCTGGATGGCGGGTTCTGTTGGCACCTGGGCAAACTGAGGTGTGGTTTGATGAAAACCTTCTCAATGTTTAATCCGAGGCCCAACCCTGCGGTCGACCTCGCTCCCTACGGTCGCTGGACGCTGCGCGATGAAGCCGCGCAGCGCCGGTCACCTTGAACGTTCGACCCCATGAGCGCCAGCGCCTGCAACGCCTGTATAACCGGCTCCCGCTCGTACTTTCTTCGCTTGGCGATTGCCAGCGCCTCGTCTGGTGCAAGCCCGCCGCGCTTTGCCAGCAGATCAAGACTCTGCCCGTGGTTCTGGAATGCTTGGTTCTCGTCCAGTATTTCAAAGCGCACCGCAAGCCCGGTGCCCATCAGCGGCATCCATTCCCTGGTCATGGGGTCGAACCCTCCATTCGAGCGGGACCGTTCGCAAGCTGCGCTTGCTCCGGCCCCTCAATTGCGACGTTGAAGCTGTAGAAAAACCCCTTTGAGAATTTGACGAATGCCGTGTCCATAATGCGACCTCTCAAAACACGCTACACGGGCCGATCTCCAGCCAGGGAATGGTCAAGGGACCCCAGCAACGGATTCCGATCGACCCCTCAGGGGGTTTTTCTACAGCCTCGTTAGTGCACTTGACTATGCGTGCGTATTGGCTTCTCCCGATTCTTCTCTTGCCCGCCATCACGGGAGCTACAACCATCGCATGTCCGGAACCTGGAGCGCTCGCCGGCACTTTCGCCACAACTGTTGCACCAGGGTTCACGCCAAATCGTTTGGTACTTCAATCCGCCAAGAGCGGTACTTATCAGTTGTCGCTGACAACATATTGGGCGCCTGTTCCGCATGACGACGGAACGAGAGGAACCATCGGAGAGTTTGAGGGCAAAGTATTTCTTCCAAAACCTTGGAGTTGTGTCGCCTTGTTCTCGCGGCCGGAAAACGATTGCCATCTGGTCTTACGGTTCAGCGGGAAACGAACTCTGTATGTCGAGTCCAGAGGGCAATGTGAGCTGTACCACGGCGCAAACGCATACCCTCAAGGTCGCTATGAAAAACAGTAGGTTGAAACCGTGCCCTAACATGGCGGTCGACCTCGCTCCCTTCGGTCGCTGGACGCTGCGCGATATAGCCGCGCAGCGCCGGTCACCTCTACGTTGAAGCTGTAGAAAAACCCCTTTGAGAATTTGACGAATGCCGTGTCCATAATGCGACCTCTCAAAACACGCTACACGGGCCGATCTCCAGCCAGGGAATGGTCAAGGGACCCCAGCAACGGATTCCGATCGACCCCTCAGGGGGTTTTTCTACAGCCTCGTTGGGCCGCTAAGACGGGGGCGAGTTTGAACGCATGGGTAATTAGATTCGTTGTTGCAGTGCTAATGGCGCTAACACCGCAACTAGCCCTCAGTGCGCTCGACAGCTGGCCCTATGGCTTGAGTCCTTCATACCAGCGCAGTCCGAAGCTCTGCGAAAGACTGTTCGAGAAAGCATCCACGCTTTCCCCCTGCCGTCTAGATGATGAAATCTGCTTAGGTAAGAAGATCCACGGAACAGCCTCTGGCCCGCTTGACACAAATGAGTTCATTGCCTCCCATGCGTACGGCTATTCGGATATTTACGCACTTGTGCGAAGGTATCCGTCGGATGATAGCGATGAGCCGCCACGCTACGAAGACCTCTACCCTTCCGAGGCGGACGAAATTGCATCCGCCCTTCCTGAAGGAGTCGCACTACTCTTTTTGCTTCAATTTGGAGGTGCGAGTTACCAAGGACTTCGAGAAACATGGAAGGTAGACCATGCAGCCCTTCAAGCTCTGCTGGAATTGCCTCTACCTCCTCGCGATCCAAAAGACATTTTTACGGGGAGAGGACGCCTCGCTCCTGAGTTCTCCGAACTACTGAAACAAGGTGAGCGGTTGTCGAGCGAAATATCTCCAATAGTCACACTGGATGGTAGGGCGTACATAGTTGAACGCGAATGCTCCGGAAGATGGTTCTACGGCTATTACGCCTGCAATCGGATAATTAAGCTGACAATCAAGCGCATTGAGGGTCGTCGCAAATACACTCCGTTTTGCCAGCTTGTTAAGCGGCCAACCAAACAGGGTACAAGGTGACCTACACCGTGCGGCAGTATCGAAACGCTGCCCAACCCATCCATCAACACGGACGCTGCGCGATGAAGCCGCGCAGCGCCGGTTATGTCAGACGTTGAAGCTGTAGAAAAACCCCTTTGAGAATTTGACGAATGCCGTGTCCATAATGCGACCTCTCAAAACACGCTACACGGGCCGATCTCCAGCCAGGGAATGGTCAAGGGACCCCAGCAACGGATTCCGATCGACCCCTCAGGGGGTTTTTCTACAGCCTCGTTGGGCCTTTGGCCAGCTTAAAGATTGCCTACGCACCGACTCCTCACCATGAATAGGCGTCAATTCCAGATCATCGTAACGATCATTGGGATGGTTATATCTCTACCAATTGCGGTCAAGATTTATCAGCTACCGATCCAGGATCGGTACTTTCCCCTTTCGGTGTTTTTCGGTTGTTGTTATGTTTTCCAGCGACTCGTTTATCGCCCGCTATCGAAGAGATTTCCCGACAACAGTCAAGATGTACGTCAAGGCATAGTTGCTTACGCATGGACTTGTGGCGTGTGTGGATACAGCAACGCGCGTAACGATAGCTCATCGTGCGCCGCGTGTAGATTTCCCGCTGTTGCTTCTAGCGCAGAGATCGAGGCCGCGAAACTGGCAGGTGTATCGGCATCGCACCCGTATGCCCCGTTAAACCATGCTCGGTAATTCTCCTTTGCACAACAGGCCCAACCCGTCGGTCAACACGGATGCTGCGCGATGAAGCCGCGCGGCGCCGGTCATCTCTACGTTCCTGAGCGTCCGCTTTCTCATTTCGCCTACGTCTGCTGAGGGCACTTAGCGGAAGTCGCGATTGCAAGTTTCATTATCCGCGTCCCCCGATGAACTTCGTCGGACACACTTGCGCGGCCCGCCGAATGAACGTAGCCATAACAAAACGCGATAGCTAGTAGTGGCGCCGTCGCCTTGGTCCGGCGCCGCGCATTTGCCAGAATGCCGTCATGGGCGATCTGATCTCAGGCATTTCCTCGATGGCGACACGCCGGTTGCTGGCGGAGCTTGCCCATGGCTATCGGCAGCACTGCGACATCGAGGTCGGTTTCGAGTCGGTCGGCGGCGTCGATGCGGCGCAGCGGGTGCAGGCCGGCGAGCCTTTCGACGTGGTCGTGCTGGCCGCCGATGCCATCGACAAACTGATCGCCGGCGGTTCGGTGCTCGCCGGCAGCCGCGTGGACCTGGTGCGCTCGCCAGTGGCGATCGCGGTGGGCGCGGGCGCGACGCGGCCCGACATCGGCAGCGAGGACGCCCTGCGTCGCGCAGTGCTGGCAGCAGCCAGCGTGGGCTATTCGACCGGTCCCAGCGGCACGGCCCTGCTTGAACTCTTCGAACGCTGGGGCATCGCCGGCGAAATTCGCAGCCGCCTGGTCAAGGCGCCGGCCGGCGTGCCGGTGGGCAAACTGGTGGCCGACGGCGCTGCGGCGCTCGGCTTCCAGCAATTGAGCGAAATGCTGGGCCAGCCGGGAATCGACGTGGTCGGCGCGATGCCGGCCGGATGCGAGATCGTGACCACCTTTTCCGGCGGCGTCTGCGCTGCCTCGACGCGGGCCGACGAAGTGCGCGCGTTGCTGGCCTGGCTGCAGTCGCCCGCCACCACCGAAGCCAAACGCCGGCAGGGCATGGACCCGGCACAGGAGAGCACATGATCATCGACATCCACGGCCACTACACCACCGCGCCCAAGGCGCTGGAAGAGTGGCGCAACCGCCAGATCGCCGGCATCAAGGATCCTGCCGCGATGCCGAAGGTCTCCGAGCTGAAGATCAGCGACGACGAACTGCGCGAATCGATCGCGAGCAACCAGTTGAAGAAGATGCAGGAGCGCGGCTCCGACCTCACCATCTTCTCGCCGCGCGCCAGCTTCATGGCCCACCACATCGGCGACTTCAACGTCAGTTCGACCTGGGCGGCGATCTGCAACGAGCTGTGCCATCGCGTCGCGCAGCTTTTCCCCGACAACTTCATCGGCGCGGCGATGCTGCCGCAGTCGCCCGGCGTCGATCCGAAATCCTGCGTCGCCGAGCTGGAAAAGTGCGTGAAGGAGTACGGCTTCGTCGGCATCAACCTGAATCCCGATCCCTCGGGCGGCCACTGGACCTCGCCGCCGCTCTACGACCGGCACTGGTACCCGATCTACGAAAAGATGGTGGAGCACGGCATCCCGGCCATGATCCATGTCTCGACTTCCTGCAACGCCTGCTTCCACACCACCGGCGCGCACTACATCAACGCCGACACCACGGCCGTGATGCAACTGATCCAGGGCGACCTGTTCAAGGATTTCCCCGAACTCAAGTTCGTCATCCCCCACGGCGGCGGCGCCGCGCCCTACCACTGGGGCCGCTACCGGGGCCTGGCGCAGGAACTGAAGAAGCCCTTGTTGCGCGACCACCTGCTGAACAACGTGTTCTTCGACACCTGCGTCTACCACCAGCCGGGCATCGACCTGCTGACCCGCGTGATCCCGGTGGACAACATCCTGTTCGCCTCGGAGATGATCGGCGCGGTGAAGGGCATCGACCCCGAGACCGGCTTCAATTTCGACGACACCAAACGCTACATCGAGGCGACGCTGAACCTCTCGGCCGAGGATCGCCACAAGGTCTACGAGGGCAATGCGCGGCGCGTCTACCCGCGACTCGATGCGGCGTTGAAAGCGAAGGGCAAGTAAGTCCGTTCGCCCTGAGCCTGTCGAAGGGCTTCGACAAGCTCAGCCCGAACGGAATTGAATCAAGCGAAGGGGAAGTGACATGTACGAACTCGGCGTCGTCTATCGCAACATCACCCGAACCGACTCCGCCACGGCCGACGCGCTGGCCGCCTATGGCTCGGCCACGGTGCACGAGGCCATGGGCCGCGTCGGCCTGATGAAGCCCTACATGCGGCCGATCTACGCCGGCGCGCAGGTGTCGGGCACGGCGGTCACGGTGCTGCTGCATCCCGGCGACAACTGGATGATGCACGTCGTCGCCGAGCAGATCCAACCGGGTGACATCGTCGTCGCCGCGATCAGCGCCGAATGCAGCGACGGCTACTTCGGCGACCTGCTGGCGACCAGCTTCCAGGCGCGCGGCGCGCGCGCGCTGGTGATCGATGCCGGCGTGCGCGACGTCAAAACCCTGGGCGAGATGAAGTTCCCGGTATGGAGCAAGTGCATCAGCAGCAAGGGCACGATCAAGGCCACGCTGGGCTCGGTGAACATCCCCGTGGTCTGCGCCGGCATGCTGGTGACGCCGGGCGATGTGATCGTCGCCGACGACGACGGCGTGGTCTGCGTGCCGCGCGCGATCGCGGCGCAGACGCTGGACGCCGCCATCAAGCGCGAAGCCAACGAAGGCGCCAAGCGCGCCAAGCTCGCCTCCGGCATCCTCGGCCTCGACATGTACGACATGCGTCCGGCGCTGGAGAAGGCCGGCCTGAAATACATCGACTGATGAGCGTTTAGATCAATGAGCGCCAATCCGCTGCAGTGGTCCATCGGCCTCGTCGGCTACGGCGAGGTCGGGCGCATCCTCGCCGAGGACCTGCGCGCGCGCGGCGTGGCGAAGGTGCTGGCCTACGACATCAAGTTCGGCACGGCCGACGACGCGCCGCTGCTGGCCCATGCCGCGCAGCACAGCGTGCGGCCGATGACCAGCCATGCCTTCCTGGCGAAGGCCGCGGACCTGGTGATATCGGCGGTCACCGCCGACCAGACCGTCGCGGTCGCCGTGGCGTCAGCGCCGACTCTTGCACCGGGCGCCTGGTTCCTCGATTTCAACTCGGCCTCGCCCAAGGCCAAGATCGAGTCCGCCGGCCTGATCGACGCCGCCGGCGGGCGCTACGTCGAGGGCGCGGTGATGACCTCGGTGCCGCCCCATCGCATCCGCGTCCCGCTGCTGCTCGGCGGTCCCGCCGCCGCCGAACTGGCGCCGCTGCTGAACGATCTGGGCTTTGCCGCCACGGTCGCCAGCGACAAACTCGGCGTCGCCTCGGCCACCAAGATGTGCCGCAGCGTGATGATCAAGGGGTTCGAAGCCATGGTCATCGAGAGCTTCACCGCGGCGCGCGCCTACGGTGTCGAGGATGCGGTGGTCGCCTCGCTCTACGAAACCTTTCCCGGCATCGACTGGGAGAAGCAGGCCACCTACTTTTTCCAGCGCGTGATCGAACACGGCCGCCGCCGCAGCGAGGAAGTGCGCGAAGTGGCGCAGACCGTGCGCGAGGCGGGCCTCACGCCGTGGTCGGCGCAGGGCACGGCCGAGCGCCAGGCCTGGGTCGCCGACCTCGCCGACGCCGGCGTGTTCGGCGACAGGAGCAGCAAGGGCTTCGCCCGCAGCAGCGACTGGCGCATCGAGGCGGACCGCATCCTCGCGGCCGCAAAGGCAAAGGACTGAGATGGAATTCCAGAAAACCCCCGGCTGGCTCGACTGGTACGCCGTACCGTCAGCGCCGACTTTCAGGGTGCCGGCCGGCAGCGTCGACGCGCATTGCCATGTCTTCGGTCCCGGCGCCGAATTTCCCTACGCGCCGGAGCGCAAATACACGCCCTGCGACGCATCGAAGGCGCAGCTCTTCGCCCTGCGCGACCACCTCGGCTTCGCCCGCAACGTGGTGGTGCAGGCCACCTGCCACGGCGCCGACAATCGCGCCATGGTCGATGCGCTGCTCGGTTCCAACGGCAAGGCGCGCGGCGTCGCCACGGTCAGGCGCACGGTCACCGACGACGAACTGCGGGCCATGCACGCGGCCGGCGTGCGCGGCGTGCGCTTCAACTTCGTCAAGCGCCTGGTCGATTTCACGCCCAGGGACGAACTGATGGAGATCGCCGCGCGCATCGCCCCGCTGGGCTGGCACGTGGTGATCTACTTCGAGGCGGTCGACCTGCCCGAGTTGTGGGACTTCTTCACCGCACTGCCGACCACCATCGTGGTGGACCACATGGGCCGGCCCGATGTGAGCAAGCCGGTCGACGGCCCCGAGTTCGAACTCTTCGTCAGGTTCATGCGCGAGTATCCGAACGTCTGGAGCAAGGTCAGTTGCCCCGAGCGGCTTTCCGTCAGCGGGCCGAAGGCGCTGGACGGTGAGCGGAATGCCTACCGCGACGTCATCCCCTTCGCCCGCCGCATCGTCGAGACCTTTCCCGACCGCGTGCTGTGGGGCACCGACTGGCCGCACCCCAACCTCAAGGACCACATGCCCGACGACGGCCTGCTGGTCGATTTCATTCCGCATATCGCGACCACGCCGGAGTTGCAGCGCAAGCTGCTGGTCGACAACCCCATGCGCCTGTATTGGCCGGAGGAAAACTGAATGGCACTCGACAAACCCTACAAGGACATCCCCGGCACGACGATCTTCGACGCCGAGCAATCGCGCCTCGGCTTCCACCTCAACCAGTTCTGCATGTCGCTGATGCAGGCCGAGAACCGCGCCCGCTTCAAGGCCGACGAACGCGCCTACCTCGACCAGTGGCCGATGAGCGAGGAACAGAAGCAGGCGGTGCTGGCGCGTGACCTCAACTGGTGCATCCGCCTCGGCGGCAACATCTACTTCCTGGCCAAGATCGGCGCCACCGACGGCAAGAGCTTCCAGCAGATGGCCGGCAGCATGACCGGCATGACGGAAGAGGAATACCGCGACATGATGATCTCCGGCGGCCGCTCGATCGAAGGCAACCGCCGCCTCGGCGAGGACGGCAGCGCCCAGCCGCATCGGCAGCCGCAAGGCAAGTCGAACCAGAAAGCGGGAGCCTGAGATGGCCACCATCACTGCCAGCGTCTATACCTCCCACGTCCCCGCCATCGGCGCCGCGCTGGACCTCGGCAAGTCGGGCGAGCCCTATTGGCAGAAGGTGTTCGCCGGTTACGAGTTCTCCAAGCAGTGGCTCAAGGACAACACGCCCGACGTCATCTTCCTGGTCTATAACGACCACGCCAACGCCTTCAGCCTCGACCTGATCCCGACCTTCGCCATCGGCTGCGCGCCGGAATTCGCGATCGCCGACGAAGGCTGGGGCCCGCGCCCGGTGCCCAAAGTGATCGGCCATCCGGAACTCGCCGCGCATATCGCGCAGTCGGTGATCCAGGACGACTTCGACCTGACCGTGGTGAACAAGATGCCGGTGGACCACGGCCTTACCGTGCCGCTGTCGCTGATGTGCGGCCAGCCCTCAGCTGACAACTTCGCATGGCCCTGTCCGGTGATCCCCTTCGCGGTAAACGTGGTGCAGTATCCGGTGCCGTCCGGCCGCCGCTGCTTCAACCTCGGCCGCGCCATCCGCAAGGCGGTGGCCTCCTTCGATGCGCCGCTCAAGGTGCAGGTCTGGGGCACCGGCGGCATGAGCCACCAGTTGCAGGGCCCGCGCGCCGGCCTGATCAACCGCGAATGGGACACGGCCTTCCTCGACCAGTTGATCGCCGATCCGGCGACGCTGGCGCAGAAGCCGCACATCGACTACGTGCGCGAGGCCGGCTCGGAAGGCATCGAACTGGTGATGTGGCTGATCGCGCGCGGAGCGATGAGTGACGCGGCACCAAAAGTTGCGCACCGCTTCTACCACGTACCTGCTTCGAACACCGCAGTCGGACACCTGATCCTGGAGAACCAAGCATGAGCAAGTCCATCAAGGTCGCGCTGGCGGGAGCCGGCGCTTTCGGCATCAAGCATCTCGACGCGATCAAGCTGATCGACGGCGTCGAAGTCGTTTCGCTGGTCAGCCGCGAACTGGAAAAGACGCGCGAGACCGCCGCGAAGTACGGCATCGGCCACGTCAGCACCGACCTCGCCGACAGCCTGGCCATGAAGGAAGTGGATGCCGTGATCCTGTGCACGCCGACGCAGATGCATGCCGAACAGGCCATCGCCTGCATGAACGCCGGCAAGCACGTGCAGGTCGAGATTCCGCTGGCCGACAGCCTGGCTGGCGCCGAAGCGGTGCTGGCGCTGCAGCAGAAGACCGGGCTGGTGGCGATGTGCGGCCACACGCGGCGCTTCAATCCGAGCCACCAGTGGATCCACAAGAAGATAGCCGGCGGCGGATTCAACATCCAGCAGATGGACGTGCAGACCTACTTCTTCCGCCGCAGCAACATGAACGCGCTGGGCCAGCCGCGTTCCTGGACCGACCACCTGCTGTGGCATCACGCCGCGCACACGGTGGACCTCTTCGCGTACCAGACTGGCGGCAGCATCGTCGCCGCGAATGCGCTGCAGGGGCCGATCCATCCGACGCTTGGCATCGCCATGGACATGTCGATCCAGTTGAAGAGCAGCACGGGCGCGATCTGCACCCTGTCGCTGTCGTTCAACAACGACGGGCCGCTGGGCACCTTCTTCCGCTACATCGGCGACACGGGCACCTACATCGCACGCTACGACGACCTGATCGACGCGAAGGACAACAAGATCGACGTCTCGACGGTAGATGTATCGATGAACGGCATCGAGTTGCAGGATCGCGAATTTTTCGCCGCGATCCGGGAATGCCGCGAGCCGAATGCCAGCGTGGGCCAGGTACTGCCCTGCTACCGCACGCTGCACCGGCTCGAACAGCAACTGCGCAGCACCCAATCATAACCAGAGGAGAACGCACCATGAAACCCAGCCTGAGAGTCCTGCTTGCCGCCCTGGCGCTTGCCGCCAGCGCGCAGTTGTCGCATGCCGCGGATGTAACCCTGCGCTTCCATCAGTTCCTGCCGCCGCAGGCGCCGATCCCGTCCAAGGCCATCGCCCCCTGGGCGCAGAAGATCGAGAAGGAAAGCGGCGGCCGCATCAAGGTCCAGTTGTTCCCCAGCATGCAGCTCGGCGGCAAGCCGCCGGAGTTGTTCGACCAGGCCAGGGACGGCGTCGCCGACATCGTATGGACCGTGCTCGGCTACACGCCGGGCCGCTTCCCCAAGTCGGAAGTGTTCGAGCTGCCCTTCTCCTGCGGTGCCGCCGAACCCTGCTCGCGCGCCTTCCATGAATATGTGCAGAAGAACGCGATGGACGAGTTCAAGGACGTCAAGCTGATCGCGGTGCATACCCACGGCCCCGGCCTGTTCCACAGCAAGGATCCGATCACCCGGCTGGAAGACCTCAAGGGCATGAAGGTGCGCGGCGGCTCGCGCGTGATCAACATCATGCTCGAACAGCTCGGCGCCGTGCCGGTGGGCATGCCCGTGCCACAGACCGGCGAAGCGTTGTCGAAGGGCGTCATCGCGGCGACCACGATCCCCTGGGAAGTCGTGCCGGCACTCAAGGTGCAGCAGATCGTCAAGAACCATACCGGTTTCGCCGGCGACACCGGGCTCTACACCCAGACCTTCGGCGTGGTGATGAACAAGGCTGCCTATGACAAGCTGCCGGCCGACCTGAAGAAGGTCATCGACGCCAACAGCGGAATCGAGACCGCGGCGATGTTCGGCCGGGCCATGGACGAGGGCGACAAGGGTGGCCTGGCACTGGCGCAGAAGGCCGGCAACCGGATCATCATGCTCGATGCGGCGGAAACCCAGACCTGGCGGCGCACGGCATCCGGCGTGCGCGCGGCGTGGTTCAAGGAAGTGGGCGCCAAGGGCATCGACGGCCCGAAGCTGGCGGCCGAAGCCGAAGCGCTGATCGCCGGGCAAGCGAAGAAGTGACCTCCGATGCCGGCCTTCCGCCGCGACAGGGGAAGGCCGGTGCGCCGCCATGAATAGACTCATCTACGCCACCAGCCGCGGCATGGCCTGGTTCGGTGCCCTGGTGCTGACGGCGCTGGCCGTCATCAGCGTCGTCAGCATCGCCGGCCGCGCCTTCTCGTTCGCCGGCCTCGGGCCGGTGCCGGGAGATTTCGAACTGGTCGAGGCCGGCACCGCGCTCGCCGTGTTCTGCTTCCTGCCGTGGTGCCACCTGCGGCGCGCCCACGCCGACGTAACCTTGTTCTGGCATGCCTACCCGCCGCGCCTGCAGCGCCTCCTCGAAATCCTCGGCGATGCGCTGATGCTGGCGGTATGGCTGCTGCTGGTCTGGCGCATGGGTATCGCCACGCTCGAATTTCGCGGCAACGGCGAAGTCAGTTTCATCCTGCAGATGCCGGTGTGGTGGGGCTACGCGGCGTCCTTCGTGCCGGCCGCCCTGGGTTGCCTGGCCTATGCCTGGCGCCTGCTGGAAACCCTCGGCCTGGTGGCGGCGCACGCGGATTCGGCCAGGGCGGAGGTCGCGCACTGATGGATCCCCTCGCGCTGGCCGCCTGGTCGTTCCCGCTCCTGCTGCTGCTGATCTTCCTGCGCCTGCCGATCGGCCTGGCCATGCTGGCGCTGGGACTCACCGGTTCCTGGCTGGTCTATGGCAGCCTCGGCCCGCTGCTGAACCAGATGAAGACCATCGCCTACAGCCAGTTCTCCAGCCATTCGCTGTCGATCGTGCCGCTGTTCCTGCTGATGGGCCAGTTCGCCTCGCTCGGCGGCATGTCGCAGGCGCTGTTCAAGGCGGGCGAGGCCTTCCTCGGCCACCGCAAGGGCGGCCTCGCCATGGCCGCGATCGGCGCCTGTGCCGGCTTCGGTTCGATCTGCGGTTCGTCGCTGGCCACCGCGGCGACCATGGGCCAGGTGGCATTGCCCGAACTGCGCCGCGCAGGCTATGGCGGCGGCCTGGCCAGCGGCGCGCTGGCAGCCGGCGGCACGCTCGGCATCCTGATCCCGCCGTCCATCGTGCTGGTGATCTATGCCGTCCTGACCGAGCAGAACATCGCCAAGCTGTTCGCCGCCGCCTTCGTGCCGGGCCTGCTCGCCGCGTTCAGCTACATGCTGGTAATTGCCATCGTGGTGCGCCTGTATCCGGCCTGGGGCGGCCGCCGGCTCGAACCCATGCCATGGCCGCAGCGCATGCGTGCCCAGCGCGACGTGTGGCCGGTGGTACTGATCTTCGTCATCGTGATCGGCGGCATCTACACGGGCATCTTCACCCCCACCGAAGGCGCCGCGGTCGGCGCGGTGGCCACGGGCCTGCTCGCATGGTGGAAGGGCGGCCTCGGCCGCGAGAAAGTGCTGCGCGCCTTCGAGGCCACGGCCAGCGGCACCGGCATGGTGTTCATGATCGTGCTCGGCGCCGCCGCCTACAACAGCTTCCTCGCCCTTTCGCTGCTGCCGCAGGAACTGGCCACCTGGGTCGGCACCCTGGGCCTCAGCCCCTACGCGGTGTTGTGGGCGATCCTGGCGTTCTACCTGGTCTTCGGCTGCGTGATGGATTCGCTGTCGATGATCCTGCTCACCATCCCGATCTTCTTCCCCATGGTTTCCGGCCTGGACTTCGGCCTGACGCCGGAACAGACCGCGATCTGGTTCGGCATCCTGGTGCTGATCGTGGTCGAAGTCGGCCTCATCACGCCGCCGGTGGGCATGAACCTGTTCGTCATCCAGTCGATGGCGCCCGACATCCCGATCCGCGACACCTACCAGGGCGTGATCCCCTTCGTCATCAGCGACCTGGTGCGCGTTGCCGTGCTGGTGGCGTTTCCGGCGATCACGCTGTTCGTGCTGAGGTTCTGACATGCAGACACGCCGCCTCGGACCCTTCAGTGTCTCCGCCCTCGGCCTGGGCTGCATGAACCTCTCCCACGCCTACGGCACGCCACCGTCGGCCGAGGTGGCGGCGACGCTGCTGCTGCGCGCGCTCGACCACGGCATCACGCTGTTCGACACGGCCGCACTCTATGGCTTCGGTTCCAACGAGACCCTGCTTGGCAATGTGCTGAAGCCGCACCGCTCGAAATTCGTGCTCGCCAGCAAGTGCGGCATGACGGGTGTGGACGGCAAGCGCGTGATCGACGGCCGCCCGGCGACCCTGAAACGCACCTGTGACGAAAGCCTGCGCCGGCTCCAGACCGATGTCATCGACCTCTACTACCTGCATCGCTGGGACAAGCAGGTGCCGATCGAGGAAAGCGTCGGCGCGCTGGGCGACCTGGTGCGCGCCGGCAAGATCCGCGGCATCGGGCTGTCCGAAGTGTCGGCGGCGACGCTACGGCGCGCGCACGCGGAACATCCGATCGTCGCGCTGCAGAACGAATACTCGCTATGGACGCGCAATCCCGAACTCGGCGCGCTGGCCGCCTGCCGCGAACTGGGCGTGACGCTGGTCGCCTTCAGCCCGCTGGCGCGCGCCTTCCTCACCGGCACGCTGCGCGACCCGGAAACGCAACTGGAGGCGAAGGACATCCGCCGCCAGATGCCGCGCTTCGATGCGGCCAATTACATGAAGAACCTCGAACTGCTGCCGGCCTACCTCGACATCGCACGCGAAGCCGGCTGCAGCCCGGCGCAACTCGCGCTGGCCTGGCTGCTGGCGCAGGGCGAACACATCATTCCGATCTTCGGCACCCGGCAGCCGGAGCATCTCGACGACAACGCCGGGGCGGCCGCCGTGTCGCTCGACCCTCGCGCGGTCGCGCGCCTCGATGCGCTGATCAACCAGCAGACGGTGACGGGACCGCGCTACAACGCGGCTACCCAACTGGAAATCGATACCGAGAAATTCCCGGACTGACCAACGGA
Source organism: Sulfuritalea sp. (assembly GCA_016716965.1). Classification (GTDB taxonomy): domain Bacteria; phylum Pseudomonadota; class Gammaproteobacteria; order Burkholderiales; family Rhodocyclaceae; genus Sulfuritalea. Next base: position 94,508 of record JADJUP010000045.1, on the reverse strand, counting down.
GGCAGGAGATGGCAAACGGCAAACAAAAGCGTGTGATACCCGGCACCACGCTGTTCGATGGCGACATGGCGCGCAAGGGTTACGCGCTGAACAAGATGTGCTTTTCCTTCAACTCGGCCGACAACCGCAGCGAGTTCCTCAGGGACAAGGAGGCCTACTGCGACAAGTACGGCCTCAACCCGCAGCAGAAGGCGGCGGTGCTCAGCCTGCAGGTGCTGGACATGCTCGCCGCCGGCGGCAATGCCTACTACCTGGCCAAGCTGGGCGGCATCTTCGGCCTCGACATGCAGGACATCGGCGCCCAGCAGACGGGCATGACCAAGGACGAATTCAAGGCGAAGCTCGTCGCAGCGGGGAAATGATGAGCCCCACCGCTCTGCGTGCATGGGATTCCGCTTCGCGGGCATGCAACGTTCGCATTCGCTCTCTGCCCCCCGCGGGGGCTCATGCCGCCTTCGGGGCGGCCCTTCAGGAGGCATGACTGAAATGGCAACGATCATCGGCGGCATCAACGTCACCCACGTGCCCTACATCGGCCGTGCCATCGCCAACAAGCTGCAGCAGGACGCCTACTGGAAGCCCTTCTTCGACGGCTTCCCGCCCATCCACGACTGGCTGGCGAAGCAGAAGCCGGACGTCGCGGTGGTCATCTACAACGACCACGGGCTGAACTTCTTCCTCGACAAGATGCCGACCTTCGCCGTCGGCGCTGCGGCCGAATACCGCAACGCCGACGAAGGCTGGGGCATCCCCACCCTTCCGCCCTACAGGGGCGAGCTGGACCTGTCCTGGCACCTGATCGACGCGCTGGTCGAGGAGGAGTTCGACATCGTCACCTGCCAGGAAATGCTGGTCGACCACGCCTTCACGCTGCCGCTGGAGCTGCTCTGGCCCGACCAGAAATCCTGCCCGCTACGCACCGTACCGATCTGCCAGAACACCGTGCAATTCCCGCTGCCGACGGCGGCGCGCTGCTTCAAGTTCGGCCAGGCCATCGGCCGCGCCATCGAATCCTGGGACTCGGATGCGCGCGTAGTGGTGATCGGCACCGGCGGCCTTTCACACCAGCTCGAAGGCCAGCGCGCCGGATTCATCAACAAGGAATTCGACCTGATGTTCATGGAAAAGCTGATCACCGACCCGCTCTGGGTGACGCGCTATTCGATCGCCGACCTGGTCGAACTGACCGGCACCCAGGGCGTCGAGCTGCTCAACTGGCTGACCACGCGCGGCGCGCTGTCGGGCGAAGTGGCCAAGGTGCACTCCAATTACCACATCCCGATTTCGAACACCGCCTCCGGCCTGCTGGCGATGGAAATCGTCTGACATGCCCCGCCCCGACAGAGAGACTAGACCATGAAAACACAGATCGCCATCATCGGCGCCGGCCCCTCGGGCCTCATCCTCGGCCAGTTGCTGCACAAGGCAGGCATCGATGCCATCGTCCTCGAAGCGCAAACCCCCGACTACGTGCTGGGCCGCATCCGTGCCGGCGTGCTGGAGCAGGTCGCGGTCGACCTGATGGACGAGGCCGGCGTCGGCCGTCGCATGCATGCCGAGGGCCTGCCGCACGACGGCATCGAACTGCTGATCGGCGGCGTGCGCCATCGCATCGATTTCCCCGGCCTCACCGGCGGCAAGCGGGTCATGGTTTACGGCCAGACCGAGCTGACCCGCGACCTCATGGACGCGCGCGCCGCGGCCGGCCTGCCGACGGTGTACGAAGCCAAGGAAGTCGCCATCCAGGACTTCGACGGCACGCGCCCGCGCGTCAGCTACCTCAAGGACGGCGCCCGCCATGAAATCGAATGCGACTTCATCGCCGGCTGCGACGGCTTCCACGGCGTCTGCCGCGCCAGCGTGCCCAAGGATGCCATCGCCAATTTCGAGCGCGTCTATCCCTTCGGCTGGCTCGGCCTGCTGTCCGACACGCCGCCGGTCTCCGACGAGCTGATCTACGCCAAGCACGAGCGCGGCTTCGCCCTGTGCAGCATGCGTTCCCACACCCGCAGCCGCTACTACCTGCAGTGCGCGCTGAGCGAGAAGGTCGAGGACTGGTCCGATGATCGATTCTGGGAGGAACTGCGCCGCCGCCTCGACCCGCAGGCGGAGGCCGCGCTGGTCACCGGCCCCTCGATCGAGAAGAGCATCGCGCCGCTGCGCAGTTTCGTCGCCGAACCGATGCGCTTCGGCCGCCTGTTCCTCGCCGGCGACGCCGCCCACATCGTGCCGCCGACCGGCGCCAAGGGCCTCAACCTGGCCGCGTCCGACGTGCGCTACCTGTCGCGCGCGCTGATCGAACATTACGCCGGCAGCGACGCCGGCATCGACCACTATTCCGCGCGCTGCCTGCGCCGGGTGTGGAAGGCCGAGCGCTTCTCGTGGTGGATGACCAACCTGCTGCACAACTTCCCCGACACCCACGCCTTCGACCGGAAGGCGCTCGAAGCCGAACTCGACTACGTGGTGCACTCCCTCGCCGGCAGGACGACGCTGGCGGAAAACTACGTGGGCTTGCCGTTCGACGACTGAACCGGTACTGGGCAAAAGTCGGCGCTGGCGTTACGGCGACAATTGGCTGCCGATCGTCACAGCGCGTTCAGCTGTGCAGCTTCTCCTGCAACCAGACCTTGATCAGCGACTGGTACGGCACGTCACGCGCATTGGCGGCCGCCTTGATCGAGTCCAGCAAGTGCTGCGGCAGCCGCAATGAAATCGTCTTCGTCGTTGGCTTGAGATTCGGCAGCACGACGCGCTTTGCTTTCGACCAGTCGACATGCGCCGTCGAATCCTGGCTTTCCCAGAACGCGCGTTCTTCGGCCTCGCTGGCGAAGCGGGGAATGGCTTTAGTCGGCTTGCTCATAGATCGTTCGCTCCTTGCGATGCATGTCACGGGCCGAGATCACCCGGATCAGACTGGCGGACTTGCGCAGGGTGAAAGTCAGATGCAACAAGCGGCCTTCATCCGTTCGGCCCAGGGCATGGTGCCGGGCCTCTCGCTGGCTGTGCTTCTCGTCGTCCAGGAGCAGCAACGGGGCATTGAAGAAAACCTGCTCCGCCTCTGCCTTCGAGACGCCATGCTTCTCGTTCTTCCGCGAGTTGCCGGCGTCCCAGTCGAAGCCTGCAATCCTGGCAAGATCAATCATAAATGTATATTAGTATCGTATACATCTTCTGGCAAGTCATTCGCAGGCGTCCAGGCATCTCTCCGCTTGGCCCTTCGGGCGTGACTGGGGCATACTCCGTCCCCGCTGACACCGAACCAGAGCACGCCTCCGGTCGGGCCGCGGGAAGCGGGACAAAGATCGGCGCTTTTCGCCCGCCCGCGGTGGTTTGCCGGATTTCGCAGGAGCCAGAATGAACACACTCACCGTACCCCGTCGGATCCCCTTGCCGCTGATCGTCGCGCTGCTCGCCAGCGGACTGCTCGCGGCCTGCAACCGCACTTCTCCGCCGCAAGAACCGCAGCCCGCGGCCCCGGCAGTCGGCATTCCCTGCGGGATGCCGCTCATCGGCACGAATACCGAGATGGGCGCGGCGGAAGCAGCGCTCATTGCCGCCATCGTCGTCGGCGAGCCGGGTGTCGCCGGCGAGGCAATCGAACGCGGCGCAAACGTCAATGTGGCCGGCGCCCTCAAGCGGACACCGTTGTTCTTCGCGGCATTCTGCGATCGCCCGGGACTGGTCAAGACGCTGCTCGAAAAGGGCGCAAAGCCCGACCTGGCCGACGCCAATGGCATGCTGCCGCTGCATGCCGCGATCGTGGTCGGCAGCGCCGAATCCGCGAAGCTGCTGCTCGCCGGCGGCGCCAACATCAACGGTCGCGATCCCGCCGAACGCACCGCCCTGCATCTCGCTGCGGCGACCAACCAGAAGGCCCTGGTCGACCTGCTGCTGGCGGGCAAGGCCAACGCGGCATTGCGCGACAAGAGCGGCAAGACCGCCGAGGCATTGGCCCGCGACAACGGGCATTCGGCAACAGCGGACGCGATCAAGGCGCAGGAAAAGCCGAAGGCGCCGCGGGCGAAGTAGGCACGGCATATACGCGGCGGGCCGCCGCCGTGCCGTCAGCGAGCGAAGGCAGTCCCTGTGGGGTGCCGACTTCTGGCGCTGTCCCGCCGCACGCTCATGCCGCTTCCGGCACCGCCGCCGCGACGGGTGGCGCATTGAAGGTGAAGGCGTCGGCGAAGAACTCGTCCGCCGGCAATCCATGCGCGATGAATTCGGCGCGCGCCGCGTCGATCATGGCCGGCGCGCCGCAGGCATACACCTGGTACGCGGAAAGGTCGGCATGGTCCTCCAGCACCGCGCGATGCACCAGGCCCTGGCGTCCGTCCCAGCCATCCTCCGGCGTCGCATCGGACAGCACCGGCACGTAGCGCAGCGCGGCGTGTTCGCGCGCCCAGGCCGCGGGCAATTCCGGCAGGTAGAGCCCGGCGCGGTTGCGCGCGCCCCAGTAGAGCTCCATCGGCCGCGCGATGCGGCTGTGCAGCGCATGCTCGACCAGCGCCTTGATCGGCGCAAAGCCGGTGCCGCCGGCGAGCAGGATCATCGGCTTGGCCGATTCCTCGCGCAGGAAGAAGCTGCCGTAGGGGCCCTGGAAACGCAGGATGTCCTTCTCCTTCATGCCATTGAAGACATGGCCGGTGAATTCGCCGCCGTCGATCAGGCGGATGTGCAGTTGCAGGAAGCCATCGTCATGCGGCGCATTGGCGATGGAAAAGGCGCGGCGCTTGCCGTCCTTGAGCATGAACTCGATGTACTGGCCGGCGAGGAACTGCAGCCGCTCGTTGGCCGGCAGCTTGAGGCTGAGCACGATCACATCGTCCGCCGCGCGGGTGATCGCCTGCACCCTGCAGGGCATGATCTTGACCGGGATGTCGCGCGCGGTGCCGACTTCGCGGCATTCCAGCACCAGGTCGCTTAGCGGCTTGGCGCAGCAGAACAGCGCCATGCCGTCGGCGCGATCCGCCGTCGACAAGGCCTGGTCCTGCGCCGCGCCGTGATCCACCAGGCCGTCCCGGACCTTGCCCTTGCAGGCGCCGCAGGCGCCGTTGCGGCAGCCGTAGGGCAGCGTCAGGCCGGCGTCGAGCGCGGCCTGCAGCACCGTGTCGCTGCCGTCGGTGGTGAAGCTGTGTCCGCTCGGTTCGAGCGTGACGCGAAAGGAGGCGACTGGGGCCATGCGATAATCGTCCGATGCGAAGATTGCTGATAATCGGCTGCGGCGACGTCATGCGCCGCACGCTGCCGAGCCTGGTGCCGCGCTGGAACGTGCTGGCGCTGGTGCGCCACCGCGATCCGCAACTGGCGGCGCTCGGTGTCACGCAGATCGAAGGCGACCTCGACCGTCCCGACACCCTGTCGCGCCTGGCCGGCATCGCCGACGCCGTGATCCACAGCGCGCCGCCGCCGGCGCAGGGAAGCGGCGACAGCCGCACACGTAACCTGCTGGCCGCCCTGCAACGCGGAAAAAGTCTACCACGCCAACTCGTGTACATCAGCACCAGCGGCATCTACGGCGACTGCGGCGGCGCCCGCGTCGACGAAACCCGGCCGGCCGCTGCGCAGTCGGCGCGCGCGGCACGGCGCGTCGATGCGGAACGCCGCCTGCGCCGCTTCGGCCGCCAGCGCGGGCGCCGCTGCCAGGTCAGCATCCTGCGCGCGCCGGGCATCTATGCCGGCGACCGGCTGCCGCTGGAACGCCTGCACCGCGGACTGCCGCTGATGCTGCACGCCGAGGACAGCCACACCAACCACATCCACGCCGAAGACCTCGGCCGCGCCTGCATCGCCGCGCTGGCGCGCGCGCGGCCCAATCGCGCCTACAACATCAGCGACGACTCGACGCTGGCGATGGGCGAATGGTTCGACGCGCTGGCCGACGCCTTCGCCCTGCCGCGCGCCCCGCGCCTGCCGCGCGAGGAGGTGCGCCGCGCCGTACCGGCGATGCAGTGGTCATTCATGAGCGAATCGCGGCGGCTCGACAACACCCGGATGAAGCGCGAGCTGCAACTGCGTTTGCGCTATCCGACCGTAGGCGACGGCATCGCCGCCGCGAAACAGGGAATCAGACCATGCTCTGGGTAAAAACCTTCCACATCGTCTTCGTCACCAGCTGGTTCGCCGGGCTGTTCTACCTGCCGCGCATCTTCGTCAACCTCGCCATGGTCCCCGCCGACAGCGTGGCCGAACGCGAGCGCCTGCTGCTGATGGCGCGCAAGTTGTTCCGCTTCATGACGCCGCTCGGCGTGCTCGCCATCGCGCTGGGCCTCTGGCTGTGGTTCGGCTACGGCTTCACCGGCGGCTGGCTGCACGCCAAGACCACCCTGGTGATCGGCCTGGCCGCCTACCACGTCTGGTGCGGCATGCTGCTCGCCGAATTCGCCGAGGGCAGTTCGATCAAGAGCCACGTCTGGTTCCGCTTCTTCAACGAGGTACCGGTGCTGGCGCTGGTCGCCGTCTGCTACCTCGCGGTGCTGAAGCCCTTCTGACCCACCCGCCCGCGCTACAGGACTCCCGCCGTGAACCACTATTTCGCCACCTGCCCGCGCGGCCTCGAAGCGCTGCTCGCGGAAGACCTCGTCCAGGCCGGCGGCAAGGATGTGGCGACGGTACCGGGCGGCGCCAGTTGCAGCGGCGGCATCGACACCGGCTACCGCATCAACCTCGAATCGCGCATCGCGACGCGCGTGCTGTGGCGCGTGGCGCGCGGCGGCTATCGCAATGAAGCCGACATCTACCGCCTGGCGCACGACATCGACTGGACGCGGCTGTTTTCGGTGGATCGCTCGATCCGCGTCTATGTCACCGCGATCCGCTCGCCGCTGAAGAGCATCGAGTTCATCACGCTCAAGGTCAAGGATGCCGTCTGCGACCGCTTCCGCGCCGACACCGGGCGCCGCCCCAGCGTGAATACGAAGAACCCCGAGGTGCGCATCCACCTCTTCGTCACCGCCGACCAGGCCACGCTCTACCTCGACACCTCGGGCGAACCGCTCTACGTGCGCGGCCACAAGCTGGCCAAGGTCGGCGCGCCGCTCAAGGAAAACCTCGCCGCCGGCATCCTGCGCCTTTCCGGCTGGCAACCCGGCACCGCCCTGCTCGACCCGATGTGCGGCAGCGGGACCTTCCTGCTCGAAGCGGCGCAGATGGCGCTCGACGACGCGCCCGGCCTCTCGCGCGAGCCGGGCGACTTCGGCTTCGAACACCTCAAGTCCTTCGATGCCGGCCTCTGGCGCACGCTGCAGCGCGCCGCCGCCGAGCGCCGCCGCGAGGCTGGCGCGCTGCCGCTGTATGGCAGTGACATCGACGCCGACGCCGTGGCGCGCACCCGGCAGAACCTGGCCGGCGCCGGCCTCGACGACCTCGTCACGCTGGAAAGGGCCGACCTGCTGAACCGCGCCGCGCCGGCGCCTGCCGGCGTGCTGGTGGCCAACCCGCCCTATGGCGAACGCCTGGGCAGCGAGGAAGAACTCGCCGCCTTCTACCCGGCGCTGGGCAACGCACTCAAGCAGCATTTCGCCGGCTGGAGCTGCTGGTTCCTCTCCGCCGACACGCGCCTGCCCAAGCTGATCCGCCTGCAGACTTCGCGCAAGATCCCGCTCTTCAACGGCGCGCTGGAATGCCGGCTCTACAACATCGAAATCGTCGCCGGCGGCAATCGCCGCGAACGCGGGCCGGACGCGGGCTGAGCCGGGCTGCACCTGGCATTCCCCGCCGAGGTGCCGGGGTTTCTCCGGTAAAGTCCGGCGAGCGGCTTTGCCGCAGGGCGCCTTTCCCATCTGGACCCATCCGGAGTCTTCCGAGACAAATTGCTTAATCCCGAATCCCGTGTTTCGCAATCGGGGCTTCCATGGCGACCCGATATCGAGGGGCTGCGCGGCGTCGCGGTACTGGCGGTGCTGGTCTTCCACGCCTTCCCATCCTGGTTGAGCGGCGGCTTCGCCGGCGTCGATGTATTTTTCGTCATCTCCGGCTATGTCGTCGCCCGACTGATCATCGCCGAGCTTGCCGACGGACGATTCAAGCTGTCGACCTTCTACGGGCGGCGGGCGCGGCGGATCTTCCCGGCGCTGGTGACCGTGCTGTTGGCCTCGCTCTGCGTCGCGCCTTTCGTCGTGGGCAGCGAGGACTACAAGGCGCTCGGCCTTCAGGTGGCGGCGACGGCGGTTTTCATGGCCAACTTCTGGGCCTTGTCGGTATCGGGCTATTTCGAGACCGAAGCCGCCTACCAGCCGCTGATACATCTTTGGTCGCTCGGGGTCGAAGAGCAGTTCTATGCGCTGCTGCCGGTTACCTTGATCCTCCTCTGGCGATATTGCAGGCATCACCTCGGCCTGGTGCTCGCCCTGGCGACAGTCGCATCCTTTGTCGCCTGTGTCGTCGTCACGGCGAAGGACGGCAACGCCGCCTTCTACCTGCCGATGACGCGGTTCTGGGAATTGCTGGCCGGTTCAGCCCTGGCCGCTTACGAACATGGCAGGGGGTCGACGTTCGTGCCGAAGTCACCGGCGTTCTCGGCCACGGGTGCGGCGCTGCTGGCCGCATCCTTCCTGCTGTTGACCGAAAGCCAGTCGTTTCCCGGGTGGCAGGCCGCGCTCCCGGTCATCGGATCATTCTGCATCCTGGCCGCGACGCCATCGCGTGGGTTCAATCGCGTGGTTCTTGCCAGTCCGGCCCTGCGCTGGATGGGCGGCATCAGCTATGCCGCCTACCTCTGGCACTGGCCCATCCTGGTTTTCTCCCGCTACGCTACGGGAGCGCAACTCTCCGAATGGATGGCCGGTGCCTTGCTTTGCCTCACGCTCGTGCTGGCGTGGATCACCACCCGATACATCGAGCGTCCGTTTCGGACCCAGGCGCCGCTGGCGTCGGCCAATACGACCCGGGCGCTATGGGCTTCCCTAGTGCTGGTCGGCGCGATCGCCATTCCCGTCACCAAGGTTGCGCAGGGCAGTTCGACACCGGCCCTGGTCTGGATGGAGAACTACCCGCGACCCGACCACGATATTTGGCGCGAGGGCCGCAACTGCTTCGTGAACCTGAACGTGGACGTCGAGTTCGGCGCCGAATGCATGGGGGGCACGGCGAGCGGGCCGCGCATCGTGCTGTGGGGCGACTCGCATGCCGCCCACCTCTGGCCCGGGCTCCAGCAGCAGGCGGACCTGCAGGGCTGGCGCCTGGCGCAACTGACGGTAAGCCAGTGTCCGTCGCTGATACGCGGCGTCGGCGAGGGCAACAACAAGTGCGACATCATGCGCCGGCGCGCGCTGGAAGCCATCCGCTCCATCAAGCCGGAAGTCGTGATCCTGGCCAGCCGATGGACCTTCGACCGGCATGCCGCCACGCTCGACGTGATCGGCCCCACGATAAGCCACCTCAAGGCCGCCGGAATCCCGCGCGTGGTCGTCGTCGGCCCGGTCCCCATGTGGCAGCCCTCGCTGGCACGGGCCCTGGCGGCAGACATGAAGAAGGACCGGCTGGGCAGCGTTCCCGACACCACCGCCACCGGCTTCGACCAGATGGCATTCATCGTCGATCGCGAGATGAAGCTGGCGACGACTCGCGCCGGCGGCGAATTCGTTTCGGCGCTCGACATCATGTGCGTCGAGCAGGGCAAATGCAGGGTATGGATCGACGCGGCAAAAACGGAATTGACGACCTACGATTCCGGGCACCTCGCGCTGCGCTATTCCGCGTGGTTTGCCGAGAAAATGTCGGCTACCGTCTTTCGCGAGCCGTAAGGATTTCGGTCTGCGCGGCGGCGTTTGAACGATGTCGAGGCGCTGGATCCCGGCGCTGCGAACCATGGCCCAGCGCCAAGCGGGGCAGCGCTGGACGATATGCAGCGGGATTCCGGCAAGATGGATTCGCGGGCGGCGTGGCATGGTCTGGTCTGGGTCAGGTCAAAACAAAATCGATGCTGACCCCTTTGGTTTGGTCATTTCGTCTCCCCTTTGCGGTTGCCCGCGTGATCTTGCTCGGTCATGTCAAATTCTGTCAGTACCCGTTCTATGGCGCGTGCCATGTCGAAGCCATGCACGAAGTAGCGTTCCGCAAAGACGGTATCGACGCTCAACTTCTCTCGATAGATGAACCACAAATGGCACTCTGGATCAGTCAGGAACTTATAGCTGGCCTTTTCTTTATCGCTGTCACATTTGATTTGGTAGCGAAAGACACCGTCTTCGATGAGACCGAACAGCTTCTTTTCGGTGGTTTCGCAGAACAGGACATTCTTGGCCTTGTGTAAGGGCGAAGCCTGAAACCGGCAACCTCGTCTGTTCGATGCAATCCATTCGGGTGTCTGTTTGAGAAGTGGCTGCCCCTTATTGCTTGCGATTCGGACTTCGATTCGATTGCCCCACCCAAGCATCTTGTACATCTGCTGTTGGCGTTCGGGACTCCACGGTTCCACCTTAGGCGCCGCCGCGTGAAGCGAGAAGCCGGCCACCAGTCCGTCGGTCGAGTTGCGGGAGTATCCCGTCAGCCAAGTCTTCTCCGGAATGACAAACAACAAGCCGTTGATCGGTATCGTCGCGACACCGTCCTTCTTCACCACCGGATCGGGTAACCCGCGACCGCAAGCGGCCGTCGCGAATGCCAGGCAAACCGTAGCGATAACCCCTGCCACATGGATATCGAATCGCCGCAATCGCGTTCGCTGTAACCTAGTTGGCTCGCTCCCTTGAACAAAGAGAACTAAAGGGGTCACATTTCTTTTCATTTTTCTCTCCTCAAATCGCTAAAACTTTCTGTCCCTCGTTCCAACCCCGCAGCGCCAACCTGCCCGCCATTCACCCCGCCACCCGATCCATCAGTTCCTCCACCCCATAGCGGCTGCCATCAGCGAATTCGACGGTCTCGACGTCGCTGCCCATGGCGCCGATCAGGGCGATGAGTTCGCCGCCGCAGGTGAGCGTCAGGTACTGGCCGCAATCGCTGGCGCTGACGGCGGTCGGCAGGCCCGCCGGCGCCCCCCAACGGTCATCGCGTCGGCGGCGAGCGCCGCCTTCCGCCACCAGGTAGAGATTCACCGCGGCCCCGCCTCATGCCCCCCGCTCCGCTATCGCGGCCTTCGTGTCCCGCCATTGCCCATTGCCTGACCTCCCCAAACCGGATTCCCTGCTTTCCCGCTTGCCGCCGTGTCGGCCAAAGGGGTCAGAGTCATTTCGCTTTTCGTTTCGCATCGTTGCTTCCTCCATTTTCAGAATCCAAATCCCTGTTGTTCAGCTCGCACCGTCGGTGGTTCGCGTTCGTCGCCGGATACCCTTCCACGCTTGCCTGTGTTGCGCCGGACTCCCAGTCGCGCGCAGATAGCTTCGGCAAAGCGCTCGCTGCCCAATGGCATGCCCAGCTTCAGCGCCTCGCGAACGTCACTGGCGGCGTCATCATCCAGTTGCGGACGAAACAACGCCCGGTAGGCGTGGCAGCGAGACGCGACATCGGTATCAAGTCCCAGGTAAATCGGATGCGGTGTCAGCCGGGCGTCGGACTGGGCCAGGCCGTTGGCCCGGTAGCTGGACCAGCGATAGCCGCCGGGATCGACAACCATGGCGGCGCGCACCGGATTCAGTTCGATGTAACGCATGCACGCCAGCAGGTAGCTTTCCGCCTGCACGACGCTGGATTTGTAGCGCCCTTCCCACAAGCTGCCGGTGCGTCGATACTGACGATTGGCGTATTGCACGTAGCGACGGCCCAGCGATTGCATCAGGCGCGCCGGTGCGCCGGACACCGTCGGCGTGAGCAGCAGATGGACATGGTTGGTCATCAGCACATAGGCGTGAATCGCACAGCTGCAATCGCGAGCCGCTTCCGCCAGCCAATGGAGGTAGCACTGGTAGTCCTCCTCGGCGAAGAAACAGGGCTCGCGATTGATGCCGCGCTGAACGATGTGCAGCGGGTAGTCGGGAAGCAGGATGCGCGGGCGACGTGGCATGTCAGGTGCTCAGAATGTCAAATGACTCTGACCCCTTTGGTCCAAATGCCTTTGGTCCTTTCTCTCAATTGGATTTCTTCGGAATCAACACGTAGCGATATAGCGAGTAGCGAAGTTCAGGCGACAGCGGGGCCGGTGGCTTTGGCGCGCTACCTTCGCAAATAAGCAGGCTTGGCCCGAAAAACTGAAGCCATAGCGCGTCTGCTGTGCTTGGGTAACGCTTAAATTGGGTGTCGCTACCAATAATTTCGTTGGTTTCGCTGTCGACTATTTGACGCCCAAATTTTTCGAGCCGTCTGCCGATCGGTATTTCATGCCGAGGATCAAGTAATTTGTAGTGATATCGCGCCTGAGGACGATCAAGGATGGTGACCATCATCTGACCTCCTTCACGTTCGAGGTGGCGCGCGCCGCCATCCTTCAGAAGATCCTCATAAAACCGGTAGCCCTGTTTTTCAAAATCAAGCTGACGGGACTGATCCTCTTTGAACAAAGGTCCCGCTTCATTTGACTGGCGCTCATACTGACTCGTGCCATTGGCATACCCCTCCACCTCCACCCGTCGAACTACCTTAACCCCGGCATCCTTGCAGGCTTCCTTGAAATGCCAGGCAATCCAGACTTCCTCAGCCCAAGGTGCCGCTAGTAAGGGAAAACCGACAATTGATACGACCCACCGCTTCCAGCGGCTGTTTCGCAATAGGCGATACAAGGGCCAAAGAATCACGACGCCGATGAGGGCGGAATAAATCCCGATGATGCCGATGCCAATTGGTGTAAGCATCCAGCTATGACTGTTCATGCTGCTCTCCTGGCGAAAAAGAGAGCTAATGGGGTCAGCATCAGGTTCCTTTTCATTTCTCTCTCCTCGAAACCCAGGTGCCAAAGGGGTCAGAGACATTTCGCTTTTCGCTTCTCATCGGCGCTTCCTCCATTATCAGAATCCAAATCCTTGTTGTTCCGTCACCGCCGCTGGTGACTCGCGCTCGTCGTTCGGTGTCCGTCCCCGCTTGCCGGTATTGCGCCGAATGCCCAATCGGGCACAGATTGTTTCGGCAAACCGCTCACTGCCCAGCGGCATTCCCAGTCTCATGGCCTCGCGAACCTCACTGGCCGCCTCGTCATCCAGTTGCGGTCGAAATAGTTCCCGGTAGGCCTGGCGGCGCCGCGCGGCATCGGCGTCGAGGCCCAGGTAGAGCATGTGCGGCGTCAGCCGGGCGTCGGGTCTATCAAGACCATTGGCCCGGTAGCTGGACCAGGAGCTAATGGGGTCAGCATCACATTCCATTTCATTTCTCTCTCCTCAAAACCCAAATCCGGTTTGGTCTTTAATCGCATCCGCTGATCGTCCTTCTCCCGGCGGCCGCCCTCGCTTTGCATTGGCCCATCGCACCCCTACCCTGGCGCAGATGCGCTCGGCAAAGCGGTCATCGTCGAACGGCTGGCATTGCCCATTGCCTGCCCTCCTCCCGGATTCCCGTTGCTTTCCCCGCACTTGCCGCCGTGTCGCCAGCGCCGACTTTCGCGCCGCGCGGGCCGCAGGTCCGACCAACACCGGCAGCCGTGCGCGGATGCGCGACCCGGCCGCGCCGCAACCGAACGCTTCGAGACTACCCAATTTGCAGGCGATATGTAACTGTCAGAAATGACAGGTTGGTGGCGATTCAGGGGGTTTGGCGGGCTTCGACAAGCTCAGCCCGAACGGCTTTATTTGTTCAACGTTTCCCGCGGCGGAAGCAAGCCATCGCAAACCGGTAGTCAGGTGTCGGCGCGAGCATCCGGCGAAAACGCGGCGCAGGTCGATTGCCGGTGCTTGCTTCGAAAGACCCCGTCACTACGAGCGCAGCGAGCCGATCAGTAACCCCCCGCGAGGGGCGAGGCGGGAATTCGCGACGCACTGCTCCGCACCCGCGAAGCCGGCCGGCCATGCAGGGCCGGCCGTGGAACTGGGGGTGGGGGGCAATGTGTATCGTCGACTTTTACGATCGTGGGCGCAGCTCACGCTTCGTGAAAGTCAAACAATATCCAGATGCTGGATCCCCGCGTTGCGGTCCATGTCCTGCGATTCCTTGCTGTGCAGCTTGATCATGAGCCGCACTTCGTTCATCGAATCGGCGAAGCGCAGCGCGTCGTCATAGCTGATGCGGCCTTCCTCGAACAGGTCGAAGAGCGCCATGTCGAAGGTCTTCATGCCGAGTTCCTTCGACTTCTTCATGATTTCCTTGATGCCGTGGATCTCGCCCTTGAAGATCAGGTCGGCGATCAGCGGCGAATTGAGCAGGACTTCCACGGCGGCGGCGCGGCCCTTGCCTTCCTTGACCGGGATCAGGCGCTGCGAAACGATGGCCTTGAGGTTGAGCGACAGGTCCATCAGCAACTGCGGGCGGCGTTCCTCGGGGAAGAAGTTGATGATGCGGTCGATCGCCTGGTTGGCGTTGTTGGCGTGCAGCGTGCCCATCGCCAGGTGGCCGGTTTCGGCGAAGGCGATGGCGTGTTCCATGACTTCGCGGTCGCGGATTTCGCCGATCAGGATCACGTCCGGCGCCTGGCGCAGGGTGTTCTTCAGCGCGATCTCCCAGGAGTCGGTATCGACGCCGACCTCGCGCTGCGTGATGACGCAGTTGCGGTGGTCGTGCACGTACTCGACCGGATCCTCGATGGTGATGATGTGGCCGTAGCTGTTCTGGTTGCGGTAGCCGATCATGGCGGCGAGCGAGGTCGACTTGCCGGAACCCGTGCCGCCGACGAACAGCACCAGGCCGCGCTTGGTCATCGAGACGTCCTTCAGCACCGGCGGCAGCTTGAGGTCTTCGAACTCGGGGATCTGCACGTTGATGGTGCGCATGATGATGCCGACGCGGCCCTGCTGGACGAAGGCATTGACGCGGAAGCGGCCGATGCTGGCGGGCGAGATGGCGAAGTTGCATTCCTTGGTCGCCTCGAACTCGGCGGCCTGCTTGTCGTTCATGATCGCCCGCGCCAGTTCCTGCGTGTGCTGCGGCGACAACGGCTGCGTCGTTGCCGGCGTCATCTTGCCGTCGATCTTCATGGCGGGCGGGAAACCGGCGGTGATGAAGAGGTCGGAACCCTTCTTCTGCATCATCATCGTCAGCAGCTGGTACATGAACTTCAGGCCTTCATCGCGTTCCATGGTGCAATCTCCGGTTATTGCTTTTGATTGGCCGCGCCAGCGGCCCTGGCTAGTAGCCTCCCCGCGAGGGGAGGACGGGAGGGGCGGGTGATAATTTGCGAAAAAGACAAATCCCGGTCATCAGACCGGGAAATTGTCTTTATTCGCGGCCTTGCTGCGCGCCTCCGCCGGCGAGATGACCTTCTTCTTGACCAGGTCGTGCAGGTTCTGGTCCAGCGTCTGCATGCCGAACTGCTGGCCGGTCTGGATCGCGGAATACATCTGCGCCACCTTGGCTTCGCGGATCAGGTTGCGGATGGCCGGCGTGCCGACCATGATCTCGTGCGCGGCGACGCGTCCGGTGCCGTCCATGGTCTTGCACAGCGTCTGCGAGATCACCGCCTTCAATGATTCGGACAGCATGGCGCGGATCATTTCCTTTTCCGCCGCGGGGAAGACGTCGATGATGCGGTCGATGGTCTTCGCCGCCGACGAGGTGTGCAGCGTGCCGAACACCAGGTGGCCGGTTTCGGCGCCGGACATGGCGAGGCGTATGGTTTCCAGGTCGCGCATTTCGCCGACCAGGATCACGTCCGGGTCTTCGCGCAGCGCCGAGCGCAGCGCGTTGTTGAAGGACAGCGTGTGCGGCCCGACCTCGCGCTGGTTGATCAGGCATTTCTTGGTTTCATGGACGAACTCGATCGGGTCCTCGACGGTGAGGATGTGGCCGTACTCGTTTTCGTTCTTGTGGTTCACCATCGCCGCCAGCGTGGTCGACTTGCCCGAACCGGTCGGGCCGGTGACCAGCACCAGCCCGCGCGGCTGGTCGGCGAGCTCCTCGAAGATCTTGGGGCACTTGAGGTCTTCCAGCGTGAGGATCTTCGACGGAATGGTCCGCATCACCGCCGCCGCACCGCGATTCTGGACGAAGGCATTGACGCGGAAGCGAGCGAGGTTGGGAATCGCGAAGGAGAAGTCGCACTCGAGCATCTCCTCGTACACCTTGCGCTGGCCGTCGTTCATGATGTCGTAGATCATCGCGTGCACGTCCTTGTGTTCCATGGGCGGCAGGTTGATCTTGCGCACGTCGCCATGGACGCGAATCATCGGCGGCAGGCCGGCGGAAAGGTGCAGGTCGGAAGCCTTGTTCTTGACCACGAAGGTGAGCAGTTCGGTGATGTCCATGAGCGCTTTCCTGAAGTTGGGGTGCGATATACTTTGCAGACGCTATATGACATCAATCGCCGCCAACTTGCAAGCCGTGCGTGCGCGCATTTCCGCCGCCTGCCTTGCCGCCGGACGGGCGGCCGATTCGGTCCAATTGCTCGCGGTTTCCAAGACCTGGCCGGCGGCCGGCCTGCGTGAGGCGGTCGCCGCGGGGCAGCGCGCCTTTGGCGAAAACTACGTGCAGGAAGCGCTCGACAAGGCCGCCGAACTGGCCGATTGCGCGCTGGAGTGGCACTTCATCGGCCCCCTGCAAAGCAACAAGACGCGGCCGGTGGCCGAGCACTTCGCCTGGGTGCATTCGATCGACCGGCTCAAGGTGGCGCAGCGGCTTGCCGCGCAGCGCCCCGAGGGTTTGGCGCCGTTGCAGGTATGCCTGCAGGTGAATGTCTCCGGCGAAGCCTCGAAGGGTGGCTGCGCGCCGTCCGAGGCTGGCGAACTGGCGATTGCCATCGGCGCATTGCCGCAATTGCGGCTGCGCGGCCTGATGGCGATACCCGAGCCCACCGACGACGTGGAACTGCAACGCGCGCAGTTCCGCCTGTTGCGCGAAACGATGGACGCGATCAATCGCGACACCGGCCTCGCGCTGGACACCCTGTCGATGGGCATGAGCCACGACCTCGAAGCGGCGATAATGGAAGGCGCGACCATCGTGCGCATCGGCACGGCAATTTTCGGACAAAGGCAATACACGACATGAAAATCACCTTCATCGGCGGCGGCAACATGGCCATCGCGCTGATTGGCGGCCTGCGCAAGCAGGGTTTCTCCGCTCCCGGCATCCAGGTGGTGGAGCCCTTCGCCGAATCACGCGAGAAGCTCACCGAAACCTTCGGCGTGCGCTGCGCCGCGGCGGTCGATGCGGCCGCGCTGGATTGCGAAGTGCTGGTGCTGGCGGTGAAGCCGCAGCAGATGCGGGATGCCGTCGCCCCGCTGCGCGGCAAGCTGGGCACGCAACTGGTGGTCAGCATCGCGGCCGGCCTGCGCATGGCCGACATTTCGCGCTGGATGGGCGGCTACGCGAACCTGGTGCGCACCATGCCCAACACGCCGGCGCTGATCGGGGCCGGCATCACGGCGCTGTGTGCCGATCCGAGCGTGGACCGCGACGGCCGCGCCAATGCCGAGAAGGTGCTGCAGGCGGTGGGCCGCACGGTGTGGATCGCCGACGAGGCGCAGATGGATGCCGTCACGGCGATGTCCGGCAGCGGCCCGGCCTACGTCTTCTATTTCCTCGAAGCCATGGAAGCGGCCGGGGTCCGACTCGGCTTCGACGCGGCGACCGCGCGCCAGTTGAGCATCGAAACCTTCATCGGCGCCGCGCGGCTGGCAGAGCAGAGCAGCGAATCAATTTCCACGCTGCGCGAGCGGGTGACCTCCAAGGGCGGCACCACCGAAGCCGCGCTGCTGTCATTCGCCGCCAGCGACATCGCCGGCGGGATCGGCAAGGGCATCCTCGCCGCCGACGCGCGTGGGCGCGAACTCGGCGACGTGCTGGGCAAGGATTAGGGCGCCGCGATGCTGGTTCAGATCCTCCTCTTCGTCCTCGACAGCATCTGCGGCTTGCTCTCGCTGGCGCTGCTGGTGCGTTTCGCCATGCAATGGGCGCGCACGCCCTTCCGCAATCCGCTGGGACAGTTCGTGGTCGCCGTGACCGACTGGATGGTGCGCCCGGTGCGCCGCCTGGTGCCCGGCCTGTTCGGCCTCGACACGGCGAGCCTGCTGCTGGCCTGGCTGTGGCAGGTGGCCTACCAGGGCGTGGCACTGGGATTCAGCGGCGTGCTGGCCGCCGTGTCGCCGGCGCCGACTCTCGTGGTGGCCGCGCTGGCCCTGCTGGAAACGGCCAAGCTCGGGCTCTACCTGGTGTTCGGCGCGGTGCTGATATCGGCGGTGTTTTCCTGGGTCAATCCCCATGCGCCGCTGGCCGATGTGTTCAATACCCTGACGCGCCCTTTGCTGCGGCCGTTCCGCCGATTCATTCCGCCGGTCGGTGGCGTGGATCTGTCGCCGCTGGCCCTGTTGCTGGTGCTGCAGATCGCGCTGTTCGTGATCGCCAGCCTGCGCCACAGCGTGATGCCGCTGATGCTCATGCAATGAGCTGGCTTCTGGCCGACGGCGAGGGCGTGATCCTGCGCCTGCACGTCCAGCCCGGGGCGAAGAAAACCGAGATCGCCGGACTCCACGGCGAAGCCCTGAAGATCCGCCTCGCCGCGCCGCCGGTCGATGGCAAGGCGAATGCCTGCCTGATCGGCTTCCTTGCCGACCGCTTCGGTGTCGCCAAGGCAGCGGTCGACCTGCTCAGCGGCGAATCCTCGCGCGCCAAACGGGTGCGCATCGGCGGCGTCGATGCGGCGCGGGCAAGACGGGTTTTCGCGATCGAGGAGTGAGGCCGCAGGCCGACCCGGCTCAGTGCAACAGCACGGCCTCGATATCCTTCTGATCTACGCCCTGCCGCGCCAGGCAGGTGGCGACAAAGCCCAGTGCGATCGGCGCCAGGCGCTGTTCGCGCATGAAGAGCGCCGCGTCGCGCTTGCGCCCGGCGGCCAGGTGCTGGCGAACGGTATCGGCCAGCCGGCGCAGCCCGGGAATCGCGCTGGCGCGCGACCGGATCGGTTCGTTGTCGATGGCCAGCAGCATGTTCATGGTGTCGGCACTCCCTTGAATTGTCCAGCTTTCGAGGCGACAGCCCTGCGTCGGAGTCTGGTCCCGTCGCGCCGCCGCGGCGGACTCAGTCGAGGGTCCAGTCTTCGCAGGGCTTCCAGAAATCGGGGACATGGCGGACGTTCACGGCATGGCCGATATCTTCCAGGTTGCGCGTCAGCACGCCGGTGCGGCCGGGTTCGTCGTGCCTTCGATCGCTGCCGGGCAGGTAGCGTGCAAGGTGCAGGGACCGGCCTTCGCCGCCAAATCCAAAATGATCGCTTGATTGGGACATGATCGCCTCCTTACTGTCGGGGTATTCGGGCGGTCTGGATTTTTGTCGGCGTCAACCGTATCCATTGCCCTTGTTCGACATCCTAGGCGTGACAAAGAATTCGGCAATAGTCCGTTCGGACCTTGGCGCGATTTGCGCGATAGTCCGTTCGGGCCCTGGCGTGACATATTTCACGCCGGCGCGGGATCGCGGCGGGAACCCCGATGCAGCGCAGGCGCGGAAGGTCCGCAGCTACCAGGCGAGCGATCCGTCGAAGGCCATGTGGCCGTCGATCAGCGTGTAGCGCACCCGGCCCGGAAACACCATGCCGAGGAAGGGCGTGTTCTTTCCCTGGCTGCGCAGGTTTTCGCGGCTGACCACGAAATCGGCAGCCGGATCGAAGACGCAGATGTCGGCGGCAGCGCCTTGTGTCAGGCGACCGGCCTTGACGCCGAGGATGCGTGCCGGGTCGGAGGTTACCCGCGCCAGCGCCGTGACCAGCGGCAGCTGCATTTCGCGCGCCCATTTCAGCGTCAGCGGCAGCAGAAGTTCCAGCCCCGTGGCACCGGCCTCGGCCTCTTCGAACGGCATCTGCTTGGCATCGTCGTCTACCGGCGTGTGGTCGGAGATCAGCGCGTCTATCGCGCCGGAGGCCAGCCCGGCGCGCAAGGCATCGCGGTCGCGGGTGCCGCGCAGCGGCGGCTCGATCCGGGCATGGGCATCGAAGAACCCGATGCTCTGGTCGGTCAGGTGCAAATGGTTGATCGTCACCTCGCAGCTGACGTCGATGCCGGCCGCGCGTGCGGCGATGATCATCTCGAGGCCGGCAGCGGAACTGAGCCGGCGCAGGTGCAGGCGTACACCGGTCTCGCGCACCAGGTGCAGCAAGGTGGCAATGGCAATGGTTTCCGCCGCCACCGGAATCCCGGCCAGGCCGAGGCGGGCGGCGACTTCGCCGTCATGGGCGACGCCCTTCTTCGCCAGGAACGGGTCCTGCGCCTGGAGCCAGACCGGGAAGCCGAAAGTCGCCGCGTACATCATCGCCCGCAGCAGCACCTGGGTATCGACGATGGCCTGGTTGGCCTGGCCGAAGGCGACGCAACCGGCCTCGGTCAGTTCCGCCATCTCGGTCAGTTCCTTGCCGGCAAGCTGCCGCGTCAGGGCCCCCACCGGATGCACGTGGGCAAATTCCGGCAGACGCGCGCGATGGCTCAGCATCTCGACCAGCCCCGGCTCGTCGAGCACCGGATCGGTGTCGGGCGGGCAGGCCAGCCGCGTCACGCCACCGGCCGCAGCGGCGGCCATTTCCGATTCCAGGGTCGCCTTGTATTCGAAACCGGGCTCGCGCAGTCGCGCCGACAAATCGATCAGTCCGGGGCAGACGATGCAGTCCGTGGCATCCAGCACGCTGTTCGGCTCGAAGCCTGCCGGCGCGTCGCCGACGCCGACTATTCGCCCGGCGGCGATGAACACGTCGAGCGGCCGGTCGGTCTTGCTCGCGGGGTCGATCAGGCGACCGTTCTTTATGTGGATTTTCATGGTGTCAGATCAGTTTCCCGCTAGCATCGCCATGACCGCCATGCGCACCGCGATGCCGAAGGTGACCTGCGGCAGGATCACGGCCTGGCCGCCGTCGGCCACGGCGGAGTCGATTTCTACGCCGCGGTTCATCGGCCCGGGATGCATGACGATGGCGTCGGGCTTGGCCAGCGCCAGTTTTTCCGGCGTAAGCCCGTAGGACTTGAAGTATTCCTGCGTCGACGGCAGCAGCGCGCCCTGCATGCGCTCGTTCTGCAGTCGCAGCATCATCACCACGTCGACGCCGCGCAGGCCTTCGCGCATGTCGTTGAACACCCTTACGCCGAGGCGCTCGATGCCGGTCGGCAGCAGGGTCTTGGGCGCTATGACGCGCACTTCGGGAACGCCCAGCGTGGTCAGCGCGTGGATCTGGCTGCGCGCCACGCGCGAATGCAGCACGTCGCCGACGATGGCCACCGTCAGCTGGCTGAAATCCTTCTTGTAGTGGCGGATGGTGTACATGTCGAGCAGACCCTGCGTCGGGTGCGCATGGCGGCCGTCGCCGGCATTCACGACATGGATGTGGTCGCGCCCGGTGGCTGCCATGTGCCGCGCGATCAGGTAGGGCGCGCCGGAGGAGGCGTGGCGCACGACGAACATGTCGGCCTGCATCGCGGCGAGGTTGTCCGCGGTGTCGAGCAGGGTTTCGCCCTTGTTGGCCGAGGAGGTATTGATGTTGAGGTTGATGACGTCGGCGGACAGCCGCTTGGCGGCGATCTCGAAGGTGGTGCGGGTGCGCGTCGAATTCTCGAAGAACAGGTTGAACACGCTCTTGCCGCGCAGGAGAGGCACTTTTTTCACTTCGCGCTCGGCGACCTCGGTGAAGGGCGCCGCGGTATCGAGGATGCGTTCGAGTACTTCGCGCGGCAAACCTTCGATGGTCAGCAGGTGGTTGAGTTCGCCATGCTTGTTGAGCTGGGGGTTGCCGCTCGC
The DNA here is from genome assembly GCA_016716965.1 of Sulfuritalea sp. Taxonomy (GTDB): domain Bacteria; phylum Pseudomonadota; class Gammaproteobacteria; order Burkholderiales; family Rhodocyclaceae; genus Sulfuritalea. The sequence continues at coordinate 72,785 of JADJUP010000045.1, read as the reverse complement.
GGCCATGAAGTTCATTTTTCCATCACCCGGAAGGAAAGCCCGCCGTCGGCCGCACGCTCCAGCGCCAGCATCTGCGCCGCCGGCAGGCTCATGGCATGCGGGCAGAAGGTCGGCGCGATGGGCAGTTCGCGGCCGCCGCGGTCGGTCAGCACGGCGAGGTCGATGTGCGCCGGACGGCCGAAATCGAACAGTTCGTTCATCGCGGCGCGGATGGTGCGCCCGGTGTAGAGCACGTCATCGACGATGACCACGTGCGCCCCCTCGACGTCGAAAGGAATGTGCGAAGCGCGCGCGTTTGCATGCAGGCCGCGCTGGTTGAAATCGTCGCGATAGAAGGACACGTCCATCGATCCGGATGGAACTTTGAGGCCCAGCGCGGCGTGCAGGCGTTCGGCGACCCAGACGCCGCCGGTGTGGATGCCGACCAGCGCGGTGCGTTCGGGATCGACGCGCGGCCGCATGGCATCGGCGAGGGCGGTGCAGAGTGCTTCGGCGTCAGGCAGGTGCATGGGCGGCAGTTTGGTCATGGGTCTCGAACCAGCTGTTGAGGATGACGAGCGCGGCTTCGGCGTCGACCTGCTGCTTGCGCTGGCGCCAATCCAGCCCGCGCTCGCGCAGCGTCGCGTCGGCCTCGGTCGAAGTGAAGCGTTCGTCGACAGCATCGACCGGCAAGCGGAAGCGCCCGCGCAACTGGTTGGCGAAGCGTTCGCAGCGCGCCGTCATGTCGTTCGGCGTGCCGTCGTCGTTGAGCGGGCGTCCGACCAGCAGGCGCCGCGGCTGCCATTCGGCGACCAGGGCCGCGATCGCGGCAAAGCGCGCGTCGCTGGCTTCGCCGTCGATGGTGGTCAGCGGCCGCGCCGCGCCAACGCTTCCCGATTCCAGTTGCATGCCGATGGCGACGCCGATCCGCTTCAGGCCGAAATCGAAGGCGAGTACCGCCCCGGCCTCAGGCATGTCCGGCGACGTCCGAGAGCCTGGCGAAATCCACGCCCAGCAGCTGCATGGCGGCCGGCAGGCGTTCTTCGGGCGGGGTCATGAAAATGATGCCGGGATCGGCTTCGACGGTCAGCCAGGAGTTCTGCGACAGCTCCCATTCGAGCTGGCCGGCGGTCCAGCCGGCATAGCCGAGGCTGACCAGCACTTCGGCGGGTTCGCCGGTGCTGCCCATGGACTGCAGGATGTCGCGCGAACTGGTGAGGGCGATTTTCTCGCTGACGTTGAGCGAGGATTGCCAATGCCCGGCCGGGCGATGCAGGACGAAGCCGCGATCTGTCTGTACCGGGCCGCCGAAATATACCGGCAGCCCGGCAAAGCGGGCTTCGGCCTCGCCGTCGTCGAGCGGGATGCTGACCCGGTCGAAGAGGCCGGCGAGGTTCATGTCCATCGGCCGATTGACGATGATGCCGATGGCGCCATCCTCGTTGTGTTCGCAGATGTAGGTCAGCGTGCGCGAAAAATTCGGGTCGGCCATGGCGGGCATGGCGATCAGGAAGTGGTTGGCGAGGCTGATGGTTTCCATGACTGTGGCGCCATTGTAATCTGTCGGCCCGTACCCGCGCATACGCTCCCCAAAACCCCATGCCCGCCGCCCTCGTCTGGTTTCGCCGCGACCTGCGCGTACAGGACCACGCCGCCCTGCACCGCGCGCTGCGCGATTACGAGCGCGTGCATTGCGTCTTCGTCTTCGACACGACCATCCTCGGCCGCCTGCCGCGCCGCGACCGGCGCGTCGAGTTCATCTTGCGTGCGGTCGAAGAAGTGGATGCCGCGTTGAAGTCCATGGGCGGCGGCCTGATCGTGCGCCACGGCGACCCGCGCCAGGAAATCCCCCGCCTGGCCACCGCACTCGGCGTCGCCGCGGTGTGCGCCAATCGCGATTACGAACCGTCGGCGATCGCGCGCGATGCCGAGGTCGCACGCCGTGTGGCCGGCGCCGACTCCTGCTGGATCGACTGCAAGGACCAGGTGATCTTCGAACGCGAGGAGGTCATGACCCAGGGCGGAACGCCGTTTTCGGTATTCACGCCCTACAAGAACGCCTGGCTGCGGCGGCTGTCGCCGGCCGACCTCGATCCGTTTCCGGTCGAGCCATACGCTGCGCGGCTGGCACCGCCGCGCGCAGGCGAACGCATGCCCAGCCTGGCGGAACTCGGCTTCGAAGCTACCGACCTCGCCACGCTGCGCCTGCCCACCGGCATGAGCGGCGCGCAGGCCATGTTCCGCGACTTCACCGAGCGCATCGACGACTACGCCGCCAGGCGCGACTTCCCCGCGCAGAAGGGCTGCTCCTACCTGTCCGCCCACCTGCGCTTCGGCACCCTCTCGATCCGCCAGCTCGCCGCCTACGCCCAGGCGCAGCCAGGTCGCGGCGCCGCGACCTGGCTCTCGGAACTGATCTGGCGCGACTTCTACCACGCCATCCTGTGGCACCACCCGCGCGTGGTCACGCAGTGCTTCAAGCCCGACTTCGACGCCCTGCGCTGGGATGATGCGCCCGAGCTGCTTGCGGCCTGGCAGGCCGGGCGCACCGGCTACCCGCTGGTCGACGCGGCAATGCGCCAGCTCGACCTGGCCGGCTGGATGCACAACCGGCTGCGCATGGTCGCCGCTTCCTTCCTGACCAAGGACCTCGGCCTAGACTGGCGCCTGGGCGAAGCCTGGTTCGCCGAAAAGCTGCTCGATTTCGACCTCGCCGCCAACAACGGCGGCTGGCAATGGGCCGCCTCCACGGGCTGCGACGCCCAGCCCTGGTTCCGCATCTTCAATCCCGTGACCCAGTCCGAACGATTCGATCCAGAGGGACGCTTCATCCGCCGCTACCTGCCGGAACTGGCCGCGGTGCCGGCAAAATTCATCCACGCGCCGTGGCGCATGGACGCGGCGCAACAGGCTACCTGCGGGGTCGTGATCGGTCGCGACTACCCGGCGCCCGTGGTGGACCATGCCGCCGCGCGCGAACGCACGCTGGCGCGCTTCAAGGCGGTGCGCGGCGCGGATGCGTCGCCGCAGCGCCACGAACCCTGAGCGCCTTCATGTTCGCGGATTTCCTCGCCACCGTCGAGTTCTCGCTCGCCGTCACCGGCCCGATCTTCGTGATCCTCGGCCTCGGCGCCTGGTTGCGCCGCGCCGGCATGATCAACGAAGCCTTCATCGACGTCGGCAGCCGGCTGGTGTTCAACGTCACGTTGCCGGCACTGCTGTTCATCAGCGTCGCCAAAACCCGCCTCGACACCTCGGCCAACCTGGCGCTGGCCGGTTTCGGCCTGGTGGCGACGCTGGTGGCCTGGGGGCTCGCCGAACTGCTGGCGAAGTTCGCGGTCAGCGCGGAACGCGATCGTGGCGTGGTGGTGCAGGGTGCGTTCCGTTCCAACATGGCCATCGTCGGGCTCGCCTACTGCGTCAATGCCTACGGCGAGGCGGGCCTGGTCGCCGCCTCGCTCTACGTCGGCATCGTCACCATCCTTTTCAACATCCTTTCCGTGGTGACGCTGAACCGCTCACTTCATGCGCGGCAGGGCATCGCGCCGGTGATTCGTTCGGTGGCGACCAATCCGCTCATCATCGGCATCGTGCTGGCGCTGCCGGTGTCGATTTCCGGCCTGCGCCTGCCGGCCATCGTGCTGCAATCGGGCGAGTACTTCGCCAACATGACGCTGCCGCTGGCCCTGCTGTGCACCGGCGCAGCGCTCGATTTCCGCAGCCTGCGCCACGACCCGCGCGACACCGTGCTGGCCGCCACGGGCAAGCTGTTTGCGGTACCCCTGCTGTTCGTCACCGGCGGGATTGCCTGGGGCTTTCGCGGCATCGAGCTCGGCGTCCTGCTGCTGATGTCCTCGGCGCCGACCGCCGCCGCCAGCTACGTGATGGTGCGGGCGATGGGCGGCAACGCCGCGCTGGCGGCCAACATCATCGCCTTGACCACGCTCGGTTCGCTCGTCACCACCAGCGCCGGCATCGTCCTGCTGCGCGGCCTGCGCCTGATCTGACGCCGGCCCAGGCCAAAAGTCGGCGCCCCACAGGGACTTCCTTCGGTCGCTGGCGACACGGCGCGGCGACCGCGCCCGCCGCCGGTTTGGCCGAAAGTCATAGCCCGATGACAGCGTGGGCGTTGATCGGAAAACATTTTCCGGACTGCTTGCAGATGACGCCGGCATGCAGAGTTTCACTGGTGTCGCCATCGCCTGACGGCTGGCGATCAAGGCGGGCGAGCGCATATGCTTTAGGCTTGAAAATTTCATTCGCCCGGCGCTCCAGCCGCGCCCTGCGGTGATTACGGAGGTGCGGCCGTATAACTACGCATGGCGAAAAATGCCCGAAGGGTATCCAATCTGGCAATCGGCGCGCCGAGTTGACCCGGCGCATCGAAGACCGCCGAGACCAGGCCGGCTGGAGTTCATGGCGGCGAATGTCGGCCGACGTCGCATCGGCGCTTACGAGGAGTGGCCGCAACGTGTGGAACAAACTCAGATTGTCCGCCAAGCTGGGCATCGGCTTCGGCGCCGTGATCGCCGTGGCGCTCGTCATGGCCACCACCGCCTGGACCAAGGTCGACGGCATCGCCGGCGACTGGCGGCAGTTCGAATCCGAAACGTTGCGCAAGCGCGAGGCGATAACCGCCGGAATCGTCGGTTTGCAGGAGGGCATCCAGAACTTCAAGAACTTCGTCCTGCGCGGCAAGGACTATGCGACGCGCTTTGGCGGCGACATGGACCGGATCGGAGTGGCGGTCGCCGAATACAGCAAGGCCGGGATGGTCAGCGCCGATGAGGAGCGCCAGTTGCGCCAGATCGGTGATGGTCTGCTTGCCTACCGAAAGGCCATCGCCGCGGCGGCGGAAATGCGCGCCGCCGGCAGGAACTCCAACGAGATCGACCAGTCCATCGCCGGCGCCGACAGGGCACTCAAGGAAAGCCTGCAGAAGCTCGCGGAAATCAATCGTGCCGGCACCGTGGCCGCATCGGCGCGCATGCAACGGGAATTCGATGCGACGACGCGATGGATGATGATCCTCGGCCTGCTGGTCGCCGCAGTCGGCATCGGCTCGACGCTGCTGATTGTTCGCAGCGTGCTGGCACAGCTCGGCGGCGATCCCCACGATCTTTCGTCGGTGGTGGACCGCGTCGCCGCAGGCGACCTTGCGGTAGCGATCGAGACACCACCCGCCGACCGGTGCAGCATGCTGTACAGCATCAAGCAGATGGTGGGCAGGCTGGAGCAGATCGTCGGCGAGGTCAGGAACTCCGCTGACACGCTGGCGAACGCGTCGAACCAGGTATCCGGCACGGCGCAGGCGCTGTCGCAGTCGGCGTCGGAGCAGGCCGCAAGCGTGGAGGAAACCACCGCCAGCATCGAGCAGGTGACGGCCTCGGTTACCCGGAACACCGACAATGCCAATGCCACCGACGCCGTAGCCACCAAGGCGACAAGGCAAGCACACGAAGGGGGTGACGCGGTGAAAAAGACCGTCGACGCCATGCGGCAGATTGCCGACAAGATCAGCATCGTCGATGACATCGCCTACCAGACCAACCTGCTGGCGCTGAATGCCGCGATCGAAGCGGCGCGCGCCGGCGAGCACGGCAAGGGCTTCGCCGTCGTCGCCGCCGAAGTGCGCAAGCTGGCCGAACGCAGCCAGGTCGCGGCGAAGGAAATCGGCGAACTGGCCGGGGCCTCGGTCAGGACGGCAGAACGGGCCGGCGATTCGCTCGTGGAGATGCTGCCCAGCATCAGGAAGACCTCCGAACTGGTGCAGGAGATCGCCGCCACCAGCAAGGAACAGTCGGCCGGCGTTACGCAGATCAACGGCGCCATGGGCCAGCTCAACCGGGCTACGCAACAGAACGCCTCGTCGTCCGAGGAGCTGGCCGCCACGGCCGAGGAAATGGGTGGCCAGGCCGCCCAGCTCCAGGAGCTGATGGCGTTCTTCAAATTGCCGCCGACAACACGGCTCGGCCTGGCGCAAGGCCAGTAAGGAAACCCATGCTTCGAATCTCCATCCTCCCGGTTTGGCAACGACTCACGGCGCTGGTGGTCCTTATGCTGGCACTGGTGCTGGCCGGTACCATCGCCTGGCAATCCCGGGTCAATCGGGCCAACGCGATCGAGCAGGCCGGCGACGTGGCGCGCAGCATCCACGAAATGACCATGGCCGGACTGACCGGGATGATGATCACCGGCACCATCGGCCAGCGCGAAGTCTTCCTCGACCAGATAAAGGAACTCGCGGTGATGAAGGATCTCGCCGTGGTGCGCGGCGACGCGCTGGTCGCGACATTCGGGCCCGGCACGGGGCGGGCACCGGACGCACTGGAGAAGGAGGCGATCGCCTCCGGCAAGGACATCCTGCGGGAAGAGCACGACGACAAGTACGGCAGCTACCTGCGCGTGATCAAGCCGGCGCTGGCGTCGAAGAATTACCTGGGCAAGGACTGCACCACCTGCCATCAGGTAGCCGTCGGCACGCCGCTCGGTGCGGTCAGCATGAAGATCTCGCTGGACAAGGTGGAAACCGCCGCCAACAGCTTCCTGAGCACCAGCGTGCTGATCGCGGCGCTGGTCTCGCTGCCGCTGCTGGCGCTGCTCGCCTTCGCCATCCAGCGCTTCCTGCGCCGGGTGCTCGGCGGCGAACCGGACTATGCGGTCGAGGTTATGCACCACCTCGCCGCGGGGGATCTGACCGACGACATACAGCTGGCGAGGAACGACCACGCCAGCCTGCTTTATGCAATTCGCAAGACCAGCGAGAGCCTCGCCCACATCATCGGCGAAGTGCGGCAGAGCGCGGACATGCTGGTGAATTCCTCGCAGCAGGTGGCGGCTACGGCACAAACGCTGTCGCAAGCATCGTCCGAGCAGGCGGCCAGCGTCGAGGACACGACCACCAGCATCGAACAAATGTCGTCCGCCATCGACCGGACCACCGAAAATGCGAGAACCACCGACACCATCGCCTCCCATTCCTCGGCCGAGGCAGTCGAAGGCGGCAAGGCCGTGAAGGATACGATCGACGCCATGAAATCGATCGCCGGCAAAGTTGGCATCGTCGACGATATTGCCTACCAGACCAACCTGCTGGCCTTGAATGCCGCAATCGAAGCGGCCCGTGCCGGCGAACACGGCAAGGGCTTCGCGATCGTCGCGGCCGAAGTGCGCAAGCTCGCCGAGCGCAGCCAGGTCGCCGCTCAGGAAATCGGCCAGCTGGCCGGATCGAGCGTCGCGCTGGCCGAACATGCGGGCACCCTGCTCGATGCCATGGTCCCCGACATCCGCAAGACTTCCGAACTCGTCCAGGAAATCGCCAGCGCCAGCGAGGAGCAGAATTCCGGCGTCGGCCGCATCAACGGCGCCATGGGCCAACTGAACAGGGCCACCCAGCAGAACGCCTCGTCCTCCGAGCAACTGGCGGCCACGGCCGAAGAAATGGGCAGCCAGGCCGCGCAGCTCCAGGAACTCATGGAATTTTTCAAAACCGACGACAAGGACGCCCCCCGGCGCAGGTAGGCGCGGGGCGGACAAGTCTGTGCCCGTTTCGGGGAATCCGGGCCCGCTGCGTAGAAATACGCATGGCGCCCAATCGTCAAGACATGTTCAATTGCCATTCGAAGCAAAAGCGCGGACGATAAAGCCGTGTAGAAACCGGAGGCCGGATCGCAGCGAACAAGGCGACGGGCCGCCCGGAATAGCGCCAGGGGAGTAACGGAGGAAGCGGCTTGCACCCTTCGGGCGCAAGCCGATTGGATGTGGGACCGCGGCCACGGAGGAGATCCCGGCCCGGTGTTCGAACCGCGTGGGAGTTCCGGACCCCAGCCGGCCCGGAGTATGCCCATGCTTGCCACGGGAGCCGGAAATGAACCTCTCCAGAATGTCGAATGTCCGCGTCAGGATGCTGCTTCTTTCGGCCGTCATGCTGCTTGGCCTGTTGCTGCTCTGCCTGGTCTCGGTCATGCAGGTACGCAACAACCTGATCGAAGGCCGCAAGCAGAAGACCAAGGCGCTGGTCGAAGTCGCCCACAAGCTGGCCGAAGGCTTCCACAGCCTGGAAAAGGCCGGCAAGCTTCCCCTGGAGGAGGCGCAGGCGCAGGCGATCCGCGCCATCAAGGACCTGCGCTACGAAAATACCGAGTACTTCTGGATCAACGATCTCGGCAAACCGGTGCCGACGATGGTGATGCACCCGACGGTACCGGCGCTGGACGGCAAGGTGCTGGACGATCCCAAGTTCAACAAGGCCACCTCGATGCAGCCCGGGATCGACGGCAAGTCCATCGCGCTGGACGGCAGGAACCTCTTCGTCAGCTTCAACCAGGTGGTGGAAAAGGCGGGGCAGGGCTATGTCGAATACATGTGGCCGAAACCCAAGACCGGCGGCGGCGTCACCGACGAGCTCTACCTCAAGTTGTCGTTCGTGAAGAAGATGGACGCCTGGGGCTGGGTTGTCGGGTCGGGCATCTACATCGACGACGTGGAAACCGAATTCCGCCGCCAGGGCACCATTCTGGGCGGCATCGCTTTGGCCATCATGACTTTCCTCGGCGTGGCGATGTGGCGCATCGGCACCGGCATCGGGCGCCAACTGGGCTGTGAGCCCGCCTATGCCGCCAAGATGGTCAACCAGGTGGCGAACGGCGACCTGTCGGTCGAGATCCACCTCCGTCCGGGAGACAAGAGCAGCGTGCTTGCGGGGCTGCGTGACCTGGTCGCCCGCCTCAACCAGATCATCGGCGAGGTCAAGGTTGCGGCCGATGCCCTGTCGAACGCCTCCGGCCAGGTCTCGGCCACGGCGCAATCGCTGTCGCAGTCTTCCAGCGAGCAGGCCGCGTCCGTCGAGGAAACCACGGCGTCCATCGAGCAGATGACCGCCAGCATCACGCAGAACACCGAGAACGCCCGCATCACCGACAACATGGCCACCCAGTCCTCGGCCCAGGCCGAACAGGGCGGCAAGGCGGTGAAGGACACGGTCGAAGCCATGAAGTCCATCGCCGGCAAGATCGGCATCATCGACGACATCGCCTACCAGACCAACCTGCTGGCCCTGAATGCCGCGATCGAAGCGGCGCGCGCCGGCGAGCACGGCAAGGGCTTCGCGGTGGTCGCCGCCGAAGTTCGCAAGCTGGCCGAACGCAGCCAGGTCGCCGCGCAGGAGATCGGGCAACTGGCCGGGTCCTCCGTGAAGATGGCCGAACAGGCCGGCAAGCTGCTGGACGAGATGGTGCCCAGCATCAAGAAGACCTCCGACCTCGTGCAGGAGATCGCCGCCGCCAGCCAGGAACAGAGTGCCGGCGTGGGCCAGATCAACGGCGCCATGGGGCAGTTGAACAAGGCCACGCAGCAGAACGCGTCGGCCTCCGAGGAACTGGCCGCCACGGCCGAAGAGATGGGTGGTCAGGCGGAACAGTTGCAGGAACTCATGACCTTCTTCCACATCGCGGCGATCGAGCGCGCAGGTCGCCGGACCTAAGCGTAGATCCCGATGGCCGGACGCGCCCGGTCCCGGCGGAACGGCATTCATGCCGCCTGCCCGCACGCGCCGCAATCCTGTCGCGCATACTAGAATTGTCGGCAGCGCCGGCCCATGGGTCCGGCAAATTGTCGATTCGGCCCGCCCGGCGCGCGGTCATGAACGGGAACACGCCAGCCATGAACACCCATCGCCTTTCCTTTCCACAGGTCGAGCTCGACTTCATGAATCGCGATCATCAGGAATTCGCCGAACTGCGCGAAAAGCTGCTGGAGCGAATCGCCACCGGCACCACGGCCGGCATCGACGTCATGCTGGACGAACTTCACGCCCATACCATGCGCCACTTCGCCGACGAGGAGAAGGTCATGCTCGAAACGGACTTTCCGGTCTTTGCGGTGCACAAGGGTGAGCATGACAGCGTGCTGACCGACATGGCGCAACGCATCGCCCACTGGAAGCAGCATGGCGACATTGAGTCCCTGTGCCACTGGCTGGACCATGCGGTGGGCGATTGGCTGGTGGCGCACATCGGCAGCATGGACACCGTCACGGCGCGCTTCGCCGCCGCCAAGCTGGGAAGCTGAGGCCATGAAGACCGCAGTGCTCGGCGCCGGGGCCGTCGGCTGTTTCTACGGCGGCATGCTGGCCCGCGCCGGCCGCGAAGTGGTGCTGATCGGCCGCCCGCAGCATGCCGATGCCATCAATCGCGACGGCCTCTACATGGAGACCCTGAGCTTCCAGGAGCACGTCAGGGTAGCGGCGCGCACCGACGCCGCCGGCATCGCCGGCGCCGACATGGTGCTGTGCTGCGTGAAGTCCACCGACACCCTGCAGGCGGCCGCCGAAATGGCGCCGCATCTCGCGCCCGATGCCATCGTGCTGAGCCTGCAGAACGGCTACGACAATGCCGAACGCCTGCAGGCGGCGCTGGAGCGGCCGGTGCATCCGGCCGTGGTCTACGTCGCCACCGAAATGGCAGGGCCGGGCCACCTGCGCCACCACGGGCGCGGCGAACTTGTGATCGGGCCCTTCGACCGCAGTGCCGAGGTCATCGCCGAATTCGCCCTGGCCGGCGTCCCGGTAACAGTCTCCGACAACGTCACCGGCGCCCTGTGGGCCAAGCTGATCATCAATTGCGTCTACAACGGCCTCTCGGCCATCACCCAGCTACCCTACGGCCGCATCGCGCCCGGCGAAGGCATCGCCGGCGTGATGGATGACATCGTCGCCGAATGCCTCGCCGTGGCCCAGGCCGACGGTGTCACGGTGCCCGGCGACATTCGCGCCGCGGTAGCCGCCATCGCGGCCTCGATGGCGACGCAGAAATCCTCGACCGCGCACGACGTCGCGCGCGGCAGGAAGAGCGAGATCGACCATATCAACGGTTACGTGCTGCGGCGCGGCGCGGCGCTTGGCATCGCCACACCGGTCAATCGCACCATCCATGCGTTGGTCCGGCTGCTGGAAGGCAACCGTTGAGCAAGCGATCCGGGGTCACGGCGGCCGCTTTCACCCACCGGGACCGTGACATGGACACAGACCCTCCCGAATGAATCGCCCCTGCCCGTTCTGCACCATCGCAACGGCGCGCATCGTCGGCGAAACCGGCCTCGCCGCCGCCATCACCGACGGCTTTCCGGTGTCGCCCGGACACACGCTCATCATCCCGCGCCGGCATGTCCGCTCGTTCTTCGAAACCACGCCCGCCGAACGGGACGACATGCTGCACCTGCTGGACCAAGCCAAGGCCAGGCTCGATGTCGAACTCCACCCCGACGCCTACAACATAGGCATCAACGATGGCCCTGCCGCCGGACAGACCGTCGGCCACCTGCACATCCACCTGATCCCGCGCTATGCCGGCGACGGCCGCGACCCGCGCGGCGGCGTGCGCTGGGTGCTGCCGGATAAGGCCAAGTATTGGCCATGAGTCCAGCCCACAAAGTCGGCGCCGGCCGAACGGCGGCCAGGCGCCTCATTCAAGCTGGCTGAGTCGCCATTCAAGGACGTCCCGCCTTGGATACATTCTTTGCTCTCGCGGCAGGAACAATGATTTTCCGTCCAGGTCGGTGAGGATCTTGTGGTCCGGTATCCGGGTGTCCAGTTGGCGGGTGACATGCCACTTGTAGTCCGGTCCCGGCGCGATCAGGAAAGCATCCATCGCCCAGTGCATGTCCGGAGTCAGTGCAAGGCCATTGCGCGGATCATCATCTCCGCTGTCACTGAAGGGGCGAATATGCGCCGCCTCAACCATCGCCATGTCATTGAGAAGCAGCCGCAAGCCTGTGGCGGCACACCGGTAGTCATACAGCTCCGTAACCACACGACGGAACGCCGGGCTTCTCACGTACTCCGGCGGGTCGGGTTCGGACAATGATTCCACGCCGGGCTGCCGCAAGCGGCGCTCGTACCGACTGATTCGCTTTCCCTGATCGACTACGGAGTGCAGATCACCGATATCACGACCAAACCAGTGCGTGGCGAGTGTGCCGGCAAGCTCTTCGACGGCCGAGGGATTCTGGAGCAGGCGAAACAACTCGGGATCAAGCTCGACATGGGAAATGTTCTCCGTGATGTCACGCGCCCCGCGGGCAGTCCTCATTTCATCGAGCACCGTTTCGCGCCCAGGCACCGGCACCGCGTGCCAAAAGCTGGCATCTCCTCCCTTCAATTTTCCCGTCAGGTGGAAAAACGGGAAGTAGGGATTCGGATGGTCTCTGTCGCCGCGAACCGCGGCGAAATAGCGTGCATACCGCTCCAGCAAGGATGGGGAATACTCGATTCGGTTTGCATTCAGTGCGCCGCTTCGCGCAAGGTCGAGGACCGCCAAAAGCATGCAAATCTTGTGCGGGCTTGTCCGGTTGATATTCAGGAGCGTCAGCTTCTTTTTGTAAGCATCGAGGCTCATTGCATTTCACCCAATCGCAGCGGCGGTTCCGGGGAAATCATCAACACGGCGCTCACGAAGAATGGCGGCGCTCCTGCATCCAATCTGCCGTGTCGCCAGCGCCGACTTTCAAAGACAAGCATGTCGGATAACTCTGCATCAGGGAGTGGCGCGCTCGGCGGGGATCGAACCCACAACCCCTGGCTTCGGAGGCCAGTACTCTATCCATTGAGCTACGAGCGCGCGGAGGGGGCGAAGCATAGCGCGTTCGGGTGGCTGCGTCCAATGCCGGCGGGCGATTCCGATATAATCGCGCCCTCTGTTCGACTCTCTCGGGAAGATGCTCATGGCACACGTGAATAGCCGTACCCTCGCCGCAGCGGGCGTATTCGTACTCTCAGTCAGTGCTTTCGCCATGGGCAGTCGTCCCGCGGGTGATGAGGAAGCCATCAGCAAGCGCATCGCGCCGGTGTCGCGGGTGGAAATGGCCGCGGCAACTGGTGCGGCGGCGGCGGGCAGCCGCAGCGGCGAGCAGATCTACAAGGCAGTGTGCGGCGCGTGTCACGAGGCGGGCGTGGCCAATGCACCAAAACTGGGCGACAAGGCGGCCTGGGCACCGCGCATCGCGCTGGGACTCGATGGCCTGATGAAATCGGCGATTGCCGGCAAGAACGCCATGCCGCCCCGCGGCGCCTCTGACGCGAACGATGCGGAACTGGCGCGCGCCATTGTTTACATGGCGAACAAGTCGGGCGCCAGTTTCAAGGAACCCGCTGCGAAAAAGTAATCCAGCCGCACTGCCGGCGTCGTCTGAAAGGGACCGCTTGCGGTCCCTTTTGTTTTTCGATCCGCCGGGGGCCGCCGCGTGCCGCTGCAGCCGACGGCCTTGGTGCAAAGACGGATCGATGATCTGGATCAAATGCCGAATATCGCCACAGGCTTAAGCTAACCCCTTGTAAATCAAAGAGCTATTACTTTGTGCATAGTCTGCGCGGATGCAGTGGCAGCCAGTTCCGGCGAATCCTTTCGCGCCCTACCCGCTTTACCGAAGCCGCCATCGGCAGTTGCGGTTTCGGCACGGCATGGCCGATGACATGAACGACACCCCGACCCTGAAGGAAAAGACTGACGATGGAACCGTGCCCACCGGCATTGGCGATCACGATGCGTTTGGCATTGACGGCATCGCCCTGGGCCTGCTTCCCCGTTTCAAGGATGTGCGCCTCGAACGTCAGTTCGAGGTTTATTACATCGACTACTACTATCGCTTTGCGCAGGCCAGCCTCTGCATCGGGCTGCTGCTGATCTTCGGCGATTTCCTGGTCGATCGCCTCGCCTTTCCCGGCGCCGCCACGAACCTCCTTCGGATCACGGTGGCGATGCCGATACTCGGCGCCGCAATCGCCTATTCGTTTTTCAGCCACGCCCGGGAGCACTGGCAACCGGTGATGGGCGGAATGCTGGTGACGCTGGCGCTGAGCCTGTTCTGGATACTGTATGGAATCGACCGCGAAGGCGGCATGGGACTCCGCTCATGGGTCGGGGTGCTCAATTTCACCTTCATCGAGTTCTACATCTTTGTCATCCTCGGCCTGCGCTTCCGCGTCGCACTGCCGTATGGAGCCCTCATCCTCGGCGCCTTCCTGTTCGCGGTTCATCATGGTGTCGCCGCGCAGCCGGGCATGTTCGCCTACTGGGCCTACCATGTCGCGACCGTGTTCCTGCTTGCCGGCGGGATCGGCTGGTGGCGCGAGCTGCTGATCCGCATGGACTACCTGGCGCGGGTGCGGCTGGAGGAGGCGCGTCGCGCGGCGGAACGCGACGCAAACATCAAGAGCGAGTTCCTCGCCAACATGAGCCACGAAATCCGCACGCCGCTGAACGGCGTGCTCGGTCTGGCGCAGATCGGCCACCGTGAATCCGCGGGCCGCGAACGTTCGCTGCGGATGTTTTCGCGGATCCTCGAATCGGGCCGGCTGTTGATGGCGATCGTCAACGACGTGCTCGACTTTTCCAAGATCGAAGCGGGCAAGCTCTCCATCGAGGCGTTTCCGGTCGATCCGCGCCAGATCGTCGACGAAGCCATCAGCGCGTTGGCACTACCCGCCGCAGACAAAAAGCTCACGCTCGTTGCCGACAAGGATGTCAGCCTGCCCGCCGCCTTCCTCGGTGATCCGCTGCGGATATCCCAGGTGCTGCTCAACCTGATGTCCAACGCGGTGAAATTCACCGAGCATGGCGACGTGCGCCTGGCGGCGGCCCGGCAAGGGGACGAACTGGTGTTCCGCGTCACGGATACCGGCATCGGCATGTCGCCGCAACAGCTCGCGAAGCTCTTCCTGCCCTTCGAGCAGGGGGACAGCAGCACAACCCGCAAATACGGTGGTACCGGACTCGGCCTGGCGATCAGCCACCAGTTGGCGGCACTGATGGGTGGCCAACTGCGGGCAAGGAGCACGCCCGGTTCCGGCAGCGAATTCGAATTCCGCCTGCCTTGCGTGACGATGGTCGAAAGGCAAAAAATCTCGCCTGCGGTCTGGTCACCGATTGCCGCCGGCAAGCGTTTGGCGGGTATCAGGGTACTGGCCGCCGAGGACAATGAATTGAATCGGGTGGTTCTGGAAGAGATCCTCGTCCAGGAGGGCGCCTGCGTCACTCTGGTCGAAAATGGAAAACAGGCGGTGGATGCCGTCGAATCGGGCGCGGATCGTTTCGATCTGGTGCTGATGGATGTGCAGATGCCGGAGATGGACGGCCTGGAAGCGGCCTCCCTGATCGGTCGGCTCGACCCCGGGCTGCCCATCGTCGGACAGACGGCCTACGCCTTCAACGAGGACAGGGACAAATGTCGTGCCGCCGGCATGAAGTTCACCCTGACCAAACCGATCGAGATCGAGAGCCTGGTGTCGGTGGTCCGCCATCATTCACGCCACGTGCCGCACATCGAAAAGCCCGAGCCCGGCACCTCCACGACAGCGCTCCCCATGACGCCGGACACAAAAAATGCGGAGCGTGCCCAAGCGTTTGATCTGGCACGGCTCGAGCAGGTACATGCCAAGCGTCCGGGCTTCCTGCCCAGGATGCTCGGCATCGCGATCAATAGCCTGACGTCCGCCCTGGGCGAACTGCGCGAGGCCAGGGCAAGCACGGACCTGGAACGGCTCGCCTTCGTCGCGCATTCGATCAAGGGCGCGAGCGCCAGCCTCTTTGCCGACGAATTGCACCTCCTGGCAGGGCGTACCGAAATCGCGGCGAGAGCCGCGAGTGCCGATGCAACGGACATGGCAGGCCTGTTGGCGGAAAAGCTGGAACAGTTGCTGGGCGAGATCGAAGCCCGCATCGCCGCATCCGGCGATACGGCAAAACCTTCCTAGCGCTTGCCGGCCAGCATCGCGCGCAGGGCGCTGGCCCGGGCGCGCGCGGCGTCCGGCTCGGGCACCGTGTTGCGCTGCTGCGCGGACGAGGCCACCGCCGCACCCATTTCGACGATGAAGCGCGATGGTTCGCGCACCATCAGTTCGCGGCCCTGCTTGCGCCTTTCGCAGTGGCTGACGGTCAGGCTGGCCTGGGCACGGGTGATGCCGACATACATCAGGCGCCGCTCCTCTTCGAGCTTGCCCGGCTCCAGCGAGTCGCGATGCGGCAGCAGGCCCTCCTCGACGCCGACCAGGAAGACGTGGCGGAACTCCAGCCCCTTCGCCGCGTGCAGGGTGGCGAGTTGCACGGCATCCTGTTCCCCGTCGTTCTGGTCCAGCATCGACAGCAGCGCCACGGACTGCGCCAGTTCGAGCAGGTTCTTGTTCTCCTCGACGCCCTTCTTCTCGAGCCACGCGACGAGGTCGCTGACATTGGCCCAGCGGCCTTCGGCCTCGCGCGGCTCGAGCGATTCGAACAGCCAGCTCTCGTAGCCGATGGCGCGCACCAGGTCGTTGAGCACGGTTCCGGCCGGCTCCTTCGCCGCGCGCGATTCCATGCGCCTGATGAAGTCGCCGAATTCGCGCAGCGAGGTGCGCTGCTTGACGTTGAGCTCGGTCTCCAGTCCCGGCGCCTGGATCGCGGCGAACAAGCTCAGGTGGCGGCGGCCGGCGGCGCGCCCGAGCGCTTCCAGCGTGGTGCCGCCGATGCCGCGCTTGGGCGTGGTGACGGCGCGGATGAAGGCCGGATCGTCGTCCTGGTTGGAAAGCAGGCGCAGGTAGGAGGTGATGTCCTTGACCTCGGCGCGATCGAAGAAGGACTGCCCGCCGGATATGACGTAAGGGATGCGCTGCGCGCGCAACTGCTGCTCGATGGCGCGCGCCTGGTGGTTGCCGCGATAGAGGATGGCGTAGTCGGAAAACTTCGTGCGCCGCTCGAAGCGGTGCGCCGACAGGCGCGAGACCACCCACTCCGCCTCGTGGTCGCCGTCGCGGCAGGTCTGGATGTGGATCGCCTCGCCCTGGCCGTGTTCGGACCAGAGCTTCTTCTCGAACAGCTTGGGGTTGTTGGCGATCAGCGTATTGGCGGCGTGCAGGATGCGGGAGGTGGAGCGGTAGTTCTGCTCCAGCTTGACCACCTTCAGGCTCGGGTAGTCTTCCTTCAGCAGGCGCAGGTTCTCGCTGTCGGCGCCGCGCCAGGCATAGATCGACTGGTCGTCGTCGCCCACCGCGGTGAAGGAATCGCGGCCATGCGTCAGCAGTTGCAGCAGGCGGTATTGGGCGCGGTTGGTGTCCTGGTATTCGTCCACCAGCACATGCCAGAGCCGGCTGCGCCAGCGCTGGGCGACTTCGTCGTTCTCGGAGAACAGCTTCACCGGCAGGCGCAGCAGGTCGTCGAAATCCACCGCCTGGTAGGCGCGCAGCGTGCGTTCGTAATCGGCATAGAGCTGTGCCGCGGCGGCTTCGATTTCGTCGGCCGCGATTGCCAGCGCGGCCTCCGGTTCGAACAACTGGTTCTTCCACAGCGAGATGCGCGACTGCAGCGCGCGCAGCCGGGCCTTGTCGACATTGCCGGCAAGCTCCTGGAACAGGGCCACCGTGTCCGCCGCGTCGAGGATCGAGAAGCCCGGCTTGAGGCCGATCTTGCCCGCCTCCTGGCGCAGGATGCGCACGCCCAGCGCGTGGAAGGTGCTGACGATGAGGCCCTCGGCGCGGCCGCCGATCAGCTTGCCGACGCGCTCCTTCATCTCCTTCGCGGCCTTGTTGGTGAAGGTGATGGCGGCGATCTGGCTGGGCTTGACGCCGTAGTCCTCCACCAGCCAGGCGATCTTGTGCGTGATCACGCGCGTTTTGCCCGAGCCGGCGCCGGCCAGCACCAGCAGGGGGCTGTCGAGGTGGCGCACGGCTTCGAGTTGCGCCGGATTGAGCTTGACCATGGGCTATGTCGCCGTACCGCCAGCGCCGACTCTTGAACTCGGCGGCGGCGGGGGCAAAATTACTTCAGCGCGCCGAACACCTTCTGCGCCAGCTTGCCGGCGGCGCCGGCGGGGTCCTTGCGAATGGCCTTTTCCTCTTCCGCGATCATCAGGTAGAGGCCGTCCAGCGTCTTTTGCGTCACGTAGTTTTCCAGTTGCGCGTCCTGCTCGCGCACCAGGCCGAACTTCGATGCCTTGCCGGCGAGCCGGTCGTACTTCTCGGCCAGCTTCACTTTCGCCATGGCCTGCTTCACCACCGGCTTGAACTTCTCGCCCAGCGGTCCCGACGTGGTGCGACGGAAGTATTGCGTCGCACTGTCCTCACCGCCGGAGAGGATGCCCTTCGCATCCTGCACCGACATCTGCTTGATCGAGTTCACCAGCAGGGTCTTGGCCTGCGGCACGGCGGCCTCGGCGGCGCGGTTCATGGCATTCACCAGTTCGTCGGCCTGCTTGCCCATGCCCAGGCCGCGCATCAGGCCTTCGACCTTCTGCACGCTTTCCGGCAGCGGGATCTTCACCTTGGGGTTGCCGAGGAAGCCGTCCTGCTTGCCGAGCAGATCGACGGCCTTGGCGGCGCCCTGGGTCAATGCCTCCTTGAGGCCGCCGCCCGCATCCTTGCCGGAAATGTCGGCCAGGCTGAGTGCGTGGGCGGAAGTAGCCAGCAGCAGGCCGGTGAGCAGGGCAAATAAGGGACGCATGTTCGGACACTCCTTGAAAAGAAACGGCCGCCGCCCGGATGGACGGCGGCCGATGATATTGAAGCTTACTTCGGCCGCAGTTCGCGACGCAGGATCTTGCCCACCGGCGTCTTCGGCAGGTCGGCGCGGAACTCGACGTACTTCGGCCGCTTGTAGCCCGTCAGTTGTTCCTTGAGAAAATTCTGCACGTCCTGCTCGGTGAGGTTCGGGTCCTTCTTGACGATGAAGATCTTCGGCACCTCGCCCGAATGCTCGTCCGGGACGCCGATCACCGCGGCTTCCATGATGCCGGGATGCTTCATGGCGACTTCCTCGATCTCGCTCGGATAGACATTGAAACCGGACACCAGCACCATGTCCTTCTTGCGGTCGACGATGCGCGTGGCGCCGGTCTCGTCCATGATGCCGACGTCGCCCGACTTGAAGAAGCCGTCGGCGGTCATCACGTTGGCCGTCTCTTCCGGGCGCTGCCAGTAGCCGGCCATCACCTGCGGACCGCGGATGCAGATCTCGCCGGATTCGCCCAGCGCCACGTCCTTGCCGTCCTCGTCGCGAATCGCGATTTCGGTCGACGACACCGGCAGGCCGATGGTGCCGGTGAAGCCCTTGAGGTTGGCGACGTTGCAGGTCGCCACCGGCGAGGTCTCGGACAGGCCGTAACCCTCGACGATCGCGCTCCCGGTCAGCGCCATCCATTTCTCGGCCACCGGGCGCTGCGTGGCCATGCCGCCGCCGAGGCTGATCTTCAGCGTCGAGAAATCCAGCTTGGCGAATTCCGGGTTGTTGGCCAGCGCGTTGAACAGCGTGTTGAGGCAGGGGAAGACGTTGAACTTGAAGGTCGACAATTCCTTGACGAAGCCGGGGATGTCGCGCGGATTGGGGATCAGCAGATTGCAGGAGCCGGTGCGCGTGCCGATCATGTTGCAGACCGTCAGCGCGAAGATGTGGTACAGCGGCAGCGCGCAGACGAAGTTGTGCTGCTCGTCGGTGTGGGTGTTGATCGCCGGCTGCATCCAGGCTTCGACCTGCAGCATGTTGGCGATGATGTTGCGGTTGAGCAGCGTGGCGCCCTTGGAGACGCCCGTGGTGCCGCCGGTGTATTGCAGGAAGGCGACGTCCTCGCGATTGCGCGCCACGGACTTCAGCGTCATGCCGGAACCCTGCGACACCACGTCGTTGAAGCGGAACGAGCCCTGCAGCGAAAACTCGGGCACCATCTTCTTGACCTTGCGCACCACGAAATTCACCAGCATGCCCTTGAGGCCGCCGAGCAGGTCGCCCATTGCCGCGACCACCACGTGCTTGACGGGGGTATTGGCGATGACCTTGTCCAGCGTGGTGGCAAAGTTCTCGATGATGATGATGGCTTCGGCGCCGCTGTCCTTGAGCTGGTGCTCCAGTTCGCGCGGCGTATAGAGCGGATTGACGTTCACCACCACGTAGCCGGCGCGCAGGATCGCGGCGACCGCGACCGGGTACTGCATGATGTTGGGCATCATGATCGCGACGCGCCCGCCGGGGGCGATGCCGCGCGACTGCAGCCAGGCGCCGAGGCTGCGCGAGGCGGTATCGAGCTGGGCGTAGGTGATCGACTTGCCCATGCAGATGAAGGCGGTGCGCGCGGCGTACTTCTTCATCGCCTCTTCGAGCACCTGTGCTACGGTCTCATACTGGTTGGGGTCGATCTCGGCCGGTACGCCAGCGGGATAGTGCTTGATCCAGGACTTTTCCATTTGGGTCTCCTCCGTTTTATTGGCTGGCATTATTGCATTTGCCTTGGCTGCCGTCAGCAATGACTTGGCCCGGCGGTATTGCCGGTCGATACCCGTCGGGGCACAAGCCGCGCCTTCGGCGGTTTCGCTGTACTGCACTGCGGCCCGCCCGCATTCTGGCTTCACCTTGACTCTGGAGAACGCCATGAAATCGCTTACGCATTACCTGCCGACCGCCGTGACGATCCTGCTCGCCGCCGCCGCCCTGTTCCACGGACCCATCCACCAACCCGCCGGTTATCACGACTTCGCCGACCAGTCACTGGTCTGGGGCGTGCCGCACTTCTGCGATGTGACCTCCAACCTGGGTTTCGCGCTGGCGGCATTCTGGGGCTGGGTGCGGCTGGCACCCAACCGCGCACATCCCGAGCTGCGCCATGGCTGGGCCGGCTACCGCCTGTTCCTGGTCGGGCTCTTCCTCACCGCGCTGGGCTCGGCCTGGTACCACCTCGCCCCGGACAATGCGCGCCTGGTCTGGGATCGGCTGCCGATCGCCCTGGCCTGTGCCGGCTTGCTGGCGGGCGTGATGGGCGACACGAGTCGGCGCGACATTCGGGCCATGGCGAGCCTGCTGGCGCTGGCCGCGGTCGCCAGCGTCGCCTGGTGGCGTTTCACCGACCTCGCCGGTTCCGGCGACCTGCGCCCCTATCTGCTGCTGCAAGGCCTGCCCATCGTGCTGATACCGCTCTGGCAATGGATATACAAGGCCCCCGCCGCCGATCGCCTGGCCTTCGGCGGCGCCCTGGTGATCTATGTGGTCGCCAAACTGGCGGAGGTCAACGACCATGCCATTGCCGCCTTCCTCGATCCGGTAACCGGCCACACCTTGAAGCACCTGCTGGCGACGGGCGCGGCCGCCCTCATCGTCGGCCGCCTGGTTTCCCGGGTGCGAGTACCGCACCCGGCTTGCGCCGCTGCATGTCGGCCAGCGCAGCCATCAGCCATGAGCGCATGCCGATGACGATGGTGTAGGGCCGGCGCTGGTCGGCCGGCAATTTCTGGTCGGCCAGGTGCTGGTTGGAAAAATCCTGGCCGACCCGCATCAGCCGTTCGCGGAAGGAATTGGCCAGCCCCCGGCCGATTTCGCCGTGCACCACCATCAGCATTTCCGACTCGCCGTCGAAGCCGCCGGCGAAGTAGTCGTCCAGCACCTCCTTGCGGAAGAACTCCATCACCGGGCCCTGCGGCAACCAGCGGAAGCCCTTGGCCACCTTGAGCCGGTAGCGGTTGCCGGGGCGCAGGTCGATGATGCCGATGCGGTCGAGCTGCGTCAGCGCCTTCACCAGCTTCGCCTCGGTCAGTTCGTAGGTGGCGAGGATCTCCTCGGCCGGCACCTGGCTGATGACGCAGATCGCCACCACCAGCAGCGTGCGGTCGGCCACCACCGCCTTTTCCTGCGCCAGCGTCAGCTCCAGCATCAGCGGCTGGGTATCGGCGACACGGCGCGCGAGGTCGGCGAAATCGAGGTTGATGATGCGGCAGATGTCGTCGATGCGGGAGACCGGCATGTCGCCGCCCTTGCCGAACATGCGCTTGACGCTGGATTCGGCCATGCCGAGGCGTTCGGCGACCACGGCATAGGTGACGCCGGCGGCCTTGAGTTCGTTCTTGAGCAGCGAGATCAGATCGGCGGTGGTACTCATGACGTTGGCGATTTCCTGGAAAAGTATCCTTATACGATACTACAAGTCACACCTCAAAGCACATCGTCGCCCTTGCTTGTACCGTGGAACGGCCTTGCCCATGATGCATCCGTCACCTCACACAACCACAAGGAGCACATCATGGAAAACAACGTACGCATCGTCCAACGCGACACCGGCGCCTGGCGCCTGCAGGTCTGGATCTCCTTCGGCATCGCCCTGCTGGTCTGCGGCACCGGACTGGCCTGGCTGCCCGGCGGCGACCTCGACCGCGCCTTCATGGTCATGGGCTATTTCTTCTGCCTCTCGTCGGCCTTCGTGCTCGCCAAGTACGTGCGCGACAACGCCGCGTCGCCCTCGGACACGCCGATGTGGTCGCTGGTGGTCTGGGGCGGCTTCGCGCTGTCGATGGCGCTGACCGCCTGGGGCCTGTGGCGCATGGAGATCAACCCGACCTGGAAGGCCTACCTGATGGTGAGCTGGCTCTACCTGATCTCGTCCGCCTTCACCCTGGCCAAGACCCTGCGCGACGCCTACGAGGCCGATCGCCTGGAGCGCGGCCAGGACGTGGCCACCACCCAGTCCGCCGCCGACATCGCCGTCGCCAACCACTGAACCACCCGCACAAGGAGACCATCATGACCATCGCAATTTCCCGCCGCCGCGCCCTGCGCGCCCTCTGCGGCCTGGCCCTCGCCCCTGCCGCCTTGCTGGTGCCACCCGCCGCACGCGCCCACGGCGGCGCCGGACGCCAGCACCGCATCCAGCCTTTCGTTGGCCTTTCCGGTCGCCGTGCTCAGCGTGGCACCCGTCGCCATCCTCGCTTCCGGCGTGGCGCTGACCGTGATCGCCGTCGAGGCCACGGCCAGCGGCACGGTCTGGCTGCTGAGCCGCGCCTCGGATGGCGCCACCGCCAGCCTGCGCTTTTCCGGCCAGGCCACGGCATCGACGGCCATTGCCGCCGGCACCGTGCTTTCCGTCACCGTGGTGGCCGCCGGCTGGCTGCTCTCCGCTGCCGGCGAAGTGATCTGCCTGATTCCCAACGCGCTGGGCGAGTCCCTGCTCTACAACGAAAGGCTGCGCTGATGAATGCGACCACCCTCCTGCGCCGCGTGCTGGGCTTCGCCGCCGCGACGTTCATTGCCTGCACCGCCCTTGCCGGACAGAACTGCGAGCCGCGCCGGCCGACGCTCGACACGATGCGCCGCGACCTGGCGCTGGCCGCCAGCGTCGCCACCCAGCTCGACGATCTCGCCCAGCGCGACGGCAGCCGCGTGCTGCTGATCGCCCGCGCCGGACAGGATCTCTCCAAGTACGGCCTGCGCTATTCGCACCTCGGCATCGCCTACCGCGACGAGGCCGCGCTCGCCGGGCGCGGCGCCTGGCGCGTGGTGCACAAGCTCAACGAGTGCGGTTCCAGCCGCAGCACGCTTCACCGCCAGGGCCTGGCCGAGTTCTTCGGCGACGGGCTGTATCTCCACGAAGCCGGTGTCGTCGCGCTGAAGCCTGCGCTGGCGACCCGGGTCATCGACGGCCTGAAGGACGACGCCCTGCTCGCCACGCTGCACGAGCCGCACTACAACATGCTGGCCTACCCGTGGGCCGGCACCTACCAGCAGAGCAACCAGTGGGCGATCGAGACCCTGGCCCTGCTCGCCGATCCCGCGGTGGTCAGCCGCAGTACCGCGCGCGACTGGCTGCGACGCCAGGACTACCGGCCGAGCACGCTGCACATCGACGCCGTGACGCGACTCGGCGCGCGCGTCGGCACGGCCCATATCGCCTTCGACGACCATCCCTTCGGCCGACGCATGGCAGGCCAGATCGATACCGTCACGGTGGACTCGGTGTTCGCCTGGATGGAACGAGCCGGACTCGGCAATGCTCCGCTGCGCCTGCGCACGCTGCCCGGGAACAGCCGCCCGCCACGCCGCGAGCCGGTGCTGTTGTAACGCTTTCCTGCGAGAATATGACATCGCTTTGCACCGCCAACTTTCACCAGGACACCCAATGAGCAACCAATCCGGCCTGATGCGCTCCCGGCGCTTCGCTCCGCTGTTCGTCACCCAGTTCCTCGGCGCGTTCAACGACAACGTGCTGAAGAACGCCATGGTCGTGCTGCTGACCTTCCAGTCGACGAACTGGACCACGATGAAGCCCGAACTGCTGGCCAATCTGGCGGCAGGGGTGTTCATCCTGCCTTTCTTCCTGTTCTCGGCTACGGCCGGACAACTCGCCGACAAGTACGACAAGGCGGCGCTGGCACGATTGTCCAAACTGCTCGAGGTGGCCATCGTCCTCATCGCCGGCGCCGGCTTCTTCGTGCAAAGCCTCAACGTGCTGTTCCTCAGCCTGTTCCTGATGGGCCTGCAATCGACGCTGTTCGGGCCGGTCAAGTACGCGATCCTGCCGCAGCACCTGAAAAGCGAGGAACTGGTCGGCGGCAATGCGCTGATCGAGGCCGGCACCTTCGTTGCCATCCTGCTCGGCACCCTGCTCGGCGGACTGCTTGCCGCCAGTGAGGCGGCGACCGTCTGGATCACCGTGGTCGGCCTCGCCATCGCCGTCGGCGGCTACCTTGCCTCGCGCTCCATCCCGGTCGCCGTGCCGCCGGCGCCGACTCTTGTGATCAGCGCCAATCCGTTCTCCGAGACCTGGCGCAACATCGGCTTCGCGCGCGAGAGCCAGGTTGTATTCCTGTCGATCATGGGCATTTCGTGGTTCTGGCTGTTCGGCGCGCTGTTCCTTGCCCAGTTTCCGGCCTACACCAAGGACGTGCTGGGCGGCAGCGAAACCGCGGTGACGCTGCTGCTCGCCACCTTCACCTTCGGTATCGGTGCGGGCTCCCTGCTCTGCGAAAAGCTGTCGGCCAAGCGCGTCGAACTGGGCCTGGTGCCGTTGGGTTCGATCGGGCTGACGCTGTTCGCCCTCGATCTCGCCTTTGCCTCACCCGCAACGCCCTCGCCCTCGCCGCTGGGCGCGATCGGCCTGCTGGCCTACGACCAGACCTGGCGCGTACTGCTCGACCTGGTATTGATCGGCGTCTTCGGCGGCTTCTTCATCGTGCCGCTGTATGCCCTGGTGCAACAGCGCTCCAATCCGGAACATTGTGCCCGCGTCATCGCCGCCAACAACATCCTCAACGCGCTGTTCATGGTGGTCGGCGCGCTGGCCGCCGCCGGCATGCTCGCCGCCGGCCTGACCATACCGATGCTGTTCGCCGTCGCCGCGATCTGCAATGCCGCGGTCGCGCTGTTCATCTACGGCCTGGTGCCCGAGTTCCTGCTGCGCTTCATCATCTGGATGCTGATCCACACCGTGTATCGGCTGCGCGTGCAGGAACTCGACCAGGTGCCGGAAGACGGCCCCGCGGTGATCGTCTGCAACCACGTCAGCTTCGTCGATGCGCTGGTGATCATGGCCGCCTGCAAGCGCCCGATCCGCTTCGTCATGGACCACCACATCTTCCGCTGGCCGGTGCTGAACTTCGTCTTCCGCACCAGCAAGGCCATCCCGATCGCCTCGGCCAAGGAAGACCCGGCGATGATGGAAAGGGCCTTCGACGAAGTCGCCCGGGCGCTCGACGCCGGCGACCTGGTCGGCATCTTCCCCGAAGGCAAGATCACCGCCGACGGCAGCATCAACCCCTTCCGCCCCGGCATCACGCGAATACTGGCGCGCAACCCGGTGCCCGTGGTGCCGATGGCGCTGCGCGGCCTGTGGGGCAGCTTCTTCTCACGCAAGGACGGCCCGGCGATGACGCGACCCTTCCGGCGCGGCTTGTTCTCGAAGATCGAGCTGATCGTGGGTGCCTCGGTGCCAGCCGCCGAGGCGCTGCCGGAACGCCTGCAGGGCGAGGTCACCGCGCTGCGCGGCGACTGGGCTTAAGTCGCTCCGGCAACCCCGGCGCCGTGCGCCTGCTGGTCGGCGTGATAGGACGAGCGCACCAGCGGCGCAGAAGCCGCATGGGTGAAGCCCATGGCCTCGGCTTCCCGGGCATACATGGCGAAGACATCCGGATGCACGTAGCGCAGCACCGGCAGGTGGTGGCCGGAGGGCGCGAGGTACTGGCCGATGGTCAGCATCTCGACGTCATGGGCGCGCAGGTCGCGCAGCGTGTCGAGGATTTCCTCGTCGGTTTCGCCCAGGCCGACCATCAGGCCTGACTTGGTCGGGACATCCGGTACGCGCGCCTTGAAGGCTTTCAGCAGCTGCAGCGAGTGCGCGTAGTCGGCGCCGGGGCGCGCCTGCTTGTAGAGCCGCGGCACGGTTTCCATGTTGTGGTTCATCACGTCGGGCGGCGTCGCGGCGAGGATGTCGAGCGCGATGTCGAGCCGGCCGCGGAAGTCCGGCACCAGCACTTCGATCTTGGTGCCCGGCGAGTACTCGCGCACCTTGGCGATGCAGTCGGCGAAGTGCTGGGCGCCGCCGTCGCGCAGGTCGTCGCGATCGACGCTGGTGATGACGACGTACTTGAGCTTCATCGCGGCGATGGTGCGCGCGAGCTTTTCCGGCTCCTCGGCATCGGGCGGCAGCGGCTTGCCGTGGCCGACGTCGCAGAAGGGGCAGCGCCGGGTGCACAGGTCGCCGAGGATCATGAAGGTGGCCGTGCCGTTGCCGAAGCATTCGCCGATGTTGGGGCAGGTGGCTTCCTCGCAGACCGTGTGCAGCTGGTGCTCGCGCAGGATCTGCTTGATCTCGCCGAAGCGCGCGGCGCTGTTGCCGGCCTTGACGCGAATCCACGAGGGCTTTTTCAGCGTGGTCTCGGCCGGCACCACCTTGATCGGGATGCGCGCGGTCTTGGCTTCGCCCTTCTGCTTGGTCGTCATTTGTAATCCGTTTCCAGTTGTCTGGCCAGGTGCGCGGCCAGCTGCCTGCCTACTATCGCAGCTTCCAGGCCGGGGCGCCATTGTGGAGAACACGCACTCAATTGCGTCACGGCCATGCCCGCGTAGCCGCAGGGGTTGATCGCGTCGTAGGGCGCGAGGTCCATGTCGATGTTGAGCGAGACGCCGTGGTAGCTGCAGCCGTGCTTGATGCGCAGGCCCAGCGCGGCGATCTTTGCGGCGCCGACATAGACACCGGGCGCGCCCTCGCGCCGTGCGGCCGTGACGGCGTATTCCGCCAGCAGGTCGATCACCGCCTGCTCGATGCGATGCACCAGGCCGCGCACTGAAAATTCGCGCCGACGCAGGTCGAGCAGCAGGTAGACGACGACCTGGCCGGGGCCGTGGTAGGTGATCTGGCCGCCGCGGTCGATCTGCACCACCGGGATGCCGATGTCGGCCAGCAGGTGTTCGGGCCGGCCCGAGAGGCCCTGGGTGAATACCGGCGGATGCTCGCAGAGCCAGAGTTCGTCGGGCGTATCGGCACCGCGCGCGGCGGTGAATTCCTGCATCGCGGCGAAGGTCGGTACGTAGTCGACGCGGCCGAGTTCGCGCAGGATCGGCGCGCTCACAGCACGACCTTGACCATGGGATGCGCGGTCAACGCTCGGTACAAGGCATCGAGCTGGGCCTGCGACGTGGCGCGCACGGTGCAGGTCAGTGAGAGGTAGGTGCCGGCTTTCGAGGGCCGCATCTCCATGGTCGCGGCGTCGAAATCCGGCGCATGGACGCACACCAGCTCGGCGATGGACTGCGCGAAACCGTCGGCATTCGCGCCCATGATCTTGAGCGGGAAATCGCAGGGGAATTCGAGCAGGCTCTGCTTTTCCATTACTTGGCCCGCATCACCGTCGCCTTGAACTCCTGATACCAGGCGTACATCGCCGCGAACACCGGACCCGCCGTACCGCCGGCGCCGACTTTTGACCCGTCGAGGATCACGATGGGCAGCACTTCCTTGGTCGACGAACACATCCACAGTTCGTCGGCGGAACGCGTCTCGGCCTCGGTGATGTCGCGCACCTGGTACGGCAGGCCGTGGCCGGCGGCGAGTTCGAGGATGACGTCATAGGTGATGCCAGGCAGCATCAGGTGGTTCTTGATCGGCGCCAGCAGCACGCCGTCCCTGACGACGAAGATCGACGAAGCAGAACCCTCGGTGAGGAAGCCATCCCGAAACAGCACCGTCTCGACGCAGCCGGCGGCCACCGCCATCTGGCGCAGCAGGCAGTTGGCCAGCAGCGAGGTGGTCTTCAGGTCGCAGCGCAGCCAGCGGATGTCGGCGGCGGACACCGCGGCGATGCCCTGCTCGCGCTGGCTGGCCGGCGGCGTGGTCATCGGTTCGGCGAGGATCACCGAAGTCGGCCTCACCTCCTTCGGAAAGGCGTGGTTGCGTACCGCCATCGGCCCGCGCGTGACCTGGATGTAGATCGACTGGTCTTCCCATTCGGCTTCGGCGGCGAGCTTCGTGACGAAGCCGATCCACTCGTCGATGCCATGCGGATTGGCAAGCTGGATGCCGTCGAGGCTGTGCTGCAGGCGCTGCAAATGCTGTTCGAGGCGGAAGGGCCGCCGCGAATAGACCGGGATCACTTCATAGACGCCGTCGCCGAAGAGGAAGCCGCGATCCATGACGGATACGCGGGCCGCCTCGGCCGGCAACCATTCGCCGTTGAGTACGACCCTCGCGCTCATTGGAAGAAGAGCCGGATGTCGTCCCACAGCCTGCCGATGATTCCGGCGACAGGAACTTCCGCCTGGGCGACGACGGGATATTCGCCCCAGGGCTGGCCGGCGACGGTGAGGCGCAGCGTGCCGACCTGGCTGCCGGCGGCGATCGGCGCCAGCAGCGGCTGGCGGCTGACCAGTTGCGCGCTGACCTTGTCCGTCGCGCCGCGCGGAATCGAGATCACGAAGTCCTCGGCGAAGCCGGCGCCGACGGTGTTCTGCGCTCCCTTGAACACCCGGAGCTGGGAAATCGCCTGCCCCTTGTCGTAGAGCTTGACCGCATCGAAGGCGGTGAAGCCCCAGTTGAGGAGGTTCAGCGAATCACGGGCGCGGGCTTCTTCCGATGCAGTGCCGAGCACCACGCTGATCAGCCGGCGCGGACCGCGCTTCGCGGTGGCGATCAGGCAGTAGCCGGCGGCACTGGAATGGCCGGTCTTGAGGCCATCGACCGTCGGGTCGGCCCACAGCAGGCGATTGCGGTTGTGCTGGCGGATCCCGTTGTAGGTGTACTCCTTCATTGCGTGCAGGGCATGGGTTTCCGGGTGGTCGCGGATCAGCGCGGCCGCCAGCTTGGCCATGTCGCGCGCGGTCGAGTAATGGGTCGGCGCCGGGCCCTCGAAATAGCCGCTGGCATTGAGGAAATTGGTGTCCTTGAGGCCAAGCCGCTGCGCGGTGCGGTTCATCATCGCGGCGAACTGGTCTTCCGTGCCGCCGATGGCCTCGGCCAGGGCCACCGACGCGTCGTTGCCGGACTGGATCACCATGCCCTTGAACAGGTCGTCGACCGACACGCCCTTGTTCACCGGCACGAAACTGCGCGAGCCCTGCGTGCGCCAGGCACGCTCGGACACCGTCACCGGCTGCGTCAGCGAGAGCGTCTTGTTCTGCAGGGCCTCGGCGACGAGGTAGGTGGTCATTACCTTGGTCAGCGAGGCCGGTTCCAGCTTGAGGTCGGGTTCCTGGGCGGCCAGTACCTGGCCGCTGGCGTAGTCCATCAGCAACCAGGCGCGCGCGCTCAGGGTCGGGGCGGGAAGGGATTGGGCATGGCTGGCGGCAACGGCCAGCAGGGTGGCAAGCAGAACGAGGAATCGCATGGAGTGTGTCGAATCGCGGAAGGGTAGTGATTATAAGTTGGGCAGCGCCAAGGTCCGGACCGGCTAGCGCTGCACGACCAGCGGATTCATGCCCAGGCTCTCGCGCAGCCTCCCGCCGGCGAGCCGTGCGGCGGTGGCGTCGGGCCATGGGCCAAGCTGGACGCGAAACAGCTTGCCGGCCGACTGCACCACGATCTTGCCGGCGAGGTCGCCGAGTTCCCTCCCCAGGCGGGCGCGCAGCGCCTCGGCGTTGTCGCGGTTGCCGAAGGCGCCGAGTTGCAGGAAGTGGCCGCGCTCGTCGCGCAGCTGCGGCAGCGGTGATTCGGCTTCGGCCGCCGCCAGTTTCGCAATCGGATCGTCCTCCTCCTCGCTGCGCTGCGCGGCGGGGGCCGGGACGGGCGCGGCGGCAAGCTCCTGTCCGGGCAGGACGCTTTCCACCTCGACCAGGGCGCTGCCCTGGCCAACGTAGCCCAGCTTGGCGGCGGCGGTCCATGACAAGTCGATTTCGCGTCCGGCAAGGAAGGGCCCGCGGTCGTTGATGCGCACCACCACCGAACGGCCGTTGGCCGGATTGGTCACTCGTGCGTAGGACGGGATCGGCAGTATCGGATGCGCCGCCGTCATGCCGTACATGTCGTAGATCTCGCCGCTGGAGGTCTTCTGCCCGTGATAGCGGCGACCGTACCAGGAGCCGATGCCACGCCCCGCATAGGGTTTGTGCTCGCGCCGCGGCACGTAGTCGCGGCCGAGCGCCGAGTACGGGTTGTTGGCAAAGCGATGCAGCGGCTCAGGCTTCGGCACGGCATCGGGAATCGCCTCGATATCCGGCGGGTTGTCGCCGGGTCCGTCGTCCTTGTAGCCGCCGCCGAACTTCACCGGCGCCGCCGGCTTTTTCGCCTCGGTCTTGAAAGTCGGCGCCGGCGGCACGGCGGCTGGTGGCTCCTCGCCTCGATCAGCGACCGGTCGTGGCGACTGCGTGCCGCAGGCGGCAAGCGCCAGGGCCAAGAGCAAGGGCGCAAGGCGGATCACTTCTGCACCAGCATACGATTGCCGTGGATCGACATCAGGATGCCGATGCCGATGAACAGCGTGACCAGCGCCGTGCCGCCATAGCTGACCAGCGGCAGCGGCACGCCGACGACCGGCAGGATGCCGGAGACCATGCCCATGTTGACGAAGGCATAGGTAAAGAAAATCATCGTCACCGCGCCGGCCAGCAGGCGCGAAAAGAGCGTCGCCGCATTGGCCGCAATCATCAGCCCGCGCCCGATCAGCAGCGCGTAGAGCACCAGCAGCAGCAGGTTGCCGAAGAGGCCGAATTCTTCAGAGAAGACCGCGAAGATGAAGTCCGTATGGCGTTCGGGAATGAATTCGAGCTGGGCCTGCGTGCCCCCGCGCCAGCCTTTGCCGAACAGGCCGCCGGAGCCGATGGCGATGGTCGACTGGATGATGTGGAAACCCTTGCCCAGCGGATCCTTTTCCGGATCGAAGAGCGTGATGATGCGGTTGCGCTGGTAGTCGTGCAGCAGGTTCCAGGCCAGCGGCGCGGCGGCGATCGCCGACACCGCCATGCCGATGATGATCTTCCACGACAGGCCGGCAAAAAATATTACGTAGAAGCCCGCGGCCAGCACCAGGATGGCGGTGCCCAGGTCGGGCTGGCGCGCGATGAGGCCGACCGGCAGCAGCAGCAGCGCAGCGGCGATGCCGTAGTCACGCAGGCGCGGCATGGCTTCGCGCTGCTGGAAGAACCAGGCCAGGATCAGCGGCATCGCGATCTTCATCAGTTCCGATGGCTGAGCACGCATGAAGCCGAGATTGAGCCAGCGCCGCGCGCCCTTGGAGACATCGCCGAACAGCGCGACCGCGATCAGCAGCAGTACGCCGACGACATAGATCGGCACCGCCAGGTGCATCAGGCGCTGCGGCGGAATCTGGGCCAGGACGCGCATCACCACCAGTGCGATGGCGACGTTGATCAGCTGGGCATTGATGCGGTCGGGCGATGCGCTGCCCATGACGCCGACCGCCAGCAGCACCAGCAGGCCGGCCACCAGCATCAGCGGGCCGTCGATCGGCGCGACCAGCTTCTGTAGCCAGGCGCGCAGCGTGGCGATGCCCGATCCGTGGTTCATTCCTCGTCCCTTTCGACGGCGGCATCGTCCGGCAGCGCCGGCGCCTTCGGCCTCTTGCCAAGCAGGTAGTAGTCGAGCACCTGGCGCGCGATCGGCGCCGCCGCCTGGGCGCCGAAGCCGCCGTTCTCGACCAGGACGGCCAGCGCGATGGTCGGCTTGTCGGCCGGCGCGAAGGCAATGAACAGGGCGTGGTCGCGCAGGTGGGCCGCCATGCTCTCGGTCTTGTGCTCGGCACCCTTGTATGAAAATACCTGTGCCGTACCGGTCTTGCCGGCGGACACGTACTCGGCGCCGGCGAAGGCGCGCGCGCCGGTGCCTTCCTTGTTCACGCCGACCATCGCATTGCGGATCACCTCGACGTGTGCCGGCTTGAGCTGCAGGTCACGCAGCGGCTCCGGCTCGACCAGGCGCTTCTCGCCGGTCCGCGTGT
Source organism: Sulfuritalea sp. (assembly GCA_016716965.1). Classification (GTDB taxonomy): domain Bacteria; phylum Pseudomonadota; class Gammaproteobacteria; order Burkholderiales; family Rhodocyclaceae; genus Sulfuritalea. Next base: position 40,657 of record JADJUP010000045.1, on the reverse strand, counting down.
CGGTGACGTACTTGACCAGGTGCGGACGGAACATCACGCCGTTGTTGGCCAGCGTCGCCGTGGCCTGCGCGAGCTGGATCGGCGTATAGGCGTTGTAGCCCTGGCCGATGCCGATCGAGATGGTTTCGCCGGCGTACCACTTCTGCTGCTCCGGCTTGCGAAATCGCTTTTTCTTCCATTCCTGCGACGGCAGCACGCCTTCCGATTCGCCGTCGATGTCGATCCCGGTACGCTGTCCAAGGCCCAGTCGCCCCATGAAGGCGGCAATGTTGTCGATGCCCATGTCGTTGGCCAGCATGTAGTAATAGGTGTCGCAGGAATGCACGATGGATTTGTACATGTCCACCATGCCGTGTCCGCCCTTCTTGTCGTCGCGGAAGTGGTGGCCGCCGAAGTTGAAGAATCCCGGATCGGAAATCGCCTGCTCCGGCCGGCGCTTGCCCAGTTCCAGCGCGGCCAGCGCCATGAAGGGCTTGAAGGTGGACCCCGGCGGATAGGCGCCGTTCAGTGCGCGATTGACCATCGGCTTGTTCGGCGACTCGTTGAGCTCGCGCCAGTTCTGCGTGTCGATGCCGTCGACGAACATGTTGGGGTCGTAGTTCGGCACCGAGACCATGGCCAGGATGCCGCCGGTCGTCGGCTCGATGGCCACCAGCGACCCCTTGCGGTCGCCGAAAGCCTGCTCGGCGATGCGCTGCAGTTCGGCGTCGACGGTCAGCGTCAACTGGTTGCCGGCAATCGGCGGCGTGTGGGTGAGCGTGCGCACGGCACGGCCACCGGCATCGACCTCGACCTGTTCGTGCCCGCTGATGCCATGCAGGTCGAACTCGTAGCGCAGCTCGAGGCCGGTCTTGCCGAAATGGTCGGTGCCCCGATAGTTGGCTTCGTCCTCGCGTTCCTCGATCTTTTCCAGGTCGCGGTCGTTGATGCGGCCGATGTAACCGAGGATGTGCGAGGCGAAGGCGCCGCCCGGATACTGGCGGAACAGGCGCGCCTTGATCTCGACGCCCGGAAAGCGATAGCGGTGGGCGATGAAGCGGGCGACCTCTTCGTCGGAAAGGCGGGTACGGATCGGTAGCGACTCGAAATTCTTGCTCTCGTCCAGCAGCTTCTTGAAGCGTTTGCGGTCCTTGGCTTCGACCTCGATGATCTCCGCGAGGCCATCGATCGCCTGATCCAGGTTGCCGGCGCGCGACGGTGTGATCTCCAGCGTGTAGCCAGAATAATTGCGTGCCAGCACGGCGCCGTTGCGATCGACGATCAGGCCGCGGTTGGGCACGATCGGCACCAGCGAAATGCGGTTGTCCTCGGCGCGGGTCTGGTAATAGTCGTGCTGCACGACCTGCAACCAGACGAAACGCAGGAAAAGGATGGTGAAGCAGAGCAGCACGAGCCCCCCGGCCACCGCCAGTCGCGAACGGAAACGTTCGAGCTCCTGCTGGGGGTTTTTGAACTCCATTTATTGCTCGAGCCGCGATGACTGCACCGCTGGCGATGTAGCACGCAAAATCGAATTGATCGCCCCCCACCCCCCGTTCCACGGACGGCCCTGCATTGCCGTCCGGCTCCGCGAAATCCCCGTTACGCCCCCCGCCCCGGGGCGGGGGCGACTGGTTTGTTCGCTGCACTCAATGGTCACTGCGTTTTCCCGTCGCTCTCATATCGGCCGGTGCACGTCCTTGTCCTCGGGCCGGAACTGCGGAATCAGCAACAGGTAGGTCACCGGATGCCACAGCAGGGTCGCCGTGATGCTGGAGAGGAACCACAACACGCCGGGGAACTCGGCGCCACCGATCATGCGCGTCACCATCATCACCAGTTGCATGCCGAGGAACATCGGCAATACGTGCAAGGCCTGCTGCGCCAGCGGGAACCACAGCACCCGCCGCGACAAGCCGGCGGCGGCGAAGGCGAGCAGCACGTAGGCCAGGGCGTGCTGGCCCATGACGCTGGCGTCGGCCACATCCATCGCCAGGCCCAGCACGAAGCCCGCCGCCATGCCGACCTTCAGCGGCTGGTGCACGCACCAGAAGGCCAGTACCAGGGCCACCCAGTCGGGAATGCCGGGCAGGCGGCCGAAAGGCACCAGGTTCAGCACCAGTGCCACCAGCAGGGTGAACACGATGAACCAGTTTCTGACCGGCAGGAGGATGCGGCGCGAGGAGTGTGTGGGTTGCATCAGAGCACCCTAACGCCTATGGCGTTGAGAACGATCCGCCGATGATGCAACACGGGATAAGCGGCATAAAGTCCCGCCCCTCCCATCCGCTGCGCGGCCCACGGCTGGCTTTGCACAGCCAGCCGGCTGCGACGGCGTGACGCATGCGTCACGAATTCCCGCCTCGCCCCCTCACGGGGAGGCGACTGATTTGCTCGCTGCGCTCGATGTATTCCCCAAAGAAAAATGTGCTGTTTCATGCTAACGAACTTTCTTCTTGACGCGCTTGCCGCGCGTCGGCTGGTCGGGTGTGACCGGCACGTCATCGGGTTGCGGCGGCAGCGCCCGGCGATCGCCGAGCACCAGCGCCAGGCCGTGGCGTTCGACGCCGGCCAGCGGCGCGCAGGTGATGCGGGCGAAGGAATGGGAACTGTCACGGTCGATCTTCACCACCCTGGCCACCGGCAGGCCGGGCAGGTAAACGCCGTCGAGCCCCGAGGTGACGAGGACATCTCCGACCTGCACCTCGGCGTTCGCGGCGAGGAAGCGCAGTTCCATCATTCCGGAGCCGGCGCCTGCCAGCACCGCGCGCAGGCCGTTGCGCTGTACCTCGACCGGAATCGCCTGGTCCTTGTCAGTCAGCAGCAGCACTTCGGAGGTGAGCGGAAACACCCGGGTGACCTGGCCGATGACGCCGATGTCATCAACCACCGCCTGGCCGGCGGCGATGCCCTGCTGACTGCCCTTGTCGATGATCACGCGGCGCGAGAAAGGGTCGCGCGCGGCGTAGAGGATCTCGGCGATGCGCCCTTCGACCGGCTGCCGGTCGCGCATGTCGAGCAGGGCGCGCAGGCGCTTGTTCTCGCGCTCGAGATGGTCCTGGCGCAGCAGCAGGTTGGCGGTGCCCAACTGGCGCCGGCGCAGTTCCTCGTTTTCCTTGAGCAGCGTCGCCTGGCGCGACAGGTAGGCGCCGAAATCGCCGGCGGCATCGATCGGCATGCCGGTCGCGCGCTGCAGGGGCCACGCCGCCGTGGCCACCGCCAGGCGCACCCATTCCAGAGTGTGGAAGCGCAGGTCGGCCACCAGCAGCGCCAGCGAAAGTGACACGAAAAAAGCCAGCCGCACGAGCGGTGCCGGACCCCGCTTGAAAAAGGGTGGCGGTGCATGGCCTACGACTGACATCAAGGCAGGTGCGCCCTCGGAAGATTTGGACCCGGAAAGGCCCCGCGCGGGAAGGCCCGGGGCCAGCTTGCAAGCTACACGGGGCCGGGCTTACTCGTTGGCAAAAATACTGCCGAGTTTGTCCATCTTTTCGAGAGCCATCCCCGAGCCGCGGGCGACGCAGGTCAGTGGATCGTCGGCGACGATCACCGGCAGGCCGGTTTCCTCGGTCAGCAGGCGGTCGAGATCGTGCAGCAGGGCGCCGCCGCCGGTCAGCACCAGACCGCGCTCGGCGATGTCGGCGCCGAGCTCGGGCGGGGTTTTTTCCAGTGCATCCTTGACCGCCTTGACCACCTGGTTGAGCGGCTCGGACAGGGCTTCGAGGACTTCGTTGGAAGAAATCGTGAACTTGCGCGGAATGCCTTCTGCGCGGTTGATGCCGGAGACTTCCATCTCGCGCACTTCGGCGCCGGGAAAGGCGGAACCGATCTGCTTCTTGATGTTCTCGGCGCTGTTGTCGCCGATCTGCATGCCGTAGTTGCGGCTGATGTAGGAGATGATCGCCTCGTCGAACTTGTCGCCGCCGACGCGCACCGAATTGGCATAGACCATGCCGCCCAGCGAGATGACGCCGACTTCGGTGGTGCCGCCGCCGATGTCGACCACCATCGAGCCGGTGGCGTCCGAAACCGGCAGGCCGGCGCCGATCGCGGCGGCCATCGGCTCCTCGATCAGGTACACCTGCGAGGCGCCCGCACCCAGCGCGGATTCGCGGATGGCGCGGCGCTCGACCTGGGTCGAGCCCGAGGGCACGCAGATGATGATGCGCGGCGAGGGCGAAAACAGGCGCGACTCATGGACGCGCTTGATGAACTGCTTGAGCATCTGCTCGGTCACCGTGAAGTCGGCGATGACGCCGTCCTTCAGCGGCCGGATGACCTGGATTTCCTTCGGATTGCGGCCAATCATGCCCTTGGCCTCCTTGCCCACCGCCTGGATGGTCTTCTTGGCGTTGGGGCCGCCTTCTATGCGGATGGCGACAACCGAGGGTTCATCGAGGACCACGCCCTTGCCGCGCACGTAAATCAGCGTGTTGGCGGTACCGAGGTCAATTGCGAGGTCATTGGAAAAATAGGAGCGGAGAAAGCCGAACATCGTGGTCCCAGTGTTGAAGCCCGCCTTGGGAAGGTCGGGGCTGAATTCGATTGTCAGTGTTGGCTGACGCTGGTGCTAGCCGGCGTCACGCACGGCAGCCGTAGCCAAAGGTCGCATATGATAACCTATCGCGCCCGTCGATTCAGGCAGCAAACCGCCTTGTTTCCGTCGGGCTCCACGTTATCCACCCCACTCCTCGCCATGTCCCTCAGCCCGGAAGACATCTCCCGCATCGCCCTTTTGTCGCGCATCGAACTTTCCCCCACGGAGCTCGAAACCACCCGCGACCAGTTGAACGGCATCCTCGGCTTCATCGAGCAGTTGCAGGCCGTCGATACCACCGGCATCGAGCCGATGGCCCATGCCGTCGACGTGGTGCAGCGACTGCGCCCCGACGTGGTCACCGAAACCGACCGCCGCGACGATTTCCAGGCCGTGGCGCCGGAAACCGAGGCGGGCCTGTACCTCGTGCCGCGGGTGGTCGAATGAGCGACCTGATCAACGCCTCGCTCAAGGAGCTTGGAGCCGCGCTGGCGGCGAAAAAGGTCTCCGCCGTGGAACTGGCGACACTGTTCCTCGACCGCATCGACGCGCTCAATCCCGGCCTCAACGCCTTCATTGCCCTCGACCGCGACAGGACGCTGGCTCAGGCACGCGCTGCCGACGAGTCCCTGAAAGTCGGCGCTGGCGCCACGGCACTCACCGGTATCCCATTGGCGCACAAGGATATTTTCTGCACCAAGGGCTGGCGCACGAGCTGCGGCTCGCGCATGCTGGAGAATTTCATTTCACCCTATGACGCGCATGTGGTGGAAAAGCTCGCCGCCGCCGGCATGGTGACCCTGGGCAAGCTCAACATGGACGAGTTCGCCATGGGCTCGTCCAACGAAACCTCGTATTTCGGCCCGGTAAAGAATCCCTGGGACAGTTCCCGCGTCCCTGGCGGATCCTCGGGCGGTTCGGCCGCCGCCATCGCCGCCCGCCTGGCGCCGGCCGCGACCGGCACCGACACCGGCGGCTCGATCCGCCAGCCAGCCGCGTTGTGCGGCCTGACCGGGCTGAAGCCCACCTACGGCGCGGTCTCGCGCTACGGCATGATCGCCTTCGCCTCCAGCCTCGACCAGGCCGGGCCGATGGCCAAAAGCGCGGAAGACTGCGCGCTGCTGCTCACCGCCATGGCCGGCTTCGACACGCGCGACTCGACCTCGCTGGAGCGCCCCGCGGAGGACTATTCCCGTGATCTTGAAAAGCCCCTGAACGGAATGCGCATCGGCCTGCCCAAGGAATTTTTCGGCGAGGGCATGGATGCCGACGTCCGTGCCGCAGTGGAAGCGGCTCTCGCCGAGTACCGCAAGCTGGGCGCCACCACGGTCGAGGTCAGCCTGCCCAACTCCGGCCTTTCGGTACCCGCCTACTACGTGATCGCACCGGCCGAGGCATCGAGCAACCTGTCGCGCTTCGACGGTGTGCGCTACGGCTATCGCGCCCCCGAGTACGGCGACCTCAATGACATGTATTCGAAGTCGCGCGCCCAGGGCTTCGGCGCCGAAGTCAAGCGCCGCATCCTGATCGGCACCTACGTGCTGTCCCACGGCTACTACGACGCCTATTACCTCAAGGCGCAGAAGATTCGCCGTCTGATCGCCGCCGACTTTCAAGAAGCCTTCAAGGTCTGCGACGTGATCATGGGCCCGACCTCGCCCTCGGTGGCATTCGCCTTCGGCGCCAAGAGCGCCGACCCGGTGCAGATGTATTTGTCCGACATCTACACCATCTCCACCAACCTCGCCGGCCTGCCCGGCATGTCGGTGCCATGCGGTTTCGGCGCCACTCATTTGGCAAACCCGATGCCGGTCGGATTGCAGATCATCGGCAGCTGGTTCGGCGAAGCGAAGATGTTGCAGGCCGCGCACCAATACCAGAAGGCCACCGACTGGCACACGCGGATGCCGGGAGGTCTGTCATGAACTGGGAAGTCGTCATCGGGCTGGAAACCCACGCCCAGCTGCAAACGAAGTCGAAGATCTTCTCCGGCAGCAGCATCGCCTTCGGCGCCGAACCCAACGTCCAGGCCAATGCCGTGGACATCGCGCTGCCCGGCGTGCTGCCGGTACTCAATCGCGAAGCCGTGGTCTGCGCCATCAAATTCGGCCTCGCCGTAGGTGCGACCATCGCGCCGCGCTCGGTGTTCGCGCGCAAGAATTATTTCTACCCCGACCTGCCCAAGGGTTACCAGATCAGCCAGTTCGAGATTCCTGTGGTGCAGGGCGGCGGGCTAAGCATAAGAGTCGGCGCCGGTGATACGGCGACCGAGAAGTTCGTGCACCTGACCCGCGCCCACCTCGAAGAGGATGCCGGCAAGTCGCTGCACGAAGACTTCCACGGCAAAAGCGGCATCGACCTCAATCGCGCCGGCACGCCCTTGCTGGAAATCGTCACCGAACCCGACATGCGTTCCAGCGCCGAGGCGGTGGCCTACGCCCGTGCGCTGCACGCGCTGGTGCAGTGGATCGGCATCTGCGACGGCAACATGCAGGAAGGCAGCTTCCGCTGCGACGCCAACGTCTCGGTGCGCCGCCCCGGCGAGCCGCTGGGCACGCGGCGCGAGATCAAGAACCTGAATTCCTTCCGCTTCATGCAGCAGGCGATCGATTTCGAGGTGCAGTGGCAGATAAACGAAATCACCGAAGGCCGCGCCATCCGCCAGGCCACGGTGCTGTTCGACCCCGACACGGGCGAAACGCGTTCCATGCGCAGCAAGGAAGACGCGCACGACTACCGCTACTTCCCCGACCCCGACCTGCTGCCGCTGGAAATCGGCGCCGACTGGATCGCCGAGGTCGAGTCCGGCCTGCCGGAACTGCCGCAGGCGATGCAGGCGCGTTTCCAGGCGGAATATGGCCTCTCGGCCTACGACGCGGCGATCCTCACCGCCTCGCGTGCGATGGCTGACTACTACGTTGCGGCAGTGGCCGTCGCCGGCGGGGCAAACGGCAAGGCCGTCGCCAACTGGATCATGGGCGAACTCGCCGCGCGCCTCAACAAGGGCGACATGGACGTCGCCGCGTCACCGATCTCCGCCGCGCAACTGGCCGGGTTGATACAGCGCATCGCCGACAACACGATTTCCAACAACATTGCCAAGAAGGTTTTCGAGGCCTTGTGGAACGGCGAAGGCAAGAGCGCCGACGAAATCATCGAAAAGCAGGGCCTGAAACAGATCACCGATACCGGCGCGATCGAGGCGCTGGTCGATGAAGTCCTCGCCGCAAATCAGAAATCGGTCGAAGAGTTTCGCGCGGGCAAGGAAAAGGCCTTCAACGCGCTGGTCGGCCAGGCCATGAAGGCCACCAAGGGCAAGGCCAACCCGCAGCAGGTCACCGACCTGCTGCGCAAGAAGCTCGGCGCCTGATCAGCTCCTGCCGCCGGGCTTGTCGCCGGCCGCGCCGTCAGCCGGCGCGGCGGCCGGAGCGGCGGGTGCGGGTGCCGCTGCGGGCGGCGCCGTGACGCCGGCCGGGATCACCGTCCGCGGAATCGCCGGTGCCGCGGGTTCCGGTTCGGCGCCCTTCTTCCCGGTCAGCTCCAGGTAGCGCTTCCGCTCCTCGGCAAACTTGGCGCGCACTTCGTCGGCTTCCTTGACCTTGGTGGCGATAGCCAACTGCTGGGCAGCGATTTCCTTCTCGTTGTCGCGAATCTGCGCCTTGACGTCCTCCGGCAGCGGCTTGCCCTTGTAGAACTCCTTGTCGCCGTCAATCTTCTTCTTTCGCTTGTTGGCCTCGTCCAGCCGCAACTGGGATTCCTTGCGGTTCTTTTCGATTTCAGCCAATGCGCGATCGCGCGCGGAATTGATGTCCTTTTCGCTGGAGTAGGTCGATAGCAGCGCCAGCGTGCGGCGCCGTTCCTCGGCCGCCTTCTTCGCATCCGCCTCCTTCTTGAGCGCTTCGGCCTCACGTCGCGCCTGCTGCTCGGGCGTCAGTGGTGCCTCGACCGTCTTCGATACGAAGCCGCGATTGTCGCGTTCCTCGTAGGCGCGTCCCTGGCAGGCCTCGGGCAGGAAATCACCACAGACCTTGCGGCCACTGGCGTCGTCGCAACAAAAAATCCGCATCTGGGCCGAGGCGCCCATCGCCAGCAGGGTGGTCGAAGCGAACAGCAGTGTGGAAATCAGGCGCATGGGGGTTCTCCCTGGAGAGGTATTCTTGGGCATCAATCGATGCCGTAACGAAGGCGGTAGTCACGCACGGCCGCAAGCTTGCTTTCAAGTTCCGGATGACCGGACAGATAATCGATCAAATCGGTCAAACTCGCAACGCTGATTACCGGAATGCCGTAGTTGAGTTCGACTTCCTGCACCGCCGAAAGCTCGCCCTGGCCGCGTTCCTGGCGATCCAGCGCGATCAGCACGGCGGCCGGCGTGGCACCGGCGGCACGGATCAGTTCGACGGATTCGCGCACCGAGGTGCCGGCGGAAATCACGTCGTCGATGATCAACACGCGCCCCTGCAGCGGCGCACCGACCAGCGTCCCGCCTTCGCCGTGGTCCTTGGCTTCCTTGCGGTTGTAAACATAAGGCAGGTTGCGGCCGAGGCCGGCCAGCGCCATCGCGGTGCCGGCCGCGAGCGGTATGCCCTTGTAGGCGGGCCCGAACAGTACATCGAAGCCGACGCCGGCGGCCAGGATGCGCTGCGCATAGAAGCCGGCGAGCCGCGCCAGCGAGGCGCCATCGCAGAACAGGCCGGCGTTGAAAAAGTAGGGGCTCATGCGCCCGGCCTTGGTCTTGAATTCGCCAAAGCGCAGCACGCCCAGCTCGCAGGCGAAGGCGATAAACTCGCGGCTCAGGTCGTTGGCCGCGACACGGTCGGCGTTCGCGTTCATCGCGCGCATTCTACATCCACAGGCACATGCTCCGAATACTCAGTCTGAATCTGAATGGTATCCGTTCCGCCGCCAGCAAGGGCGTTTTCGAATGGCTGGCGACGCAGCGGGCCGACATCGTCTGCGTCCAGGAACTCAAGGCGCAACTGGCCGACCTGACGCCGGCGCTGCGCGAACCGCCCGGCTACGGCGCCTGTTTCCACGCCGCCGAAAAAAAGGGCTACAGCGGGGTCGGCATCTACTATCGTCGGGCGCCGGACCGCATCGTCGAAGGTTTCGGCAATGCCGAGTTCGATGCCGAAGGACGCTACCTGCAGGCCGATTTCGGCAAGCTATCGGTGGTCTCGCTCTACCTGCCTTCCGGCTCCAGCTCGGACGAGCGCCAGCAGGCCAAGTTCCGCTTCCTCGGCCAGTTTCGCCCCCGGCTGGAACGCCTCGCCAACGAGGCCCGAAAATCGGGACGGGAGATCCTGCTGTGCGGCGACTGGAACATCGCGCACCGTGAAATCGACCTGAAGAACTGGAAGTCGAACCAGAAGAACTCGGGTTTCCTGCCCGAGGAACGAAGCTGGCTGTCGTCGGTCTTCGACGACCTGGGCTGGGTCGACGTCCATCGCAAACTACTGCCAGATGCCACCGGTGAGGCCTATACTTGGTGGTCCAACCGCGGCCAGGCCTGGGCGAAGAATGTCGGATGGCGCATCGACTACCAGATCGCCACGCCTGGCTTGGCGGCGACCGCCCGACAGGCAGGCGTGTATAAGGAACAGCGCTTTTCGGATCACGCGCCGCTGACCATCGATTACGAGTTCGACATTACGTGACCTGGATCATTGCAGCGCCACGGCAAAATCGGTAGCCTAGGCTTTTCCATTCAATTCTCGAACACCTTCAGGAGAAACAAATGAGCGACATGAGCGAAGTCACCAAGGACAAACTGATTGCGGACGTCAAGCTGGTCATCGCCGACAGCGAGGAACTGCTACGCGCCACCGCAGGCCAGGCCGGGGAGAAGATCTCGGAAATCCGCGCCCGGACGCAGGACCGCCTCGCGTCCGCCAAGATCAAGCTGGCCGAAGCCGAAGCCGCAGTGGTCGATCGCGCCAAGCAGGTCGGTCGCGCTGCCGACGACTACGTGCATGACAATCCCTGGCGTTCGGTGGGCGTTGCCGCCGGCATCGGCCTCATTGCCGGCCTGCTGATCGGCCGCCGCTGATCCGATGAGCGAAGGCACCCCCGGCGGCGAGGCCTCCCGGGCGGGTCTGTTCGCATCGCTGAAAGGCCTGTTCGGCACCTCGCTCGCGCTGGTGCAGAACCGCCTGCAGTTGCTCGGCGTCGAACTCGCCGAAGAGCGTTTGCGCCTGCTGTCGCTGGCCACCTACGGCGCGATCGCGCTGATCTGCCTCAGCGCGGGACTGGTGTTCCTTGCCGTGTTCCTGACCGTGCTGTTCTGGGACGGCCACCGCCTGCTGGCGCTGGGCATCTTCAGCGCGCTCTTCCTCGGCGCCGGCATTGCCACGCTGCTGGTGGCAATGAACCATGCCAGGGCGGGCTCGACGCTGTTCAAGGCCAGCCTCGCCGAGCTGGCGAAGGACCGCGACGCTTTGGCACAGGGCGATCCGGGCAGGCCGTGATGAATTCCGCAGCGCTTGAACTGGCGCTGAAAAAGCAGCGCCTGCAAATCACGGGCGAAAACCTGCGCGCCGATTTCGGGCGCCACGCCGCAGGGTTGCGGCCGACGTTGGCCGTCGCCGATCTCGCGGTCGACGCCGGATACTGGTTGCGCGCGCATCCGCAGGTGGTGGTCGCCACCACCGTCGCTTTACTGGTTGCCAAACCCGGTCGCGTCTGGCGCTGGGGGCGTCGCGCCTTCCTTGGCTGGCAGGCCTGGCGCAAACTGCGGGGCTTGCTCGATCGCGGCCAGCCTTTGCGCTGAGGTCCGCCCCGTACATCATGGCGATACCCCTGCGACGTCTGCGACAGGCGGCACTGGTCGCCGCCGGCATCCTGGTTTTCCTGCTCGGCTTCGCCTGGCTGGCGTTGCCCGGCATCCTGCAGTCGCAGGCACAGCGCATCGTGGCAGAGAAGAGCAGCCACACGCTGAGCTTTGCCAAGCCCGAGATCAATCCCCTGGCGCTCAGCATGCGCCTGCGCGATTTCAAGCTCGAGGATCCTGAAGGCGCGCCCTTGCTGGCCTTCCGCGAACTCTTCGTCGACCTCTCGATCTCCAGCCTCACCTCGCGATCCGTGGTAATCGACGATCTGAAACTCGACGGGCTTGCCGCCAGCGTGATCCTGCACGATGGGCCGCAGGGACCGCTCAACTGGAGCCGGCTGCTGGCGGCCTTCGCCGGCAAGGACGAGGCCACGGCGGACACGCCGCCGCGCATCGAGATCCGCCACCTCGCGCTGACCGGCGCCCAGGCCGACATCGCCGACCGGCGCAGTGAGCCGCCCTTCGTCAGCCGCATCGATGCCTTCGACCTGGAGCTGTCCGACATTTCGACGCGGCCCGACGATTCCGGCCCCTTCAGGATCACCGCGAAAACCGCCTTCGGCGCGCAGATCGAATGGACCGGCGAAGCCACGCTGAACCCTCCGGGGTCGCGCGGACACCTCGACCTGCGCGGCGCCGACCTCGGCAAGCTGGGGCCGCTGCTGGGCGCCCACATGCCGCCGGAACTGGGCTTCGCGCCTCCCGCGGGCGTCGCCAGCCTGGCGCTCGACTATCGACTCGCCATCGCCGACGGCAAGCTGGCGTTCGTGCTGGAACCCTTCACGGTGGAACTCGCCAAATTCGTACTGCGCAAGCCGAAGGCGACCGGCGCGCCGGCCATCGGTATCGGCGCGCTGGCGCTCGGCGGCGGGCGCTTCGACCTCGCCACGCAGCAACTGGCCTTCCAGTCGCTGACGCTGCGCGATGCCAGCCTGGAGTCCGGCACGGGCACGCAGCGTGCCGCCTTGTTCTCCCTGCCCGAACTGACGCTGGCCCCGACCCGCATCGACCTTGCACAGCGCAGCGCGGAACTCGGTACGGTCCAGCTCAGCAACGGACGGCTGGCCCTGCGCCGCGATGCCGATGGCGCGATCGACCTGCTGGCGACGCTGAAGGCACTCGCCCCGGACGCACCCGCTGCGAAGCCGGCACACGCCGCGGCGACACCGGGCGCGCCGCCCGCGCCCTGGCGCTATGCGGTGGAGCGTGTCGCCCTCTCCGGCTTCGGCATTGCCTTCAATGACGAATCGATGAAACCGGCGCTGCGGGTCGGGCTCGACGAGATCGCGGTGGAAACCTCCGGCATCAGCGAAAAGCTGGACCGGCCGCTGCCGCTCAAGGCCGGGCTGCGCGTGGCCAGTGGCGGCCGGCTTGTGGTGGAAGGCAAGCTGCTGCCGGCAACGGCGGCGATCGACCTGCAACTGAAACTCGACGACCTGGCGTTGAATCCGGCGCAGCCCTTCATCGGAAAATACGCGGCGCTGGATCTTGCCAGCGGCCGCGTCAGCGCCGCCGGCAAGCTGCGGCACGACGCCAGGGGCAGCAGTTACAAGGGAAGTTTTGGCGTCAGCGAACTGCGGCTCAACGAAGCGGGCAGCGACAAGGTCTTCCTCGCCTGGAAATACCTCGGCAGCAAACAGCTGGAAGCAACGCCGCAGAAATTGCAGGTAGGCGAGCTGATGCTCGACGGTCTCGATACGCAGTTGCTGATCGCCAGGGACAAATCCACCAATTTCCAGCGCATCCTGCGCAAGGCGGATGCGCAGCCCCCCGCTGCGCCCGAAGCCAAGGCAAACGCTGCCGCCACGCCCGCCGTGGCGCCGGCGACCGAAGGAAGTCCCCGTGGGGCGCCGACTTCCGCGCCGGCGGCGCCGGCCTTCCTGGTCAACATCGACCGCCTGCGCTTCCGCGACGGCGAGCTCGAATTCGCCGACGAGTCGCTGCTGTTCCCGTTCGGCACGCGCATCCACAAGCTGCGCGGCTCCATCGCCGGCCTGTCGTCGCGCCCCGGCGCGACGGGCCAGCTCGAACTCGACGGCGAGGTGGACGATTACGGCCTGGCGCGCGCCGTGGGCCAGATCGATCCCTTCGACCCGACCGGATTCACCGAGATCAGGTTGAACTTCCGCAACCTCGAAATGACGCGCCTGACGCCCTACTCGGCCACCTTCGCCGGACGCCGCATCGATTCCGGCAAGCTCTCGCTCGACCTCGAATACAACATCCGCAAGCGCCAGCTGCAAAGCGAGAACAAGGTGGTGATCGACAAGCTGGTGCTGGGCGAACGCGTGGACAGTCCGACCGCGAAGGACCTGCCGCTGGACCTGGCGATCGCCCTGCTGGAGGATTCCGATGGCCGCATCGACCTCGGCCTGCCGATCACCGGCAGCCTCGACGATCCGCAGTTCAGCTACGGCGCGCTGGTCTGGAAGGTGATCGGCAATGTCCTGACCAAGATCGTCACCGCGCCCTTCCGCGCGCTGGGCGCCCTGTTCGGCGGCGGCGACGAGAAGCTCGACAGCATCGCCTTCGAGGCCGGCGCGCGACGCCTGACGCCGCCCGAGCGCGAGAAGCTGGTAAAGCTGGCCGCCGCGCTGAACAAGCGCCCCGCACTGGCGCTGACTCTCGGCGGCACGTGGAACGCCGCCGACCGCGTCGCCCTGCAGGACCAGCAACTGCGCCGCGTGCTGCTGGAAAAAAGCGGGCAGAAGATCGAATCCCAAGGCGATCCCGGACCGATCTCTACCCGCTCGCCGGCGATCCAGACAGCGCTGGAAACGCTGTTCGGCGACCGCTACGGCGCCGCCGAACTGGCCGGACTGAAGCAGGGTTTCCGCGAGGCCAATCCGGGGCAGCTCGAAGAAAACCTGACCGGCAAGATGATGTCGCGCCTCACCGGCCTGGTGCGCCCGCCGCGCCAGTTGAACGAAAGCGAAGTCGGCGCGCTCAAGGGCGCGGATTTCCACGCCGTGCTCTACCAGCGCCTGCGCGAGAAGGAAGCCGTCACCGACGAACGCCTGCAGCAACTGGCGCAGGCCCGCGGCGAGGCCACCCTGGCGGTGCTGAAGGACGCAAGGGCACCGGTCGAGCGCGTCACGCTCGGAGCGGCCGAGATGATCGCCGGCGCGGACCACGAGGTCGCCCTCAAGCTCGGATTGGGCAAAGCCGCACGCTGAACCGCCGTACCGTCGGCGCCGTCCGCAGGGGATACCGTCTCCGGCATTGCCGGAGACATAACTTTCACGCCGGCGGTTGTTGCGCCTCCAGCAGTTCCGTGTCCTCGTGCGAATAGGGCGGCGTGCAGCAGCAGAGGATGGTCAGCGGCTCGGCACCCAGCGCCTCGATGCAATGCGGCGTGCCGGGCGCGATCAGCACCGTGTCGCCGGCGCCGACTTTCATGCGCTCGGAGCCCAGGGTCATCAGGCCGCTGCCGGAAGTAACGTGGTACAGCTCCTCGGTCCGCGCATGGCGATGCAATTGCGTGCGGCAACCCGGCGCGACCGTGGCTTCGGCCAGGCTTTGCAGGCGATTGCCATGCTGCGCGGGATGCATCAGCTCGCGGATCTCGGAACCATCCTTGGTCACGTAGGCGGGTATCTGCGCGTAGCTGGTCTTCATGGCAGTCAGTTCCCCATGCCGCTCGGCGGCGCCGAGGCTTCGCGCTTCTGGCTCAGCAGGCAATGCAGCATGCCCTGCGCGGCCGGTTCCAGGTCGCCCTCGCCGTCCTGCGCGAGGAAGTGGCGGCGGAAGGCGGCGCGCGCCGCGGGCGGATTGGCGATGTCGTAGCCGAGCGCGCGCAGCCCCAGCAGGGCATCGAAGCCCGCCGGCGCGGTGGCCGGCGGCGACTCGCACCAGAGGCCGAAGCCGGCCTGGGCCAGACGACGCCAGGGGAACAATCGGCTCGGATCGACCTTGCGCGTCGGCGCCACGTCGCCATGGGCGAGCACGTTCTCGGCGGGAATCCGGTAGCGCTCGCGCAGATCGCCGAGCAGCACCAGCAGCGCGGCGATCTGCGGCTCGGCGAAGGCTTCCTCGCCGGTGTTGTCGAGTTCGATGCCGATCGAGGCGGAATTGAGGTCGCCCATGGCGCCCCAGCGCGACTCGCCGGCGTGCCAGGCGCGCGCTGCTTCGTCGACCAGTTGCAGCACCGCGCCGTCACGGCCGATCAGGTAGTGGGCGCTTACCTTGCGCTGCGGATCGGTGAGCGTGGCAAGTGCCTTGGCGACATTGTCGTTGGTGGTCTGGTGCAGGATGACGAAGTTCGGCCGGCGCTGGTCGAAGTTGGGCGACGGCACCCACTGGACGCGACCATCCGGCGGCAGCGGCGCGCAGGCTGCCAGCGCGGCCAGCAGGAGCAGGGCTATTCCGCGCAGCACCATCACGGATGCGGGCGGATTGGGCGCGACCGTCAGACGACGATCGGCTTGGCCAACCTGGCCCGGCTTTGCGCCTCGGACTTGTTCATTTCGGACACCTGGCGGCCGTAGGCCTCGCGCGCAGCCTGTCCCTGGCGGGTCGCCTCGATGCTGCGGATGCAGCGCCAGCGCTTGCCGGCCTTGGTTTCGATCTGGCGCATTTCCGTCTTCGGATGATGCTGACGGCAGTGATAGCAGAAAGCGGTTTCGGACATACCGTGGAACTCATGCAGGAGGGAGACCGCAATTGTAGACCGAGTTGGGCCAATGATCCTATAGACTTCCTGCCCGCATTCGCCCCCGCCTTCCTCACTAACCCTGATCACTACGTGGATACTCCCTCGCAAACCCCGCCTGTCGACGACTTGCCGCTCTATCAGGGCATCGATATCGCCGACGTGACACTGGTCGATTCACTCGCTACGGCAACCGATGCCTGCCGGGCATTGCTCGCCGAAACGGTGCTCGGTTTCGACACCGAAGCCAAACCGACCTTCGCCAAGGGCGAAGTATCGACCGGGCCTCACCTGGTGCAACTGGCCACCGAGCGTCGGGTTTACCTGTTTCCCGTCAATGCCAGCCTGGACCGCGAGGGCCTGCGCGAAATCCTCGAATCGACGCGGATACTCAAGGTGGGTTTCGGCCTCGGCAGCGACCTGTCGCAACTCAGCTCGCGACTCGGCATCGAGGCACGGGCGGTGCTCGACCTGTCGCGTGCGCTTCCCGGCGACAAACCGAAGCAGAGCATGGGCGCCAAGACCGCCGTCGCCCGCTACCTCGGCCGGCGCATGCAAAAGTCCAAGCGCATCACCACGTCCAACTGGGCCCACCCGCGGCTCAACGAACGACAGATGCTGTATGCCGCCGACGATGCCCAGGTCGCCCTGCGCGTCTACCATCTGGCCCTGGCCGAAGGCCACCTGACCCGACCCTGAGCGACCGGAGCCGGGGACGCGAAAATCGGGCCTGCCTGCGCGGCAGGCCCGATTCGACGCTTCGATGCTAGGCCGCGCCGAATATCGCGTTGAGGGTCGAGCTCGGACGCATCACCGCCTCGGTCTTCTTCGTGTCGGGCATGTAGTAGCCGCCGATATCCACCGCCTTGCCCTGCACGACCTTCAGCTCTTCCACGATCTTCTGCTCGTTCGCGGCCAGCGTTTTCGCCAGCGGCGCGAAATGCGCCTGCAGCTCCTTGTCTTCAGTCTGCGCCGCCAGCTCCTGCGCCCAGTACGTGGCGAGGTAATACTGGCTGCCGCGGTTGTCGAGCTCGCCGGTGCGGGTCGAAGGGCCCTTGCGGTTGTCGAGCAGCTTGCCGGTGGCATCGTCCAGCGTCCTGGCCAGGATCTTGGCCTTGGCGTTGCCGGTCTTGATGCCGAGGTCCTCCAGCGACACGGCCAGCGCGAGGAACTCGCCCAGCGAATCCCAGCGCAGGTGGTTTTCCTGGACCAGCTGCTGGACGTGCTTGGGTGCCGAGCCGCCGGCGCCGGTTTCGTACATGCCGCCACCGGCCATCAGCGGCACGATGGACAGCATCTTGGCGCTGGTGCCCAGTTCCATGATCGGGAACAGGTCGGTCAGGTAGTCGCGCAGGATGTTGCCGGTGGCGGAGATGGTATCCATACCGCGGCTTGCGCGCTCCAGCGTGTAACGCATGGCGCGCACCTGCGACATGATCTGGATGTAGAGGCCCGAGGTGTCGTGCTCCTTGAGGTAGGTGTTGACCTTCTTGATGACCTCGTTTTCGTGCGGGCGATAGGGGTCGAGCCAGAAAATCACCGGCGTGTCGGACTGGCGCGAACGGGTCACGGCGAGCTTGACCCAGTCGCGGATCGCGGCATCCTTGACCTGGCACATGCGGAAGATGTCGCCCTGCTCGACGTTCTGCGAGAGCAGCACCTCGCCGGTGGCGAGGTCGACGATGTTGGCGACGCCGTCCTCCGCGATTTCGAAGGTCTTGTCATGCGAGCCGTACTCTTCGGCCTGCTGCGCCATGAGGCCGACGTTGGGCACGGTGCCCATGGTCTTCGGGTCGAAATTGCCGTGCCATTTGCAGAAGTTGATCATCTCCTGGTAGATGCGGGCGAAGGTCGATTCCGGCATCACGGCCTTGCAGTCGTAGGGCTTGCCGTCGGCGCCCCACATCTTGCCGCCGCCGCGGATCATGGCCGGCATCGAGGCGTCGACGATGACGTCGTTGGGCGAATGGAAGTTGGTGATGCCCTTGGCAGAATCCACCATCGCCAGGCGCGGGCGGTGCTCCTGGCAGGCATGCAGGTCGCGCTCGATTTCTTCGCGCAGCGAATCCGGCAGGGTCTTGATCTTGTCGTAGAGATTGACCATGCCGTTGTTGACATTGATGCCGAGCTCGTCGAACAGCTTGCCGTGCTTCTCGAACGCGTCCTTGTAGTAGATCTTGACGCAATGGCCGAAGACGATCGGGTGCGAGACCTTCATCATGGTCGCCTTGACGTGCAGCGAGAACAGCACGCCGGCCTCGCGGCAGTCCTCCAGTTCGCGCTCGTAGAACTCGCACAGCGCCTTCTTGCTCATGAACATGCTGTCGATGATCTCGCCCGCCAG
The DNA here is from genome assembly GCA_016716965.1 of Sulfuritalea sp. GTDB lineage: Bacteria > Pseudomonadota > Gammaproteobacteria > Burkholderiales > Rhodocyclaceae > Sulfuritalea. The sequence continues at coordinate 22,317 of JADJUP010000045.1, read as the reverse complement.
CAGGCTGAGCTTGGGCTTCAACACGATGGTCTTGCCGCTCTTGGTGATCAACTCCATTTTGACGTCGCGCGCCTTGTCCAGCGTCATCGACTTCTCGCCGTGGTAGAAGTCGCCGTGGTGCATGTGCGAGACGTGGGTCTGTGACCACTGCTTCCACTCGCCCATCGAATGCGGGTTCTTGCGCGCGTACTCCTTCACCGCCTTGGGCGCGCGGCGGTCGGAATTGCCCTCGCGCAAAACCGGATTGACGGAGCTGCCGATGCACTTGCCATAGCGGACCTTGAGCTTTTTCTCGTCGTCGGACTTCGCGTCTTCCGGGTAGTCGGGAATCTTGTAGCCCTTGGCCTGCAGTTCGCGCACGCAGGTCATCAACTGCGCGACCGAGGCGCTGATGTTGGGCAGCTTGATGATGTTGGTGTCGGGGTCCTGGGTCAGGCGCCCGAGTTCGCCCAGGTTGTCGGGAACCTTCTGTTCGGGGGTAAGGCATTCGGAAAACTCGGCGAGCACCCGCGCCGCGACCGAGATGTCGCAACCGACGACATCGACGCCCGCCGGTGCGGCGAACGTCTTGATGATGGGCAGAAACGCGTAGGTCGCCAGCAGCGGCGCCTCGTCGGTAAGCGTGTAGATGATCCTGGATTTGCCTGCAGCCATTCCTTTTTCCCCTTGCGGTGTGTTGAAAATATCCGTTTATGCCCTCATCAGCCGCATTATGAATGCTTCCGGCGATTTCAAGAACTCCCTTTTGCGCCCCCGTCGGCGCGTGGGGCGGGGTCGCCGCGCAAAAGTCGGCGCCCCACGGGGACTTCCTGCGGTCGCTGGCGGAACGGCGCGGAAAGTTCCTAGAATGGCGCTGATTCGACTCCAGCCTGCCGCCATGTCCGTTTCGTCGTTCCGCGCCGGTGCCCGCGAGGGCTTCCTCGGCTTCCTGCCGCTTTCCGTGGGCCTGATCCCCTGGGCCATGGTCACCGGCATGGCCATGATCAGCACCGGCCTGACCCCGCTGCAGGCGATGGGCATGAACGTGATCGTGTTCGCCGGCACCGCCCAGCTCGGCACCCTGCCGCTGATCGCCATCGGCGCGCCGCTGTGGCTGATGGTGGCCACGGCGCTGGCGCTCAACCTGCGTTTCGTGATTTTCAGCGCGGCCATCGCCGACGGCTTTCGCGGCGTCGGCATGCCGACGCGCTGGGTCTGCGGCCACCTGCTGACCGACGGCGTATTCGCCCATTGCATGGAAAAGATGCTGAAGGTCGATGACACGCGCTGGCGCCTGGGCTACTTCCTCGCGCCGTCGCTGTGGTCCTGGCTGTTGTGGCAGGTCTTCGCCCTGATCGGCGTATTCGCGGCGGGCTCGATCCCGAAACACTGGTCGCTCGAATTCATGGCCAGCATCGCCCTGCTGGTGCTGCTGATCCCGATGGCGAAGCAGCGTCCGATGCTGGTCGCGGCGGTGGTCGGCGGCGCCACCTCGATCATCCTGCGCGGCATGCCGCTGCGGCTGGGCCTGATCGTCGGCATCGTCGCCGGAATCGGCGCCGGCTTCGCCGCCGAGCACTGGCATGCGAGGAAGGAAGCGCCATGAGCCAGGACGCGACGCTGTGGCTCGCCTTCATCCTGATCGGCCTCGCGACCACGCTGCCGCGCGCCAGCTTCATCGTGCTCGGCAGCCGCGTCAGCCTGCCGCCGGTGGTCCAGCGCGCGCTGCGCTACGCCCCGGCCGCGGCGCTGGCGGCGATCGTGACGCCCGACGTGCTGGTGGTCGCCGGGGAGTTCGCGCCGCTCAATCCCAGGCTCGCCGGCATCATCGCCGCGGTCGCCGCTGCCATGTTGTGGCGCAATCCCTGGCTGCCCTTCATTGCCGGCATGGCGGTGTTGCTCGGGCTGCGGGCGCTGGCGGGCGGCTAGTCGACACTGCCCACGGCGGCCAGTGGCATGGCTTCGATGCGCTCCGCGAGCGGGAAGCGCTCGCGACCGGCGTGCACCACGTAGAGACCGTCCAGTCGCAGTTGTTCCAATGCGGAATGCATGGATGGCGTCAGGCGCGGAGTGTCACTGAATTTGAACTCGAAGCCGAGCCGACGGCCGCCGCTTTGCACGAACAGGTCCAGTTCGGCGCCGGAGTGAAGCTTCCAGTAATGGCAGGCGTCCCAGCTTGCATTCAGCCTGCTGACCACCTGATGCAGGGCGAAACCTTCCCAGGACGCGCCGATCTTCGGATGATTGCCCAGCGCCGCCGGGTTGGCGATATCGAGCAGGCTGTGAAGCATGCCGCTGTCGCTCAGGTATATCTTGGGCGCCTTTACCTGGCGCTTGCCGAGATTCTCGTGCCAGGGCGCGAGGATACGCACCATGAAGGTGGCCGCGAGGATGTCGAGATAGTGACGCACGGTGCGTTCCGTGACGCCGAAAGCGCGCGCCAGTTCGGAGCCGTTCCAGGTCTGGCCGTGATAGTGCGCCAGCATGCTCCAGAAGCGGCGCAGCGTGGCCGGTGGCAGACGAAAACCGAGCGCCGGAATGTCCCGCTCCAGGTAGCTGCGGGTAAATTCCTGGCGCCAGCGCAGGCTGGCTGCATCGCTGCCGGCGAGAAAGGATTTGGGAAAGCCGCCGCGCTGCCAGAGGGCATCCATTGCCGCCGTCCCGGTTTCGGTGAGGTCGAGTCCGGGCAGTTCGTGGTAGGCCACGCGCCCCGCCAGGCTCTCGGCCGAGTGTTGCATCAACTCGGGCGATGCGGAACCGAGGATGAGGAAGCGTGCCTGCGTTCCCGGGCGATCCGCCAGCACGCGCAGGACCGGAAAAAGCTCGGGGTGGCGCTGGATCTCGTCGAGCACCACAAGGCCGCCAAGTCCCTCCAGCGCCAGCATGGGAGAGGCAAGGCGCGCCTCGGTACGCGGATCTTCAAGGTCGAAGTGGTGGACAGGACCGCTTTGACGCGCGGCAATGGCGTGCGCCAGCGTGGTCTTGCCAACCTGGCGGGCGCCGATCAGGGCGACCACCGGGAACTCCTCAAGCAGGCTGGAAGCCTTGTCAAGGTGACGGGAACGTTCGATCATGTCGCAATGTATACCACGATATTTGATAGATAGACTATCAATTTTCGTGGTGTTAATTGGCGCACGACAAGCACCGCACCCTGTCGGTGCTGGCTATCAGGCGCTCTCGCGCTCCGCGAGCCGGCGCAGCACCAGCGGAAACGCCCCGGTCACGAAGCTGGCGACCGCCGAAACGATCAGCGCCCAGCCTGCCATGTCGTCGCCGAACAACGGATGCGTGCCGCGCAGCAATCCCGCCATCGCGGCGATGCCGGCGATGAGAAGCACGACGCCGAGCACGGTGAACACGAGGAAGGTCCACGGCCAGTGGTGCGGCTTCATGGCTGCGCCCGCGCCGGCCCGCTACAGGCGGTGCTCACTTGTTCTTCGCCCGCGGATGCGCGCTGTCGTACACCTTCGCCAGGTGCTGAAAGTCGAGATGCGTATAGATCTGCGTCGCGGCGATGCTGGCGTGGCCGAGCATTTCCTGCACCGCGCGCAGGTCGCCGGAGGATTGCAGCACGTGCGAGGCGAAGGAGTGGCGCAGCATGTGCGGATGCACGTGCACGCCGACGCCCTGGCGCTGCGCCCATTGCGCGAGGCGGTACTCGATCTGGCGCGGCATCAGGCGCGTGCCGTGGCGCCCGAGGAAGAGCGCGACGCTGCCCTCCACGGCGAAGCGCGGACGCAGCTCGAGCCAGGCGCGCAGGGCGATTTGCGCCTTGTCGCCGACCGGCACCGTGCGCGTCTTGCGCCGCTTGCCGGTGACCGTGACTTCGCCGGCATCGAGGTCGAGCCCGCCGGGCCAGTCGAGGCTCACCAGTTCCGCCAGGCGCAGGCCCGAGGAGTAGAACAGTTCGAACATCGCCGCGTCGCGTACCAGCAGCGGATCGTCTTCCGCGGTGGTCGCCGGCACGTCGAGCAGGGCGGCGGCCTGGTCGATGCCGAGCGCCTTGGGCAAGCTGCGCGGGCGCTTCGGTGCGCGCAGGCCGTCGGCGGGATTGAGTTCGATCGCGCCGCGCCGCGCGAGCCAGGCGTAGTAGCTGCGCCAGGCCGACAGGGTGCGGGCGATGGAGCGCGGCGCCAGGTCCTGCGCGTGCAAAGCCATCAGGCCGCGCCGCAGTTGCGGCGGCTTGAGCGCGACCGGGTCGCCGTCGGCGGCCAGCGCCACGAGCCGCACCAGGTCGCGGCGATAGGCCGCCACGGTATGCGGGCTGGCCCGCCGTTGCACGCTCAGGTCGGCGAGGAAGGCTTCGACCGAGGCGTCGGCCATGTCAGTACGCGCCGGGCCGCGCCAAGCGTGCTGACGCCCCCTTGGGGGGCAGCGAACGCAGTGAGCGTGGGGGTAGTTTCATCCTACGCGGCGACGCGCAGCAGTGCCGCCGCGGCCATGGCGCCGATCCGTTCGAGGTAAAGGGTGCCCAGTTCGGGATAGAAGCGGTGCGGCTCTTCGCTGGCCATGACCAGCAAACCGAAGCAGATGCCGTCGGCCTCGCGTAGCGGCACCTGGGTCATCGAGCGCAGGTGGGTGGCGGCGTCGCCGAACCAGAGCGCAGCGTCCTGCCCGCTGACGCTGCCGCAGTAGGGGCGATGCAGCCCGGAGGCGAAGGCCTTGACCGAATCGGCCACGGCCTCGAACTCACGGCCCTCGCCCTGCCCGGCGCCCCACAGGCGCAGGCCCACGTGCGGCACGGCGAAGGCGCCGCCGAGGTGGGAATACAGGGCGCGCAGCACGCCGGCCTGGTCGGTGGCGGCGATCAGCGCCACGGCGAGGCCGTGCACCTTGTCGGAGATCGAGTCGTTCTCCTCGCCGAAGCCGATCAGTTCGACCAGCTTGGCTTCCAGCGTGCGCACCTTGTCGCGCAGGTTGAACAGCTGCTTTTCGGTGATCGAGATGGCGCGCCCGCTGTGCGGATCGGGCAGCGTGACCAGGGTCAGCATCTCGGCATACTGGTCGAAAAACTCGGGATGGTCGTGCAGGTAGCGGGCGACGTCTTCTGATTTCATGTCATGGCTTTCACAGGTTGTGCGGCAATTCGATTTCGGCGCTGAATACGGTAGTGGCGGGGCCGGTCATCAGCACCGGGCCGCCGGCTTGCCAGGCGATGGAAAGGTCGCCGCCGCGCGTGGTGACGCGCACCGGCGAATCGAGCAGGCCGCGGCGGATGCCGGCCACCACGGCGGCGCAGGCGCCGGTGCCGCAGGCCAGGGTCTCGCCCGCGCCGCGCTCGTACACGCGCAGGCGGATCGCGTGGCGGTCGACCACCTGCATGAATCCGGCATTGACCCGGCGCGGGAAGCGCGGGTGGGCTTCGATCAGCGGGCCGCTGGTGGCGACCGGCGCGGCATCGACGTCGGCCACCACCTGCACCGCGTGCGGGTTGCCCATCGAGACGACGCTGATGTCGATGCTCCGTCCATCCACCTCCAGCGGCTGGACCGGCATCGCGTTCCGCTGGCGCTGACGAAGGGAATCTCCTCCGGCTGAAAGCGCGGCGCGCCCATGTCCACCGTCACCTGCCCGTCGGCTTCGAGCTTCGGCACGATGAGGCCGCACTTCGTTTCGACGCGGATTTCACGTTTGTCAGTGAGGCCCTGTTCATGCACGAAACGCACGAAGCAGCGCGCGCCGTTGCCGCATTGCTCGACCTCGCCGCCGTCGGCATTGAAGATGCGGTAGCGGAAATCGACGCCGGGCGTGGTCGGCCTCTCGACCACCAGCAACTGGTCGCAGCCGACGCCGAAATGGCGGTCGGCCAGCCAGCGCGCCTGGGCCGGCGTCGGCACGAACGCCTGCCTGATGGCGTCGAGCACCACGAAATCGTTGCCGAGGCCGTGCATTTTGGTGAAGCGGATTCTCATTGGACAAGCTTACGCCGTGCGGTCAGCGCCGACTTTCCGCAATTGAGGGGTCAATAAAGCCCTTTTTCGCCCGGCGGCCGGGTTTTGAAGCGTTTGTGCAGCCAGTAGTACTGCTCCGGCGACTGCAGGACTTCCGCCTCGATGAAGGCATTCATGCGCCGGGCGTCGGCGTTTTCGTCGCTGCCGGGGAAATCCGTCCACGGCGTGCCGACGCGCGCGACGTAGCGAGTTTGCCAACCCCGCGATTCCATGCGCGTGACGAGCGGGATCACCGTCGCCCCGGTCAGCTTCGCCAGCCGCGCCAGCCCGGTGATGGTGGCGGTCGGCACGCCGAAGAAGGGCACGAAGATGGATTCCTTCGGGCCGTAATCCATGTCCGGCGAGTAGTGGAAGAAGCGGCCGCCCTTCATCGCCTTGAGCGCGCGGCGCGTGCCTTCCTGGCGCGAGGCCAGTTCGCAGTTGCCGAAGCGCAGGCGGCCGCCGTTCATCGCCGCTTCGAACACGCGGTTCTTCTGGTGGGTGTAGATCGCCACCAGGCCCTGCTCCAGCGCCAGCCGGATCCAGCCGGCGTCGATGCCGACGAAATGCGGCACCAGCAGGATCACCGGCTTGTCGCGATACGCGGCGAGCTGTTCGCCGCCTTCGAGGCGCACCAGGCGCCGGATGCGGTCGGGCGAAGCCCACCACCACAGGCCGAGCTCGACGATGCTGCGGCCGAAGGCAGCGAAGTGCCGTCGCGCCAGCGCCGACTTTTCGGCCGGCGACAACTGCGGAAAGCACAGGCCGAGGTTGGTCTGCGTGACATGGCGCCGTTCGCCCACCAGCAGGTAGAGCAGCCAGCCGACGCCGCGCCCGACCGCCGCCAGCAGCGGCAGCGGCAGCCAGTGCAGCAGCCACATCAGGGCGAGTATCAGTCGCGTCACGGCAAGGAGTGGAAACGGGTGGAACGGGCGAACATCGGGACATCCTTCGGCAGCGAAGCCGAATTATCCCGCCAGTCGGCTCAGTCGCGCGCGGATGCCGGAAAGTTTCGCGCTCGGCCCGCGGCCGGCCCGGCGCTCAGCGGCCGGCCTGGTCGGCGAGGATCAGGTCGGCGGCCTTTTCGGCGATCATCACCACCGGCGAATTGGTATTGCCCGAGACCAGGGTCGGCATGATCGAGCAATCGACCACGCGCAGTCCGGCCAGCCCATGCACGCGCAGGCGCGCATCGACCACCGCCAGCGCGTCATCGCCCATCTTGCAGGTGCCCGAGGGATGGAAGATGGTGGCGCCGTAGTTGCGCGCCCAGTCGAGGATTTCCTCGTCGCTGCCGGTGGCGGGGCCGGGCCGGTATTCCTCGCTGATGTAGTCGGCGAGCGCCGGCGCCGCGGCAAGGTGGCGCGCGTACTTGATCGAGGCCACGGCGCAGCGGCGGTCGGTTTCGTGCGACAGGTAGTTGGGCAGCATGCCCGGCGCGGCCAGCGGATCGCGCGACTTGACGAAGACGGTGCCGCGCGATTGCGGCCGCAGCTGGCACACCGAGAAGGTGCAGCCCGACCACGGATGCGGCTTGGCGCCGGCCATTTCGGCCGACACGGAAGCGAAATGGAACTGGATGTCGGGCGTGGCCGACTCGGGCAGGATGCGCGTAAACAGCCCGCCCTGGTTGATGCCGATGGCCAGCGGACCCTTGCGCTGGGTGATCCACTTCATGCCCATCTTGAACTGCCGCCACCAGGACTGAAGGTCGTCGTTGGTGGTGATCGGCTTCTTCACCTTGTACATCAGGCGCAGTTGTAGGTGGTCCTGCAGGTTCTCGCCGACGCCGGGCAGGTGGTGGGTGACGGGGATGCCGAGCTGCTGCAGCCGGGCGGCGTCGCCGACGCCGGACAACTGCAGCAGTTGCGGGCTTTGCAGGGCGCCGGCCGACAGCACCACCTCGCGCGCGGCGCGTACCTCGTGGTCCTGGCCGTCCTTGCGGTAGCGAATGCCAACGGCACGCGTACCCTCGAAGATGATCCCGGTGGCATGGGCACCGGTTTCCACGCGCAGGTTCGGCCGCCCGCGCGCCGGCTTGAGGTAGGCCACCGCCGTGCTGCAGCGCCAGCCCTCGCGGGTGAACAGCTGGTAGTAGCCGACGCCTTCCTGATCCGCGCCGTTGAAGTCGTCGTTGCGCGGCACGCCGCGTTGGTTGGCGGCGCGGATGATGGCTTCCATCAATTCATGTTTGTCGCCGATGTCCGAGGCCCACAGCGGGCCGCCGCTGCCGTGGTATTCGCTGGCGCCGCGCGTGTTGTGCTCGCTCCTGATGAAGTAGGGCAGCACATCCTTCCAGCCCCAGCCGGCGTTGCCCGCCTGCGCCCAGGCGTCGTAGTCCGCGGCCTGGCCGCGCACGTAGATCAGGCCGTTGATCGAGCTCGATCCGCCCAGCCCGCGGCCGCGCGGCCAGTAGATCTTGCGCCCGTTCATGTGGGGATCGGGATCGGTGTAATAGCCCCAGTTGTAGACCGGATGGAACATGGTCTTGGCATAGCCGATGGGGATGTGGATCCACAAGTAGCGGTCGGGCGGCCCGGCTTCGAGCAGCAGCACCGAATGGCGGCCATTCTCGGACAGGCGGTTGGCCAGCACGCAGCCGGCGGAACCGGCGCCGACGACGACGAAGTCGTAGCCTGGCGAACTCATCCGCGGGTCATCCCATGTTCCAGCCGTGGCTGACGTTGATCGACTGCCCGGTCAGCGCGGCCGACGGAAAGGCGGCGAGGAACAGCGCCACTTCGGCGATGTCGGCGACCGTGGTGAATTCGCCATCCACCGTGGTCTTCAGGATCACGTCGCTGATCAGTTGCGCTTCGCTGATGCCCATGCGCTCGGCCAGTTCGGGAATCTGCTTTTCCACCAGCGGCGTGCGCACGAAACCGGGGCAGATCAGGTTGGCGCGCACGCCGTGCGCCGCGCCTTCCTTGGCCACCGTGCGGCACAGGCCGAGCAGGCCGTGCTTGGCGACGACATACGGACCCTTGCTGACCGAGGCTTCCTTGGAATGGATCGAGCCCATCAGGATGATGCTGCCGCCGCGGCCCTGCGCGTACATGTGGCGCAGCGCCGCGCGCGTGGTGAGGAAGCCGCCGTCCAGATGCACGGCGAGGATGCGCTTCCAGTTGTCGAAGGAAACGTCGGCGATGGTGTCGAGGTGCTGGAAACCGGCATTGCTGACCAGGATGTCGATGCCGCCGAAGGCATCGGCCACGGCATCGATGCCCTGCGTCACGGCCAGTTCGCTGGTGACATCCATCGCCACCGCCCCCGCTTCGCCACCCGCCGCGCACAGCTCGGCGGCCAGCCGCTCGGCGGCCTCGGCATCAAAGTCGGCGATGGCGACACGGGCACCCTCGGCGGCATAGGCGCGGGCGATCGCCGCCCCCAGGCCGCTGGCGGCGCCGGTGACCACGGCCACCTTGCCGGCGAGCTTCATTGCGGTCCCCGCGTCACAGCGCCAGCACCACGCTGGAAACCACGATCAGGAAGATCAGCGTCCAGCGCCGCATCAGGGCGGCATCGAGCTTGCCGTAGAGCTTCGATCCCAGCCAGACGCCGCCCAGATACAGCGGGCTCAACAGCAGCGCCATCATGCCGTTGGGGCCGTCGAGCATGCCGCGCCAGAGCAGCGCGCCCAGCGCCGCCAGCGAAATGATGGTGACGAACAGCGTGAGATTGGCGCGCGTCACGTCGGGCGGATCGGAGCTGGCGAGCAGGTAGAGGATCACCGGCGGTGCACCGACGCTGGTGGCGCCGACCAGCACGCCGCTGGTCGCGCCCAGCGCCATCGAGGTGCCCAGGCGCTGCTTGCCGCGATAGCGTATCCCCGTCAGCAGCAACAGCGAAAACACCAGCACCGTCGCCGCGATCGCGCGCCGCGCCAGCAGCGGATCGAGCGTGGACAAGAGGTAGGCACCCAGCGGTGCCGTCAGGCAGGCCACCGCGCAGATCGGCAGGATGGTGGGCCAGTGCGCCTTGCGCACCGCGTCGCGCAACATCGGCGCGGCGGCGAAGGTTTCCAGCAGCAGGGCGCCGATCACCGCCGTGATCGGACTGAGCAGGACGGAGAGCACGGGCGTCATCACCATCGCACCGCCGAATCCCGTCGCCCCGCGCACCAGGCCGCCGAGTCCCGCGATCGCCAGTGCGCCTGCCAGGCTCAGCGACAGGCTCATGCGCCGTACCGCCGGCGACCGAAGGAAGTCCCGTAGGGGCGCCAACTTTCACTGCTGATCTCAAATGTCGTGCTCGAACTCGTCATGGATCAGGCCACGGATCTTCTTCTTCAGCTTGGCAAAATCCGGGCTGTCCTCGTCGCGCGGGCGCGGCAGCCTGACCTCGATGTTGGCCTTGACCCGGCCAGGGCGGCGCGTCAGCACGATGATGCGGTCGGAGAGCAGGATGGCCTCGTCGATGCTGTGGGTCACCAACACCATGGTCTTGCGCAGCACCGGGTCGGCGTTGGCCAGCAGGCGCCCCATCTCTTCCTGCATCAGCGCGCGGTTCTGCGCGTCGAGCGCGGCGAAGGGCTCGTCCATCAGCAGCACCTTGGGGTCGACGGCCAGTGCGCGCGCGATCGATACCCGCTGCTTCATGCCGCCCGACAACTGGTGCGGGTAGCGGTTTTCGAAGCCGTCGAGGCCGACCAGCTCGATGTGGCGGCGGATGATCTCCTCGCGGTCCACGGCCGGCAGGCCCTTCATCTCCAGCCCGAAGGAGATGTTGTCGTGCACCGTCATCCAGGGGAACAGCGCGTAGTCCTGGAACACCACGGAACGCTGCCAGGTCGGTTTGCCCACCGGCTTGTCATCGACCAGGATGCGCCCCATCGAGGGATGCTCGAAGCCCGCCATCATGGTCAAGAGCGTGGTCTTGCCGCAGCCGCTGTGGCCCAGCACGGAACAGAACTCGTGGTCCTCGACGCGGAAGCTGACGTCATCCAGCGCCAGTACCGGCTCGTCGTCGGCATTGTGGCCGGGGTAGATCTTGCTGACGTTTTCTACGCTCAGGTGGCTCATGGTTAGCGGTCCATTCCGCGCGACCACGGCAGCAGGCGCCGTCCGAGCTGGCGGATGATCTGGTCGAGCAGCAGGCCGATGAAACCGATCGAGGCCATGCCGACGATGATGTAGTCGGTGCGCAGCACCGTGCGCGCGTCGTTGATGAGGAAGCCGAGGCCGGAGTTGGCGCCCACGAGTTCCGCCGCCACCAAGGCCATCCAGCCGACGCCGAGGCCGATGCGGATGCCGGTGACGATCTGTGGCAGCGCGGCCTTGACCACGATGCGCCAGAGGATCTGGAACTCGCTCGCGCCCAGGCAGCGCGCGGCGCGGATCAGGTTGGGTTCGATGCCCTTCACCCCGTTGATGGTGTTGAGCAGGATGGGGAAGAAGATGCCGAGGAAGATGATGAACTGGTTTTGCTCGTCGCCGATGCCGAACCAGAGGATGGACAGCGGGATCCACGCCAGCGGCGGAATCGGGCGCAGCATTTCCATGATCGCGTCGAGCTGTTCATCGACGATGCGGAACCAGCCCATGGCGATGCCGATCGGAATCGAGATGCTGGCCCAGACGAAGGCGACCAATTCGCGCTTCAGCGAATCACGCGCATGGCGAAACAGTTCGCCGGAACTGATCAGCTCCCAGGCGGCGGTAAATATCAGAGTCGGCGGCGGCAGCAGGGTGCGCGAGGTGGAATCCAGCACCCGCAGGCTGACGTACTCCCAGATGCAGAGCAGCACGGTCATCAGAGCGAGCCGTCGCAGCTTGCCGAAAGCCCGCGCCAGCAAGCCCGCCGGGCGCGGCTTCGGCGTGACGCCCGCGGTCATTGAGACGCCTGTTGTCATTGGACTCCTCCCAGAATGCCATTGCGATGAAACGATCCCGGACGCGGCGGCCCGCGCCCGGGATGGTGCGCTTGCGGGTTACACGCTTACGGGTTGTAGGTCTTGCCGGCAAAGCTCCAGGGCTTGACCAGGTCGCCCTTTTCCGGGAAGGCCTGCGGCGTCTTGGTATTCACCGGCGTCGAGTAGTCCGGGTAGGGCATCTTGTCGAACTGGCCCGTCCAGTTGGCCGGAATGAACGGCGGCACCTTGGGGATGGCCCAGCCCAGCTTGGCGAAGGTCTTGTCCATGAAGCGCTTGTCCACCGCGTTGGCGAAGTCGGCGGCCTTCAGCGGACGCTGGATGCGCTTCTGCTGGTGGAGCCAGTTGAAGATCGGCTCGTTCGCCTTGCCCCAGAACTCGGCCAACGGGTACATGTAGGTCGGCTTGTACAGGTTGTTGTAGGCCTTGACCTGTTGCAGCAGGATTTCCGGCGAGTAGTTCTTCAGGTTCGGATCCTCCTGCATCGACTTGACCGCCGCTTCCGGGTTGAGGCGCGTCCACAGCGTGGCTTCCATCGCCGCGTCGCTGAAGGCCTGCACCACGTCGGGCACGTTGTCGATCAGCTCCTGGCGCACGTAGAAGTTGCCCTCATACACGTTGTACGGAAAGCTCGTGTCGAGCAGGCGGCCGTTCTTGCGTTCCTCGACCATGATGGTCGGGGTCGGGTCCCAGGGCACCACGCCGGTGAGGCCCTTGGGCAGCGCCATCTGTTCGCCGGGAGGCATGTTCTTCAGGATGATGTCCTTGCCCAGTTCCAGCCCGTGGTAGGCCGCGGACATCTGGAAGTAGAACTCGGCCGAGGAGCCGGTGACGATGCCCACCGTCGCGGGCGGGTTGCTGCCCTTGAGTTCCTTGAGGCTCTTCAAGGGCGAGTCGTTGGGCACCACCATCGCATGCATCAGGTTGGTGTTGATGATCGCGATCGTCTTGATCGGAATGTTCTTGTCGATCATCGAGGTGAAGGGGAAGTTGCCGCCGTTACCGACCTGGAAGCGACCCGAGATCATCACCTCGTTGATGGCCGGCCCGGAGGGGAAGGCCTGCAGCTTGGATTCGATGCCGCGCTTGGCGAGCAGCCCCTGCTTGTCCATCACCAGGTTGATCGTGTTCTGGCCCGACCAGGGCGGCTGGAAGGCGATCTGCAGCGGCCACCAGCCCTTGTCCTTGAGCCATTGCACCGACTTGTCCGAGATCTTCTCGTAGGGCTGTGGCCAGCCCCAGTCGGTGGCCTTCTGTTGCGCCAGTGCCGGCGCAGCGAGCACCAGGGTACCGGCGGCCAGGATGGGTCCGGCCAGGCGCCGCAGCGTTTTGAGTGGTCCGCTTGCTGTCATCGCATTTCTCCTCTGTTGTATTGCATCGATTGAAACGACACAGTTGCTTTTTATCCGCGTAGCTTTCCGGCACTCCCGTCCGCGGCGGCGGGAATGCCGTTGGTGTGAATCAGGTGCTCACGTTCAACTCGGTTCCGGCGAAGCGCACACGGGCGGCACTGATGTCCTGCTTGTTGCCCAGGTAGCGGATCAGCTCGTACAGCGGCGAGGTGCGGAACTGGTAGTCGGGCTGCGGCTTCCTTAGCGGCGCGATCAGTTCGGGCGCATAGAAGGCCGCCAGCAGAAGGTCTTCGTCGCTGGCGCCGGCGCCGAGCTCGTGGCGCAGGCGCGGCAGTGCGGGTGCGACATGTTCGCCGGGACGCTCGCTGACCAGCTCGCCGGGCTTGAGCTTCGCGCGTTCGAGAAATTCCGCCGAAGGCTGCGCCGCCAGCCGGCCGTAATAGCCCATGGCGTACTTGCGCACCTCGTCGGGAATGGTCTTGTAGCGCTCGCCCTGCACCACGTTCATCACCGCCTGGGTGATGATGTACTGGGCGAAGGGGCTGACCAGGATCGGGTAGCCGAGGTCGCGCCGCACCTGCGCCGCTTCTTCCAGAATTTCCGGCAGGCGGTGTTCCATCTTCATCACCTGCAGCTGCGCCTTGAGGTTGGAGATCATGCCGCCGGGCACCTGGTGCTCGTAGAGCGCCGGGTCGTACTGCATGATCTTGCCCTGCGGCAGGCCCTCGCGTTCGCACAGCCAGGCGAAATAGCCGGAGACTTCGTCGAGCGTGGCCGTGTCGATGCCGGTGGCGCGGCCCAGCGCCGCGGCGCGCGCCGCGACGTCTTCGGTGGCCGGCAGCGAGGCGCCGTTGGCCAGCGGCCGCGAGGCCGTGTAGCCGTAGCGGAAGCCGCTTTCGATCGCCACCGAGTACACCTCGGGGGCGAGGCCCGACTGGCAATGCGAATGCAGTTGCACCGGAATCGTGCCGGCGGCGGCAACCACGGCCGGGAACAGCGTCTTCGCCCGCTCCGGGGTCAGGAGGCCGGTCGGGTCCTTGACCGAGATGAACTCGACCTTCATCGCCACCAGCTCTTTGGTGCGCGCCACGTAGTAGGCGTCGTCATGCACCGGGCTCAGGGTGTAGGTCATCATGGCATTGACCTGCATCCCGGCCTCATGCCCCGAGCGCACCGAGGATTCGATGTTGCGGTTGTCGTTGAGCGCGTCGTAGACCGTCAGCACCTTGATGCCGCGCTTGGCCAGCGCGAAGGAATTCAGCGCCACGACGTCGTCGGGGAACAGCTCGAAGGTGTACAGGCTCTGCCCGCGCGTCAGGCCGTCGCAGGGCGTGGCGAAGCGCTCGCAGAGCAGGCCGACGCGCTCGAAGGGGTTCTCGTGCAGGAAGCGCACGCAGACGTCGAACACCGCGCCGCCGAGGATGTTGATGTATTCGTAACCCACCGCGTCGATCCGGTCGATGATCGGCGTCATCATCGCCGTGGTCATGCGCGTGGACCACAGGCACTGGTGGCCGTCGCGCAAGGTCACGTCGATAAGTCCGAACTTCTGGCCGCTCATGCCCGCGCCCCCAGCAGTTCGTTCTCGACAAAGCGCGTATGCACGTCGCCGGCGACGAAGGCCTCGTGCTGCAGCAGGCCGAGGTGGAAGGGGATGGTGGTCTTGATGCCGCCGACTTCCATCTCGTTCAGCGCGCGGCGCATGCGGGCGATGGCCTCGCTGCGGTTGCGGCCCCAGCTCACCACCTTGGCCAGCAGCGAGTCGTAATAGGGCGGCACCGTGTAGCCGGCATGGATGTGCGAATCGACGCGGATGCCGGGGCCGCCGGGCGCGTGGTAGCGCGTGATCGCGCCGGGACAGGGGGCGAAGTCGCGCTCGCTGTCTTCGGCGTTGATGCGGCATTCGATCGAATGGCCGTCGAAGCGGATCTCGTCCTGGGCGATGGCCAGCGGCTTGCCGCCGGCGATTTCGAGCTGCGCCTTGACCAGGTCGATGCCGCTGACCATCTCGGTCACCGGGTGCTCGACCTGGATGCGCGTGTTCATTTCCATGAAGTAGAACTCGCCGCTGGCGGCATCGAGGATGAACTCGATGGTGCCGGCGCTGGTGTAGCCGACATGCCGGCACAGCTTGACCGCCGCCGCGCACATGCGCGCGCGCACCGCGGCGTCCAGCACCGGCGAGGGCGTTTCTTCGAGCAGCTTCTGGTTGCGGCGCTGGATCGAGCAGTCGCGCTCGCCCAGGTGCAGCACGGTCTCGCCGTCGGACAGCACCTGGATCTCGATGTGGCGGATGTTGGTCAGGTACTTCTCGACATAGATCGCATCGTCGCCGAAGGCGCCCTTGGCCTCGCGCGCGGCGTCGGCAAACTGGTCGGCCAGCTCGCCCGGCTCGCGCACCACGCGCATGCCGCGCCCGCCGCCGCCGGCCGCCGCCTTGAGCAGCACCGGGTAGCCGATCTGCGCCGCCAGTTGCGCCGCCTCGGCGGCATCGCGCAGCTTGCCCGCCGAGCCCGGCGTGGTCGGCACGCCGGCTTCCGCCGCGAGCTGGCGCGCGCGCACCTTGTCGCCCATCTGCGAAATCACGTCCGCCCTGGGGCCGACGAAAACGATCTTTTCCATTTCGCACAGCCGCGCGAAATCGGCGTTCTCGGACAGGAAGCCGTAGCCGGGGTGGATGGCGTCGGCATGGTGGATCAGCGCCGCCGAGACGATGAACTCGGCATTGAGGTAGCTGCGGTTGGAGCGCGCCGGGCCGATGCACACGGCGCGGTCGGCCAGGCGCACCGGCAGCGAATCGGCGTCCGCCTCGGAATGCACGATCACGGTTTCCAGGCCCAGCTCGCGGCAGGCGCGCAGCACGCGCAGCGCGATCTCGCCGCGGTTCGCCACCAGCACGCGGCGCAGGCCGCCCGTGCCCGTGGTCGGGTGCGCGGCCTGGCTCACGCGGCGCTGCCCGGTTCGATCACGACCAGCACCTGGCCGTACTGCACGGGCTCGCCATCCTCGACCAGGATGTGGGTGACCACGCCGGCCTGCCCGGCCGGGATCGAGTTCATCAGCTTCATCACTTCGACGATGCCGACCAGGCTTTCCGCCGTGACGCGGGCGCCGACTTCCGTAAAGGGCTTCGCGCCCGGTTCCGGCGCGCGGTAAAAGGTTCCCACCATCGGCGATTTGACCAGCAACGATCCGGCGGGGAAGGCCAGCGGTGCGCTTCGGTGCGGCTCCACATTTGCAGCGGGAGGAGGAGCGGCGACAACGGGAGTCACCGAGGTGGGAAGAGGGGTGGCCGGCGCGGGAGCGGCGGGGGCCACTGCTACCGCTGGCGCCGGACGTGCGGCGGGTTCGCCGCGACGGATGTCGAGTTCGATGTCGCCGACCTTGAGGTGGAATTCATTGAACTGCGTCGACGTCTTGATCAGGTCGACGATCTGCAGCAAATCCTGATAACTGAATGCCGTGTTGCTCAACGGTTTGCTCCTCGCCGGTCGGGATCGGTGTCCATGCCGCCAGCGTGGCGGAATGACCGGATCTCCTTTATTGAAATTATTCGTTCCAGAAAATCATTGCACGAAACTTCAAGTATTGCAATAATGAAATAGATAATTTCGTTTAACGGAATCTTGTAAAGCAATTCAAAAGTTCGAATTTGGCGGATCGAAGGTCGGGTCGTCATTCCGGCAACCGCCGGAAACCGGAAACTGCGGCAAACTGGACACCGGCCTTCGCCGGGGTGACGGACGATTCGGTGATTGCCTAGCGGATTTCCAAAACAGCGGATCGAAACCATGCCCAAGCAAGTGACGCAGATACCGGACGATTCCTCGACGCTGAGGGCTTTCGGCGTGCTGGAACTGGTGGCGCGCGCCGACGGCCCGCTTTCGCTCGACGAGCTGACGCAGTTGTGCGGGCTGCCCAAGCCCAGCGTGTTCCGCATCCTCGGCCTGCTGCAGCGCGGCGGGCTGGTGCAGCGCGAACCGGCCGCCAAGCGCTACTGCATCGGCGCGCGCATGTCCAAGCTGGCGCTGGAAGTGATGATGCGATCGCCGCAGCGCGCGCGCCGCCACGCCATCCTGCAGCAACTGGTGGCCGAGATCGGCGAGACCTGCAACCTGACCATGCTCGACGGCAACGAGGTGCTCTACCTTGACCGCGTCGAGACCTCCTCGCCGGTGCGCGTGCATCTGGCCGCCGGCTCGCGCGTGCCGCTGCACTGCACTGCCAGCGGCAAGCTCTTCCTCAGCCAGTTGAGCGAACGCCAGGTGGCCACCCTGCTCGGCCCCGGCCCCTACCGCCGCCATACCGAAAACACCATCATCGATCCCGAGGAACTGCAGAAGGCGCTGCGCCGCATCCGCAATGAAGGCATCGGCACCGACGTCGGCGAATTCCTCGAAGGCTCGGTGGCCGTTTCGGTGCCGGTCACCGATGCCCAAGGCCGCGTCTGCGCCACGGTGGCGGTGCATGGCCCGGCGCCGCGCGTCACCCTGCGCAGCTGCATGGATTTCCTGCCCGCGCTGCGCCGCGCCGCCACGGCGATGGCCGGCACCATGGTGCCGCAGGCCGCCGCCGAGCCGGACGCCAAGGCACCGGCCGCGAAGAAACCCGCCAAACCCTCGACACGCGGAACCGCCAAGCCGGCGGCCGCAGCCACCACCAAGCGCAGCAGTAGTTCCGCGCGTGCCTGAACCAGGGAATCCCGCCCATGACCCAGCCCGTCATCATCACCGTCGCCATCACCGGCGCCCTGCCGCGCAAGGCCGACAACCCCGCCGTGCCCGTCACGCCCGCCGAGCAGATCGAATCCACGCACCAGGCCTATGAAGCCGGCGCCTCGCTGGTGCACATCCACGTGCGCAACCCGGACGAAACGGCAAGCTCCGACCCTGCCCTGTTCGCCCAGGTGCAGGAAGGCGTGCGCAAGCACTGCCCGGGCATGATCATCCAGTTTTCGACCGGCGGCCGCGGCCGCGAGCAGGCCGCGCGTGGCGCCATGCTGCACCTCAAACCCGACATGGCCTCGCTGGCCACCGGCTCGGTGAACTTCCCGGCCAGCATCTACGAGAATCCGCCCGATTTCGTCGAGGGCCTGGCCAAGACCATGCTTGACAACGACATCAAGCCCGAGATCGAGGTCTTCGACCTCGCCATGCTCTACAACGCCGCCAATCTGGTGAAGAAGGGCCTGCTCAAGAGCCCGCCGCACGTGCAGTTCGTGCTCGGCATCGCCAACGCCCTGCCGGTGCGGCGCAGCGTCTTCGACTTCCTGCGCAGTGAACTGGCCGAGGTGCTGCCCGGCGCCACCTGGGTCGCCGCCGGCACCGCGCGCTGGCAGTTCGAGGTCAACCAGTGGTGCCTCGAAGCCGGCGGCCATTGCCGCACCGGCCTGGAAGACAACCTGCGCTTCGACCCGACGCGGCTGGCCGCGAGCAATGCCGAACTGGTGAAGAAGATCGTGGATGTGTGCGACCGCTATGGAAGGCGGCCGGCGACGGCGACGGAGGCTAGGGGGATACTGGGGTTGCGGCCAAACTGATCGCGGCGCCGGTCAAGTCAGCGCCTTCACATTCAGGCCGGCCACCCGCCTGAACGCGCTATCCCCGGTCAAGAAAAGATGTTCACCGCCAAGCTGGAGACACGACGCCGCCTGTAGTGCGTCGGGCGTCTTCGCCGGTCTGACGCGGATGGCTGCCGCCAGTTCGACAACATCCCTGGTCAGTTCCACCCAGACCAGATCAGTCCGGGCGAAGAAGGCGTCGAACGCCGCCAGCGTGGCGCTGTCGTTGTCCTTCATCGGCCCCACCCGACATTCCAGCCACGACAGACGGCTCATGGCGGCGGCCAGATCAGGATGCTTCCTGACTGCCGCCGCCAGTTCCTTGCGCACCTTGGCAGCGAAAGGCTCGGCGCCTTCGATCAGGTAGATCAGGGCACTGGCGTCGAAGAAGGCGATCACCAGTCGCGCTCGGCTTTGAGTGCGGCGTCGATCTGCGCCTTGCTGCGCTTTCCGGCGGTGTGCTGGTTCAGGAGCCACTGCACGGCGGTCACGCCGCTGGGGGCGGCCACCCGGCCATGCGCGAGGCGCTGATACTCGGCTTCGGTCAGCACTACCGCCGCAGGCTTGTTGCGCTTGACGATATGCACCGGGCCATTGCGCAGTCCATCCTCGATGGCCGCCATGCCCCTGCGCTTCAACTCCGAGACAGTGAGGGTATTCATATCAGTACCTGTTTTTAGTGTAACGGTACCTATTGTAGTACTAATCTATCTTCCCGCAGTAATGGGACCAGTGCAGGATCGCGTAGCGTTTGGAACCCGTCAGGGGTGGCGCCCCGCCGGATCGCCCGCGCCGGCGCCCTGAGTGAATGGGTGCCAGCGCATGGACCTGGGCATTCTCGTCGGTCGGCTTGGCAGACCACGCGCCGCTCCGCCGCCGCCGACTTTCCAGAACGCTCCGCTAGCAGAGCAGGGCGAAGCGGAGGCGCATTTGCTTGCGGTAGCTGCGCGCTTGCGCCGCTACGAAACGTCAACGATCCTCAGCCCCGCCTTGCGCGCCGCGGCAAGCTGCTGCCGGTCGGCGGATACAAAGGCGTCGGGCTGGCAAGCCAGTGCGCACGCCACATGAAGCGCATCCATCGCGCGCAGCGGATGCGCTTCCAGCAGCGAAACCACCGCGGCGAGAACCTCCGGTGTGATCTGGCAGATGTCGACATCCGCCAGATCGGCCACCGCGTCACCCTTCAGTTGTCGATAGGCGGCCCTGGCGAGTTTCTTCTCGCGCACGAGGCGGCACAGTGTCGAGGTAAGTTCCGGAAAGCAGATGACGCTGACGAAAAGCCTGTCCGCCTCCTGGCATATCGCCAGTACCTTGTCCGACCCCTGCTCCGCGACATAGCGTTTGGCAAAGGCCGAGGTATCCAGAAACAGCCTCACGCCGAGTCATTCCGATCGCCCAGTATTTCCCGGCTCAGGGACAAGCCCTTGACCGTCAATGGCGTGGCTTGTCGCTTCCAGGACGGCAGCCCGGAACGGACCGGCACTATCTCGGCGATGGGCTTTCCATTGCGGAAAACGCGAACCGTATCCCCGCCTTCGACGGCGTCGAAATAATCCTTGGCGTGATTGCGCAATTCGGTGAACGTGGTTTCCTGCATGGCGCCTCCTGTATGAGAATGTACATTGTAATGTACATTTATAGTTCAGGGCTCGATCAGGATCGCCAGCGCCGACTTTTCAGAAACGCTCACCGATTGCTAGCTCGATGCCCCAGTTTGGGCAAAAGAGCACGCCAGTTTCAGCCAAGGTAATTCCCTCCATCGCCCTCTGTCCCTGGCCCACACTGGCTGTTCATTATTTATTACTGTTCACGCAACGTGAACATAAAGCCTGCCTGAACGATTGGTTGACACGAACGTTCACTGCGAGGTACCGTTCACGAAACGTGAACGTTTAACAAGTCTGAACAATGAAGCCACTTAACGACAAATGGCAGGTTCTCTTGCTGCGTGCCTTGGAAGCCCTGCAAAAGACAGCGGGTATTCAAGGTCGTGTGATCGAGCGAGCCACTCATCGCGCCAGGCTTTCGCGCGGACGCTCGCATCGAAATCGAGGCAAACGGGCAGCGTTACCCCTATCTAGTCGAAATCAAGCGTGTTGATCGATTCGCAATCCTGAGGGATATCAAATATCAGCGCGCACTATATGGACACGGCGAACAGCCCCTTCTTGTTGCGCCCCGCATCACAGCGGAAACCGCTGAAAAATGCCGTGAACTCGATCTGCAATTTATCGACGCTACCGGCAACGCCTATCTGCATGGCCCCGGCCTATATGTCCTGGTGAAAGGCCAACGCCCCATTGAGGGGGAAGAATTTCAACTGACCGACCAAGAGGGCAAACGAGCGGGCACGGCAACCCATTTGCGCGTCGTGTTCGGGCTGCTATGCAAGCCTGAATTACTCAACGCACCTTACCGAAATATCGTCCAGGCTGCGGGCGTAGCCCTTGGCACTATCGGCTGGGTATTCTTCGACCTGAATGGAAGGGGCATCACAACCGGCGGCAAGGGCAAGGGTGACAGAGATCCTTGAGCGCCAGAAGCTGGTGCAAGAGTGGATAACCAACTACCCGATCAAGCTGCGGCCGAAACTCAATCCAAGAAGATTTCGCGCTCCGAAAGCCGACTGGTGGAAGGACGTCGACATACCCAGGTACGGTGCCCAATGGGGTGCGGAGCCTGCAGCCGAGAAATTGACCGGGTACCTGCGGCCACACGCAATCACCATTTATCTCCACAAGCAGCAAGGCCAAAAAAATCTCACCAAACTGGTGGCGGAAAACAGGCTGCGCCCGGACGTGAAAGGCGACATAGAAATTCTGGACGCCTTCTGGGATTTTGAAGATGAAAGGCCAATGCCGGAAACCGTCCCGCCCTTGCTGGCCTATGCTGATCTAATAGCGACGCTGGACCCTCGTAACCTGGAAGCTGCAAAGCTGATCCATGACCAATATCTCGCAAACCCTGAAGCTCAAGCCTGACCGTCCCGTTGAGCCCTTGGCCTTGAGGGTCATCAGCGAAATCCACCAGGCCTCAAGAGAGCTTGGGTTTCCGGTCTTCCTGGTTGGCGCCGTGGCGAGAATCATTCTTCTTGAAAACATTCACGGCCTGCAAGCGGGCCGTGGCACGACGGACGTGGATTTCGCCTTTGCGCTGGACAACTGGGACCAATTCCGAGCGATCAAGGATCGCCTGCTTGCAAGCGCCAAATTCGAGGAATCGAAACATGTCGCCCACCGGTTACATTTTCAGCTTCCCGGCGTGGGGCATCCGTACACAGTCGATCTGATCCCGTTCGGAGGCATTGAAACCAGCCCCAGCATCATCATGTGGCCACCGGATATGGCGATCATGATGAACGTCGCCGGATTCGGCGATGCGCTCGCCGCCTCAGTGACGGTTGAAGTGGGCCCCGAGATAGAAATCAAAATTGCCTCGCTCCCTGGAATTGCGATTCTGAAAATCTTCGCCTGGGCCGATCGCGGGCACGAAAATCCGAAGGACGCAATCGACCTCGTATTACTCTTGCGCAGCTATAACGAAGCCGGCAATACCAACAGAATCTACGAGGAAGCCAATTCGCTAGCCGCGCTCGAGGCCGCCGGGTATGACCCGAACTGGCGG